>CAZETV010000003.1:0-4238 GCA_964514965.1 Hadarchaeota archaeon (SeqCode) | reverse complement strand
GTCAGTGATGGAAAAGCCCGACTTTTGCAACAGGGGCGACTTTTGCAACAAAGCCCCTCGATCACGCTCCTTTTAATCACCACATAGTCAGAACCAAGACTGACATGGCGTACAACAGAATCAGCCTCCATCATCACACCTCCGTTCCCCATGTCCATCTCCACAGGAAATATAGGTTTGCATATATTTTAAAGTTTACGGATGTAATATACCTATACACAAGATTTAAATACCCATGTGCTATACATTAAGCGGTAAAATAATGACGGAACAAACAGTTTCTGCACGATTCCCAGATGATATGTTGAAGGCTCTCGATAAGACCATTAAGAAAGGCAAAGGTTTGAATAAAAGCGATTACATTCGTGACGCCACTAGGAAGAAACTCAGGGAGGACGGGTTTCTGTGAAATACATAAAATATAAAACCCCAGCGCAATCCGTTGACCCTGTCCCGAGGACGGCAGGCCGTGAGGATTCCGACCGTTACAGGCTCCAGAGTCAACGGGCGCAGAGGGGGGGATGATTGAGTGAAATACGAAATTTTGGATGTGGAAAGGAGAAACTTTCTGGCGAGATTCGGCGATGCAAATGAATACAAAGTCACGGTAAAACTTGATGACGGACGGATTTTAAAACTGAACGCATGGGCAGGGTGCCGCGACCCAGGTCTCTCCAGATTACTTTACGACATCGAAACACAATTAACGAGGCTCTTTCTCCAAAACCAAAACCAATCGTGCCAAAATGGAAAGTCGTGCTTAAGGCAATTGGAAAAACTGGGGAGGTCAAACCGTGAGCCGCCACCACGCCAAGATGATGCCCAAGAAGGACACGACGGAGGAGATGAGGGAGTCGTTCGAGGCAATCTGGAGGGCGAGGAGACTGGAGGGCACGGATTTGAAATCCGTCTGTTATGATTTTTTCCTTTACGGCGCTCATGAGGCGGCGTGGAAGTTGAAGCGAGGGAAAGGAGAGGGGGCTGAGGTGAGGTAGCATGAAGAAAGAAGAACTCAGGGATAAGCTCTATCACATATATTGCTCTGCATGGCTTGCTGGATTTAAAAATGCTAGAGGGTACTATCCTTCCTCGGATAAGTTAGCTCGGGTTTTCAGGCGTGCTTACCTCAGAATTTCCCGCGAGCTTGAATTAAAAAAGGAGGTCGGGGGCTGATGTCTAAGGAAGAAAAATACGATGAGGAATCACTGAAAAATAGCTTTTGGCAGGGTTTCGAGAAAGGGAAGCAGCATGTCTTCAAGCCGTTGATGGATTATGTCAACAAACAATTCGACCAAGTGTTTTTGAGGCAGTCGCGGGAAATCGAAAAACTCCGCATGGATTTAATTTCAAAATTGAGCGTTCACTGTTTGCGTGAAACCTCACGCTCGACCGTGAAAAAATCGAAAGGGGTGGTTTGAGATGAAGGTTAGATATGAAAGGCTGTTCTCGTTTGGAAACTACGAGAACGAGAAGATAGGCTTTGAGGTGGATGTCAAATCCGAGAAGCAAGCCAAGAAGGAGCTGGCAAAGCTATTCTTCGAGGTTGAAAAGGCACATCAAATTTTCGATGAGCGGCGCAAGCTCGCCGGAGAAATCGGCAACTTGGAATACGGCATCGAAGACACGGACAACCGAATCAAATACGAGCAACTCACGAATGAGTTGAAGCACCCACCCAAAATCAAGGAAGAACGAACCGCGTTTGCGCACCACAAAAGAACCCTGAGGTCACTATCCAAGGAATTGGCGCGGAGGACTCGGAAGTTGAAGAAGGCGCAACGAGAGCTTGCTAAAATTGACGAGCGAATCAAGGCGGGGAGGATTTGAGGTGGATCGGGCGGCGGGGGTGATGTGATTGACTCTGATTAAATACGTTACCGGTGTCTCGAAGGACCTGACGCAGGAGATCCCGGACGACGCGGCTGAGAAGATTATCCAAGCGGGGATGGCAGTGCGCGTGGAGCCAACCTTGGGTGATTTCGCGTCAAAATCACGCTCACCAGAATTGGAAAAACAGACGGGAGGGAAAAATATGGGATTTGAGCTTGAAGTCGAGGAGACGAAACGGATCGACGAGGGGAAGCACGAGGGGACGATAACCCGCGTTGAGAGGCGTGAGGCGAACAAGGGGGGCAGGACTTTCGTTTACGCCGATGTGTGGGTGCTGGAGAAGAAAGAAGGTGTGGAACTGAAGGTAGGATACCCCGCGAAGCTTACCAGAGAGGGCTCGCTCGGGAAGCTGCTCAAGCGGTTCGGCGCTGATGTCGATGTCGGGAAGAAAATAGACATCCCCGCGCTGCTGCTCAACAAGCGATGCACATTCGTGACCGTCAACCAAGAGACCGACGCGGGAACCTTCGCACGAATCCAGCGCGAGAGCTTGAAGCCGGTGTCGTGATGGCGGGAATCGGCTCGATACGCTGCAAGCACTGCGGCCACTACAACCCGTTCGAGCGCGGGTTTTCAAAAACGTGTGGGAAGTGCGGGAAGGAGTTGACGTGAATGCCTTGTGATCTTTGCGCCAGTGGTTACGAATTTGATAGAACAAGAGGGTGGCATTTTTGCCCCACTTGAGCGTCGGGCTTCCGATAGACCGGCTATTCTGCGGCGACGCGGTGGAGCTTTCGCGTGAACGCATTACAAACAAATCAATCAATGCTATTGTAACGGACTTTCCATATAACATAAACAAAGCAGAATGGGACAAAAAAGAAGGGTACATTGATTGGCTGATGGAAGTATTCAAAGAATGTGAAAGAACACTAAAAGACAATGGTACTCTGTGGTTTTTCCATATTGAATTTACTATCTTGGCAGAACTTCACATGCGGATAGTAAAAGAAACAAACCTACGACATAAACAATTTATTATAATAAACAAGGGATTGCCAAGCGTAGCTAACAGAAGCAACAAAACTTTAAGGAGTTATCCCAGAGCTACGGAATATCTTCAATTTTATACTTTTGATGACCCAACGGGCGCACAACAATTAAGCGAACAATACGCACGCATCAACCCAATGGCAAAATACTTAAAGGAAGAATTTGGACGAGCAGAAGTAACTAACGCAGAAATAGCGGAACTTTTCCCGTCCAAAACTGGGGGTCTAACTGGTTGTGTTTTTAATTGGCTCAATGGATTTAATTTCCCACTCAAAGAGCAATATCTAAAGATACGCGAATACCTAAACAGAAAATATCAACATGAAGACCTACGCCGAGAGTATGATTACCTACGCCGAGAGTATGAAGACCTACGCCGAGAGTATGATTACCTACGCTATACGTTCAATCTTCAATATAGATGCACCGATGTTTGGGATATAAACTTTTACAATGAAAAAAAGTTGCACATTTGCCAAAAACCACTCAAATTAATGGAACGAATAATCCTCACTGCCACTAACGAGGGAGACATTGTTTTAGACCCTTTCGTTGGCTCGGGAACCACCTGCATAGCTGCCAGAAGGCTCAACCGCCACTACATAGGATTCGACAACAACCCCGATTACATCGAGATAGCCAAGCGCAGGCTGGCCGCGATTCCGAGACCGCTGGAGGTCTACGCATGAGCGGCGGCGGGATCGTCGAGGTCAACACGGCCTGCGGCCTGTTTTCGGGGGATTTAAAATGAGATTCTGCAACGCGTGCGTGAAGCGGACGCGGCGGCTCAGGTGCGGGTTCTGCGGACGGAGGACGATAACGCTCAGGCAGCGAACCGAGTGGGCAATCCTGTGTTACCTCTCAGAACTCGAACATTACCAGTATCAGACCACTGCCGGGCTGTACATGCTCGCTGGGGACGGAACCAACAGGCAGGAGTTCACCCACATTTTAAACGGGCTTGAAACGCGGGGGCTGATACAAGTCGAGCGCAGATGGGACGGCCCCCGCTACCACCGTGAGCCTGGGGCACTCGTCGAGTACCACCTTGAGGGGATGAATACTTTCGGCGACCCTTCCCCAAAACAGCATCAAAACATTTCGCAGAGTTAGGGATGATGGGATGAGGTGTGAGAAGTGATAAAAACCAAAAAGTTTGCCGTTCCGACAGTTTACAACGACATTCAATTCAGAAGCAGGTTCGAGGCAAGAATAGCCTTCTGGCTTGATAGCTTAAAAATAAAATGGGAGTATGAAGGAAAAGCGTTTGTTTTGAAAAAAGGAAAACTTCTCTGGCCCGACTTTTGCAACAGGGGCGACTTTTGCAACAAAGCCGTGTAGGACATTCTCGACCA
>CAZETV010000002.1:188544-245056 GCA_964514965.1 Hadarchaeota archaeon (SeqCode) | reverse complement strand
AGCCACTATCGTGTTGCAAAAGTAGGGGGTGATGAAGACTTATTCAACAAAGCCGATAGTGGTCGAAACAAATTCCTTCACCGAAATCCACGAAAAGGGCGCTGGACCGGGAAGTCCATAGTGGAGGTTGAGAGGCTGGTTAAGAACAAGTCTTCTGAATTCGAGCTACGTCCGTCCGTGAGGTTCCCCTCCTTGAAACTCGCGTTTACTGCATCACCTCGAGCGCGTGGCCGGTAAACTCCGGAACAGCTTCCAAGCCAAAGCGACGGGCAGAGTAAAAAGGCGGAATTCAAAGTCAAGAACAGGAGGAAAAGAAGGACAAGAGTAAGTAGTTTATAGACTTATTCGCTTTAATAAAGTGACACAGATGACCAAAAAGGACGTCACGAAGCTGATTAAGCGTTCACTTAAAATAAACCTTCCTGCCGTGGAGCGAAAACTCGTCGCATTCATCAAGCGAAAAATCAGGGAAGCTGGGGCTGATGGTGCGGTGGTAGGGCTCAGCGGGGGTTTAGACTCATCTGTAGTGGCTATCCTTTGCGAAAAAGCTTTGGGCAAACCTAATGTCTTAGGGGTCTGCATGCCAGAGGCGGGAGTCACAAATCCTCGAGATGTTGCCGACGCTCATGACATCTCGAACAGGTTGGGTATAAAATTTAGAGTAGTTGATATCACTCCAGCAGTGTTGGGGATACACCAAAACTTATACGATTTTAGGATTGGCGCGCGCATCCCAGCGGCCAACGTCAAACCTCGAGTGCGAATGACGATTCTCTACTATTATGCAAACCTGCTCAACAGCCTCGTGGTTGGGACTGGCAACCGGAGCGAGCTTCGGGCTGGATATTTCACTAAACACGGGGATGGAGCGGTCGATATAATGCCGCTCGGTTGCATTTACAAGACGCAGGTTAGACAGCTCGCAGCGCATCTGAAAGTGCCGAAGTGGATAGTTGAAAATGCGCCCTCAGCTGGCCTTTGGCGGGGACAGACAGATGAGGAGGAGCTCGGCATATCATACGAAAAACTCGACATAATTTATGCTGGGCTTGACCTTGGATTGGAGCCGGATGTAATAGCTGGTGCGGCAGACATTAAGGTTGAGGATGTAAACCGCTTCATCGAGCGAGAACGGCGAATAACCCACAAGCTCAGCATGCCAGAAATTCCGAAGCTTTAGGCATACGCTTTTGTTCACTTTGCTGGCGTTAGGTCGACACACATCCCCGCCGCAATTGTTTGCCCCCCGTGGCGAACCGCGAACCTGCTTAGCTCGGGGATATCGCTGGTGCGCTCAATCACGATGGGCTTATTCAGAACCACGCGAACGAGACCTGCATCGCCTTTTCGCAGTGCCTTAGGTCTCTCTTCAACCACTGCTCCCGTGCGCGGGTCTATTTTTTGGATAATCTCTTCAAACCTCCCGGGAGCATGTGCGGAGTGGCAATGGAATAACGGCACGAAACCAGGAGTGAGATCAGTGGGCACTGCGAGCACAATGATTTTTGCGGTGAACTCGCTCGCGACAGTGGGGGGTCTGTCAGGATGTCCGGCAACATCGCCCCGCTTCACGTCTGCCTTTGAAACACCGCGAACGTTGAAGCCTATATTGTCGCCGGGCATGGCTTTTTGCATGGATTCGTGGTGCATCTCGATTGATCGAACCTCACCGCTCTTTCCCGAGGGCTCGAACACAATGGAATCACCGATCTTTAGTACTCCGGTTTCGACCCGCCCTATGGGTACGGTTCCAACACCTGTGACTGAAAAGACATCTTGTATGGGAATTCTAAGGGGCTTGTCGATTGGTTTCTCAGGCTCGGTGAACGTTTCCAGCCCTTGGAGCAAATTAGGACCGTTGTACCAAGGCATCTTCGAGCTAGCCTTTGCCACGTTTTCTCCGTGGAAAGCGGAGATTGGTATGTAAATAAAATCGCTTGCGTTACGATATCCTATACCGCCTAGCAGCGTGACTAAATCTTCCTTCAATTTATCGTAGGCCGCCTCGTCGTAATTTACGAGGTCCATCTTGTTTATCGCCACAATGAGCTGTCCCACACCAAGAGTGAACGCGAGCGCCGCGTGCTCCCGCGTCTGGGGCATGATTCCATCGTCAGCCGCGACCACGAGCACCGCTGCGTCGGCTTGGCTTGCCCCAGTAATCATATTTTTCACAAAATCTCGGTGTCCAGGTGCGTCGATTATAGTGATGTAATTCTTGGAAGTCTCAAGCTTACGGTAAGCCACATCGATTGTCAGTCCTCGGTCGCGCTCCTCTTTCTCGCGGTCCATCACCCACGCAAACTTGAAACTTCCCGCATCTTCACTGATTTCCTTCTCTGAGACTACGCCAAGCTCAATGAGTAGCTTGCCAATAAGTGTGGACTTCCCGTGGTCGACATGACCGATAAATACCAAGTTTACGTGCGGCTTCGCCATGAACGATCCCTCTAAGAACTCTCAAATCCAGCCTGTGAGCTTTTCATGAAATTTGAAATATTCACGAAGGCGAGTCTCAGGTCGCTGGAAAGTTTTTCTGCAGCCCTGCGCAGAGGTTCGGCATAAGTGTGGATTACTTCCGACTTTCCTCGCTGGAAATCGTAAAGTTTGTTCGCGATTCGATCGGCCTGAGAAGCACACTGTTCGATTGAGCTCAATATTTCAGCTTGAAATTCTTTCTTCAGTTGTCTGGTGATTCCGCGGAGGTCCTCGGAAAGTTTTTCGGTTTGCAAGTTAAACTTCTCTCGCGTCAATTCCTCGAATCCTTCTCTACCAAGGAGCAGGGAAATGCGAGCATTGAGAAGGTCCGCGTTTGAGGAGAGAGCGCTGAGATCAGCACTAACTATGCGCGTCGCTGCTTCGACATCTCCAAGGCTGAGCCGACTAAGTTCCGCTCCGGACTCACCGATATCTGCCCAGAGGTAGAAATTCTCGACTGGGACTTGTTTGACATCGGGGGGCGGTCTCGTATACTGGAAGATCACGGCGAATGCAAGGAACACAGTCGCGACCGACAACCCCGCTGCGAGAGGCAGGAGATATCCACTCGTACCACTCGTTATTACCAAAGCGATCACGGCCAAGAAAAGGGGGACAATGATAAGAGGATGAGGGCGCATGATCATCACTTTTGAGATGGTTTTGCCTGCCCAAAAAAGCTTTTCATAGTCAGATTTAAACGAACGAGGGGAAATTTATCGATGATCAGATGAGCAAAGTTTCTCCTTTGCATCCTCGCGCGGAGTCTTTACGCATTCGTGAGCGGCTCGTCGATGGATTCAATGCTGGATTAGTTGTACCTGAGGGACTGGCGGCGCACGGTCGGGGTGAGGCGTTCGACTATATGCTGGGCGAACAAACGACCAAGCACGCCCGACACGCTATCGAGGCCGCGGCTGCAATGCTCCTCTTGGCAAAACATCCTGTAATCTCTGTGAACGGCAACGTAGCGGCGCTCGTGCCGGAAGATATTGCAAAACTGGCGAAAGTAACAAACGCGAAAGTCGAGGTCAATCTATTTCATGGTTCAATAAAACGTGAGGCAGCAATAGCCCGATGGTTGCGAAAACATGGAGTAAAAGAGGTGCTCGGGTCTGGTAAAAAGTTCTCGATTCGGATAAATGAGATCTATAGTGATCGAAGGAAAGTTGACCGGAGGGGAATCGCTGTTGCGGATGTCGTTCTAGTTCCGCTCGAGGATGGCGATCGAACGGACACTTTGAAAAAACTCGGAAAACACATCATTGCGATTGACCTGAATCCGTTGTCAAGGACTGCACGGGCGGCGGACATTACGATTGTTGACAATATAGTTCGTGCTATGCCACTTCTAATAAAAACGGCTGAGTGTTTGTCGTATCAGCCGCGGGCGAGGCTGCGCAAAAAAGCTAAGAATTTTGATAATAAAGTAAATCTCAGAGTAACTTTTAGAAAGATGTGCCGGAAGGCGATACTGGAAATTTGAAGCGGCAAGCTCAAAGAATGTAAAAATGGTTTAAATGATCGGTTCCAACAATCCCCGAGATATTTAAAGATGCCTTATATGTTTAAAGTTGGGATATATCCTACGGCGCCGGGGTGGCGCAGTAGGTAGTAGGCTACAGTTAATTCTGCGCCTGCCGAACGCGCCTGGCTGTTAAACCTGGCATGGATGAAGAACGAACCTCAATTACCGGGGACGACATGCTTGTGTACAGCGACCAGGCGGTCAGAGGTTCGAGTCCTCTCCCCGGCGCCACAAAGTATCTAGCACGAGAAGGCTCACGCATTGTTGTGATGGTTAGGCCTAGAGAATTATTGAGGTAGATTTGTTCTAGCTATCTCTTGAGTGTAAAGTTCCTGCTTATCACAGGCGAGATTTCTTTCTTAATTGTATCCAAGAAAGAGTCAAAGAGGTCGGCCGGAATAGTCGCACCAGCGGCTCCTTCGTGCCCACCTCCAGAGCCTCCTACGCGAGCGGTGATGTGGCGGAGCATCTCGTTAAGGTCGATCTTTGCCCCTGCCCGGCGCCGCATGCTCACGTCTATCTCGTCGTCGTCTTTTCGGGTGCAAATTCCAACATTAGCGCCAGTCGTTCCCAGCGCGTAGAGCGCCGCTTTCCCGAGGCTGCCGGAGGGCAAGTCATAGATAATCGCAATATTCCCCTCACGTATTACATGTTCCTTGACGTACCGCCATACCTCCCACTCACGTTTCGTTGCTTTAATTGCCCGGTCGACAATTTCTGGGATTTCCGTTGGGGGGTCGCCCCGCGCTAGCTTGAGTGCAACATCGCGTTTGTAGTGATAATCGCCTGCAGCCTCGCCCAGCGCTTGGGTAAGCAGCCCTGCCTCCATGTAGATTGTTCGCCTGTCGTACTTGCTCATTCCATCGCGCACGAACTCGGTCTCTTCGCAGTAATCGGCAATCGCGCCCCACAATGCGACTCGGTCCAAATCTGGGTTTATGTCTGATTTAAAAAATCGGAAGGTAATCTCCGAAGCACTCGTGCCTATCTCATGAGCAGACTGCGTGGCCGGGATGTCCCTCTTCAGAGTATTGGGGGGGAGCGGGTGGTGGTCGATGTAGATGACTTCATCCTTCTGCGCAAGTTCACGCATGCGCTTGAATATCTCCTCTTTATGGGTCTCGCTTATTGCGATATCTGAAATGAAAACTACGTTGCCGATGTTAATTGTGTTGAGGTCGCGCAAGAGTGTTATCGGGCGGGTGAACCAAACTTCTGCATTGGGAAAGCGCGCCTTAGCGAGGGCTGCTGAACATACGCCATCGGTGTCGCCGTGAGATAGAATTTTTACAGCCAAGTCTCCACCTTATAATAATTCGTGCGATTCCATTTTAATATTGTTTAGCAAATGTTTTAATCAATCCTTAGAGAAGTTGGTACAGGGCCCGTAGCTCAGCTGGTTAGAGCGCTCGACAGCTGCTTAAGTTGGGCGAAGCTCATAACCGAGTGGTCAAGGGTTCGAATCCCTTCGGGCCCATTCCTCTAACCATATACCTTTGGACCCAAACGATAGCTCGGAAATAATCTCGTTTTTGAGGGTTTCCTTCAGAGCCGAGGATAGGGTTTGTACCTGCCAAGCCTCCAAGTCGCCCGGAGTCACTATGGCCCTGTGTGGTTCTGCCAATGCGCCGGACATGATGATCTGATCGGGATTCAACCCCAGGCCTTGAGCGAAAACTTTCAGCTGGTCTATCTTGGAGATTGCGGGCCGTTGCCTGATGTTCATGTTCGCGTTGGCGTAAACGCTCCTCAATCCGTCTAGAGTAATAATTGTAGACTTGTTGACTCAATTAGTCATCCCCCTCCTTGCGCGGCGAAGGTTCTAATCCAATCGCGCCACGGGGGGCCTTTCGCATATCTCCTTTGCCGCTCAGGTTTTGAGCATCGCTTTCCTGCCCCGTTATCGGCGGAAGGACGGGAGGCTTGGGGGCGACAGTCACCTCCTTTTTGTATATGTAAACCCTGCCACGGAAAAGGGACGAGACCGCGGCCGCAACGGAGAGGCCAAGGCCGACGTAGAAGGCGAAACTCAGTGCGCCCATAAACGGAGGGGCGATCGCGGTCGGGAAGAAAGTGTTGCCCGTCAGGTAGCTCAGGGTCTGCGGCGGAATAGACGACACCAACGAGGCCGTGCTCTGGTTGAGCAAGAGCTGCGAGACGATGCTGCCGACAGGGTTGTAGCCGAGGAAGGCAGCGAAGAGAGCCCCGGTCGGCGGAGTCTGGGCGAAGACCGAACCGAGCTGGGGCACGCCGGCACTCGTGAAGGCGGCCGAGAAGGCGCTGGGCAGGTTGTTGGCGAGGGTGAAAATCACGATGGTGAAGAACAGCGCCTGGCTCACCGTCGTCGCTGTGTTCTGGAGTGTCGCCCTCATCCCCGAAGCGGCGCCGCGGTGTTCTCCGGGAACGGAGTTCATGATCGATGCCGTGTTTGGAGACGCAAACATCCCACCCCCGATACCCTGCACGAAGAGGATCACGCCGAAGGGCAAATAGTCGAAGTTGTAAGGAAGGGCCGCGAGCGCGAAAAAGGTGACCGCCGTGATCAGCATCCCAAGCGTGGAGAGGCCCCGGGCACCGTATCTGTCCGAGAGCCAGCCGCTCAGCGGTCCCATGACAACAAAACCAGCCAACAGGGGCAGCATGTATATGCCGGACCAGAAGGGCGTCGATTCATAGCTGTATCCGTGGAGCGGGAGCCATATTCCCTGTAGCAGTATTATCAGCATGATCATGACCCCTCCTCTGCCGATGGCTGCAAGCATCCCGGCGAAATTTGCGGCGCTGAACATCCTGTTCCTGAACAGCCCCAGCCTAAACATCGGATCCTTTACCCTGGCCTCTACGAAGGGAAACGCCACCAGCAGCGCAACGCCGAATATGAGCGCGGTGATTACCCAGGGGTTGCCCCAGCCCATGGTTGAGCCTCCGTACGGGATCAACCCGTACGTCACCCCCAGCAGGATCACGGTGAGACCCGTACCCCACAGGGCGTTGCCCAAGAGGTCGAGCTTTTGGTTCTTCCGTATCGCAGCGAGCTCCCTGAGCTTCCGGTACGACCAGATTGTCCCGAAAATACCAACGGGCACGCTGACGAGAAAGACGTAACGCCAGTCGAAGGCCGCCAGGATTCCGCCCAGGATGAGCCCCGCGATGGAGCCGATCATTGCTGCTACTTGGTTTATGCCCAAGGCTTTACCACGTTCGTTGAAGGGGAAGGCATCGGTGATAATTGCCGCGCTGTTGGCAAAGAGGAAGGCGGCGCCCAGTCCTTGCACTATCCTGAAGAAGATTATTTCTAATGCTCCGAGGTCTCCGCCGCTTGGAGTAAAGTACAGGAGTATGGAACCTGCCGTGAAGATTAAGAACCCCATGTTGTACAGCTTCACCCTCCCGTACATGTCGGATATCCGTCCGAACATGACGAGCAAGGAGGCCGTGACGATACTGTAGCCGAAGAGAATCCACAACAGGTACTGAAAAGATGTGAGGGGGTCGATGTTAATCCCGCGAAATATCGCTGGCAGAGAGATCAGGGTTATCGATCCGTTTATCGTGGCCATCAGCACGCCCAGGGTGGTGTTGGAGAGGGCGACCCACTTGTATTCGACCATTCTTTTGCACCTCGAGTTCGAGCAGGGGCTAAAGCGCGCAAGCTCCTAACCGCGATATAACACGTCCACTACTTTCACCGCTTCTTTTGTGGGAGCGTCCTTCTGCATTCCTCCAAACATCTTACTCATCATCCTCTGTGCCACATCTCTCGTCCCGGCCGGTTGCTTTGCAGACTCTTGCCGTGCATAAACCATGTCCGCCCTCCTCTCGGCAGGCAGTGTCTGAACGAAACCCATCGTGATGCCAATATTCTGAGGTGTGAGCAGCGAGGCCAGCTCTGGACACGAGGAGAAGTTGGGAGCGAGCGCCACGTATCCCTCCCTCGCGAATCTGTTCGTTACGTCCTTTGTGTGGTTTACTAACTCCCCATACCTCGTGTATCACTGCGATTGCGGGCCTTGGCTCGCTCGTTTCAGGCCCGGAAAAACGGGCCTTTGTGGGTTCTCGTGTGCCTCTGAAGGGGACCATTTCAGAGCCTATGCTGCTTGCGTTCAAGGTATAACCAAAGAAACAGTTAATGACTTAACTATTTATACTTTGACTAACTTATTTTACAACATGCCCAAAGGAGAAGGACCAGCGGGACATCCCAACGAGACATACAACGCCGTCATAGCGACGTACAAGGTGATGCAATGCAGCATCACAGAAATGCTTTTAAAGGAAGGGCTGACTCAGCCGCAGTTCCGGGTGTTGAGGATAGTTGCCAAAAATGGCGCGACGCCGATGAAGGGGATAAGCGATGAAATGCTCGTGACTCCGGCCAACATCACCGGGATAATCGACAGGCTCGAGTCCAAGGGGCTCCTAAAGAGGATGGCGCGACGGGGAGACAGGAGGGCCACCATCATAGAGCTCACCCCCAAGGGGAAAGCCGTGCAAGAAATTGTAGCTACGAGGTACAGCGAGTACATGCGGAACGTCTTTCGAGCGTTCACGACAGACGAACGGAGGACACTACGCAATCTCCTTGAGAAGCTCCGGGAAGAGATGTCCCGGCCTAGGGGATGAAACGGAGGGCGCATCGAGCATAAAGGCGGTACTCATATGGCCCCCGAACCCGGGCGGGCGAAAACCGCCGAGCCCTGAGGGGATGGCAAAATGAAGGTAATATTAATCAACCCCGCTTCGCCGGGGATGGAAGTTCAGGAGTACCTCAAGATCCTGATGCCTCCGATGGGACTGGCGTACATAGCTGCGGTTCTCGAGGGGGCTGGGCACGAGGTCGGGATAATAGACGTCCCAGCGACGTGCATCGGGCCCGCGGAATTGAAAGCGCGACTGGGAAAGGAGAATCCGGACATCGTGGGCACAACGGCCGTAACGCCGACAATCTACGGCGCGATGGCCGCCATGGGTATAGCCAAGGAGTCCTGCCCGGACGCCTTTACTGTAATGGGCGGCGCACACCCCACGTTCCTCCCGACCGAAACCCTGAAAGGGTGTCCCCAGCTGGATGCGGTTTGCGTCGGCGAAGGGGAAAGAACTATGCTCAATCTGACGAAAGCACTCGAAAGCGGCGGCGGCCTAGCCACAGTAACCGGCATATGCTATCGCAATGGCGACAGCATCGCCAGGAACCCCCCAACGCCGTTGATAACGAACTTGGACGAACTCCCCTTCCCGGCCAGGCATTTGCTGCTCATGGACAAGTACGGCAACCAGATCCGATGGGCTGCGGATTGGTCAAAGATCACTTCTACTTTTGGGGGTGGATAGAATGGCCTCCAACAAAAGCATCAAGGTGGGAGCTGAGGTTAGGACTGAGGATGCGGTAATTGGCCATGTCCAGCGTTGGCTCGATAACCCAGTCTCAAGGGCCATGCTAAGATTAGTCTGTGGCCGAAGCAGGGGGGGAGGCAACAGGCTCGATATTGCTCTTCGTAAATATACCGGCGAGGAAATTAAATGCGACGTGCAGGACGCTCTCGCCTCACTAATCGTTAAATTCGTGCTTGATCACGGGGCAAACGCCTTCGGTTATTCTGACTCCAATCTGAAGGAAAACATGTCGGACCCGATGATAAGGCGCGCCATGGTCAACGTGCTGGAGGGCATCGCGCGTTACGGCACTCGAAGGCCCTTCATCTCCGTGGCGCCCTTCCTGGTCGTTTGGAACTATACAAAGTTATGCAACCTGCGGTGCGAGCATTGCTATGAGAATGCAGGACCGAAGGCGATGGAGGACGAACTCACAACCGAGGAGGCCAAGCACGTAATCGACGAGTTCGAAGATGCCAGCGTGGTTGCCATCGCCTTTTCAGGGGGAGAGCCGTTAACGAGGAAGGACATCTTTGAAGTCGCCGGATACGCGAAAAGCAGGGGGTTCTACACCTCAGTCGCTACCAATGGAACGCTGATCACGCGGGATATGGCCAAGAAGATGAAGGATGTTTTCGGCTACGCTGAAATCTCCCTCGATGGATTCGAGGCGGCCCACGACAAGTTCAGGGGGGTGCCCGGGGCCTGGAAGCGCACATGCGAGGGAATCAAGAACTGCGTTGCCGAAGGGATTGACACCTGCGTTGCCCTCACCGCAACTCGTTATAACCTTCACGAGATTCCGAAGCTGGTTGACTTCGCCGAGAAGGAGCTCGGAGTTGGACGCGTGATAGTATTCAACTACGTGCCGACGGGGAGGGGAAAGGAAATCACCGAACAGGACCTAAGCCCGGAGGACAGGCAGGAGCTCCTCAAGTACCTTTACAACAGGATGATGGACAGCAACTGCAAGATGATATGCTATTCGACTGCGCCCCAGTACTCCACCGTCTCCTGGGAGTACGCTCTGGGCAACGATGCGGTCGGGGTGGTGGCCACGCACTTCACGAACCGCGCTGCCATGAGTGCGCTACAGGGGCGGACAAAGAGCCTCGCGGAGTTCCTAGGGGGGTGCGGGGCCGGAAGGCTGTACTGCGGGCTCGAACCTAACGGCGACATAACCCCCTGCGTCTTCATGCCCATCAAGCTCGGCAACATAAGGAAGGACAGGCTGCGCGATATCTGGGACTCCACGGAGCTCCTCTGGAAGCTCAGGAACCGCGATGCCCTGGAGAACTGCGGCCAATGCGAACACAAGTACATATGCGGCGGGTGCAGGGCACGTGCCTACGGCTACTATGGGGACGTACAGGCGCCCGACCCGGGTTGCATCCACAACATCCATTACTGGCAGGAGCTCGAGCAGGCTAGATCAAGATCCCAAGTTCCACCGCGGATGGCTGCCTAACACCGGTATATGACCGGCCACCCAGAAAAAGTGAGATAACATGAACGTGATGCTGGTTTCTCCCCCAACAGAAAGCGCCGTAAGAAGAGTTATGGGCGAAACCATGCCCCCTCTTGGCTTAGCATATCTTGCTTCAATGGTAAAAGATGAACATGACGTGAAAATCATCGATTCAATTGCGGAAGGATACGGAAGGGAAGATGTGGCCAAGATAATAAGAGATTCAGACCCTGACATAGTTGGTTTAACGGCGACAACTTCGATGATGCCAGATGCATACGAAATAGCAAAGATCGCTAAAGGGATAAATGAAAACATTAATATTATTTTAGGAGGGCCACACGCAACTTTTGTACCAGAGAGGATCATGCAGGAATGCCCGTATGTAGACTTTATCGTGAGAGGGGAAGGGGAAGACACATTTAAAGAACTGGTCTATGCCCTCGGAAATGGAGCGGATTTTAAAAAGATAAATGGGTTGACTTTTAAAAAGAACGGAAAAATAATAAATAACCCGCCAAGAAAGCTGATAGAAAACATCGATACAATTCCAATTCCATCTTATGAATTACTTCCCATGAAAAAATACAAGTCGGGCAAAGTTGAATTTGCGACAATAATTACTAGCAGGGGTTGCCCATTCAACTGTATATTCTGCTCCTCATCCCTGCAATTCGGGAAGAAATGGCGTGGGCACAGCGTGGAGAGAACCATGGAAGAACTATCCATACTCAGGCATGAATACGGTAAAACCGACGTGGAATTTATGGATGATACATTCACCTTATTGAAACCTAGGGTGATCGCAATAGCCAAGAAAATAAGGGAAGAGGGATTGGATATTTCTTGGACCGCGTCTTCAAGAGTGGACACGTTCTCTGCGGAAATTGCAAACACGATGAAAAAAGGAGGAGCCCACACCGTATACTTTGGCCTGGAATCAGGCTCCCAAAAAACACTCGATTTCATTGGGAAAGGGATCACGCTGGAAAAATCGGGATTGGCCGTGAAAAACGCGAAGGAAGCTGGACTGCATGCGCTGGGGTCTTTTGTGATAGGCTTTCCCGAGGAAAATGGGGAAGATGTTAATAAAACAATAAATTTTTCGAAAAAAGTAGGAGTTGATTTCGCCCAATTTACCATAGCCACTCCTTATCCGGGGACGAAATTATGGTCATATGCTTTGAAAGAAAAATTACTTCTCACAACGAACTGGAAAAAATTCACAACATTGGACCCTGTAATGAAATTAAAATACCTCACGGCGTCTCAGATAGCAAACGCTTTGAAATTGGCTTACCTGAAATTTTACCTTCGTCCAAAAACACTAGCAAAGGACTTGATAAAGGATAAAGGGTTCATATTTAGAAAAGCGATGCACTACCTTGTCACCGAGTTATATCAAAGGAAGAGGCCTGATGAAAAATGAAAACTACGACGACAATAGGAATATTGAATGCCGCAATAGGCAATCTGGTTACGAGAAAGGTTTCGAGCAGCTCGTGAACGGGCTGCCAGCAGTAGCACGCTTCCATCGCGACCTTCGCATCGTCGATGCCCTTGAGGACCCTCTCGAACTCCGGACGCTCGTTCGGGAATTTCTCCTGCTTCAGGATTCTTCCGTGTTCGTCCATCACCGTCGCGTGGCACGTGCGCAGATGCACATCCAAACCCACGTATGTGGTCATGCTTTTTCCACACCTCCCATTCAATGGTTTGGGAGGTGGAGTCTAAAGCGGAGAATTCAGCATGCCATCAAACTCCAGGAGAGCGAAAAAGTTAAGGCTTTGTTCAACTATTAAAACTCGGTGCATTTAGAAAGGGGGCGGGTATTTTGGTGAATATTCTATGGCATGGGCACGCGTGCTTTGAGGTGAGGGGACAGAATGCTACAATCGTGTTTGACCCCTTCGGAGGGATCGGCTTACCTGAGCCAAAGGCAAAAGCTGACGTCGTCCTGTGCAGCCACGGCCACAGGGACCACAACAACGTAAAACCGGTCCTCAAAGAAGGAGGAGATGCCCTAGAAGGATTCGTGGGCGCAAAGGACGTTGGAGGCATTCCAGTGAAGGGCGTGGCGACCCTACACGACGACGCTGGGGGCAGCCAAAGAGGGAAGAACAGCGTCTACACTGTACAGCTTGACGGCCTCAAACTGTGTCATTTGGGAGACCTAGGTCACGACCTGACCGCGGAGCAGGCAAAGGAGATAGGCAAGGTAGACGTGCTGTGCACACCAGTTGCGGGAGGAGCCACCATAGGGCCCGATGTCGCATGGTCGGTTATCACCAAATTGGACCCGAAAATAATTATACCGATGCATTACAACACAGGGTTCTCAGGTGCATCGCCGTGGTTGTCAAGGGTGATGCCTATCGCCCTCGATGCATTTCTAAAAGGTAAGAAAACCGTTGAGAAAACCAATGGTCCGGGCCTTAGCGTCACGAAAGACAGTTTACCTAAGGAACAAAAGATCGTAGTGTTAAGACTTCCAGTCTAGTTCTCATGGTTTCTTCGTCAGGTTATAAAGTAGTTCCTCGCCAAGGGATTAACCCCAAAAAATTTAGGATTAGAAATCATAGAATATTTGGACAAATCGTGGGGAGGTAAGAAACTATGGCAGAACAAAGAGCCGCTGGAAACGTGGTTTTTATTGGAATAAAACTAGTGATGAACTACGTCCTTGCAGTGATAACGCAGGCCAACCAGGGTGTCGGCGACGTCACCCTCAAGGCACGAGGCAAAGCGATTAGCAGAGCGGTCGACGTTGCGGAGATCACCAAAAACAGATTCCTGCAAAACATGATAGTGAAGAACATTTTGATAGGAACCGAGTCCATGCAAGGAGAACGCGGTGCAACAAACGTCTCAACAATTGAAATAGTGCTCGGAAAGAAGTAATTCTTTCCGTCCCTTTTTATTTTTTTACTCAACACAGGTGCAGATATTTTACCAATTGCTGCGCATGAGGTCTAAATCTTAGGAAAGCATCCTCAACCCCGCCTTCTCGTATATTTCTTTCAACCTCCCCAGCGAGCAGTCCGTGCGGCGCCTCGCCAACGCACTTGAGCCATCGAACCCAAACCCACGGTGCATAATCCGGCCCCCAGCTTCATCCCCCACGTTTCATAAATAAAAATTGGCAGTTCATGGCGCACAGGGAGGTCATAGCGTGGGCCCCCGAAAGCGTTTTCGCTTATTGCGTCGGTTCCAAGGCGGTTCTGAGTTGGGTCTAGAAGTTCGTGGTTGGCGGGTTAAATCCCTTCGGGCCCACCTGCCCAGGTAAGAATATTTCGTCATTTTCGGACCCAATAGAAAGCTCTTTCACGATCTCGCGTTTCATGGATTCCTTATACGCAGAGGACAGCGCCCCGCGTTGTCGGACGCCTGGAGCACCTGGGTCAAAGAGCCGGCCAAGTCGTCGACGTAGTAGAGGTCGTTCTCTCCGGTCCTGTCGCCGTTTTCGTAGAGACGATATTCACGCCGCAGGACGCGGTTGCCCAGCGGGTCGTAGCCGTACTCCACGACCAGCTTGGGCCAGGTCGCCGAGTTCTCCACCCGGACCAGCATGCCGTCGTAGTCGTAGAAGTAGGCCATGTTCTCCTTGGCAACCTCACACTTAGTACATACATTTGTATTGACAAAGATACAAACCTATAAGTATGATAACGGCGATTGTTACTGGTGATCCAGATGGTTGGACGGGTTGTAGGAGTGAGGGAAGCGAACCGAAAGTTGCCCCGCTTGCTTCGCGATGCCGAGGCGGGGAAACAGATTGTCGTGAGCAGAAAGGGGAAGCCCGTCGCTGTGGTTATTGGGGCTAAGGAATACAACAGCATAATGGCGACCCTTGAGGAGATGGCAGACCCTCGTGCTCTGCGCGCGCTTAGAGAGGCCCAAGAGGACTCTGCGGCCGGAAGGATTTATACCTACGAGGAAGTCTTCGGGCGTCAGCCCCCGCGCTTGAGTGTAAAAAATAAGTGAGAGCTGGTACTGAATCGTTTTAAACGATGGGCGTCAACATGGTTGAAATTTCTTTTACCCGAAGGGCGATGCGGGACATAAGAAAGCTCCCGACGGATGTGCAACGGCGGATAGAGCTGGCGATGGACGAATTGTTTGACGATGTCAGGGCGGGCGACAAGCTCCACGGCGGATGGGAGGGGTACTGGAAATTACGAGCTGGGGATTATCGGATTATTTACAGAATAGTAAGTGAGGCGTCGGTTGAAATTCAATACGTCAGACACAGGCGTGGGGCGTACAAGGGAAAATAAATCAGGGGGGGAGTCGATTAAATCTAAGTTCTCCACCCGCACCAGCCTGCCGTCGTAGTCGTAGAAGTAGGCCATGTTGTCGGTGACGGTTCCCCCGACCGTGGTCACCATGCCGGTCATGCCGCCGTTGTTGTCATAAGTCTCAGGGTGGTGACGCTGTTGTTCGAGGCCACGATCTCTAGGAGCTGGTTGGCGTCGTCGTAGGTGTAGTTCTCCGAGTAGGCGCTCCCGTCCCGGAGGCCTAGGCGCGATTTTTATTAAGACGGGGCCCTTGGTTCAGGTGCTATACAATGAAGGAAATTTTTTTGGGTGAAATCGGATGGACTCACACCTAGAAAAGTATAAACCCCTTCGGGCCCACCATTTGAATAGATTTCAGATTTGTCAAATGAACAGATAATGGTGCCCCACCGACTTAGTAAAAAAATTTGTGGTCGAGAAATGTTCCAAAGAAGTCGAGTTTAATAATTTAAAACATAAACGGTATTGGGCCCCGGTGGTGTAGGCCGGTCAAGGAGTAAATCTCCGCCGAAATCATACAGCCCTTTCGAGTTGCTAACGAAGAAAGGCTGTGACGCGGGTTCGAATCCCGCCCGGGGCACCATGGTGATTGGGATGGAAAAAATAGAAGTGCCAAGCCAAAAAGCGTATAGATTACTTTACCCGAGGCTGGTCGTCCTTGTCAGTTGTGTCGACCCTACGACTGGAAAGCCTAATTTAATTACAATCGCTTGGGCCGCGCCACTCTCCGCGAACCCGCCGCTTGTTGGGGTTCTCGTTGCCCCTCGCCGATACTCACATGGGCTAATCGCGCGCGCCAAAGAATTCGTAATAAATATCCCCGCAGTTGAAATCCTCGACAAAGCAATCAAGTGCGGCAGAGCCTCTGGGCGCGAGCATGACAAGTTCTCCGAGATTGGTTTGACTGCCAAGCCCGCAAAAGTCGTTAAATCTCCGATCGTCGAAGAATGCGTTGCCCATCTCGAGTGCAAGCTTGTGAACCAGATTACCACGGGAGATCATACCCTATTCGTGGGAGAGGTGGTCGCAGCGTACGCGAACGAGGGCGCATTTGACGGTAGATTTATGAATGTTGAAAAAGTCCGGAACTTCTATCAGGTTGGTGGCGACACCTTCGCGATTTTGAGCAAGGATTTGTTGGAACCGAGTTCCGACTAAATATTTTTAATCGGCTACAAGTGAGCAGAGTGAGGGTTGTGGCAAGTGATGAAGTCAAGCCCGAGTTTTGCCAGGGGCCGCTTGGCACGGTTGAGTGAGTTTATAAGTGGTCAGATAGTCCATTCCTAGAAAAAGCATTTTCAGTGTCTCTATTGTTTGTGGGGTGATTCTATTTTTTTCTACAGTATAGAAAATCTTGCAAGAGGAGGAAGTCGTTGGGGCCTGTGGATACTGTTCGTCAGTAGCCTGATAACTCTTTTATCCTCATTCATGGCGTTTTATAGAACAAGACCCGAATTTAAGCGAGAAGCTGGATTGTAGTCGGACTTAAACATCGCCGGAGCTCGATACTTTAATTACTTAATTCCAGATATTGTTAATGCAGTTTAGCTGGTGACCACATGCCCAACTGCCCAATCTGTGACAAACCTCTTGAGCCGCCGATTGTTAAGTGCTTGAGCTGCAATGTCGAGCTCCACCGCGCATGCGCTAAGCGAACGATGGGTAAGTCCTATTGTAAGGGCTGCTACAAACAGGCAAAAAAACAGGCACGCTTCGAGCGGATGGCCCAGCGCGAGGCTCTAGGCAGAGATAAACCGGGTCGAATGTGGTAGTTTTATCTTCTGAGATGAAATCTGAATTGGGCGGGGGTAGCCAAGTCAGGTCAAAGGCGTGAGGTTTAGGACCTCATCCCGAAGGGGTTCGCAGGTTCGAATCCTGTCCCCCGCACTACTATAGATTAAAAATGATTGGTCCTTACATCCATTTTTGAATAAGCTGCATTTCTGCAATATCTAATGTCGTTTCCATAGGTTTTGTTTCAATTGCGATGCCACTTTCTTCAACCGCTGTCATTGGATTAATTCCACCTAAGATTACTATGCCCACTCGGTTCACATCAACGGGGAGCCCATACAAAGATTCACCTGGGGCGCCCATAACCAAAACACCATTTAATCCATTCCTTTTAGCTTGGTTTATGATATCTTGGGCAGAATCTCTCGCGAGCATGGGAATTTCCCTAAGATTAGCGAGTATTCTACCAGACCCCATTTTTACCACATTTAAGTATGAGGTCATCTTTCTGGACGCAAAAACCTCAAGAGGGTCCAACGAAGACCCCTGATAGGTTATAACATCGGTAAATCTTTTTGGTTCTCGATTTTCGATTTCTAAAACTCCACCAAATTTTGGGGATACAGGAACGCCTGCCTTCGTCAACAACCCGTCAATAGTAATGCTACACATAGTGGCTATGCCAATCTTTCCCTTAGGCACGCTAACCTCCGCTATGTTCTCCCCTTCATGAGCTACTTTAATTAAAGGGCTAGAGGCATACCCTGCACCGATAACTTTTTTCATTATAGCAAGCGCTTTTTTAAGTTCCCTCGCATCCAGTAAAGAAATGTTAACGATTATGGTGCCTCTCTCACTTTTGAGGTTGTAACTCATTCTGTAGATGAGTTCCTCAATTTTTCCAATAACGAAACCAACGCGTTTACCAACAAGAGTGTGTTTTATCTCTTCTTTACCCTCTTCTGTGAGGAGCCTCCCTTCTAGTGAACCTATCTTTTTGGTAAATCCTTTTGCATCGAGTAGTCTTAGGTGATAACGTACTGTTCTTTCTCCTATTTTAAATCCTCTTTTACCTAGCTCCCTGGCTATCGTCCGTGCGCCCACTGGCCCATCATGTTCTTTTTCTTTAAGGATTCGTAAAATCTCAAACACTAGCCTCTGAACTTTCTCTTCGCTTATCATGTGTTCTCCCCCAAAAATTGTTTAAACATATGTAACATTGACCTCATTTAATTTTCCCATATTGAATCTTCAGCTTCGTGGCTAAAAGTTCAATTTGTCACTCCCATTCAATTGTTGCCGGTGGTTTGTGGGTGACATCATATACAACTCTTGTAACTTCTGGTATCTCATTTGTTATTTTCGTAGAAATCCGCTCCAACACATCATAAGGGATTTTTGCAAAGTTAGCGGTCATAGCTTCTTTACTTTTAACGGCTCTGATAGCGACCGTGTAACCATACGCTCTTGAATCGCCTTTCACCCCGGTACTTTTGGTGTCAGTCAAAACAGCGAAATATTGCCATAAATCCTCTTTCAATCCGCTTTCCTCTATCTCCTCGGTCGCTATTTTGTCAGCTTTTTTAATTATTTCGATTTTCTCAGGAGTTACCTCATTAATTATTCTCACGGATAAACCTGGGCCGGGAAAGGGTTGTCTCCAGATAATTTCGTTTGGTAATCTCAACTTTTTTGCAACCTTCCTTACTTCATCTTTATACAGGTTCCTTAACGGTTCGACTACTCCAAGAAATTCAATTTTGGTTGGTAAGCCCGCAACGTTATGGTGGGTTTTTATTTTGTCGGAATACTTCCTAAAACCTGATTCGATTCTATCCGGATAAATCGTTCCTTGCAAAAGGTACTCCGCTCCAACTTCTCTTGCGACTTCCTCGAAAACCTTGATGAATTCTTCTCCAATTATCTTCCTTTTCCGCTCGGGGTCTATTATCCCTTTTAATCTTCGCAGGAACCTTTCCCGTGCATCCACCGCAATGAAGTTGAAATCAAATTTTTCAAATGTATCTTTGATAAATTCAGGTTCCCCCTCCCTCATGAATCCGTGATCAACGAAGACTGCAGTTAAGTTCTTCCCCATGGCTTTTGCGGCCAATACTGTAGCCGTGCTAGAGTCGATACCCCCGCTTAAAGCGATTATAGCTTTTTTATTACCTGTTACCTGTTTTATTTCTTGGATGGATTTTTTCACGAAATCTTCCATCTTCCAATTCGCTTGGCATTTGCAGATTTCGAAGATGAAATTTTCTAGCATTTTTCCTCCTTTCTCAGTATGGATAACTTCGGGATGCCACTGTAGACCGTAAATGGGCTCCTCCTTATGCTTGAATGCAGCTACAGGACAATTTTCAGTGTGTGCGAGGATATCGTATTCTTGTGAAAGCGTGTAAACAGTATCACCGTGGCTCATCCAGACTTTTTCTTTATCATCTAATCCCTTTAGGACTCCAATTGGCTTATCGATTATAACAATTGTTATTCCATACTCCCTCTTGTCCGCTCTTTTTACTTCCCCCCCAGAAAAATGAGCGATGAGCTGGTGTCCGTAACATAAACCTAAGATTGGAATGTTCAATTCTAAAATTTCTCGACTACATTTAGGAGCGTTTTCTTCGTGAATGCTAGACGGTCCGCCAGATAGGATTATCCCCTTAACATTGAACTTTTTGTTGAGTGCTTTGATTTCTTCGGGGGTTACATCATATGGCACTACTTCGGAGTAAACTTTGTACTCCCTAACCCTTCTTCCTATCAGGTGACAATATTGCCCGCCAAAATCAACTACAATGATTGCATCGGTTTTCATAAACATATCCTCATTTTGGGTGGCTGCCCTTTATTCTACCATCATAACAAAATTTTTAAGCATTTGTAATCCGACCCTTCCGCTTTTTTCTGGGTGAAACTGTGTCCCAATCACTGTGCCCTGTGCCACAATAGCGGGGAATTCGATACCGTAAGTGCTAGTCGCGATAACAGATTTTTCGTCTTCAGGCTGCACGAGATAGGAATGCACAAAGTAAATTTGGGCGCCAGATTGAACGTCCACCAAGAATGGGTGTTCGCGTTTAACTTCTAAAGAATTCCAGCCCATATGCGGCACCTTTTGAGTACGCGGTAGCTTGACCACCTTGCCGGGAATGAGTCCTAAGCCCTCTGTGTTGCCGCCTTCCTCACTCCGAGCCAGCAATAGTTGCATGCCCAAACAAATACCCAATAAAGGCTTGCCTGCAGAAGTAGCTTGTTTGATGATATCGAGATTAGCCCCAAGCTCCTGCATTGCACTCTTGAATGCCCCGACTCCTGGGAGCACGATGGCATCAGCTGCAGCGATTTCATCGGGTTCATTTGTGATTTTGGTTTGAGCACCAGCTAGGTCGAGGCCACGCCGGATGCTATGCAGATTGCCGACACCATAGTCAACGATTGCTATTCGGGTCATTTTTGCCTCACCCACAACCTCACAGGAACGCCTTGTTCGCGCAAGTAACTTTTAACGTCGCCGATAGAATAAGCGCCGAAATGAAAAATGCCAGCGGCTAAAGCAGCGTCTGCTCCAGTAGTCGTAAGAACCTCGCAAATGTGTTGAGGATTGCCAGCGCCGCCCGAAGCGATGATTGGTATGTTAACCGCGTTAGCTACAGTTTTGGTGAGTTCTAAATCATAACCGGCTTTCGTGCCATCGGCGTCCATGCTCGTAAGCAGAATTTCGCCTGCTCCTAATGACTCGACTTGTCTGGCCCATTCCAATACATCCACGCCGGTTGGCTTGCGGCCGCCATAAGTGTAAACCTCCCACTTTCGCTCTCCGATACTCTTGGCGTCTATAGCGATGACGATGCACTGGCTCCCAAACTTCTCCGCCGACTCACGTACCAGTTCAGGGCTCTCAACTGCAGCAGTATTTATCGCCACCTTGTCCGCCCCTGACTTGAGCATGCGGTTGATATGATCGAGCGAATTAATGCCGCCGCCAACTGTTAGTGGGATAAATAGTTGTTTGGCTGTGTGCTTGACCACTTCAAACATAGTTTCCCTCCCCTCTGGTGATGCTCCGATATCCAAGAACACCACCTCATCGGCGCCTTGTTCGTCATACCAATGTGCTAGCTCAGCTGGATCGCCCGCATCACGTAGTTGCTTGAACTTGACACCCTTGACAACACGCCCCCAGCGCATATCGAGGCAGGGGATGATTCGTTTCGTTAACATCTGAACACACTACCACTTATTTTCCGTTCGAGTTTTTTGCATTACTATACATCTCATAGCTTGATGAAATTTTTTATCATGAGCTTCCCATGTGTGGTCAGTATCGACTCCGGGTGAAATTGTACCCCAAAAGTTGGATGTTCCGCGTGTTTTATTCCCATTATTTCGTGATGCTCATCGGAAGTTTCAGCCGTTATGCGTAAGCAGGACGGTAACGTTGCACGGTCGACCGCTAGAGAATGATAGCGTGTTGCCTCAAATGGATTCGGCACTCCTTTAAAGAGTTCACTACCATCGTGCTCAATAAAACAAGTTTTGCCGTGCATCAATCGTTTTGCTGGGACGATATTTGCTCCAAATGCATAGCCAATCGCTTGGTGACCAAGGCATACCCCAAGAATCGGGACTTTGCCGCTAAATTCCTTAATCACATCGATTGATACGCCAGCAACTTCGGGAGTCTTGGGGCCTGGAGAAATGACAATTTTATCTGGATTTTCATCGATGATCTTACGGAGTGATACATCGTTCGTGAAAACTCGGAGTTCCGCTCCTAGCTCCCCGATGTATTGCACAAGGTTATAGACGAATGAATCAATGTTGTCAATCACCGTAACGCGCACTTAAACACCCGCCGCACGCAAAAGCGCCTGTGCTTTGTTTTCAGTTTCGTAGTGTTCTTTCCACGGTATAGAATCTGCAACGATGCCAGCGCCTACTTGGATATAACCTCTGCCTCGCTCTGCCACCATGGTCCTGATGGTTATCGCGAGGTCAGCATGACCGCTATAGCTGAAGGATCCGACTGCTCCAGCATAGATGCCTCGTCGCGTGGGTTCGAGTTCATCAATTATCTCCATTGCCCTAACTTTCGGCGCTCCCGTCACCGTGCCGGCAGGGAAAGTCGCACGTAATGCATCAAAAGCGTCTTTCTCTGGTCTCATTCGCCCAACAACATTCGAAACTATGTGCTGGACATGACTGTACTTTTCGACCTCCATGAAATCAGTTACCTTAACGGCGCCATACTCTGAGATGCGGCCGATGTCGTTCCTTCCTAAATCGACAAGCATGATGTGTTCGGCTCGCTCCTTCTCGTCTCCGAGGAGGTCACGCTCGAGAGAGATATCCTCGATTTTGTTATTGCCCCGACGTCGTGTGCCGGCGATGGGCCTAGTTAATACTTTTTTGCCATCGACTTTCACCAAGATTTCCGGGCTTGATCCAATCAGAGAACGATTCGGAAAATCAAGGAAAAACATGTAAGGGGAAGGATTGATTTTTCGGAGATTCATGTAAAACTGGTCGAGCGGGGGCGCGGGCTTCAGCTCGATACGTCTCGAAAGCACGACTTGGATTATGTCTCCTGCCCGGATGTATCGCTTTGCCACCTTGACATCATGCTCAAATTTTGATTTCGAGATATTTGACCGCGTCACGATTTTTTGCCGTTGGGGCTCGGCCGATATTGGTTTTATGGCCTTGAGTTTTTTGATGTTCGACAATGCTTTTTCATAGTAGCTGTCTACATCGATTTCCTCGGTAAATAGAGTCAGAGAACAATAGTGAGTTTGATGCTTAAGATGGTCAAAAGTGATGGACCCTTCTGCAAGCATGAACTCAACATCTGGGTGGTTACGGTCATCGAGAGCGTGTGCTCCAATGTTGGTCATAGATCTCACTAAATCATAACCCACATATCCAACCACCCCGAGCACAAAGCGTGGCACACTTTCAGTTGCTTGCCCCATAATTTTTAAAAACATTGCTTCCTTCATCTTGTCCAAGGCATCAGCTTTGGCGACTTTTCGTGCATATTTTTGAGAAAGGTTAACTACATCTGCTCTACCTGAAGCCTTGAGTGTACCATTGCGCACGGAGATGTGAAGCAGTGGGTTACAGCCTATAATAGAATAGCGAGCTGACCCACCAGGTCCTTCTGCAGACTCGAGGAGGTAAGATGGGTTGTGTATGCGTCTTAGGTTATTATAAATTTTAGCTGGATCGCCGCACCCTTCGACCGTGTGAATAAGAGGTATTATGCACGGTCTATCTAATTGGTCTGCTAGCTTTTTGAAATCCTTGATTTTCATAATAGATTTCAACGAAAACACCAGATATTCAATAAGCGTATATCCTCCCATAGGGGCGGTAGGAGTGAGGTACTAATTTCACGAACTCTTCGTTTGAAATCTCATTTAAATCTAAATTAAAATCGTGACAGTATTCTTCTAAATAACAATCTAACATTTTAATGTCTTGTTCATTGGGTTTGAGTATCTCCACTTCTTTCCCAAGTTGGTAATCCTCCAATTTCCCCCGGATGTACATCACCCCGCCATGCATACCTGTCCCCACATAGTTCCCAGTCATCCGTGATTCCCCTTTCTCTAGTCCTAAAACGACTAGTAATCCCCCTGCCATATACTCTCCAAGGAAATCTTGTGCACGCCCCCCAACAATCACAACAGGATATGCCTCTTTGTAAGACTTCATGTGTATGCCCACGCGGTAACCAACATCACCTTTGACAAAGATCTTCCCCCCGCGCATGGAATACCCCAATATATCTCCGGCATCTCCGCGAATCACGATTTTACCAGAATTCATCGTATTTCCCACCCCATCTTGTCCATTTGCAAACACTGTTATAGTTGGGCCGTCCATGAAAGCGGCGAGATCGTTTCCCGGAACCCCAAAAATTTTGATATCTATATCACCCTTTAGCCCAGCACCGATATACCTTTGTCCGTTAATGTTGTCTAGAATGATTTCCTTTTCCCCTTTAGCGACGGCTTGGCGGATTTGCTCATTTAAATCCTTATAATAAACCCCCTTCGCATCTATCCTCATACCT
The DNA here is from genome assembly GCA_964514965.1 of Hadarchaeota archaeon (SeqCode). GTDB lineage: Archaea > Hadarchaeota > Hadarchaeia > Hadarchaeales > Hadarchaeaceae > DG-33. The sequence continues at coordinate 221,090 of CAZETV010000002.1, read as the reverse complement.
CAACCCCCGGTCCATAAACTAAGTGTTTCCTGTACTCTTTGGGTAGAGATAGCAGACCAAAATCTTCTTCTAGAAGGTGATTTCTAAAGCTCGAAACATCTACCTTTTCTATGATGAGACCTGTATAAATTCCCGCTCTATCGATATTCTTGATAAATATGGCGCCGACTATCCGGTTTCCTTTCAGCACAACTTTCCTGTATACTAAATTTTCCTCGTCGTAATAATCGAGCACCTCGTATCCGTCCTCTTTGGGGTCGGTTAATCCCACCGAAATGGTTGGTATGTTGCAAAGTTCAACCGAGTTCATAACAAAACTACCCGTGTATTCTTTAGGCACCCCGGCCATGTTGGATCCAGCAATGTTGCCTTGTTTGTAAGCGTTTGGCCAAATGGCTATAGGGCGAGTTAATCCTGTAATAAAATCAAGCCCTTCAACAACATCGCCTGCTGCGTAGATGTCCGGGATATTAGTTTGCATGTGGTTGTCGACAAGGATACCCTTATTTATTTCGATATCTGTACCTTTGGCGATCTCTACGTTTGGAGCAACGCCGATAGCGAAGATGACCATGCCGCAATCGAGTTTCAATCCATCCTTTAAAATCACGCTGGTTACTTTCTTTTTGCCCCTGATTTTAGTCACGGTATTTTTGGTGATTACGTTACAACCCATTTTATTCAAACAAGTCTTTATGAGATTGGAAGCTTTCTTATCGAAAGTGGCACTTAATATCCTGTCGGCAAGTTCGACAATACTCACCTTTACTTTAAGCCCAATCAAGCCTTCGACAGTTTTTAGTCCTATTAGCCCGCCTCCTACTACGATTACTTTTTTTACCTTGTTTTTGTTGATGTACTCCTTAATCTTCTTGGCATCGTCCCATTTGGTGAAAGTGAAGACACCGTCTAGATTTTTGCCTTTAACTTTTGGGAGAATCGGAGTTCCCCCGGTTGCAATCAATAGCTTGTCGAAATGGATTTTCTTTTTGTCAGCGAGAGTAATCAACTTCTTCTTCGGGTTTAAGGCGATGGCTTTCTTGCCCAAGAGAACCTCGACCTTATTCTTTTTGTAAAAGTTTCTATCTCGATATAACATCGATTCTTCTGAAACCTTGCCAGCGAGTAGGTACGAAATAAGCGGCCGCGAGTAAGCGTGGTGAGGTTCATCGGAGATGATGGTTATTGCACCATCTTTGTCCTGATTGCGAATCGCCTCAACCGCAGCTATGGAGGCTACCGAGTTTCCGATAATCACGTAGTGGGTCATTCATTTCACCTGAATTCCAGCGCTTCATTAGGACAATTCGCCACGCAAACAGGGATTTCCTCCCCGCAACACAAGTCGCATTTGGAGGCGACTTTCTTGCCTTCCACATCCCTCATTATAACCCCGAACGGGCATACCATGATGCACATCCAACAGCCGACGCACTTCTTTTCGTCACAGAGGATGGCTCCCGTCTTTTTATCCCGGTACATTGCTCCTGTTATGCAAGCGTCAATGCATGGGGCATCCTCACAGTGACGGCATTGAAGGGCAAAGGACACGTGCCCTTTCTCTTCCACCAAAATCCTAGGGATGGCTTTGGGATACTCCCCTTTGTAGGCTTTGATTATCTTTTTTGACTTCGAATGTTGAACCAGACAATAAATCTCACAAAGCCGGCATCCAATGCAAACATCTTCTTTTATGTAGATCCGTTTCATTTCTATCCCCGCTTACCACGCCTCTCCAGCTGGCTTTATCCCCAGCATTTTCAAATCCACATCCGTAAGTCCAACGCCTCTTAATTGATCTCTATTCCCCCGCAGGCTTTCAATTGCGTTGATGCCCATGCCGCCGAGCATATCCTTGATTTCCAATGACCACGCACGGAGTAAGTTTAGCAATCTTCGGGCGCCAATCTCAGGATTCAATCTTTTGGTCAAATAGGGGTCTTGAGTAGCGATACCCCAGTTGCATTTTCCAGTATAACATTTTTGGCAAACGCGGCAACCCATTGCTACCAATGAGGCGGTCCCGATATAGACAGCATCTGCGCCTAACGCAATAGCCTTTACGACATCCGCGCTGGATCTTATACCGCCACCAACTATAAGCGAAGCTCGATGTCTAATCCCCTCCTCCCTAAGACGGCTGTCAACTACAGCAGCAGCGAGTTCTATCGGTATCCCCACGTTGTCTCGGATTACTGTAGGGGCGGCACCAGTGCCACCACGAATCCCGTCAATGGCTACAAAATCAGCACCCGCACGAACTATGCCGCTCGCGATGGGGGCCACGTTATGCACGGCGGCAATCTTTACCCCCACTGGTTTCGTGTAGCTCGTTGCCTCTTTTAACGCATAAATGAGTTGTCGCAGGTCCTCTATCGAATAAATGTCGTGATGCGGGGCTGGGGAAAGGGCATCCGTTCCTTCTGGAATCATCCTGGTTCGACTTATTTGTTCGCTTACTTTCTCTCCCGGGAGATGTCCGCCTATTCCCGGTTTTGCACCCTGGCCGATTTTTATCTCTATCGCGGCAGCTACCTCCAAGTAGTCCCGATGTACACCGAACCGACCCGAGGCGACTTGGACTATCGTGTGTTTACCGTATTTGTACAGGTCCGGGTGTAATCCGCCCTCTCCAGTGTTATAAAAAATCCCGAACTCTTGGGCTGCCTTAGCCAAAGACAAATGAGCATTGTAACTTATCGAGCCGAACGACATCGCCGAGAAGAGGATTGGAGTACTCAACTCCAGCTGCGGGAGTATCTTGGTCTTTAGTCGGGCCCTCTCGCTAGTACCCTCTATTTCGACTTTGTCTGGTTTTTTCCCGATGTAGGTACGTAGTTCCATCGGCTCCCGGAGGGGGTCGATTGATGGGTTAGTCACTTGTGACGCGTTGAGTACAATATGGCTAAAGTAATCAAAGTAGGGTCGGTCACAGCCCATCCCAGTCAACAGCACCCCGCCAGACTCGGCCTGCTTATAGATGTCTTTTATCGCACGAGGCGTCCAGTTGGGATTATCTTTAAAGTGCAGAGGATTGCGTATGACATTTAGTGCACCGGTTGGGCAAAGTGTCACGCAGCGATGGCATCCCACACATTTAGAATTATCGGTGTAAACTTTGTCGTCTTCAGCATCGTAGGTATGAGCATCGTTTGCACACTGCCTACAACAAACTTGGCAAGTGATACATTTTTCATCGTCTCTTTCGATAATGAATTCGGGTGGAATGAAAGTGATAGGCATTTTTACCCCCTCAACCGTCCGATTACCGGCTCTCCCGCTTTCGGCGCCCAGACTCTGTCAGGCGAAGGACATACTTCCCTAATGCCGGACTCTTCGCTAGACATATAGAGCATATCATCTTTTCTTCCAGCTACTAACGGCCTTAACTTGATGCGATCGTTTAGGCCCACCAATTCCCTGTTGCGCCCCACTATAACCGAGAACGGGCCGTTAACCAGAGCGCTGCTATAAGTCATGCGCAGGGCCTTAACCAACGTAGATTCGCCGTTCTGGGCTCTATCTATCTCATCCCAAAATGGGGCGGCGAGAATTTTTGATATCACCCCAAAATCTAGTTTGTGTTTTCTCGCCAGCAGGTCGAAGAGGTATGTCATTACCTCTGTGTCAGTAAAAAGGGCACAGTGATATCCGTAGTTGAGCAAAAACCTTCTGTTTGTCCCGTAAGATGAAATCTCTCCGTTATGGACCACAGACCAATCTAAAAGCCCTAAAGGATGAGCTCCCCCCCACCATGCGCCCGTGTTTGTTGGAAATCTCCCGTGGGCAATCCAGTTGTAGCCTTTATAATCCTCCAACCTGTAAAAGGCGCCGATGTCTTCAGGAAAACCTACGCCTTTAAAGATGCCCATGTTTTTCCCACTTGAGAATACAAATGCCCCGTCAATGCCGGTGTTTATGTCCATCACTGTTTTGACAATGAAATCTTCTTCAGCAAGGTCGCAACGTTCTTCTTTTCTCTCTTCTTTTATCTTTAGAAAATATCGCCAGATACAGGGTGAATTTTTTATTGCCTCTACTTCCCTAGACGGAATGGCTTCGTCTTTCTGGATTAGATAATTTTTTTCTAAGTATTCCTCAGTTAAATCTTTGGCTTTATCGTTATCATACAGCAAATGGAAGGCGTAAAAATCGCTGTATTTGGGGTATATACCATAACCGGCGAACCCCGCGCCCAAACCATTTGCCCGTTCGCGCATCACGGCGATAGATTTTATCACTAATTTGCCGCTAAATCTCTTTCCCTGTTCGTTCATTATCCCCACAAGGGAACAGCCACTTCTTTCTTTTTCCAGATAGCGATTCATTTTTCCACCTTTTTCCCGAGGATTTCATCTTTTCAAACCCCAGATTCCTACAGGATAGGGAGGTACTCTTTCACTTCCCAAGGGTGGATTTGTTTTCTATAATTGTCCCACTCAACCTTTTTGCTCTCGATAAAATTGTTGAAAATATGGGCCCCTAAGGTCTTGTGCATCAGCTCGCTTTTTTCCGCTAATTCTATAGCCTCAACCAAGCTTCCCGGAAGTGTTTCTACGCCCAGTTTTTTTCTTTCTTTTTCGCTGAGGTGGTAAACATCTTTTTCGATTGGACCCGGAAGCGAATATCCTTTCTCAATTCCCTCGAGTCCAGCTGCTAGCATAACAGCAAATGCCAAATAAGGATTGCAAGCTGGATCTGGACTACGGAATTCAATTCGTGTGGCCTTCTCCTTCCCTGGTTTGTACATGGGCACTCTTACTAACGTGGACCTATTCCGACGAGCCCAACTTAGATAAACTGGCGCCTCATAGCCGGGGACCAGCCTCTTGTAAGAATTGACCCATTGGTTAGTAATGGCGGTGATTTCCGGGGCATGTTTTAGCAATCCAGCGATGTATCCTTTAGCAATTGGGGATAGGTGATATTCATCACTTGCATCAAAGAAGACGTTTTTGTCTCCTTTGAACAAAGATTGGTGAGTATGCATCCCACTTCCATTTTCCCCGAAGATCGGCTTGGGCATGAAGGTAGCATAGTAGCCGTATTTGTGTGCAATCTCCTTCACCACTACCTTGTAAGTCATTACGTTATCGGCCATGGTAAGTGCGTCCATATAGTACAGGTCTATCTCATGTTGAGAAGGCGCGACTTCGTGATGGCTATATTCAGCCTTTACTCCCATTGCTTCCAATGTCAAAATCGTGTCTCTTCGTAAGTCGCTCGCTGCATCTAAGGTAGTGAGGTCAAAGTACCCGCCCTTGTCTAAAACGTCTGGATGCTCTGCATCTTTAAAGTAAAAATACTCTACTTCAGGCCCGACGTAAAAAGTATAATTTTTTTCCTTCAATCGCTCCAAATTTCGCTTCAATATATAGCGAGGGTCACCTTCGTGGGGTCTCCCGTCCGGTTCCAGAATGTCACAAAACATCCTCGCAACAGCTTTTTCTTTTGGTCTCCAAGGAAGAATAGTAAAGGTTGTGGGGTCCGGTTTGGCGATCATATCGCTCTCATCGATTCGTGCAAAACCTTTTATGGACGAACCATCAAATCCCATCCCTTCGGTAAAAGCTGTCTCTAATTCCCCTGATGTAATGGAAAAACTCTTCAGTTGCCCCAAGATATCGGTAAACCAAAGCCTTATGAACCTGACATCATTCTCAGTTACAACCTTTAAGACATCTTCTTTAGTGTGGCTTACCATGGTCTATCCTCGGTAATAGGTAGCCGTTTACCTATTTAAGGGTAGAGGTTGTAGTGATTTTCGGGTAGGGCATGCTTGATTCTGGGCAGAACGAGAGCAACAGGAAGGAGATTGAGATTTTAAAGGCTTTGAGCGGGCATGATAAACCCTTAGGCTCTACGATGCTTAGCCGAGAACTGAGGAGAAGAGGTTTTCTGCTCAGCGAGAGGGCGATAAGATATCACCTTCAATTATTACAAGCTAGAGGTCTCATTCATGGGCATGATCGGAGTGGGAGAACGATAACTCAGGAGGGACTAAAAGAGCTTGGCAGGGCGTTAGCTTATGAAAGAGTGGGCTTCGTTACCACGCGTTTCCTATCTTTAGCGTATACTGTGACTTACGAACCTAGGAGTGATAAAGGAAAGGTGGTCGCTAATGTTTCCTTCGTGGACAAGGCCCTTCACGATCGGGTTCTCAAGGTCTTGGATTCCCTCCACGAAAAGGATCTCCTGTTGGCTCCTTACATCAAAGTGTTGGATGAAGGAGAAGAACATGGCGAAATATCCGTTCCAAAAGGGCAAATAGCTATTTTTACCGTTTGCAATCTTACAATAGATGGCGTCCTTATGCACTCAGGTATTCCGATAATCCCTACTTATGGAGGTCTGGTTCAATTTTTGAAATACAAACCCATCCGCTTCGTGGAGCTGATTTCCTACAATGGAACAACAATACCGCCTCTGGAGGTGTTCGTTTACAGGGGCATGACTTCAATAGATAGCGTCCTCAAGACCGGTTCTGGGATGTTAACCGCTGGTTTAAGAGAGCTTCCAATGACTGCGGGGGATGCTACGCAACGAGTGATTTCAAACCTAAAAGATAAAGGATGGGGTGGAATCTTAGCCTTTGGTAAGCCCAATGAAGCCATTCTGGGTATTCCAGTAAGCATGGACAGAGTTGGAATTTCTATGGTTGGTGGGTTGATACCCGCTGTCATCATGAAAGAACGCGGAGCCAAGATCGAAACATTTGCACCGCACTGCCTCATCTCTGTTAAGGAGTTGAAAAAAATTTGAAATCCCACCACTCAAATCTGAGCGAGAACATTAAAGCGATGCTAGTGCTCGAAGATGGAACAGTATTCAGGGGAGCGGGATTAGGAGCTAAAAGGGAAGCGCTTGGTGAAATCGTTTTCAACACATCGATGACAGGCTACGTTGAGTCTTTGACGGACCCTTCTTACAATGGGCAAATCCTGATGTTTACCTATCCGTTGATTGGGAACTACAAAGTGCATCCCGATTGGTTCGAGTCAGATAGAATTTGGGTTAAGGGATTGGTACTCAGGGAACTCTGCGAGGAGCCATCTCATTGGAAGGGAACAAAAAAGCTCGAAGAGTTCTTGGAGGAATTCAAGATTCCTGGCATCATGAGCGTGGATACTCGCGCGTTAACGATCAAGGTTAGAAAATATGGCACGATGAAATGCGGCATGGTTACTTATGAAGGTAAAGAGCCCCATGTCGAAGAGTTGCTTGAAAAGGTTAGGAAGCATCCAGACATTTCAGAGCAGGACTTGGTTGGGGAAACAACTCGGAAGGAAATAAACAGATTTGGCAATGGGGGTAAGTTAAAAATCGTGCTCATCGACTGCGGAGTTAAAAGAAGTATCCTCAGAAGTCTAGTCAAAAGAGGACTCTCAGTAATCGCTGTTCCCGCAACGATGGACGTGAGCCAAATTGAGGCATTGGAGCCAGATGGCATCGTGATATCAAATGGCCCGGGTGACCCAGCGGTTTTGACCCACCTCCACAAGACCGTTGGGCAACTAATGGAAAAATATCCGATTATGGGTATATGTTTGGGTAATCAAATTTTGGCTTTGGCTGCTGGAACGAAGACTTTTAAACTCAAGTTTGGACATCGCGGGACTAATCAGCCAGTTAAGGACCTTCAAACTGGGAAAGTTCACATAACCGCGCAGAACCACGGTTTTGCGATTGACGCGGAAAGCCTACAAGGTACTGGATTCAAAGTTACAAAAATCAACTGCAACGACGGCACGGTTGAAGGAATCGATCACGAGGAACTCCCTGTTTTCTCCGTGCAATATCATCCGGAAGGCTCCCCAGGACCGCAGGATAATCAGTACCTTTTTGACCGCTTCGTTGAGATGTTGAAAAATAAAAGGAGATGACAAATGTCGCCTGGCTCTAACTTTGTTGCCATGTCTGATTCGCTAGGAGAATCCTGTGGAGTCTTCGGAGCCTATAGTTTCGATAGCAGACCGGTAATCCCTTATATCTATTGGGGGTTGATATCCCAAAACCACCGTGGGCATCATTCTTACGGTTTCCTCACGTCCGCCGAAGGGTTTAGGCTGCACCACGGACTGGGTCTTTTGCCGCCCGTAAGACATCCTCTCATTCAGAGGTTATTCAAGAAACTTGGAGGGAGCACTGGCATAGGACACGTTAGGTATGTCACCTCTGGCAGGGACGCTAAACAACGGCTTTGGGGGGATGCCCAACCATTCATCGTGGGTGATGCGAAAGCCAAGATTGGTCTCGCGTATAATGGTAACCTCGTCAATGTCGCACAGCTCAAGGCGGAGTTCAAATCGGAGTTTGGGGGTCTATCCTCCTCATCGGATGTGGAGCTGATCGCCAAAAAATTGATGCATGGGTTGAATGGCTCCGATTTGGCCTCCGCCGTATCTGATTGTATGCGAGAAGTGGAGGGGTCTTTTTCCGTCATTGGGTTGAATCAAGATGGAGATTTTTTCGCATTTAGGGATCCTTTGGGGATAAAACCTCTCTGTTACGGGTGCAGCGAGGACAATGCGGTTTTCGCGGTGGCCTCGGAGAACGTTGGTCTAAGAATCAATAATTTTCGGTATGAGTCCGAGGTGAAACCGGGTGAACTGCTGACTTGGTCTAAGGAAGGCTTTAAACGAGAGCAGATTGTTAAATGTGAAAAGCGAGCTTTCTGTAGTTTTGAGTTTGCATATTTTGCTAGACCTGATTCAGTTTTAAACGGCACTAAGCCCGTGTACAAAATTAGGGAAGCTTTCGGGAGGAATCTGGGGAAGGAAGACCCAGACATAGCGAAGAAAGCTGAAGTCGTAGTTTCGATACCAGAGACCGGTGACGACGCGACTTATGGGTTGCACGAACAAACAGGAATCCCTTGGGAACGGGCACTGAGGAGGCACCGTTATGTGACGGATCGTGCGTTCATCGTCAAGTCCAAAGAGCGCGAGACGATAATAACTAAGAAATTGAATGTGGGGCGCGAGATAAAGGGAAAACGAGTTGCAGTAGTCGAGGATTCTATCGTGAGGGGCGACACCTGCCGTAGGGTGATTAAAAAGATTAGGGAGGCGGGGGCGAAAGAGGTGCACATGTATATCACCTTCCCGCGGATAATATCTCCGTGCTTCTATGGTATTGACATGGCGACTTTCGGCGAGCTGATTGGGGCGAATAATGATGCGGCCGGAGTGGCGAAGATCATCGGGGCAGATTCGGTGCACTATCAATCGCTTGAAAATTTCGTCAAAGCAACGGGTTTGGGGAGGAATGAACTTTGCCTTGGCTGTCTCACCTGCCGGTATCCAACAGCGCTCGCACAAAAACTGGCAGATGAGATGAAAGCTAGATTTGATAAGGGAGAGAGGGAAATCGGGAGGATATATGAAACTTCGTGATTTTATGTGGTTGGAGAAAAAATGTGTGGTGCACCATCAAACATTGCCTCGATATTTATGGATTTAAAAGCGTAAAGGAAAATATTGGATGTACGTAGGTGAGCGGATGAAATATATCGTCGTTACTGGCGGGGTGATTAGCGGTCTTGGGAAAGGTATAACCGCGGCCTCGATAGGAAAGCTACTTCAATCGTGCAAATTTGAAATCACAGCAATCAAAATCGATCCTTATCTAAATGTCGACGCGGGGACTATGAACCCTTTTGAGCACGGTGAAATTTTCGTGACTGAGGATGGAGGCGAGATAGATTTGGACATGGGGCACTATGAACGTTTCCTAGACATCAATCTGACAAAAGATCACAATATCACAACTGGGCAGATTTATGACGAGGTAATAAGGAAAGAGCGAAAAGGCGACTACTTGGGTCGTACGGTTCAGATAATCCCTCACGTCACCGATGTGATCAAAAATCGCATTCGGCAAGTCGCGAAGAAAAGCGGAGCAGACATTTGCTTGGTTGAAATTGGGGGCACGGTGGGAGATATCGAGAGTATGCCTTTCCTTGAGGCTGTTCGGCAGTTGAGGCTTGAGGAAGGACAGACTAACGTGATTTTCGTTCATGTCACATTGGTGCCAGTGCTAAATGTGGTGGGCGAACAAAAGACCAAACCCACCCAGCACTCGGTCAAGGAGCTTCTCGAAATCGGCATAACACCTGATGTCATCGTTTGCAGGGCGGAGAAACCTCTCGATGAAGAGGCGAAGCGGAAGATCTCACTATTCTGCAACGTCCCGGAAGGTGCCGTGGTAAGTGCTCCTGATGTTGAAAATATTTATAGAGTACCTCTTTGGCTTGAGAAAGAGGGCCTATGCACTAAGTTACTGGAAAGGCTAAATCTCCCGCTAAAGGAGAGGAATCTCGAGGGATGGAAAAAAATTGTTGACCGTATGGAGCGCGCGCAGAGAGTTGTGAAAATCGCGATGGTTGGAAAATACATCAAGTTCGCGGACACTTACTTAAGCATAAATGAAGCCCTTAAGCACGCTGCAGGTTGGCACGATTGTAGAGTCGAGATAGATTGGATAGATGCTGAGACGTACGAAGAATGCAAAGATAAACTTGAAACATTGACCGCGTACAATGGCGTCCTTGTGCCGGGCGGGTTCGGTTCGCGGGGGGTTGAAGGAAAAATAGCTGCGATAGGTTATTCGCGCAAACACTCGATACCCTTCTTAGGTTTATGCTTTGGTTTCCAGCTTGCGGTCGTAGAATTCGCTAGAAACGTCTTGGGTTTGAAGCGGGCCGCCAGCGCAGAGATAGATTCTAGAACTTCTCACCCCGTAATCGATCTTCTCCCCGAACAGAAGAAGGTCAAAGAGATGGGTGGAACGATGAGGCTCGGAGCGCATGAAGTGCGTATCACTAAGGGGACGAAAGCTTTCAAGATTTACAGAAGCGAGCGAATTTCCGAGCGACACAGACATCGCTACGAAGTTAATCCGTGCTATATAGATAAGTTAAGCAAAGCTGGGCTAGTTTTCTCGGGAAAATCGCCCGACAGGAGACGCATGGAGATTCTAGAACTCTCAAAGCATCCGTTCTTCTTGGCCACCCAATTTCATCCAGAGTACAAGTCAAGACCAGCTAGACCAGCGTCAGTGTTCAGCGCTTTTATCAAAGCAGCTCTCGCTAAAAGAATCAAAACTTAATCTTTTCGTTTCACGCTTATTCAAACGGATAGCCGGACTCTTGCAACAGCGACTCCAAAAGAGTTCGTGATTTGTGCTTAACCCCTTTCCGCTCGCACCACCATAGGTTTATTTTAAGGAAGCTAGAAAATGTGTCAACTGTTTGAGGTGTCTAAATGCCGAGACCAACAGGACCAACGAACCCCGTGCTGCGAAGGCTCGTGAGAGAGCTTCGGGCAAGAGGTAAAAAGCAAAAGGTAAGTCTTTGGCGTGATTTAGCGGAGCGTCTCGAGCAGCCTCGCCGAGCTCGGGCAGAAGTCAATCTTAGCCAGCTGAACCGTTATTCTGGCGAGGGGAGCACAATTGTCGTACCTGGCAAGGTCTTAGCTGCTGGCAAATTGAATCACGCAATCTCCGTTGCTGCTTTTAAGTTCTCGGGCGCGGCTAGACGAAAAATAGTGACCGCTGGCGGTAATGTTCTGACTATTCAACAGCTATTCGAGCAAAACCCGAATGGCAAAGACATCAAACTGATGGAGTGAGAAACGTGATAATTGATGGAGAGGATTTGGTCTTGGGGAGGCTCGCGAGCTTCGTGGCGAAACGTCTGCTCGATGGTGAACATGTGATTGTGGTGAACTCCGAAAAGATCGTAGTTTCCGGTAGAAAAGAAGCTACCTTTGGCGTTTACGATGCTTGGCTTGAGGTTCGAAACCTTACTAACCCCCGCAAGGGGCCTTTCCATCTTAAGCGCCCTGAGGAACTCGTACGTCGGGCTATTAGAGGAATGCTGCCCTTCGACAAACCTAAAGGGCGGTCGGCCTATCATCGCCTCCGTGTTTACATCGGGGTGCCACAAGAGCTCGCCGGCAAGGAAATACAAGATTTGCCTGAAGCCAGCCTTAAGCGGCTCGGCACACGACGTTTTATAAGAGTTGAGAACCTCAGCAAACACTTAGGAGCGAGATTCTGATGAAGGTTGTACTCGCAACTGGCAGACGTAAGGCTGCACTTGCTAGGGCCAGAGTTAGGGATGGTAAAGGGCAAGTTTTTGTCAACCGCTGCGCGCTCGAGGTTTACGAACCGGAACTCGCGCGACGCAAGATTTTTGAGCCATTGGCTTTAGTGCCCGAGCTCGCACGTCGCGTTGACATCGAGGTTAGCGTCGAGGGTGGGGGTTTCATGGGGCAGGCTGATGCCGTTCGCACGGCTATCGCCAGAGGACTCATCGAGTGGTCGGGTGCCCCTGAAGTACGTGAGCTTTTTAAGCAGCACGACTGGACTTTGATAAAGAGCGATGTGCGCTTCAAGGAGCCCAAAAAACCGGGAGGGCCCGGCGCGCGCGCAAAATATCAGAAGAGCTACAGGTGATTGCATGCGGGTAGTTCGTTGTATAACTTGCGGCAAGCTGCTGGGCAACAAGTACGAAGAGTTCGAGCAGCGCGTCAAAAGAGGGGAGGAGCCTAAGCGAGTACTCGACGAGTTGGGAATCAAGCGCTACTGTTGCAGGAGTACGATACTCACGAGCATAGACCTGACGGAAGAAATAGCGAAATTCAAGCGCTAATGGGCAAGCTGTATGGCCGGGATTAAAATTCCCAGTAAAAAGAAATTGGATAGAGTACCACCTTTCAGCCTTTGCGCCTTTTCTTCCTCGTGGGATTGGACAGTCGATGCCACCGAGATAGCTAGAAGACAGTTCCTTTCGGGTATTAAGGTGAAGGAGATTCGTACTGGCATCGAGGAGATCACGACTAGGAAGGCGGGAAATCCAACGTGTCAACGATTGAGATAATCCTGGGCAAATAATCACTGGGCTGGCCACTTCAAAAATGGTGCTTTACAGAGCCAGACTATTTCTCAGCCCCTCGGCCTTTTCTTTGTCCTCCCGATAATACCCGCCAGGATTTGATCTACGGTAGAGATGCTCGCCGAGGCAAATCCCAAGATCTGATTGACAAACTCCGTGAGCCCCTTCAGGTCCTCCCCCACAATCTTCACCGTCCCATCGTGGTCGAGCGCCAAGGCGAGAGAGACTATCTTCGGTACGACCTCCTCGGATGGCACGCTTCGCCCCTCGACGTACGCATAGAATGCCGGCCCCTTCAGCCCAACCTTGTTCAAAGTTGCATAGAACTTCAGATCCCCTCGCTTTATCCGGTCCGCTATTAGCTTGCAGAGCTTAAGCCTGGCTTCAGGACTCAGGTAGACTGCCATGTTGACCGCCAAATAACAATAACGCATTCTAATATTTATCACTTTTGGTTATAAAAATATCATCACTAATGATAACATTTATATATGGGGGATTCCAAATAGAGATTCGGAGGGATGTAAAAATGGTGGAGGAAAAAAAGGAGAAAGATCCCGAGAAGAAGCCAGAGCCAGTGATCGAGTGGGGGCTCAACCTAGGCGGATTGTTCGCAGGGATCGGCGAGTTTATCGGCCAAGTTACCAAGCTGGCCGAGGAGGCGAAGGAGCTAGAGAAGGCGGGTGTTTCAGTCGAGCGAAGGAGGCTGCCCCACGGGATGTATGGGGTGAGCGTCAAGATCGGCCCAAAGGGTCCGGTGCTCAGCAGGTTTGGCACGATTAAACCAACGCTCAAGCTAGGTGTCGCAGAAGTTAGGGAGCCACTCGTCGACATCTTCGAGAACGAGAAGGAGATAACGGTGATCGCGGAACTTCCTGGGGTTGAAGAGAAAGACATCAAGACCGAGATAAAAGAGCGAACGCTGAAAATTTCAGCGGAGACCAAGGAGCGAAAGTACTCGAAGGAAATTGAGCTTCCTGCGGCTGTGACGGGCGAACTCGAGTCGACTTACAAGAACGGCGTTCTAGAGGTAAAGCTCAAGAAGAAGGCAGAGTGAAAATGGCGAAGAAGAAAAGGCCCGAAGAGAAAAGCGAGGGCATGGCGGAAGGCGTACTGAGGGAGCTCGGATTAAGCAATCTGGTCGACCTCGCGCTACAATCGCCAGCGTTCCAGCAGAGGTTTAGGGAAGTCAACGAACAAATAGAGGAAAACATACGCGGGGGCGTGCATCGAAGCCTGCGCCCGCATGTGGAAAGCGGCTATTCGGTCAAGCACATCATCGAGGGTGAGAAGCCGAGAACCACACGAAGGGGACCGATTAAAAAGATCGCACCGAGAGAGCCCGAAAGGACGGAACCCCCCGTGGATGTCTTCGATGAAGGAGACCACCTGCGAGTGGTGGCGGAGCTCCCCGGCGTCGAGGAGCACGATATAAGAGCCGAGGCAAAAGGGACGGTATTGACGATTTCAGCCGAGCGAGGGGATCGAAACTGCAGCGAGCGGGTGGAACTCCCGGCCCCCGTCAGCGGCGAGCTAACGACAAGCTACAAGCATGGCGTCCTCGAGATAAAGCTGAAGAAAGCTAGGACGGAAAGCTGAAATTTGATGGTCAGATGAGAAAACTTATGTACATACCGATCGTTCACACACCGGAGGATATGGGCTCGGTGCGCGAGAGCTTGGAGCGGGTGAGTGCCGCAAAGCTAGGGAAGCAGAGATGGATCGAGAATGTGCGGAGGATTGAGCGATTCTGGAGCGAGGTCGAGCGCGAGCTGGATGCCCTCGGGCTGGATTATTCACGCGTCAGGATATATCAGGACGGGTTGCCGTGCGGCGGGGAGCTCGGGATGAAGATCGTTAACTCCGTGGCAGATGCCGGGAGCAAGAACTTCCAGCTCATTCGGAAATTAATCGGCAAGGGAGCGACCCTCGAGGCCACCGAGGAACCAGACCTATCGAAAAAGGAGCGCGAGCACATCAAGGCGATCGTCGAGGCTAGGACGGGTAAGGAGAGGGCTGAGGCCGAGCGCAGATATAATCAGGTTAAGGGTGAGCTCCTTCGCGCACGCGATGCATTTATAGCAGGGGAGATCGGGGACACCCTAAAAGACGACGAGATAGGACTCCTATTCATCGGGGCGGATCACGATGTCAAGTCGAGGTTGCTCTCCGACATCTTAGTAGAGTCGTTGCCCTGAATGAGGACAGCGGTAAAACGCTCAGGAAAACATCGGTTTCATTTTACTCAACTTTGTTTCGTTCTAAACTTCGGATGAATTCCTTGATAGCTTTAGCTAGCCTTAACCACTTCTCGGTTAGGGTGAAAACTTTACTCCTTTCTTCATTCTTTATCTTTTGAACCCATCCCAGAGCGCATAACTGGTCAAGTCGCCTGCTGACGACACCGCTCCCGACCCTAAAGCCCATCCGGATGCTCTCGTAATGGATGTCGGTAAATTTCCCTCTCCCCAGTCGGCTTATGGCTAAGAGTATCGGCACCGTGCCGGACCTTTCAAGTTCCTTCAGTGTGTTCAAGGTTTTCACGTCCAATCTAATCCCGCTATAAAATCACAGCGCGCCCTTTTGTATTTTTTCGATTTACAAAACGACTTTCGTTTCGGATTTCAAAAATGAAAACGGATAAAAATGCTAGACTCTCTTTTATTCTAGGGTTCATTTTCACTTCATCCGGTGGAACTCTTGACCCAGATTTCGGAGGCTGGACATGTTAGAGACGGGAGGAGGTTCACCTATAGCGGGTAAAAATCGGAGTTCTATGCCGCGCTCCCGCCACACCAACAGGGGTCTAGCAAAACTTCATTCGTCGGGGGGGGGGGGCGGCGATGACGGCTGTTGGTCAACAAGTGTCCCTGCCAATCAGCGATAAAGTCTTTCTTTTCAAGCAGAAAAAAAACGATTGTTCACTTTTTCTGTATGGGGAAGGCACCGAGGTCTATGGGGCACTTCTCTCTTTCATCGAGAGTGGTTTGGAGAACGACGAGCTCTGTATTTTCGCGTACGACAATACGGAGGACCAGCTACATCCGGAGAACGTTCTCGGGAAGTATGTTGAAGCCGGTAAGCTGTATCTCCTCCCGATGGAGAAGGGAGGGATTTTGCGGGGAATCAAAGAACTCAATTCCAAGGTTTGGGAATTATGCAGGCGCGTCAGATCCCAAGAGGGCAAAGGTATAAGGGTGGGTATTGACTTCGGCTCTTTGCCGACCCGTAGCACCTTCGACACTATCATCGATTGCGTGAGGGGAATCCTAGAGAAGAGGGGCGAGAAGATCCCCTTGGCCTGGGGTAGGAGAAGATACAAACAGAGAAATGTGAAATCATCCCTTCCGCTTCGGATGATAACGGCATTCAATGTCAACTTCCTGAGGGATGACGCGGTCGGAAGGTTGTTGGAGTTCCATGAAAACGTCGTGGTTTCGACGCGCAACGAGCACCGAATGTCGATATTCAACTACCGCTCATCCGAGTTGCCAAGCCTGCTCTCAACCGAGACCATTCCCAGAAAAGCCTTGGAAAGGCTCGTCAAGAAGCACCTCGAGGTCATCACCCTTTCCCTGCTATTGCGAAACCCGATGTGCGGCTACGATCTGATCCGGACGATTTATCGGAAGTACCACACCTTCCTCAGCCAGGGCACCGTTTACCCACTTTTGTACGACTTGAAAAGGCGCGAGCTTCTGGACATGAAATCTGGGAACCTGCGCTCGAAGGTCTATACGCTGACTGAGGAGGGCAAGCGGGTGGCGGAGGATAAAATAAACGATTTCATCTCGGCTCAAAAATATCTGCTCGATTCTATTCGGAAGTGATTACTCGGGAAAGAGCGCGGGCGGGACTCCAGTCTTCTCGGGCGGCGCCTCTTCTGTGGGCTTTTTCTCAGGCGCTTCATCTTTTGGCGCTTGGGGAGCTTTCTCTTCGGGAACTTCCTCTCTGGTTTCCTCCACGGGGGCCTTTTCCTCAGTTGGGGCTTCTTTTTCCTCAGGGGCAGGCTTTTTCCCCAGCTTGGCTGCCCGTCGCTTCCAGCGGAGATCCTGTATCGCGGCGGTCGCTCGCTTCTTTCGCTCGAGCCATGCCCTGCGCAACTCAATCCTTCTGTAAAAATTTCTACGAGCAGACAAATCTTCACCCCATCGTTTAGAGTTGGAATTGATTGTAAATAAACTTTCTGAATCATGCAACTTTCGAATTTCAAAACAACTCCTGATGTGAGTTTCGAGAAAAAATTCGTTTAAAAACATCGGGGAAGTTCATATGAAAAAATAGGGAGGTTAGGAAATGGCAGCTAGACCAGCAATTAGTAACTTGGCAGAGGTTCTCGATCGAATCCTCGACAAGGGGATTGTCGTCGATGTCTGGGCACGAGTTTCGCTAGTTGGAATTGAGATACTTACTGTTGAGGCTCGTGTGGTAGTGGCGTCAGTCGACACCTTCGTCCACTACGCGGAAGAGATGACGAAAATCGAGGCAGCTGCGATCGGTGCACCAGCTGCGCCTTAGAGAGCCTCGGCCTGAGATCGTGGCGGGCCCCGCGAGGGCCCGTTCAATTATTTAGGGGGTAGAAAATGGTAGAAGAGGAGTATACACCTAAGGTGGAAAAACCGAAGATTGGGAAGAAGGGGGTTTTAGCGAAGCGTGCCGCGATTGAGAAGACAAGTAGAGATGTTCAAAAAGCAGGCAAAGACATTTACAAAGAAGGAGAGAGACGAATGACCGAGGGAGTCAAGCAGATGACAGCAGCAGTTAAAGAGACAACCAATAAAGTGGAGGAAGCTGTCAAAAAGATAGAGACTGGGGCAGGTGAACTTCAGTCGGCGATCCAAGCGCAAGTCAAAGAGAACGAGGAGGCAGTAGCGAAGATCGGCAAGGGGACCGAACAAATCCTGAGCAATGCAAAGAAGTTAAGCAACGAATGCAAGCGGTTAGGCAACGAGTTCAAGCGGTACAGGAAAGAAGACTTCAGTAACGCTATCCAAAACTTCTGGTACGGTTAGATTACCCCTTTCTTTTATTTTTATTTATTATCAAATTATGATTGTTAGGGGGGCGCAGGGTGGCTGAAAAGGAAAAGACTGGCGTGATGGCGAAGCGCGCAGCGATTGATGCTGCGGTGAAAAAAATCGAACGGGGCGCTAAGGAGTTACTCGGAGAAGCCAAAAAATTTCAAAACGAGATTGAAAGATACCACAAAGAAGATGTGGGCAAGTACGTAAATGACTTTTGGTACGAGTAGCTAACGGTTGATTCCCTTACTTTTTTCAAATTTTACTTCTTAGATATATCGAATTTCGAAACGAAAAACTAAATAAGCCTATCATGGAGGGGTTAGCGGAGGCAATTATGTGAGATGGAGACGGGCCCATCCTAAGAAAGTCAGGGGAGAGCGAATCACCGAGACCTTGGAGGAGGCAAAAGAGCGGTGGCGCGAGGAACGTGCGAAGCGCGCGGAATTCGTTAAGCGAGCGATTACTGTGAGACCTGAACTCGCTGCTGAAACGGTGGAGACCAGATACCTGATGCCGAAGGTCGAGCATTTCGTCGAGACCGAGCAAGTCAAAAAACTCAAGGAGAAGGTGAAGCTCTGGCTCAACGCCGGCTACCCTGTTCACATCATTGGCCCGACCGGCTGCGGGAAGACCACGCTCGCGATGAAAGTGGCCGAAGAGCTGGGAAAGCCGACGGTCTGGCTGAACGGAGACGAGTCAATGACTACGACTGATCTCGTTGGTGGTTACTCACAGGTGGAGAGTGAGAGCATCCGCGACCGTTACGTTCACACCGTCCTCAAGGCGAAAAATATCCTGAAAGCTGGTTGGGTGGACAACCCGCTGACGATCGCGTGCAAGAATGGTTACATCTTCGTCTATAACGATTTCTCCCGAGCGAAGCCTGAAGCTAACAACGTCCTGCTTTCGGTGTTCCAAGAGGGCGTGCTGGAACTCCCCACGCGATTCGGCGAGGAGCGATACATCAAGGCCCATCCGGAATTCATGGCGATATTCACGAGCAACTCGGTCGACTACGCCGGGGTGCACCGCCCGCAGGACGCGCTGCTTGATCGCACCGTTGGAATCTACATGGACTTCTACGACCCAGAGACCGAGGTGGAGATCACGACGGCGCATTCGGGAGTATCCGACGCAGATGCGCGGAGGATAGTGGAGATTATCAGAAAGATAAGGGAAAAACTGCCCGATGCCGAGAAGCCTGGGACGCGGGCCTGTATAATGGTCGCTCAAGGACTCATGGTGCTAGGCGACGGCGAGAAGCGGCTCGAAGAACTGGTTCTCGATATCTTAGCGACGAAGGTTAAGGGGCCCGTCGATCTTGTCAATAAGCAACGCCTCGTGAAAGAGGTGATACCAAGTTAGGGGTGAGGTTATGGAAAGGTTGAGTGCGACGATAGAGGATGTAAGGGTCTGCAAGATAAGCAAGCTATGGCGGAAGAAGCCACCAGGGCTGACAATCGCAGACACCGATGCTGTAATAGTGGCGGCTAAAACTCCAGACGGGCGAACCGTGAGCACGACGTTTTACTTACGACTAAAATCGGACGGCACTTTCAGCACATCGGCGCTCCGCGCGGGCGGCAGGGCCAAGCAGCAGCGATTTGCGAAGTTCCTCAAATACTACAAGCTGGCCAAAGATGTGGAGCGCTATAACGTCCGTGAGGGGGTTGCGAACTGGAAGGGCAAAAGCGTCAAGGTGGTACCCTACAAGCGCGGTGGCTACATCTACGTGCCGTAGGAGGTTAAACATGGCGGAGAAAAAAGAGAGGAAAGCGGTCGAGATAGTTGACATGGCTCCGGCATTTGTCAAGGAGACAATAAAGAAACCGTTTGAGTCGGTGATCGGTGTCTCGAAGGAGAAGGGGGGAGGGTGGAAACTGCTCGTTGAAGTGCTCGAGCGAAAAGCGATACCCGACGCTCAGGATTTGATCGGCAGGTACGAACTCTCGCTCAGCGAGGATGGCGGAGTACAGGGGTTCAATCAGGTGCGGGTAAGGCGCAGGTCTGATCGAGAGGGATTAGAATTTATGACATGACCCGTATCGAGCACATTTTTTTCACGTTTAAAGGTTGAGGAAGCGAGAACAAAATCGTGGTAACGTGCCCCAAATCCTGCTAGTTGCTGAGGCGAAGCACCGCGACGCAGGTCGGGGGATAGCGCGGGTAGACTCAGAGGTGATGAAAAAGTTAGGTATGGTCAGCGGGGACATCGTCGAGATTAAGGGGAAGGGGTCTGCTTACGCGATTGTTTGGCCGTGCTATCCCGAGGATTCGGGCAGTGGGATAATTCGGATCGATGGTAACATTCGGAGCAACGCAAGCATTGGAATCGGTGAGCGGGTTGAGATCAGGAAGGCCGCCGCCGAGAAGGCGAGGAGAATAAGTGTTGCCCCCACGGAGCCGATAAGGATAGTGGAGGGCGACGAGTACATCCGCAAGGTGCTCGAGGGGCAGCCGATCATCAAGGACCAGCAAATTCGAGTCGATATTCTAGGTAGACCACTTACTTTCATCGTCACCTCCACCCAGCCCACGGGCGTTGTTATCGTTGTCCCGGAGACCGAGGTCACGCTCGCAGAGAAGCCAATCGAGGCTATGCGGACCTACGTCACCTACGAGGACATCGGCGGGCTGAAGCGCGAGGTAGGACTCATCCGTGAGATGATCGAGCTACCGCTAAAGCATCCCGAACTCTTTCAGAGGCTGGGGATTGAGCCCCCTAAAGGGGTACTGCTCCATGGCCCCCCAGGCACAGGCAAAACGCTAATAGCGAAGGCGGTAGCAAACGAGACCGATGCGAACTTCGTTTTCGTCTCGGGTCCAGAAGTGATCGGTAAGTACTATGGGGAGTCAGAGGCCCGCCTCAGGGAGATATTCGAGCAGGCGGAGGCGAACCCTCCAGCGATCGTCCTAATCGATGAGATAGACGCGATTGCCCCAAAACGCTCGGAGATGACTGGGGAGCGGATGGTTGAGCGGCGGGTGGTGGCGCAACTTCTCTCGCTGATGGATGGTCTTAAGACGCGCGGAAAAGTTGTTGTAATTGGTGCAACTAACCAACCCAACCTTCTCGATGAGGCGTTGCGCCGAGGAGGAAGATTCGACCGCGAAATCGAGATAGGCATCCCAGACCGAAACGGGCGCTACGAGATCCTGCAGATCCACACGCGCGGGATGCCACTCACAGAAGATGTCAACCTCAACTACCTCGCCGACATAACTCACGGCTTTGTAGGCGCTGACCTCGCTGGGCTATGCAAGGAGGCGGCGATGAGCGCCCTGCGCAAGATCCTGCCGAAAATCGAGATCGAGAAGGAGATTCCAGCTGAGATCATTGAGGCACTTGAAGTCACGATGAATGATTTTTCAAATGCGTTCAAGACTGTGACTCCCAGCGCGATGCGGGAGGTGTTCATCGAAGCCCCCAACGTGCACTGGGATGACATAGGCGGCTTGGAGCAGGCAAAACAGGAGCTGATCGAGGCGGTGGAGTGGCCACTCAAGTACCCCGAAGCTTTCGAGCGCTTCAAGACCAAGCCCCCCAAGGGGATTTTATTGTTCGGACCCCCCGGCACTGGCAAGACAATGCTGGCGAAGGCCGTCGCGACCGAGAGCGAGGCGAACTTCATCTCGATTAAAGGCCCAGAGCTGCTGTCGAAGTGGGTTGGCGAGAGCGAGCGGGGCGTGAGGGAGATGTTCAGGAAGGCGAGGCAAGCAAGCCCCTGCATCGTCTTTTTCGATGAAATCGATGCGATGTGCCCGACGCGCGCGGTGAGTTTCGACTCGCATGTCTCCGAGCGCGTCGTTAGTCAGATGTTGACCGAACTCGATGGGTTGGAGGAGCTGAAGGATGTGCTCGTGCTGTGCGCTAGCAACCGGCCCGACATGATCGACCGGGCGCTGCTGAGGCCGGGCCGAATCGACAGGCTGATTTACGTTCTACCTCCCGACCCGAAGGAGCGCGAGGAAATCTTCAAGGTCCACCTCAAGGAGAAACCTCTTGCAAAGGACGTTTCCTTGAGCGCGCTCGCCAAGGGGACCGAAGGCTACGTGGGCGCGGACATAGCGGCGATATGCAGGGAGGCAGTGATGCTCTCGCTCCGGGAGGCGATTAAGCCCGGGATGACTAAGGAAGCGATGCGGAAGGCGCTCAAGGACAAGCGGATCGAGTGCAAGCACTTCGATGGGGCGATAAAGAAGGTTCGACCGACGATGACTCCGGAGATGGTAAGGTAGTACGAGGACATCATGCGGGAGTTCATGCGATATGTCGAAGGGCGAAAGGAAATGGAAAAACCCTATGGGTAAGAGGGACTGGATGAAGGTGAACCTCTGGCGGTAAGAGCGTTGAAGAGGATAAAGGTTATAGGTAAGCGAGGGACCGAGGAGCCATTCAGAATCACCGGGCAAAAAGGCGACTATTTATTTATCTCGGCAAGGGACATCGAGAGACTACTGAAAATTAATGAAGCTTACAAGGCGCTGTCTAGGGGGAGGGCCAAGGTGAAGCCACTCAGCAAGCCAAAAATCGTGGGCAGAGGTGGCGTACTTGGTTTCAAGCTATTTCTTGTGAGGGGGGAACGCTGCCTCTGCATCCTTGCGGAGGACTTCGAGCGGCTTCGGGCGGTCAACGAAGCGTATCGAGAGCTTTAACAAAGGAAGCAGGTAAATGCAAGAAAGCAGTGGCTTGATTTTTCAGCCATAATCAAGCAGAAATAGCATTCCCTGCAAGCCCCACCTACGCTTTTCTCTTCGCCAGCTCCTCTGAGTAATGCTCCCTAATGCTCTGGTCCCAAGCCTCCATTATGCCGTAGTCCAACATCGTTTCGATTCCGGCAAGCGCAGCGCGGAGGCTCACCCCCACCAGTGGAACCCCAGCGACCGAGATGATAACATCTGCGTTGAGCACCACGCCCTTGTCCAAAATCTTATCGAGCAACTCGACGAGCCCGCACTCCCGCGTCGGCCTCATTTGGTCAACCTCACAAAGCTGAATGGCGCCCAAGGCCCCGTGAACCGCACCGAGAACCCTTCTTGCTCGTTTATTTGGCGGAGCACCTCTCCGAGTTTTTCGACTTTCCCCTCGCTGACCAAGCACGATAGGCCTAGCACGAGTTTCTTATCCTTGAACCGCTCGGGCACGAACCTGCTTCGCTCCTCCCTCGCCTCCTCGACATGTTCTTCTATCTGCACATGGAACTTTTTGGACCAATCGCGAACCTGAGCTGCCACGGCCTCCCTAATCATCTTTTGGAGCTTCCGTTCGAGTAGGTGGGCTTTTCCCTTGGGAGCTACTTTGATCTCTTCCGCGAGCCACCCAATCTCCTGGTTGTCTTTTTCAATCCTCCGCGCTAACAAGGAGGCGTCACAGAAGATCTGTACCGTGTGTTCCGACTTCCCTCTGAGCCTCTCGAGCTCACCTTTAAATCGGGAGTAATTCTCGCTCAGCCATCCCTCCACCGCGTCGTCGTCCCCCTTGACGATAGAATCGAAAGAGAAAGGCAGCACCGTGCCGAATCGCTTGGTGGCTTGGTCGATGATGTAGTTGTGGGTGAAGACCCAGCGCTTCACGCGCTCCTCGTCCTTGGACTCATAGGGCTTGGGCGGGCAAACGTGTACTACTGCAGCGATGTCGTTATGCGTAATCGTGTAAACTTGGCCCTTGTCTATCCCTATCTCTCCCAGTGACAACCCATCGCCGCAGCTGGCTATACAGTATAGGTACCTCCCCTCGGTCGCTTTTTGGGTTCCGTTCACGATGTGGCCTCCCTTGCCCACTCCTGCGGGTCGGCTAGCTTACGGATGGCCTCGTCCGCTACTTGGTCGAGCCCATCTCGCACGGACCTCACGCACTCCTCGATTCCGTTCTCCCGCTTGATGCGTTCAAGTGCCTCGTCGAGCTCGATGAGAGCGTTGCCGAGCCGCTCCACCTCAGCATCGGTCAGCCCACCCGACTCCATCCTCCGCAGCGCTTGGTGCTCGAGCACCTCTTGGATGACTTCGGCGAGAGCGACTACCAGCCCCAGCAACCCTTGTTTGAGGTTGTACTCATCGATCTCGATTGCCATGTTTACCACCTAGGGGATCGGGGCCTGTCTTGGCTTCAGCGGGCTCATCCAGCCACAGATTGGACAACCCCGCTTGAGCAGCTCCTCCTCCGGACACTCGTTTCCACAGCCCGGGCACTTCGCCTTTTTCACGTTTATCTCTTTCCATGCAGGGGCATTGAGGTTGACGCCGCTCGGAAACTCGAGACCATATTTCGCGGCGGTTTCGAAAGAGGCGAGTGCGGCGCGAATCTTTATGCCCAGCAACTCGGTACCGGCGACCGAAACCGCGATGTCGGCGTCTAGCACGAGTCCCTTGTCGAGAATCTTCTCGATTGTTTGAGCTAAGTCGCTCGGGCCCTCCCTTGTCGGGGCGATAGCTACCATCATCCACACCTACCTATTCCTTGGGCTTTTTCTCCTCGGACTCCTGCTTTGCGAGTCGCTTCTCGCGCGCCTCGAACCTCAGCCCGTAGAGCCTCTCCTTCGGCTTCACATCGGAATACTTGGGCTTGCTGGGCACGGCCGACCAGCGGGGCTGCACCAGCCTGGATCGCTTGGCGGACTCTTTCGAAGGCATGAACGATACCGCAAGCGGACCAAGCTTGCTTGGTTGCTCCGCCTTTCTGGCTGCCATCCCGCGCTCGTGCTTCCACACCTTCATCTTGTACCGCTCCCTCGCGTGCAGCAGCTTGACTCTCGATCTGTCCCTGCTCAGCTTGCTCCGCGCAACTGTTTTAGATATCATGGCCTTTCGCCTGCGCCTCCTCAGCCCCCCGACCCCTATCGCTGTGCTGGTTCCCATCTCTTCACCTCCCTTATTTTTTTCAGTTTGATTTCGAGGGTGCCGTTCTTGAAAGAGGCACCCATGATTTCTTTAACCTGTTCAACTCCCGCAATCGAGATATCGCCCTCGACATCGCCACCGGGTGTGTGAATCTTGATCTTGAGCGCGCTGCCCACGGTCTCGAACTCGATATCTTCCTCCTTCACACCGGGGAGCCCGACCATGACCAAGATATGATCTCCCATGTCGAAAACGTCCACTAGCGATTCCCTAGGCTTGGCCTCGGCCTCGATTGGTTTCGGCTTGATTTCGATTCGCGGTGCTTCGGGGGCTGGAGCGGTGGACTCAGGGCGGATGTAGCGAACGGTCCGCCGGTACTCGACGATGAAGGGGCCCTCTTTGTACCCCTTCCGGACCTCTCCCTCTTTGGCGAGCGCATCTACTGTCCTCGCCAGCTTTTCTAGGTCGTGAAATATGTTGCCAAAGAGGAGCCTGCATAGTTGCATAGGGTGCCTTTTCATCCTACCCACCAATTCCCAAAATATCGATGCGGTGCTCGATCTTCGTCTCCCTAGCACGCTTTGCTATCTCGAGCGCCTCGAGGAGCTCTGTATTGACCCGCTCATACTCCTCCTTCGTGATCTCCCCGAGTTCGTAGAGCATCCGGTTTTCCTTTATCGAGTCGCTTATCTTTTCAGGATCATAGACTTCCCGAACGGCGAAGTCCCGTATGGTCTCCAGCAACCAGATCATGTCGAAGGGCGGGATCGAAATCCCGAGCATTCGGAGAACTATGTCATCGACTAGGAAGGGCACCTCACCTACCTCCAACTTTTATTGTTGCGAAGTTGAACGGGGGCCATGGACCAGTGCACTGTATACTCAGCTGTTTGAACTTCTCCTCCAGCGCTTTAGCCGCGCCTAGGAAATCTTCCACTTTTTCTTTCGCTACTAGATAAAACGCGTTCAAGATCAAACGCTTGCTGAACCGCTTGCCGAGCTTGCATTGGGTCGCCAGCTCGTGAAGCGCCTTGATCTCAGATGCAAATGCGTTCTCGTCGAACTCGGTCCCCTCCGGCAAGATCACCTTGACGCCGAGTTCGACCTTGCTCTTGACTTCATTTAGGGCATTTTTCAAATCATCGCGCATCCTCCCGAGCAACCCTTTGAGCACCCCCTCATTTTTGAACGCCATGCCGAAAGCCATTGGCACGACAGGGTACTCCTGCATCACGCGCGTTATGACTTGGTTATGGGTGCGTATGTTGTCCTCGGTGAGCACGTATTCCTTGAAGGGGGCGTTGCTCACGACCGCTGCGATGTCTCCAAAGGGTATGGCGTACACCTCGCCGTTGCCCTCTACACCCAAGTCTCCAAAGCTAAGCCTGCTGTGGCTCCCCTCCCAAGGGATGATGCAGTAAACGTACCTCCCCTCTTCTGGAGGTCTTTTCACCGCTTCGATCTTTTTCGTTTCCTCGATTTTCTTGAGCGCTTTTGCCCTAGCTTCTCGGACCAGTTCATCCACTTTTGATGCCAGCTCAATGGTCTTGTTGTATTCCTCGGCGATGAACGCAGCCTCGATTTCGGCAAGGGATTCGTCGACGGGCCGCATGAGTTCGGCCCCATGTTCGGGTGCTCCTATCTTTCGGGCGTCCTCTACCGCCGCTTTCACGCTTTCTACAATTTTGCTCGCTCGTTCCTTCTCTTCTAACCTCCTCTTGCGCTCTTTCTCCAGCCCTTTAGCTTCAAGTAGTTCCGCATACGCGCGGTTGATCTGCTTGAGCTGTCTAAGATGCTCGGCGAGGATGCACAAATACCGTCCGTAGTGCCCCCTGAGCAAGAATGGCTTGTATCCCTCAACGCCTCCTCTCCCAACTATCTTTATCTTCTGAAGCGGCTCTACCCCCCCCTCCATTCGGTAGAGGGTCTTGTAAGCATCATTTACTTCCCTTAACCAGTCGAACTGCTCAACCGGGATGAAAAAGTACAGGCCCCGATGCCTTCTGACAGGGAATGGTCTGCCCCCCCGCGTCGTCTTTCCGATAGCTATGATATTACTAAGTGGTTTTACCTCCACACACTTCACCTTGTATCTAATCTCGTATCGAATTTCGATATATGCGGGATTTAAACGTTTTGTGTCGAGCTTCGAAAACATACAACCCATCGCAAAAGAAATCCGACATTAAAATGGGCCTGAATTCTAGCTGATTTCGAAGGTGGTAATTGAGAAGCAAAAAGATGAGCCATCAACCCTGAATCATTTTCCCTTTTTCTTTGCCTTACGCTTCGATTTCTTACGAAACCACTCCTTCAATTTTCCCATGGGTTCACCTCGTTTTGAGCGGATTTTACTTGGGGGCCCGTTTCTTGGCCTTTTTAATCCTTTTTATTTTCTTTACTTTCACAACTTTTTCCGCGGGGACTCTGGCCAAGTACTGGGAAACGATTCTGCCGACTATATCTGAGATGCGACATCCCTCTCGAGCACACATATTTTGAAGTTTATCGTAATCCGCGGAGGAAACAATCCCCATAATTGATCGCCTTCCGAGCATCTGAAATCACCCCCACCACATAAAGTCCGCTGAAAAAATCCCTAATAAGTTTGTGTTTCGAAATTTGAACGCTAAAACCGTTACCGCTTTTCGCTCGCGCTGGTGACCTGCAAAAACTTGCTCAGGAACCTGCTCGCTTTGACGTGCTCCTCAAGCATGGCGCGGATTTTTTCCTCGGCGCCTTCCATCGGCTTGTAGGTCTTAGTCTTTACGCCGTACTCGCATTTCAATAGCCCCTTCTTCTCAAGGTCGTGCAAGAGAGGGTATATCGTGCCCGGGCTCAAAAGTACGTTGAACTTGCTGTGGATTGTTTTTATTATGTCGGTGCCGCACATTGGCTCCCTGAGCACGAGCGCCAGAACTATGGTCTCAAGTTCATCCTTCACAAACCGCTGAACCGATTCAGCCGCAAGCCCAGCCCGATCCAGCGACTCCGCCGCTAGGATGGTCGCATCGCTCGTCGTTAGCACCAGCTTATCGTGGGATGCGACGAGTTGTTTGACCAAATCGGGACCGAGCTTGCCCATGTCGTAAGTGCACAAGATGAGGCAGTCTTTACATCTCTCAGCCAAGTATTTTTCCCGCTTGGAGTGGTCGATGTACTTAGCTATCGCTTCCCGTGTTCGACTTCTCAGCCTTCGGAGCATGCTCGGGTCGATCGAGCCAGCGTCTACGACTACTCTCAGACCGCGATTGGTGATTGGTAATTTTCCTAACTCTTCGGGCTTTATGACGGAAAGTTTGATACCGAGTCCCTCAAACTCCTTCATCATCGCTGCGGGGCTCTCGTTGGTGACGTATACAACGGTTTCGCCCTTCTTTGCGGCCGCTAGGAAGGGTGCCTGAACCGAGTACTTGTTCACATCGGAGCTGTAGAGGTGTAGAGTGTGTTTGAACTCGATGCTCGACAGCACGGTTTCTATGTTGGAAGACACCTCGCTCACCATGGATGACACTAAAATGACTACATTGCAGCTTTTATATTAATTTCGTGTCGAAATTCGATAGATTTGTTGGAAGGAAATCTCTTTTTAGTGTGCCATGGCTCGCTCGTTTGGTGGAGAAGATAGCATGAGTAAAAGGGCTGAGCAATGGAGAAAAGCCTTGATGATGCTCGAGGCGGTAAAGGTCGACCCAAAGAAGCTCGAGGAGATGGAAGGGCTTATAAGTCGAATCACAAGCAACCTCGAGGAATCGATAAACCGCGGGGAGCTCCCGGACTCACGCCCCCTGTACGAGCAGCAATCCCTCGCGATCAAGCTCCAGTCCACCTTGGAAAACCTCCGCGAAGGGACCAATGAACTGGAGCAGTTGAAGAAAAGGCTTCAAAGTCTCTGCGAGAGGATGCACATCGAGCGGAAGATACGTGTGCAGATGAGAGGGCAGTTGCAGAAAAGTCTACAAATTCTCTGCAAGAGCGAGGGTAGGTAGATGGTGCAAGTTCGTCCCGAAAGCCTTCTGTCTGAAATACTGGGTCGCGCTTCGAGCAACGAGGTGATCGTTGGGCTAAAAGGGGCGGCTAGGCTCCGTGGCAAGTTGCGCGCTTACGATATGCACATGAATTTGGTGCTCGACGATGCCACGAGCCTTGAGGGGGACCGAGTGAGAAAGCGATACGGTTTGCTTTTCATTCGCGGCGATAGCGTGGTATTCGTGGTGCTGGCTTGATTCAGTCGTTGGCGGCTTAGCCAAACGTGAGATGGGGAAATGTGAATCGAAACGAACCGCCGAAGAGAAAGAAAAGAAATAAGCGGTATTGCTTAGTCCTAACCTAGTGGAGAGACAATGGATCTGACGGTTGGATAAAATGGATGTGGATTCGCAAATGTATCTCAGCCCATTTGAGACGATAGAGCGAAATTCAAGCGCTAAGTGTATTTTTACTTGAAAAGCTATTGTTAATTGGTTCATGAGCATGAAGACCGAATGGTATTTAGATTTCGTCGACCCGAGCTACAGGCCCGCCCGCGAGGACTTGATCGTTTTGTTTAGAGTTGAGCCTGCGAACGGCATTAGCATGCGAGAAGCCGTGGGGCGCGTGGCCTCGGAGAGCTCGATTGGCACTTGGACCACCCTTACGACGATGACGCCCGAAAAGCGACGACTCATGGCGAAGGCCTACGAAATTAAAGGGCGGTGGGTGAAGGTGGCCTACCCGCTTGACCTCTTCGAGGCGGGGAACATGCCCCAAGTGCTTAGCTCGATCGCGGGCAACATCTTCGGGATGAAAGCCGTGCGCAATCTCAGGCTCGAGGACGTGCGGTGGCCTCCGGAGCTCATAAAATCTTTCAAGGGTCCTCAGTTTGGTATCAAGGGCATCAGAAAGATATTCAAGGGGAGAGAGGGGCCGCTGACCGCAACGGTGCCAAAGCCCAAAGTCGGGATGAGCAGCGAGGAGCACGCTCGAGCGGGATACGAAGCTTGGGTAGGCGGCATTGACCTGCTCAAGGACGATGAGAACCTCTCTGGGCAGCGATTCAACCAATTCGAACGCAGGGTGACTAAGTCGCTTGAGCTGCGCGACCGAGCCGAGCACGAAACTGGAGAACGAAAGAGCTATTTGATTAACGTGACCGCCGAGACGCGAGAAATGCTCCGCCGCGCGAAATTCGTAAAGGAGCAAGGTGGGGAGTATGTGATGGTAGATATCCTGACGGCGGGGTGGGCAGGAGTTCAATCGCTGCGCGATGATTGTGAAGATTTAGGGCTCGCGATCCACGCTCACCGTGCGTTCCACGCCGCATTCACGCGCAAGCCAGAGCATGGGATGTCTATGTTAGCCGTTGCAAAAATAGCTCGCCTTGTGGGCGTTGACCAGCTCCACATCGGCACCGCAATAGGGAAGCTTGAGGCGCCACGGGAGGAGGTTCTGGCGCTACAAAGAGAAATCATGAATAGTAACGTTAAAAGGGGACGGCAAATTCTAGCTCAAGAGTGGCGCGCGATCAGACCTGTTTTCCCCGTCATCTCAGGCGGGTTGCACCCAGGTTTGGTACCCGAGATCATCGGCATGTTTGGAACAGATATTATCATCCAAGTTGGGGGCGGTGTTTGGGGACATCCGCTAGGTGGACGAGCGGGGGCAGCAGCTGTGCGTCAGGCCATCGATGCTACGCTAAGGAAAGTTCCGCTTGAAGAATACGCCAAGGGAAGAGGAGAATTGAGGGCCGCCATAGAGAAGTGGGGATATATCAGGCCCAAGTAAATGTGATTTGATGAGTTCCTTGAAATATGAGGTAAAGTTAATCATGCCCGAGGAGAAGCAGAGGCTCTTCGAGCTCAATTTAAAGCGGTACCTGTATACCAAGAAGGCGAACATCTACGGTTGTTGCATAAAGCTCCTGACAGAATTGGAGGACGTGAAAGACCTATGGGATGAAAACTTTTACACAATGGACGAGAACATCCGATCGCATGGTCGCATCGTCGTTTTGAGAGAGGAGGGGAACCAGCTCGATGTCAAGTATGACCCCTATACGAATACAGCGTTCCTGACCAATGTCGACTACTATGGGTGGATAAAGAGCATCACCCTTTCCGTGGCGGGTGATGTTCTCGAAGACGAACACGGGATATACTCCGTCCACGGAGCAGCGATAGACGTGAAGGGAACGGGTGTTTCCATCATAGCGCCACCTAAAACTGGCAAGACGACTCACTCATGGGGTCTGTTGAGATTGGAAGGGGCGAGGCTGGTGACGGATGACTGGTATTTCGTGAGAATTTACGAGCAGGGCCCTCTTGCTTTCGGCTCGGAGAAGAACTGCTATGTCGAGGCAGATATCGGGAGCATATGGAAGGAATATGAGGGGCTCGTGAAAAAAGCCCGTTTCGATTCGCGTGGAAGGGCGGTCGTAAATGTGAGGTGGATAGTAGGTAGTGGTGGGGTAATACCGATGACGACACTCAGAAAAATTATCCTGCTCAAGAGGGATAAAGATGACCCAAAAGTGATCAGAAAGCTCAGCCCTGAGGAGGCACTGGATTATTTGCTGGCGAATGATTTTTGCAACCCTCATCAATTGGTAAGAGACCAACGAAAGCTGCAACTCAGGAAGGATTTTTTCAAAAAGCTTTTCAAATTGACGGATGTTTATATGGTTAATACTATTGAGCCGCCGCAAGAGACAAATAAACAGATAGTTAATATTATCAATACATAATCTTCGACAACTTGTTTTTATGTAGATGGAACTAGATTCCTCAGGGGCCGTGGGGTAGCTTGGTCTAGCCTCCCAGCTTGGGGTGCTGGTGACCCGGATTCAAATTCCGGCGGCCCCACTAATATATGGAATCAAGTTTACGTTGGGGGATGTTAATTTCCTCGATTACATAACAGTCTGGTGGGGTTTGGTGAAAGCCCCCGACATTATAACTTGTCTAGGATTCAACCCTAACCCCTGAGCGAAAACCTTGAGCTGGTCCGCCTCGCAACCGAGAAAAGTATCGTAATCGTGATACTTCCCCTTGGCTATCTCGGCTTCTACGTGAACTTGAATAAACGGTTTTTCGGCTTACAAGTCTCGCTTAACATGGCGGTACTTAGTTAAGGTTCCGATTCTAGAGCCACCCAATGCCGAGAGGCTAACCATAACTTTTTCCTCAGATCGGCTACGTCTATCAAGGTTGGTGAATTTCCCTTTTCAGATGTAGACATTGAGGTGATTATGAAAAGTTGGCTGGCCATCGGAAAAGACGCCCTAAAAACTTAAGCTCACCTTAATAGGTATCAAAGCCGACACTTGTGAAGGTATGAAATGAAAAGAGAGGAGAAGGGGATTAGTACAAACGCGATAGTGGGGATAGTAGTTACAGTTGTTGTAGTTGTTATTGCATCTGCCGTCATTCTCTCGACAACTACAACCACAACAAACCCGTCCACAACTACAACCACAACACCTTGGCCATACACGGCTGGCAGTGTGGTTTTGTCAGTTTCAATCTCTTCTGATGGTTCCTATATCGCCGCCAGCAGTTTTGACAACAATGTTTATCTCTTCTCTAAGAGCAGCAGCACTCCGCTTTGGTTATACAGGACTGGTGCTCAGGTCTACTCAGTTTCAATCTCTTCTGATGGCTCTTATATCGCCGCCGGCAGTGGTAACAATGTTTATCTCTTCTCTAAGAGCAGCAGCACTCCGCTTTGGTCATACACGGCTGGCGGTTGGGTCCACTCAGTTTCAATCTCTTCTGATGGTTCCTATATCGCCGCCAGCAGTTTTGACAACA
>CAZETV010000002.1:0-188444 GCA_964514965.1 Hadarchaeota archaeon (SeqCode) | reverse complement strand
CGCTTTGGTCATATGCGACTGGTAGTGTGGTCTGGTCAGTTTCAATCTCCTCTGATGGCTCTTATATCGCCGCCAGCAGTTATGACGACAATGTTTATCTCTTCTCTAGAGGTGGTAGCACTCCGCTTTGGTCATATGCGACTGGTAGTGTGGTCTGGTCAGTTTCAATCTCCTCTGACGGATCCTATATCGCCGCTGGTAGTGCTGATGGCAATGTCTACTTCTTCACCAGGTAATCTATGCGCAGAAACTAGTTCATGCAAAGCTCAGTGATGATTCAGGTTCCAGTAATAGATGTGTCTGCCCCCCCAGGTTTGCTCCTTTTCCCCACGTCACTACCGAGGGAACTGCAGCGAGGGGGCGGGAGGGAGAAGGGAAAATTAACATCTCCTTCGAATCCAACTCCACGTGTCATGTTGTTTTTTCCCTGCAATAGAACTCAGGACGAAGAATCCCTTGTCCCTTTTCCCTTCAACCCATTTTATGTCTCTTTATTCTACGAAATATTTCTTTTACATATACGGATAAACGGAAACCAATTATGAGTGTGCAAGTTCCAAATAAAATAACGAATAAAACCCGAATAACGAAGAAATCCCCTGTCAAATGTCCGAGTATCGTACTGGTCAAGGAGAGGTTCAGTATTAACACTGATACGCAAAACAGGAAAAACAGAAGTAGCAAACGCGTTATAGAAGGTCCGCTTGTCCACTTCACATCTTCCGCGAGACCTTCGGTAATACTTATAAGAGATACAGCAACCGCGAGTATTAGGACAAGCGTCACTATCAACGATATTAACCAATAGAACAAGATTAGTATGTCCATCAACTATCCTCGCTCCGATAAAAGCATATTTATGTTACCAAATAAATTCTATCATATTTCAAGATCGAGCACCCAGCACCATGATTACCCGGTGTGTAACCCCATCTCCCGGAGTTTCTGCTTGATTAGTCCTACGACCTCGGAGTTCTGCAGCAGGCGACTTAGCCATGTTCCCTAGTCTTTGTAACGCAGTTCGCTTCTCGGTACTCTACTCTCAAAACCAAAAAATTCGAGCCTAGGCGACGATTATAGCCAGATGTGCATGCGTTCCAAGAATTCTCGGGGAATCAACAGGATAGCTATTTTATCCCCAATTCTTGTGACTAGGAGCTACCCGTAAATCACAACATATTCGTTTCCTCGTATCACGGCGACGAGGGGCGTTGTGGATCCTATTTTCTTGCTAGCGCCTTCTGCTTTCGCAACCAAGATCTTCTAATTCTCTTCGCAAGGTCAGCATCGTCGACGATAAGAGAACCTCGGTATCCACACTCCAAGCAATCGTAAACTGCCCATAGCTGTGGAAGTCCAGACGCCCACCTCACCTTCTTCGAACCACAATGCGGACAATAATTGGCTTTATTCATCCGCCTTCGCCCGACTCAATTCAAGGAGCTTGGTCTCATTGTTCGTTTCAATAAATTGTTTTAATTGGTTTATATCCCTTTTATCCAGTTTTCCGAACCCATTTCTTGTATGAGTAAACGGTTGTATATTTTCGTTTTGTGGTGACCATTATACATGAAATGAAAGAGGAACTTGTGAAGAGGCTAGTGATTATGTGCGTCGGTGGTGGGCAAGAAATGGTATAATGTTAAAAAGGGATTAACAAGGATAAATGATTTTCAATACCCGAATTCATCTAACACTTCACTTTTTTCGTTTCCAGAGCGAATAGATAACGAGTATCGACGGCAGAATTACCAAAGCTGCAACGAAAGCGTAGAAAATCACAATCGCGGTCAGCGTTCCGAACTTCATAATAGCTGGCATAGTCGAGAGTGCCAGTACACCAAATACTCCAATTGTGGTCGCAGCCGCAGCCAATAATGCGGTTCCGACTTTCATCATGGTGGTTCGGATTGCGCTTTGGAGCTCAAGCTTGTGTTGCCCGCGCTCCTCTCTGAATCTATGAATGACGTGGATAGCATAATCTATTCCTATACCTATGATTAACGCTGATATACTCATTGTCAACACGTCAAGCGACCAACCCAACGCGCGAAGTGTGCCGAATTCCCAGCTAACTGTTAAAAGCATTGGCAACAGTGCTATACCACCCAAAATAGGCGAACGAAAGACGATAATCAAGACTATCAGACAAAGTAAAAAGGCGAGTATTGTCGTTCGTATCATATTCGATGATATTCCATTAACGATATCACTGATGATGACCGGCTCTCCACCCACGGCTGGTTCGCCATCGATGTTCAGATTCAAATAATTATTCATATTTTCTTTTACGTGTCCCCTGATTATCCGAGTTGCTTCCGTCATATCTTGGTCAGTTTTCGAGTTCACGTAAAAGTAGATTGCTGCTGTATCGCCACTCGAGAGTTTTTTAAGCTGAGTTGGGTCAATGTTGTTGATTACTGCCTCAACCTCGTCCTTTGATGATGGGATGCCGCCTGTAATTTGAGAAACGATGTTTGCCAAACTCATTGAGTCTGTGATTAAATTGTCCCCTTCAGAAAGCACTGAGTTTTCTAGGTCGAACATTACCTGCAATCCTTGAGGGCTATTAATATCCCCTTTCGCCAAAACTATGATTACCGATTGCCCGCCAAACTGCTCCTCTATTTCGTTCATCGTAGCCATGGAAGGAACGTCCGCAGGAAGGAAGCTCTCAAAAGACATAGTCGTGGAGATACCGTAAGCAGAAAATGCGCATATCGCGGTCATAAGAATCGCCGCTGTCACTATCAATTTCCTGTGGCGCTCGATCCCAACCACCGTTGTTGATAATAACTTATCGAATCGCTCCCCACGTCTTGCTAGTTTCTTTTTTACTTTCTTTCCTCTTCGGTCACGCAGTAGTAGCATAGCTGGCAAAAATATCGTTGCGAGCAAAAAGGTGAAAGCGATACCGAGTGCAGCAAAAGCTCCGAGCGTGCTTATCGCGGGGAAGTTGGAGA
The DNA here is from genome assembly GCA_964514965.1 of Hadarchaeota archaeon (SeqCode). Lineage (GTDB taxonomy): Archaea > Hadarchaeota > Hadarchaeia > Hadarchaeales > Hadarchaeaceae > DG-33. The sequence goes on along the minus strand of CAZETV010000002.1, from coordinate 185,481 downwards.
TCATAAAAGAGCTGAATCCGATTATCGTCGTCACTGCGGCGAGGGTTATCGCTGCGCCGGTAGTTCGTATGGAAGTCGAGATAGCCCTCTCAGTACGCATGCCATTGCCTAGCCCTTCGTAATAGCGGTTAAGCATGTGAATGGAGTAATCTATCCCCAGCCCGAAAATCAGTGGGATCAGGGCTACGTGAATCATCGTAAACTTCAGTTCTAACCACGCCATAGCCCCCAGCGCCCAGAGTGCGCCAAGCGCGACCGTGAGAACGGAGATACCAATATCTGAAAGTCTTCTAAATATGAAGAAAAGAATCACGATGACTAAGATGGCTGCTGCAGATATCAGTATTTGATTGTCTCTATTCATCAATCCAAATATATCGTTGTGGAGAATGTCGTCGCCTGTTACTCCAAGCGTCAGATTCTCATTATTTTCGCTAAACCCAATGATGAATTCGATAAAAGTATCGGTTTTTTTCGTCCGTTCGTCCGCAGGTAGTTCAGATGCCGTGGAGACGTTGATGATAGTTGCCTTTTGATCGTTACTTATGAGTCTCTCCACGGCGCTTACTACTTGAGGTTGGGTGAGCAGAGAGTAAAGGTATGCTCTGAGTTGGGGTTCGGGTAGCAACAGCATGTTTTCGGTAATCCCCAAATAATCGACATACGACTTCACTTCTGTAATGTAATCTCGTAGCTCAGGCTCATTTTGGAGTGCGTTCTCCAGCTCAAGGATATCTCGAATCGTGTTTTCATTAAAAACATTTTCGGCTTTGAGTAGAATTCTCTCGGTTGTACCGCCGAAGTTGTTTTCGAATTCCACTGTTGTTTTAACCGTTGGTGAGTCCTCAGGTAAAAATTCTCTGAACTCTGTTGTGGTCGAAAGTTTAGTGACTCCGTAAGTCATGAAGCCGCTTATCAAGAAAACACAAATGATAACCAGATAGGGTCTTCGTTCAACTGCTCCTGCTACCTTCTTTATCATCCTTGCACCCTTAAGCACTTCACATGTTTGTTTCTAATCTGTGCAATCTTCGACGCATCTCTTTTTTTGTTGACCGGATTAGTTCGTGGGTTCGAAGTGCAAGGTAGCGATAGGCAAGCTTCCTTTTTTTAGTAATCACCCTTTTTCTTTTGATGAGGCAAAGTTTGAGGAGAAGTTTTAGGTGGGTTCTTACCGATCGTTCAGACTTTTTGCTGCGCATGATTATTTCAGATACCAAAAGTCCCTTTTTACTTCTAAACAAAATGTCAAGAATTTTTATACTCGTAGAACGAATGTTGAAAAAATTGGATATTTCCACAATAAGATTGTCTACTCCCATTTTTGCCACGCTTATCCATATGAAAAAAAACCTAAATATCTTATGGTCTAGATTATATGCAGGATAATTTGCACCCCAGTTGGGGATATGGATGAGTGAGATAGTTCTAACCGCAGATCGTTCGCTGATGTCCGATTACGGCGGCGGCATATTCGTTGGTTTTGCAGCCTGTGCACCCAAGTTGATACCCGAATGGTTATACAAAAGATTATTCTGCTCGCCGATTCCCGAGCATGACGGTATCCCGAAATTCGCCCCTTGCGGAACTAGGAAAATAGAAGCAGCCTTGCTTGAGGAAGGATTTAACGTTACTGTTGCACACCCCGAGCACTTACATAAAGTTATCAATGAGGAAACCAAGGCGGTAGGAATCACGGCTAACGATCCTCTAGGTTGGGGGCCCGCTTCTTCGACATTCGGTAGTTTGATGAGAAAGGAGACTTACACGGCTTTTTATTACCGGAAACTCCTCGCAAATTCTTCGTTTAGAGAAAATGGAGTAAAGGTGATAGCTGGGGGTCCCGGCGCATGGCAGCTTGCGAATGAACGGATAATGGCCAAGTTCGGCATAGATTGTGTTGTCGTTGGTGAAGGCGAGATAACCGCGGTGGAGATGTTCAAGCGGGCGTTGAATGGCGAAAAGCTACCTCGGCTTGTAGAAGGTGAAGTTGTGCCCCTTGAGCGGATCGCCTCGATAAAAAATCCAACTATATGCGGGCTCGTTGAAATCGCACGAGGTTGCGGTAGAGGATGTAAATTTTGCATTCCCACGCTTTTGAATTATAGATGCAGGCCGATAAAGCAAATCCTAGACGAAATTAAAGTCAACCTCAAAGCTGGAGCGGAGGGGGCGTTATTGCATGCAGAGGATGTTCTTAGATATGGTGCCAAAGGCGTGATTCCAGACGAGGAGAAAGTCATGAAACTTTTTAGGGAGGGCCTGAAACTAACGGATAATGTCTGGCTCTCTCACTTTGCTTTTGCATCCGTGATGACGAAGCCCAGCCTCATCGAGCGCCTAACGGAGATGCTGAATTCAAAATCCAATGGGGAACTGTGGATATCGGGTCAAGTAGGGATAGAAACGGCGTCTCCGAGGCTGGTGCGGGAGCATATGAGAGGCAAGGTGGCTCCATTCAAACCTGAGGAGTGGCCGGAGGTGGTAGTGGAAGCCCATAAGTTGTTGTGTGATAATAACTGGCAACCGTGTTCTACTTTGATAATGGGGCTCCCCAAGGAAACTCCTGGGGATGTCATGAAAACAGTTGAGCTAATCGAACGACTAGATGAATACAGGTCTTTCATCGTTCCCCTTTTCTTCGTGCCGATAGGTGCGCTGGATAAGAAGAAATTTTTCAATCTTAAAGGCATGTTGCCGGAGCACTGGATGCTGCTCGGGGCCTGTATAAAGCACGACCTGAAATGGATTGGCGAAATGGCAGACGATTACTTCCAGAGCCGCCCCCTACAAAAACTCTTCATTGGAAAATTCATATTGAACTTAACGAAGAAAAAATTAAAATCATACGTAAAGCAAATGGAGCAAGGAATAAACCCGTTGTCCAACCCACATCCTAAAGATTAAACAGTTGGCTGTGGTAAGTTTAAGGGGTCTCGATGCGGTTGAGGGTCGCCATAATTGGTTGTGGCGCAATAGGAGCGGTTTTGGCACAAGCCATAGACGAGGGTAGAGCGGGAAAAGTTGAACTTGCTTGGCTTCATGACTTTGAACCAGAGAAATCCGAGGCGTTGGCGAAAAAGCTGAGCTTAAAACCACGGATAGCAAGGAGCGCGGCAGAGATATACTCCGACAAAACCGTGGGCTTGGTTATCGAGGCATCTTCCCAACTGGCGGTTGAGCAGTATTCACTCGATATCCTCCGCTCAGGTAAAGATATTATGGTTATGAGCGTAGGCGCATTTGCGGACGAGGAATTGTTAAGAACTGTGCGTAATGCAGCTGAGCAAAGTGGCCGTAGGGTCTATATCCCGTCAGGTGCTGTATTAGGCATTGATGGAGTAAAGGCGGCTGAGTTAGGTGGAATCAAGAAAGTAACGTTAACAACACGGAAGCCGTCAACAACGCTGGCTTACAGCGTATACCTTGAGAAACGCGGCATTAACCTAAAGAGGCTAAAAAAACCTCGTGTCGTATTTGAGGGTTCTGCACGAGAAGCGGTTAAGGCATTCCCTAGAAGTGTTAATGTAGCGGCAACCCTGAGCTTGGCTGGTATAGGACTAGATAAAACAAAAGTTCGTATCGTCGCCGACCCAAAGCTTAACCGCAACATTCACGAGATTCGCGTTTTGGGCAAGGCAGGAGAGCTCGTCACCGAGGCGCGGAATGTATCGTTCTCCGATTCCCCAAAGACGAGCTACCTCGCGGCGCTCTCAGCTATTCAGACTCTTCGGAACCTGAGCGAGAGCATTCGTGTTGGAACATAGCTTTATAAATTGTGAATATTGCCTAATCTTGAGGACTCGATTATGAAATCCGAGCATCTGAAAGAGGCCATCCTGAAGTTGAAGAGCGAGCGCAACGCAATTATCCTCGCTCACAACTACCAGCGGGAGGAAATTCAACTCCTCGCTGATTACATAGGGGACTCGCTCGATCTGGCTAGATACTCCGCGAAAGTCAACGTCGACCTCATCGTATTCTGTGGGGTCGATTTCATGGCGGAAACCGCGGCAATTCTGAACCCCGATAAAACAGTGTTGATCCCGGATCCAGAAGCTCGATGCCCCATGGCGGCCCAACTTCCGGCGCAGCTCGTACGTGAAGCAAAGCGAGAGAATCCCGATGCTGCCGTGGTGCTTTACATCAATACGTTGGCCGAGGCTAGGGCTGAGGCAGACATCACCTGCACCTCGGCGAACGCTCCGCTTATAGTCAACGCTCTTGACGAAAGTGAAATTCTATTCGGCCCAGATCGAAATCTCGCTTGGTTCGTGCAGCAGCGCAGCGACAAAAAAATCATTCCGCTCCCTGACCGTGGTTACTGCTATGTGCACCGGATGTTCTCTCCAGCCGATGTTATGTTGCTGAAGGAGCGCTCCCCCGATGCTGAAGTGCTGGTGCACCCAGAGTGCGACCCCGAGGTCCAGAAGCTCGCCTCACACATTTGCAGCACAAGCCAGATGTTACTTCGAGCCAAGGCATCGCCATCCAAGCGATTTATCATCGCCACTGAGATTGGATTAGTCGAGCGGCTCCGACGTGAATTTCCCGACAAGGAGTTCATCTCTGCGCTTGAGACGGCGAGGTGCGAACAAATGAAAAAACACACCCTCGAAAAACTTTACCTCGCCTTGCGCGATAAGAAGCATGTGGTACGCGTGCCACCGGATATAGCTACCAAGGCGCGCGCAGCCACTGAACGCATGCTCGAGATTTCAGGGAGGGCCACCAGTGACTAGAGTATTTGTAAGGAAAAAAATCCGCGAAATGTTAGTGGAGGATATAGGTTCTGGCGATGTAACATCCAAAGCTCTACTCCCACCTAAATACAAAACTAAGGCCAAAATTATCGCCAAGCAGTCAGGGGTGTTAGCTGGGATAAACGAGGCTATGGTGGCATTTGATGAAGCTGGGGTACAAACTAAAGCCCTCAAGTCCGATGGGCAACAAATTAAGACTGGGGATGTGATTCTTCGCCTCAAGGGCCCAGCCATGGGTATCCTCGCGGTTGAGCGGGTGGCGCTTAATTTGTTGATGCGCATGAGCGGCATCGCAACGGCGACGCGGCAACTCATCGATCGGGCTAAGAAGAAAAATTCGGATATTGTGATAGCGGCTACACGGAAGACCGCTCCGCTCTTGACCTACTTTGACAAGCGCGCAGTTCAGGTTGCCGGGGGTAAGCCCCATCGATACAAACTCAGCGACCATATCCTAATCAAGGGTAACCATCTCAGGCTGGTCGGTTCGGTGAGTAAGGCAGTCCTCCAAGCGCGTGAAGACAGCCAAGTGGAAAAGTTGGAAGTTGAAGTAAACAATCCGGATGATGCATATGAAGCCGCTCGTGCAGGTGCGGACATGGTGATGTTCGACAACATGAAGCCTGCAAACATCATACGCGCGATAAAGATACTTAAGCGAGGAGGGCTGCGGGACAGGGTCATCCTTGAAGCTTCGGGAGGGATCGACCTATCAAATGTGGAGAGCTACGTGGCGACCGGTGTGGATGTGGTATCATCGAGTTACATTACCATGCGGGCCCCCGCGTTGGACATGCGATTAGAGATAAAAAGCAAGGATTTTAAGCTCGCCGCAAACAGGAGAAATCAAAAATTGAGGTAATCACATGGCTGATTTAACACCAAATGCCCAAAAAGTGTATGATGCGCTGAAACGAATTAGCGCCACGAGCCCTGACTCTCTAAAGACTGCCGATGATGTAATGCGTATAGCTCGCCTACCGAAAGGGATGGCAAACAATGCACTGACGGAACTCGTCACGAAAAAGTATGCGAAGCGCGTGGCTCGTGAGAAGGCTGCGGGCTATTACTTAACAAAATGACTCTCGGCTGCTTGCTTCCGAGATTTTTTGGTTCGGTTTTTAGGCGGTTTAGCTGGGGCTAGGTTTAATCCTGTTTAAAGAACAAATTTATCTCGATGAAACGAGTTGGTGTTGCTGAGCTGCCTTTGCACGGTGGTAGATGTCCACCTTGGTTGTTCAGTCGGATGAAGCTTTTGGGTGGAGCAATAGCAGAGATAATCGTGCACGAATACGGGAGAAAGGAATTACTCAAAAGGATAAGCGATCCTTTCTTTTTTCAAGCTTTGGGATGCACGCTCGGGTTTGACTGGCATTCATCGGGATTGACCACTACCGTGTGTGGTGCGTTGAAGGAGGCGATAAAAACAGAGTTCGGCATCGCGGTCTGCGGGGGGAAAGGTAAGGTTTCAAAGCGAACGCCGAACGAAATTCAAAAACTCGCGGATGTTTTTTCTCTCTCCTCCAGAAAAATTGAATTTCTCAAGTACGCGAGCAAGATGACAGCAAAGGTCGACAACGCTTGTGTGCAAGACGGATACCAGCTATATCATCATGTTTTCGTGCTCAGCGAAGATGGGGATTGGGCCGTGGTGCAGCAGGGAATGCATGAGCAGTTGGCTAGGCGCTACCACTGGCTTTCCGAGGGTGTCCAAAGTTTCGTTGAAGAGCCGCACTCGGGTATTGTAGGTGATCGCCGGGAGAAAGTGGTTCTCGACATGACTGCGCGCGAGAGCGATGAAGCGAGAAAATCTAGTTTAGACTTCGTGCGTGACAATCCAAAGCGGTTGGGGAGTTATGTTCGAGAAGCAGAACAACGATCGCTCGATGAATACCTAATGCACTCGCCCAAAGTGCGTACCCTCATCATGCCAACTCAGCACACTATTTCAGAGTTCACCGATCGGACGATGACGGCGCTTCTCAAAGCCTATGAGTTCCAACCCGAAAGCTACGAGGAGCTGGTCGCCATCGGAGGGATCGGACCAAAAGCTGTGCGGGCCCTTGCCCTTGTTTCTGACTTGATTTACGGTAAATCACCTTCATGGGAAGACCCGGCGCGCTTTTCTTTCGCACACGGGGAAAAGATGGAATTCCGTATCCGGTGGATAGGAGAACCTATCAAAAAACAATCGAAATCCTCCAAAGTGCTGTCCAAGAGGTAAAGATTGATCGGAAGGAAAAGTTGAGTGCTATCCGCAGGTTGCACGAGTTTCTTGGGTGAAACCTTAAGAGTTCATAAATCCCAATTTTAACTTGGCCCCGCGGTAACTCAGTTTGGTAGAGTGGTCGGCTGTTCGCCGAGAGGCGGGCCAAAGACCCAAGCCGAAACCGACATGTTGCCGGTTCAAATGCGGCAAATCTGCTGAAAATCCGGCCCGCGGGACCACTTAAACAAGCTTTTTAATTACAAACTCAAAGATTAACTGGACTGGCGGTCATAGCGGTGGGGCAACACCCGGTCTCGTCAGACCCCGGAAGTTAAGCCTGCCAGCGATTCGGACTGTACTCTTGTGCGAGAGCCAAGGGGAACTCCGAGACGCTGCCAGTCCACTTGGATAAACTTATTATTGGCGCGAATCATTTTTGTTTGGGCCCTGGTGGTGTAGACCGGTCTAGCATGCAGGCCTGTCGAGCCTGCGCCTCGGGTTCAAATCCCGGCCAGGGCGTCTCGCAAAAAGGCACAAATTTTTTGGTTTTCATTTTTGCCTGTACTCACGGATTGGGGAGGGCCTCTCACAAAACTGTCAATTATTAATTTTTATACCTCGTAGAAAAACTATTAAATTGTGGTGGAATCATAACATACACAAATATTGGGACATCAGTTTCGTTGGTGATTTAGATGGAAATAGAAGTGGTGAAACCTCAAATTTGGAATTTTGAGGTAGTGGGAGGAAAAAACGCTTGGAAAGAAGTGGCTTATTCAGCAAGAGTCTCGGGGGTTCCACCGGTAGTTCTTGACGAAGATATCTTTAAAATGATAGTTAGAAACGATTATAGTTCAGCGTTAGAACACATAATCATAAAATTCGATTTAAAAATGACTAAAGGAAATGCCCCGGAGTTTTTGGAGCACAGGATGACTAGCCACAGCGGTTATTCGACTAGGTACATCAAAGCAGACGAGGGGATAGAAAAGGAGCGGCCGGTTTACGAAGTAATTTTGCCTTGGGATTTACTGAAGTTAGACGAGGGAGATACGATAAGGCAGGAATTTTGGAAAAGCATTTCGCAGGGGATAGAAATTTATGAGAAACTTCTAGAGCGGGGGGTACCGAGGGAGTCGGCGAGGTACACCCTGCCGTTCTCTCAGGCAGTTGGGATTTATCATGTCACGATAAATTTGCGGTCTCTATTGAATTTGCTGGGCTTGCGTCTTTGTGTCAGGACGTCTCCGGAGTTCAGATGCTTAGCAGCGCAAATGTATCTTGCCCTGCTTGAGCAACTACCGATCTCGAGAGGATTGATTGGATGTCGAGGTTTCATGAGAGGTGTTTGTCCCGAAAGCGATGTAACCGGGGTGAGGAAGGGAAAGCAACACCCTCATTATCCGCCTTGCCCTTTCAAAAATCCTAAGACCAAAATTTTCATCCCCGTTAAAGGAGAAATTGGAAACGTCGAAAGTCCATTCAATTTATCTGAGGCTGTCGAATCCCAAGAAAAGATTTTTAAAAAGTGGGCAGCTTGGGAAGGTTAAAATTCGAAATATATCGCAAAGAATTTATGTGCTCTACTTGCTTTGTGGAGCGTCAAAACTTTCCTTAATGTCTTATTAGGGAACTTTTCCCGCCACTAGAATAATTTTGCCTGTCGAGCCTGCGCTTCGGATTCAAATCTAGGCCAAGGCATCTCAATTTAATGCATTGTTAAATTATTTGGCCGACACAATGCCTTAATGTAAAAAGCGGGGTATGTTAGGCAATAAACTTCATACAAAGTGATATCGAATGGATATGATCACAATATTTGTAGTAGCGTTTGGATTGGCAATGGATGCTTTTGCCGTATCCATCACAAGCGGAACAACAATAAAACACCCGAGAATCAATAATGCCTTGAAAATCGCAATATTTTTTGGGTTATTTCAGGCTGTCATGTTGTTAATAGGGTGGTTAGCTGGTTCTGGCCTGAAAGATTTCATTACAGGGTTTGACCATTGGATAGCTTTTGGACTTCTGAGTCTGGTTGGTTGTAAAATGATTCATGAGTCAATTAAGACAGAATCAAGCAAAAAAGAAACCAACCCAATGAATGTTCATGTTTTGTTGGTATTATCCGTTGCTACAAGTATTGACGCTTTGGTTGTTGGAGTAAGCTTTGCATTTTTAAAAATTCTTATCGTGGTCTCAATAATCGTAGTTGGGATTGTAACATTTCTGTTGTCGTTTCTCGGTGTTTTTGCTGGGAATAGCTTTAGGCACCTTTTTGGGAATAAAATTGAAATTATAGGAGGTCTTATTTTAATTGGTATCGGAATAAAAATACTGATTGAACATTTAGTCTAGAGAAGGCCCACGGCAAGAAATCAAAAATCGTAAAAGGTTGTGGTTGGGCCCCATTAAGTTAACAGTACCATCATTTAGAAAGTTTTAAATGTGCTTCCGATGATTTTAAATAGCGAAAAGCATAAAAGGAGAGTTCAAGCCGCTTTCTTGGGCCCGTAGCGCAGTCTGGCTAGCGCACCGGCCTTTTAAGCCGGGTGTCGAGGGTTCGAATCCCTCCGGGCCCGTTGTGAGGCGGTATGCGGGGAGAATATGTCAGCCAAAATTGACGTTGGACAGCACGTGCTCGTGCCAAAACATGAAATATTGTCGAAAGAGAAAGTGCAAGAGGTTCTTGATCGTTACAAGATTTTTCCCCACCAGCTCCCATTCATCAAAAGTTCCGACCCCGCCGCTAAAGCTATAGGGGCCAAGCCCGGAGACTTGCTCGAAATCACCCGTAACAGTGCCACAGCGGGGAAAGCCGTCGTGTATAGGTACGTGATTAAGTAGGTGGTATAATGCAGGACACTTGGCCTTTAGTAGAGGCTTTCTTCAAGGAAAGGGGGCTTGTAAGGCAGCACCTAGACTCCTACAATGAATTCATCGATCATGGAATCCAGAGTGTCATCGACGGAATAGGCGGCGTAGATATCGATATCGCGGGCGTCGATGTCAAGTTTGGCAAGGTGAGATTGGGTAATCCCTCGGTGAAGGAAGCCGATGGATCCCGTCCAGAAATATTTCCTAGCGAGGCGAGATTGCGAAATCTCAGCTACACTGCGCCGATTTATCTTGATGTACATCTTATCAAACAGGGAAAGGAACAACCCACAGAAGAAGTGTATGTTGGCGAGCTACCAGTGATGCTCAAGTCAAAACTTTGCAAGTTGAGTGGTAAGAGCGAGGACGAACTGATAGCTGCCGGCGAGGACCCTCTAGACCCTGGGGGTTATTTCATTGTTAATGGTTCGGAGCGGGTGATTGTCACCCAAGAGGATCTTGCGTCGAACTCGATTTTGGTAGAAAGAGATGAACGCATGGGCACCGCGGTGGCGAAGGTCTTCTCGACCCAGCGCGGTTTTCGGGCACTCGTCGTGGTCGAGCGGAAGCGTGATGGCTTGTTGCGCGTCTCGTTTCCCGCCGTTCCAGGACAAGTATCGCTCGTGGTTCTGATGCGCGCCTTGGGGCTCGAGAGCGATCGCGAGATCGTAGAAGCTGTTTCTGATGACCAAGAGCTAATTCGTGAACTCTTTGAGAACCTACAGGAAGCGGTGGAAGTAAAAACGCGCGAGGATGCACTCGACTTAATAGGGAAGCGAGTGGCAATAGGGCAGACCAAGGAATACCGGCTGGAGCGGGCACAAGAGGTGTTAGACAGGTATCTTTTACCGCACATAGGTTCCCGTCCAAAGGATCGCATCGGTAAGGTGTATTATCTAGGTAGAATGGCTGAGCAGGTGATAGAACTTGCGCTCGGTCGGAGAGATGTAAACGACAAGGATCACTATGCGAACAAACGGCTGAAACTGGCGGGTGATTTGCTCGAGAACGTGTTCAGGCTAGCTTTTCTCAACCTCACCCGGGACATCAAATATCAGCTCGAGCGGGCAAATGCGAGGGGCAGGGAGCTGAATGTCAAGACCGCGGCGCGCGCGGATGTGCTGACTGAACGAATCCGGCACGCTTTGGCCACTGGCAACTGGCCGGGTGGACGGTCCGGGGTTAGCCAGCTCTTAGACCGGACGAACTACATTGCCGCCATCTCACACTTACGTCGCGTCGTCTCTCCCCTGAGCCGGAGCCAGCCCCACTTCGAGGCACGTGACCTCCACCCGACGCACTGGGGTAAGATTTGTCCGTGCGAGACTCCAGAGGGTCCGAACTGTGGGCTTGTGAAAAATCTCGCGCTGATGGCTGAAATCTCGACAGGAACAGAAGAGGGGAAGTGCGAGCGACTCTTGTACAAGCTTGGCGTCATAAAAATCCAGAAGGGCAGCGAACACAAGGGCAAGAGTGTTGTTTACATAAACGGGCGATTAATTGGCATAGCCGAAAATGGGCAAATGCTTGTGGAGGAATTCAGGCGTCATCGTCGTAAGGGAAGCGTCGATGAGCAAATTAACATAGCGTATAGGGAGGACACGAACGAGGTGCGGATAAACACGGACGCCGGCCGGGTGCGCAGACCAGTAATTGTAGTCGAAGGCGGGAAATCTCTTTTGGCTGAGGAACACATCGAGAAGGTCAAGACTGGTGAACTCACTTGGCGTGATATGATTCAGGAGGGCGTAATAGAATACTTAGACGCTGAGGAGGAGGAAAACTCTTTTATCGCGATCTCGCAACAGGAGCTGATACCAGAAAACACTAACTTAGAGCTTCACCAGCTAGCGATGTTGGGGATAAGCGCAGCACTCATCCCATACGCCGAGCACAATCAATCACCGCGGAATACTTACGGCGCGAACATGGCCAAACAGGCACTCGGGGTTGGAGCAACCAATATTCACAACCGTGTAGATACGCGGAGTCACTTTTTACAATACCCACAAGTTCCGCTTATCTGGACCAAGGTGATGGACGCGGTTGGCTTCGACCGCAGGGCTGCTGGACAGAACGTTGTGGTGGCAATCGCGACCTACGGCGGCTACAACATGGAAGATGCTCTCATCGTCAACAAAGATTCCATTGGTCGTGGATTTGGGCGAACGACGTTTTACAGGGCTTACGAGGCCGAGGAAGGTAGGTATCTTGGGGGACAAGAGGACAAGTTCGAGGTCCCAAGTGAGGAAATTCGAGGGTATGCTGACGCGAGCCTTTACCGGAACCTTGGGGAAGATGGGATAACTGAGGTTGAATCCGAAGTTCGGGGCGAGGATGTCTTGATTGGTCGAACAAGCCCGCCGAGATTCTTAGAGGAGATAGACGAGTTCGGCATCGCAGTCGAGCATGGACGTCGGGAAAGTTCGATAAGGGTCAGACCCAGCGAGGAAGGGATTGTTGACATGATTCTCATGAGCACGACATCTGAGGGAAACAAACTCGTAAGGGCGCGGGTCAGAGACCTGCGTATACCGGAGATTGGGGATAAGATTGCGTCTAGGCATGGTCAGAAGGGAGTTATTGGAATCGTCCTAGATAGCGCGGACATGCCATTCACCGAAAATGGGATAGTCCCTGATGTTCTTATCAACCCACACGCTATTCCCTCACGTATGTCGGTAGGGCAGTTGCTGGAGATGATTGCCGGTAAAGTCGGGGCGATTTCTGGACAAAGAATTGATGGTACTCCGTTCGCGGGAATGCCGGAAAATCAACTGCGCGAAATGCTTCAAGCTTGCGGATTCAAGCACACGGGTAAGGAGATAATGTATAATGGGGTCACTGGTGAGATGATTCCCACAGACATCTTCATCGGGGTCTGTTATTATCAAAAACTTCACCATATGGTGGCGGACAAAATTCATGCTCGCTCTCGAGGGCCGGTGCAGGTTCTGACCCATCAGCCAACCGAGGGCAGGGCGCGCGAAGGGGGTTTGCGCTTCGGAGAAATGGAGCGTGACTGCTTGATTGGTCATGGTGCAGCGATGTTGTTGAAGGAGCGCCTCTTGGACGCTTCGGACAGGTACACCAGCCTTATATGTGGCAAATGCGGCAGTTTTGCGATTTACGACAGGCGGCGAGATTATACATACTGCCCAGTTTGTGATGAAGACTCGGAGATTTACGGGGTGGAGATATCATATGCTTTCAAGTTACTAGTTGACGAACTCAAGTCGATGTGCATGTCGCCACGCTTGCGGCTGAAAGATAGGGCATAGGTGATGGTCATGATGCACATCCCCAAATTAATCGACCGTATGGACTTCGGCTTAATGTCTCCAGAAGAGATACGAAAAATTTCGGTGACGAAAGTTGTAACCGCTGACACTTACGATGAAGATGGTTATCCCATAGAGAGGGGGCTCATGGACTCCCGTCTCGGAGTTATTGACCCAGGTCTGAGATGCCGAACCTGTGGCTCGCGGGCAGGTGATTGTCCAGGTCATTTCGGTCACATCGAGTTGGCGCGTCCAGTTATCCATGTGGGTTATGTGGACACAATCTACAACTGCCTTCGTGCTACATGTAGAAAATGTGGTAAAATATTATTGTCGGGACAAAAACTTGAGGACTATCGCAAAAGGATCACGGAGTTGAAGGAGATTGGTCGGAAATGGTGGGGGATGACAAATGAAATCGTCAAGAGCGCCTCAACCACAGATAAGTGCCCCTATTGTGAAGAAGAACAGATTTCTCTGAAGTTTGAAAAACCTACCGGATTTGTTGAAGGTAAAAACCGCCTCACGCCCAGCGATGTACGCGAGAGGCTCGAGCGTATACCGAATGAGGATGCGATGTTGTTGGGAATAAATTCTAAAATTGCTAGGTCGGAGTGGATGGTTTTAACGGTTTTGCCCATCCCGTCTGTGACAGTAAGGCCGAGCATAACACTTGAGTCTGGGGCACGGTCCGAAGACGACCTTACTCACAAGATAGTGGATATAATACGGATTAACCAACGCTTGAGTGAAAATATCGAAGCCGGTGCCCCTCACCTAATTGTTGAAGATCTCTGGGAGCTTTTGCAGTATCACGTCACGACATATTTCGATAACGGGGTTTCTGGTATCCCTCCAGCGCGACACAGATCGGGTCGCGTTCTGCGCACACTTGCTCAGCGCCTGCGCGGGAAAGAGGGGCGATTCCGTGGGAACCTATCGGGCAAGCGTGTCGACTTTTCCGCACGCACGGTCGTCTCTCCGGATCCGAACATCAGCATTAATGAAATAGGTGTGCCTGAATATATCGCGAGAGTTCTAAGCATACCAGTTCGTGCGACCAAGCATAATATCGAAGATATCCGTAACTTAGTCCGCCGGGGGCCCGATATTTACCCCGGTGCGAACTGCGTGATTAGTCCTGATGGCAAACGCTACGACCTGCGCTATGCTGATTGTGAGGAGCTAGCGAAAACTCTTGAGCCGGGATTCACCGTCGAGCGGCACCTGACGAACGGTGATATCGTGCTCTTTAACCGTCAGCCATCTCTTCACCGCATGTCGATAATGGCCCACGAGGTTAAGGTTCTGCCTGGACGAACTTTCAGGCTCAACCTAAGCGTTTGCCCGCCCTACAATGCCGACTTCGATGGTGATGAAATGAATGTGCACGCCCCCCAACGTGAGGAGGCCCAGGCCGAAGCGCGCATTCTTATGAGGGTTCAAGAGCAAATCCTATCTCCACGATTTGGGGGCCCGATCATAGGGGGGATCCAAGATCATATAACGGGTGCATACCTGCTCACGCGTAAAGATACACTTTTGACTAGAGAACAGGGCCAACAACTTTTGGCGGCTGTGGGGATGTTTGCCAGTTTGACTAAGCCAGTAGTCAAAGAAAAGGGCGTCGAGTATTGGACCGGCAAACAAGTTTTCAGCATGCTTCTTCCTAAAGGGCTGAATTTGACATTCAAAGCCAAAATATGCGAGAACTGCAACCGCTGCAAGAAAGAGGAGTGTGAAATCGATGCGTATGTAGTCATACGGGACGGGCAGTTGCTCCACGGAGTTATGGACGCGCGGAGCTACAAGGCACTCGACAGATGTGAGGTGTTAGACAGGATTGTCAAAGATTACGGTACAACGGCTGCCCGGGAATTTTTGGATCGAGTAACAAAACTCTCGATTGCCGCCGCAGTCATGTTTGGGTTCACAACGAGCATTGATGACGAAGATATCCCACCCGAGGCGAAGGAGCGGATAAACGAAGTGCTCGATGATGCGCGAGAAAAAGTGAAAAAACTGATTGAAGTTTACAATGCTGGAGAGCTCGAGCCATTTCCCGGCCGATCCCTTCGGGAAACACTCGAAATGCGCATAATGGAAGTGCTCGCGGAAAGCAGGGACAGAGCGGGAGAGATAGCTGAGAAATATCTGGGTCTTGACAATCCCGCTGTTATCATGGCTAGAACTGGCGCGCGTGGTAGTATGCTTAACCTCACGCAGATGACGGCTTGTGTCGGGCAACAGTCGGTCCGGGGTGAACGCTTGAGTCGAGGTTACAGAGGGCGTACGCTGCCTCATTTCAAGTTTGGAGGACTCGGCGCGGAAGCCCGCGGATTCGTAAGTTCCAGTTACAAGGATGGCCTCAAGCCACTTGAGTTTTTCTTCCATGCCATGGGTGGAAGAGAGGGCTTGGTCGACACAGCAGTTCGAACTGCGCAGAGTGGTTACATGCAGCGTCGCTTAATCAATGCCCTCCAAGATCTCCGTGTCGAGAACGATGGGACAGTACGTGATGATCGTGGTGCGGTGGTTCAGTTTGTGTACGGCGAGGACGGCGTTGACCCGGCGCGCAGTGACAAGGGAAAAGCTGTTAACGTAGAAAAAATAATCGAGCGAGTTGTTGGAGGTAGTAAATGACGGGCGTTTCTCCTGATACAATAAAGACTGAAGTTCGCAATATGGATAGCGTGGTTCCCGAGGTAGTGGTTAAGAGGCTAGAGGAGAGCTTACTACGCGTTGGCAAAGAGCAAGCAATAACACGCGAACAACTCGGCGAAATAATAGAAGGTGTTAAGCAAGCTTATGTAAACGCCATGGTCGAGCCCGGGGAGGCCGTCGGCACGATAGCTGCACAATCGATTGGTGAGCCGGGTACCCAGATGACATTGCGAACCTTCCACTATGCGGGTGTAGCCGAGTTGAATGTGACGTTGGGGCTCCCTAGATTGATTGAAATTGTAGATGCGAGGCGAGTTCCTTCAGCCGCTCTAATGACGATTTATCTCAAGAAGAAGTACGCCGATAGTAAGGAGAAAGCACGCGAATTTGCTCAAAAGATTGAAATGACCACGGTTGAGGATGTAGTTCTACAGACAGAGATGGATTTGATCAACATAGTTTTCATTCTCACCCTTGATCGTTCCCGAATGCAGCGAAGAGAGCTAACTCCTTCAAAAGTGGTCTCCGCAATTAAGGGAGCGCTGAAGGTGGATGCATCGATTGATGGTTATAAACTACGTATAAAACCGACAACCCAGAGTTTGTCTGAGTTGCGTAGGCTCGCTTCGAAAATAAGGGCACTGCCTCTCCAAGGCGTTAAGGGAATCAACCGGGTGGTTGTAAAAATGGAGAACAATGAATATGTCGTTTATACTGAGGGCTCCAATCTCTCTGAAATATTGGCAATGCCAGAGGTGGATCAGACAAGGACATCAACCAATAATATTCACGAAATCGAGGCAGTTCTGGGGGTGGAGGCGGCGCGTAACGCTATAATCGATGAGGCGAAAAAAACGCTTGAGGAGCAAGGACTTGACGTGGATGTTAGACATATCATGCTGGCCGCCGACATGATGACTGCATCGGGCGCTGTGAAACAGATGGGCAGACACGGAGTCAGTGGTGGGAAGGCCAGCGTGCTTGCGCGGGCCTCGTTCGAGATCACTACCAAGCACCTTTTAGATGCGTGTGTTCACGGCGAGAGCGACAGGCTTGACGGCATAATCGAAAATGTTATCGCGGGACAACCAATTCCGTTAGGGACTGGTTCAGTGGAGCTAGCGATGCGGAGGGAAGGAGAAAGTGGACGTAAGTAAGGAGATACGTCAAGCGGTTGACACCGGCAAGGTTATCTTGGGAACAGATAAATCTCGCAAGGTTCTCAAGCTCGGGCAAGCAAAATTGGTAATCGTGGCATCTAACTACCAATCGGAAGTTTTGGAAGATATCAAACGTTATTCAGGGTTAACAAATACGCCTATTCACATTTTCGCTGGGGACAGCGCGGAGCTAGGTCTAGCCTGTGGCAAGCCATTTTTGGTAGGCATGCTTGCAGTCCTAGAGCCGGGAAGTTCTAACATTCTTAGTTTGGGGGAAACGAAATGAGCATTAAACTCAGCGCCGATGAAATGCGCTACATCGCCCTCTTTGAGGGATTGACGGGAGCGAGGGTTCACGATTGTATAATTCACGAAAATGGAGCTAGGCTCACCTTCGTTGTGAAAATGGGAGATATTGGTTTTGTCATAGGTAAAGGTGGAAATAAGATTAAAAGGACAAAGCGAATAATCGGGAAAAGCGTCGAGGTCGTCGAATACTCTGCAGACCCAGCAAAGTTCGTAAAAAATATATTAATGCCCGCAAAGGTCAGGGGAGTCAACATCGTCGAACGTGAAGGCAAGAAAATCGCGTTAATAGACATCGAAGAACAAGACCGAGGAATAGCCATCGGTCGAGGAGGCAGAAAAATCCAGTGCGCAAAGAAACTTGCCCTCCGCCATCATGGGATTCAAGACCTCTCACTTGTTTGATTTTTAAGGTTGGAAAGGAAAGTGTTCTTTTAGGTGGGGAATTATGAGTAAAGGTTCCAGAGGGGAATTTGCAGCTCGGAAACTGGGTTCCAAAAGGCAGCAGTATAGATGGAAGAGTGCTCAATACAAGCGACGGGTGCTCAGACTTGACGAAAAAGCTGACCCTCTCGAAGGGTCGCCGCAAGGAAGGGGAATTGTACTCGAAAAGGTTGGGATCGAAGCCAAACAGCCAAACTCCGCGATTAGGAAATGCGTTCGCGTTCAACTCATCAAGAATAGTCGTCAGGTAACTGCCTTCGCCCCTAGAGATGGCGCAATTGGGTTCATCGATGAGCACGACGAGGTCGTCATCGAGGGGATAGGGGGTGCGAAAGGTGGTTCTTACGGCGATATTCCTGGCGTTCGCTACAAGGTGATTAAAGTGAATGATGTCTCGCTGAATGAGCTCGTGGAGGGGCGCAAGGAGAAGCCAGCGCGGTGATTGGATGGAGTTCAAGTACTTCGACAAGTGGTCAGTCGACGGTATTGCGATAGAGGACCTCGGGCTGAAGCAGTACATTCGACTGGAGCCAGGTATGGTTTTGCATGGCGGCGGAAGGCATTCCCGCAAACAATTTGGAAAAGCGAGTGCGCCGATCGTCGAGCGGTTGATAAATAAAATTATGCGTTCAGGGCCGGGCGTGAGGAAGCTTGGGGGCAAGGCAATCCGCGGCGCCAAAGCCTGCGGCAAAAAATACAAGGAATATAACATTGTGCGTAAGTCATTTGAGATTATCGAAAAGCGGACGAATAGAAATCCTGTTCAAGTTTTGATTGAGGCCATACAGAATTCGGCCCCACGCGAGGAGACTACCCGGATAAGTTACGGAGGGATAACCTATTACGTCGCAGTCGACTCTTCCCCCCAGCGGAGGCTCGACATCGCACTCAAGAATCTCGCGGCCGGGAGCTTCGCAGCGTCTTTCTCGAACAAAAAACCTATCGAGGAGTGCCTTGCTGAGGAACTCATCATGGCTGCTAGCAACGACATGAAAAGTTTCGCTGTGGCGCGAAAAGGTGAGACTGAGCGAATAGCGAGAGGGGCGAGATAACGCAAGGCTTTTAAAATGCACGCGCAAATTGGAATTAGATAGGAGGAGATATGAATGGTGAAACCTCACTTGAACCTGATAACAATTGGGCATGTGGATCACGGTAAATCCACATTGGTAGGGAGAACCTTTTACGACAGGGGATTGGTGAAAGAGGAGGATATAAGAAAATTCGAGGCGATGGGTGACAGAGGTAAGACTTTCAAGTTCGCTTGGGTAATGGACGCCCTTAAGGAAGAGCGAGAGCGGGGACTTACAATTGATCTTGCGCACAAGAAGTTCGAAACGAACAATTACTCCTTTACTGTCATCGATGCCCCAGGTCATCGGGACTTCGTGAAAAATATGATCACTGGAGCAAGCCAAGCCGACGCAGCGGTGCTCGTGGTCGCGGCTGACGATGGAATCATGCCTCAAACACGGGAGCACGCGGCACTTGCCTTTACTCTTGGGGTCGGGCAACTGGTGATTGTTGTAAATAAGATGGACGTCGTGAGTTACAAAGAGGATGTGTTTAACAAGCTCAAAGATGAGATTATTGACCTGCTGAGAACGGTTGGCTACAAGAATCCAGAAAAATTCACGTTTGTTCCCGTTTCGGCATTTCATGGGGATAACGTGACTAAAGCTAGCGACAAGATGAAGTGGTATACAGGTCCCGTCTTTTTCGCCTCGCTGGATGCGTTCTCTGTACCTTCGAAACCCGTCGACAAGCCGCTTCGTCTGCCTGTACAGGACGTGTATTCGATTACTGGAGTTGGAACAGTGCCCGTGGGGAGGGTTGAAACAGGAGTATTGAAAGTTGGGGACACTCTCATCTTTGAACCTGCGGGAGTAAATGCAGAGGTAAAATCGATTGAGATGCACCATGAGACAATACCGCAGGCTGAGCCCGGTGACAACATAGGCTTTAACGTTCGGGGAGTTGATAAGGCCGCGATAAGGCGGGGTGATGTTGCGGGACACCCGAAGTCGCCTCCAACCGTGGCTAAGGAGTTCACCGCACGAATTGCCGTTCTGCAGCATCCAACGGCGTTAGCTGCCGGCTATACTCCGGTTTTCCACGCCCACACGGCGCAGATAGCTTGCACTATATCAGAAATTACCCAGAAGCTTGACCCGAAGACTGGTGAAGTGGTTCAGGATAAGCCGGAATTCATAAAGAAGGGAGACATGGCGACAGTTAAGATAACGCCTACCAAGCCCATGGTAATCGAGAAGGCTGCTGACCTCCCGCAACTGAGTCGCTTCGCTGTGCGTGACATGGGGATGACTATCGCAGCAGGGGTTTGCATCGATCTGACACCTGCTAAGTAGTCCCAACTCTTTTATTATCCACTCTCCTTTAGGTAGGGTGGGGGATATCATTGCAAAAGGCACGTATAAGGCTCTCAAGCACAGAACCAAAGAAGCTTGATGAGGTCTGCAAGCAGATCTCCGGCATAGCGGAGCGAGTCGGCATCAAGCTCTCGGGACCAATTCCCCTACCCACGCGCAGGATAGTGGTGCCCACGAGAAAATCGCCCGATGGTGAAGGAACGGCGACATGGGATCGATGGGAGCTGCGCGTGCACAAGCGCTTAATCGACATGCAGGCAGACGAGCGAGTGATGAGGCAAATCATGCGCATCCAAGTGCCTGAAGAGGTCGCGATCGAGATCGAGCTCAAGACCTAATTTTCAAATAGTTAATTAGTGAAAGACATACTTTCATTTTGGTGCCGGGGTAGCCAAGTCAGGTAAGGCGCACGCCTTGAGAGCGTGTGGCCCTTTGGGCCTCAAGGGTTCAAATCCCTTCCCCGGCGCTAAGTGATGATATGAAACGCTTCGAGTGGGTTGAGCACCCGTCGGATATCGGCTTTCGCGCTTATGGTCGTGACTTAGCTGAGGCCTTCGAGAACGCAGCGCTTGCTCTCTTCGAGGTGATGGTCGACACGAGCAAGGTTGAACCGCGCGAGGAGGTTGAAATCGAGCTTGAGGCTGAGGACGAGGGGGCGTTGCTTTACGATTGGTTAGATAAATTGCTCTACTTTCATGACACCCGAAATTTGGTGATGTCAAAGTTCAAGGTAGCGATTTCTGGCACCAATAGTGGCTTCAATCTCATTGCTAGAGCTTGGGGAGAACCATTTTTCCCGACTAAACACCTCGGGAGAACTGCAGTCAAGGCAATGACCTACCACATGATGGAAATTAAGTGCGAACCTGAATGTTGCTCGGTGCAGGTGGTCGTCGATATTTGAAAAATTGCATGTTTTTCAAACAAAAGGGTAATTAACGCTGTAAACACCGTTTAGTTTAAAGGTGAAAGAATGGTGTGGATGGATAAGATTAAAAAAATCGACGATGTGCGGTGGGAGATTCCTAAGGACTGCAAGTCCGGGATGCGAGTTCCAGTTAGGATATACGCTGACTCCGAGCTGTTAAATGAGATGTGCAGGGATCTAACGTTGGAGCAAGCCACGAATGTATCTTTTCTGCAGGGCATTTACAAATACTCGATAACGCTCCCAGATGGTCATCAAGGATACGGATTTCCGATAGGTGGGGTTGCGGCTACCGACGCTGAGACGGGCGTCGTTAGCCCAGGCGGTGTGGGATATGACATCAACTGTGGAGTGCGGTTGTTGCTGACTAATTTTGACAAAAAAGACATCGAGCCGAAACTCCGCGAACTCGTAGATGCGTTCTTCCGGAACGTGCCATCAGGGCTGGGCAGCAGGGGGAAGGTCAAGCTTACCTATTCCCAGCTTGATGAAGTTCTTGAGAACGGAGTAAAGTGGGCTGTCGAGAATGGGTTTGGCTGGAAAGAGGACATGGAAAGGCTTGAAGAGGGAGGATGTCTTGCTGGTGCTGATGCGAGTAGAGTAAGTCAGCGTGCAAAAGAGCGCGGTCTCCCCCAGCTTGGCAGCCTTGGAAGTGGAAATCATTTCTTGGAGGTTCAAGTGGTTGATAAAATTTTTGACCAAGAAGTTGCTTCCTCTTTTGGGATAACCCATGAAGGGCAAGTAACGGTCACGATTCACACCGGGTCGAGAGGTCTGGGTCATCAGGTCTGCTCGGACTATTTAAGAACTATGGAACGCACCGTTAGAAAATATGGCATAACTCTCCCGGATAGAGAGCTCGTCAATGTACCGATAAATTCGCCTGAGGGGCAGTCATATCTTGCAGCGATGGCTTGCGCTGCAAATTATGGTTTCACAAATAGACAAATGATCACGCATTGGGTGAGGGACTCGTTCGAGCAAGTCTTTGGACAGGACGCAGAAAAATTGGGTCTCCATCTCGTTTATGGACTCGCGCATAACATCGCTAAATTTGAGGAACACCAGATTGACGGGGGACGCAAGAAAGTTTGTGTACATCGAAAAGGTGCTACAAGAGCGTTTCCGCCCGGGCATCCCAGTGTGCCCGAACTGTATCGTAGCGTTGGGCAACCAGTGCTTATTCCGGGGGACATGGGGACTGCATCCTATGTGCTCGTGGGCACCGAGCGGGCGATGCAGGAAACGTTTGCATCAACCGCCCACGGCGCAGGGCGCCACATGAGCCGCACAGCAGCACTCAAGCAGTTTTGGGGTGAAGATGTGAAGAAAGAGCTCGAGTCGAAGGGGATCATAGTGCGAGCGGCTAAGATTTCGATAATTGCGGAGGAGGCGCCAAAGAGTTATAAAGATATCCATAAGGTCTGTGAGGTGTCCCATAAGGCGGGAATCGCTCGAATGGTTGCACGCTTGAAACCTGTGGGAGTTGCAAAGGGTTAGTGATGATGTCAAGAAAATCCAAATCTTTTTTCGTGCTGCTGCCTTCTTCGCTTTTTGCTGATGCACCTGACCTTCGGCAGAAAACATTCAAGATTGGTTTAATCGGGCGTGCGCTGGCGATTTTCCGCGTTGATAAGGTTTGCATCTATAATGATGATGATCCCCATGTTAAAAATCAAGCCTTTGAGGCTAGAATTATTTCAACACTTTTGCAGTATATGGAAACGCCACAATATCTGCGCAAACTCATATTTCCACATTCACGAGAGCTTCGCTACGCTGGTTTGCTACCGCCGCTGCGTATACCCTCCCACCCGCTTGTAGGTGAAAAAACTGCCGTCGGCAATTATCGTGAAGCCGTTGTTATAGATGTGGATAAAAATGGGAGCCTACTTGAACTTGGGATACGTGAGCGTGGTCTTACAAGTGAAAAACTCAGTGTTGGTCAACGGGTAACGGTTAGACTCGGCGAAAGTTTAGGTGAGGGCAAACGCGCAATCGAGCGGGTATCACGGAGCGAAGTCAGCGAATATTGGGGCTATGAAGTTATGCAGGCGAAAACCCTCGCAGATGCTTTAAAAGTCCTGAAAGCAGATTATGTTATAGGGACTTCACGACACGGGCAAAATTTATATGGGGTAATGCAAGCGATAGAGAGTAGCAAACCTCATAGCGTGACGGTGGCTTTCGGGGGCTCTTATGCGGGCCTCTTCGAAATCTGCAAACGCCAAGGCGTCGATGCTGGAAAACTCTTTGGCGTCGTAATCAATACGATCCTGAGCCAAGGGGCCGCCACCGTTCGAACTGAGGAAGCGCTTGTAGCAACGCTCGCGCTGCTGAACACGCTCAACGAGGGATAAAATGGGGGGGCGAAAACACCGTCCAAGACGGGGCTCACTCGCCTATATGCCAAGAGTGCGAGCCCCACGCCCAGTCGCCCATGTGCGGGCTTGGCCAGCGGAAGCTACCTTACGCCTCCAAGAGTTTGTCGGCTACAAGGCAGGGATGACTCAAGTCTTTATGATAGACGATCGCAAGAGTAGCCTGACCTCGGGTCAAGAGATAAATATTTCTGCTACGGTCGTCGAGACCCCCCCTCTTGTCATCTGTTCTGCTCGTCTGTACAGCTCGACAACTCGGGGGCTCAACGCTGCAACGGATATCTGGGTGAGCGAGCTACCGAAGGACCTTGCTAAAAAAATAAACTTGCCCAAAAAGTACGACCAGCAGAAATCGGTCGAACGCGCAGAAGCTCTTATTAAAGAAGGAAAAGTTGTCGATGTTCGTATACTCGCGTGTACCCAGCCCCGTGCCAGCAACGTGCACAAGAAAAAGCCAGACTTGATCGAAATCCGCGTCGGGGGCAGCACGATAGAAGAAAGGTGGAATTACTGTAAGGGGTTGCTGGGAAAGCAGGTTCGCGTTGCAGATGTTTTTAAAGAGGGCGAATATATCGATGTGCTCGCGATTACCAAGGGCAAAGGATTTCAAGGGCCCGTCAAGCGTTGGGGAATCAAAATTTTGCCTCGTAAGACCAAGGAGGGGCACCGTCAAGTTGGAACGCTTGGGCCTTGGTCGCCTGCGCGGGTAATGTGGACCGTCCCCGCCGCAGGACAGATGGGCTACCACCAGCGCACGGATTTCAACAAGCGCATTTTGAAGCTTGGGGGTGATGGAAAGGAGGTGACGCCGAGCGGGGGTTTCCTTAGGTATGGCCAAATCAAGGGAGATTTTATAGTACTCTCGGGTTCGGTACCAGGCCCCACGAAAAGGCTTGTGCATCTCCGACAAACCATGCGCCTGCCTGCCAGAATTACTACTTCGCCTCCCTCTATTACTTACATAAGCACAGCTTCCCAGCAGGGTGCATGAAGATGAAAGTTCACGTATATTCTCTTGAGGGTAAACCCGTGGAGGAGATTGAGATTCCAGCAATCTTTGATGAGCAGTTTAGACCTGATATCATTAGGCGCGCGGTGATGGCTGCCCAGACTGCCCGGCTTCAATCTTGGGGACCAGACTGGATGGCGGGCAAGCGCACTTCCGCCGAGACATGGGGGAAGGGGCATGGCGTTGCTAGAGTTCGCCGCGTGAAGGGAACTCGTTACCCCGCTGCTGGGCATGGAGCTTTTGCTCCTTTCACAGTCGGAGGTAGACGGGCCCATCCACCGAGAGTCGAAAAGGTTCTTCGAGAGCGTATCAACCGAAAAGAGCGCCGGCTTGCCATTCGCTCTACGGTCGCCGCTACCAAAGATAAAAAATTGGTCAGCTCTAGAGGTCACGTTTTTGAAAAAGTTTCTGAGCTCCCGCTTGTAGTAACTAACGAGCTTGAGGGAATCGGGAAAGCCAGCCAAACGAAGGAGATTCTCCTAAAGCTCGGATTGTGGCAGGATGTGGAACGCGTTGCTAGAAGTAAGCGAGTTCGAGCTGGGCGCGGCAAGATGCGCGGCAGGCGATATCGGCAGGCTGTCGGTCCACTTATCGTGGTTGGGGAAGACAAGGGTATCAAACTAGGTGCGAGGAACTTGCCCGGTGTCGAAGTCGTGAAAGTTGGAACTCTTAACGCGGAACAGCTCGCTCCTGGAGGAATTGCAGGAAGGCTTACAGTATGGACAAAAGGAGCTATCCAAAAGCTCGCCGGAGGATTGTTCGCATGAAGGACCCGCATAAAGTCGTGCTTTACCCCCAGGCCACAGAGAAGGTCGTGAAGTTAATCGAATCCGAAAATAAGCTCGTGTTTATCGTGGCGAACGATGCGACCCGATTGGACGTGAAGCGCGCGATTGAGCTGCTTTTTGAAGTGAAAGTAGACAACGTGAAAATAGAAATAATTCCAGACGGACGAAAACGCGCTTATGTGAGGCTCGCGCCTGAATTTATGGCTGACGAGATAGCATCGAAACTGGGGATGATCTGATGGGAAAGCGGACAAGAGCTCAAAGACTCGGCAAAGGGTCGCCTACCCATCGTGCAAAGTCTTGGCGAAAGCTTGGTGAGGTTAAGTCCCCTGCAGCTGAAAAAGAGGCTGAAGCAGTCGTGATTGACATCTTGCATGATCCTGGCAGGAGTGCCCCGGTGGCTAGGATAAGGTACGGCGATAAGGAAGAACGTTTAGTGCTCGCACCTGAGGGGTTAAAGGTGGGGGATAAAATAATGTGTGGTGTCTCGGTCCCTATCAAAGTGGGCAACACGCTCTCACTTGCTGAGATTCCGGAGGGCACCCCGCTTCACAACATCGAAGCAAGACCAAAGGATGGGGGACGCTTTGTTCGCGCCTCAGGCACTCATGCTATCTTGATTGCCCACGACATCGGCCGTGCGACAATCCAGCTCCCTTCGGGGGAAATTAGGGATTTCAACTCACGTTGTCGAGCTACCGTGGGGGTCGTAGCTGGCAGTGGGCGTCAAGAAAAACCGTTCGTCAAGGCCGGAAAGCGCCATTACGCCATGCTCGCGCGGGGTAAGCCATACCCTCATGTTCGTGGCGTCGCGATGAATGTAGTCGACCATCCCTTCGGAGGAGGCAGAGGCAAGCATGCAGGAAGGCCGAAAACCGTTGGAAGGGGTACGCCGCCTGGGCAAAAGGTGGGGTTAATAGCAGCAAAGAGAACTGGTAAGAGGTAAAAACATGCCGAAGAAGTTTATGTTTAGAGGATATTCGATTGAGGACCTTCAGAAGCTTACGCTTGATGATTTCGCAAAGCTTCTGCCAGCACGTCAGCGACGCTCGCTTGTTCGCGGCCTCACGCCTCGAGAGAAGAAGTTGATGGAGCGCATTCGAAAGGTGCAGGAGACCGGAAAAATAGATGTTCCCATCCGAACCCATTGTCGAGAGATGGTGATACTGCCCGAGATGGTAGGCCTGAAGTTCGCCATTCACAATGGAAAGGAGTTTATCATGGTCGAGGTGACGCCGGAAATGGTCGGTCACCGCCTGGGCGAGTTCTCCCAAACGCGCCGGAAGGTCACCCATGGAATGCCTGGTATCGGGGCAACCCGCAGTTCGTTGTATGTTCCGTTGAAGTGATATAATGCCTAAGTTTGGTTATTCTAAAAAAGTGGATGAACCATGTGCGAAAGCTTTCGGCAAAGAAATGCGGGCCTCCCCAAAGCACGCGATGGAAGTCTGCAGGGCAATCAGAGGCATGAGATTAGCAACGGCCAAGGATTATTTGCAAGCTGTTGTTGATAAGAAAAAGCCCGTCCCGTTCAAGCGTCATCGAAAGAAGATTGCGCACAGGCGAGGGGCAGGGGGAAGCGGACAGTTCCCGGTTAAAACAGCACGCGCGATTCTGAATATTTTGGAGAATGCTGAGGCCAACGCGACGTACAAAGGGCTCGATACGGAGAAGCTCAAAGTCGTGCACGCAAGTGCTCAGAAGGGGATCACAATCCCCGGATTTTTGCCCCGCGCTTTCGCTCGAGCCACCTCTTTCAACAAGCCGCTGACTAATGTGGAGATAATCCTCAAGGAGGTAGCCTAGTGCCCGTGGAGCGCACATTCATTAAGCTCGGCTTGAAACGTATGGAGCTTGAGGAGTTCTTAGAGCGAGAGCTTGAGCGTGCGGGGTACGGTGGGGCAGACATCAAGCGGATCCCAACTGGCACGCGGGTCGCACTCTATGTCGAGCGGCCCGGAATGGTGATCGGACGTAAGGGAAAGAGCATAAAGCATCTCACTGATGAGCTTGCTCAAAAATTTGGATTGGAGAATCCGCAGGTAGAAGTAGTCGAGCTCACGAAGCCTGAACTCTGCGCCCCTATCATGGCAAAGCGAATCGCGTTCGCCCTTGAGCGTGGGATAAGCGCGAGGCGGGTCGGGCACACTGCGCTGCGGAGGGTGATGAACGCTGGTGCCAGAGGTGCCGAAGTCACGATTTCAGGTAGGATAGCTGGAGAACGCACCCGTACTCAACGCTTCTATCAAGGTTATCTCAGCAAGGCAGGGGAACCAGCAAAAAAATTGGTTAGCCATGGTTACGCGGCTGCGAAGCTGAAGCCGGGAATAGCAGGGATAAAGGTACTGATAATGCCCCCTGAGGTTCCACTACCCGACGAGATTAAAATTGCATCTGAGGAAATTCCCAAGCCAGCTGAAGCTGTTCCAGCAGTGGAAAAGGGCGAGGGGCAGGAAAAAGCTAAGGCTGCTGAAGGAGAAGCAAAAGAGGTTAAACCAGAGGAGGACGAGGGAAATGGCGATACTAAGGTCCAGTGAGATTCGAGATTTGAACTTTGAGGAGATGAAGGCAAAGATCAGAGAACTCCGGGCCGAACTCGCTCGAACACGCGCCACGGCAGCTGCAGGAGGCTCGCTCGAGAACCCGGCGCGAATCCGCGACCTTCGACATACGATAGCTCGAATACTCACCATCATGAAAGAAAAACAAAGGGGAGGTGTATGAGAGCTGCCAGAGGTGTGTAAGGTCTGTGGTTTGCCCAAAGAACTTTGTGTTTGTCAAGAGATCGCCCGCGAACAACAACGGATTAACGTATATTCAATCAAGCGAAAATACGGCAAAATTATGACTATTATTGAGGGCATAGATGAAAAACAACTTGATATCAAGGAACTGACGAAAAGCTTGAAATCGAAGCTCGCGTGCGGCGGAACTTCGAAAGAAGGTCATATCGAACTTCAGGGCAATCACAAAGCCCGAGCAAAGGAGGTACTCGTGGGGATGGGTTTCTCCCCTGAGATGATTGATACGAGATAGGTGAAGAGTATGCCGATAACTAAGCGAAACGTGCTGCGGCATGAGCTCATTGGGTTCGAGGCTAGGGTCACGAATAGTTCGGATCCTACGCTACTCGACACTTATGGCGTAATCATCGACGAGACTCGAAACATACTGATAATCGAGCAGGATGGCAGGGCCAAGATCTTACCCAAGGCAAGCTCTAGATTCATGTTCACCAGCCCTAACGGCGAGAAAGTTGAAGTCGACGGAGAGAAGCTCGTCGGGCGGCCTGAGGGGCGAGTGAAGCTAAGGAGGTAAAACTATGGTAGGCATGGGAATAAAATCACCAAAGGAGCGATGTTCCGATCCGAAGTGTCCCTTCCACGGTACGCTTTCGGCGCGAGGTAGAACTTTCGAGGGCGTCGTGGTGAGCGATAAGATGTCACGTACTGTTACGATTGAGATGGAGCGAATGCAGGTAATCCCAAAATACGAGCGATATGAACGTCGTACCTCCAAGCTTCATGCTCACAACCCACCATGTATTTCCGCTCGCGTTGGTGATAAAGTGAAAATTATGGAGTGTCGGCGACTAAGCAAGACAAAAGCATTCGTCGTCGTGCAGAAACTGGGGGCGTAGTATGGGGAAGAAAGGTGTTGGCACTTCGATTGGTGTGACCGCGATGGCGCCTATAAGGGCGTTACCGATTGGTGCACGTCTCGACTGTGCCGATAACACGGGAGCCAAGGAGTTGCAGATTGTGAACGTCGTCGGTTATCGCGGTCGACGTAGGCGCATGGGCAAGGCGGGGATAGGGGATCACATCGTCGCCTCGGTCAAGCGGGGCACCCCCGAGTTTCGAAAACAGCTCGTCCGCGCAATAGTCATCCGCCAGCGCAAGGAGTATCGCCGCACAGATGGGATGCGGGTAAAATTTGAGGGTAACGCAGCAGTTTTGATAACTCCTGAGGGAGCTCCTAGGGGTTCAGAGATTAAAGGACCAATGGCTCGAGAGGCAGCCGAACGGTGGCCCCGCGTAGCTGGGATAGCTTCAACGGTGGTATGAAAGATGGTGAGCAAACAATCTAGAAAACAACACTTAGCGCTTTACGCCGCGCCCTTGCACCGGAGGCACCGATTCCTTTCCGCGTCCCTCAGCCGAGAGCTTCGAGGAAAATACAAAACGCGTTCCCTACCCGTGCGGAAGGGGGACAAAGTGCGAGTCATGCATGGCGACTTTACGAAGCTTGAGGGCGATGTGATTGGGGTAGATACGAAGCGGCGCCGCATTCAAGTTCAGGGGGCAACGACTACAAAGGCTGATGGAACTCAAATCAATAGGTCACTCGTGCCCTCAAACGTTGTATTGATAAAGCTAGCTTCAGACAAGGAGCGCGATAAAGTGCTCGAGAGGAGGTCAAAAAGTGGCGAAAAAAGGGCAAAGTAAACACATGAAACGTTACGCTGCACCGCGGGCATTGAAGCTTCCGCGTAAGTCTTTCCCTTGGATGGTGAAGCCCTCGCCAGGACCCCATCCTCGCGATAGTTCCATGCCGCTTCGCCTGCTTCTGAGGGATTATCTCTCGCTTGCCCGAACCGCTCGGGAAGCGGATAGAATTCTCGCGGGAGGGCAAGTGCTCGTGGACGGTAGGGTGAGGCGAAGTCCCAAGTTTCCCGTTGGCCTGATGGATGTGGTGCAATTTCTTGCCTTGGACCAAAACTATCGAGTTCTTCTAGACAACCGCGGGCGTCTAGTCCTCCATGAGATAGATAAAGCTGAAACATCTTTGAAGCTCTGCAAGATTATGCGTAAAGATATCATACGGGGCAAGCGGGTTCAGCTCTCTTTTCACGACGGCAAGACGCTCGTTGGTGATTTCGATGAATTCAAGCCTGAAGATGTGATAAAGCTTGCCCTACCTGAGTTCAAGGTGATTGGGCGGTTTCCGTTTGAAAAAGGGGCTGCGGTGTTGATCACCGGTGGGAAAAACGTGAGCAAGGTAGGCATCATAACCGATGTCAATCTGATCGAGGGCACACAGCCAAACATCGTGACGCTCGCGGTCGCTGGCGGAACTTTCCAAGCTCCCGAACATTATGTGTTTGTTGTTGGAAAGGAGAAGCCCGCCATTTCGTTGCAGGAGGCACCCGTATGAATCTGATGCGCGATATTAGAATCGAGAAAGTTACCCTGAATATAGGGGTCGGCGAGGGCGGCGACAAGCTAGCGAAGGCCGAGCGGGTGTTAGAGAGCATCACGGGCCGAAAACCAGCGCGAACGCAGGCAAAGCGGGCGGTAAGGGAATGGGGAGTTAAGAAAGACGAGTTCATAGGCTGCAAGGTTACGCTACGGGGCGAGGAAGCTACAAAAATTTTAAAACGATTGTTCGATGCAGTCGAACGTCGTCTCAGCGAAAAGTGTTTTGATGGTAAGGAAAACTTCGCTTTTGGGGTCAAGGAGCACATCGATATCTCAGGCATTTCTTATGACCCAGAAATAGGCATCTTCGGGGTAGATGTTTGCGTGACGCTTCAGAGGCCTGGATATCGTGTTAGGCGCAGGAGGCGTCAACCAAAGGCTATACCAAAAAGGCACTGTATCGTTAAAGAGGAAGCAATAAATTTCGTCACTGAGAAATTTGGAGTTCAGGTGGTCTAATGTCAAAGCGGAAGTTTGGACGGGGAACCCATAAGTGCATTCGATGTGGAAGGTATGGGCATGTATACCAACAATACGGGCTAAAGTTGTGTCGGCGCTGTTTCCGCGAACTAGCGCCGAAGATGGGGTTCAAAAAATATGGGTGAGCAGATGTTGTTAGATCCTCTAGCCAACGCGCTGTCAAAAATCGAGAACTACGAGCGCGCCCGAAAGCGCGAGACAGTAGTTGCTCCTGCATCGAAGCTGATCAGCGAGGTGTTGCGCATAATGCAGAAAGAAGGATTCATAGGTGAGTTCGAGTTCATAGACAATGGTCGTGGTGGAAAGTTCAGGGTCGTGCTGCAGGGTAAGATAAACGGGTGTGGGGTAATAAAACCCCGATACGCCGTGAAGCACGACGATTACGAGCGGTGGGAGGAGCGATACCTGCCCGCGGCTGGGTTCGGCTTGTTATTGGTCTCCACCCAGCGAGGGGTCATACCCCATCGACAGGCTGAAGAGCAGGGTTTGGGTGGGCGACTTTTAGCATACGTTTACTAATTATCCACACCAGGACTTCGATATGTGAAATGCTTCTTGCCGATGATTCACGTGGGTGCTGGTTTGTGTATAAATCATTCAATGAATTTCCCAATGTTCTACAAAAAAATAGACACGCTTTGAACCTTACTCTAAACCTTATATCAAGTGCCCTAAAATGTTATGAAAGACTAAAAGAATGTTTAGTCGTGTGATGGTGTCCAAATGGTAATGGCAAAAATCAGAGAAGAGATAAAGGCGCCCGAAGGGGTGGAGCTTAAGCTCTTGGACAAGTCGATTGAGGTTAGTGGACCAAAGGGTAAGCTTGTACAAAAATTCGATATCCTTGGAGTCGAACTGAGAATGGAGGAGAAAAAGATTTGTATCGAAATATCGTCTCCGCGTCGGAAGCGTCGAGCTGCACTTGGAATGATTCGGGCTCGTTTGCTTAACATGTTTACGGGAGTTACTAACGGTTTCACCTACAAGCTCAGCGTGGTTTACTCGCATTTTCCGGTCACGATAAAAATAGATGGAAAGCGGGTTCTGATTCAAAACTTTCTCGGCGAGCGGGCCCCCCGCGTGGCAAAAATTGTCGGTGACGTGAAAGTGGAAGTAAAAGGGGACGAAATAATTGTCCAAGGCATCGATAGGGACGAAGTCGGACAAACGGCGTTTAACATCGAACAAGCAACTTTCATCAGGCACCGCGATCCACGCGTTTTTCAAGACGGCTGTTATATTGTAGAGAGGGCATGAGAATGACAAGAAAAAAACGTACTCCTAAATTCAGGCGTCAGGAGTGGTTTAGGTTCGCAAAGCTTGGTGAGAAGTGGCGCAAGCCTAGGGGCAACGACAGTAAGATGCGTCTCGGCATAAAGGGAAAACCAGCGATTGTTTCAGTTGGCTATCGATTGCCCAAAAGTGTAAGAGGAGTTCATCCTTCTGGATTTGTCGAGGTTATGGTGCATGCTCTTCGTGATCTTGAAGGACTTGACACGAGTAAGCAAGCGGTTCGGATAGGCTCAAGCGTTGGTGGGCGAAAAAGAGAAAAGATTATGATTAAAGCCAAGGAGCTTGGTATTCGAGTACTAAATCCTAGAGGAGTCGAAAAACGTGAAGTTGAACACGCAACGTAGGCTAGCAGCTGATATTCTCGGTGTGGGCGTTAACCGAGTTTGGATCGACTCTTCCCGTATCGCAGATATCTCTTCGGCGATATCGCGTGAAGATATCAAGCGTTTGATTCGGCAGGGCGCGATAAAAGCGAAGCCAGAGCTGGGGATAAGCCGTGGGAGGTTCAGGCGACGGGCCATTAAGCGCAAACAAGGTAGGCGGCGAGGCGTTGGAAGCAGGAAGGGTACACTGAGAGCTAGGCAACCGAAAAAGGCGAGTTGGATTAGAACCGTGCGGCCACTTCGAGTGAAGCTGCGTGAACTTAAGCGAGATGGAACGATCGACCGGCATGAATATCGCAGGCTCTACCGGATGGTAAAAGGTGGTGCCTTCAAAAGCAAAGCTCATCTAGAAACCCACCTTAAGGAACGAGGATTTCTGAAGGGATGAAAATGTCTAAGATCGGACCCCGCTGGAAGGTTCAGTTCAGGCGTAAGCGAAAGGGGAAGACTGACTATAGAGTTAGACTCAAGTTCCTACGCTCGGGCAAACCTCGGCTAGTAGCGAGAATTTCGCTAAAGCATGTCATAGTGCAATTAGTGCGCGCCACCCCTAGCGGTGATATCACCATCGCCTCAGCGCACTCGAAAGAGCTTGAGAAGCTTGGGTGGAAAGGATACACTGCAAATACTCCCGCGGCCTACCTAGTGGGGCTTCTCTGCGGCTACCGCGCGCTGAAAGCTGGGACAAAGGAATGTGCTTTGGATGTCGGGATGCACAACCCAATTTCACAAGTTAAAGTTTTCACCGTTCTCAAAGGG
Source organism: Hadarchaeota archaeon (SeqCode) (assembly GCA_964514965.1). Lineage (GTDB taxonomy): Archaea > Hadarchaeota > Hadarchaeia > Hadarchaeales > Hadarchaeaceae > DG-33. The sequence goes on along the minus strand of CAZETV010000002.1, from coordinate 152,165 downwards.
GCACTCAATGCGGGTTTACAAATCCCGCATGGTGAAGGAGTTTTACCCGGTGATGAACGGATACGCGGGGAGCACATCGCCCAGTATGCTGCGAAGTTGAAGGAGAAAGATGAAAAAACATATAGCAAACAATTTTTCGCTTATCTTCAACGCGGATTTTCTCCGGAACAGCTACCGGAGCACTTTAATGAAATCAAGCAGGCAATAATTACGCAGTTTGGTGAGTAGAATGCGGAAAAAACCAATAAGAGAGAAATTCAGCATTGAACTTTGGCAGCCTCGGACGAACATGGGGCGAGCAGTAAAGGAAGGGCAGATAACAGAAATATCCCAGATTCTGCGGCAGGGTAGGCCGATTAAAGAGTCTGAAGTGATCGATGCACTCGTGCCAAAACTCGAGGAGGAAATCTTGGGGGTTAGCTTGGTTCAGCGGATGCACAAGTCGGGGCGTCGGATTAAATATCGTGTAGTCACGGCAGTCGGAAATCGGGGAGGGATTGTTGGAGTTGGACACGCGAGCGCGCGCGAGATTGGCCCCTCCATAAGAAAAGCCATAACAACGGCGAAACTAAACATCGTGGAGGTCGCGCGAGGTTGCGGAAGCTGGGAGTGTGCTTGCGGGAGGCCTCATTCAGTTCCATTTGAAGTCACTGGAAGAAGCGGTAGCGTTCGCATGATGATAAAACCCGCCCCTCGCGGACTAGGGTTAACAGCGGCCGAGGTCTCGAAGATAATCCTTCGAATGGCTGGAATCAAGGATGCTTGGATTCACTCACGCGGGCAAACACGCACGACACTCAACTTCGCTCTTGCTACTTTCGACGCTCTCAAGCAGACCACGAGGGTAGCTCTGCGGGAATCCCATAGGGGTCACGTTTTTATCGGAAAGGTTGGTGAAGTAGGTGACCAAGCTAGCAGTAATTAGAGTACGCAGTAGCGTGAATGTGCGGCGTAAGGTGAGGGAAATGATGAAAATGTTATGCCTAACGCGCGTCAATCATTGCGTTGTAATCGATGATGTCCCCACATACTGCGGGATGCTGCAGAAGGCAAAGGATGTGCTTACGTGGGGGGAGATTGATAAGGAAGTATTAGAGCAACTCATCCGAAAACGCGGTAGGCTAGCTGGCGACGAGCGCTTGACTGATGAATTCGTCAAATCTCAAACTTCGTTTCAATCATTGAGCGAGTTCGCTGCTGCAGTGCATGCTGGAGAGACCAATCTTAGATCACTTCCTAGATTGAAGAAAGTTTTCAGACTTCACCCACCGCGAAAGGGATTCAAAGCCATTAAGCGACCATTTAATGATTTTGGCGATCTGGGCTACCGTGGTGAGCGAATCAATGAGCTCATCCTCAAAATGATTTAGGTGTTTTGAATGGTTGTGCGAAGAAGACGAAAGGTTCGAAGGCAACGAGGCGGAAGAACTTACGGAAGGGGATGCGCAAAAAGGGGACGCGGGAGCGGGGAAAAGGGTGGAAAGGGACGCAGCGGTGGCCACAAGCAGAAGTGGTCTTACACACTCAGATACATGCCCAAATATTTCGGCAAGCATGGATTCACACGCTTACCCAAAGTGAATAGAAAAGTCAATGCGATTAATATTGGTGAACTCGACGAGCGCCTCGAAGAATTTCTGCAGCAGGGGATCGCCAAGCGGGAGGAAGAGCGGATCGTGGTTGACATCAGGAAGCTTGGTTTTGAGAGGGTGCTCGGTGGAGGACACATCACCCGCCCTATCGAGGTTGTCGCTAAAGAATTTGTTGGGTCGGCGAAGCGAAAACTTGAGGAAGCAGGAGGCAATGCAATAACAGGTGAAGGTGATGGAACAAGTTGAGAAGCCGCGATCCAAACTTTACGTTCTTGATGCCCTCGTACGAAGACTTCCTGAGGTCGCAGTTCCGAAGCGGCACGTTTCCTTTAAGGAAAAATTCATGTGGACAGCGATAGCCCTCATCGCCTTCTTCGTTTTAACCCAAGTTTCGCTTTATGGAATGGTTGCTGGAGCAGGGCAAACGGCAGTCTTTGGTCAACTGCGATTTATCCTCGCCAGCCATGCGGGGAGCTTGATGGAGCTTGGTATCGGGCCGATCGTCACCGCGGGTATCGTCATGCAGCTATTGGTCGGGAGTAAGATAATCGGGCTTAATCTAAGCCAGCCAGATGATCGCGCTCTCTTCACTGGCGTTCAGAAAATAGGTGCCATACTCATGGGCGTTTTCCAGGCGTCGATGCTCGTGATATCGGGGTGGTACGGGGTCGCCTTTGGCTCAGGCGCTGGTATTTTCCTGATCGTTCAGCTCACGATAGGGGTAATCATCGTGGTCTACCTTGATGAAGTGGTCTCGAAATATGGGTTTGGGAGTGGGGTCAGCCTTTTCATCGCGGCCGGCGTTGCGGGGACGATCTTTTGGCAGGCTTTCAACCCACTGCAAAGCGGGGGCCTGTTTACCGGCGCGATTCCCAATTTCTTCGGAACCATGCTCGGCGGTGGCAACATTTCTGATGCATTTTTCAGACCAGGAATGCCGAACATGATGGGTGTGTTCGCCACCATCATCGTCTTCTTAATCGTCGTGTACGCCGAGAGCATGCGCATCGAGATACCACTCGCTTACGGACGCTTCGGAGGAGTTCGAGGACGCTATCCTATCAAGTTCCTCTATACCTCAAATATTCCAGTAATTCTCGCAATGGTAGTATTTGCGAATGTTAAAATATTGGGTATGGTTTTCCCTCCCGTTAAAGGAGTTACCTACTACTTAAGTGCCCCAAATGGTATCTTTGCCCTCGCGGCTGACCCGTTTCGAGCAGTGATTTATTTGGCAATTTTAGTTCTGATGAGTATGGGTTTTGCTTGGATGTGGGTCAACATGACGGGGATGGGGCCTCGCGATGTGGCGCGTCAGCTCGATCGATCTGGAATGCTCATCCCTGGTTTCCGTCACGATGTTCGGGTCATGGAGTGGGTGTTAAGCCGGTATATCCTGACCGCTACATTGTTAGGTGGAGCGTTTGTCGGCGCGATTTCAGGGCTTGCAGACTTTATGGGTGCATTGGGCAGTGGCACGGGCATTTTACTGACCGTGGGGATTATGTATAGTCTTTACCAAGAAATAGCAAAGGAGCGAATGGCAGAGATGTTTCCAGCGATGAGGAGGTTATTTGGTGAGTAAGATAGTCGTGGTTACGGGTGTGCCAGGCTCTGGAAAAAGTACAGTTGTCCAAGAAGCGCTAAAGCAGCTCAAAGCTCAGGGCGTCGAATATCAGTTTATAAACTACGGTGACGTGATGCTCAAACTAATGCGCGATTTCAAAGGGGTGACCGACCGCGATGAGATGCGGAAATTTCCGACAGACTCATATCGTGAAATCCAGCGTGAGGCCGGAAAGCAGATCGCACGCGCGGCCCGGAAAAAATTCGTGATCGTTGACACCCACTGCTTAATCAAAAAACCCGAGGGCTATTATCCCGGCCTACCCCGATGGGTGATTGAGGAGCTAAATCCCGAATCGATTGTGATAGTTGAAGCGACTCCTGAAGAGGTTGCACGGCGACGCGTCAAGGACACCACGCGTAGACGGGATGAAGAACTCTTGGGTGAAGTCGTGGAACACCAACTATTAAATCGCGCTACGGCTACGGCATATGCGGCGCTCTCGGGCGCGGCAGTGAGGATAATCCATAATAGGGATGGAAAACTCAGTGAAACTGTGAAGGAAATGGTTGAGGTACTTGGGTGAACCCATGCGTCGCATACTCGTTTGCTCGCTAATCGCAGTATTCTTGTTTGCAAGCTTTGCCATGACGGTTAGTGCAGAGGAGGCGGAAGATGCGCAGGGGACGTACAAGATACTTTTGCAGACCGTGGACAGCTCCATAATTTCACTTAGGCAGGGAAGTGGTGCATCAGGAAGTTTGAGCCAAGCGCGAACACTCTACAATAGTCTTGTGGCGTCATATGAAAACGAGATTGGCAATAGCACGGAGCTCACAGAGATAAACGACCGAATAACCCAAACTTTCAGCTCTTTGCAGCAATCGGCAACGGAGGAGAATATCCGGGCCCTACGCTCAGACATCTCCCTACTGGCGAGCGAGCTCAAGATTGGGTTGTCTTCCATCTACGAATACGCGCTATTCATCGTCCTCGGAATCGGGATATTAGTTTCCCTCATCATCACCTTGATAACCAGACGTGTCGTGAACTGGGAGCGCATGAGGCAGATTAAGGCAGAGGTGTCTGCATTCCAGAAGGAACTCCGCGAAGCTCAGCGCAAGCGGGGCATGAAGAACGTGTACAAGCTGCAACAGGATCAAAAGCGGATAATGTCGCTTCAGGGGGAGATGATGAAGGAAAATTTCAAGCCCACGCTCTTCTACATCGTGCCATATTTCATATTCTGGTTCATTCTATCGGGTATATACGCGGGATGGGTCGTGGCATGGCTACCATTCCGCCTAGACCTCCCCTTCTTCGGCACTTGGGTCTCCTGCGGTTTTCTAAGTTGGTATCTCCTCACTTACTTCGGGTTTTCTCAAATTTGGCGAAAATTGCTTATCCGTGATTAATATGCCCGCACGAAGGTACCGCTCTGCAAGATACAAACAGCATTTCGTCTGTACTCCCGGAGGGCGAACCGTCGCGCACTACAAAGAGGGACGGGCAAGAGTGGCGAGGTGTGCCTCTTGTGGGCGTCCATTGGGGGGCATTCCCCGAGTTAGGCCGAGCAAGCTGCGGTCCCTTCCACGCAGTTCCCGTGTGCCGAATCGTCCCTATGGTGGTTATCTCTGCCCCGCCTGTGCGCGTCAGGAAATCAAAGAAACTGCTCGAGCGTGAGCGAATGGTAGTCATTACTATAAGCGGTTTGCACGGGGCTGGAAAGACGACTGCCGCACTGGCGCTGGCAAAAAAATTCAAACTCCGCTATGTCTGCGCGGGGTCCGTTTTCAGACAGCTCGCCAAAGAACGGAGGATGACGCTCGACGAGTTTTCCCGTTACGCCGAACGCCGTCCTAGCATAGATCACCAAATCGACCGACAAACTGTAGCGGCTGCCAAGAGCAAAAATGTGCTTATCGATGCCCGCCTCGCCGGGTGGATGGCTAAAAAGGCGGACCTGAGAATCTTGCTCACCGCCCCGCTAGAGGAAAGGGTTAAGCGGATTGCTCTTCGGGAGAAGCGGAAGTACAGAGAGGTGCTTAATGAAACTCGCAAACGTGAGCGGAGCGAGGCCAAGCGTTTCAAACAATTTTACAGTATAGATGTCAATGATAATTCATCGTTTGACATCGTGCTAAACACAGAGCGTTTCACCATTAAGGAGATGGTACGGATTTTGGAGTTTGCGGTGAAGCAGTTCATTCGAAAGAGGTCGTGAGATGGTGATGGAAGTAGGTAGAATTTGCGTGAAACTCGCTGGGCATGAGGCGGGTAAGCGGTGCGTCATCGTGGATGTGCTTGACGACATCTACGTGGTAGTGAGTGGCCCTGGGGTCAAACGGCGCAGATGCAACATCGCACACCTTGAGCCTCTCGAGCAGAAAGTTGAAATTGCGAAGGAGGCCACTGACGAGGATGTCAAACGCACGCTTGAGGCAGCGGGTTTGGTAAAAACAGAAAAGCCGTCAGAGACACCTTCTGAACCCAAGACACAGCCTAGCGTTCAGTAATAGGTGTTTTAAGTGGGCAAACTACCATCCGATGTCAAGCGTGAAAGTCTAATCCGGGCCCAAGATATAACCGATCCCAGTCATGGCTGCAAACCCGACAAACGCCCGATTAATGAATACTTGCGCTTGGGAATCATCAATCTAGACAAACCTATTGGGCCAACCTCGCACGAAATCGTCGCTTGGGTGAAGCGCATGCTAAAGGTTCGCCGCGCGGGGCACAGCGGAACTCTCGACCCAAAGGTTAGCGGGCTGTTGCCGACAGCACTTGAGGATGCGACGAAAATAGTTCAGACTTTGCTGCCCGCGGGGAAAGAATACATTTGCGTAATGCATCTCCACGGTGATGTGCCTGACCATAGGCTCAAGCAGTTGTTGCACGAGTTTGAAGGTGAGATATATCAGCGCCCTCCATTACGGGCAGCAGTCAAACGGGTACTTCGTACGAGGAAAATTTACTACATCGAGTTCTTGGAGCGGGATGGCAGGGATGTGCTCATGCGCGTGGGATGCGAGGCGGGCACATACATGCGCAAGCTTATGCACGACATGGGTGAGGTCGTGGGTTGCGGTGCCCACATGCGGGAGCTTCGTCGGACGCGGACAGGACCTTTTCGCGAAGACGACACCCTAGTCAAACTACAAGACCTTGCCGACGCCTACGCTTTCTGGAGCGAGGATGGTGATGAGAAGCACTTGCGCAAAGTCATTTTGCCCGTGGAGGCTGCGGTTGAGCACCTGCCCAAATTAGTCGTACGCGATGGAGCCGTCGATGCGCTTTGCCACGGCGCCAGCCTCGCGGCACCAGGCGTGCTCCAAGTCGACACGGGAATCTCTCAGGATGACCTCGTGGCATTGATGACGCTTAAGGGTGAAGTCGTCGCGCTAGCTCGTGCCTCGATGACTTCAAAGCAAATCTATGAAGCCGAGCACGGAATCGTAGCGAAACCTGAACGCGTGGTGATGTTACCGGGCACGTACCAGCGGAAATGGAAATGATAGAAAGTTCCTATTCGACCACCTGGCTGAGCGAGAAAGTGATTATAGAGCCGAGATTATAGATAAATTGACTGCCGGGGTAGCCTAGCCAGGTAAGGCGCAGGTTTGGAGAACCTGTGGTCCTTTGGGCCGCAGGGGTTCGAATCCCCTCCCCGGCGCCACCTTTCGAACGTTTTAATAAGACCTTCAGCGAATTTAAGAAAGACCTAGTTGGCGATTTGAATGCCAGAAGAATTCAAACATATCGTGCGGCTTGCGGGAAAGGACCTACCTGGCGAGAAGCAGATACAGCTAGCGCTAGCTGATTTGAAGGGCGTGAATTTGACATTCGCCCGAGCTGTCACTTATACCGCAGATATTGACCCGTTTAAGAAGCTTGGCAATTTGAACAAAGATAAAGTGGAACGTCTCGAGCAAGTCTTAAAAAACCCGGCCGAGCATGGAATGCCGAACTGGATGCTCAACCGGCGAAAGGATTACGATACTGGTAAGGATGTCCACCTATTGGGCGCGGATGTGGCGATGGTGACGCGCACTGACATCGGGCGTGAGCGTAGAATTCGAAGTCGCCGAGGCATTAGACATGAGCTTGGTTTGCCCGTGCGAGGTCAGCGAACGCGCACCACTGGTCGCAAAGGCCTAGTCGTGGGAGTGAAGCACAAGGAAGTCCGTATACGCGAAGAAGCCGCGAAAGTTGGGAGAGGCAGGCGGGAGAAAAAAGAAGTAGAGACGAAAGAGGAGGAGAAGACAGAATGAAGCGCCAGCGGAAGAAATATCTCAGGCCCTTACATCCTTGGGAAAAAGAGCGGACGGACGCCGAGGACAAACTCCTCCGCCAATACGGGCTCCGCCGAAAAGAGGAAATATGGCGGATTCAGACCCTGCTCAGAAACTTCAGGCGGCAGGCCCGGCACCTGCTTACCGCTTCGGGCCCCCAAGCGGAACTAGAGACCAAACAGCTTCTAACGCGGCTCCGCCGCCTTGGTCTCGTGGGTGAGGGTACGACGTTGGATGATGTGCTTGGCTTGAACATCGAAAACCTGCTCGAGCGCCGCCTCCAAACTATCATCTATCGCAAAAGTTTAGCTCGAACGCCACAGCAGGCCCGACAGCTTGTGCTTCATGGTCATATAACTATCTCGGGCAAACAAGTCAGCGTACCGAGCTACTTGGTGCCCCTCGATGAAGAGGGTGTAATCGGATATGTAGAGGGTTCGTCTTTTAAGGTTCAGCCAAAGCCCGAAGCCCCAGCGGCCGAAACAATCGTCGAAGAGAAGGTGGAAACCCGCCCCGAGGAGGCTGAAGGTGAAGCCAAAGCGCAGTCTAAGGAGGAGACAGCATGATGGACGGTAAGTGGGGAGTCGCTCACATTTACTCATCATTCAACAACACCATCATTCACATAACTGACCTCACCGGGGCAGAGACCATAGCTCGCTGGTCAGGAGGCATGGTGGTCAAGGCCGACCGAGAGGAATCCTCACCCTACGCGGCTATGCAGGCTGCGATGCGCGCGGCTGAGGAGGCGATGGAGAAAGGATTCACAGGCATTCACATCAAAGTGCGTGCGCCGGGCGGGGGCAATTCTAGGAGTCCTGGTCCCGGAGCGCAGGCGGCAATTCGGGCACTAGCGCGTGCAGGTTTAAGGATTGGGAGAATTGAGGATACCACGCCGACTCCACACGATGGATGTCGACGACCTGGAGGGAGAAGAGGCCGTCGAGTATGAGGTGAAAAAATGGAACTCAAAATTCGAAAGCTTAAAGGTGACGAGATGGAGTTCGTGCTATCTGGCGCTAATCCAGCCTTCGCGAACGCCCTCCGCCGGGCCGCTTTGCGCGAAGTACCGGTGATGGCGATTGATGAAGTCGAGTTTAAAGTCAATGATTCTGCGATGTATGATGAGGTTCTCGCGCACCGACTCGGGTTAGTCCCCCTTCGCACGCCCCTGAAAGGTTACAACCTGCCAGGTGAGTGCGGCTGTCGGGAAGGGCGCTGCCCTAAGTGTAGCGTGTCCCTGACGCTTAAGCGCGATGGTCATGTGACTGCACTCAGTGGCGATTTGAAGTCGACTGATGAAGAGGTCTTACCAGTGAGCGGTTCTATCCCCATCATCAAGCTCGAGGAGAAGCAGCACCTTGAGCTGACTGCCATCGCGCGTTTGGGATTTGGCAAGGAGCACGCGAAATGGCAACCTGGAGTGGTCGCGTACAAGTACATGCCAGTGTTCGAGCTTAACGAAAAAGCCTGCGACGGTTGCGGTGCCTGTGTCAAGGCCTGCCCGGTGAAAATTATCGAACTCGCTGGGAAAAAACCGAAAATTAGTGATATAATGTTATGCACAATGTGCAAAGCCTGCGCCGAGACTTGCTCGCCCAAAGCAATCCGAATAGGAAGCGACCCCACGAAGTTCATCTTCCGCATCGAATCGACGGGCAGCATGCCGCCCGAACAGATTATCCTTAAGGCTATGGGAGTCGTCGAGAGCAAGCTCAACGAATTTTCGAAGCAAGTGAAGAAACTCTAAGAAGATTAAAATCTCCGCAGCGCATAATTTTGCTTGGCGCGGGGGTGGCCGAGTCAGGTCAAAGGTCTAACGACCGACTAAAGGTGCCAGCTTGAGGGGCTGGTCTCTTAGGAGTTCGAGGGTTCAAATCCCTTCCCCCGCACCATACCTCAAAAATGGCTGGCGCCTTTGGTAGAATAGAGTCTGGCGTGAAAACGCGCCATGAGTAAATTTGCTATTGCGGCTGGGATTATTGCAGCGATTTTGGTTGTGAGCGCTTTGATCTTTATTATATTTCAACCCCGCTGGGTTCCAGAAGAGGTTCCAAGAGGGGGACAACCCGCAGCAAAATGTGAAATTAATATCTAGAATGAGCCAAATATGTAGAAGAGGGCTATTGCATGGAAGAGTTTGTTCCACTCGACCTGGATGTTCACAAAGAAGAATACGTCCAGCTGAATATTGAACTTATAACATGGATTGCAGATCAATTCAGAGAGAATTACCAGCTTGATGCTGTTTCCATCATTGGACAGACCATTTCAGAATATGTTGATGCCCATCTTGAAGATCTTACAAGTTTGAAACCTCCAGATGGTATCATTTACTTACTGGTAGTTGAAGGAAATATCGCTGGGATGGGAGCACTAAGGAAATTGAGTGATGAGATTGGAGAAATCAAGCGGATGTACATCCGTCCCCTTTACAGAGGAAGAGGCTATGGAAAACAGATGCTAAATAGACTATTAGAGGTGGGCAGAGAGTTTGGATGTTCTTCATTCCTGCTCGAAACTTCTAAATTCATGACTGTAGCTCAGCATATCTACAAGTCTGCTGGATTTATTGAAAGAGAAGAATATCCAGAGAGCGAAACGCCTACTATACTTCGACCATACCAGCTATTTATGGAGAAGAAAGAATCTAACTTTTATATTCCTCACTCTTTGAAGAAGAGTTAGCGAGGGAAAAGTAGATGCCCAATAATTTAGTGTCCGAGGAGATTTTCCGGAGATCTTCTGGAAGGTACAAACCTAGGTACAAATCCCTAATAACGCACCATAAGTCTCGCTAAGTGATCTGGGCAAGATTTACGAAGTTTTTCCAAAAATCTCCCAGAATTTTGCCTGAGGTACAAATCTGGGTTCAAACCCCTAATACCGCACCATAGGTCAAAAATGGCTGGCGCATTTAGTAAAAAGCTGAAAGTATCATTTGCTAGATCAAAACCCAATTATTGCGTTGATGCATAGCTTTACCTGTAAGCAGGATTCAGACCATCTTATTTTTTAGCTTTAAGATATTCTCCCTTTGTGCGCAAAAGTTATTGGAGGAATTGCTATATCTATCTTGGTGATCCAATGGAATATGAATTGAGGGGACGCTACCCGCTGAGTAGAGAGGAATTTGATAAGAGGATGAAAAATGCGGAGAAATATCTTTTCAACTTGGGGATGAACGATCCCGCCGAGGAGGTTGGTAAGATAAATACAACCTTCTTTGTAGCAAAGATGCATTACATCCAAGAAAAATTGGGATATGAACCCCGGGCCATGTTCATCGGCGCGCCGGATTTCACGTTTCAAACATCCCCCCACAAATTTTATGAATCGATCCCCGAGGGAGGCAAAATCATATGGGGGGATGGCTCGTATGACCTCGTCCCCGGGGAGATGGAATTTGACTTTTGTGGCATGTTAGTCGGTGCAGCAAAAAACGATCCCGATCTTGAAGAAATATTGGACATCCTACACGAAATGAGGGAAAAAGGTCTCAAAATCGATGGCAAAGAAATCGGGTTGAGAAATTTTAGCCCGGGCAGCCATTTTTTGAATTTATATGAGGTTGAAAATTACGAAACCCTTGATCTGCCGAGGATAGTCGCGGTCTTACACACCTCTTCGGACGAAATGCGTGACTCATTAATTAACTTCGTTTGTGAAAGGGCCGAAGAAATGCGGACGCCCTTCGGCAAATCATACGTCCTGCAGGGCGCCGATGCACGAGAGTACAGAGAACGTTGCGGGTACGCGAGCGACTTTTCCAAGAGAAAAAGAAAGCTTCTTTTTGTAGAGATTTTTGGAGGCGAGGTAATAGCGAATCACAACCATTATGAGCTGATCGGCCCCAACGAAGCAATTATCGGATGTAACCTCATCCACGAGGAAGGAGAGATTTTCGTGATAACTTTAACCGATGATTTCCCGGCGTGCCTCGTCAAGGGCAGAATGAACCTTTCTCCGGAAAAAATCAAAGTTGTGACTGGTTCGAGGGCTATTGATAGATGGGCGTATGAGAAGTTAAGGGGAGCGAATATACTTCCTCACGGTGGAGGCCACAAGCTGGGCGAGGTGGATAGCATCGCCAAAGTTATTCTTTACCCCGATTGGAAGGTTATCGTCCCGAAATGTGGGTCTAAAAGGGGCACTAGGGCATACGTAGACATGGCAACAATTGCGCACGATTATCGATCCGAGGGCATCTTGGATAGAGTTCAATCGCTGGGGTTGGGGGACCACTATGCAACCCTTCGATTTGTCTACGGCATCAAAGTGGACTTTGAGCAGAGATAGATCAAGTTTTGCATGGGCCCTTGATTTTTTGGGAGTATACCCGTAGCGGAGGACCGGCTAGTGTGGAGCTTAGACCTATCGCGTAAAAATAAAAAATCCGATAGTGGGAGGTAATTCGAGCTTTCCCCCCAGTAATGCTCAAAAAACGTCCCTACTTTCTTACCCGTGGCGTCGTAAGCAACGCTTAAATGTGGCATCACTGAGAGATTGACGATTTTCATGCCCGCGCAGCGACCTCTAGATGTCTTAAACCGCGCTCTCGGCTCATCGGTACTCGTGAGCCTCAAGGGCGGCAGGGAGTTTCGGGGCAAGATAAGTGGGGTTGACACCCACGTAAATCTCGTGCTCGAGGATGCGGAAGAACTCCAGGGCAGCGAAGCACTCAAGCGATATGGCACGATGATAATCCGCGGCCGGTCACGGGAAAATACGGCAAAAATGAGGAAAAATAGTACCACTTGAAACATTTTTCGATGGTACTACCACCTGAAAATGTACTACGCTAGTCAAATTCAAAATCGTGCTGACGCCGGTAGTGGATTTAAATACGGGCATTAGAATGGAGTTTGGTGAACCAGTGCCCGAGGATTGGTTGGTAGGGTTAATTGTTTCCATAGTTTTTCTCGTCGCCCTATTTCTGATGGCCGCGATAAGGGTCCTGCGGGAGTACGAACGGGCGGTGAAATTCAGGTTGGGCAGGTTCGCTGGGATCAAGGGGCCTGGGATCTTCCTGATCGTTCCGATACTCGATAGGATAATGAAGGTCGACTTGCGCACGCTAACGCTCGATGTACCTAAACAAAGTGTGGTCACCAAGGACAACGTGAGCGTCAATGTCGATGCGGTCGTCTACATGCGGGTGGTGAACCCGAACGATGCCATAATGAAGGTGGAGCACTACATCATGGCCACAAGCCTGCTCGCTCAGACCACGCTGCGCGATGTGCTCGGGCAAAGGGACCTAGACGAACTGCTGACTAAGCGTGATGAACTGAATGCGAGCCTTCAGAAGATCCTCGATGAGGGGACTGATGCTTGGGGCATAAAGGTGAGTTCGGTGACGGTAAGGGACGTGAGCCTGCCCGAGGAGATGCTCCGCGCGATAGCTAAGCAGGCGGAAGCGGAGCGGGAACGGAGATCGAGGGTGATAATGGCCCAAGGCGAGTTCGAGGCGGCGAAGAAAATGGCCGAGGCTGCAAAGCAGTACCATAAGAACCCGTCCGCACTGAGGCTTCGGGAACTCCAAACCATGACTGAGATAGCTCGCGAGAAGAACATGATCGTGGTGAGCCCAACCCAGCTCGGCACCCAGCTTGGAGAAGTGCTCGGTTTAACCTCGGCAGTTCAGAAAAAAGGGAAAAAGAAGTGGAAGGAGGGGTGAAAAATGGCAAGGGCCAAAAAGCGAAAGAAGAAGCGAAAGAGATAGGTTTCTTAAAACTTGATACATCGGCATCTAATCGGCCCGCAGAACGCCCCCCCGATTGCCCTATTTTTGGGCTTGGAAAATTGGCGTTTTAATTGGATCATGAGCCTATTAGGAAAATTTTAATCCAATCCAAAAGTAGTTGGGTAAATAAAGGTGATAAGAATGCCGACACGCAAGTTCACGGATGAACAGTTAAGAGAAGGTTATGCTCGTGGGTTAAGTGATAGCCGCATGGCATGGCCACGTAACTGGCCCACCAGAAGTCTGCCGGGAGGAGGGTAAATTGCGAAAACAATACAAATGCTACAAGTGCGGAAAGGAATTTCCGCAAGACAAGATGTGGATAGTGAGGTTTCCGAGGAAAAGAAGACCAAGGTTGGTATGTAGTAGATGTTTTGAAAACTTGGATTTAGGTGAGGATGAATGGAAACTTCAAGCTTGGTCTCCTAGTGTCAAAACTTGACTTTTTTTCGACGTTTCCCTAACTCCGAAACCATGACACGCTTATAACACCTTATTTTGACAAAATCTCCCTTTATAAGTCCCCTTTGAGCGTGGACTTTGTTTTAGGGGGAGATTTGTTTGCCAGATTTTTGGGCTTGGAAAATGGGTAGTTTAATTGGGTCATGAGCCTAATTTGATATATCAAAAAAGGAGTACGCGCTGATGGCCAAAAATTTGGCGGGTTTTGGTACAGAGTAGCAACGGCATAAGGGTGACTTTGGCATCTTCTGAAATATTTATAGCCGACTTAAGTAACACAGAATGGTGATTTTTCATGATCGTCGGGCTTATACCGGATGGTAACCGTAGATACGCTGAAAAATACGGTATATCCGAGGCTGAGGTATTTAGAAAGGGCGTAGAAACACTAAGGACGTTCCTAGACTTCTGTTCTCAAAAGGATGTCTCGCATATAATTGTTTATGCTTTGAGCGAAGATAATCTCAAAAGACCCAAAGAAAAGCTCGAAGAGGTATTCGCTCTTTATGAAAAAGAGTTTCGAAAATACTTGGACTCGAATTCAGAAGTTCATCAAAAACAGATTAATTTTCAGTTTTATTCTACACAACGAGAAGTATTCCCAGTTTCTTTGAGGGAGGTAATGGATCAACTTACCGAAGCCACTAAAGCCTATACAAGACACTGTGTGGTGTTTCTAATGGCATGGAGTGCTCAACATGAATTTTTGAATGCTTGTTTGAAAGCATCTAGGGAACCGGAATCAGAGGTGAAGTCTCTTTTGATGGTAGATATAGAACCTAATCTAATAATAAGAACAGGCAACCTTCAAAGATTGTCCGATTTCTTAAGTATTCAAGCACGATATTCTGAGCTTTACTTTATCAAAAAACTATTTCCTGAATGCACAGAACAAGATTGGGAGGCGGCCTTCAGTTGGTACCATGCGCAAGAAAGGAAATTTGGGCGTTGATGATCACAAAAGCAGCGGCGTTGTTGGAGTTGCGTGCAGCCAAGAACTGAAGAAAGAGGGAGGGCTCCTTAAAAACAAGAATCTCCCGGGTAAATCCAAACTAGGGGTCGAACTTATAATAAGGTTACCTTTCTGACCTCTTTCTCTCCCTTCTCTTCCGTTCTCGGATCCCCTTTAAGATCCTTTTACCCATTTTACCACAAACCTATTCTCCCACTTTCGATAAAAAGACGCGGGGTTGTTAGCTAAGTAGTGGTTATCTTCCTTCTCCAAGCTCATACCTGCATTTTTTAGACACAGTACAGATCGAGACTCTTTCGAAATCCCTAAGGTAAAATCCCGTCATTAAAGGAGACATCATACATCATATGTAGGAAGTGTTAATAGCGTAGACGAAGAGTTACTCTATCCAAGAGAAAGGAGTTGGAGAAGTGTACAGACGAAGTGGAGACAGACCAAGAGGCTTTGAACGAGGACCATCTACACCCGCACCGGTTAAGGCGGGTGACACCCCTACAGTAAAGATAGAAGGACGGGGCAAAAGCGGGGATGGGATCGCTCGCGTGCAGGGCTTTGTGGTCTTCGTATCCGGCGCAAATGTCGGGGATGAGGTAAAGATCCGCATAAATGAAGTGCGGCCAAGATTTGCCACAGCTGAAGTTGTTAGGGAGTAAGCTCCTTTTACCTAAGGCTTTGGCATTTTCTCTCGAATTAGCGGTAGCTTTGTCGGCTCCTCTCTTATTGCCGTCCTCATCTTTGATCGCTTGCCATACTTCTTGATCCTCTGATGTTTGACCCTGATTTTATCCTTTGCGCGACGCCTAGGAGGTAGTGTAACCGAAATGGGCAAGTACAACATACCAATTAATCTATGGGGTGGAGATGGCTGGAGTAAGAATTAAAATCCAAAATATCGTGCTCTCGGTCACATACGAGGACACAGAGTTCAACCTCCATAAGTTGGCTAGGTCGTTGGACGGCGCACGCTACGATCCGGAAAGCTTTCCCGGCGTAGTCTATAAATCAGAGGATCCTCGAGCATCATTTCTCATCTTCGCCTCGGGTAAGATGAACTGCGTCGGCGCTAGGAGCATGGCCGATGCCAAGCTTGCGATAAAGAAGCTGACCCGAAAGATCAGAGAAGCACACATAAAGGTGAAAACGGAGCCAAAAGTCAAGGTTCAGAATATCGTGGCATCCGTTAATTTCGGCAGGAAGTTCGATCTCGAGCATATAGCTATCAGATTCGAGAACACCGAATACGAGCCGGAGATTTTCCCAGGCCTCGTGTTCAGGCTCGACGATCCTAAGGCGGTATTGTTGCTCTTCGTATCGGGCAAGGGTGTATGCGCCGGGGTGAAGAGCATGAGAGATGTAAAAAGAGCAGCACAAAAGATAAACAGAATCCTCTCCCGACATTAGCGGCATTGCAGAGCTTTGCACTAATCGAAGGTGGCACTTTATCTCTCCTCGAATTTTTGTTTTAATAGAGTGGTTATATAGCCTGCTATATTGTTCCTGAGCGGCTTGCTCTCTATGCTTATGAGCCCCTCGAGCACGCGGCGGTTTTGCCTATAATCGATCGAGAATTTGTCGGGAGCTGAAAATAACTCATGCCAGTTATACTACAACAATCGAATGGCTCCTGCCAGAGATTGAAAACAAAAAATAAAAGTGTCGGAAAGGTGTTCATTCACCCTTTCCAAGCGTTATCTCTATGGTGGACACGTTAATGGTGCCACTTTCGGCCTGAAGTTCCTCAGTTCCAATTTGGATGTTCTTCACGGCCAAACTCTGCAAAAATCGATTTCTGACGATCTCTGCTACATCGACGGCCCTGCTGATGGCTTTGCCTCGTGCCTTGAGGGTGACCTCACCGGTCCCCATGTTGAACTGCGTTATCACTGCCAACACGTAGTTCATCACTGGTTTTATTCCGATAAAAACGGCATTTTCTGCCGCTGCCTTTTTTTCCGCAACTACTTTTTTCTCTGCTGCCTTTTCTTCAGCCATTGTTTCCTGCCTCATCTTGTTTAGTCGGGCGCCCTTAATTTGGTGGGGTGGCATAAAGCCTTTTGCGTGCCGCCCGGGAGGCTGCAAATTCCAATAGGTGGCGGCCACGTGAGCTAGACCCTTAAAGCAAAGAGTAATGGGGATTGACCCTTCGACTACTATGCTTTCCTTGTGCGAGTCGTTTGATTGGGGGTTAATGCCAGTCAGCGCCCAGAATATCTATATCTTATAAAATAAGTTATAAATAAGCGATGAGTGGATCGCGAGTTTCGGTAGATTTAAACGGTAGCATAAACCTAACCCCCCGCACCATACATTCCACGAAGCCATCTGGGCATTTTTCACGTAGTTTTCCCGTAAAGGAGCCGTAAAAAGCTGGAAAAGGCGTTCTGAAACTAGTTTGGAGTCGAAGGTGCATGTAAGCATATCTTAAAAATAATTATCGCGTTAAACACAATGTTAGATTCTGACAATTCCCTACAGAAAGGCAACTTCTATTTAGGTGTTGGACCTAAAAAGATAGGTGAAATTTATGTCTCTGTTAGAGTTCGGTAGGTGGAACAATTACAGGCTTGGGATTACTCTCGCGATTGATTGTCTCAAGTCATACGAGAAAGCTGTGTCTTTGGGATTAATGGATCTACAACAAGACATGAAAGCGGCGGAACCATACGATCATGAAAAGCCAGAAGGAGGCTATGACAAAAAGAATGAGTATTTCAATCGGGCAAACAATATTGGCATACCATTTTTACAAAAGAACGTCACAGGCATGTCTAAAATGTATTATTGGCAAATATTGAACGCGATTAACGAATACGAGAAGAAAAACAATAAACCACTTAACAAGGGAATGGTTTGTGGAAATCTTGGTGTATCTGCATTAGCCGAAGGAGACCTTGACGGAGGCATCGCTTACCTGCTTTGGGCTTGCCACGAAGATAGAGGATGGGCGGGGGACCCTACTAAGAACATCTTCCACAATCCACTATACACTCAGTTTACAGAAAGCGCTCATCGTCAAGGCATAAGCCAGTTTGGCGGAGAGGCTCCTTGGATTATGATGAAAAAAGCAATCGACAAATACAACACCGAATTCAAAGATAGTGTTAACATTGATGAATTATTTAAGGAACTTGACGATTCTCCAGAGCAACGCGCTTTGCTAGAGGGCTCACTTTGGGTCGTTCATAGAAATCTGGTGCTCCTAAAAGAAGAGAAAGATCGTGGGATTTATTTGAACAGGAATAACATCTACACCAGATTAAGGCTATTTGACGGAGTAATCAGCCTTTGTCGATTCATTGAATTAAGGATGAGATACTATGAAAAGACTTCTGGAACATTAGGCGAACTATTATCTGCAATATTCGGGAAAGAAACTTGGTTTAAGAACGAAGTAAATCCAAGAAACAAAAGTCCTCAGACACCAAAGGATTTCGATGATCTAGTGAGGAAAGCTTTAAAGTGCAATAGGCCTGAAAAGAATGTTCTCATTCTTTGGGCGTTAAGAAACTATGCTACACACATCTGCGATCCTGACACACCGTTCTTTTTCGAGAATCTTGAGAATGTATTTGACGAGATCGTGGCTGTTTACGTCTACTATCTAAAGTACAAAAAGTGGATTTAGGCCTTGAGTAGATATGAAACCTAACCAAACCCACTACAACTTCAGCCTGTAACCGCAAGGGGGGTGAGGGTATGAACGAGGGTGTGAATCCAACTTTCACACCATAGGTTCTGCTAAGTAGCCTAGGCATTTTCTGAGGAGATTTTACGGGAAACCGTTTTTTTGGTTATCTATATCGTATAAGAGCAAGCTTGACCTAATACGGTAAAGCTTTATAAGGAAAACCATTAAAATTTATGGGTAACATGAGTCAATCTAAAGTGAAAGAAAGGAATATTTTGCTGAGAAGATTTTTCTATAATGATAGAAGGCTTTATAGGTTAGGAAAGGTAGCCAGGTTAAAGTGGTTTGATGATTTCGACTATAAGTTTAGTAAAGACACTTACGCTTACTTTGTAGCTGAAGAGAAAGAAAAAGCTCTGGAAGAGCTAACTAATCCAGAGAAACTAGACGATGAAAAGTTTATTTCTGCTCTGAATGAGGTCGGCCTGCCTGAATACACAGAGATAGATTGTTTTATAGGTAAGCACTACTATTTCGATATTAAGAAAGGCATTTTCAGGCTAGAGGATAGGCAGGGTGATATACGCAAAGAGGTTTTGGGAGCATTAAAGGACACTAAAAATAGAGCATATCATTTTTTGAAGGCTATTATTGAACTACATAAAGAGAGCAAGTGGGATAAGGCTTATGGAGGTGCAACATGGATCGACATACTAGCAAAGATAAGGGATATGAGAGGAACGTACCCAGCGCCGAGAGATTTAGCGATAACTAGATCCTATCGAATATATTGGAAAACAGGGAGCAGAAGATATCCCACACATACGGTTCCCGAAGAGATGATAGATGTGATAAATGGAACGTTAAAAGAAATGGAAGCAGGAGAAATAAGAACAGGTAAATAGTTTACATGTAATAGGCATGATTTTAATGGGAGAAGAAATTTTAGCGAATGATGAAAGACAAGCCAAAGAACATATCGATAAAATCAGGGAAAGTTACACAAAGGACGGACGCGTTTTAGAAGCGCTAGCCGGAGCAATGTGGATAGTAGAAACTACTTTTCCGAGAATTGGTCATTTCTTGCTTGAATTCTTCCAAAATGCTGAAGATGCAGGAGCTACAGAAATAGATGCAACTTTGGAAGAAACCACTTTAAAAATTTACAATAATGGTGGTTCTTTCTCCCCAGACGATGTGGAACCTATATGTTCAGTAGGCAGATCCCGAAAAGATCCGCGTGAGTACTTGGGGTATCTAGGAGTCGGATTTAAGTCCATTTTCTTAATCTCTTCATGTCCGCACATTTACTCAACTCCTTACCGATTTAAATTCGACAAGAATCATTGGGCCGAGCCTACGAAAATTCCTTGGCAGATTACGCCTATTTGGATTGATGAACTGCCAAGAGAATTCTTCGAAAGAATAAAAACTCAAGGAACAATCTTTTCAATCCCTTTAAAACAGGAAGGAATTCAAAAGTTGCGAGAAGAATTTGAGAATCTGCATCCACGCACACTTTTGTTTTTGCGTCATTTGAATGAGATCCAGCTAGCGTGGGATGGAAAGAGGAAAATCATAAGAAAATCAATCTTAGAAAAAAGAGACAATTACGAGATCCACCAACTTGAATTCAATTACAATGGAAAAATCGATATTACAAAATGGCTTGTTTTTCGACATGCGCTTCAAGTTCCTGAGGATATTAGAGCTGATCCCGTCACCAAGGAATGGAGAAGTCGCGTAGAAAAGCGAGAGATTGGAATCGCTTTTAGATTAAATGAGCAAATGGACCTTACAACGGAACCTTCGGGAACTATAGCGTTTGGTATATTTAGCCACGTCCCTACTCGAGAAGTTGAATACGGAGGAATCCCATTTATGTTGCATGCAGACTTTTTAACAGCTCCTGGCAGAGAAGAAATTAAGTATGAGACCTCTTGGAATAGATGGTTATTGGAAGAGGCCGTAAATATCCTGATTCAAAAGATTATCAAGATATTCAAAATTCACGAGAGATGGAAATTTTCTTACACAAATGTTCTCATTACACGGGCCAAACCTTATATGATTGATAGATACTTGTTAAATCCCATTGAAAGCGAAATTAGAAATGGAGATCACTTTGTACGACATGATGGATCTTTCGTCAGAGCAAATGAAACCATTCAAGTATCTGAGAGTGTTGTGAGGTTTTTAGGGGAAGAATCAATCGAAAAGCTCTCGGGCAAAAAAATTCTTCATCCCGATTGCCGACCTCACGAATTGTTAGGGATATCAAACTTCCAGTTAATCCGTGATTTTTTCCGAAGTTATCCGTTTGATTTTGAACGTTTTAAGGCTACTTTCAGGGACGAATGGTTGAAATACTATAGGCAATGTCTGCGAGCGTTAGCTGAAGAATTTTTAGGATATTCTGAAGGCTACCAATCTCAGATAAAGTACGATTATCTAAGTATTACAAGCTTTCTAGATCAAGAGCAGCAAACTTGTCGGGCTTCCGATATTTGGATTCCAGAAAATGCCGAGATTGAAAATCGTGGAGCGGAATACTTTCCAAGTAAATTCAGATTCTTGCATCCAGACTTAAGGGACGAGTTAATTCTCAAGTACCTCAGAAGGCTTGGAGCTCAAGAATTGGGTAGGGATGTGTTAGAAACTCATATGAGAAGAGATCGCGTCCCTGAATTACTAAAGAAATTGGCAGATACGCGTATTCCTGATGATGAAAAAGTGAATAATGTCAAATTGCTGAAAGGATGGTGGGAGAATGGGTTTGTAGGTTCCAATGATCTTTCTGGAATTTTAGTTAAAACGAAAACTGGCAAATGGATCGACCCAAAGAAAGTCTGGTTTTCAAAAGAATTTGAACCGGAAAAGAACATTGAATTATTGCTGGAAAGGGGGATACTTGATAGAAAGGGAGTTGTTGATGGAGATTTTGAGTTTTTAGATCCTGTATTTATCAAGAACGAAACCCACGATAGACTTTTGACTTGGCGTAAGTTCTTTGAAGAGCTGGAATTAGGGAAAAATTTTGATGAAGATAGAATTGCGTGGAGAATTGGTATATTAACTGCACTTTGTTATGAAAAAGAAAAATACGGAATTGATTCTCACGAGTTACATGAATCCGAAGCAAGAGGGGCTGGATTCGACATCCCATCACGGATGCCGGATGGGACCACGAAGAAAATAGAGGCAAAAGGCAGAAGCAAAGAATATCCTGTTACGCTTACGAAAGCTGAAACAAAACTAGCCTTGGAAGAAGGGAATAATACATTTATTTACATCACGCCAAACGCTCTGAAAAAACCAACACTGTACATAATTCGTGGGAAAGCACTAGCAGATCTTGCGACTTTAATCGCTCTTGGTCCTAATGATTGGAAACGATTAGCTGAAGATACTTGGTCGCCTTTGTAATCAAAAACCTGTGACTTCCCATTTATCAAGGATCAAAAATTAAAAGTGTGGGTACAAATCTTGGTTCAAACCCTTAATACCGCACCACCAAAATCCATGCAAAAATCCTGCCTCGATCTTGCCCGATTCTTGCCCAAAAATTGCACGAAAGATTTGAACTCTACACCGCAAAAACTACGCATGAATCCTGCTCGAAACCTGCTCGATTCTTGCGAAAGATCTTTTGGGAGATTTGAACGAGAGCTTGAACCTACTCCCCCGCACCACGCGTAAGAGCAGCGCGAGTGCGTGATCCGCGAACTCGTAAGTCTTCGGACCCATCGCGTGCAGGAACCGCGGCACGCGGTTCCTGACAAGCAAACGCTTTATTTTCCTCAAGATGCTGCTACTCATGGAAAACACACCACTACTGTGTTTCCCCCCCGCCACACGGGAGTCCAACTCCCCGGCGGGTTAAAAATATAGACTTTCAACAGAGCCCTTACACAGCATTACTTATTAAATAGGTTAATAAAATAGGTGTGGTTATGAGCGATTTAAAACATCTTCAAAGGAAAATAAAGGAGTTTTGTCAAAAAAAAGGTTTGGAATCCCCCCGGAACACAGGGTCTTAGATACTCTATCCGAACTTGGGGAGGTTGCAAAAGAAATTCTTAAAATGAGTGACTATGGTAGAAAACCACTTGAGTATAGAGAACAGTTAAAAACTGAACTGGGGGATTTACTATATTCACTTATTACAATAGCTAATTCTTTTGGTGTTGATTTAGAAGAAGCATTAGAATTAGTCCTAAAAAAATATGAAACCAGACTGAAGAAAGGTAGTGCAGGTTCAGAGAGTGATTAACAAGTTCATTAAATAGCGGGTTCGAATGCTGGTTCGAATATCTTACACAGCATTGACTTCGCTGTTAACTTATCCTAATTTTTTGGAATTAAAATCTCTGGAGAAGTACTGAAAGGAAAAGAAAGATTTTCGCTGCAGTGCAACGCTAATCACACACGGATAATGGCAAAGTAACAATAATTACTCCAGCTATAACTGGGCGCTTATACCTTCACATCTTTATTCAAGCAACTTGTAGGTTGTCGTCCGCTGGCGGGGCACGCGACCCAATTCCAAGATGAGCTGTTCCAGCTTCTTGGGCGTCATCATCGGTTGGTTTACCCCCGCTGCTCTGGAGATATTTTCTTCAAACAGGGTTCCACCCAGATCGTTCGCCCCCGCTGTTAACATAAGCTGGGCTCCGTGTGGGCCAAGCTTGACCCACGAGGTTTGAATGTTATCGATAAAACCGGCAAGCATCAGTCTTGAAACAGCATGGGTCCGGAGGTTTTCGGCGATGCTTGGAGATGAGCTGATCAATCTCCCGCGCCAAAGCTGTGTGTTGTGAAACATGAAAGGTAAAAGAACGAACTCGGTGAAGCCTCGGGTCTCGCGTTGGATTTCGCGAATCAAAGATAGATGTTGAACTCTCTCTCGCAACGTTTCCACATGTCCGTACATCATCGTAGCTGTAGTCGGCACACCCAAACGATGACAAGTTTTGATTATTTCGACCCACCGACTCGTGGAGATTTTTTTAGGGCAGATGATTTCTCGAACACGGCCGATAAGGATTTCAGCTGCCGTCCCCGGAACCGAATTCAGCCCCGCGTCGCGAAGCGTTTTGATGACTTTTTCGACAGGTAGTTTCTCATGCATCGCGATGTTGTCAAGTTCGGAAGGGGAGAAAGCGTGAATGTGAATGCTCGATGAGACATCTCGCACCGCTCGGAGGATACCGATGTAGTCATTCAGGCCGAAGTCAGGACGTAGTCCGCCTTGGATGCAAACTTCCGTTGCTCCAAAATCAAGTGCCTCACGAACTTTAGTTGCAATCTGTTCATGGGTGAGCATATAGGCGTCAGGATCTTCGGGCGAACGTTTAAAAGCGCAGAACTTGCAGCTTCCCGTACAAATGTTAGTGTGATTAATGTTCCTGTTTATTATGTAAGTTACAATCTCCCCAACAATTTTACTCCGTACCCTATCTGCCGCACGAACAAGTGTGTGGAGTTCCCCGCCTTCGGCTCTTAATAACCGTTCGCCATCGGCCACACTCAGCTCCTCGCCTGCCAATGTTTTGTCCAAGATTTCCGAGAATTCAGAGGCAATACCAGCGTGGATATCCATCTTTTTTCGCGAGCTCACGAGCACGTTTTCAGACCTCCTTCAACATGAGTTTCGTTTTCAACCGCCAACATGTATTCCACACATTTTTTTAGCATAAAATTAGCGGGCTCAGCAATCCATCCAATCATTCTTGACCGCTCCGTTTTTTTTAAGGTTTTGATAATACCTTGGGGCATATTTAGAGTCGAATTACCAAGCAGATTGTCAACAAAATTTTTAGTTAAACTGTAGAAGGGAAAAAGAAGTCGTGCCAGCCCATCTTGTTGTTGACTGATGATCACAGTAACTCCACTTCCGTGCCCATTCCATTTTTTTTAGCTTTTTTGTAAGCTATCAAAGCAGTTGCCATGTCTTGAATCGCCAGACCGGTCGAGTCGAAAATCGTTATCTCTTCGTTTGATGTGCGACCGGATTTTTTCCCGCTAACTATCTCACTGAGTTCGGCATGTATATCCTCGCGAGTCAACATACTTTTTGAAAAGGGTACGTTTATCTCACCACTATGGGACGCTTGCTCCCAGTTGTCTATAACTATTTTAGCTCGTTTCAATATCTTGGGGTCAAGTTCCTGCTTTCCCGGAGCATCTGCGCCTATCGCGTTAATGTGCACACCCTCTGATATCCAATCGTTCATGATGATGGGGCTCTTGACTGGTGTGGTTGTTACTATGATGTCTGCGCCTTGAACAGCTTCCTTAACGTTGGTTATTTTTATGCTGATATCGAATCGTTTTTTCATTTCAGAGGCATATTTTTTCGTGTTCGCCTCAAGCTTGTCGCTTACCCTTAATCCTTCAATTTTGAAAATCTCGTTTAGGGCTAAAAACTGATTTGTAGCTTGTACCCCGGCCCCGATTATTGCAACCACACGAGAGTCCTTCCGCGCCAAGTACTTTGCCGCTACAGCACCACTGGCCCCGGTTCTTAGATTGGTAATCGTTGTACCGTCCATAATCGCAAGAGGAGCACCGGTTCGTGGGTCAAGCAATACGATGATTGCCATCACCGTAGGCATACCGTGCTTACTAGGGTTTTGCGGATGAACGTTGACAATTTTTACTCCCGCCGCTTCAGTGTCTTCCAGATAAGCGGGCATTACCCTGAAATCGCCATCATAGCGGTTTAAGAATACATATGATTTTGGAGGCATCTGGGTTTTACCAAGTTCTTTTGCCATAAATGCCCCCTCAACGGCTTTGATAACTTCACGTATTGAAATGAGTGTTTCGACATCAGCTCTTGAAAGCAACAATACTTTCAATTTAGCACCTTTAGTAGCTAGTAGTAATTTCATGTTTTATTTTTTTCTGTGAGAAAGTATTTGTATGATATTCGCTTTAGCCCTAGGCACGGTTCTTAACTACCAGACCTCGCGAAAAAAGTAAATCTAAATACAAGTCTCACCAATTTTTAGTCGTGGCCAGGGTAGTGTAGTTTGGTTAACATCCGGGACTGTGGGGAGTTTTTCTCGCAGATATCCCGTGTGTCGGGTTCAAATCCCGACCCTGGCCCCATCCCTACAACTTAAGAGCTGGAAGACAAGACTTCGTTGGACACACCATGACTCGCCCCTATGTGATTCTCAACGCTGCAATGACGCTCGATGGCAAGATTGCGACTGTAGCTGGGGACAGCAAGATTTCATGCAAGATGGATCTCAACCGCCTTCATAAACTTCGTGCAAGCGTTGATGCAGTGATTGTGGGAGTTGGCACAGTTCTGGCTGACGATCCTTTGCTGACAGTCCGGCGGGTGAAGGGGAAAAATCCCGTCCGCGTGATTATTGATGGCGAGGCAAGGACGCCGGTCAATGCCCGAGTTCTTAACGGTTCAGCTAAGACCATTATCTCCGTGTCTAAGCGGGCCCCTAAACGAAAAATTGAAGAACTGCGAGCGGCTGGAGCTGAAATCATCGTGATTGGCAATAAGAAGGTTAAACTGCGTAGATTGCTTAGGCGACTCCGCTCACTGGGGATGCGCAGAGTTTTGCTTGAAGGGGGTTCGACCATAAACTGGGCAATGTTCAAGCAGGGGTTGGTGGACGAGGTGTGCGTAGCCGTAGCGCCCCGGATAGTGGGTGGAGCTAAGGCGAAGTCCTTGGTCGGTGGTGCTGGATTCGCCGATGTTCGAAATGGTGTAAAGCTAAAACTCCTTAGCGTCAAAAAAATTGGAAAACACATACTTCTCACTTATCGGGTCTGGGGGATCAAGGGTGCTTCGAAAGTTAGATGACCGCCTTCTCCTTATAGGGGTCGCGCATGTCCTGCCTAAGAGCGCGGTGGAGGTCAAAGAAATCATTGTGGGGGAAAAGCCGGATGTTGTTGCTGTGGAGCTCTGTCCCGCCCGCTATTTAGCGCTCACTCAAGACCTCAAACGGCCAAGCATGCTTGAATCAGTGCGCGCCGGAGGGATTAGGCTGGGGCTGCTTAACAGCCTGCTCTACCTCTTACAAAACAGGTTCTCGCATCAGACTGGTATGCCAGCTGGCGAGGAGATGCTAGTCGCAATCAGGCACGCCAGAGAAATCGGCGCGCGGGTGGAGCTGATTGACCGGGATATCAACATAACTATGCAGCGGCTCATCAATCGCATGTCTTGGCGAGAACGTGTAAAGCTGTTTGTGGGACTTCTGCTGGGCCTCCTACCTTTTGGAAATCGTGTGGAGCTCGAGCGGCTTACCGACGACCAAATTGTCGCTTACTTGTTGCAGGAGTTGAAGCGGACCTCGCCAACTTCTTACCAAGTGTTAATCGGGGAGCGTGATGCTTACATGGCCTCGAGGGTAGCGATGCTGCTATCCGCGAGCACCGGTAAAGTTGCATGTGTGGTGGGCGCTGGGCATGTGCCGGGTATTTATGAAAGACTGAGCAAGGGGCTCTCTGGAAGTTGGAGGACGAGCGTGGAATACGAGGTCAGTAGTTAGAGAATTGCGGCAGATTTTTTTTGTGATTTTGGGTAGCATAATATTGATCAAAGGAATCTCAATGTTTAGCAAACTTTTTAAATAGGTTATGAAGACATCAAATGGAGTTGAAAAAATGGAAGTAGAGATAAGCGAAAAACTAAAGCAAATGCTGAACGTCCCGATAAGCAAAGTAGAGGAGCAGGAAGATGGGCTTATTGTATACGTGCCGAAGGAGCAAATCGCCAGGGCCATAGGCGCTGGTGGGTCTGTCATTCGGTCGGCCGAGTTAATCCTCAAGCGAAAAATTACCATCAAAGAGTCAACGTGAACTAGATGGTTCATTTTATAAAGACTGAGTTGCGCCACATCTTAATCTCAGTTCTCGTGCTCGCAGTTGCTGTTTCGGGGATCGGGTTTCTCTCTCTTGAGGGCGTGGGAGCGCGTTTTGCTGCAATATCTATACCTCTGGTCCTTGGTTTCATTGCTCATGAACTTACCCATAAGTATGTTGCTAATCGATATGGCTACTTTGCGGTCTACCGGATGTGGACGTTCGGCTTGGTATTTGCACTCTTAATCGGGCTGGCCTCTGGAGGCAAATTTATTTTCGCAGCTCCCGGTGCGGTCGTAATTTTGTCATCGTATTTCACCCGCCGTCAGAGTGGGTTAATCGGGTTGGCAGGGCCGGTTGTGAATATCGCAATTGCCGGTTGCTTCTTTCCTCTAAGTTACTTGTCAGGGCTGATTGGCACGATTGGATTGTGGGGCGCGCTTATTAACCTCTGGCTAGCGTTTTTCAATCTATTACCCATCCCACCTCTTGACGGAGAGAAAGTTTTCTTGTGGAAACCCGCAATTTGGGCGGCGATAGAGATACCCCTACTTGTGTTCGTCGTGATATTCGTCATGTTTGTTTAGGTAAATTTTTAAGCGCTGCCCAAAAAGTAGATACAAGGTGAGTGATTGGTACAAGCGTATGTTTTGATAACTACTGCGATAGGTAAAGTTAGACAGGTCGCAAAGGAGCTAGAAGGACTTCAAGGGACGAAATCGGTATACGTGGTCACTGGCCCATATGATATCATCGTGTTGGTGGAGGCCAAAGACCTTGGAAAACTGACTAGCGCTGTCGTCCAAGGAATTCACAAGATTAAAGGCGTAGTCGACACTAACACGGCAATTGTTGTTGAAGTTTAGAGCGATAGCCCCGCCCGGAACTTCGTCGGTTGAGCCGTTTCGAACCGGGGTCGACGGATCCAGATTGCGGTCTTAACGATGTCCGCCAGGATTGACCATTGGGCCCAACATTGTTGGTCTACCCCACGGGGCTACCGAGAATAATGTTTTATTCTTCTTAAATTAGGTTTGCTTTATTATGTGAAATTTGGATTTGCTATACAACAGGGCGCTCAAGTATCCGCTTGCGTAGGGCGGATTGGGCGACGAAGAATGCGAACAGAAGTAAAACGTAAACGAGGATGATGCTGAACAGTACCTGAACATTTGTTACTTTACCCATCACGCTCGGCATCCACCTCAGGAAGAGGTTTAAAGTGCTAAACAGTGGGAATGTCCAAACGTGGAGGAGAAGCGCAAGCTTTGAGTTTGTCATGAGAACCAAGTAGAACACTAAAACACCGAGGCCGAGGAGCGCATAACTTGCGAGGAATAAAGAGTTGATCTCCAATTGGATATTTTTTAGGGTCAAGCTGAAGCCAACATATAGTACAGCCAATGCTATGCCGAACGCTATGTCCGCCATGAGCTGGAGTTTAGGGAGAGCGCGTGGGTACATTCAATCAACATAAAAACTTTCGGCACTAACTTTAAAAATGTGGTCCCCTAAGCCGCAGACGGGCAAAGCGCTGAGATTAATTTAAAGTTGTGAATGGTAGCCCGGGGCGGAATTTCGGTCGGCATGTCGACGTTCGAATTCGGCAGGATTTTTCCCTTCCGCCGTCGCGGGCTCCAAAGGCCCGCAGGATTTTGCGGGGGGTTTTAGCCCCTGACCATTGGGCCCAGTCAACACTGGTCTACCCCACCGGGCTACCAAATGATTGTATTTGTGCATGCTTTAATCAGTTTTTAGACCATTACCCAAACTTACTTAAAATTGACCGATGATTTTTCCTCGAGGCGGTGGTTTGAAGCTGAAACTTTTGCGTTCTGATCTCTCATCTGGTTCAATGCGCGACGAGTTCGTGGACGAGGACGAGGCCAAATTGTTTGTTGGAGGTCGCGGCTTGGGCGTGAAAATCCTCATCGAAGAACTCAAACCCGGTACCGACCCTATGGGGCCTGAAAACAAGTTGCTCTTTATGACGGGTCCTGCCACAGGCACGGCATTCCCAACGAGCGGTAGATTCCACATCATCACCAAATCACCACAGACTGGAGGTATTGGAGAGAGCAATTGTGGCGGTACCTTCGGTCCGGAACTCAGGTTTGCAGGTTACGACGGAATAATTATCGAGGGCAAAGCGGCCGAGCCCGTTTACCTGTGGATACGCAAAGGAGAGGCGGAAATCAGGCCTGCTGGGCGGTATTGGGGCAAAGGCACTTGTGGCACCGAGGACGGTATCCGTAAGGAACTCGGGGACTCGAATATCAAAATCGCCTCGATCGGTCCCGCAGGGGAGAACCTTGCGATGTGTGCGGCAATCATAAACGACAAGCATCGCACGGCTGGCAGGGCCGCGGCTGGGGCTGTGATGGGGTCGAAACAGCTCAAAGCAATCGCTGTGCGTGGAAACAAAAAAATACCCATCGTGGACGAGAAGAGATTCAAAGAAGTCGTTCAAAAAGTGTTGAAGATGTTACGAGAGAGTCGAATTACTGGGCAATCTCTGCCTACCTTTGGAACTGCTGTTGCGGTCAATACTATCAACGAGTATGGGCTTCTCCCTACTCGAAATTTTCAGACGGGCGTTTTTCCAAGCGCGGGAAAAATTAGCGGTGAAACCATTGCGAAGACGATATCGGTGAAAGGCAAAGCATGTTGGGAGTGCCCGATTGCATGCGGTCGCGTAATCCGAATCACTCAAGTACCTTATCAAGTCGAGGGAGAGGGACCAGAATATGAGGCGCTCTGGGCGTTAGGGCCTCAGTGCTACGTCAATGATTTAAACGCCATAGCAAAGGCCAACAACCTCTGTGATGAGCTGGGCATTGATCCCATTTCTTATGGTAACATCGTGGGCTGTGCAATGGAGCTGAGTGAGCGCGGGAAGATATCGAAGGAGAAGCTGAGAGGGCTCGTGCTGAAGTTCGGCAATCCCCAAGCGATTGTGGAGCTTACTTGGCGGACAGCCTATCGCCTAGGATTCGGCAACGATATCGCGCTCGGGGCGAAGCGCCTCGCGGAGAAATACGGCGCTTCCGAGCTGGCGATGCACGTTAAAGGACTTGAAATGTCTGCGTATGATTCGCGTGGTTCTCAGGGACACGGGCTGGCATACGCGACCTCAAATAGTGGTAGCTGCCACCTTCGAGCTTACATGACAGGTCCTGAAATTTTTGGTGTGTCCAAACGACTTGACCGCTTCGCCACTGAGGGAAAGGCGCAGTGGGTGAAGACTCTTCAAGACCTATTCGCAATCTGTGATTCGGCCGTCTTTTGTAAATTTGCGACCCTCGCCATTTGGATGCCTGAAATAGTAGAGATGCTAAACGCGATAACAGGGTGGAACTGGTCGCCCGATGAGCTGTTGAAAGCCGGTGATCGTATCTATACTCTTGAGCGGCTCTTCATCAACCGCGAGGGCTTTGGCCGCAAGGACGACACGCTACCCAAACGTTTGCTCAAAGAATCGATGCCCGAGGGTCCGTCTAAAGGTCATGTTGTCAAGCTGGGGGCGATGCTCGATGAGTACTATGCCCTGCGCGGGTGGAAGAAAGGTAAGCCGACCCCTGAGAAGTTAAAGGAACTCGGCTTGAGTAAGTATGCGAAATTTTAGTTCTTTCTTAGCAGCCATATCGCTTTCTGGGTGACCATTTTAACTTTATAATTAGATAAACAAGTGTGAGGGGCATGTCGAAAGTTGTTGTTGTAAGAGGAAACGACCCCACCACGATGGTACCAAAGGGCCTGCGCTCTTTGGGTGTTGAAGTTCATCGCAGGAAAGTGGTGATAAAACCTAACCTCATCGCCGATCGCCCATATCCCGTTACGACTCCTACCGACACCGTTGAAGCTCTCGTGAAATTTTTCAAGGACGATAATCAACTTATCGTCGCCGAGGGTTCAGGGTTTGGGGGCACCCACACTATCTATCGTAATCAGGGTTATGTTGAATTGGCGAATTATCACGGGGTGAAGCTAGTTGACTTAAATTCGGAGGAGTTCGAGGTTTTGAAAAAAGCGGAGGCAGCAGTGCTGAAGCGGTTCGAGTTCCCAATGGTTTTAAAGGGCACCTATTTGATATCGGTGGCTGTTTTGAAACAGCATTCATCAGCCCGTGTAACGCTCTCGCTAAAGAACATGCTCGGCGCCACCATCGGACGGGATAAGGGCAGATTTCACAAGCTGGGCATCGAAGAGAGCATCGTCGACATCAACCGCTACAAGCTCCCCGATTTAGCGGTGATTGACGGGCGGCTCAGTTTAAGCTCGGAGTTGGGTGGCGAACGAAAGCGGTTTGATGTGATGATTTTTTCAAACGATCCGATCGCGGCCGATGCTGTGGGGTCCACCGTTCTAGGGATTGACCCTTCTACTGTAGGGCACCTGAAACTCGCCCAAGAAGCAAAGCTTGGCGTTTGTGACTTAAAGAAGATTGAAGTCGTGCGCCTCGATTGAGTTTACTCGTACCGCTAGAATTGGGCAAAACTTACGGTATACATATGGCGGGCCCGGATAGGTTCAAGCCCCCGTTCAAATCTCCCAAACGATTTTTCGCAAGAACCGGGCAGGATTCGAGCAGGATTTTTGCGTAATTTTTGTGGTGCGGCGTTTAAATCTTTCGTGCAATTTTCAGGCAAAAATTGGGCAGGATTTTTGCACGATTTTTGTTGGTGCGGGGGTAGGGTTTGAACCCCCCGAACCCCTACGGGACCAAATATCGGCATCACTCCGGCAACTTCCCCTTGACCCAACTGTAAAAGCGCTCGACCCTTTTTGTGAGTTCCTTTGCGTCCGACTCCTTGAACACGGTTTTGTCGTATTCCACTGGGGTTTTGTAATCCAAGATGGAGATGAGCTGGTTGGATTTCTCCCTTAACTTCCTTGGATCAATCCCCTCGATGCTAGCGAGGAGCTTTGCGGCATCGGCGTGTTTTATCCCCTTGTGTTTTCTACCCAAGAAGAAGATCGTCAGCGCATCACATGCTGAGATGGTGCAATGGACGCCTGCTAGGACGGCCAAGTTCCAGCGTTTGTTTGCCAGCTCATCTTTCATACCATCTAAGTATTCTCGGGCCTTTTCGAGGTAGTTTGAATAGAGGTGCTTTTCGACCTTTTGCGTTTCGACCACATCAACCACCGAAGGCCACGATGCCTCCTTCTATCTCCTTCTTCAGCCCCCTGCTCATTTTTTTGTACTCGCCCGGAGTGCAAACGAGTATCGACAGCGTGTTACCAAAAAGCGCCAATATCTCCCCTCTGAGCTTATTTTGGAGTTCCTTCACCCATTTACCCTTTTTTTCCACGACCAACAATAGGTCTATGTCGCTGTCAGGTCGCTCATCCCCGCGGGCGACGCTCCCGTAGATCACCGCTTTTCGCACCGGGAACCTCCTAACCATCGTCGAAATCCCCCGCTTTAGATGATCCACGATGCCCCCCTCCACCTCAAAGGATGGCAGGATGAGTTCCTTGGTCAGGTAGTTGCCCCCGTCTATCTTCCAAAGGATGGACTTCCCAACCCTGCGGCTTTTTACGAACCCGTAACGCTCGAAAAGAGTAAGAATATCAATGATACCGCGAACGGAGACGCCGCAATATCCAGACAGTTCCCTAGAAGTGAATTCCTTAGGGTACCGTGTAAGAACTCGCAGTACTTTTACCCTCTCGCCAGTTCCAAACACTTCCTCTAACACATTATGGAATTTCATGACCGCACCATATTATGAAGTTAGGTTCAAATATTTAAAGTTAACTTCAAACGATTTCTCGGCAAAAATTGGGCAAGATTTGGGCAGGATATTCGCATGTTTTTGGTGCCCCGGCTAGACGACTGCTATCATTCAAATCTATCAAACGATTTTTCGCAAGAACCGGGCAGGATTCGAGCAGGATTTTTGTATAATTTTTGTGGTGCGGCGTTTAAATCTTTCGTGCAATTTTCAGGCAAAAGTTGAGCAGGATTCGGGCAGGATTTTTGCATGATTTTTGGTGGCGCGGGGGAGTAGGTTTTAAGCTACCGTTTAAATCTACCATAACTTGCGATTCCGCTTCATCCTGATTAATCGCTAGTTATGGCGCAATTTCCAATGTTGCAGCTCGCCCATTTCTTTTCTATTATTCGAGAACATAAAACCAAAGTGAAACTTTCCCTTAAAAGAAGAGAGCGGGCGGCGGCAAGCCGCCCTTTTTTGAACTCTGGTCCTATGGATAGTACTCCACTTCCAGATACGGTCTTAGGGTAAGGTTATCCGAGTACTCCTGCGATCGGAATCGTATCCTCCGCAACGTTTCGTCAAAGTCCTCGGTGTCGAATTTAATGGCGAAACTCGCTAGATTATCGTTCTCAAACTGTTGAGCTACAAAGTTGCCTACGTTCCATACCTTCCAATCGTAGGAACCTATCTCCACAGCATTGATCAGATTGTCTAAGGTGGGGGCATTGTTCCAAGTCACCGTCGACTCGCTCCAATTATCATCCAAGATTTCACGGGCCTCGATTAGCACGTCTGCATCCCGAAGTGCGGTGAAGCCAGATCCCCAGTAGAAGTACATGTTTAGGTCAGCCCCGATTACATCGGAGCCCGCAGGCAGCGAGGATAGGTCGAATTTGAGCAACGAGCGTCGGTTGTTGTCGACCGCGCTTGTGACCTCCAGCCAGGTCTCGCTTCCATAGTTCGAGTCCGGTAAATCCTGGAAGACCGCCGCGTCATCGGCTGGAAGCAAGGTCGTGGTTTGCGAGATGCCTGCACGGACAACTGCGTTATCGCCCACCGTGTTATCCCCAAGTGATGTCACCGTGATGGTCACGTTGTCGACCTCTCCGGGTTGCGCGTTTTCCGGAATCGTAACGGTTAGTGTTGCATTCTCGGTTTCGTTCGGTAGGATATCTTCAAGATTTTCCGGACTAACAACGGCGTTCCAGCCTAGACTGCTTGTAACCGTTAGGGCAAAGCTGTCAGGGACGTTGCCGAGGTTTGTGACTTTCACAGTGTATTCAAGATTTTCACCCGCGTTATCGCCTTGGGCCTCTGGTGTCGCTGCCAATTCAACATCGTAAATAACCGTCGTGGGGAAGTACCAGACGCTCAGGTAGGGCGTGAGACTTGTGTCGTCCGTGTACTCCTTCGAGCGGTATCTTATTCTCCTAAGGGTGTTGTCGAAATTCTCGTTCTCAAACATTATGGCGAAGGAAGCCAGATTGTCAATCCCACGTTGCTCCTCGAAGTAGCTTTTTATGTCCCAGTACTTCCAGCTTTTCCAAGACCCTATCGAAGTATAGTCGATTTTATTCCCAATTGTGGGCTGGTTGTTCCAAGTTAGGGTGCCCTCGCTCCAGCTGTCATCGCTGACCTTGTAGGCTTCAATTTTCATATCATAATTCTCTCTCAGCTCGGTGTAGTTGGAGCCCCAGTAGAAGTACAGGTAGAGCCTCGAGCTGTAAATCTCCACGTTTTCGGGTATTTTTGAGAGTTCGAATTTCAAGAATGCACGCCTGTTGTTGTCGACCATGGTTGCGATCTCAAGGTGTGGCTCGGTACCGTAATTAGTGCTCGGATCCGCCTCGTTCACATATGAGTCATCCTCGCATGGCCTGAGCTTGTAGTCTACCACGACTTTTGTCGTTACCTTTTTGTTATCGCTGACCGCAGGCTTTGTCTGTGAAGTAGCGATAATCGTGGCGTTGTCTGAATCTCCAGGCTTTGCGTTAGCTGGAACCGTAACCTTTAAGGTTACTAATTCGTTTTCTTCTGGAAAGACATCTTTTAGAAGCGTTGGATCTACACTGGTCAGCCAATTGTTATCGCTCACAGTTAGCTCGTAGTTGTCATTGATGTTGCCCTTGTTTGTCACAGTCACCGTATAATTAGCAACCCAGCCTGCTGGACGGCCTCGCTCTTCCTTGTCTACTTCTACTTGCACATCGTAGACCGCTGGGAAGTACTTGACTTTGAGGTACGGCCGGAGCTCTGTGTTGTCTGAGTATTCATCGGAGCGGAACCGCATTCTTCTGAGGGTGTTATCGAAATCCTCGTTATCAAGTTTTATGGCAAAGCTAGCAAGTTGATCGCTCTCGTTCTCAAGCTGTTCGGCAACGTAGTCATCTACATCCCACTTCTTCCAGCCGTAGGAGCCTATCTCTGAGGTGTTGATCACTTCCCCTACCGTTGGAGCGTTATTCCAGGTTATCGTCGATTCGCTCCAGGAATCATCGGTCACCTCCCTTGCCTCAATAAGTACGCCTGCATCGCGCAGTGCGACGTAGTCGCTGCCCCAATAGAAGTATAGGTTGAGCTCTGCATCAATTATCAAAGCGTTATCTGACAGATTATCGCTGAGGTTGAACTCAAGGAAGCTGCGCCGTTTTCCATCCCACTTGCTCGCTATCTCTAGATAAGTTTCAGAGCCGTAATTCGAGTCGGGGTTCGCCTGATCAACATAAGAGTCGTCGGTAGGAGAAATGCTCACCGAACCCGCTGCCAGCGCGAGGACCTTATCACTCGAACTCACGTTATTGTCGTTTTCGGAAGTAGCTGTAACCGTTACCACACTAACCTCACCTGTTCCAGCATTTCCAAGAATGGTGACGCTGAGCGTTACTGTTCCGTTCTCACTGGGCTGAACGTTCTCAACTCGATTTTCTGAGAGCGAAAGAGTCCAGCCAGCATTGTCGCTAACCGTCAGGTCGTAGTTATCGATGACTTCCCCGACATTTGCAACGGTAACACCGAACTGGAGCGTTTCTCCAGGTAAATCGCCTTTCCGAGTTGGTGAGACCCCCACTTCAACCGCGTTGGGACTAACCCACGAAGCGTATACGCTCTCCCAGTCGGTGTAAAATATGGTGAGCAGGGTATCAACGGTCTGGGAGTGATAGACCGTGACGCCAACTTCCCTACCGGTTAATATCCAGTCAGAGTGTATGTTAGCGCTCCCCACCCATGTTCGCTGGCCATCCACGTTAATAAATTTGGGATGAGCCACGCCCACCGGGAACTCAATTGTTTTAACATGGATATTCTTGTGACTTGCTAGTTCCTCCGTTGCACTCGGCCATCTGTCGTACGAGCGCTGGGGCACCATAAATTTTATTTCCACGCCGCGGTCTGCCGCACCCAATATAGCCTCACGAACTTCAGCGGGACCACCATTGTAAGCGTACTGATATAGCTGGACATTATCCTGCGCGTTATCAAACATATTAACCCACTCGTCCACCGTGTCAGTAACATTTTCTGGGATCTCTGCGCCGTTGGCTACGGGATAAATCCAATTTTCTTCCCAGTATTCACCGCCCCTAGCTTGTCCGCCGGCTGCGACCCAACCTGAATCGAAGATGTAAGTGAACGAATCAGCGATGTTCTCTCCGCGAAGCGTAAGGTTCATTTCACGGTTGGTTGTAAGGGATCTGTGGCCCCAGTTAGTGCTGCCGACGGAGACAATCCTGTTGTCAACTATCATGTACTTGGAGTGCAGCGTTATATTCGCTAGGAATGTTAAAACAGTTATATTCTCATGGTTGTCAAGGTTCTCATACCATTCCTTCCTGAAGGAATCTTCTGATGATTGGGGGCCAAGAATTCACGGATCTCTACTTCGCTTACCTCAACTCCCTCTTGACTGAGAGCTATGTGCGTCCCGGCGACTAATAGGTTGAATAAATTCCGGGGCGGAGGCTTAGTAGCAAGGTCAGCCAGCTGTCCTAAAATCTCTCGCGAACCTAACTCTCCCACTGGAATTCTAACGCCGAACTCTCTAATAATGTCTCCTGCGAGATATTCGCTCATTATAGCGACCTTCCCTCCCCTCAACCGTTCTTCAAACATTTTTGATTTTTCTAAAGCTTGAGATGCGAGGTCTGCAAAAATCAGCAGTGGGGTGAAGTCACGCTTTTCCTTGGTAGGAAATAAATAACCTAAAATTCCCTCCACCTTTTCATTTTTCAGTAACGGAATCGCCACTACCTCCTCAAAGCCCACAATTTTTTCGATTAGACTACATATCCTTTTATCGAACAATCCAAAGGTGTATTCGTGAAAGCCGCTGAGGATGACAGGTTTTCTCTCTTTCTTCTTTAAGAACTCCTGAAAACTTGGACACTTGCTGACCGGGAACCCGTGGCGAAATAGATTTTCTATTTTTAACATCTCTGATACCTTTCTTAACAAAGAAGGTTCGGGGCCCGACAGCGCGCCGAGTTTAACCGTGTCCCTCTCCTCGTTGAAAAAAGATAGGGAAACGAACTTTGCACCGGATATCTCCTTGGCATTATCTACTATCACTTGGAATAGCTCATGCGAACCTATCGACGAGATCAGCGCGGATGTTGTTCATAGGATAATGTCAAGCCTGTCCGAATCCAAATTGTACCCAATCCCAGCTGCGTAGTCAACTTATTAATCTTTATCATTTAGGCTCAGGGGCGCTTGATCCTTTTAAAGTAATGAAGTGTTTTACAATACACGAGAGTGCACGAAAGTGATTTTGAGCGAGGGGGTTAAATCGGTTTTGGACATAAAACTGAATTACTGCCCAGAAAAACCATTTTTACGAAACAATTTATCTTACCCAGTAGAACCCGCCTGCTTCAAATATTGGAGGGAGGCCCTCTGGTACTGGTAGAGGGCTCTAGTGTACTTTACCGCTAGGCCACTTCGGATGTGTCTGAGGCGCTTTATCTTGGTGTCAAACTTGCGGACCGACGCAGCCGTCATCATCATGGGCGCTGCGGGGGCTCCCACGAGCAAGGGGGTCCCCACGAGCAAGGAGCTCCAAGTCAGCGGAACCCCTCCAAAAAGTTCGGTACTCATTGCCACGACCGCTAAAAAGAAAATCGAAAGGCCGAAGACCCATGACGCGAACCCAAACCTTAGCATGTTCTTCGTATACGACCAGCTACCCTCCTTCAAGCGATAAAGCTTGCGCTCGGTGATTCGGAGGCGCTGCTCCACCTCTCCCAATTCCCTGAACACTTCCTGAGCCCTGGACATGATATTTCCCGAATCCGGAAGGATCTCGCATGTTATGGCTCCTATCCGTTCTACTATCATGTCTACTCAGCGCCTCTTTCGGGGGTTTCGGGGGATGGGGTTATTTCGCCCCCTATCGAAACTATAATAGCCAAGTTGTGTAGGCCCAACTGTTGGACTAAACTTTTCAAACTTGGCATGAGCGCAAAAAATAGAAAAGGGGCACAGGAGGTAATCCGAGCTTTTGCTAGATTAATGCTCAAAACCCCCCATTACCCGCCTCGGGCTAGCTCCGCGATCTCCCGGTCTAGTCCTATTTCTTTCAACACTTGGCGCAATAGCTCTGGGGCACCTTGATAAGCTTCTCCATCACTTGCGCCGTTATCTCGTCGGTGGGAGGCCAGAACTTGGGACAGGTTCCGCAGGTTTCTTAACAAGAACCATCTTCACAAAAACTATCAGGATGATGAATAACGCGACGAGCGCGGCTATGAACACGGCTTGCTCAGACGAGATTGCGGGCTCTGCGACAGGAGGTGGCTCAACTCCAGCTCGGATGACTTCCAATGTTCGCGTCGTGGTGTTGCCCGCGGCATCGGTTACGGCTAGGTGAATGTGTTCACACCTATTACCATCAAATTTACAGTTTTGCGGAAGCTGCGATCGACTACGGTCACCTCTACATCATCTATCTTGACTGTTACGCCAGTCGCGTCTGTAACCGAGCCGCTGATCTCGATGCTGCTGTCCGTGGTGGTCAAGGTCCAGCCGGTAGCCGTTGGCGTGGCCTCGAGGGAGGGCGATATCGTCACGGTTGGTGTTACGGTGTCGATAGTGAAGGACCAAGTGCTCGACCAGCCGCCTATGTTGCCCACGGCATCAACCGTTCGCACGCGCCAGTACCATGTCCCATCAGCCAACGCTGCTGTCGGAATGTAATCCGTTGCGGTGCTCGAGATCGTCGTGAGGTTTTGTGTGAACCCGCTGTCGGTCGTGTACTGGAGGGTATAACTCGATGCACCCGAAATCGACCCATAGTCGAAGGTTGGAGTGCTATCGTTCGTGAACGCGCCATTGGCTGGCGCAGTGAGGGCAGGTGCTGCTTGAGCTGTTGTGTCCACTGTGAACAACCTCGATGACCAGTTGCCTGCGTTACCAGCGTTGTCCCTTGCCCGGACACGCCAGTACCATGTCCCATCCGCCAAGCTTGATGTGGCATAGCTGTAGTCGGTAAGGCCCGAAACGTTCTCCGTGGGCGTAGAGAAGTCGGAATCATCATCGACTTGAAGATCATATGTCACGGGGAGCGAGTTATCGTTCACGACGTTCCAACTGAGCGTTGGGGTGCTATCAGCCGTCTGTGCCCCATTATCAGGCGACACCAACGTTGGGGCAACAGGCGCAGTTATGTCGACCCTGAATGAGCGAGACGCTGATTTGTCTCCCACGTTACCAGCGTTATCCTTCGCGTGAACTCGCCAGTACCACACGCTCTCAGCGAGCTCGGAGGTGATGTAGTTATCGTCAGAGATCCAGCCTGAATCCACGTTGTCATATGGGAATTGGGAGTTATCGCTCACGTGGACGCGGTAGAGTACCGGCAGGCTGGCATCCGAGACAGTACCCCAATCGAGGTTCGGGGTGTTGTCATTCGTGTTCTCGTTGTTCTCGGGCGACACCAACGTTGGGGCAACAGGCGCTAGGGTGTCGACGGAGAACATGTTCTCTCCAGTGTTGTCGACCTGATCGTTCCCTGCCAAATCCTTCCCACCGCTAATCGTCACGTCCACGCCCAAGTTCTCCACACCCTCATCATCCACATCGTAAGTCCACGTGCACACGCTGTTATCGACGGTCCAAGCGAAGACCACATTCTCTAAAGTATCCAACGACACGTCGGGGGTGAAGGTGATGGTTGGGGTAATCGTGTTGTCCATATTCTCGCTGAACGTTGCCGTAACCACGAAGTTGTCTGCGCCGACATAATTGTCGAAGACCATAGCGGTGTTGACGGAGATCTGAACCGTCGGAGAGGTTACGTCGACTTTCAACCACCTGACACCGGACCAGGGGCCCGGCCCATTTGCATTCTCTGCTCTAACCTTCCAGTACCATATCCCCTCAGGTAGCGCGTTCTCCGAGTGCGTGTCGAAGTTGTCAAAGTTATCAATCAAGTTTGAATTGTAGTAGAAATTCTCGCCGTCCGCAAAATTTGAGTCGTTATCTATTACAAGATGGAATTTGAGTATGTTTTCACCTGTGATATTTTCCCAGCTGAAGTACGGAGTATTGTCGTTGGTTATGTACTCGTTATCCGGCGTTTTGAGCGTGGGGCGGTCAAAGGGCTGAGCTTGGGTGGGAATACCGGAGCCGATTAGTAAAACAAGAACTAGCGTCAAAGCCGCCGCCAAGCCGCATCTTTTATGTAGTTCTGTCAATCCCTACAACCTCACAGACATGTACCTCGGTTGGTGAACCACAAGAATACCAGTACTTGATCCAAATCACGAATTCATTACCTCCTTGTAATTTAAAGATGAAGCTTATTTAAATTTATTTCCCTAAACATTAGGCGGGGCGAATGGCTTCGGGCGACTCAGAAGCGTGCTATGTTAATGCGGAAATATTGGCAGGGGTGGGAGGTTCTCCATTCTTCCCTTTTCACACCCGAGCACGACGGGAACTGGACCCGGTTATTTGTCCGCGATCGCCCAAGCCCGCCAAAAAAATAGTTGGTGTCACAACCGTTTGACTAAATATGCGCTCTATCAGATATTGGGTAAAATCGGTTTCTTCTGCTTCGCCTGTATATCATTCCTTTCCATTTTAAGCTTCTCGACGAGGGAGTAGGGTATCCGCACGTTCCCGACTGGTATATCCGAACCGTGGGAGTCAGATCCCCCAACGATCAACAAGCCGTATTTCTGCGCCAGTTGTTCGTAATACTTGGTCGTTTGAGCGTCATGTTTGCTGTGGTAGACCTCGATCCCGCCAAGGCCGAGTTCGGCCAACTCCGGGAGCATGTCGTCAGCGTGCGCGAAAACTGGATGAGCGAGCACTGGAACGCCGTTTACCCTCTCGATCATTTTGATCGCCTCTGCATGCGATATCTGGTACTTCTCCACATATGCAGGTTTGCCAAAGGTCAGTAAATATATTAATTAAAAAATGGAAAACATATCAAAAATAAAGATTTATGTTGCTCTCCCCGTGTTTTCGAGGAAGTTCCGGGGCCGAGGTGGTGGATCCATCCCATGTGAATGAGGTCCTCCACTTCGTGGTCGAGCTTGGAGTTTTGTAGGGGAGGTAAATCTAAAAAGGTTTACTCACTAAAGTAAACTCTCGGAAGTGTATTTATGACGGGAAAAACTTTTGTGTTATCACTGTAGACCTGAAGGAATCCAGAAAATTGAAGAATCGGCCCCTCGTCCAGCGCAGGGTTCGGTCGTTGGTCCGCCGCCTCAACCGCGAGTTTGGAAAAGATTTGCAGGCGGACTTCGCAATCACCCGGGGAGACGAGTTCCAAGGTGCCCTAATATCCCCCAGTAAGGCGTACCGAATGTTCAAAGAAATTAGGCGCCACCTAAGCGCGATGGGTGTCGGATTCCGCTGTGGCGTTGGTTTCGGAGAGATAAGCACGTCCCTAAGCGAAAACGTTCTCGAAATGGACGGCCTAGCCTTTTACCGATCCCGCGATGCTCTGGAGAAGGCGAGGCGGGAAAGGACAGAGGCGGTGATTAACTCGAGAGATGAACGAAAGGACCGAACGCTGAACGCACTGGTTCGACTCGTCTTGTGCCTGATGAAAAAATGGACGAGCAGACAGACTCAGGTTATAGATTACCTCGAAACCCACCCTAACGCGAAACATGTTGACATGGCAAAACATTTTCGCACATCGAAGCAGGCCGTCTCGAACATCTTGCGCAGAACTAATTTTCACGACATCGTCGAAGCCGAACAAGCGATTAACGAACTTCTCGCTGGGTGAGGTGATACTCTTCAAGCCACAATCTACGCGATCGGTTTTCTCGTGGCGGTCTGCAGCCACGCAAGAGGTGATTCTATTCCTATTATTTTCTGATGTTTCTTTGAATAGTCCGCGTTCCTCGGCAAAGTCAACAAGTATTTTGAACGCAGGTGGCAGATGTTTGGAATCTTTGAGTTTATCATGGCTTTCTTTACCCATTTATGCCCCCTTGACTATTAGCGGGAGCTTATATTTTTCTTGAGGTGAGAGTAGAGGATGGAAAAACAGGTAGTTGAAATAATGTCTGATTTTTTGTGGGGGGTTGGATGGTTTTTGGTAGGGCTGGCAACGTTCCAAATAAGGGGGATAAAACATACTTTCACGGCAATCAGTGCTGCTTTTTCAATCCCCCAGATCGCGTCCAGCATCTCCCTGACCTCCCCTTCAGAGTTAGCCGGAAAAAATGGCGAACCCTTTCACGCCGTAATCATGTGTCATAAAGTTCCTCCAGAGATAACGCCATCCGCTATTTCCCTCAGCCCCTCTCGCGCCAGCTTGAGAAAATCTTCAAAATCCTTCCGTGGTTTCACCATCAGCAAGCTCCTCTCAAATGGATCCTCCAGAGTTCCCACATCTACCTCCAACTCTTTTCTGTTCCGATCGAGATTCTCCCGGTACTTCCTGTAATAGAGCGAGGCCCTCACCTTTTCGGCTATCTCCCCCCTCAAATCCTCCAGCTTAAAACCGTGCGTGGAGAGCACGAACAGATCGTAAAAGTCCCTCAGCTTTTGGGCCCTCCTCGTTAGAATAGCCCTGACTTTCTCGCACAAGATCTCCCTCTCGTCGTAGGCCATCAGCTTGAAGGGTCTGTAGAAATCCAAGAATTCTCCGAAGTACACCCGCTCATCCCTCGATAATTTAACCCCGTCCAGCAAAATCCTTGCCCTGGCGACCTTCGGGGGAAACAGCAGTTTCTCCACAAAATTCACCTGAATTTTTATCAGCTCTGATCCCTTCCAAAGCTTGAAAGTTGCCATCCTCCCTCCCCCGCCGAATTCCATAAACTTCCTCTCCCCCGGCTCAACCTTGAACTCGAGATTCAATTCTCCCGAAACTTTCGCCAGAAAT
The DNA here is from genome assembly GCA_964514965.1 of Hadarchaeota archaeon (SeqCode). Lineage (GTDB taxonomy): Archaea > Hadarchaeota > Hadarchaeia > Hadarchaeales > Hadarchaeaceae > DG-33. Next base: position 108,990 of record CAZETV010000002.1, on the reverse strand, counting down.
GAGGCGAGGCGCTTTATCTCCGCCGACAGCTTTCTCCTCAGCCCTTTTTCCCCCAGCCCCTTCCACGCCTCCTGATCACGCCACGTGAAATCAAGATCTACGCTGAACCTGTAGTAGCCAAAGTAGCATTTGACCAAGCAGCTACCCCCTTTGAAAAGATAGTTCGCCGAAAGTGGAGATGAGCAGAACTCCTTGAGTATCCTGTGCAGCATCACATCCTTCTCTATCAAGCTGGTGTTCTTCACTTTGGATTTACGGGCGACGAATGAGACGAACTCAGACAAGTCCGGCATCTCTAATAACCCCTTCGACGGTTTTCGGATAAAATTTCAAGTAGGCCTCGAGCTTCTCCTTTTCCAAACGCTCGCCGTACTCGCCTATCATCGAGATTATCCTCTCCCCCGGCAGGCCGCGGTACCTAGAAAAATAGACGAGATCCAAGACCGTTTTCTCGGGGTCGGAGAATTTAACGCCGCCTTTGTCAACAACCCCGAAGCCGAAGAGCCCGCGTTTTAGCTTCAAGAACCTCGTCTTCCCCCCAGCTATCTCTATCTCCTTCGGCCTGAATATGCTGTCGTTCACGATGAAGGTGACGCCGGGGAACTCGTGGACGAGGCCGTTCAGCCTGAGCGCGGTGTAGAGGCCGAAGTACCAGCCGACCCCCAGCCTGTTCAGGCCGAGGGAGATCGCCCTGTGAACGTCCACAGCTTTCCCCAGCTTGAACTCCTCGAGGGTCTTGACGTAGTACAGCCCCCGGAGGATCCTGATCAGGTATCCATAGGATATCATGAAGTTTACAGTGCTCGCGTAGCTTGCCCTGAACTTCCTGCACGCCGCCTTGACCTCATCCCTCGTCACCACGCCCCCGCCGAAGCTCGATAGCAGGTATCTCGTCAAAGTTTTCATGATAGTTATTTATATAACAACCTTTAAAAAAACTTTCGATTGTTATATAAAGTTAAATTTCTCTCGGCTAGATCATTCAAATCTATCAAACGATCTTTCGCAAAAATAGAGCAGGATTCGGGCAGGATATTCGCATGTTTTTGGTGCCCCGGCTAGACGACTGCTATCATTCAAATCTATCAAACGATTTTTCGCAAGAACCGGGCAGGATTCGAGCAGGATTTTTGTATAATTTTTGTGGTGCGGCGTTTAAATCTTTCGTGCAATTTTCAGGCAAAAGTTGAGCAGGATTCGGGCAGGATTTTTGCGAAAAATAAGCAAGAATCTTGCTCAGATTGGGGATTTTTGATGGCGGGCCCGGAGGGATTCGAACCCTCGACCGATCGGTTAAGAGCCGATTGCTTTTGGCTGCCCTTCAGAGGCACCTACCAGACTGAGCCACGGGCCCGAACGAATATACCGTCCAGCCAAATTAAGCGTTTACGATGCAATTTCACGAAATAGTTATGTCCCTCCGAGTTCAAAATAATCTAGAAATTTATACCTTGGTGTAGAAGCGGTAGAGCTTTTCTTAACTATTTCAAATAATGTATGATACTATGCTTGTATTCATCGGGCTTGGCTTGCATGGTGAGGGGATATCGCTTCAGGGACTGCAGGTAGCAAAAGAAGCCGATGTCGTGTATGCCGAGTTCTACACAAGCATCATACCCGGACTCAACTTAAAAGAATTGGAACTAAAAATTGACAGTCCAATTCACGTTGTTGATCGAAAAACCGTTGAACAAAAGCCCGGAGAAATTCTCGAAATTGCTAAAACAAGTAAGGTGGCATTCATAGTCCCTGGCGATCCGATGGTGGCGACCACGCACATCGATCTACGCCTGCGAGCCGCCAAAGCTGATATTGAAACAAAAATTGTTCATGCCGCATCGATTGCTTCAGTTGCGGCTGGGCTGGCGGGGTTGCAAAGCTACAAGTTCGGACGCACGGCTACGGTTCCATTTCCCGACAACCCGTCTCGGAAGCCCTACGAAGTACTGGTCGAAAATCGCGGTCGAGGACTTCACACGTTACTTCTGCTCGACATCCGAGCCGAAGAAAGGCGGGCGATGACTGCCAATGAGGCAATTGAAATAATGCTCGAGCTGGAGAAAAAATTGAAAAAAAATGCTTTCACTCAAGATACACTTGCTTTAGTCGTGGCACGAGCTGGTTCGGATGATGCTATTCTCAAAGCTGATAAGGTAGAAAGGCTACGTAAATTAGACTTCGGCCCTGCACCGCATGTGCTCATCGTACCGGGAAAGCTTCACTTCGTGGAGGCAGAAGCACTCCGTGTGTTCGCTGGAGCTTCTGAGGATGTGATTAGATGACTTTAGAAAGTGAATTGACTCGAGAGATAAAAAAGTGGACTACCAAACTCGACAAAGCTCTCTCCACTGCAAATGCCGTTGATGAGCGGGGAACGGAAATGCTCTCTAACATCAAGGCGTACCGCGAGGACTCGAAACACTTCCTCGAGTGCGGAGATTTGATAAAGAGCTTCGAGTGTCTGATTTGGGCGTGGGCGCTCCTCGAGGTTGGGAAAGAGCTTAAGCACTTGGAATAACGAAACCGCTTGATACAACAGACATGTGCCTCCTGCTGAAGCTCTGGGCGCTGAAAGACCAAGCAAAGTTTTAATGTCAATAAAAAAAGATATCGCAAATTGATTATGTCACAATCGGCCTGATGTTGAGGATATTACAGACTGCTAATAATTCCCCCTTGATGTCCCCATATCCCATATGGTGGTGGTTGCTCCGGCAATTTTGGAGAAACTCTTCAGGGTTCCCATCGAGCCTGATGAACGCATGTGGCCATTTGATTCTAGCTTCCTTAAATTCCTCCTTTGGGCGTTCGACGGCCTCGCCAGTAGCTATCTGCATGACATACTGGCCCTTTATCCTAGCGAGCCGTGCGAGCGTCACCCTGCCAGGCTTGCAGCAAAATGTGGTAGTTGCTCCACCTGTTTTGCTCAGGTACTCATACTGCATCCCTAAGTCGACATCATTTCTCGACTTTGCGAGCCCAGTTGGCATGGAGCCGCAATTCACGAGCCTCAAGACTTTCTCCTTCATATCGACATGGTTCACATCCGCAAAAAGTACAGGGCCCCCAGTCAATAGTTTGAGTATCTGCATCGTCAAGGCAGCATTGACATCGCACTCACAAGAGGTAACTATACCATCGTCGTTGATGAGAGAAACTGCGAGACAACATGACACGTAATTATCTGCAACCTCGGGCATACATTTAATGCCGACAAAGTTGTAGTCGTCTTCCGAGATTATTTTCTTCAAAGCGAGATATAACTTGGCTGACTTTATCATGACATCGTTAGGGGGTTCTATCCGACCAAACTCGCTTTTGACACGATCCAACATTTCTTGGGCTTTTTCATCCGGCACATTTTGAGCTTCGATAATCAGGCGGTGCTGGTCTACTTGGTCGTATTCAACGCCGAATAAATTTTTAACTTGGGCCATATCCGCCATCGCTGTATACATGCCTCCCGTTCTGCCGCCGAACATACCAAAGCGCGATTTGGAAAGATGCCTGACGACCATTGCGGCTTTTGAGTACTCAGCAATTTTATTGATGACTTCAGGATTCTCAGGAGACCCATATATTAGCTTATGTTTGATACCCATCTCATCAAGTGAGCCGTGCACTACCCCTGCTCCGGTTAGAGAGAAAGTTTTCGGATCGGGTAATGCCCAAAGAATAAAAGGTGAGTGTATCTCTCTAACTGTCGTGACTATTTGGGGGGCGTAAACCCAAGTCCCTACTAAGAATATTAAACAACATACGCCTCCATCTCTAAATTCCTTGGCAGTTTCTAAAGTACTTTGAACAGTCAATGACAATTCTTCGCGGTGCATCACATCCAATCCTGCCTCTTTGAGTTTCTCGTAGGCTAGCCGATCCCATTTAGATGCTAACTCCGTTTCCTCGCGCTGCAAAGAAACCGTAATCAATCCGACTTTCGGAGGAATCTTGCCTTGGTTCATCTTTTCAAGCTCTTTCTCCCAGTTCTCGACAAAGTCGGAATCGAGCAACAGCTCGCCTCGCTTTACGATCTGGTCGTTATGGGCCTTCCAATCTCGCTTTTGTTTCTTTCGCATGTTAGATTACCTCGGTGATTTTGTTACTCTCTTGTTGGCTCAGTCTCCAATATATACAATGACAATCGTCGATTAATTAAGATTGATGCGACACAGCACCCGAGAACAAGATTTTTAGGTGCAAATTTCGTTTCTGTTTTTTCTCTGATCACGCATCAGCTGAAAAATGGCAGATTGGCTAAATTTTGAATAAATATGGTGATATTTTATCATATGGATGCTTGACGGGCGGAATCCGTTTTTGGGCTATGAATCTAAATCTGTAGTTTGAATCGGGACTAAGTATTATTGTCGAACTTGAATCGGCGATGCGACCAGTCACAAAAGCTCGAATACCGCCATGCTAACGGCGACCACAAACAGGAAAAATGAAAACGCAAGCCTCAAACGATTCTCTCTTGTCCTAACGGCGAGTCTTGCTCCGAATTGTGCCCCAAAGACTGATCCTATTGCAATGGGGAGCAGCAGGGCGACATCGATATGGCCCAGCAAGTAATGAGCTACCGAGCCGGGAATTGCATATATCACCATGACCATGAGCGAGGTTCCCACCGCTTCGTGCACGCGGAAGTTTAACAATAACACCATAGCTGGCACTAAGATAACGCCTCCACCCACACCGAGGAAACCAGAAAGAGCTCCAGCAGCGAGGCCGATAAACGTTGCCCGAAGCAGCAATTTTGTTGGGGCTGTTTTTGCCTTAGGCTTTGGTTCTTTGCCTGCAAATGCGAACCTAGCCGCTAGCAAGGCTATGAATGCGCTCGTTATCAACATCATTTCTCTGCCAGTAAAGTAAACGGTCGCAGTCGCGCCGAGTAAAGCCGTGACCGAACCCGCGAGCGCACAAACTGCTCCGATTCTATACTTCAACATTCTCTTCCTGTGGAATACCAGCGCGCCTGAGAATGCAGTAGGGATGATTATCGGTAGAGGGGTCCCGAGAGCTACATGTCCGGGCGTCCTTAACAAATCCCGCATTGCAGGGGTGGTTAAAGTTCCGCCCCCGATACCAAATGTGCCGGATAATATCCCAGTTGCAATTCCGAGCAAAAGGTAAGCCAATTGAGTGACGATGAACTCCACTTAAACCCTAACCCAAATACTTGCCATGTAAATTAAAATGCTGTGTAAAGCTTTCACCAAACGATAGATAATTCAATCTGTTTGACTCGCTTATTTAGTGGAAAGTTTCTAGCTTGCGAATATCGTTCACCACATTGATAATCGCGCATTCCAAGAGCTTTTCACCTAAGAATTTGTCGGCATGAACACCCATCCTTTCAACCTCTCGGGCCTGTCGTTCCGCCCATTGATAATTTATTCTTGCCTCTTTCAACCCGACGAACCCGACCTCGGGATAACGCTCGAAATCAGAGTGCTCCACGATTTTTGAAACATCTGTTATGCCGATTACAGCCCCCATGCTCAGTTCACCTGTCGCGGCGTGGGGACCTTCAAGCTCAATAATTTTATTATTAAAAATAATCCGCAAGCTGGTCTCTTGTTCGAGCTCTTGAATATGGTCACGCAGAGGATTGTTTCCCCCGTGTGCGTTGACCAGCACAACGCATTGTATACCCAGTATTTGTTTTGCCGTTTGTAGCTTTGCCCTAAGCTCTTCCATCACCTCTTCGAGCGTCTGGTGGCGCCCTGTATCGATGTAGGGTAACTCATAAGAAGAGTAGAGTGTCCCTAAGAACTCCGCGCCAGTGCGTTTGGCTGCTTCAAGCGCGACATGTGAAGCTAGCTTGGCGTCGGTGTCGAGAGGCAAGGCCGCACCATGGCGCTCTTCGTGAGATCCAAGGGCCAAGATACCAACCTTGCCTAGATCCAAACTCACACCTTTTCCAAGCGTTTTACAGTCTTCACGGCGGCCTCTACGGCACGTCGGGCGTACTCGTTCACCCGCTCAAGTGCTTGCATGCGGCTCATGCCAGGTCCTGAAATGCCAAGCGCCACAGGTTTGTCATATTGTATCGCTAGGTCTATTAATTTTCTCGCCGCGTGCTGCATCACTATTTCGTCGTGTTGTGTTTCGCCTTCGATCACTGCTCCAAGCGCGATTACAGCATCGATGTCTTCGCGCTCGACAAGCTTCTTTGCTGCCAACGGTAGCTCGTAGACACCGGGTACTAAAATTTCCATGGCTACCTCAGCTTCCAAGAATTCGGCGTGACGCTTCGCAAACTCAAGCATTGGTCCGACGATATCCCAATTAAATTCAGTACTACATATTCCTAATTTCACCGGTCTCACCTCCTTAGCGGTCCGGCGTCGAGGCCTCCTTCTCGTTGTCCTGTGCCGGCCAGTTTGGTTAATTTATCAGGTTTGAAAAGTAGATGGTAAACATTTCGTGCATGCTCTCGAGAGCGCTTCTCAGCCAACTCAGCGAGTTCCTTCTCACTCTTGGCCTCGTCCTCGAACACGAAGACTTCGATTATGTGCTTGTTCGTGAGCAATTGAGTCCAAATCAATCCAAGCGAGGCCTCGTGAGCGCACTGCTTATCTATCGGCGCAGCCCCGGGCATACCGAACGCCATGACGATGTCGCAGCCCTCCTCTAGCAATCGTTTCGCCTCTACGGGTAAGTCCTTGATGCCGGGCACGGTACGGCGAACGAATTTCACGCTGCAGAGCTGCTTGAGTTCGTCCATTGCCGCGCGTGCCATATTGTAGCGTGCGAAGGTAGTGTCGACGATGCCAACGTGCCTCATCTCATCTCCCCCCTCGGGCCTGCATGATATCTTCTCCTTTTATGCACACCAAGCCATTTTCATCCGCGTATTCTTTTGCGGCTTTCAAGCTGAGAGCCTTGCCTGTTTCGGCGTCTAGCATCTCACATATAGCTACAACTGGCGTAATGCCCGCCAGCTCGGCCAGTGCCACTACGAATTCAGTGTGCCCTCTGCGCTCAGCCAGCAGACCATGAGCGGAGCGTAGGAGTGGCACATGTCCAGGACTGCGGAAGTTGCGCCCAAATTCTTCCTCCATTGGGCCGTCCAACGCCTTGGCTCCTAGTTTGCCCAGCTCTCTGATTGTTAGCGCTCGGTCGATATCGGTTATTCCCGTGAAGGTGCGGCGATGATTTACCGCGAGCGAGAAGGCAGAGTGCTCGTCGTAAGGGAGGTCATCGGGGCGGGTGGACGAGAGGATATTGAAGTGGGATGATGCATTTTCATAGATCTCAGTTAAATAAGGGAGGCCGAAGTTATCCGCGATCTTCGGATGTAGGGCGACGCATATAAGCCCACCTGCATCTCGTCGCATCTTCGCAACGTGTTTCGCATTCACCAACTTCGCAGCAATGACCATGTCGACCTCGTTCTCACGGTTCGGTGCATCTTGGACGAGCAAAAAATTACCCGCGCGGAGTGCTTCGAGAGCGCTGTCGATAATCAGACTATCACCTCCACTTGAACGACATCGCCATCCCTAAGCTTCAGGCTCTCACGCAGTTTCTTCGGCGCGATGAGTTCAATGATGTCAGTATAATGGCTCCTAAATGGCAAAATCAGGGCAGCTTTCTTATTTCTCAATTTAGCTGGGAAAAATTTCACTTGACCAAAAGTTCGTTCATTTGTTTTAAAGCTCTCGGCATGTTTGCCGGGAAGTTGCATGAGCACCGCCTTGAGATCAAGCGATGCTTCGTCAAGAGTAATGTCGAGCGTCCCCGGATAGGGAGTATAACCTAGTTCGCGTTCGAATTGCTCGCGGTAGCCTCGCTGACTCATGTAATAGCTGCCTTCGCCCACACCCGAGATTATCCGGCCAGTTAACTTAAACGAACGCGGTTTCAATCCAAAAATCGCCTCGAGTTCTCGATGCATTAAGCGCAAGTTTGCCAAGCCTGTCGGTGTTATACGCACGTTCTGACCGCGGGCCCCTAGCGCTCGTTTGATTAGGCCCTGGTTCTCAAGCTCAAGTAGCCGCCGCGCTGCAGTCTGTCTTGAAATATCTAGTTTGTCCGCAAGCCAGCTCAATGAAAGTTTCAGGTCTTCTAGATGCGCTCCTTCCTTGGCCAGCAAAAGCAAAATCTCGGTAGTGGTCTTTTTACCCAAGTTATCCCTAGTCAAACGGAGCATACTAGCTTTTAAATCTTACCAAAAATGTTAAGCGTCTAAAAAATGAGACAATTGGCCTATGTATGGGTGAGAAGATACGTTTTTTCGTGTAGAAAACTAATTATTAGCTAAGAATGGGGTGACGAAAAAGTTTAAATAACGTTTTTGGTGAATGAATTAGGAGGGGTTTAAATGCGTGTTGCAATTAACGGGTTTGGAAGGATAGGTCGGATATTCTATCGGGCATCTTTGAGTGTGCCGAGAAAATTCGAATGTGTTGCCGTGAACGATTTGGCTGATCCAAAAACTCTCGTTCACCTTTTGAAATACGATTCGGTATTTGGGAAACTGAATAAGGATGTTAAAGTCGAAGACGAAGCGATAGTTGTCGGACAAGAGAAAATGAAGTATTGCTCGGAGCGGGACCCTGCGAAACTCCCGTGGAAGGAGCTGGGAGTGGACTTGGTGATTGAGTCTACCGGGGTGTTCCGAGACAAGGAAGGGGCCTCCAAGCATTTGCAGGCAGGTGCTAAGAAGGTTTTGATATCTGCACCAGCGAAAAATCCTGATGTAACAATAGTTCTAGGGGTTAACAAAAAGGGTTACGACCCTCAGAAGCACAATATAATATCTCTAGCTTCCTGCACCACAAATTGTTTGGCTCCAGTTATGAAAGTATTAAATGAAAAATTCGGCGTCGAAAAGGCGCTCATGACCACCGCCCACGCGTACACGAACGACCAGCAATTGCTCGACCTCGTCCACAAAGACCTCAGACGGACCAGAGCTGCAGCGCTGTCGATTATACCTACCACTACTGGAGCTGCTAAGGCAACGGGAATAGTCCTGCCAGCGGTGGAGGGTAAGATGGACGGTATCGCTTTGAGAGTTCCCACGCCGGATGTTTCCGTGGTGGATCTTGTGGCACTTCTCGCGAAAAACACGACAGCAGAAGAAGTTAATTCAGTATTGAAAACCGCCGCCGAGGGAGAGTTGAAAGGAATTCTCCAGTGCGTTGACGAACCACTTGTCTCAATCGATTTTACCGGCAACTCTCACTCAAGCATTGTTGACTGCGGTCTGACCAATGTCGTCGACGGAAATTTGGTCAAAGTGATTGCTTGGTACGACAACGAGTGGGGCTACTCATGCAGGCTCGTCGGCATGGCCAATGTAATTGCAGAGAGCTTGTAGTGGGGGCAATTTTAAGAAATAATTTGTCATGACGCCCGTGCTGGCGTATGGGGTGAAAGGTTTGGAATTTCCTACCCTCGATAAGGCTGAAGTTAAAGGAAAGACAGTGCTCGTGCGAGTGGACATAAACGCACCCATCGACCCAAAAACTGGTGAAATCTTAGACGACACGCGGATAAGAGAATGTGCTCCTACCATCAAAGAACTGGCAGAAAAAGGAGCAAAAGTCGTCGTTCTCGCCCACCAAGGGAGGCCTGGCGATGAAGATTTCACTACTCTGGAGGAACACTCGAAAAAATTGAGTGCTGATGTCGGTTTAGATGTTAAATATATCCCGGACATTTTCGGGCCAACGGCCAAGTCCGAAATCCAGAAAATGCAATCGGGTGAGATACTGCTGCTTGAGAACGTAAGATTCTGCGCCGAGGAAACATTGAAAGGTTCTCCCGAGAAGATGGCGAAAACTCATCTAGTTAAAAGGCTCGCTGAACTTGTAGATATCTACGTGAATGATGCGTTCGGCGCAGCCCACCGATCCCAGCCTTCTTTGGTTGGGTTTGGCGCTGTGCTGCCGACCTTTGCTGGGCGGCTTATGGAACGTGAACTCAAAGGGCTGGGTCGCGCGTTGACTCCTGAGCACCCCTCCGTTTATGTGTTGGGGGGCGCGAAAGCTGATGATTCACTCACCATAATCGAAAATGTATTTGCTAAGGGTATTGCGGACTTCGTGTTAACGGGGGGCTTGGTCGGGCATGCCCTTCTTGCGGCAAGTGGCAAGGATTTGGGTAAGCTGAACCTACAATTTTTGCTCGATAAAGGTTTTGGTGAAGAAATAGAGCGGGCTAAGCGTTTGCTTTCCCAGCACGGAGACAAGATAAAAATTCCTTCTGACTTAATTGTTGAGGAGAAAGAAACACCGAAAGAACTAGGAGTAGATAAGCTCCCGACAGACCTACCTATTGGAGACATTGGAAGCAAAACGGTCGAGGAGTACTCGAAGGTAATCTTGGGGGCGAAAACTGTCGTCATAAATGGTCCGCTGGGAATTTTTGAAAAGCAAGGATTCGAACAGGGAACTTTCAAAGTGCTTAAAGCCATGGCAAACTCCCAAGCTTTCACAATAATCGGCGGAGGACATATAGTGGCAGCTGCGCGTGAAGCAGGAGTTACCGACCGGATAAAACATATCAGCACTGGCGGCGGCGCATGCATAAGTTTTCTTTCTGGCGAGAAAATGCCTGTTGTTGAGCTGCTAACGAAAAAAACTTAGCGTTGACCCGTTGCAGGGTCTGTTTTGCGAAGGTTGCACTGTTTTTTAAGCATTTTAGTTATATCGTCGCCAATAAACTGTTTGGGATAGCCAATGTTATTCGTCATCGAGCACCTTGAGCCTAAGTTGAGCGAATGGATTTCCATTGAGTATTCGAATGCAGCGCGAATCGTCGGGAAAAATAACCTGATCTTAACAAACGTGAAAAAGATAAAAGAATCCCAAAAGATTAAACGCATGACACAGGTTGAACGAAGACGAGTAAAGGAAATTTTTAATCAAAAGGAGTTGGTTGTGCTCGACCCTCGCGCGAGAAAAAAGCTATCACCCGATGACATGCGGGGTAAGCGGGCAATCGTCATCGGTGGCATCTTGGGCGGGGAGCCTCCGCTCGGGCGGACCAGAAAATTGCTGACCGCATCGTTGCCTAGGGCTCTCGCACGAAATCTAGGAAAGCATCAATTCGCGATAGACGGCGCGGTATACATGGCCAAGCGGGTGTTCGAAGGCAAGCGACTCGAGGAGTTGCTCGTGCAGCGTGGGCTTGAAATTCAAATAAGCGAGGTATATTCAACATTTTTGTCATATGCGTTCCCGCTCGTCAAGGACAAGCCGCTGATATCAAGCGAGCTTATCGATTACTTGAAACGAAATTGAGTCTGTTTGAAGAGTTGGTTCCGTAGACATTACTGAAATTGTTTGTTATTTTTTAGGGGGTTTTATATTTACCCCTAAATCCTTTGCAATCTGCTCAAGTTCGGTCCAAACTTCGTCGGCTATCGGGATGCCTTCCTGAAGTCGCTTCTCTCGGATGCAGAACTCAGGTTCACCAGGCACCAAAATCTCTTTAACACCTGGAGCCTTGCGGGATTCCTTGAGCTGCGTCACAAACTTTTGAATGCGTGCCTTGAATTCATCGATTGATCCGAATTTTGCCGGGTCAATCACGACCATGAGGTCTCCTTTGGTGGAAAAACCCTCCACTGGCTCGAGTGTGCCGTGAACTTCCTTCCCTGCAGCGGCACCCACCAGCGGGCCTGCTAATATTTCGAGCATGAAAGCCAACCCGTAGCCCTTGACCCCTCCAAATGGGCTGAGCGCTCCCTCTAGGCCTTTCTCAGGATCGGTCGTCGGTCGTCCTTCAGAATCGATTGCCCAATTTTCAGAAATGGGTTTGCCTTCCTTCATCGCTTTAACGAGCTTACCACGTGCCGCGACGCTCATCGCCATGTCGAGCAAAACGGGAGGCTTGGAGGGGATGCCGATGGCCAGAGCGTTTGTTCCAAGCAAGGGTTCGACGCCGCCCCAAGGGTGAACGAGTGCGTCGGTAGTTGTGGTCACGATGGCGATCAACTCTTCACGCATCGCTAACTCAGCGTAGTACCCTGCGATGCCGAAATGGTTTGAGTTATAAACGCCGACTGCGGCCACACCCTGTTTTTTCGCCTTTTCGATTGCTGTGCGTATCGCTCGCATCCCGGTGTAGTGGCCCAGCCCGTGCCCACCGTTAATGAGCGCGGTCGCCGGAGTTTCGCGCATGATTTCGACCTTTGCATTGGCGATGATCGTACCTCGCTTTAGCGCCCTCAGGATGTAGGGCAGGCGGAGAAGGCCGTGGGAGGAGAAGCCGCGGAGGTCGCCCTCAGCTAAGACTTCGGCCGTGGCGCTGGATTGCTCTTCGTCCACACCGAGCTTCTGTAGCAATGTTCGAATGATGGTTTTTTCCTGTTCAAAGGTAAGTATCATCGAGCTCCCAAGCTCTCTCAGGTGTGAATCCTTAAAATCTCATCGCCTCATTAACAAAAAGGCGCTGAGCATAGCGTGTCATATTTAGAATATCCAACGCCCCAAAACTTTTTCACTAGCCGCAGTCAATTTTGCACGGTGGTCGTTTGCAGGAACCAACGGGGAAAGAACTGTTTAAACTACGCGCGGTGGCGGACTATTTATTCGGCCGTGGGGTTGGGCAGGCACTTTTTCCCAGCAGCGTCCAAGTGTTGAAAAGTAGAGGGAGAATTCGTCAAGTTCTATTGACCGGCGAGCCATTGTGTTCGATTCGCGCCTCCGATGGTTTCATCATTCTTAATCGAAAAGGAGCCGAGCTAGTGCATCGGACACTCAAGCCACCTAGCCTTCGAGTGGTGGTGAGCGACGATGCGGCACCTTTTGTAGCGCAGGGAAAGACAGTGTTCGCAAAACACGTCGTGGCAGCGGACCCTGAGATAAGGCCTGCCGAGGAGGTGCTAGTCGTGGATTCACGGGACCGTCTGCTAGCGAGCGGTAAAACCTTATTAACTGGTGAGGAAATGATAGCGTTTAAAGTCGGTAAAGCAGTAGAAGTTAGAAGAGGGTTAGGTGGTATAAATGAACGGATGGAAAAAAAAGGGCAAAGGGCATTGAGTTAGCAGCGTTTGAAACGCCGAGGTTGGTTTAGTGTTTCCAAAACGGATAGACCGGCGGCAGATGGAGCGTGCGATGCGGCAGATGGGAGTTAAAATGGATGAGCTTGAGGGTGTGCAAGAGGTCGTAATCAAGCTCGCAGACCGGGAAATCGTGATATCCAACGCTCAGGTGACGCGCACCGAGATGGCAGGACAGCGGAGCTATCAGGTGAGCGGGCAGGAGTTCGAGCGAAAGCTAGAGCTAGGGCCGAGCGAAGATGACATCAAGCTGGTGATGGATCAGGCGGGAGTCGAGCTAGAGGCCGCAATGCAGGTGCTCAAGGAAACAGGTGGCGACATCGCCGAGGCAATTTTGAAGTTGAAAGAAAAAAGTTAGGGGGCCCATCCAAGTCTCCTAAAGAGGGAGTTCCTGAGCCTGCCGAAAAGCGCCCCGTCTACGGTCAATTCTGTCTCGTCTATCTCGGTGATAGCCGCTATCCCTATCAATGAGTTAGTGAAAAACGCGCCCTGGGACGCGAAGATTTCATTTAAGTTGAATTTCCCTTCCTTTAATTCGAGATCCAGTTCTGGGGCTAGCGAGATGAGCGCTTCCCTAGTGATGCCGGGCAAGAGCCCACACTCAAGAGCAGGGGTATAAAGGACCCCTCGCTTTACCCAAAAGATATTCGTGGAACTACCTTCGGCCACTTCGCCGCGCTCGTTTAGGAATATCGCCTCGCCGTAACCCCTACGCTCGGCCTCCCTTCGGGCGAGCATGTTCTCAAGGTAATTTATAGACTTGATTCGGGATAGAGGGGAAGAGGAAATTCGCTTGAATGGGACGACATGGGCCCTTACATATTTATTCGGTGGCGCGTATTCCTTAACCATTACTAGCACCTGTACTTCGTTCGCCAGTTTGTAAAATTTCGAGGGGCCAGCGCAAAGGACACAAAGTTTTACATAGGCATCCTTCACGCCAGATTTGTTTACAGAATCGTCCAAAGCATTTTTCATGTTTTGTTCAGCGGGAAATGGTATTTTAAGAAATTCAGAGCCCCGTTTCATTCGATCGATGTGTTTTTTTAGGAAAACGGGTGGTGAGCCGGGCCACCTGAAGGTTTCGAAGAGTCCCTCACCGTAGAACAACGAGCGCAGCGGGAGTTTTTGCTTTAACGGTTTCCCGTCAAGAAAAATAAATTCCTTCACCTCACCACCTCACGCGAGCGCTTTCATTATCGCTTTTGCTTTGATTAGGGTTTCCTCGTACTCCTGTTCGGGTACCGAGTCCCACATGATTCCTCCCCCTACCCAGAAGGTACCTCTCCCCCGCGATGAAACGAACACTCTGATTGCAACGCTCAATGTGAAGTCGCCGGAAGGCTCGAAAATACCGATGGCACCACAGTAAGGGCCCCGCAAATGTGGCTCAAGCTCGTCGATGATTTCCATAGCTCGACGCTTGGGGGCTCCAGTTATTGAGCCCGGTGGGAAAGTATTTTGGATCATGTTGTTGATTGTAATCTCACCACGTAAGGTGCCCTCTATCTCTGATACCATCTGGTAAAGTGTTGAATAGGATTCTATCTTGAAGAGATTGTTTATTCTTACGCTGCCGTACTCGCAAACTCGCCCTAAGTCGTTACGCATGAGATCAGTAATCATGAGGTTTTCGGCTCGCTCTTTTTTGCTTGCCGCGAGCTCTTCTCGTAGGGCTTTGTCTTCATCGGCAGTTGCCCCTCGTTTTCGGGTGCCCTTAATCGGTTTTGTCACCAATTGTCTGCCCTTTCTCCTCAGAAAGAGCTCCATGGACCCGCTCACAAGCTGGAACTCCCCAAAGTCCATGCAGCATGCGAACGGGACTGGCTGCACCCTGTAAAGCTTGGCGAGGAACAATTGCGGCGGGATATCAAACGGCACCTCAAAGCGTTGCGAGAGGTTCACTTGGTAGATATCACCTTTGCCGATGTAGTCGCGCGCCTGCTCGACCATACGGATGAAATTAGATTTAGTCATGTTCGGGCGCGGGTTGAATGTCTTTTTTGAGCTGGTTATATTCTCATTCTCACCCCACCAATCATCGATATTTCCTCGCGCAGCGTCACCTTCGAAAAATAAGAAACAGGCGTCTGGAAAAGTGGCGCCATCTTTGCGCGGGTTGGGTACAAAATCCCGCTCGAGGTACTTAAAAAATTCGTAACTCAAGTAACCAACGGCGAAGTAGTCTTGGGCTAGAAAATTTTCCAAGATGGTGATTGGGTCGTCCTTTAACTTAAGCTTGCGTTTGGGTGATTCTAACGTCGTGACCCCGTTTTGAGTGGAGAGCGTAAAAGCAGGGTTCGTGAAGTGAATAAAGATTTCCTTGCCGGGCGCCCATCCGTCTTTTGAGCTGAGGAGGAGCGCCTGCCGCTGGCGAAGCGAGAGTTGCGAAGTTATGTTATCTCCTTATATCATGGCGACGTTTGGAAACTAAAATCATTCGTCCTTTACCTCATCAAAATGTAGGCGATGAATGCACCAATCGAGAGCACGAGTAGTAATGGCGAAGTCAAGAAGTAGAACCCATTACTGTGATAGATGTAAATCAGCCAAGACGGCACCTGTGAGAGGTCAATATACTTGCCCAAGATGGGAAGCAGCAAAAGGGCAACTCCTATTAGAACAAACGCAATGTCTAGCCAAGTCAGCTGGTGCATTGTGCCAACCTAAAGCAGTTCACTTCGCTCCACATGACCGCCGCAGAACTTCCGAGCGTAGGTTGTGGTTGCGTTGAGAGCTGCCTCAACTCTTTCGCGTGTTATGCCAAGGGCGTTCCAGATCACGATTAAAGCATTTGATGTTTTCTGCGTGATCATCGCTGCTTTCGCGTCACCGAGAGTGTATGCCGCCAGCATCTTCGCATCATCTCGCAGGATGATTTCGTCGGGCTTCGCGCTGATTTTTCGTCCGTTTATTAATTCGAAGGGCTTGGGCTCTGTCGCCAGCGTCGTCACAACTTGCCCTTTTGCCTTGTCAGCATCGTAGCTCCCTACCATCACTAAGTGCTCGATCGTAGCAAGCAAACAAGCGTCAACCAAGTTGTTGACAGCAGGAAATCGATCATCGAGCGCTCGGCGGAGCAAATATTCCGGCGCGGGACGATAGCTCGAAGGGTCTGCACCCATCACTTTGAAAAATGCGCGGTATGTCTTCAATTCGGCTAGGTCCAGCACGTTCTGGGCCCCATAGCTCGCCTTGAGGTTGCTGAATACTTCGCGCTTTCGCTCGATCAGCCCTTCGGTGGCCGGCTCAATAGTCAAGCCGCTCACTAATGCATAAGCCGCGATGAAGTCTGGGTATCTCTCCTTTACCTTCGGGTCAAGCTCCATATCATAACCTCCATCTTTTAGTTACGTCGAACATATTTTTAACAATTCTGGAGAAATCCTGGGTGGTTAACATGCATCCTCTCCCGAGAGATTTCTACGAGCGTGACACTTCCACGGTTGCCAGAGAACTGCTGGGGAAAGTATTCATCCACCGCACGAGCGAAGGTCTCACGAGCGGCAATATCGTCGAGGTCGAAGCGTACTACGGCAAGAGAGATCTGGCTTCCCGGGCCTCGCGCAAACGTACAAGGCTAAACGAGATAATGTGGTGGCGTGGCGGATTGGCGTTTGTGTATTCAATACATGCACATGAATTGTTTAACGTAACAACCGAGCGGGAAGGCGTACCGGGGTCAGTGTTTATTCGCGCGCTAATGCCGTTGGAGGGTGTCGAACTTATGCGCCAGCGAAGGCAGATTTCAGATGAACTTGAATTGATGTCGGGACCAGGGAAGCTGACGCGTGCTATGGGCATAACACGTGAACACCACGGACTAGATTTAACAAACTCTAAGAGCGAATTGACAATAATCGAAGGTAGAGTCGAACAATTTAAGATAAGAGATTCGCATCGCATTGGAGTGAGTGCTGACCTAAAGCGGAAGCTGAGGTTTTTCGTCCAGGGAAATCCGTTCGTTTCGAGGTAGGAAATCGAAAATCAATTGGCGCAGATGAAGTTTACCTCTTGAGCAACAATTTTTTGTTAGGCCGCACATAATTGAAATGGGATTTTAATGAAAGCGAGGGCCCACGTGCTGATATCTGGAATGGTTCAGGGCGTTTCTTTCAGATATTACACTCGAGAATTGGCGCAGCAACTCGGTGTTCACGGTTGGGTTAGAAACACACACGATGGTCGAGTCGAAGCGGTGTTCGAGGGCGAAAAGGATGCGGTGGAGCGAGTGCTGAACTTTTGCAATCACGGTCCTTCTGGAGCCACGGTCAGCAAAGTTGATGTCGAATGGGAAAATTATCGTGGCGGGTTTTCAGACTTCAAGGTGCGATACTGGTGATAACGTGGATGTTAGTTCACTATCGAAGATTATGGAGGAAATGCGCAAGCGCTACAGGCAGTTCCCCAAGCTTCAAAACAAGTGGCGGGTTTTAACTGGTGGTGATGATTACGGCTACAGAGACCTCTTCTTTTACGGCCCAGATGTGGGTATCTGGCAGATCAAGGGCGAGTTAAAAAGTCCTTACGAGATGGTCGGTGCTGGGGCGCGGGTGGCCGCTCGGAAGGTGGACGATGAAATTCGCGAGCTCATGGAGGAAGGGTTGCCAATGCCTTTCGGGCTGATTTCTTCTCACCCCAAGTTCAGGAATCGGGCGATTGTCGCGGCGGGCATGGGTCGCTATCAGGAGTCGACCGAGCATCTAAGAGGTCTCCTCCCGGGGAAGCAGCGAAAGATAGATATTGAACTGAAATTGAAACTCGATGAGCTGCGCCGGAAGTTGGACCTGGGCGCCGCTTACCGCTAGGTTTAAAGACCCGATTCACATACGGGTGAAACCACCATTTGGCAATCAAGACTGATAAGTAAAGCCGACTAAAAGTTCATGGGGTTTAAAACGTCGGACGAATCCAACGTGTTTGATTCACTGGCCAGACCAATCCGAAAGTTGCTGGCCGAGCGGGGATTCACCGAGCCTACCCACCCACAAAGCAGAGCAATTCCCAAAATCCTTGAAGGCAAAAATGTTCTGCTGATTGCTCCAGCGGGTACGGGAAAGACGGAAGCCTCTTTCTTACCGGTGCTACACCAACTCTTGGTATCACAGACGCGCGAACGTGGGATAAAGGTAATCTACATCACTCCACTTCGGGCCCTCAACCGTGACATGCTTGAGCGGCTGGAGTGGTGGTGTCGTGCTCTCGACCTACGGATATCAGTCCGTCACGGGGACACGGCGGCGCGTGAGCGGCGAGCACAGGCATTAATCCCACCAGATGTTTTGATCACCACTCCTGAGACCCTTCAGATATTCCTGATGGGCCGGAGACTGAGTCAGCACCTGCGAAGCGTGCGGTGGGTGATTATTGACGAGGTCCACGAGCTGGCTGACAACAAGCGCGGGGTACAGCTTGCCCTCACACTCGAAAGGCTGCGCAAGCTCAAAGGTGGAGAATTCCAGCTCATCGGGCTTTCCGCCACAATTGGTTCCCCGCAGGAGGTCGCCAGATTTCTGGCAGGTGTGGATAGATCATGCGAGGTTGTAGATGTTAGCGTCGTTCGTGAGTTGGAACTGGATATCCTCTACCCCGCAGCGACCAAGCGCGACGAACGGCTGGCATCAGAACTCTACACTTACTCTCCAGTTGCTGCCCGTTTACGCACGATGCGAAAGTTAATCGAAGAGCACGGTTCCACGCTCGTCTTCACCAACACACGCGCAACCGCTGAAATCTTGGCGAGTCGCTTCCGCCTCTGGGATATTCGTTTTCCTCTCAGCGTCCACCATGGGTCACTGTCGGGCTTCTCGAGGCTCCGGTCCGAGCGAGGGCTGAAACAGGGTGAGCTCAAAGGGATCGTCTGCACTTCGAGCATGGAGCTAGGGTTGGACATCGGGCGAATAGACCTAGTTATCCAGTACAATTCTCCTCGCCAGGCCACTCGCTTGCTCCAGCGAGTCGGGCGGAGCGGCCACAGGATAGGCGGGGTGGCCAAAGGGGTAATCATGGTTCAAGACCCGGAAGACGCACTCGAGTCAATCGTGATAGCCGACCGGTCTCATCGGCAAGAGCTTGAGCCCGTTATCGTTCCCGAGAAGCCCCTCGACGTGCTTCTCCATGCGCTGGTTTCGATCATGGTGGTACAGCGGAGAGTAAGCGTTGATGATGTTTACGAAATTTTCCGGCGCGCTTACCCGTTCAGGAACCTCAAGCGGGAGGACTTGCTCGAGGTGCTCCAGTTCGCGCAGAGTTTAGAAAAGCGGTTAGCGCTGGTCTCCGAGGATGGGAAAGAGTTTGCACGCCCGCGAGCGACGGAACGGGTTTTCAACTATTATTTCGGAAACCTCTCGATGATTCCTGAAGTCCGGCAGTACCTCGTAATCAACGACGAGCGTAACCAGCCAGTCGGGATTTTGGACGAGTCTTTCGTTGCGGAGTATGGCGAACCCGGGGTAAAATTTGTGATAGGAGGTGAGATCTGGCGGGTGCTCCAGGTCTTCAAGGACAAAGTCTACGTGAAGCCCGACAACGACCCTCTCGGGGCGATTCCGACTTGGATAGGCGAAGAAATCCCTGTGCCCTACTCAGTCGCGCAGGAGGCCGGCAAGCTCCGGGCCCAACTTGAGGAGTTTTCACGTGCAGGCAAAGAATTTGATGAAATCGTCCGAGAGCTTGCGGGGCGGTACGGCGTTTCGCGTGACACGATGGAACCCGCCATCTCCGACACCCACAAGCAGGTCAAAGCTGTGTTGCCCGTGCCCACGGATCGGCGGGTAACTGTAGAAAAAGTTAAGGAGCTCTGTATCGTCAACGCTTGCTTTGGAACACTTGTCAACCGAACGCTTGCCCGGCTGCTCGCCTACAAGGCCTCGACCGAGCTCGGGGAGACAACCGCAACCTCAATTGACCCCTACCGGATCCTGCTCCACTCGGAGACACTCGAGCCAAAAGGTGTGATCGAGATATTGCGCGGCGGGTTCAGCACGGACCTCAAGAAGGACCTCCGCGTGATAATCGAGGAGAGCCGGTTCTTCCGGTGGCGCCTTGCGCAGATAGCCCGGCGGATGGGCGTACTCGAGCGCGAGGCAGAGCTCACAAGCGTGACCCTCGATAAGCTAATGCGCGGCCTCAAAGGAACGCCAGCATTTGAAGAAACATTCAAGGAAGTCGTGCGCAAGGACCTCGATCTGAAGCGCACGCTCGAGGTGCTCGAAAGTATTCGAAGTGGTGAAATAGAACTGGTCTCGTTGGGGGAGCGGGAAGAGCCAACCCCCGTGTCCAACTTGGCGTTGTGGCGCAAGCGCTACCTAGCTCTTGAGCCGATGATGCCCGAGCGCCTCAGGCTGCTGGCGATAGCCTCGACCAAAGCGCGGCTGCTCAGCGAGGCCCGCACCTTCGCGTGCACTCAATGCAAGGATCATGTCAAGGAACTCCAGCTCCACGAACTCGATGAAAAACCGAAGTGTCCGCGCTGTGGGTCGACGATGCTGGGGATGGTCGAAAAGCCGGCTGAAGAGGTCCGGCGGGCGATCGAACTCTTGGAGCGAGGGAGGAAAAGTCCGACTTGGAAAGAACTGCAGGGGAGTGCTAAACTTATCGGCCAATATGGAAAGCTCGCGGCTGTAACATTGGCTGGTAAGGGAATCACACAAGCGGCCGCGGGGGAGATATTAGCAAAGGAGCAGAAGATGTCAAGCAAATTTTTCGAGCTCCTGCTTCGAAAAGAGCGGGAAGCTTTGTTCAGGCGATTCAGGTTGGCGTAAGTGTTGTCGAGATAAAGTGGAGCTATTTCCTTACTCTTCTCTTTCTCGTTCTCCTCTTCCGAACTGCAGCGCGGCCAGTTTTAATTCCCCAATAAGCCCACATCGGACCGAGTATCGCGCACACAACGAGAATTGACACGAGCATGATTGCTATGTTCTGCCAGATGTTAAATCCTCCTGCGTAAAATGCCAAGAATAATATGAGGAATATCAGCCAGCCGATGCCTACCATAATTGTAACTGCGGTCCTCGGAGCCAATCCGGGCGGCATTTCGCCTTCCCAATCTTCACATTTTTGCTTCATAATTTGTCTCCTACTGTAAGTAAATCGTTTTGAAACGATAAAAATTTAGCTATCTCCTTTAGTTTCTTCTACTTTCTTGGTTTCGACTTTCGGCTCGGCCTCAGCTTCGTTAGGCTTCTCTTCTTTCCCCAACAACAACCCGAGCAGAGTTCGCTGGTCGATTTCCGCCCGAGCGCGCCACCCCACGTAGAGCAACCCTTCATCATCCTCCGACAGGTAGCCCCGCCGGATGAACCGGTCTAAAGTCGACTCGATGCGCCAGCGCGGGAATTTTTCCTCCAACATTCGCTCGACCTCTTTGAGGGGGGCTTTTCCCTGTTTTGATAGGATGTGGGCGAGCGCGACGGTGAGCATTGCCATGTCATCAATCCGCCACCCGAAGGTTCGGGTCTCGGTCACTCTCGGATGCCCTCGGAGCGTGACATAATATCTGTCCGATTCCGAGCTGGTCTCGCCCTCGCTCACTCGCTTTACTTTTAGCCCCAGTTTATCGAATTCGGCGTCGAGAAGCTTCAGAATCTGCTCGTAGTCCCTGCCCAGAGTGCGCCTGAGCTCCCATTCCTTGGCTCCCGGTTGCATGTGGTGCTTGTAGAGCAGGAGCTGTGCAGCCCGCGCCAGCTTTTCCCGTAGCTCGGCGACATCTGGTTCCTCAGCCACCCTTTAGCCTCCTGAGCCACTCGTCACGGGAAATAGCGATAGGGACAGAGAAGGTTGTGACACGTTCGAGTTCTCGCGGTTTGGGCAACGGTCTCAGCAAAATTTCCTCCTCAAGGGGCTTGAGTTCGAGAGTGGCGTAGCCATAGCTCACCAAGAAGCTCACGAGCCATGCCCGCCTGACGGTTTCCTCGAAGCTCTGGTTGTGGATGAAATCCCAGTAAGAGATTTCGCCCCGCTCCCCCACCGCTTCCTTGAGCTCGCGCCAAGTCTGATCAAGCACCGCCGCGAAGTCTTCCTCTGAAAGGATGCCCATGCGAACGAGCTCTCGGCGGGCTATCTCCCCAGTAAACACCTCAGTCGTGTCGAGCCCACGCCAGCGTTCTTCAAGGCTCGGTAGATTAGTCCAGTACTGCTTGGCCTCGGAAATGCCGTGGGGCGAGAGTGTCTCCATCTGCACAATGGGGTGCCATGAACGCGCGAAGACATCGGCAAGCTCTCGCGCCGGGAGGGCATGAAGCTTGAGCATAATCAGCAGGGGATCGAGGTAGAGCATCGACGACTTGTGCTTGATCCACTCGCCCTGCTGGAACACCACATCGGCAAGCCCGAGCACCGCTTGGATGTCAAGATAAAGGTCCTCATTCTTTTTCAGATTTGGGAGGAGTTCCCGCAGTCGGTCAAAAAACTCTCGAACCTCAACGTCGAAGGGGTCGACTCCTCGCTTTCGCACAGTGTCGCAGAGGTCGATTATCCGTAACATCAGTTCTTTGCGTTCGCCCGGCATTTCAAGCAGCCACCTTCACCTGAGATGAGCCCGCGATGTTTTGAACGGTGATCACGTTTGGTATCCCTTTCACGTTGAAAAGCTGTCCGGGGGTGATCACGATGTACTGCGTCTCCCCGCCCTTCATGAACTCTATAATCCCCTGCAGGATTGCCTCCCGATTGTGTGGGTCCAGATGGGCTTCAAACTCGTCGATTGCACGGATGGGGGATTGAATTTGTTGCTGCAGCGCCAGCAGAAAACACATTAGGGAAGTCGTTCGTTCCCCTCCGCTCTGTGTGTAGGCGTTCAGCACCTGAGGTTCGGACCCCCTGAAACCAACGAACAGCTCTATCCCTGCTTCGTCGATATCTTGAGCGTTCGTCAGAATCACATCACCGCTCGCGTTAACTCGCTTCAGGATTTCGATGTAGTTCACCTTAACTTGACGTATAAGGTTGTTTGTTTCATCGGTCCAGCGCTGCTTTCTGAGTTCCAGCTCATCGAGCGCCCGCTTACGGTTGGCTGCAGCTACCTCGGCCTTTGCCTCGAGTTCCTTGAGTGTACCCTTGTAGTTTAGATACATCCTCTCGACATCGGGTGAGACATCAGCTAAGCTGGCTAGTTGGATGTTGGTGAGTTTGAGTTCATCGAGCACTTCCTGGGGCTTTCTTTCGGTCTCGACCCGCGTCCCCAATTGCTGGGCATCATTCTCCAGTTGTTCCAGCTCGCGGCGTGCTCGCCTGAGTTCGGACTGAGCGCTTGAGATGTCACGTTCTAGGAGTTCGCGGCGGAACCCCAGCACGGCGGTGTGGATACGGGAGTTAACGTAAGTTTCTTGGGTTTTCTCGAGTTCGCCCTTGCCCCTGACGAGTTCAGATTTCACCTCATTCGCCCGCTCGCCGGCTTCTTTAAGGGTTTCTTTCGCCCGCCCCAGTTCGACCTCGAGGTGTGCGAGCAATTCACTCAAGCCAACTTCGGCCACCGAGCGTATGGATGTGTTGAAACTCTCAATGAGCTTGGCGCGTGCCCCCGCTTCGGCTTGTGCCCGTTCTTGGGTGATGAGCTTTTGATAGGCAGCATCGAGTTCAAACCCAAGTTCCCCCAACTTTTTTTCAAGCTCCCCGCCACGTTTCGAGTTTTGCTCCAGCTCGCCCTCGATCTCACTCAGCTCTGACTTTAGCCCGTCGAGTTTAGATTGAAGGTTGCCGACCGCCTCTTCCTGCCGGATACATTTCGCCCAAGCGTATTCCAGCTCTAGCTCCTGCTTCCGCTCTCCGAGCTCTTGCTTCCGCTGAAATCTCCCGTACTCGCCCTCCCAGTAGCGCAACGTTTCTTGAGCTTTCTCGAGCAGGCTGCGAATCGACTCCTCCTCGCTCAAGGTGTGCGAAAGCTTCTCACGCGCCTCGAGGATATGCTCCCGGTACTCGCGCAGCCCGACCGCTTCCTCGATGATTTTTAGCCGCTCGTGTGCATCTATCGCCCCGAGCACATCAATCATGTTCTGGTGCATGATGATGAGCATGTTGTCGGGGTTTATCGAGAGCCGCCCGAGCAGCCGCAGCACCTCGCCCTTCGTTATCGTGCGGTTATTGGCCTCATGCCAGTAGGTTCCGTCGCGGTTCAGATAGCGCGAAAGGACTAGACTATCAGAGTTCACGCTCGGGATGGGCCTCCTTCCATTGTGGGGGGAATTGTCGAACACCACGCTCACTCGTCCCAGATTCTTACCCCGGCGGATGAGGTCGCTGAGCTTACGGGAGCGCTCGGTGTAGGTCTGCCCAAGGGCCACAGCTAGAGCGAGCAGAATTGATGACTTTCCAGCGCCGTTTGGACCGCAAACTAGGTTGAGCCCCGGATTGAATGGGATTCTAGAATATTCGTAACTCATGAAATTTTCTAGAATTATCTCTTGGATTATGGCGCTTGCAGACATAAGTACCAGTTTAAATTTTATACGTCCTCAATTTTAAACCCTCACAGTGTTTAAGTCTTTAGGGTGACATATGGTCCTCGCCGCAAAGATATTCGAGCTCAAGGAGCCAATCGAGCTGGCGCTGATAGCCCAGAAGCTCAAGGACTTCCGGGAAGAAGTACCGTACGAGCAAAAGGGGCAGCAGCTCAAACTGGCGATGGAAATTTTGGATTTGAAGATAGAGGCCGACTTGCTGGCGGGAATTTTTAGCAAGGACTTCGTGCTCAGCCGTTATTACAAGCGCGGACTGGTTGAAACTCCGGTCACGGAAGAAACCCCCTTCTGGATCAAGCGATTTAAAGATCGGACTTTCCTTGTCGTGCTCGCGCCTTCAAAAGCTAGGGGGGTGAAGAAGCTGCTGACGAACTACGTGGCGAACAAACTCAGCGAGATTCTTTTCATCAAGACGGGGGGGATAGTTGAGACAAAGATTACCCATGAAACTTTAAAGGAGCTTCACGAATCAAACCCCCGCGCCACGAAGCTCATCTGGTTCGACGAAGTTGATATCCCAAGTGTAGGGAAACTAGCGCTCGCAGGATCAGCGCTCGCGGACACCAAGCTCTACCGCGATTATCTTGAACACGGAAAGATTTGGTACACGGTTCTTGAACTGCAAAAGCGTGGCTTGGTCGTGGGTATCACCCGGGATTGCGTGGTGACGATGTTCAGCCGGGCTGAGCTGAATGAATTTCTGGATTACGTGACAAACGAGATAATTCCGCTGATTTCGTAATTATTTAATTTTTCAACAGCGGGTCAATGTAAATGGCTAGTTTTTGCACTAGGTTTAGAATCAAATCAATTATCACTCTAAATCGGGCACTTATCGCGATAATTTTGCAGTATTTTGCACCAATTTAAATTATTTGGTTCTAAATAAGAAGATTTATTTAGTATTTTGGACATATTTAGTACTATGGGGGCACCAATGGATTATAAAGAAAGGCAGAAAATAATCGCCAGCTCACCTATAACTTTTACCTATCTGAAACGCTTCAACACCATCGCAGGTTCTTTGCATTTAGTTCAGGGGATAGCAATGTTGCTGTTGGGTCTTCTTCTGACGTTTTCGAGAAATGTATACACGTTCTATCTTGATATAAAAATAATTACTACGGAACCAATCCTATTCGAGGTGGTACCGAATCCTCAAATTTTGTTTACTTTCGAATATTTGGGGGCGATTCTCGCTTCCTTCCTCCTAATTTCTGCCATAGCGCACTTTTCGATTTCGTATCTGGTAAATAACCGTTACAATGAAAATTTGAAAAAAGGGATGAATCCTTACCGCTGGTACGAGTACGCCTTCTCAAGCTCAATAATGATATTACTGATTGCACTGTTGGTGGGTGTCTGGGATTTTTGGTCGTTGATCATGATTTTCGTCTTAAACGCGATGATGATAATGTTCGGGTATTTGATGGAAATTCTCAATCAGAAAACAAAAAAGACTAATTGGTCGCCATTTATCTTGGGGACGATTTCAGGTTGGGTTCCATGGGTCGTGATTTTCGCCTATTTCGTTGCTGCTGTTAACTCTGTGGGAGGAGAAATTCCAACATTCGTATACTTCATCCCTTTCATCTATTTCATTCTGTTCAATATCTTCGCGATCAACATGGTCTTACAGTACAAAGGTGTCGGACGTTGGAGAGATTACCTCTATGGCGAACGATTTTACGTTATTCTCAGTTTAGCCGCAAAAACAATTTTGGCGTGGTTCGTGTTTATGGGCGTATTCGCACCTTTCTAGGCTGTCTTTGGCCAACAAAATCTCGTGAGAAGTCAAAAATCGTTCGGGTGTTCTCATTCTGATAGAGTGTGCTCGACCTGCTCCCGCCACATGCACATCTCGCAGTCCTCGCTTCTGGGCGGCGGGGTCTGCAAGTCGAGGATTTCCCTGGCCAGCGCGAGAACGGGCGGGATGCGGCCCGGGTCAACCTCGGCCCGCACAGCGGTGATTTTGAACGGGAAGCGCCCCTCCGAGAGGTCCCCATGCTCGGGCGTGAAGTAAAGCAACGTGCCGCCCACCACGGGCCGGAAATCGTTTTGCTCGAGGAGGTAGGCGTAGCCGTCGAGCTGCATTTGGTAGTAATTTGGAACCTCCTTGGGGGGCCTGCCAGTTTTGTAGTCGATGATGTGATATTCTTCGTCTGCCGTCTTCACCAAAGCATCGAGCTTTCCCACCACGGTGATGCAGGTGGTCGGGTCGGTTGCTCTCAGGGTCTGGCTGGCGTCCATGAAGGTGCCGCGCACGGGGAACCACTCAGGCAAATCCGAGTTCCCGATGAATTGCTTCATGTAATTTTTGATCACGGAGTCAATCTGGGCGGGGATGCCGGCGAAGATGGAGGGAGGCGAGCCAATACGCCGAGAGAGCCAGAAGCAGAGGGGGCAGTCGAGAGCCGATTGGAGGCGGGTCACTCCGAGCCTGATGTTTTCGTGCATGAGATTTCCCGTTACAAAGTGGTGGGGATATCATTTAAATTGGAGCAGTAGCCTGTGGGAGTTCAAGTTCGGAGCAGTTTTCATTTGGTTGCTAAGAGCTCCGGAGTCAGGACCCACCCCACGGACCAGTTCCCGTCCTCGTCCCGCTCCAAGCAGACTACCCCACCATTCCTAAATTTCACGACCTTTCGCTCAGGGTCGCCCGCTAGCAGAAGACCAGCGAGCTTGCTCAGATAGGGGAGGTGGCCAACGAGCACCAGATCTTCGAGCTCTTCCTTCAGCCTGTTCGCCCAGATGCCCGGGTCGTCGAGCGGTGCTAGACCTTCAGCCTGCTCGACTCCTCCCGTTGATGAGATGCTTTCGGCCAGGGCTTCAGCGGTTTGCTTGGCCCGGAGTTTTCCGCTGTGGAATATTTTGGATACCTCGATTCCTTTCGCCTTGATGAAATTCGCCACCTTCTGGATGTCTGCTTGGCCTTTCTCGGAGAGCGGGCGCGCCGGGTCATCCGCTTGAGGTTTGGCTTCGGCGTGCTGAACCAAATAAAGCCTCAACCATCAACCCTCAGTCACTTTTCCCATATCTGTCGGTGAATGTCAGTTCTCCCAGCTCCCTACGTGTAGATTTTCGGGATTCAGCTGGGAAACCCACAGATATTATTGAAAGCAATCGTTTATCCTTGGGGATGCCCAGTATCTCCTTCACCCGTTTCTCGTGGGTGGACCCGTACGACCCGATCCAACACGTACCAAGTCCGAGGGCGTGAGCGGCTAGAATCATATTTTGGGTTGCGATTGCCCCATCCTCCACCGGATGTGTAGACGCTGCCGGGTCTATGACGACCGCGATGCCAAGCGGAGCGTCGGCGAGGAACCTCCCGTAGGTGGTTGCTCTTGATACCTCTCTACGAACCCCTTCGTCCCTGAGCACGATGAAACTCCAAGGCTGGGAGTTGTCTGCAGAAGGTGCCCACCTGCCAGCCTCCAAGATCTTTCTAACGGACTCCTCGGGAACCGGTCGCCTTTCGTAGTTTCTAATGCTTCGCCTCGTGCGGATGGCTTCGAGAACTTCCATTCCATCACCTCATTCTAGCGATTTGAGGTTAGTGGTATTAAAATTTGGATTTGGAGGGGGAGCAAAAACAGACATTCACTTCACCCGAATGATCGGATATCTCTGCCTGTTTTCGCGGTCTATGAGCCCTATGCCAAACGAGGTTCCGACCGATTGGATTACGAGCAACTTGTCCGGGTCTTCTAGGCTGACTCTGGGGCTTTTCCCTTCCTTCTCGAGCAGGTCATGCAAGTACCCTCCGATTTCTTCCTCGACCTCCAGACTCGAAATCCGACCTTTGAAACCTCTGCGCTCGAACCTCACGCAAAAGCTTTCGCCCTGCCCGATTCGCCCCGAGTATTTCTTTACCTTGTCTTTCAGGATTTCGAGCAAATCCTCAGGCTGCGCGCGGAAGTTCTCCTCGACAGGGACGACCCTCGCCAGCGAAGGGATGGACTTGGCTTGAACCTCTTCGAGAAACGCATGGAGATCGACTTTTCCGAGCAGCAGACTTCTGAATCTCGTGAACTTGAACTCTCCCAATTCCCGCAAGTCCCTGCGCAAGCGCCGCTCCTCGCCCTCGTGGGAGACCACCAGCACGTTCCATTCTTCAAGCACGAATCCGCCTCTCAACTGTATCTTTCACACCAAACCTAAAAATTGAGCACGAGATTCTGAGAGAAAAATTTTTTAGCAAATCATTCCAAATTATAATCAAGGTGGAAAAAGGGATGGCATTTTGGGACGAGTTTGAGGAATGGTTTGGACGCCGCCCTTTCGCGCGTTTCTTCCGAGAAATGGACCGGACGTTCGGGGAGATGTTTGAGAACTTCTCGAAGCGGATGCCCAAGGAGCTTTACCGCGAGCGAAAGTTTCCGGACGGCACTACGGTCAGGACTCTGGGGCCGCTGGTCTACGGATATTCCATGACCATAGGGCCCGACGGCAAGCCAAAGGTCCGAACCTTCGGCAACCTCAAGCCGGGCGTTCCCCTCCCGAGGCCCACCGAGCGCAGGGAGCCGATAATCGAAGTGGTCCCGACCCCCTACATCATTCGGGTGATAGCCGAGATTCCTGGCGTCACCAAGGAGGACATCGATTTGCGGGTGAAAGAGGACAAGCTGACCATTTCCGTTGACACCAAGGAGCGCAAGTACTTCAAGGAGGTCGAGCTTCTGGCGAGGGTGGACCCCAAGAGCGTGGACGCGAGCTATCAGAACGGGGTGCTCGAGGTAACGCTGCGGAGGCTTGAGGAGGAGAAACCGGGCGAAAAGGTCAACATCAAGTGAGGCGTCGGAAGTAAAACCTTCTAAAGGGGTTGCAATACGACCAGCTCTCCTCGCTGGCCTGATTTTCGGGCACTTTCACGCTACTCGCTCGAAGACCAACGAAAAAATTTAACCTCAATTCCTACCCCAGCTAAAGCGGGAGTCTCCTTGGAGTGATTTGTATGACGATTTTAAAAGTGGAAGAACCTTTCTCGGGAGGCTTGTTCCTCACGTACAAATGCACGGGCGAATGCAAGCACTGCATGTATGCTTGCTCCCCGCGCTGGGATGCAGATTGGATCGATCTGGGAGATGCCGAAAAGGTCCTGACCGAGCTATCAGGAAGGTTTCGGGTGCAATATCCGCCCGGCTTCAAGACCGTTGGGATAAACTACGGGCTTCACTTCACGGGCGGCGAACCCTTCATGAACTTCGACCTCTTACTCGAGCTCACCAAGGTTGCCGAGGCGCTCGAGATTCCGGCGACCTTCGTCGAGACTAATTGCTTCTGGTGCACCAGCCGTCGAGTTTGCAAGGAAAAACTCTCCAAGCTCAGGGATGCCGGGCTGGACGGGATCCTGATAAGCGTCAACCCCTTCATCCTGGAGCACGTCCCCCTCAAGCGTGCGGCAACGGCGATCGAGGTGAGCAGGGAGGTATTCGGGTCGAACGTGCTGGTCTATCAGGAGGGCTTCTACGAGCTGATGAGGGGGCTGGGGGTAAGCGGCACTTTGTCACTCGAAGAAACCCTCAAGCTTGCGGGCCAAGACGCGCTGAGGCTGGAACTGCTCCCGATGGGAAGGGCGCCCTACGAGCTCGGGCACCTGTACCGTAAATACCCGGCGAAGGTATTTTTCGGGGACTCGTGTGCGGCCGAGCTGACGAGGGGCTGGCACTTCCACATCGACAATTACTTCAACTACATCACCGGCTACTGCGGGGGGCTTTCGCTCGGAGATGCGAGGGACCTGGAATCGATCTGCGAGGGGGTGAGGCTGGATGACCGCCCGATCCTCAGCGCCCTCGTGACGGGGATGGGAGAACTGTACAGGTTCGCCGTCGAGGAATTCGATTACGAGGAGGCTCCAGACGGGTACATCTCGAAATGCCACCTGTGCGTGGATATCCGGAAGCACATAGCCCAGCGAACCGGGGAATTTAAGGAGCTGAGGCCGAGGGAATTTTACTCTCGGCTGATTCCCCAGCGGAAGATTTAGGTAGGAGATCTACCCGGTGAAGAAGCACCGCTAGGGCAGCCGATAGCAATATTTGGTTTTTTAATCTTGGTAGCCAAGAAAACGGGGTCGGCTTTGTCCTAATTTTGAGGAGTTTTCGAGACCGAGGCGGACTACTTGGGATGGAATTAGGAAGATAAATAGAGTTAAATGACTAAAAAAGTAATTAAAGTGGGTCGTTAGTTTAATTGGAGGCGTGAACATGACCTTGAAGGGTATAAAGCTAAAAAAAGCTTACGACTCCGACATTGACGATATTCTAAATGACTTTTACATACTTGCATTATCCCAATCAGTAACTTATAAAAGGTTAGCTGGATTTTTCTCTTCAAGCGCTCTTGCTGTTGCCGCGAGAGGAATTTCTAAATTGATTTCCAATGGTGGATTCATGTATTTAGTTACAAGCGCCAAACTACGAAAATCCGATGTTGAAGTTATTAGAGAAGCTCATGAAACTCCTGAGAAAGTGATAGAAAAAATGATGCTTGAAGAATTGGAAAATTTAGAAGATAAATTCGTGGAAGACCATGTGTGCGCACTGGGGTGGATGATTGCCAAAAAGAAACTAGAAATTAAAATAGCAATCGTTTATGATGAGGACGGGCTACCTCTTGATGAAGAATCTATCGAAAAAGAAGGATTGTTTCATCAGAAGGTCGGTATATTAGAAGATGTAGAAGGGAACCGAATATCGTTTAGCGGTTCTGATAACGAAAGCGCTTATGGATGGACGAGGCATATAGAAGAGTTTAAAGTATTTTGTAGTTGGAAAGAAACTGAAAAAGAATATCTTGATACAGATATCAAAAAATTTGAAAAATTCTGGAATGGACAGGCAAGAAGAACAAAAGTTATCGATGTCCCCACCGGCGTAAAAGAAAAGCTTATTAAAATAGCTCCAGACAATGTTGAAGTTTTGAATCTGGACAAATGGTTGATAAAGAAAGAATGGATAAGAAAAAAAGCAATCAAGTTATGGACTCATCAAGAGAGTGCTATCGCTAATTGGTTAGAAAACGGTAAGAAAGGGATTTTTGAAATGGCTACAGGTTCTGGGAAAACGTTTGCTGCGTTGGGATGTTTGAAGAAAATGTCTGAATCAGAAAAAAAGCTTGTCATTGTCATTACTTCACCCACCAAACATTTGCTGAAACAATGGGAAAATGAAATAATAAAATTTGACATTCATTGGCTTATCGTAATCGCTGATAGTAGCAATCCAGGTTGGAAAAATAAACTGGTTGACTACTTGCGGGACATAGAAAATGACATTAGTGAAAAAATAATAATTTTAACTACCCCAAATACCATTTCTAGTAATGATTTTACTGAAATAATAAATGAAACTAGCGCAAAAGTATTTTTAATTGGCGACGAAGTTCATACCCTCGGGGCACCAGAGAGACAAAAAGGTTTGTTAGACCGATATGAATTCAGGTTGGGGTTAAGTGCAACACCTAAAAGATATTTTGATGAACCTGGAAGCAAAAAACTTTTTGAGTATTTCGGAGATATAGTATCAGTTTTCTCTATAAAAGATGCCATCACAACTGTAAATCCAAAAACCGGAGAAACTTATCTCACACCATACGAATATGAACCCTATTTCGTCGAGATGACTGACGAAGAGTTTTACCTCTATCAATCTGAAACTAAGAAAATTGCTCGACAATATTACGCATGCAAGTCTAACCAGGAGAGAAAGGAACTTTTTAATTTGTTATGTATAAAACGTCAAGAGACCGTAAAAAACGCTCAAAACAAATACGTTGTTTTTGAAAAAATATTAGACAAGATCGGTGGCGGTGCCAGACATTGCTTTGTTTATTGTTCGCCAAAACAGATAAAGAGAGTTCAAAGAATTTTAAACGACAGAGATATTTTACAACACAAGTTTACAGCGGTCGAAAACGTTGCCCAACGAGAAATTTTGCTCCGAAAATTTGCCGATGGCGATTATCAGATTTTAGTTGCAATGAAATGTTTAGACGAAGGAGTGGATGTTCCACCCGCCAGAACAGGCATATTGCTCTCGAGCTCGGGTAATCCCAGAGAATTCATTCAAAGAAGAGGGAGGCTTTTAAGACGTTTTCCGGGAAAGGACAAGGCCACACTCTACGACATTATTGTTTTGCCCTCTTCGCAACGTTCTTTCGAACCAGATTTTTTTGAATTGGAAAGGAAGATACTGATAAAAGAGCTAAAGAGATACGAAGAGTTCGCATATGATGCTAACAACACCCCGAAGTGTCTTGAAAAAGTTAAAAAAATAAGGAAAGAATTTAACCTATAGTGGTTCACATGGCTATATTAAACGAAAGAATCATCAAAGAAATTGAAAAAAGCAATTATAGTGAAAAAACCAAAAAATTTCTGAAAGAAATATTGATGTTAGAAACAGACCACTCCGAGGAAGATCGTTGGTGGTATAGTGAAACGTACGAAAATCTTGTAAAAAAGGCGGTGAAATAATTCATGTTAATTAAAAAAATTAAATTAATTAATTATAGGCAATATGCAAATGAAATAATAGAGTTCCCTGCACCATTCGGCAAAAAAAACATAGTCGTCTTAGAAGGTAGAAACGGGGCAGGGAAAACAAACATAATGAACGCTATTACTTGGTGCTTATATGGCAGGGAGTTACACCTAAATAAAAAAAGTTTAGCTTTGCCCACGGTCAATACTATTTCTTTAAAGGAGAGTCCATCAGCATGTGAAGTAAAAGTGGAAATTGTAATGACAGACAATGAAGGAAATAAAGCGATTTTTGTGAGAAGCACAAAATATTGTGAAGAAAATGGCGAAGTAAAAGAAATTCCCAACAAACAAAAATTTGAACTTTTACGAGAAATCGGAGACGACATGAAATTTGTTTCTGATCCGACTTATGTTGCTAATCAGTTGATACCAGGGAGTATTGTAGACTATTTTCTTTTTGATGGTGAAAAGCTAGAAAGTTATTTTAGAGAAAAATCTGGTGAGGAGATAAAAAAGGAGATTTTTAAACTTTCTCAATTGGAAGTGTTGGAAAAAGCGATATCGCACTTGGGAGCAATACAAAACGAATTTGTAAGAAAATCAAAAAAGTTAACTCCCGCTCTTGCAGATGCTCAAGAGAAAATTGATACTTGGGAGAAATCCTTAAACAACTATAAAGCCGACTTGGAAAAATTCCGTAAAATAAAAGATGGGAAAGTTAAGGATAAAAACGAAATAGCCGAAGAATTAAAGTCAATGCCAAATATAAGGAACTTACAGGAAACCAGGGAAGAACTTGAACGTGATTTGAAAGATCTTGAAAAAACAATAAAAGATAAGAGAGATGAATTGACGGATTTTCTTGTAGATTCTTCCCTGCATTTACTAACTTATCCTGCTATAGAATCCACAATTAAAGAGATTACTCGAGAACAAGACCAAGAAAATGTACCGCCAAATATAGACCCAAAATATTTAGAAAAATTACTTAAAGATGGTAATTGTATCTGTGGGACGGACATAACTAAAAAGAATATCAGTTGTAGAAAAAAAGTTGAGAGTCTTCTTAAAAAAATAAGCGATATATCCGCCATTAGTTCGGATTTGATTAAATTAAAAACCGATTTAGCCCGATCCATCGATAACCTTAAAAATTTTGACACAAGCATGATCAAACTTGAAAGAGAAATCAAAAAACTAGAAACTGGCTATGAAAATAAAAGCAAAAAATTAAAGAACAAGTCGATTCAAAAATTGAAGAAAAATTTAAAATACTGGAGAAACGATACGGAAACCTTGATACAGAAATCACGAAATTAAGTGAAGATATCGGTGAACGTGAGGCACGAGTTAAAATGGCCGAAAGTCAGTTCGAGACCTACAGAAGAGAACGGGATAAAGAACTAGAAAGATCTAAAGAATTTGATGAGCTAAACAAAGTGGTGTCATTTTGTGATGAAGCCGTTGAATTGGCTACTAAGGTGAAAAAAAACATTATGAAAGACACTAGAGAAAAAATTAACCAAATCACAAAAGAATCGTTTTTCAATTTAATTTGGAAGAAAGATGAATGGAAAAATGTAAAAATAAACGATGATTATGAAATTTCCGTCACGCATAGATCAGACCACGAAGGATTAGGAAGCTTAAGCAGAGGTGAAATGGAAGCGTTGGCATTATCATTCATAAATGCTTTGAGCGCATATTCTGGTTTCGATTTCCCAATAGTTATGGATACCCCGCTGGGTAGAATCTCTGGAGAAATAAGGGAAAACATTTGCAAAAATTTACCCAAATATCTAAAAAACAAGCAAGTTATTCTGTTAATGACTGATACCGAGTATACACCATTCGTCAGAAAAAAGTTATCAGATAATTTGATTGGAGAATACAAAATAATATTTGAAGAACTTAAAACAGGCTCAAAAGCGCAGGTGGGAAAATATGGTAAGTAAAGATCCAGCAATAATTTACATTAGAAAAAGTGATAAAGAACATTTTTCAAGGCTGGAAGAAAAAGATAGCCCATTTGGAAACAAGAATAAAAAACATTTATTTTTGGCAGCGATGGTAGTTGGATTCAAAAATGGAATAAAGCACAAAATAACAGACAAGGACCCCTCGGGATATATCAGGACAGAATACCTTAGCGATACAGAAAAAGCTTTGATTAACGCTGTAGCTGTAAAAGATGCAGGTAATTTAGAAGTGCTATTGGATAAAAAAAGAGTGTATTCAATAGTCGAGGAATATGCTGCAGGCGGAATAAAAATTCTAAAAGATCAGGTTTTTAGTGGGAAAGGTAGCTTTAGTAAAAGATTAGAGACGGAATTAATTGGGATAGCAAAGAAAGTAAAGAAAAAATGATCTACGTACATAAGTCCATTTTAGGGAATGTAATCTCACCAGGGTTCCAAACATCTGGCAACATTTTTTTAGCTTTAGTTGGTGTCATGTCTCGTAATTTTTTTATCGTGTTTTTGCCGAGCTTTTTCTGCTCTAAGATTTTGCTATGAAATGAAAATCCCAGCCTAACACAAATATTTTGCCTACGCACGTTTTTTCTAAACTGTTTAACCTCAGAATCAGTCCATTTTGGATGTATAAAATAATCATCGTTCGTCTGTACTCTCCTCGGATCATAATTATCATAAGTCTGTTCCAATGGTCTGTATCGACAATCAGAAATCTGCACCTTCCACCCCCAGCATTTCAATCTTTTTTTCTGCATCTCGCGGAAATCGTGGTCCCAGTTGTATATCATGAACACGAAAACGTCTTTGTGGCTATAGCCAGCATCTATAAGCATGTCTAGCTGTTTTTTGATGTTTTTGTGCTCTGAATAAGACCCGTCCCACGCAATTTTGGGATATTGAAAATGTGCCCCCTTGATTAGCCTTGCGAGCTTAGGGGTTAGCATTCGTCCATCGAAACCACATTGGCTCTCGCAGATCACGACCCTGCCGTTAACTTTGGTATGTGCTATCTCCTCCAAAATGTTCTCGATGTAAGGGTTTGCCAAAAGGTTGTTATCGTAAAATACCAGTTGGTTGCTTCGAATTTCATCTTTTATGCTTTTTTTGTATTCAAAATCGGGCTCAATCTTCCATACGCCACAGAACTTGCACTTTCTGACGCAGCCTCGAGAAGTGTGAATTATTTGATAGTCTATGGGGTGAGAGTTATTTTTAAGAAGATCGTATGCAGGTTCACATTTCTCTGCTTTTTTGTGCACCCCAACGAATACTTCATCGCACCCTGACTTTTTGCAGTGTTCTGGCATTAGAGAGGCGTAAATCCCACCGACCACAACCTTGGCATTTGGGTAGAGCTGTTTGTAGTGTTTAACGCAATCCCAGACGTATTTGGACCAATACGTGAATAGCGAGCTTATCATGACTTTATCAGGTCGAAATTTTAGGTTCTTTTTACCACAGACCAACTTCACATTGTGCCCTTTTTTCCGGTAGTATGAAGCGAGCTTTAGGAGCCCGATTGGCAGGAAAGATTTATGCCACCTGCTCTTACCAGCGATCGGGAACTCTGGTTGCACTAACAGTATGCCCTGCTGCACTGTCACCCCCATTTTGCATTCTCTACGATCATTAATAAATGCGATTTTAGGGGAGGGAGAAGTCGGTGAAAGTAATTTATAAACTTTATAAACTTCAGAAAAATCGTCTAAATTTGTCTGTATCGGTCTCTTCTCCATCTTTCCCGTCAAGCCGTTGCGCGGAGGTTCTTTATAATCGGGCAAAAAGGAGGTGGGGATTCGGTGTGTTTTGACCTGAATTTTTATTTTCTCCCGACGATGAGCTTATCGGTCGTCATGGTAAAACTCGTTGTGCAGAAATTCGGCAAAATTCCCGAGAAGCAAGCGACAGAAATCACAACCACGATCGAGGAATGCTATGAGAGGTTGATGCCGCATGAAGTGGAGATCCTGGACCTTCTGTTGTTCGAGAGTTCATCCGCCATGAAGAGCTTTTACTCGCGAGAACGCGCAGCCGTGGGGGTCGTTTCTGAAGATTTCGGTGAAAAATTTTTTGCCAGCCACGATGCATGGAGGGGGACATCCAGGATATCCGTGTGCCTCGAGAGAATAGGGGAGCTCCCGAGGCTGGTTCAGGTCGGGACCCTCAGGCACGAGGTCGGGCATTCGGTCCTGCACGGCTCGATGGAATACTACATATTTTCGATTCCCCAGCCCCTCACGGAAGCCTCGGAGAGATTCGGGCTCTCGGAAAAATTTTCGTTCAACCTCCTGTACCTCATATCCATCGCCGTGAAGGACTTCGAGGTCACGAGGCTGCTGTCGGGTAAAGGGTATGTTGAGGATCAAGTTGCCTACTCGAAGCACATGCTCTCCACCTCGGAGGAAGATCTGGCCGCGTGGCAGATCGCGGTAGGCAAACCCGCTGACATGGCGCTGTGTTTGGCGGGAAGGCTCAAGGATGCCGCGTGTGTCATCGGCCTGCGCTTGGAGGAACCTTCGATAACTGAGTGGATAAAGGACGAG
This sequence comes from Hadarchaeota archaeon (SeqCode), assembly GCA_964514965.1. Taxonomy (GTDB): domain Archaea; phylum Hadarchaeota; class Hadarchaeia; order Hadarchaeales; family Hadarchaeaceae; genus DG-33. The sequence continues at coordinate 71,503 of CAZETV010000002.1, read as the reverse complement.
CTCTCGTATCTGCCGGGCCAGATGGTTGAAGATTTTTTGACGGTCGTGAAGGAATTTCAGCGCCGAATGGTTGGCGATACTTTCCAAAATGTGAACGCGGCGGTGGAGATATTTCTCAGGGGCCTGCTCGAACCTCTCTTCTCGAAGTAGCGACTTAGGAAAAGGCAAGAATTGACTTTGGATTACCGTTAGCGACGTTTGGTGATTAAGACAATTTCCTCGCGAAACTTCTTGTTCGGCACGATCATGAGACGGTTATCGGAGGTTCGGACCTTTGTCATCGTGAGGGTCATCTCCACTATTTTCCCTTTTTTACCTCCAACCTCTACCTCACTGCCGATGTTGATCAGTTTGTCGCCTATTAGTGAAATGCCTGCGAAGAGATTGGATACCCAGATATCCTTTATGGTGAACAGGAGGACCGCGGTGATTACCCCGAGTGTGAGAGTTATCTCGACCAGAGCTTGGATTACCCCCCACAAGTAGAGGAGGTAAAATGCTAAGCCAATTATGAGGATTCCCGTAAGAGTGTTTGCCAACAAAACGTGCCCCGCGAGTTCACGGAGCTTCCGCTTGAATACCCCGCCCAACGCTAACCTAAAGGCAACCACGACCACTATCACCACGAGCGTGTACACGAGCCTTTGATCGACCATCATATCCACCTTTTTCTCCTAAAATAAATCAACATTAATATACCTACACCAACCATCACGAGCAAAATTAGAGGATAAGCCCAAGGTAACCCAAGTTCCGGCATGAAGGCAAAATTCATTCCATAAATGCCCGCGATGAAAGTCAAAGGAATAAATATCGTGGCAATAATCGTCAGTACTTTCATGACTTCGTTCATTTTATTGCTGATGCTCGAGAGGTAAATATCAAGCATCCCGGAAACCATATCTCGCAAAGTCTCCACCGTATCAATTACCTGAATTGTGTGGTCGTAAACATCCCTGAGGTAGAGCTTGGTGGACGCATCAATCAGCGATGATTCTCCTCTTTCCAAGCCGCTAATCACCTCCCTCAAAGGCCAGACCGATTTTCGTAAGAATATCAGATCTCTTTTCAGATTGTGGATTGCCTGTAGTATTTCTGGTGTTGGTTTGGCCACCAACTCTTCTTCTAGGGACTCTACCTTTTCTCCAATTTTTTCCAAGATTGTAAAATAGTTATCAACAATTGCATCCGTCAAAGCATAAGCAAGGTAATCGGCCCCCATTTTTCTTACGCGGCCCTTATCGCTCTTGATTCGCTCTCTAATCGGGTTAAAGACATCCCCTCTTTTTTCTTGGAAAGAGATGACAAAATTCGAACCGAGAACTAAACTTACCTGCTCTGTAATCATCTCGTTGCTTTTCTCATCGTAATAAAGCATTTTCAAAACGATGTAAATGTAGTTACCATAATCCTCCATTTTTGGACGTTGATCGGTGTTTAGGATGTCTTCGAGCACGAGAGGATGCATTCCAAAACAATCACCGAGCTTTTTCACAATCTCCGGCTCATGAATGCCATCTACGTTTATCCATGTCACGGTCGGTTTATCTTTAAAGGGAAAACATTCCTCGACAGTTTCTGCTTCCTTCTCTTGAAATTGCGCTTTGTCATAGTCGATGATTGTAATTCTTACTTTTTCTTCCTTTTTCTCCCCTACATGAACGAGAGATCCTGGCGGAAGACCTTTTTTTGATGATCTTTTCATATTGACTACAATGAATAATCTGACATTTTTTTGTTAATTAGCTTATTGACATTTGTAAATTACATGCCGCCCAATCTTGGATTGAATCACGGACTTTAGCCCATTAAGCTCAAAACTCACTTATTCCCTTCTGCCCCCGCTCCCGGGTCACAACCCGTTCAAAGGTGTAGGTGGGTGGCTTCCTGATTCGTACGTATTCCAGCTGATTTTCATTGAGTAGCTTCAGGGCGCTCGAGGTTATCGAGGGGGCCACTAGGATGCCTCGGACGCGCTTTCCGAGTTTTTTGCTCAGCTCATCCACGTAGCGCTTGAGCTGGCTTGCGCTGGCGAGTTCGGCCCGCCGACGCTTGAATTCTATCGCCACACCATTTCCATCCCGGTCGACGCCGTAAAGGTCAACCATGCCGTATTTCGTGAGCTTCTCCCGCTCAAGTGGCTTGAAGCCCGGCTCGATCAGGCTCGGCTCGTTGAACACAAGGGTGATTAGGTCCCGCTCCGACCCCACGAGGTAAAGCTCCTCTTGATCGACGAGTTCGAAGGACGCGGCCAGCTCTAGGCTCTTGAAGATGACCAGCAGCTGCTCTTTTGGCCGCTTCCGCTTGGAGATGAGTTGCAGGCCCTTCCCGCCTAGACGCACGCTCGCCTCGCAGCCGGGCGGGTTCCAGTTCACGGGCTCCCGCTTCTTCTTCTGGTGGACGAGCAGGGCCCCATCCGGCTTGAGCATCACCACGCGCTCGCCTTCGGGGAGCACCGAGCCGGCCCGCCCGATGTAGTTGACCACGCAGGAGCCGACGAGCAGGGCGAGCCGCTTGTCCCTTATCGCAGCTGCCAGGAGTTCCTTCGCGTCCTCCAAGCTGGGGCCAATCAACACCGTCAATTCCAAGCCTCACGCCACTCACGGGCATTTCATTTTTGGCACGCGGAGAAATAAATCAAATGGAAAGCGATTGAGATATTGAGTGGACTAAACCTGCTTTCCACCTTTGAATCTTGCCCACTCGCCTTTTCCCAGCCAGCCCTCATCGAAGAACAGCCAGGTCAGCCGTGGCGTCGTTTTGGAAATCTCCTTTATCGCTTGAATTACCAATTTTCTATCCCGGGCGCTGTCGTTGACTTTTGTGAATCCCCAGAGCGTGCCGCTCGTTTCCCTCCAGAGTTTGATGTTTTCGTATGCCCATTTGTGCCCCGCGTTGTACCTGTTCGCGATCTCTCGTATCTGTTTGAACTCCTCGACTGTTACGGCCTCCTTCGTTCGATAATGAAGCGTCCGCCCCATTCATCCCGCTGAGGCTTTGGGTGGGGGTTATTTATATGGGGGAAATTGGTTGGGGGCGATCCTTCGGAGATTATGGTGCTAGCAGCAGCTCAATCAGAATATCCTTGAAAAATCGTCGTAAACTTTTTTCCTGTGTCCGATGAATAATACAATCACTCTTTTTTCGGCACGATCGATTTCGTAGATAACCCTAAAGTCTCCCACCCTTAAACCCCAAAAATTAGAATATCGCAACCGTTTGCCTGAATTGGGCTGCTTTTCCAGCTCCTTCAACTTCTTTTTTATTTCGCCCCTGATTAGCTTGTCTAACTTTTGTAGAGAGTTCACCGCCTTGGGATGCAGGAAGACCTGAAAACTCACTCTAATTCCCCTAGTGGAATGAGGAGTTCTGGTTTTTTCTTGGCCTCTCGGCTCCGCTCTACTAGCATCTTGTAGAAGCTGCGCGCTCGTTCCCGCTCTTGGTAAAAAGCAATGATGGTTTTGATCGCGCCGCTGCGGCTTTTGAATCTACCTTCTTTTACCCATTTATCGAGTTCTTCAAGCGTTCCCTCAGGTACCCTCAGCTGGACTTGGGGCATTTTTTCACGTAAACATTTTTGTTTACACCAATTAAAAGTGTTTTGGTCTCCTCTCTGCGCAAGTGTTGAGCGTGTGAGCTCAGCTTTTACCGCCTCTTTCGTCCGATGGAAAAGCGTTCGCCCCATTCATCCCGCCGAAGCTTTGCGTGGGAGTTGTTTATAAGCGAGAAAAAGATGCAGGTGGGATCAATTTATTTGCTACTTGTTTTGCTTGCCGCCGAGTTAGGTAAAATAATTCATGTGGTCTTAGTTCTAAACATTAGGTTCTATTAACTTCCGCGTGAATCAATAGCGGGGAAGGGTTGAGCAAATGATCGAGATAGTCGTTTTCGTCATCGGACTTTTGATCGGCATCTTTTTAGCCTACACATATCTCCGAGGGCGGCTGGCTGTGCAGTTCGAACGATGGAAAGCCGAGTTCGAAGAAAGGATCAGGCGAGAGGTGCTCGAGCGAAGCCGGGCGGTGCTTAAAGGCAGGATTGGTGAACAACTTGCTCCCTTGCTGCCGATGTTCAAACACGAGCCGGCTGATGCGCGGTTCATAGGTTCGCCTGTGGACTATTTGGTGTTCGATGGCTACAAGGAGGGGGAGCCAAGAAGAATCATATTTCTCGATGTCAAGACCGGTAAAACTGCAGCTCTGAGCCCGGTCGAACGAAAGCTCAAGCGCGTGGTCGAACAAGGAAAAGTAGAATGGGAAACACTCCATACGGGGGCGCTTGAGGAAGAGGCGGAGAAGTAAAGTTCGGCTATCCTTAAGAAAATCTTCGGCTTTCCCATTGTTCGGTAAGTCCATGAGCAACATTTATTAATTTTGGTTTTCACGATAGCCAGCATTGATAGTGTGACGAAATTAAGGTTTTAAGAAAAACGTGTTAAACGTGTCATTTATAAAGTTGTAACAACAGTGTGTTTTTTGGTTCAAGGTGTAGAGTATGAGTTCTAAGTCTGTCCGGGTTGCAATGAGAATTTCAAAACTGCTTCACGGGCCCGTGCGTTGCCCCTACTGTGGTAAGCCTGCGCATACCGTAGGAATAGAGGGGGGACGGGCTGAGCTGCAATGCCAGAAATGCGGGACTTTCGAAACCTCCGTGGGGGAGCTGAAGCTTTTTCGGCGTTAATCATCTAAAAGGAAAACCTGCTTGAGTTACTCCATTATCTACACTCCGATTCTTGCCTAATTCAGATGGGGAGAACCCGTTGCGCAAGTTAAGAAACACGGCAGGGGGATAGTGCAATCATCAACATTCTTACGGCTTCATCGACACTCAAAACGTCCGTGTCGAGGGATAAACCTGATTTTTCGGGTTTCTCGATCTGGTTGTAAATAATGTTGACGGCCTTTTCCTCTATTTGCTCTTTTCTCAGTCTGTTTCTTTCCAAGCAAGTCTCTAAAGAACAGGTAACATAAACTGTGAAAATTTCCTCCTCCCTCTTCTGAGCAATCTCTCTGATTCTGTCTCTCCACTCTTTCATGTAGAAAGTTCCGTCCAAGATTAGATATCTGACCCTGCCCGTCCACCTTTCAGTTTCAACAAACATGTGCTTGTAGGTTTTTCTCTTGAACTCGTCAGAAACGATAAGCTTCCAGTCCTCCAGCTCCTTCACGAGCCTCTTAGCTATCGCCGATTTGCCGGACGCAGGAGGGCCGCAGAACAGGACAATCATGTTGGCACCTGAATTCTTAGACCATCGCGAGGGACTTTAGAAGCGGGGATAAAAGCCGTTGCGGAGCACCCCAAACGTTTTTAAGCGTTCGCTTAGACGTTTCTCCCACACGGTTGGGTAAAAATGGAAAAAGAAAAGTTGAAGCGCAAGGGCAACGCTGTTCGGACCGAGAAGGGTGAAATAGCGCTCGTCAATGAGAAAAATCAGGGATTTCGCGTCGACGAGATTGCCGCTGCCGTATGGCAACTCTGTGATGGTAAAAGCGAGGAAGAAGTCATAGATGAAATTGCCTCAAAGGCCAAGACCGAGAAAGAGCGCGTCAAACCCTTGGTCTCCGAAGTGGTTTCAAAGCTCAAGAGCGTAAAACTTATCGAGTAGGTCTTGACGGTTAAAGTTGCCCGAGCAGCTAGCACACTTTTATTGCTTCCCACGTAATGAAGGTTGGTGTTGGAGTGGAATTCTGGGAACTCGTGGCGTATTGGGTCGTCAAGGTAGTCTTCTTCACGCTGATATGCTTTTTCCTGGGGTGGCTGGGCCTGCGGGTGCTCGATGCCCTGACCCCGCGAATCCACGAGCGGGAGTTGATGGGGAAGGACCCGCGCTCGGTGGGCATGTTCATCTCGGGCTTCCTCGTCTACATCGGGCTGGTGATTCACGGCGCCGTGACCACACTTCCCGGAGGGTCGTTTGACTTGGACTTGATCATGCGGAGGCTCGGGTTGATTATCGTCGCCTTCGCCATTAGCCTGCTCCTCGCCGTCGGGATGTTCAACCTTCTCGACCGGCTGACTCCCAAGATACCCTTCAGCCGCCTTCGCGAAAGCTCCTTGGGGACCGGGCTCTACGTCCTCGGCTACTTCGTCTTCCTAGGGCTCATCACCCACGCCGCTTTCGCAGCCGCCATCTAGGTGTTCTAATGAAAAAGCTCGCATTGGTCGGGCTCCTGATGCTAACATTGCTTGCCTCAGCAGGTTCTTGCTTCGCAAATCCGTCGAGCTACTCCGAGAGAAACGGGGAGGTGTATGACAACTGGAACATCTGCCGGACCAGGAGCTGGGGGGATAATGGGTTCTTTCAAGTCACCGATTCGACTTTCCGTCCGGCAATCGCGTTCGAGAGCATAGGAGAGAACCTCCAGCTTACAGACATTGCATGGGCGGTCGGCGAGAGGTTTAAAAATGAGTACTCGGATAAAAACGAGCTTGCAGAGCGAATCTTCACCTATGCTCGAGACAATGTGACCTACACCTCTGACGCGGTTCAGTTCGGCTACGATGATTTTGCAATTAACGCCGACGAGATGGCCAAGGACATCGAATCAGCTGGCTCTTCCCGCGGCGATTGCGAGGACTATGCTGTCCTACTTGCGGTGATGTTCAAAGCAGCTGGTCTCCAATCGGCCGTGGTGCTTGCCCCAGAACACGCCGCAGCGCTCGTTTACCTGCCTGACTACCCAGGCGCGAACGCCTACTGGAGCCTTGATGGCAAGAGCGGCTGGATATGGGCCGAGGCCACGGGGCGGACGAACCCGCTCGGGTGGACTCCTTCCAAGTTGATGCGTTCCGACCTCGCCGTGTACGAGATTGACTATGAAAACGTCCACGCAGCGGGTGAGTCCAAGGCGTCGGCTCCGAGCGATGGAGGCGGAGTGTTTTTCGGGGGGTCGTCTTTCTTCACTATTTTACTGTTCTTTTGGATACTCTCAGCTTTTCGAAGACGGTAAAGCCGTGGCCCAAATTGGTGCGGCCAAAGAGCTGTTTGTTGGGAACTTTCTCCGGTGCTTCTATTGCAAAATTTAAATTACTTGGAAAGCATATAATAATCTGGAGCATATTTCGAGAGTTTAATCATGAAAAGGATTGTTTTAGTCTATGAGTTGGCGGGAATAGTTTTTATAATAATCTTAGGGAGTTTGCTACATTTCACTTTCGAGTTGTCAGACCATCAGGCAGTTGTCGGGATATTTTCGTCTGTAAACGAAAGCGTGTGGGAGCATCTGAAACTGGCTTTTTGGCCGGCATTGTTTTTCGCCATTATAGAATACAGACCCTTGAAAGCAAATCAGAACTTTTTATTTGCGAAAGGGGTTGGCATCTATTTAATGCCGACAATCATAGCAGTTCTCTTCTATTCTTACACGGCCATTCTCGGGGAAAGTGTGTTTGCAATTGATATTCTTACTTTCGTCATCGCCGTCGTAATAGGCCAATTTGTGAGTTATAAGTTGTTGATTTCAAAAAAATTTCCTAAAACGTGGGGTAAAATTTTCCTGGTCGCTTTAATTCTTTTAGCCGTGTTATTCGTAATTTTCACTTTTTATCCGCTTCACTTGCCGATTTTTCAGGACCCGATAACCGGAGGATATGGGCTCCATTGATGGCAAAAGGTCTAATTTGCGAATGCTTCCCGACGCTTATTTGACTTGCCGAGCGGTTTTTATTTTTTCTTTTTCTTTAAGCCTTTCTTTAACCCTTTCCCAAAACCTTTAGCAATGCTCCAGCCTTTTTGCATACCCTTGCCTGCAACTTCGCCGCTTTTTTCGGCAACGCCTTTCTTTTTCTTAGCCATAAAACTTTCATTTAAAAATAGTTTCCATGTAGTTCTTAAAGATTCTGGTCTACTTTGGCTTTTACATAAATATAGCCTAATTCCTTTTAGACATCCAGCATAAGTAAAAATAGAAATACTTATGGTTTTCAGTTTATGTTACAGCCTCATTTTCTCGTAAGTTATGTCCACGCCATCTTTGTTCCAATTGAAAACCGGCACTTCCCTCGTCAACCGCTTGAACTTCTCGCTGAGCGCATGTACGATGATCGGCAAGGCGATCGTCACGTCCGAAAAACACATTACCTTTCCCGCATGCTGATTTACCTTCCCCCAAGATTGCGCTTCTTCGAAAGTGCAACCCGATAGTCCGCCCCAATGTGGAGAGTCCGTCGTTATCTGGATTGCGTAGTTGTGGCTACGGTCATGACGGGTCTGATAGCTGGCTATGACCGCCGTCTGCTGGATGAAATTCTTGGGTGTTCCGCCCCCAAGATAGACCACGCCAGTTAGTTTTGCTTTTTCAGTGATGCGGGAGCTCTCCTCTACATCTTTGAGCGCGTCAATCAATATTTTTTTGCGGAGGTAGCGGGCAGTCTTCCCCGTCTTCACCCTACGGCCTCTTCGATTGGCGAACATTATCGAAAAACCGAGGGCGCTATCGTTCAGGGCCGGGGAAAATATTGGGACCCCCTTACGATACGCACTCACCAAAATTGAGTCCTTTTCTCTACCAACTTTACTCAAGGTTTTTCCGAGAAGAAACATGAGTTCACGGGAGGAGTAAGGGTAGTTATCTTTCAAGCCATATGCAAAACTCTTCTCTACCCAATTATCGAACTTGTAAAATCCATCTTCGTCCGCGAAGATGTCGTAAATTCTATCCACTTTGTATCTCCTTAACTTCACATCGTCAATCAGGTGGGTACCGACATAGTGTTTCTTTCCCTTGGCTTCGTAGGCATCGTGATAGAGATTTGCTCCGGTGCTGACCACGGCATCGACCATGCGCCGCTTGATTAAGTAAGATACAAGCCGTCTCATTCCTGCGGGAACCATAGCTCCCGACAAACCGAGCCAGATCACAACATTTTTCTTCCGAAGCATTCCAGCCCAGACTTCAACCGTCTCGGCCAACTTTTTTCCCTGAAATCCTGTTTCCAACATCCCTTTTGTTAGTTCGCTGACTTTTCGTTCCGGCCAGACCTCAAGAGGCTCGGTCGGATATCTCAAAATTTTTTTGTGCATGATTCAAGGTGGCATGTTTTTGTTATAAAATTTTCTATTTGCATCTAGTATACGGGGAATTTCAGCCAAAGAATTGACGATGAAATCTGCTCGCTCGCCTATGCCCCAATCCCTTCGATTCACTAAAATAGTCCACATGCCAGCAGCTTTTGCGCCTTTGATGTCGGTGAAAGGCTTATCTCCGACAAAAACGCATTTGCTCGCGGGCAAACCCAGCTTTGACGCGGCAAATAAAAATGGCTCCGGGCTAGTCTTCGTTTCAGAGGTGTCTTCACCACTAATGACCACCACATCGAAAAGCCCGATGAAACTGAAATGTTTTATTCGTTCACTCTTAATCCCCGGCTTTCCATCCGTGTCCGTGATGAGGCCCAGTTTGTAACCTTTTTGCTTTAGATAACTCAAAGTCGGTTCCGCATCTGCGTAAGGAGTATCCGCGTTGGAATATGTGGTCCAGTAAAGTCGCGTCATCTCCTCTGCTATCTGGCGGGGCACCTCTTGCTTCAACCCGAGTTCGGCGAGTAGCTCTGGCCACCACTCGTCCCTGTCGTATTTCGTTTCGATATTCATTTTGTCGTCGAATATGTTGAGCTTCGAACGCAGGGTGGTTTCGTTCACCTCGATCCCGTGTTGACGGAGGTAATTGTGCAAACTCTTCGCCACCGCGCGATGTGTTGCGTCCAAGCCAGTGGACGAATCTGTGAGAGTTTCATCTAAATCGAATAGCACCGCCTTGAAATCTCGCTTCAAGTTTCAGTTCCCCCTTCACCACCACAAAATCTTGTTATATAGCCGACTGTGGTTCGCCCAGCGTTTTTCAGTACCTCTTCATATATCCTCGGAGCCCCACAGATGAGCAGAAGAACGTCTCTCGTCAATAAGGTCACCTTTGTATCATCGGCATCTCGATATGGGTAGACCGCGATTAACTTCTCTGAATCTGACACTACCGCTTCTTTGCCATCAAGCACCATTGGTTTTTCCATACCTATACCTGTAAATTCCTCACCCTTGCGCGCCAGCCGTAGCGCAAGGTTCCCACGGATGCGGCTCGCGTCAAATGCGCCTATCGCGATGCATGTTTTGATCGAGGCTAAATTATACGCATCAACGAGCGTGTTTATGTTGGGTAACGGCTTTCCGGCCAGAACTCTTCGGATGAGCGCCTCAGCTGCGGGTCTGTTTTTCGTTGGGTCGATGCCGATGCGCCAAAAGAAGTCCCTGTACGCCCTGAAAATTGGAACATCTTTTACCGTTGCAAGGTCGTATGTCTGCTTCATCTCTTCAACTACCTCTTCTTTGAACTGCTGCAACTCGACTTTTTCTTTTTCAACCCTTGCCCCGTTAACATGCACAACCAAAACTTGCAGCCCGGGGAAGCGCTCCACCAGACCCTTGCTTATTTTAAGAACCATCTTGACTTACCCCCCTGAAAATTATCAATCTACTTATAAATTTTAACCAAATTATAACTTAGGCACACTATTCGTAATGGTGAGACGTGTGACTTGGGGATGTGTTGAATTCGTGGTTCCTGGAGACACATTAGAAGATAAATTGAGAATATTAGAATCGCGTAAAATGTGGTTGGAATTGGTCAACGACGGTTTTGATGAAAAGCGATTAAAGAGTGTTTTAGAAATATTGCCGAATTTTAAAACTCCCATCATGTCTGTCCAAGCATTTCTGCTACATGACCTACGAATGCTAAGTGCGAAAGAAAAGGATCAGAAACTCGCTATACGCCATGTGGAAGAAACAATAAAAATAGCCTCTAAAGTTGGGGCACAGAATGTTGTGACCACCATCACCTACGAAGAACCGAGAATCGAAAATCCGAGGGAAAGATGCGTTGAACTATTCAAACATTTTGGCAAGCTCAGCGAGGAATTTAACATCCTGACCTCCATCGAACCATTAGGCAGGGAGAGGACCACTTTTCTCCCAAGCGTGTCTGAAATCTATCGGCTAGTTCAAGATGTGGGTTCGGAGCACGTACGACTGATGGCAGATACCATGCACATTCACAGCAATGGGGAAGATGTCGTAGGAGTTGTAAATGAATACCTCGTGAAAATATCAGAACTTCAGCTACGTGATACCAACTCGAGACCTCTAGGACAGGGGTCCATAAACTTTGCCCCAGTTCTGAAAATTATTCGGGAGAAATTCAAAGGGCTAACGTGCCTAGAATACAAGCCCGGTCTTGACCCCAGCGCAGATTTCAGCTATGTTTGCAAGTCCTTGGGCGATATCATCTCTGCGGCTCGATGATCACTTTCAGAGATTCTCCCGCGTCGGCGACAAGCTTGAAGCCCAGACCCGCTTCACCCAAACTTAACCGGTGGGTGATCATCTCGTGAATATTCGCCTTATGCTCGCTAATCAGTTTCAGTGCGTCTTTGATATCCCCGGGCCCCGCGCCGTATGAAGTCATTAGTGTTACCTCGTCACGCCAGAAGTCGGTAATCGGAACAGAAATGTCAACACCCGGCTCCGGCACCGCAAAGAATAGAACAGTGCCTCCACGATTCACACATTCTAATGCTTGTTTACTCGCTGATTTGGCTCCCGCGCAAACTATCACTCGATCTGCAAGCCTACCTTCGTTAAGTTGGCGCAGCCTTGCGGGTACATCGTCTTTGGCGTTTATCACAGCATCTGCTCCAAATTTTTTTGCGGCATTCAAACGATATTCATTTATGTCTGTCGCAATTATCCGCTCTGCTCCACGCGCGCCGGCAAGTTGCAGATGGAGTAGTCCAGAAATACCACTTCCAAGGATGAGTACTGTATTGCCCTTTTGAATGCGCGCTAACCTTTGCCCGCGCACAACACATCCTAACGGCTCGATAAAAGTCCCGTCTTCGAACGATAAATTCTCGGGCAAGAGGTAAATACCGCGTTCTACGTTTATGCTTGGCACACGTATGTACTCGGCAAACCCACCCGGGTCATAATTCGTTTTGTGTAAGGTTTCACAGGCGGTGTGGTGGCCACCCAAGCAGTAACGACATGTGCCGCATGGAACGTGATGAGAAACAAAGACTCGATCGCCTATTTTGTAACGTTTTACTCCATCCCCGACTTCAACTATCTCACCAGTGGCTTCGTGACCCAGCACCAGGGGAGCTTTTTTGATGCGATACCATTCCAGCACATCGCTGCCACAGATGCCGCTTGCCATTACTTTTAATAACAATTCTCCAGGGGCTATCTTTGGTTTTGGTAGCTCTTCTAAACGCACATTCTTGTTGCCGTAGTACATCGCAACGCGCATGAACGATTTTAACGGGTTTCTGACTTAAGGATTTTTTGAAGTTTCAACTTGAACTAAATCATGAAAAAAATGTTGTTATTTTTAGTTCTTTACCCTCCAACCAAAGAGTTAAAAATCCGAAAAAAGTACTATAGCCAGAGGTGAAAAATGCCTAAAGGTCGAGAACTCGGCCCATTGGTGCCAGAACTTTTTGCTATCTTCGGCGGCATAATAATGGCCTTCATCATTGCGCTGCCATTAAACACACTTCTCGCAAAAGGTACGGGGGCGGCTCCCGGGGTAGTCTCGACAATAATTGCACCGATAGTTGAGGAACCGACTAAGGTGCTCGGAGTGATTTACTTAGCCATGATGTTCCCAATTGTCCTGAAGAGAAAAAGTAGAGGGATAATTCTCGGAGCGATGGGCGGTCTTGGATTTGGATTTCTGGAAAGTGTTATCTACGTCATACAAGGCGCCAACGTTTTCATGAGAGTGTGGACGATTTTTGGGCACATGGTTCTATCTGGAATAGTCGGGATAGGAATAGCTGTTATCGCAGTTCGGAGCTTTGACCGTAGCTCACTTAGAACGGCGGCTGGAGGGTTCCTTTCAAACGCATTGAAGATAGAGTTCTTATCCTTCCTAGTCCTAGCAATGGTTCTTCATGGACTTTCTAACGCTGCTCTCGCTTTCATAAATGGCGACGCAGGAACAGTGGTAATGATTTTGATAGACTTGATAGCAATATCCTGTCTGTACTGGCTCAATAAAGTACTCCCGGAAGACCCGAGCATGATCAAAGGAAATGTGGTTAGCGAAGCGTTCTTTGGGCGCACGCTGGTTAAAAAAACTGGCGCTGCTTCAGCACCAGCAGGAGCGAGATTTTGCCCATACTGTGGCGCACGTGTATCGCTCGGCGCGGTATTTTGTTCCAGCTGCGGAAAAAAAATGAAGTGAAGAAATGGCAAAGTATTGCGAAAAATGCGAGGCAAAAAATAGTGATGACGCTCAATTTTGCGAGAGCTGCGGTGCCCCCTTGCCAAAAGTGGCTCGTGCGCCAGCGAGAAAACCCGCTGAGGCGCCTAAAGCCCCAGTTAAACTTCAGACTGGGAAGTCACGAACGATGCCAGTGGTTGTGGTAGTGGCAATCGTCGGTGTCGTCTTAGCGATAGCGGTTCTTGCGTTGACGGGGGGCCTTCGCTTCGGCGAATCAGGCCCAGAAGATGTTGTGCGAAGTTACGCAGCCGCGATAGAGAAAGGTGACTTCGCTAATGCGAGGGAATTGTGCACGGGAGAGATTATGGATTATTATAACAGCATCCAAGAAGCCAGCTACAACCAGATAAAATCTGAGTACTCCAACTTTACTTATCAAATCGAAATACTCGAGCTAAGAACAACATCTAAGACTGACACAGAAGCTACTCTCTACTGCAGGGAGAAAGATACCATTAGCAATGCTGAGGCTTACAACAACACCGCAGAATACGTCGGAAACGTATACCTCACCAAAGTTGGGGACAAATGGAAAATATCAAATATGGAATCGGTTTGAGTTCAAGGTCTGTGCGTATCCCGAGCTGAAATGTGCAACCGTCAAACTCAATCCCTGCGAAAATTTACAAAAATCAGAGCTTCTGTAAGGATTTTTCAAAATCTTTTACCTTAATTGGTGTTTTATCTTTCCCTAGTTGAATCGTGTGCCCCTCCTTTTTCAGGCGGGCAGCTTGTGCTTTTGTACCGCCCGGGAATTTTTCGTTCAATCTGCCTTCTTTCTTGAGTACCCGCCAGTAGGGAGTTATTTTTTTATTTCCGCTCCGGAGGTTCTCTTCTGCTGCTTCGGCTGCGATTCGAATGAAAATTCCAGTAGTCATCGGGCAAGTAGAATCAGCATGGAAATCTTTTGCCAATCGTTTCATGATTTGGGTCACGGTGACAAGTTTTCCTTTTTTAACTTTCCGAATTAATGCGTCGACAAGAAGAGGCGTTGCGACAAGCATCGTTCCCGACCCAAATCTTTTTCTCATTTTTGGCGGAACCTTTACTACTTTGGGCTCTTGCTTTTTCTCCAGTTTCTCCAGCCAAGTCGTGCGCGATTTCCAAGTTATGTGTTTTTTCAAAATAACTTCCATTTTTAGTTATTCGCCGCGTTTTATTACTATGCTTTCTAAAACGACTCAGGTGGGTTCTTGAACAAACTTATTTTTTACTTATGTATTCAAAACTAGCCAGAGCAGCTTTAGCCCCTTCCCCACATGCTACTATTATCTGCTTGGCATAAACATTCGTCACATCACCGGCAGCAAAAATCCCAGGAATACTGGTTTCACATTTACAATTTACTACTATTTCCCCCATCTCATTTTTTTCTATATTCTTCATGAAATCAGAGGAAGGAGTTGAGCCGATTTCGATAAATATTCCTTCCACTGCTAAGTTCTCTTCTTTTCCTTCTCTGGATATTTTGATTCCTTTAACAAATGTGTCGCCGTTAATCTTTTCCACTTTCGTGCTATTGTAAATGGCCACCTTTTCACTATTTTTTGCCTTCTCAATCATTATCGGGTCAGCCTGCAATTTTGCCCCGATGTTAATAAGATAAATTTTTTTTGCGATTTTGATTAATTGAAGCACCGCATCTAAAGCGGAATTTCCGCCTCCGATTACCGCAACCTCTTTATCTGCAAATAAAGGGCCGTCACAAGTGGCACAGTATGTAACTCCCCTATTTTTAAATTCTTCTTCTCCTTCAACGACCAATTTTCTTGGAACTCTTCCAGAAGATATAATCCCAGTTTTCGCAGTATATTCTCCTTTGTCCGTTTTCACTTTTACAATATCGCCTTCTTTATTTATTAAGGTTACACTTTCTCCCTCTTTCGCTTCTACATTGAATTGCTTCAGATGTTCTCTAAATTTTTGCGCCAGAGCTGGCCCGGTAATAAACTGATAACCGACGTAATTTTTTATATCGTAACTTAACGCTGCTTGCCCTCCAATGTCACGAGTAATAACCAAAAAATTCATTCTTTTTCTTGCCGCGTAAACACTGGCGGTTATGCCCGCGGGACCTGCTCCGATGATAATTAGATCATACACCTAGATTCCTAATTCCTGAGAAATTGCTTCCTTGTTAAATCCAACTATTATCTTACCGTCAATTTCAATTACCGGCACGCCCATCTGGCCTGATTTTTCAATCATCTCATTTGCCGCTTCAGGATTGGCTCCCACGTCTACATCTTCAAAAGGAATATTTTTCTCCTTCAAAAATGCTTTAGCCATAGCACAGTAAGGGCATGTGGATGTAGAGTAAACTTTTACCAACTTTTTCATAAAACCACCTCACTATCGATTTATCCATCTCGGTTGCTGATATCCATTATTTAACTTCATGTTATAAAAAAATTGTGTAAAGGTTTGCAAGAGAAAATTACGACTTTATAGCACACGTCACTTTTTCTTGCCGCTTTTAATTTCGTCGAATAATTTCTGCGCTTCTTTCGGAGTGGCGCCTTCATGTATTATCGAACGAATCGCGCGAATCATTGCCACTGGGTAATCGTGCTGCCAAACGTTTCGCCCCAAATTCACGCCTATGGAACCCTTCTGAATCCCATCGTGAATGAATTCGAATACTTCAAGCTCGGACTCTGCTTTTGGTCCACCCGCTATGACCACCGGGACGGGGCAACCTCTTGTGACCTTTTCAAAACCCTCTTTACAATAGTACGTTTTAACCACCCGCGCGCCCAACTCCGCGGCTATCCTGCAGGCCAAAGCGAGATATCGTGCTTCACGCTTTTCGAGCTCTTTGCCAACAGCCGTGACTGCCATTACTGGAATACCGTACTCCTCGCACTCGTTGACGAGATTCGATAAATTCAACAGAGTTTCGTGCTCATGCTCGCTGCCCACGAAGATGGATAGGGACACCGCGCTGGCGTTGAGCCGGATAGCTTCTTTCACAGAGGTGGTAATCCCCTCGTGAGATAGTTCCTCTTTTCTAGCCATGCTCGTGCCGCCAGAGACTCTGAGAATAACCGGTTTGGTGTTATTGGGGTCTATTGAAGATCGCAGTATTCCCCTCGTGAGCATGATCGCATCCGTGTAAGGGAGAAGGGGCCCGACTGTTTTACCGGGTTCTTCTAATTTACGTGTGGGGCCTTGAAAATACCCGTGATCTATAGGCAAGAAGAGAGCCTTGCCGTCACGTTGGATCAGTTGAGCAAGTCTGTTTTTCATTCCCCAATCCATATTCACACCTCTTTCTTTTCTGGTTTCACGATTAAATATCCTTTGTCAATCAACCAGTAGTGAAACTCACGGGTAGTGTGCAAACATCCCGCCTTGCATATCTTGCGTATTCTCTCGTGCTCTTCCGACCCTTTTTCCCTGGTGTCAAGCAGAAGCTGGACTGGGCACTTCACATCCTTGCAAAATTCCCTGCTTTTGTACTCCGCATAACCTTCAATGGGCACAACCTCACCCTTTGAACGTTTACAAATGTGTTAATATCTGCATGGCGTATAAATTTAGTCCGATACTGTGAGACAATTAAGGTGGCTGAGATGAAAGAAAGCACGAAAACACTTTTGGCGCTGATCCTCGTCATTCTCTTCGTTCTTTCGATAGTGGCCTCGGCCTTAGTTGTCATGCTTAAGTAGAAGCCTTGAAGATTCGAGAATAATCGGGATAAACACTGTCAGAGCGAGCAGCGCGCTAGTCGGGAATCATAGCTTTCAAATTTTTATGCTTTCGTTTTTTTGAACAGATATGCGCCCAATAAGATCATTAGCAACGAGAAGATTGCCAAAACAGCGAAGTCCAGCCATAGCGGGAACTGAGAGTAAGAACCCCCGAGGATAGCTCCCCGCAGTCCATCTACCCCGTAGGTTACTGGGTTAAAGTACGCAAAGGTTTGCAACCATCCGGGCGCGGTGTTAATCATGAAAAAAGCCCCCGAGAGGAAAAAGAGTGGCATGACGAGAAAGTTCATCACGATTGGGAACGCCACCGGGTCATCTAGCCTAGACGCGATTGCCAGCCCCAGACTGACAAAACCCAGCGCTAGAATGACCATGAAAAGGAAAGCTAGGAGGAAACCCGCCACACCCGGCATCTTTACCCCGATCAATCCGGCGATGAAAAATAGCAATAACCCTTGAATGATTGAAGTCGTTGCCCCTCCGAATGTCTTGCCGAGCATGATAGATAATCGCGAGACCGGAGCGACTAGGATTTCTTTCATGAACCCGAACTGCTTGTCCCACAGAACCGAAACGCCTGACATCGTTGCACTGAAGAGAATTGCCATACCAACTATCCCCGGAGCCAGCCAATCGATGAAACTTTCGCCCCCTGGCATCTGGATCATCCCTCCCAAGCCTACCCCCAATATCGTGAGAAAGAAGAATGGCATCACGAAAGTTGATATTATCCTAGCTCTAGCTCGCAGGAACCACTTCATGTCGCGAAGCCAGAGCACGTAAACCGCTTGGGCGCTCATCCGGTCACCTCATGTGTCTCCTCATCCGCATGCGCATTCGCTCCTTTACTCCACTCTCTTCCTCGCGGATTCCCCTACCCGTGTAGCGGATGAAAACGTCTTCAAGTGTTGGGCTTCTCAAACCCACCGAGCGCACCTTGTCCCCACGTCTTGTGACTATCTCCATCAGCTTCGGGATTGTCTTCTCGCCGCCAGTGACGGTGAGGCGCAAATAGTCCCCAACTATCGTTACTTCCTTCACGTACTTGCTACCTTTGAAAATCTCAACGTACTTTTTCGGCTGGGAAACTTCTAGAGAAACTATATCACCTTCGAGCTGGTCCTTGAGCTTCTCTGGCTTATCAAGCGCTATAATCCGTCCGTGATCGATGATACCAACTCGGTTGCAGAGGTAATCGGCTTCTTCCATGTAGTGCGTCGTCAACAAAATCGTGATCTTTTCCTGTTTGCTGAGCATCTGGATGTGGTTCCAGATGGTTCTGCGCGTCTGGGGGTCTAGTCCAAGAGTGGGCTCGTCCAAGAACATTATCTTCGGGCGGTGCATGAGTCCTCTTGCTATCTCAAGCCTCCTCCGCATCCCGCTTGAGTAGGTTTGCGCCAGAGCGTTTGCACGGTTCTCTAATCCTACAAGTCTTAGGACTTCGGCAATTCGCTTATCTCGCTGGGTTTTGTCCATCCCATAGATCCGCCCGTGAAAGTCGAGGTTCTCCCTGCCCGTGAGACGGTTATCGAGGGAGGGGTCCTGAAAGGTTATGCCGATTGATTTTCGAACCGAATCTTGTTTATCGCGGATATTGAAGCCTGCCACCTTTGCAGTGCCTTCAGTTGGGGGCAGGATCGTACAAAGCATGTGAATGAGTGTGGTCTTGCCCGCTCCGTTGGGGCCCAGGAGCCCAAAGAGCTCGCCTTTTTCTATTTGAAGCTTCACATTGTCGACTGCCACCATATCGTTAAATTTTCGTGTTAAGTTGTATGTTTCTATCGCGTAACTCATTTTCTCACCTCTTCAATCAACCCCGAAGAGTTCATGGAGAAATTATTTGAAGCCCACCATCATCTTTTTCCACTCAGAAAATATCGCTTCGGCGGCCTTTACTCCATTCAAGGTAATTTTGTAGTACCGACGGCTTAATCCTTTGGTCTTGGGTGTAGTCCACTCGCTCTTTACAAAACCTTTCTTTTCAAGCCTTCGTAGAATAGGATATATCGTCCCAGCTTTTGGCTCCCACCTACCTCCCCATTTCTCCCGAAGAGCTTGGATGATTTCATAACCGTACATTCTGGTTCCTTTCTTCTTCAAGGTCCAAAGCATCCACATACTCAGAAATCCTCGCCTCATCTCTCTGTGTAAGTTGGCTCGCCACTCACTATCTTTGTTTTTCATGGGCATCGAATCTAATATGTATTGCCGCTATATAACTATGTAGCACCACTACATCATTGCCGATAAAATTTTAAAAGCTTAATTTGTGTGGAATGAAGGTGTAATTTGTGCGGTCGTGGTCCAGCCTGGCTAGGACTCAGGCCCTCCAAGCCTGTAGCGCGGGTTCGAATCCCGCCGGCCGCACCATCAAAAATATGCAAAATGAACAAGATTTTTGCATATCGAGTAAATGATGGGACTGATAACACTCAAAATAAAGATTTTATTTTTGTTTGTTCGGATTCCTTGTTATATAAGGGGCACTTCTGTTGCCTCATCTTTCGCTGACTTTACCATTAGTTTCTTAGGCACCGTAAACCGTCGGTGGTATATCCGCGCCGCGAAACCCAATGCAGCTACAACTACGGCGAACCAAAAGACCCAAGTGAGGGAGGCAGTTATCGGAGCAGTTATGGTTGCCATGGTGCCGATCTGAACAGTTGACATTGTGCTCCCGATGATATAGGGCGCATTTATTTGCATCGTCACGCCTCCGGCTCCACCCGCCATGCCGGAAAGCATACCGGGCAAGATGCTGTTCAATAGAAAGGCACCCAACACTAGCAACACGATGAGCCCAATAAGCATCCAAAACACTTTCATCGCCCCGAATCGAACTAATCGCCGGCCCCACCATCGCTTGGCCCCCACGGAGCCGACAATCATCAGCAACCCTCCGATTATGACCGAGAGTTTAGCCGCCAAGAGGAAGTATCCTACCAATGTCGAAGAGATTGGCTGTCCCAACAAACTTATACTGTAGTCGAATGGAGAGAGAGCGACTTCCATTGCTCCGGTTCCGACCGTGGCTTGCCACCACGGACCCAGAAACGGTATTATCAGCATCAACGCGCCAGCGACCAGACCAAACCAGTTTATAGACCCCAAGCGCCTCTTTGGCCCGCGGGTAGTCTTAGGGAAGATAGTTTCCATCCTAGGCGACCCCCCCGCCCTGCACCATTTGTAACTGTAAAGTTACGCCGTAAGCCTCAAGTGTTATGTCCATGTCGGTGAACTGTGGATCAACCAGAGGTGTTCCCGTGTACGATCCGATTAGTGTAAAATTCACCGGTTCATTGGCGGAAATTTCTACCTCAGTCTCCTCCATCTCCACGTGAGCCACTACTAGACCTTGGTCTGATACAGTAATGGAGATATTTGTAATCTTAATTGGTAGATTGAGGGGAGATGTGAATCTCACATGTATCTGAATCATCCCGCCGCTGTAGGTTGGATTCTCTAATGTAAATGTGTTTTCTGAGAACCCCCCACCAAATAATCCACTCACCGTTTCCTCCAAGTCATTCATTTCCTCTTGACTCGGCATCACGGTCGCTTGAAGGTCCCAGTTGTGAATAGCAAATGCTGCGAGGAACGGGCCCACAAACAGAGCTATTCCAAGCAGTTTTAGACCCCAACCTAAAGCTCTTTCCCCCAACTAAATCCCAGATTAGGTTATTTTGACGCTTAAAAAATATATCTGATCTATTTTACCTCGTTGAACACTTTGACCAACTTCAGTTTATAAGCGTGTTTGAGTGATTTCAACTTGCGCTCACGTTTCATTGCGGCGCTGCGCGTTTCGAGAGATTCCCAATAGACGAGTTTGAACGGTCTTCTTGCCTTGGTCGAACGCACCCTGCCTCGATTGTGCTGTGCGAGACGATTTTTGAGGTTGGTGGTCTGCCCCGTGTAAAACTTCTCGTCCTTCAGGCTCATCAGAAGGTAAACATAGTAAATTTCTGGCATATCGTTCACTTCAGAATAGCCACGTGTCCATAAACGATTGTCGGCAAGGCACATGGCTAAAATTTGCATCTTTATAAACAACCCCCACCCAACTCCTCGGCGGGAGAAATGGAACTGATTCATTATCAGACCCTCGAAGCCGTTTGCCCCGGTGAACTCCAAGCGCTTCGGGCTCTTAAGGAGGAGTTCAACATGCAACGCAGTTTTAACGAACGCATAAAGCTGTGGCGGAAATCAGATATCCTCGAAGGAATGGAGCCGCGCGACGCTCGATGGGGATTCACCCAAGTTCGCAGCCGCGAGGAAAGACTACGGATTGTTCTAACGGTGAGACGCATGTCTGCAGCGACACCTAGGCTTACTTGGGTGCTCTACGATGAGGGCGACGACGGAAGGGAAGTTATGCTCAAAGGTGGCAAACCCGTGGCGTAGCGTTCTGAATAGGACAGGTGATGACATGGCGTATCTGCTTGTTTACGACCTAGATGGTCGAAGCGACGCAAGGCGAAAGATGAATCACTATTTGAAGTGTAACGCGCAGTTGGTGCAGCATTCGGTGTGGAGATTTCAAGATTTGGCCGCACTGCTAGCGGCGGCAGAGTGCGTGCTTGCGGCTAAGGGCAAGGTACTGGCGTTCATCGAGTCGGATCGGATTCTCCTGACATCGGGGGAGGTTAGACATCTTTTGCTGTGCCCCAAATAGAACATGATTTTTCAAATAAGACTGCGTATCAATCCCCAGTATAAATCGCCGTAGAAAATAGCGATGAACACACCCAATCCGAGTGCGGGGGCGAATGGTATACCTTTTTTGAGTTTTATATAGTTCTTCAGTTTTCGTTCACGAACCAGACGCTTAAGCGCCCCGACTTGATAACGCGTGAGACCAGCTGCCCGCCTAGGGTTAGTATAAAGGCGATCGTAATTTAGTTTCAGCCCAAATTTTGAGCTCCCGCGCCTGACTTTACCGTCTTTCTCGTAAATTGTCTCGGCAGGAATCATGCCCTCTTTGAGTTCAGTGATTTTGACTTGTTCATAGAGCATGCCTCGTCCGCGAATGCGACAGATTGCAGCGTAAACGAGCAGAATCGGCAAGATGGCGATGACCGAGTTAAACAATATCGTGATGGGGAATGGGTAGGGCACGTTTTCGACATATGGTGCAGGATAGAATGGCAGCAGAGCCCCTAAAGCCGTGTAGAGCTTTACATCACCCCCGGCCCAGCCACCTATGCGCCACATCAAGTAGCCGATTACAAATGCTATTGCGGCCCCAAGCGCCCCAGATATAGCTGTCCAGAAGTCCCAGCGCCAAATACCGAGTAGCACGTAAAAAACGATGCCAATTCCTATGAGCGGAAACGTGAGCCGGTTGGGTATTATTCGCTTCCGTAGGTCCGTGTAGTTGGCTATGCAAACCGCTGCGAGAACGATTACAACGGGTATGAATTCTAGTTCGGACGCTCAATCACCTTACTCATTTTTGTTTAGTGAATAATAACTTGGTGCCAAATCTCAAATTACAAGTATCCGACTAGCAAAGTTACATAAGGATACAGCTGAGTTAAATTTATAAGTAAAAAGCAATCTCAAGGATTCAATAGGTGATTGAATGAGTACACTAGGAGGTAAACCTGTCATCGTGCTACCTGAAGGTGCACGAAGGGTGATTGGCCGTGATGCCCAGCGCATGAACATTATGGCGGCTCGCGTGATAACTGAAGCGGTCCGCACGACGCTTGGCCCACGGGGAATGGATAAAATGTTAGTTGATAGTTTAGGTGATGTTGTTATTACAAACGACGGTGTTACGATTCTTAAGGAGATGGAAGTCGAACATCCGGCAGCGAAAATGATAGTCGAAGTGGCGAAAACGCAGGACGATGAAGTTGGGGATGGAACAACTACCGCTGTGATAATTGCTGGCGAACTCTTGCGCGAAGCAGAGCGCTTGCTTGACCAAGCCATCCACCCAACGGTAATCGCCGCCGGATATAGAATGGCCGCTGATAAATCCCAAGAGATATTGAATGAACTCGCCGATGAGGTGACTTTTGAAAAGGAAGAGCTTCTCAAGCAGATGGCGATGACCGCAATGACCGGGAAGAAAGCGGAGAGCGCGAAAGAGAAACTCGCCAGCCTCGCTGTAAGCGCTGTGAAGCAAATAGCGGACAAAACGGATGGAAGGTACAAAATTGACATAGATTACATCGGTATTGAGAAGAAGCCCGGAGAGAGCACTGAAGATTCTCAGCTTGTCCAAGGGGTTATTCTTGATAAGGAGCGCGTCCATCCGGGGATGCCAAAACAGGTGAAAAATGCCAATATCGCTTTGCTTGACTGTGCTCTTGAAGTAAAAAAGACCGAAACCGATACCGAAATCAGAGTCAATAGGCCTGACCAGCTCCGCGCGTTTTTGGATGAGGAAGAGAGCATGCTTAAAAAGATGGTCGATCAAATCGTTGCCAGTGGCGCGAACGTCGTTATATGCCAGAAAGGAATTGATGACATTGCACAGCACTACCTCTCGAAGGTTGGTATTTACGCAACCCGGCGGACCAAAAAATCGGATATGGAGAAATTAGCCCGCGCCACGGGAGGCAAAGTCGTCACAACCATCGAGGATCTAACCAGCACTGACCTCGGCAAAGCTGGGTTAATCGAGGAACGGAAGATAGGTGATGACAAGATGACCTTCGTGGAGGGCTGTAAGAACCCGAAAGCTGTAAGTCTGTTAGTGCGCGGTGGCACCGAACACGTAGTCGACGAGATTGAGCGTGCTGTACACGATGCAATCAGCGTAGTCGCTTCAGCAATCGAAGATGGCAAGAGTGTCACTGGCGGTGGAGCGCCCGAGATTGAATTAGCCAAGCGATTAAGAGAGTACGCGGAAACTGTTGGTGGACGCGAAGCACTTGCTGTCAATGGATTTGCAAGTTCCGTAGAAGCAATTCCACGAACCTTAGCAGAGAATGCAGGACTGGATAGCATAGATATGCTTGTGGAGTTACGCGCCAAGCATGAAGGCTCTAAGGGGAAAACCTTCGGGATTGAAGTCTACAAAGGTGAAGTAACGGATATGATGAAACTGGGGGTTATCGAACCTCTACGCACAAAGACCCAAGCGATAAAATCGGCAAGTGAAGCTGCGATAATGATTCTCCGGATTGACGATGTGATATCTGCATCCAAGAAAGAGATGCCGTCACCGGGAGGGCCCTCTCCTGGAGAAATGGGGATGGGCGAGGAGTAAACGGTAACATAAGCACATGAAACTGCAAGCGCTGCCCCATATTTTTCGACAACGTGTACGGGTTGAGAGTGTAATTTCATTCCATGTGGGGGCGGTGCGACATTTTTTCCAACAACATACCCTCTATTTTTATTGGCGGTCGCCGCTTAGCAATCGCTAAAGCCTCGTCAAGCTTCGTTTCGTGCTCCGCGTAAATTTCCAGAAGTGGCTCATCCTTATTGACTCTTCGCCCTTCCTTAAGGATAACCCTCAAGCCGGCGCCCCTGTTGCGCGGAGCGCCTGCAGCGCGGGCTACTTCATTTATTCGTTTATTATCGATTTGTGTCACGTATCCTGTAGAAGGGGCGAGCAATACCTCCTTCTTATCTCCAATCGGAATTTCCTCTGGCTTGACCTTTGAATTGCCCCCCTGAGCCTCGATAATCTCACACATCTTTTTGTACGCCTTGCCAGATTTCAAAATATCAAGCGCCATCTGTTGCCCCATGCTGGGACTAGCTGCTCTACCGAGCTCGAGCATTATTCCTGCCAAACTCGTTGCTTTTTCTACCAAGCTACTTGGTCCGTTGCCGAGTAAGGTTTCAAGCGCCTCCTTAGCCTCGAGAGCGGGGCCGACCGCGTAGCCCACGGGCTGGCCACCATAAGTTACCGCTGCCTCAACTTGGACATCGAGCCGGCGCCCCAGTTCAATAAAATCATGTGCCAAGCTTCGTGCTTGATTTACGTCTTTAACCTTTGCGCCAGCTCCGGTCGGAATGTCAATTAATATGTGGTCGACTCCTGCTGCCAGTTTCTTTGACATCACGCTAGCGAGCAATTGGCAGCGGGGGTCCAGCCCGAGCATCCGCTCTGTATTGATTATAATATCGTCTGCCGGGGCCAGCTTAACCGCGCCGCCCCATACCAAGACCGCGCCGATCTGTTCGATAATCCGTTTTATCTCATCTAAATCGAGTGTCACGTTAGCGAGAACGTTCATCACATCAGCTGTTCCTGCTGCGCTGGTTATCGACCGACTACTTGTCTTAGGCACCGTCAAGCCTGCAGCGGCCACAATCGGGACGGTGATCAAAGCATACTTGTTGCCTGGAACGCCCCCTATACTGTGAACATCAAACACTGGAGTGATGTCGAGTTCTAGTTTATCGCCAGTGCTAATCATTCGCTGCGTCAATGCAACGATTTCATTTGTTGTCATCCCACGGATGTGCTCTGCAACGACGAATGCCGCCGTCTCTATCGAGTTTAGCTTGCCCGCAACTATATCATCAACCACTGTGTAGACTTCCTCGGCTGCTAGTTGCTCTCCTTCTATTTTTTTTCTAATGAAATCAACCGATTGTGGATTGGGGGCAAGCGTGACAGAGAGAACATCTCCGGGCTTGAGATTGAGGGCCTCAGTGATTTCGATGAAAGTCCCAATCTCTCCCCGCTGAACCATTCTTTTCGTCGAATCGGCTATGGCGATCAATGTGGCTTTTGGATTAGTCAATTTCACACGGTCGCCTGCAAGATGTCCGAGTTCTTCTGCATCCTGTTCGTGAAGCACGACGATTTTCCGCCCGGTTTCCATGTCGAGCGGCTTAGCATTCAATTTTAAGTACCTCATGCTGTCAAGAGGTTCTATTTGCAACTCTTCGGATTTAAATATTCTCCAGATTTAAAACAAGGGTTCACCAAGGTCAATGAGCTAAACGTGTGGCCGCTTTCAAGATTTTTCCAAACTGGTCGAGTTCCAGTGATATTTTTTGTGGGTCTTTCAGATTTTTGGTGATCAGGTTAATGAATGCACTACCGACTATTGCTCCATCTGCCCCGGCCATTATGACTCCTTTAACATGTTCAGGATTTGATATCCCAAATCCAACAGCAATCGGCACTCGTGAGATTTTTCGAACATCTGCTATCAATGGTTTTACTAAATCGGAAAGTTGTTCTCGGGCACCAGTCACCCCAAGCAGAGAAACAACATAAAGAAAACCATCCGATAAATCACAAATGTGTTTAAGGCGCTCGGGAGTTGTAGTGGGCGTGACCAAGAAGATCAAATCGGCTCCGTACTTTCTCGCCGCTTCCAGAACTTCGCTCGCTTCCTCCGCAGGTAAGTCCGGAATTATAATCCCATCCATCCCCGCGGCTGTAAAATCCCGCACAAACTTATCGACGCCCCATTTGAACACTATGTTGTAATAAGTCAACACAACCAGCGGAACCTCGCTCGTGCGACGAATTTGACTGATTATCTCACGCACAGTTTCGGGAGTCGTGCCAGCTTTCAATGCTCTGTCGGTCGCCCCTTGAATCGTGGGGCCATCTGCGATTGGATCAGAAAAGGGGATCCCAAGTTCAATGATATCGGCGTGTCTAGCAAGCGTCTGAACTATTTGTGGAGTCAGCTCAGGCTTAGGATATCCTGCAGTCACAAATGCGATCAGCGCGCCTTCACTTTTGCTCTTAAGTTTCTCAAACTTCGCACTGATTCGGCTCAAAATTTGACCCCCATCTCTTTCGCGGCTGTATCTACATCCTTATCACCGCGCCCCGATAAATTAACTATAACCACTTTTCCCCTAAACTTTGAAGTCATCTTTTTCAAGTAGGCGATTGCATGCGCCGACTCAAGTGCTGGCAGAATTCCTTCGGTCTCAGAAAGCAATTTAAACGCGTCCATAGCCTCGGCGTCTGTAACACTGTCGTAATAGACGCGCCCCTGAAGTTTCATGAACGCGTGCTCAGGACCAACCCCCGGGTAATCCAGCCCGGCGGAAATGCTGTGAGTTGGTAAAATCTGCCCGAATCTATCCTGCATCACTAAGCTATGGGATCCGTGGAGTATGCCTTCGGACCCACTACAAAGCGACGCTGCATGCTTGCCAGTTTTAAGCCCCTTGCCTCCTGCTTCAATACCATAAAATTCGACTGGGTCGTCAAAAAAATCGTAGAATATCCCGATCGCGTTGCTTCCGCCGCCCACGCATGCAACGATAGCATCGGGCAAGCGTTTTTCGACGTTCAAGATTTGTTCTCTAGCCTCCTTTCCAATAACTCGCTGGAAATCTCGCACAATCATCGGATACGGGTGGGGTCCAACCACCGAGCCTAACAGGTAATGGGTAGTTTGGACATTGGCCGTCCAATCACGGAGGGCCTCATTTACGGCGTCCTTCAGCGTGCACGAACCACTCTTGACTGGGATTACTCTTGCCCCAAGCAACCTCATTCGAAATACGTTGAGCTTTTGGCGCTCCATGTCAAAGGTGCCCATATAGACGTCACATTTTAGCCCGAGCATCGCAGCAGCTGTAGCAGTAGCGACCCCGTGCTGCCCCGCCCCAGTTTCTGCGATTACGCGGGTTTTGCCGATGTATTTTGCGAGGAGAGCTTGACCTAGCGTGTTATTGATTTTGTGCGCACCGGTCATGGCAAGGTCTTCACGCTTGAGATAAACTCTCATCCCGACCAGAGTTGACAAATTTTTCGCGAAGTATAGCGGTGTCGGGCGCCCCGCATACTCTCGTAAGTAATAATCAAGTTCGCGTTTGAATTTTGAATCATCCTTCAATTTTTTGTAAGCTGCTTCGAGTTCTTCTAACGCTGGCATCAACGTCTCGGGTACGAACTGCCCGCCGAAGCCGTCAAATTTTCCTTTTACCGGAAACTTGTTTATGTACTTCATTTTATGCCTCTTTAGCAACTACGATAAACTCGTGCATAAGTTTCGCATCTTTTTTGCCCGGACTAGACTCGACTCCTGTGGAAACGTCTACTCCGTAAGGCTGCACTGACCTAATCGCTTCTTTAACATTGGAAGGGTTAAGTCCTCCTGCCAAAAACGTTGGTTTACCTACAACCTCACGAATTCGGCTGCTTAAGCTCCAATCGTGAGTGAGCCCGGTACCGCCTCCACTCGGCCCCTTAGTATCGAGTAACAAAAAATCGGCTATCTTAGCTGCCTCAATAGCCCGACTCATAATCTCCTGATGGCCCTCGACTTTTTGAGATATCGCGATAACCGAGATAAATTTTATATCAAAACGTTTTCGGAGTTTGAGGAGCTCGTCTGCTGGAAAAGTGAAATGGAACTGAAGGTAATCAGGCTTCAACTCCCGCGCTATTCGCTCAAATTCATCTAGATTTTTCGGCATGGTCACTGCAACTCTATCGACACCCTTTGGTGCTGCAGCTAAGATTTGTTTTGCCTTCTCAACCGTCACTCTTCGGGGCGATTTGGGTATTTCGACAATTGTTCCGACCATATCCACGCCCAGCGTACAGGCAATTCTTAAGTCCTCGGTATTTGTGAAACCACATATTTTGACCTTCACCATGAGTTTACCTCGCATTCACGAACAATCGCGCTTGTTGTTCAATATTTCCCGACTTCATTAAAGAAGTTCCCACGAGCACAGCATCAGCGCCAGCATCGAGCACAAATTTAATATCGTTCGGCATGTGCATCCCGCTCTCGCTCACAAGCACCACGTTATCAGGCACGAGAGGCGCAAGTCTAGCCGTGCGGGTGATGTCTACTTGCATGGTTTTTAAGTCACGGTTGTTTATCCCCATCAGTTCAGCGCCAGCGGCAGACGCAAATTTCACCTGTTCCGCCTCATCAACCTCAACGAAACTTTCCATCCCAAGCTCGCGCGCTAGATCAATGAAGCGTTTGAGGTCCTCCCCCAATACCCCAGCTATCAACAAGATTGCGTCCGCGCCAAGCTCAACCGACTGATATAGCTGGTACTCGTCAACAATGAAATCTTTCCGTAGAACCGGCACATCGACAGCTTTAC
Source organism: Hadarchaeota archaeon (SeqCode) (assembly GCA_964514965.1). Classification (GTDB taxonomy): domain Archaea; phylum Hadarchaeota; class Hadarchaeia; order Hadarchaeales; family Hadarchaeaceae; genus DG-33. The sequence goes on along the minus strand of CAZETV010000002.1, from coordinate 42,492 downwards.
GTACCTTTAGTAGGTAGCTTAAGTCGCCTTTGAAATATTTTGTCTCCGTCAGCACTGAAATAGCGATGACTCCTCCCCGAACCATCGCGCGTGAAACTTCAAACACATCAAGGTCAAGGTTGATATCGCCCATTGAAGGTGAAGCTCGTTTTATCTCCCCAATCAAAGGCACTTTAGGTGCGCTTTCGATAGCCTTGCGCAGACTCCGCTTGGGCGACCTATCGATTTTCATTTTCGAGATTGGCTTGGCTTTTGCCTGCTTCTTGACGCGGACTCGAGCGTCTTCTACAATTTTCGTCAAAATGTTCAAATCGTAGCCTCCAACGCTTTTAATTTGTCCAAGTTGCCGTTCGTCGCTTCGATGAGTTGAACGAGTTTTTCGTAAGCACTACCGGAATCGATGGCATCTGCAGCGATAGCAATTCCTTCTTGCAAATCTTTAGCCTTACTCCCCACAACGATAGCGGCTGCTGCGTTCAACAACACGATGTCTCTCCGTGGTCCTTTTTCGCCACGCAGTACCTTAAGCAACATTCGAGCATTTTCAGCCAAGTCCTTCCCTGCAATGGCTTCAGAGCGAGTTCGCGCGAGGCCGAACTCTTCGGGCGATATTGTATACGTACTCACTTTGCTGTCTTCAAGCTCCGAAATTTTTGTCTCCCCTAAGGTAGATATCTCGTCTATCCCGTCTAAGCCGTAAACAACCATTGCTCGCTTGCAGCCTAGGCGCGCGAGTACCTGAGCGAGCTTCTCGGTCAGCATCCCATCATAAACCCCAACAACCTGCCCCTGGGCGTTCGCAGGGTTTGTCAGAGGGCCAAGAAGGTTAAAAATAGTTCGAATGCCCATCTCCCGGCGTGGACCTATCGCGTACTTCATAGCACTATGAAATCGTGGAGCAAACATGAAACCTACTCCAATCTTCTCGATGCAACGTTGTACCTCGCCTGGCAGGAGGTTTATCGGTATCCCCATGGCTTCAACAACATCGGCACTACCGGCCTTGCTAGTCACCGAGCGGTTGCCGTGCTTGGCTATTTTAATTCCTGCTCCCGCAGCGGCAAACATCGCAGCTGTGCTTATGTTGAATGTTTTAACTTTATCACCACCAGTGCCGCAGGTATCGACCAAGATGTCGTCCACCTTGGGGGTTATCCGAGCCGCGAACTCACGCATAACCCTAGCGAACGCTGCAATCTCCTCAATCGTTTCACTCTTCATGCGAAGCGCAGTTAGAAATGAGCTTATCTGTGTCTGAGTCGCTTCACCTGACATAATGCGCTTCATTGTCGTCTCTGCTTCAGCTTCGGTCAAATCTTCTCCGCTTACCACTTTAGATATGGCGTGTTTCATGATCTCCAATTTATCGCCCACTTTACGCCTTCGCGATACTTATTGCTTTGAGGAGCGCCCGTCCCTTGTTTTCAGTCTCGTAGAATTCCAACTCGGGCACGGATCTAGATACGACCCCGGCTCCAACCTGTGCATATGCTTTACCATTCTCGACAACAATAGTCCGGATAGCGATTGCGAAGTCCATATTGTGCCTGTAATCAAAATAGCCAACTCCACCAGCGTATATCCCCCTACGCGTCGGCTCGAGTTTTTCAATAATCTCCATCGCTCTGAATCTCGGGTCACCAACCACCGTGCCAGCAGGGAAATTGGCTCTTAGCGCATCAAACTCGTCTTTGTCATCCCTTAGCGCTCCGACTACGGTAGAAACTATGTGCATAACATAACTGTACTTATCTATTGTCATTAAATTTTTGACTTTCACTGAACCCACTTTTGCGACTTTGCTTATGTCTTCACGGCCCAGATGTACGAGCATCATGTGCTCCTCGCGTTCTTTTCTATCCTTTAATAACTCTCGCCTGATTTTCCTGTCCTCTTTAAAACTTCGTCCCCGACGCCTAGTCCCGCCTATTGGTCTAGTCATGACCTCCCCTTTCTCGACCTTGACCAATGTTTCGGGACTGGAACCGATTATCTTCCGCCGTCCAAAGTTTAAATAGTACATGTACGGCGACGGATTTATCTTCTGGAGGGTGAGGTATACCGAGTAGGGATCCTCTTTTAACTTAGTTTCCATTCGTCTTGAGAGCACGAGTTGCAACAAATCGCTTGAATCGATATACTCTTGGACTTGCTTAACGGCAGCTATGAATTCGTCCCGAGTCATGTTTGATGTCATATACGTCTTCAAATCTACATCTGTCTGCAAGCGTGGAAGTTGTTTCGCTTCATTGAGCTGCTTCAATTTATTTTTAATCTCATTTAATGAGTCTGCATACACCACCTTCGGGTCCGAATTTTCCGAGATTAAAGCGTTGGAGCAAACAAACGTCTTTTTCTCCACATGGTCAAACACGATTGTATTTTTAGCGAGCATAAACTCAGCATCGGGATGTCGCGAGTCATCGCTCGCCCTTTTCCCAATATCAAAGAGACGCCTAATCGCATCGTAAGCGAAGTAACCTACAGGTCCACAGATAAATCGTGGGTAATTAATCATCGGTACCGATAACTGGCCCACCAAAAAAGCCCTTTTCACAATTTCGATTGAGTCCATGTCTTGACCTTTCTTCCTAATGTTCCTCTTGGCCATCTCCTTTAGCTGCGTATTTCCTGCAAGCTTCAACTGCCTATTCTTTACCTTCAGTGTAAGGAGCGGGTCAGTTCCAATGAAGCTGTACCTTGCCCGCTTGCCTGTGCCTTCAGCTGACTCAAGCAAGTAGGAAAGGCAGTTGTTTCTAGTGTTAAAATAGGCCCTCGCGGGATTGGCGCAACCTTTGATGGTTGCAACTATCGGAAATAAGCAGGGCCTGCCGGACTCATTAACAAATTTCTCAATCTCTTGGATGTTAGAAACCTTCAAGCTTACACCCATACCAATAACTCACCCCTCTTTGTTTCGTGTACTATTTTATTAATTCTTTAAATCTCGTTTTCGCTAGTCTATGACGGCCCATCCCTTATGGTAATAAAATTGTTGATTGCTACTTCCGCAATTTTCTTTCCACATTCGGCTATCGTACATAAGTTCCTGATTATTGCCATCAGGCAAGTTCCAACATGAATATCATCAACCCGCGTGCGCACTTCCTTGACAAGTTCCTCCACTCTATCCTCAAAATTATCAACAATCCTCGCCGCACTATCGGCTAGCGCCATTTTTTCCTTGAAAAATGCCTCACATGCGTTTTGGCATGCTTTGTAGGCTAGTTCGCTGAGCTTGATTATAACTTGTAGTTCCACGTCATTTACCTCCTTTTTCCCAAGAGCTAGCAGACTCTGTGCTATATCTTCGGCGCAATCCGCGATTTCCTCTAATCTAACCGCTACAGCTTGATGACTAAATGGGTCCGGCGCCCCCTCCAAGCCGACCTTCTGAAGGAGGCTTTTGTCATAAGTTGCCGCCACAAGTTGTCTTATTGCTAACCAGTATATCTTGTCGACCTCATTTTCCCGATGTATTACGTCTGTTGCCAAGGGTAGATCTTTATCCCTTAGCGCCTGCATGGCATCTTTATGCATCGAGAAAGCTAGCCCACACAACCTCTTTAAAAGTGGCCTAATCGGGAATTTAGAGTGGTCTATCAGGGAGTGGATTACAACTTGATTTGCGGTCACTTCCATTATCCCCAAGCCTAAAAGGCCGTCGACAGTTTTTTGGATCTCGGCCTTTTGATCTTGTCTGATCATACTCTTAGATATCACCTCGATTAAATCGCAGCCCCGGATGTAGCCTCCGACGATAAGCCTTTGGAGCAACCCACGCTGCTCACAATGGTCGGAATCGATTGTGAGCTTGAATTCTTTTCGTTCAGGTACAATCCCTGGGACGAGCCTTAATGACCCGTCATCTTCTTGAGTAAGGGTAACTTGATTACCCGGCTTTAGTTTATCTTCTCTGACCCAATTTGGAGGTAATGTGACTGAAAAACTTGCTCGGCCTACAAGTTGCAACTTCCTTAGTTCCATAATGGTCCCCTACTTACAATATTTTTTGGTTCTTATTACTACATAAATTATGTAAATTATTTATAAACATTTTTACTATTTACACCTGGGATGATGAAGGCTGAATTCTTAAATTGTGCACCTGATATCGCCTTTTCTGATGTTCATTCAGTTTTGAGTCTTGTCTGTTCTGGTTGTGGAAAGAAATTGTTGATAGAAGATATTGGGAAAAAATGGGGTAGATGCGAATTCTGTGGTGACTCAATATGCATCACTTGTGCTCATTATGTGGGGGCCATGACTCAGGGCCTATGGAAAGATTACATTGACATCCGCAGAGTTTGCGGAAGATGCAAGATAAAACTTTAGGAACCCCCCAGCTCGTTTTTTAGATTTGGGCTCATGTAGTAGACACGGAAAAACAGCCAATTGATTCTAAAATATATCTAACACTTCTTACTCCCGAAATTATGTTTTCCCATTTATAAAGAACTCCCATCCAAAGCTTTGGCGGGAAACGGTTCACGCAAAAACGAGGTGTATGCACGTTTCCTCACCAATCAAGAGCTGGAGGTGAGAAGATGATGGAGGAAATCCGAGATGAAACTCGAACGATTTCGACCTTGAGAATCGTTGCGAAGCGGGAAGGCAAGGAACCGTACACAGCCAACATCCCTGTGAAGGGGGGCACTGTTTCGCTTGTCCTCCCCAACGGGTACATCAACTGGCCAAAAGGCAAACCATACCCAGACTCGATTCGAGTGCCTATCGACGAAACACGAAGCCTGTGGGTGAACTTCGGCGTCTCGAGGGAGCACGGTTTCTATACCTCGTTGAGGATTGGTGACACAAGAAAGCAGGAGTAAAATTGGTGACGCTGGAGCCAGAGGGCAAGCCTATGAAGGTTCAGCATCTTATTTTTTCCTCTATCTCTCTTCTTTTCAATACTATGATGTTCCCTATTTCCGCCCAGCAAAAAACCGGTTTATCCCGTTTATCATTGCCTCGACACTCGCTATGACCACATCCTCTCGCACGCCCTTCGCGATGTAGAGGTTAGCCTTTTCATCCTCGAGCTTCACTGTGACTTCAGCCAGCGCGTCGCTTCCCCCAGTAATCGCATCGAGATGGTACTCTTTCAGCTTAAGTGCCGAAATTTCTTTCATGACGTTACGAATCGCGGCAATCGCGGCGTCCACTGGACCAACGCCCGTCGCGGAACCCACTCGCTCTTCACCTCTTACGACCATCCGTACCGAAGCGGTTGAGGTTATAGTACTCCCAGTGGTGACGGTCACCTCTTTTAGCTCGACCACCTTCTCTTCTGGAGGCAATGTACCCAGCACACTCTCCGCTATCGCCCGGAGATCGATGTCGGTCACGCGCTTGCCTTTGTCTCCGAGTTCCTTGACTCGCTTCGTAATCTCCGTTAACTGTACATTGGTTGCTTTCACTCCAATGCTTATGAGCTGTTTTTCAACCGAGTGCCTTCCAGTAAGCTTGCCCAATGTCAGACGGCGATGATGCCCGACTAGCTCCGGAGAAATAGGCTCATAAGTACCAGGGAACTCAAGCACACCGTGGGCGTGGATACCTGAAACATGGGAAAACGCATTATCTCCAACAATCGCTTTGTTTGGTGGCACCGATATTCCCGTCAGACGTTCAAGCAAGTCAGAAGTCTCAGCGAGCAATTTGGTTTGAATTTTCAGTTTTGCACCGTAAAGTGCCCGAAGAGCCATGACGACCTCCTCTAGTGATGCATTGCCCGCACGTTCTCCTAGCCCATTGACCGCTACTTGAACCTGTTCGGCCCCAGCCTCAACCGCTGCGAGCGAGTTGGCCGTTGCCAGACCGAGGTCATCGTGACAGTGCACGCTTATCGGCACTTTTATGACCGGTTTCAGCTGACTGATTAGGTAATTCATGCCTCGTGGGGTGATCACGCCTACTGTATCTGGAACGTTGATGCGATCCGCTCCAGCCTCTACGACCGCTTGATAGATTTGTTTGAGATACTCCAGATCAGTCCGCGTGGCATCCATGGCAGAAAACTCGACGAGGACACCATGATCCTTGGCGTACTCAACATGCGTGACCGCTTGTCGGAGCACCTGTTCACGCGTCAGTTTTAGCATGTGCTCAAGGTGCAAGTCCGACGTACTTATGAACACATGAACGCAATCTACATCACACTCAAGTGCTGCGTCTACATCTTCTTTAATCGGCCTTGCTAGCCCACAGACCTCCGCGTTCAAGCCAGCCTTAGCTATCGCGGCCACAGCCTTTCTTTCACCGTCGGACGATACCGGTGTACCAGCTTCAATAGTGTCTACCCCCAATTTGTCGAGCTGCCGCGCAACGAGCAACTTTTGGTTGATGGTGAATGATACCCCAGGGGTTTGGTCGCCATCTCGAAGGGTGGTGTCAAATATCCGAACACACTTTGGAAGCTTTACTCCTTTACCCACTTGCTTGATGAAATCGCTTACGAAAGCCTTTTTCGGCATTTTCGTTCCCTCAACAACTAGTATAGGGCATTAAATAATAACATTGCCCAATATAGCACTAGGTTATGAATATGGCAAAACGCAGGATAAAAGTACTTGATACAACGCTGCGCGATGGGGAGCAGACTCCCGGCGTGGCTTTGGCTCCTGAGAAGAAGCTGGAACTAGCCTGCGCTCTCGATGACCTTGGCGTTGACATTATAGAAGCGGGGGCGGCGATAACCTCCGCGGGAGAACGTAAAGCGATAAAGCTCATCTCGAATGCTGGCTTGAATGCTGAGATATGTAGCTTTGTCCGGAGCCTTCGAAGCGATGTGGATGCCGCACTGACCTGTGATGTCGACAGCGTGCACCTCGTCGTTCCCACATCCGACATTCATCTAAAGTACAAGTTGAAAAAAAGCAGGCAAGAGGTAAAGCGAACATCTCTTGACGTCGCGCGTTATGCTCTCGACCACGGGTTGGTAGTGGAGTTCTCCGCTGAGGACGCCACCCGTACCGATCCGGCCTTTCTCCAAGAGTTCCTGTTGGCAGCAGTCAAGGAGGGGGCACAACGGGTTTGCGTATGTGATACCGTGGGTGTGCTTACTCCTGAAAGGGCGAATGAACTTTTCTCCAAACTCACAAAAATCGTGAAAGTGCCCGTTGCTACCCACTGCCATGATGATTTCGGCATGGGGACTGCGAACACGATTGCCGCGGTTCAGGCTGGAGCCCAAGAGGTTCACGTGACGGTTAACGGCTTGGGAGAGCGTGGAGGAAATGCTGCGCTTGAAGAGGTTGTGCTTGCACTCGCACACTTCCACGAAATCAAAACTAGAATTAAGCTGAATAAACTTTACAGCATCTCTAAGCTCACGGAACGCTGCACGGGACTGCCAGTTTCGCCGACAAAAGCCGTGGTTGGAGAAAACGCCTTCGCGCACGAAGCGGGCATCCACACTCACGGCGTGCTCGCTTACACGCTAACCTACGAGCCTATCTCACCTGAGGTAGTGGGGCAACATCGAAAAATTGTATTTGGAAAGCATGTCGGCACCCATGCGATTGAAAGCGAACTCAAACGAATGAGTCTAAAGCCGACAAGAAAGCAGGTCCAAGAAATTTCCGAGCAAATTAAGCAACTGGGTGACAGGGGAAAATTTGTCACAGACACCGAGCTGCGCGTGGTGGTAGACGCGGTGATGAGGCGCACGCTTGAAGAAGTGGTTAAGCTTGATGAATTGACTGTGGTGAGCGGCAATAAGGTAACTCCGACTGCTTCGGTGCGGATAAAATTTGTGGACAAAGAAGTTATCGAGTCAGGAGTAGGAGTCGGCCCGGTCGATGCCGCGATGGATGCGATTGGAAAGGTCATCGAGGGCACATCAAACATCCGATTGCAGGAATACCATGTCGACGCGATTTCTGGGGGGACAGATGCAATCGTAGATGTCGTAGTCAAGCTAACGGATGGTCGGCGTATAGTAACAGCCCGAGGCACAGACGGAGACATCATTATGGCAAGTGTTCAGGCAATGTTAAACGGGGTAAATCGATTGCTTTGGGATCGTAAGCTCGGGGGCACCTGATGCCAAAGCATAGGAAGTTGACATCGGGGGAGGAAATCGAGCGACTTCGAATACCTTCAAGGGGCGAAGTTTTAGGTGTTGTTGAACAAATGTTTGGCTTTGACCGTCTGCGCGTCAGGTGTAAGGATGGGCATGTGCGAGTCTGCCGCATTCGGGGTAAAATCCGCAAGCGGCTCTGGGTTCGTGAGAACGATGTGGTGATCGTCCGTCCTTGGTCTGTGCAGAGTGAGGAGAAGGGAGATGTCATTTATCGCTATACCCGAACGCAGGTCGGATGGTTGAGAAAAAAGGGCTTCTGGGAATAGGGGACCACCTTTGCCGGCCGATTTTGAAGCTCTCCTTCGCAAGCTTGAGCGCCGCAGACCCGAACGCCTTGAAAAAGATTCCGAAACGTACAAGATAATGGCGAGCGTCTTCGATAGTTCTACCTTGCTGACGCTCTACCACATGGTAAATCAGGGAATTTTTGACATCTTTTATGGCGTTGTTTCCACTGGCAAGGAAGCAAATATTTTTTGCGCGCTCGATAAGCAGGGCAACTACATCGCGACAAAAATTTATCGAATTGCTACCTCCAACTTCAAAAATATGTACCGCTACATAGCCGGAGACCCGCGATTTCGCCGCGTTCAGCGTGAGCGAAGGCGCATCATCTACGCGTGGGTTTCGCGCGAGTTCAAAAATTTGCAGCGCGCTCACGAAGCAGGCGTCGCGGTACCGAAGCCGATTGGTTACGAGAAAAATGTGCTCGCGATGGAATTTGTGGGTGAGGCGGGGGTGCCTTACCCTCTCATGAAAGATGTTCCACCCAAGACGCCACAATTGGTATTCGAGAGTTTGTTTGAGGCAATCAAGAATCTATACCGTAAGGCCGAACTCGTTCACGCCGATTTCAGCGAGTACAACGTGATGCTAACTCCGGAGCCTCTACTCATTGATTTTTCCATGGCGACGGATATTGCGAATCCGATGAGCGATGAGCTATTGATGCGCGACCTAAGCCAACTCGTGCGTTATTTCCGTAAGCTTGGCTTAAAAATACCTGAACCGATCAAACTATTTTCCGATATCAAGGGTGAGTAAGACTAAAACCCACCGCAACATTTTTGGGGAGAAGAGGAAATAGCTCTTGGGGGCTGAGGGGGGCGTCTCTCCGGATGGCAAATCCGAGAGTGCACAAAAATGATTAAAATCGTTGTTGAAGATAATTTGAGTCCGTGCTAGGTGCAAGTGATGTACGCCCGACTGCCGAAGGAGCGCATAGGTGTCGCGATAGGCCCAAAGGGCGAGGTGAAGCAAGAGATTGAACGCCGTACTGGTACGCAACTGACTCTTGACAGCGAGACTGGGGAGGTGCGAATCAAACCCGGTGATGACCCCCTCGGGGCGCTTAAAGCGAGGGAAGTTATCCAGGCCATCGCTCGCGGATTTAGTTCTGAGCGGGCTTTTCGATTGTTTCGAGATGACCAGCTCCTAGAAGTGATTGACATCCGAAACTTCGCCGGATCATCGGAGCGCACGCTCGTCCGGCTCAAAGGACGGGCCATAGGGGAGCGGGGAAAAACAAGACAAATTATAGAGGAGACAACGGGTGCCCATGTGTCGATTTATGGCAAGACCATCGCGCTCATCGGGACTGCGGAGCAATTGGCCGTCGCGCGAGAGGCAATCCAGACATTGCTTGATGGAGCCAAACATTCATCGGTCTACCGGTTCCTCGAGCGAAAGCGCAGGGAAATGAAAAGAAAATTCATCGAGCAGAGGCGAATATCTTAAAACGCAAACCTTTTAGACCTCGGAGGATAAAATCTACAAAAATTAGGTAAAATCGTAAAATAATGATAAAAGGAGGACTTTTAAGATAAATAAGCTAGTAAAGCTTATAAGATATTAAAATAAGGGTTTTAAGGTGTTCTAAATGAAAAATAAGGCAGAAGAAATCTTCAAAGATTTTAGGGAGCACAGTGTTAGCGAGTTTTTCCGAAAAAATGCTGCGATGCTGGGTTATACAGGTAAGATTCGCTCCCTCACCACGATTATCCACGAGGGCGTCACCAACGCAATCGATGCGGCTGAGGAGACCGGTGTGCTCCCGAAGATAGTTGTTATTATCAAGCGTGTCAACGATGAACCCGAACATTTTCGAGTGATAGTCGAGGATAACGCTTCCGGCATCCCCGAGGAGTTCATTTCCAATGTGTTCGGCAAGATGCTCGCAGGGACCAAATTGCATCGATACATGCAGTCGCGGGGACAACAAGGGATTGGTGTTTCGGGCAGCGTGATGTTCGGTCAGATTACAAGCGGCAAGCCATCAACGGTGATTACCTCGACGGGGAATGGTGAAATTATCCGCGCAGATGTGATGATCGATGTTGACCGGAATGAGGGTAAGACTACGAACGTCGAGAAGCACAAGGGGAAGTGGTGCGGTACGCGAGTCGAAGTCGAAGTAAAGGATGTCGCTTACATGCGCTCTCGCTATGGCCCATACAACTACTTACGAATGACCGCCATAGCAAACCCCCATGTCCATATAACCTTCATTGAGCCTGATGGAACACTCACCATTTTAGAACCCGCCACCGAAAAAGTTCCTGAGCGCCCAAAACCCATGCCGCTCCACCCGTGGGGCATAATGTCTGATGATTTGTTGATCCTGGCGAAACATACCAAAAGCCGGAACGTTGTCAGTTTCCTCGCGGCAGAGCTATCCCGAGTGAGTAAGCGAAAAGCTGAAGAGGTATGCAAGCTTGTTAACCTCCCCCTTAACAAGAAACCTTCCGAACTGATATGGGAAGAGGCTGAGCGCATAGTTTCCGCTTTCAAACAGGTCAAGCTGTATGCACCACCCACATCTGGACTACGACCGATAGGGGCAGCCGACATCGAGAGTGGCATGAAGCAGATTCTGAACCCTGAGTTCGTCCACGCGATCAATCGTCCCCCGAAGGTATACCGCGGTGGTTTACCATTCATAGTCGAAGCTGGTATCGCATATGGTGGAAGTGCTGGCAAAACAACAGGGAATGATGAAGGCGAAGCCGGGATGGAATTGATACGATTTGCTAATCGCGCGCCCCTCATCTTCGATCAAGGCGGGTGTGCGATAACTACGGCTATGCGGAACATCGATTGGCGCCGCTATGGGGTCGACCCAGCGACGGCCCAATTAACCCTTTTCGTGAACGTCGCCTCGGCCTACGTTCCCTACACATCGGCGGGCAAGCAGTCGATAGCCGATGAGCCGGAAGTCTTGGATGAAATAAGAACAGCGATTATGGAGGTTGCGCGCGAACTCAGAAAGTTCCTCTATCGAAAGATAAAGATTAAGGAGCGACAGGAGCGAGCGGGGGTGTTCGAGCGGTACTTGCCGATAATTGCTCAAAAGGCCGCGAGTTTAGCAAGGGTGAAGGAACCGGATATTAAACCTTTATTGAAAAAGGTAAGTGGTGTCGATAATGCCGAAGAAAGTTAAAACAGCGCGGGGGCAGGGGCACAGGCAGAAGGCGTCAAAAAAGCTCACCGATATGGGTCAAGATGTAGTGAATGATATTACGAATGCCCACCCTCCCAAGTTAAAAATCCCCTCGCGAAGCACCTCTAACATCATCTATGACAATTCCCACCGGTACTTCGTGCTCGGACCGCGCTGGGGAGTGCGCTCAGCAGGGAGTATGAAACAGGTGAAGAAATTCGCTCAACTTTTATGCACGGCTGACTTCGCGAAGGAACTCATCGAACAAGGGAAATTCGCGACCCTCAGGGAGATGTATTATACAGCCGAGGGTTGGGAGGTTGGTCCATTCTATGATCAAGGAGAATCTGACGCAATCATAGAGGATTTAGAGGCGGCCTTCAGTCTCAAGCGCGAAGATTTGGGCTTGACTCCCGAAGAAGATGGAGCAGCAGTCTATGGTAAGCTGGTGGTCGACGAAGATGGAGTTGTAATAGACGCGACCAAGGCAGGACGTGCAGGGTACACCATCCCGCCGACCATAGACGATGTTGAATTCATCAAGTGCAAAGCGAAGCAAGTGATCGCGGTTGAGACCATGGGTATGTACCACCGTCTCGTGCAGGAACAAGCGTGGAAGAAGTTCGACGCGCTGATAGTCGGGCTCAAGGGTCAGGCAGCTCGCGCGACTAGACGGTTCCTTAAGAAGGCAAACGAGGAGCTGGGGCTACCGGTATACCTGAACTGTGATGGAGATCCTTTCGGCTTTCATATCGCAATGGTGATTATCTCTGGCAGCGCGAAGCTTGCCTACATCAACCACGAGCTGGCGGTTCCAGACGCGAAGTACTTGGGAGTCACAGCGAGCGATATCGTTAACTACAAGCTCCCGACCGACAAACTACGCGAGCTCGATATCGCGCGTCTAAAGCAGCTGCTTAAGGACCCGCGCTACAACACCGAGTTCTGGCAGTCCGAAATCAAGAAGATGCTCGAGCTCGGGAGAAAAGCAGAGCAGCAGGCTTTCGCGAAGTACGGCTTGGCGTATGTGGTCAATGAATACATGCCTGCGAAGCTCAAGGAAGTCGAAGGGCAGGAGTTTCTGAGTAAGCGTTAAAGATTTAGTTTAAATTTTGTCGTTTGGTTTAACACCGTAAACTCTTATTCTTCCAGCAGAGATTACCATATCTTTTACTTTTTTAAGTGGTATTTTGGAATTTGTGATGATTGTCTTTGCGGTTGGATGGTCGAGCACACTCTCCGTAAGGGATGATACCTCGTCGATCACTTTAACGTCCTGAAAGCCCGCTGCATTTATCGCTTCCATAAATTCGTTCTTCATGACCGCTCCCGCAAGACAACTAGCATATGCCTCAACAGAGTTCTTCACGAAATCGGGAAGTTCCTTCAGCAGAATTACATCTGAGATTACGAACCTTCCTCCAGGCTTCATCACTCTGAACATCTCCCTTAAGACCCTTCTTTTGTCAGGCACAAGGTTGATAACGCAATTTGAGATGACTACGTCAACGGAATTGTCGGCAACCGGTAGGTTTTCGATTTCTCCGAGCCTGAACTCAACATTTTTGTAGTTACTCTTCTCCGCGTTTTTTCTTGCTCTGTCGATCATCTCTGGTGTCATATCTACGCCGATAACTCTTCCACTCTTACCAACTTTGTTGGCGGCGATAAAACAATCACGTCCTGCGCCTGAACCAAGGTCAAGGACTATCTCCTCTTTTCTTAAAGACGCGGGGGCAACAGGGTTTCCAATACCAAGTTCCAAAATTGAACCTTCAGGGACTCCTTTAAGTTCTTCATCGGTGTACCCCATCATATCCTGTGTTGAGCCACACACACCGCACTGCGATTTTACAGGGATGTAGCATGAGCAGCTCTGTTTCGCTACTTTAGCGTAGTATTCCCTTACGGGTTTCTTTATTTTTTCATTATTCATTCTTGGTCATCTCCAGAGTTATTTGCCATCATCATTTTGAGATTATTTCTTTCATCACGGGGCCGAGTAAACTCTTACACATTTCTGCGATTTTCTCAGCTTTAATTAAATAGATGTAATATATTTCCCCGTCTTTTTCCAAGCTTACAATGGCTAGTTTATCACCTGGACGAATTTTTGCCCTGTCCCTTATCTCTTTGGGAAGCACCATCTGTCCCCGTCCATCTACTGTTATTAATGACTCAGCTTTACAGCAGCCGGTTTCCTCGTTCGTCGGCACGTGGTAAGACCCTTTCTTGGGCATTTCGTATCACCTGTCAAGTACTAATTTTCAGAGTATTTAAACTTTTCTGAAAATTAAGTATATACTGAATATTAAAAAATGTGGGCTGCAATTGGGATAGTCCAATGCAGTTCGCCCTCACTGCAAAAGTAGAACGTGCAAAGTTTTAGAGGAAGTACAATCATCTAGTTTTGGTAAATGTTAGGCTAGCAGGGAGCATGGCAAAATGGGATCAGATCAAAAATTTGCTGTCGAACTGGCCACGCAAGCAGGGAAAGAGTTGGCCGCCTACTTCAGGAAGGATCGGAAGCTGCTCAGCCTCCGTAAAACAGTTAAGGGGATCATCACAGAGCACGACAAGAAATCAGATAAATTGATTGTCAAGACCATCTCGGAAAAATACCCGGCTTACAATATCTGGACCGAGGAGAGCGGGGTTATCAACAGAAACTCCGAATACACGTGGATAGTTGACCCGCTCGATGGAACGGTGAATTTCGCCTCCGGCAACCCGCTCTATTGCGTGACCCTCGCACTCTTGAGGAAAAACGAGCCTATCTTGGGGGTAACCTATGCCCCAACCATTAACGAGCTCTACATCGCGGAAAAGGATAAGGGCGCTTTCTTAAACCGAGAGAGAATTTCGGTTTCCACCACTGAGAAGCTGGGGAAATGTTACGTCTACTCCTGTGAAGGGGGAGAAAAAAACAGGCTTAGGACAAGCGAGATAAACGGCGCGATTTATCCAAAGGTGAGGGATCTCCGAAAGTTGGGCTCGGCTGGCTTGGAGTCCGCATGGGTCGCCTGCGGGAGGGGAGACGCCTACATCACCACAGAGATCGAACCTTGGGATGTCGCTGCCGGTGTGCTGTTGGTTCGAGAGGCTGGAGGCAAGGTCACCGATTTCAGGGGCCGAGTATGGAAGACTGAAAAGTCTGACTTAGTCTTTTCCAACGGGAGGGTTCATAAAAATACCCTAAAACTCGTCCGCGACCTGTGAAAATCGCTTAGAAGAAAAAAGTTAAATCTGGATGTAAATACACCTGTTGGCAAAAAATATGTTTGTGGTTGGGTTCCAGCCGCAGTTTTTTTATTCGATGTTACCAACTTACATGTGAACGATTTGAGGAATCAAAGATGGAGAAAATCACGACGACCGTCATTCGGGAAATGAAAGACCGCGGTGAACGCGTGGTCATGTTGGCGGCATATGACTATCCAACCGCCCGCATGGTAGACGAGGCGGGAGGAGACGCAATCTTGGTCGGGGACTCATTAGCCAACGTCATGCTCGGTTATAAAGATACACTTGCCGTCTCCATGGACGAGATGATCCACCACACGAAAGCAGTAACGAGGGCAGTGAAACACGCCCTAGTGGTCGGTGATATGCCATTTATGTCATACCAAGCGAGCGTGGAGGATGCAATTAGGAACGCCGGCCGCTTCATAAAAGAGGGCCACGCAGAAGCTGTGAAGGTGGAGGGCGGCCTCGGCATGGTCAAAAAAGTTAAAGCAATCATCCAGTCAGGTATCCCGGTCATGGGGCACCTCGGCCTGACACCCCAGTGGGTTCATCAGTTCGGCGGTTTTAAGGTTCGCGGAAAAACCAAGTCCAACGCATATGCAATTCTCAAGGACGCGCAAAGGTTGGAGCGGGCGGGGGTGTTCAGCTTGGTGATTGAATGCATTCCCTGGCAGCTGGCGAAGCTCATCACCGAAAAGATAGAGGTTCCCACGATAGGAATCGGTGCGGGACCCTACTGTGACGGCCAAGTGCTCGTGATCCATGATTTGCTCGGCTTAACTGGCCCTAGCGTACCGAAGTTCGTCAAGCGCTATACAAAGCTCGACGATGCGGTGATGAAAGCACTGGGGGATTTTAAACGGGAAGTCAAGACTGGCAAATTTCCGACATTGAAGCACAGTTATGAAATGCCGCGCGAGGAGATGCGAAAACTATTCATCGAATTCAAGCGCAAACGATGAATTAGACCCCAAATAACTACGTTTAAATAGCCTGTAAATTCAAAATAAATAAACAAATCGGAGGTGTATGAATGGCCTACATCGTAAAATCCGCCGTTAGGGATTTGATCAAAGGCATGAGGGCAAGCGACGATTTCTTTAATGAATTGGATGCGCTGATAAAGCGAAGGTGCAAGAGAGCTGTAGAAAGAGCGAAAGGAAATGGAAGAAAGACTTTAAGAAGGGTCGATGTTTAAGCACGTTAATTTTTATTTTTAATATCGTCCCTCTTTTATTTTTTTAGTTATCCTTTTACCCGTTCAATTTTTCTTCTACCCAACGCCTGAATGTACTCGACCTCAACGCCTTCGCGAACCTCACCGCGGAGAGTCATTGGAATAGGAAGCTCAAATGTCTCATAAGTCGTCAAATCCATGAGTTGGGCATTATTCGCTATGATTGCGAGCACTTGGGCACCACCCCGCTCGATTATTGGCACCTCCACCTTAGCGCTAGTGGGGCGAACTATGCTTCGCTTCTGCGAGTCAAAAATGCCGATCGCGTCGACCTTCGCTTTCGCGTGCCCGTGCTTTCCAGGAGCTGAAGTGGAGAAACCCACGATGCGACAGGGCTCATCGTCAACGATCACGAAGCGTCCCTCCTTAAGCTTGCCTATCTCGATCATTTCTTTCGTCACTGAAACACCTCTTGATTATCTAAGCTCACACTTAAAAATTTGATGTCGCCTAAACCTTTAACGTTAAATCCTTGGAGGAAAAACTTGAGCTGGTGAAAACTTGCGGATAGGAATAATCGCCCGTACGGAAGTCCCAGGGGCCCTGAAACTCGTGCGAAGTGTGCTGGGGTTCTTGAGTAAAGAAGAGGTCCTGCTTGAGCAGAAGGTCGCTAGGAAACTTGGTAAGCGTGGAGTGACTGCGCGGGCACTTCAAAAGGCAAATGCAATTGTAGCAATCGGCGGCGACGGAACAATTTTATTCGCTCAACGACAAGCACCGGAAACCCCGATACTTGGTATAAATCTCGGGGGGAGGGGCTTTCTGGCAGATGTCAAGCCAACTGAAGCTCAACGGGCGCTTCGAATGTTGGTCACGGGCAGACTGCCAATCGTAGAGCGAGAAAAGTTAGTTGGAGAAGCTGCGGGTAAAAAATTGCCTGACTCACTGAATGATGTAGTGGTGTATTCTGCCAAAGTTGGGAAAACTCTTACGTTGAGAGTATCCGTTGACGGCAAATTGACTTCGGACGTTAAAGGGGACGGCATTATCTTGGCGACCCCCACCGGAAGCACGGCCTACGCATTAGCCGCTGGCGGTCCTGTAATTGACCCACGGCTTAAGGTCTTTGTGATTGTGCCCATATGTCCGTCTTACCTCAACCCTAACCCGTTGGTAGTGCCCATAGACAGCCGTATCGAGATAGAACCCACCAGACCGGAACGCGGGGCATTCGTAATCGTGGACGGCCAAATTGCGGCTAAACTTAAGCCTGGGGGAAAAGCCAAATTCCATCGCTCGGATAAACCAGCACGTTTCTTCGAGTGGGGCGAATTCTACTGCAAGGTGAGGGAGAAGCTGTAAGTGCCGCGCAAGGTATATGTTTTGGACACCTCCGCCGTGATAGCAGGATTTGTGCCCGGGTTGGCCAAGGCAGAACAGGTGACTGTGCAGGAGGTGCTTGAGGAGGCCAGGGATTTGTGCTCGAAACTCGAACTCGAGACGGCGGTAGCTGCGGGCAAGGTAAAGGTTGTTGACCCTTTGAGAGAGACCTTGAAAGAAATCAGGGAAAAAGTCGCCAAAACCGGAGATTTAGTTTCGACCGTGGATATCAAGTTGCTCGCACTTGCGTTGGATCTCAAACAGGCGGGCGAAGAACCGGAACTCGTGACCGACGATTATGCTATTCAGAATTTGGCGAGTTTGTTCGGTCTTCTTTACCACCGCATCGTCATGCCTGGGATAAAGGAGGTGTTGCGTTGGGAGATGGTCTGCCCCGCCTGCAATCGCAAGTATACGCCGGCGACTTCCCGATGTGAGATATGCGGCTCTATGTTGGTCCGGAGGCCTAGAAGGTGAAGTTTTAAGACGCCCCGTCGAAATACCGTAGGGGAGGCTGTGAAAGAAATTCTGATGATTGGCATTTCGCGGATTGGTGGGGGAAGGGAAAAAGAAACGCTCAAGATTCTCAGGGAAAATGCGGGGGCTGTTGTAGACACAGTGAAGAAATTTGAAGAAATGATCAACGCTCTTTTCTCCGAACGCGATATGAAAAAAGCGCAAATCCTCGGTAGGCAAGTTTCCGCGCTTGAGACGAAAGCAGATGTGGGCAGGAGGAAGTTCGCTTCTTATCTCAGCAAAGGGGCATTTTTGCCTGCATTCAGGGGCGACTTAGCAAGGTTAGCGGAACAAGTCGACAATGTGGCTGATGCTGCTGAGGGGGTAACGCGCACAGTTTTGCTAAGGGAGAAGCTTCTCGGTACTCTCATGAAAGCAGAAAAAAGAGAAAGAAAAGCGAAAGTTATCCGGGAGGGGCTGATCAAGATAGCTGGGCTAGCCACTCAAACAGTAGAAACTTTAAAGTCCTCAATCGATTCCTTAGAGTCGAACATCGATGCCGCAACAGCGAGGGCTAATGAAGCCGACAAGTTAGAGCACGCCTCCGACATTATGGAACAATCTCTACTTGCAGATGTTTTTACGTACGAAAAGCTACTGGATCCTGTCAGTGTATTTCAGTTGAATAACATCATCCACGGGATAGGTGATATCCCCGACCGTGCTGAAGACGCGAGCGATGTAATATCAATCGTCGCGTACACGCTCAGAGCATAGTTTTTATTTTTTTACATTTTTCACACAATCAATAACAACCATCCGAGTAAGAACGAAAGCGTGCATGTGATAGCTGGAGTCAAGGCCCAAGCCACTCCTATATTGCCAATTTTTTTTCCGCTCACGGCAGCTACACCTTTCACGAGTCCTGCCCCAATCACAGCACCAACAATAGCCTGCGTTGTAGACACAGGTATTCCAAATTGTACGAACGACCAGACCGTGAGGGCCGCCCCCAGTTGAGCAGCGAAAGCGGTCAAGGCGTCGAGCTTGGTTATCCCCGTACCCACCGTATGCATCACCTTGTGGCTGTAAGTCAACACGCCGACCGCCAAAGCAACCCCGCCGAACAGCCCGATGAGCCTGAAGTCTAGCCCATTCCCTCCAAAAAACGCGTAAACCACTCCGGTGGACGCGCCCACATCGTTGGCGCCGAGAGTGTAGGCGACAAACGCGCTAGCCGCAATGACAAGGATGGTTAGGATTTGGTTGAGCAATACGATATCCTTTATTTTCCGCAGTGGAGGACCGAAGACTTTTAACAAGATAAAAGCGAGAATGGCTGCAATAAAGGGACTTAACACCCAAGCCACGATAATAGTGCCAAGTACATCGAATTGAACGCTCGCACCAATGCCTGCCTGCGTGTAAGATATCAGCAAACCCGCCCCAACAACCGCACCTACTGTGGCCTGTGAAGTGGAAACAGGTATACCTTTTACAGTAATTATCGTGACCCATATCCCGACTGCAAGCAATGCGGCAATTGTGGCCTGGGGAATTTTGGAAAGAGGATTTACGCCGCCCGCCCCGATCACGATGGCATCTCCCACGGTTTTCATGTTTTTCCAACCCTCTAGGACCACACCCAAGAGGACAAACAGTATCACGATCGCGATTGCGCGGCGATATGACAAAATCCTCCCGCCAACCGCTGTCCCCACGCAATTAGCGGAACCATTCGCGCCGATGTTCCAAACCACTAAGTAAAAACCAGCGAGCAGTGCGACTATCGTGATGAGCTCAATCAATCTTCTCCCTGAGCCGAGTTAATCGCGCATACTAAAATAGTGAACTATAACTCTAAAATTTCCGCGCGTAGTTCGGCCAAGTCGAGCATGGCAACCGTCAGGCGTCCGCTCAGATACCCGCAAACCTCGCCCGGGTTGACGAGAAGTGTTTTGCCATCACGAACTTCGGCACGATGGGTGTGCCCTCGGACGACCACATCAAAGTTATCCGACCTCAAGAGGGCCCCGACGATTTCTTCGTGGGCGCCGTGCAACAGCGCTATTTTCCGCCCATCCAGTTCCAGCGCCGCGAAGTTCCCGAGGGGCTTCACCTCAACTTCTCCGAACTTGATGCGGACATGCTCTCGGTCACCTTCGTTGTTTCCCAAAACATAGTGCAGCTTAGCCTTCAGCTTCGCGAACTTCGGAGCCACGAAAGGCGAGACAAGGTCGCCTGCATGCAAGACGTGCTCGACTCCGGTCCGGTTGAATAAATCTATCGCCCGCTCCACCGCGTCGATATTATCGTGTGTGTCGGACATTAACCCAATTTTCAACTGAATCACCCCAAGTCGTTATTTATCGAGCGGGTTAAATTGTTTTAACGAACTCGAGTACCACCGCGCCAGCTCGCTCGATGTTAGCCAGCTCAACCCGCTCGGGAGTATCCTCAAGCGTGTGAATGTAGCGATATCCGATTGTCTTAGCATTGGTCAACCCGAACATCCTCGTGATGAAGTTGCCGAGCTTGTCTTGGTCATGAGTGCTGATTGAAAAAGTAGTCGCCTGCATCTTGGCCCGCACAAACGGGATGTGGTCGTGCCCGGCGAGCGCTGCCCACCAGAACTTCGGGTTTAGCCCGACATTTTTGACACAGTTGGCGAGTCTTTCGTTGAGCTCGGGCGAAGTTCTCCTCCTCAGAAAGATACCGTTGCCTTCGATGATGTAAGCGTGTGAGCCGGCTCCAACCATGTCAAGATTAAGCACCATCGTGTCTTTGGGTAGCGCCTTGCTCGCCACGAGCCTGCGCGCACCCACGAGTCCCTGCTCTTCTGCCCCGAGTGCGATGAAAGTTAACCTAGCATCAGCAGGTGGGGACTCTGCAGCCACGCGCGCCGCTTCTAGCATTACCACAACCCCTGAAGCGTTGTCATCAGCACCTGGCGATACGTGCCGGCTGCTCGCTGCAACAAACATGCCGACGCAAACGGGCATGAAAACAATCGCGAGTACTGTCCATGCGACCGACCACGCCGGGAGCAAACTGAACGTCCTGAGAGCTAGGGCGAGGGTGATGAGGGCGAGAGCCAGAGCAAAGGTGAACTTAACGG
This sequence comes from Hadarchaeota archaeon (SeqCode), assembly GCA_964514965.1. Taxonomy (GTDB): domain Archaea; phylum Hadarchaeota; class Hadarchaeia; order Hadarchaeales; family Hadarchaeaceae; genus DG-33. The sequence continues at coordinate 21,590 of CAZETV010000002.1, read as the reverse complement.
ATAGGTGCAGCTTGTAGCTCACCATGCAAGGTGCAGAGTCATAGTGGGCAGTTATCGCGGCCCCCTTCTTCGACTCTCGCGCCCCGAGAGTGCCGATGATGTTTTGGCTCTTCCGCTTGGGCATGAGCCAATCGAGCGAGCGCCAGACCATGAGTGCCAAAATCCAGACAAGCAAAGAAGCTTCGGGTGGGAGGAAAAGAAAAGTGATGAAAGCTGCGGCGAGGATGCACGCGGTGGCTTTGGCCCGAGCGGCGCGATCCACGAACTTGAACTCCTGCACCCGCGTCTTGATCCCGTAACTCTCGAGCTGCGTTTGGATATAATCCGCAGCCATGCCGTCGCCCCGCGTGCCGGCCAACCGAGGCCCAATCTCGTAGGCCAGCTTGTCGAGGTGTTCGAAAGCGCGACGGGATTCGAATCCGGTCATTGACTCCCCCTGCTTTAACTGAGTACAAACGATTAATAACTTCAACTCAAGATTTTCACCTGCGGGGGTAGCCAAGTCAGGTCAAAGGCGCCAGTCGCGAAAGGGCGAAACTCAAGATCTGGCCTCGAAGGAGTTCGGGGGTTCGAATCCCCTCTCCCGCACCATTTTTTAATGACGTCAGAGGCGGAATCAAAAGAGCTAGCCGAAGGCGTCCCCAGTCAAGGGAAGTGTTAGACTTTAATGCCCCTCGATATTCTCCAACATTCTTCTTCCCAAATCGGTGATCCTGTATTCTACGAAGTATCCATCCTTCCTGGAATCAACCAGTCCCGCGTTCTTCAACAGTTTTAGGTGGTAGGATAGCTTCGAGTGTTTAATCTTCATTAACGCGACAAACACGCAAACACACAGTTCCCCCGTTCTCAGCGCCCTGAGGATGCGCAACCTTGTTGGGTGGTCCAAGGCTTCCAAAAACTTTATTGCTTCCTTGGTGTCCGCGCGAATCTCTTTATCCGCACGTTTCAGAGATTCCTCCGAGATGTCGTAGGCCCCGGATATCTTGTCTCGAAGTCTGACGGGCCCTGTCCCCTTTGCGCTCCTTTTCAAGTCTACCACTAGCTTTACTAGCCCTTCAGGTTCTTATAATCCGGCTTCCTTCAAGGCGTTCTCCAAGGTCTCCATGCTCGGAGCGACGCCGGTGATCCTGATGTCCTTGTCGATGACAATCGCGGGGGTCGTTTCGATGCCATATTCCTTGGTCTTTTCGTTGGCTCCCTCGTATGTCTTGATCTCGACGCGGTCCCCGTACTTTTCCACGATCTCCACCATCATCTTCTTAACCATCCTACCCCCGGAGCACGGCGGCAAGGAAACGAACACTTCGACCAGCAGCTTCACGCTCCCGCCTCCCACAGGGCTGTCCTGAGCGTTCTCTCGCTGGGGCAGACACCCATCAGCTTTATCCTGCCGTCGATAACCGTCGCCGGAACCACCGTTATGCCATACTTCGCTAACTCGTCGCAGGGTCCGATGTGCTTCACGACCTCGACCCTGTCACTGTATTCTTCCTTCATCCTGTCGGCAAGTTCAAGTAGTTTCAAGCAGCCCGGACACGGCGGCTCGGCCGTGAAGACCTCCAGCCTTACCATTCAACCGCCTTTCCTGGTTCCTTCTATGGCCCGCTTAACTTCGTCCTTGGATGGGACGCCCCCGACCTTGATAACTTTGCTGTCTATCATCACCGTCGGCGTCATCATTATGCCCAGTTTTCCGGCCTCCTCCGACAGCGCGTCCTCTTTGGACACCTCGATATCGCTGTAGCCGAGCTCCTTCACGGCTTCCTTCACTGCCGCTTCGGCTGCCTTGCACTTCACGCAGGGCGGTACCGTGCCGAAAACCCTTATCTTCAAGTGAACACCATTTCAATTTTATTTGAAATTATTATTTAAACCTTTTGGATGACTGGTTACGCTAGTCTTGAATTTGCGTATTAAGTATACCTTAATCGGATCGTTGATTACGAACGTCGTTGCCAGCGCGAAGCCGAGAATCGCGAGCACGGGCGCGAAGCCGAGCGGCGCAAGCTCTAGAACGCCAAAGACGGAGACGACAATCACGAACAGGACTTCGGCCAGAACCATGACGCTCAAGAACCTACTGGGCTTTGACTTCCAGAAGTGATTCCGCTCACGAACTATCATGAGCGTGGATATGCCCGCCAAGTTGAGATAAGCAAACCCGAAGGTGTAGATTTTATCCACGTTGCCGATCAACCCAAAGTACAATAGGGCGGGCACGGTGAAGATCACGCCCTCGATAATCATCAGTAAACCCAGTAATCCGCTGACCCCAAACAGGCGGCGCATGTCGAAGGTGTCAGGCTTGAGAGAGGAGCGTACATTGTCTGTCGATATGGCCATCGAAACGAAGTCGCCCAGGAAGAGCATCAACACCGTACTGGTTATTGACAGCAGAAATGAGTGGGTGAGAAACAGCATGATGACGATGTAGCCGGCGATATCCAGCTTTCGGGCGACCATCATCAGCGCCCAGCTGTAGATCCTCTGGTAGATCGTCCTCGACGTCTTGATCATGCCCACTATTCCGCCGAGGCCCTCAACCGTGAGCACGGCACTAGCAGAATCTTTGGCGATATCCGTCGCGTTCTTCACCGCGATGCCGACTTCCGCCTGCCCCAGAGCAGGGGCGTCGTTCACGCCGTCCCCAGTCATTCCCACCACGTGTCCCATGCGCTGGAGAGCCTTAACTATGCTGAACTTGTCCTCGGGATAAATCTGGGCGATGCCGTGGCTCTCCTCAATCACCGAGTCAACGGGCGTGTTTTCGGTTTCAGCCTCCTGAATCTCTGACATAGTGGTGATATTATTGCCCAATCCCACTTGGTGTGCGATGTTTTTGGCGATCGGAATCGAATCGCCCGTGAGCATCTTCACCTCTACGCCCAATCCCCGGATCTGGTCGAGTATCTCGCGCGAATCCTCCTTTATCCGATCGGCAATGCCCGCGAGGCCGACAAACTCCAGCTTGCCTCTATCCTCGCCCTTGGCAACGGCGATTACCCTCAATCCCCTTGCAGAAAGCTCCTCAGCGAACTTGAGCATTGTCTTGGCTTCATCCTCGGGAACGTTGCAGGCAGCGCATATTATGTCGAACGAGCCTTTTCCCACGAAGAATTTTTCGCTCGCTTTGTTGATCGTGGCTTCGGTCATCCTGGTTTTGGGGTCGAAGGGAACGAAATCTGCTTGTGAGTAAGCGTCTAGGGTCAGGTTTGCTTGTTTTGCGGCCGTTAGGAAGGCCATGTCGATTGGGTCCTGATTGGCTTCTTTTGATGCAAGTGCGCCATACAACACGACGTCGCCCTCGCTGAATCCGTTCAGCGGTGTTTCTTCCTCCACGAAGAGCTTGTTCATGGTTATCGTGCCCGTTTTGTCTACACATATGACATCCATGGTTGCTGCGTCTTCGGAGGCGCTGAGCCTTGTGACAAGGATGCCATGCTTGGCCAGTACCGCCGAGCCGAGCGCCATGTTTATGGTGAACATTGTGGGCATGGCGACTGGCACAGCGGCTATGAGCAACACACTGGCGAGGGGCAGCAGGACGGCGAACTCAAAACCCGTCAGCGCTGCGTAGACAAAGACGACAAGGAGAGAAGCTACAACCAGCATCGCAAGCTGGCGAGCAATTTTAACCGTGACCTCTTCCATGTGGAGCTTTGGCTTTGCCAGTTCAAGCAGGGAGATGGTTCTGCCAAAATAGGTTTTTGTTCCCGTGGCAACCACCACGCCTGTGGCCTCGCCTCGCTTGATCGCTGACCCCGAATAGGCTATCTCCGCGGGTAGCTTGTCCACGATTCCGGATTCGCCGGTGAGCACCGATTGGTCCAGGCCGAGGGAACCGTCAACGATCTTTACGTCCGCCGGCAGGAGATCGCCGATCCTGGCCCTGACGACATCCCCTGGAACCAGCTCCCTAGCCGGGACGGTGGACCATTTTCTATCCCTTCTTACCCGGCTTTCTATTCTCAGCCTCTGCTTCAGCTTGGTCATCGCCGTCTTTGCCCTACCCTCACGCCACAGCGACATTCCCGCATTGAACAGGAGGAGGAACACGATAACGAGTGCCTGCGGGTACTTGCCCAGAACTATTGTGACGATGGCGGTGGCTTCTAACATCCACGGCACCATGCCCCAGAAACGTTTGCCCAGTCTCGCCCAAAAACTCACTCGCCTCTCGGGAACCTCGTTGTACCCGTACTTGGCCAGCCTCCTCTGGACCTCCTGCGCGTCCAAGCCGTCTTCTAGGTTCGTCTCAAATCCCTGTTCCATGTTTGACCCTTCGGATGTTTTTTCGTGGGCAGACCTCAGTATGTTGGAGGTTCGAACGTTGAGGCGATCATGCCAATCCACCGTAGATTATGCCCATCGCCGTGGCGACGGTGACCACCAGCGTAATGTAAACGCTGGCCTTTCTCCACCCGATCATCCTCACAATCACGATCATGCTGGGCAGGCTTATGGCCGGTCCGGCCAGCAGCAGGGCGAGGGCGGGCCCGGCGGCCATGAGCCTGGAGCTGTAGCCGAAAAACGTCCCCACTATCGGGACCTCGAGCAGCGTCGGCATATAGAGGAGCGCCCCGATGACGGACCCCAGCAGGCAGGCGAGGAGTGAGTTGTTGCCGAGGTAGGGCCTAGTCAGCTCGCCCACTGCGGTCGACGGGTCGTGCGACGGCGAGAAATTAGCGGCGACGCCCCCGATGGCCCCAACTATAAAAACTCCGACCAGAAGGATCGGGAATATCCTTTTCACCACCCACCAGGTCTCGCGGCCCCAGCTTTTGACCTCGTCCCTAGAGTAGTAGAATATCAATATCACGGCGACCGCTATGGTGAGCAAATACACGACCGCCAGCCTGAACTCTAGGGAGATCAGGCCAGAAGCGCCGACTAGCAGTATCGTGACCAGCAGGGCGAAGAACGCTGGGGAGATATATCTGGGGCGCGTCCCAGTGGCCTCTACCTGGGCGACTGCCGGAGCAACGGCCGCGGCCCCCGCCCTCTTGCCCCTCTCGAAAACTGCGGCCATGACCAAGCCGATTATCACCGACATGGAGATCGAGGCCACGGCCCTGGCAATCCCCAGATCGAAGCCCAGTATGCCGGCGGTGAACACTATCGCCAGCACGTTGATTGCCGGACCTGAAAACAGGAAGGCGGTGGCCGGCCCAATGCCGGCCCCTCTTTTGTAGATGCCTTGAAACATGGGCAGGATGGTACAGCTGCAGACGGCCAAGATTGTCCCGGATACAGAGGCGACGCTGTAGGACAGCCACTTCTTGGTCCCCGCCCCGAAGTATTTGATGACGGTTCCCTTGCTGACCAGAACTGCTATCGCCCCCGAGATGAAGAAAGCCGGTACTAGGCAGGTGAGCACGTGCGCCGAGAGGTACTCCATCAGGGCGTTCAAGCCGGATCCGATAATGTCGTACATAGTATTTCAAAATTATTTGAACTACTATTTAAGCCTGACGCACGATGGTTAACGCTGAGGAAAGTAAAGGAGGCTCTAGAGGCATAGTGTATTAGACGTTTGGGGTCGAATTTTAGCCCCGAGGTATTAGTTAGTAATTGGCACGTGCACCGTGTTCGAGTTAGATGGCTTGAGATGAGCCATCAAGAGTAAAAAAACTGATTTAAAATCTTAATTTACTAGTAAACAGGGGTGCGAATCCCCTCCCCCGCACCAGTTGTTAAATAAGCGTGTAAAACAGGTTGCAACATCAAACCAGCTTTTGAATAAGTCCCATCCAAGTATTACACTACAACACACAGAGGCGACGTTAAGACTTTTTATGGCAATAATACCACACAGACAATCCATTTGTCAAAGTTGTCATAGTAATTATGAATATCGTCAATAATGGCTGAAGATTTGGATGTGCAAGTATATTGATGTATTCTGCTAAACCTGCCACGATTGTAGTGAAAATGACTATTGCTATCGCTTTTTTAAAACCCATCATTTTTATTTACCTCTTAAGATATCCATTTCGGAATCGTCTATTTAAAAATTAAACTTAATTATCTGAATCAAGGCGGGTTTGAAATTATCTATAACCGCAGAATGGTAACAAATGGTTTCAAATGTATTACACAGCATTATTACGGTACCCTTAACTTTGCTCTTTCTTTTTGTGATGGGAGTAGCCGGTGGGGAGTGGTTTAATTTCCCGAGGTGAAATGCCATCATAACCTCGCAATATCTCTTCGAAACTCATTTTCCTCTTTCCGACAATCTTTAACTCTGCGCGGAAGGAATTTGCTTTTATATTTATAGTGTTGTAAGAGTTGGAAAAAAATCCGCGCAATCTTCGAGAAGAAACGCTACCCGCGTTAAGTATGTGCATATCTTCAATTTTCGTTTTCCACGGTCTATGTTTATGCCCGCACAGAACCAAGTTCACGCCACTTTCAATTAATACTTTGAGCACGTCTCCAGCATCTAAGACTAGATTCTGTGAAGTCCCCGTGTCAGGAATAGGCACCAAGTGATGATGCATGGCGACTACCTTGAACTTATTTTTGTATTTCTTCATAATTTCCCGAATCCAAAGGAGTTGCCGGTGTCCGACCTCGCCGTCATCTCTGTCGGGCCTTGAGGTTGAGATGTAACAGACCACCGCGTCTTCCGTCACTAGAACTTCAGGTCTAGGGAAAAATTTGTTTAGGAGCAAAAAGCCCGTGAGTTTATAGTCGTGATTTCCCCCGCCTATGAGGAGATGCTTGCATTCAAGTTTTTCGAGGTACTCCTTCGCCAGGCTGTACTCCTCTAAGAGTCCGTTCCAAGTTAGGTCTCCGGTAAGCACTACAACATCGGGCTTCATGTTGTTTATCTCTCTTATAGCCATCTCAAGCTTCTGAGGGGCGTATGGATTTTCTCCGCAATGCAAGTCGGATATGTGAACAACTTTCATATGTCTCCTAAGGAAGGTTACTTACCATCAATAAATAAATGCAGGGCCAGTATCGTGCATTATTCAAATCTAAACATTTTCGGGCCGAGTAAGGTTATATGCGCACCATTTTGATGTCGATAACTTGTTCTTTTTTTCAATCTAGGGCCAAAACTCTTTTCGCTACACAAAACCTAATTAGCGAAACATAAGTTTTCCCTTTTATAGGAAAGCAGCCAAGGACTTTCGGTGAGAATGATGGCCCGAGAGTTAAGCATTCGCTCCATCGTGTTGCAAGGAATTTCAATCTTGTTCTTGTGCGCCCTCATTGAACTCAGTGCTGGCGGGGTGTTTGAGGAGATGCGGGGGTACTTTGTCAATCTACTTCCCGGACTCATTGTGATGGTTCCGCCCCTACTCGATCTTCGGGGAAACATCAATGGTGCTCTAGCCTCTCGCCTTGGGACAGCACTAAATGCTGGATTGATCGAACCTCGCCTTAAGTTGTCCGCCGAAATCAAGGTCAATTTAATTTCTTCTTTGATCCTCAGCATTATCGCGCCTGCGACTATCGGGTTACTTTCCTTCGGGGTGAATTTGTTAACCAGCGCCCCCACTATTGGCTTGTTAGAGCTAATGATAAAATTAACAGCGATAGCCGTCTTTGCCGGATTTCTTTCTGGATTAATTCTCGCTCTAATGACCGTTTTTGTGGCAGTAACATCCTACGCGCGGGGTTGGGATCCTGATAATATCACGAGCCCGATGATGGCGACGATTGGGGACTTGGTGACAATCGCCTGCATTTACTTGGCTGTGTTCTTGGTGGTGTGAAAAATGGCTGTTTACCATGTTAAACGAATAGTGCTTGAGAGCTTTCCGGTGCTAATAGCATCTATGATTATATCACTCGTTGCGGGCTACATGCTGAACTCAAGTATTCAAAAAATATCTGAGCTACCAATAATTTTGATGATGATCCCACCGATAAACGGTTTGGGAGGGAACATAGGAAGTATCCTCGGCGCCCGGCTAAGTTCTGCACTTCACCTAGGAACATTAGAGCCGAGACTGAGAGGGCAGCGAGTGCTACGGAGGAACATGGTTGCTTCGGCAATGGTCAGCTTCATAATATTTTCATTCATCGGTGTGATATTTTTCACGATCGCGTATGTGTCAGGTATACCACTCGTTCGTTCGCTTTCCCTATCGTTCGCATTCTTCACTGCAGGCATAGCTTTAACCGTCGCCGTAGTTTTAGCAACGATTATATTGGCTTTCATTTCATTTAGAGGTGGATTAGACCCAGATAATGTGGTAATACCGATTATAACCTCAGTCGGAGATGTGCTGGGCGTAACGTGTTTATTGGTGGCAATAATAATATTCGGAGTGTAGAAGCATGTCAAAATCGTTTAAACCCAAGAGTGTGCGAGAGCTCTTAACCGAGATGAAAGATGTTTCAGACCTTATGATAGATCTCTCTTACGCGGCGGTGCTTTTCGGGAGTGATGAGCTTGCGGATCATGTTCACGAACTTGAAACGCGAATGGATAGCCTCATGTATCAAATCAGAACTATTGCCGCAGTCGTGACGCGGGACGTTCGTGAAGCTCGAAAAATAACTGGAATCCTTCAAGTTGCAGGTGCAGCGGAAGCGGTCTCAAACGCTACTGGTGACATCGCTGACTTGGTTCGACTGGGGATTGAAATTCACCCCGTGGCATGCGATGCCCTCCGAACGGCTGATGAGAAGATCGTTTGGATTGACGTAAGTGAAGGCTCGGTACTCGTCGGCAAGAAATTTTACGAGCTGAAGTTGCCTTCGAGTATAGGCATTTGGACGTTCGCCATAAAACGTGGCAAATTATGGATAGTTCCCCCGCAAAAGGGCACCGAAGTGCATGTTGGTGATGCGCTCGTTGTGAAGGGGCCCCCAGACGGCATCGCAATTCTATGTAAGATGGCTGGGGCGCACAGAGAAGTTCGGGTTCCCAAGCGGCGATTATCGTCGGTCCGGAAAGCCCTAGCCGAGATGCGCGATCTAAGCAGTTTAATGGTTGACATGGCGTATTCATCGATTTTGTTTGGTTCCAGCGATATCGCCGAGGAAGTAATGGAGGCAGAAGAAAAATTCGATAAGCTCAGCTATAAGCTCTGGATTGCCACGCTTAAAGCAGCAAAGTTGGAACGAAACGTGGCAAGACTCAACGGCTTGTTACAGATGGTCAGGTCAATCGAGCAAATATCCGATGCAGCTGTTTCGATTGCGGATGTGGTGACCCGGGGAGTCGAGTTGCATCCGGTGTTCTCCAGAGCTCTATCTGAAGCCGATGAGCAAATAGGGAGAGTCAATGTTGCGGAAAGGTCATATTTTGTGGGGAAATCTCTAAAAGAGCTTAATCTATGGACAACAATGGGGGCATACGTGCTGTTGATTAAGCGGGGTAAACATTATAAGTTCGATCCGAGCAGGCGCACCCGAATTCGTGTCGGGGATTTGTTAATCATACGAGGTTCTCAGCGTGGTGTTCAAAATGTGCAGAAGGCAGCCGCGGGGTTAAAACATGAAAATCTTGTGGTGTAAGGACCTTGAGGACGTAGTGAATATCGCGCGCAGTCAAGGGTGGCTGTTCTACCTCAATCTCAAGGGCAAGCATTATTACTACGTTTATACCGGCACCGAGGCGGAACTCCTGTGCATTGTATCCGAGATAAAAGAACTATTGAAAGCTAAATATGTGTCAATCGATGAAGAAGGCAAACTCGTGACTTCAGAAAAACCGATCATGCCTGCGTGCGCCAAAATTACTACCATACTTAAAGATGAGGGATTAGAAAAGCTCCTTGAGTAAAGCCTATTTTTCCAGGGTTAAGAGCGCTATCCGTTCGAGCACAAGTTTTTGAATTGGTGCAATTTTCAGTTCATCATTTTGTATCGAGAAAACCTTAAGCAGCTTTGAAACCTTCTCTCGCGTCACATCGAGTACATCATCGGCACGCTTTAAGCTCAATTCGTGACGGATGTTGATTGATGCCTGATTTACTCGTGCACGCGAGTCCCCCAAAGTTAGAATTGCTAAGTCTTTGCTATTCTTGCGCAACCCAACCTTCTCAAATGCCCGCGTGATCTGCCGCTCAGCGGCCGCCCAGCAGACGAGTTCGATATTCATCGAGCTAGCGAAGTTCTTTTTTGTGGCGTGAGCGATGATGGCAAGGCGAGTAGCGTGCACCAAGTGCTCTTTGCCGGCTATGCTCGAAGCGTCGAACACTTGGTTGGTAGTTCGATTTTCCCTGTCTATCTTGGCAAGCTTTCTCAAAAATTCGTCGACATCATCCACTCTAGCTTGTCCACCGACCACCTCCACGACGCGCTTGCCGAACACACCCCTTAGCTCAAACATACCCAACACCATAGAAGGTTCTTTAAGGATTTGCCTCGAATATTCACTGATAAAATGCTCTCAACCGCATATAAGCTCAAGATTGAGGACTTAGTGCGTGGCCAGTATGTCCGCTCACCTGAGGGTACCGAGCCAAGTTACTTGCTTACCCCTTGGGGCCAGCGCATCCCCCGCGCCCGCGTGTTAGGTACAGTGGTGGATAAATTTGTGAGAGATGACCAGGGTTATGCTACGCTTCGGCTCGATGATGGAAGCGAGACCATAAGCCTTCGAGCTTGGCGGGAAGGTGTGCCAGAACTTGCGAGCTTCAATGTGGGGGATCTCATCGATATCATAGGGCGCGTGCGGGAGTTCGAGGGGGAAGTATACCTCGTGCCCGATTTCATCTTTCGTGTTGAAGACTCAAACTGGGAACTTGTGCGAGAACTCGAGATTCTACGCGTGCGGAGGCTAGCCTTAGCACAGGGGGTACGACCGCAGCCAAAGCGAGAGGCAACGCTCGAGCCACGGCGGCTGCAGATAGAGTTATCCCCTGTATCTTCAGAGGTGGAGCCAACCGTTGAGACCATAGAGGAGACAGAAGTGCCTCCGTTGCCCGAGGTGCCCGACGAGACTAAAAAGCGGGTAATCCTAGCGATCGAGAAGCTCGACAAGGGCGAAGGAGCAGCGCCCGCTGACATAGCAGCTGAGCTTGACATTCACCGAGCCGATTTAGAGGATGCTCTCCGAGTGCTGCTCGTGGAAAGCGAAATATTCGAGCCTCGTACTGGCAGGTTCAGGCGATTAGGATGAGTGAAGATTACGAAAAACTGCTCGACCGCGCTCTCGAGCAGGTACCTAAAGCGGTGTTCGAGAGTTCTCGCTTCCAGATTCCCGAGGCAGAAGTTGCGATTGTTGGAAACCGCACAATCCTCCAGAACTTTCGAAGCATCGCAAGCGCCCTCAACCGCGAGCCTGAACATCTCATAAAATATCTACTCCGAGAGCTGGGGGTAGCTGGCAACATCGAGGGGACTCAGGTTGTTTTTCAGGGAAAATTTTTGAATACGGCGGTGAACGAGCGAATCCAACGTTATGTCGAGGAGTTCGTGTTCTGTCGCGAGTGTGGAAAGCCTGACACTAAGCTCGAGCGGCACGAACGAATTTACATTCTACGGTGCGAGGCGTGCGGCGCCAGAGCGTCTGTGAGGAGCGTTTAGTCTTGCCCTCCCTCAGAGTAATCCGAACTCAGGGCGAGGTACTCGTCGTCGTTTGTGACCCAGAGCTACTTGGGAAGAAATTTAAGCAGGGTGAACTGAAGCTTGAAATCAAAGAATCATTTTATCGGGGAACCGAAGCTAGCGTCGAGGAGTGTCTCACAGCGCTGCGCGAAGCCACGATTGCAAACCTCGTGGGGTCGATAGTGTGGCACGCAGTTAAAGTCGGAATCATCGAAAGCGCAAATGTCATCAAAATTCAAGATATCCCACACGCGCAGCTCTTCAGGTTTTGAACTCGGAGCAACAGCTGATGTAATCAACCCTAATAAAAAACCACTAATAAACGACAACGCTTTGTACGCTCGGCAACTTTCTCAGTGCTTCGATCACGTCGCCACGCACTGGCTCGTCAGTGATTAAAGTCAACTTGGGTTGAGGCACGAAGTGAGGGTCTTCCGCAACTGCTTGGCGGATGCTTATCTTAAAGCGTGAGATGGTGCCCGCCACCTCGCTTATTATGCCGGGCTCGGTTGCGTTCTTCGGCAAAATCTCGATTACCCCCATCCCGATCTGCTGGGCCACACCCTTCAAGTAGGCTATGGGCTCAAGGTTTTCGAATATCCCACGCAGCTCATCATTTTTCAAAATAGTCTGGGCGGTAGCATCGACCACGCGCCGGTCAACGCCTACTTCCCCTGCTATCTGGACAGCGGGAATCCGGATATCGCCGCAGGCAATTTCTCCATTCTCCCGTACTCGAAGCCCATATTTGAACAGTGTCCGCGCAACGTTGAGCTGAGCTGGAAAATTAGCGAAGGCGTCCTGAATTTTCGTCCACATCCCCGCGCCGCCTACGAACTCGCGCTCCACTCCAGCCATGTGCGCTATCACCAACCGCATCACGCTCTCGATGAACGCGGGTTCCAGCCCCTCACTTTTTGCCCGCTTTCTAGCACGGTTGATGACTGCTCGTTCTCTTGTCATGTCTCTGATTCCTATCTTGAGTTTCCGTTTCAGCGCCACGAGATCGTCTGCTAGTTTCAACCGCTGCGCGAGCAATAAGATGACCCGTTCATCAATATCGTCTATTTCCTGCCTTAGCATCTGCAACTTTTTCTCACTCATAGATATCTCTCGATTCGTGCGCCCTCCGTGGCCGGCTTGGTGGTGATTATTCTCCCGGGTCTCCATCGCCAAGACTTCTTTATACTCTCGACGTTATTCGATTTAGCTATTGCTACTACCGCTGGACCAGTACCTGTAAGGCCAGCTGCGAGCGCACCCGCGGCCAAAGCATCTAGCATTATCATTGGGTCGTAGCCGAGCGCGCTCGAGTAGAGCAAGCCGTTGAGCGTTAAGGCACCGAAGACATTTCCTAGTATAGTTTGATCGTGTGCGACCTTGACGCCCTTCTGAAGTGACTTTACCCGAGTCATGTTTATCTGCGAAGTGTGGAACTTCGTCGGTGGCACATAAATTAGCACGGTGAGCTTCGGATTTAGTTTGAATCGTTGAAGCACCAGTCGTTTGATGTTGTCTGTTATTACACCGAAACCAAAAAATGAAGCCGCTGCGTCATCAAGTGCTCCGGTTATGGTGACACCTGCCTCAAATGCGGCATCGATACCCAAGTCCAGTACAAGTTTTGGGTTTGGTTTTCGGCCAAGCGCCGCGAAAGTAGCGAGCACCGCAGCGTTAGCAGCAGCGGAACTGCTCGAAAGCCCCATGGCAATCGGGACTTTAGACCTTGTCTGCACTCGTGCGCCGTAGGTTCGTTCAAGCTTGAAATGTTTGAGAACTTTTTGCACACATATCTCAATCAGTCGAGGGCTTTCAGTGGGGTCATCAACCACTCGCCCGATAATCTCCCCTGGCCTGCCGGTAAGCTCGCAACTCGCTCTAACTCGAAGCTCGACCCCGAATGCGGCTCCTTTGCCCGTAGCTATCGCGTTAACAACGGTAGCGGAGCCGCACGCCGAAGCAGTTCCTCGACGTTTAGCCAGAATCCACACCTCTAAAATTTACTTTAAACGGGTAGGATTAACTTTTCCAGCGCGCAGCATGTGGTCCGCGAGCACCAGTGCGAGCATCGCCTCAGCCACGGGCACAATGCGCGGGCAGATGTTTGGGTCGAATCTTCCCTTGAGCTTGATTTCAACTTCTTTCATTCGGGCGATGTCGACAGTTTGCTGCGGTTGGGTTATAGAGGGGGTAGGTTTGACTGCTATCCGGGCGACAATCGGCATGCCTGTGCTTATGCCGCCGAGGATGCCCCCAGCGTTGTTCGTCGCACTCATTATCTTGCGCCCACGAAGCGTCAAGGGATCATTCATCTCAGAGCCGAGCATTCTAGATGCTTTGAAGCCAGCACCGATTTCAACGCCTTTGACTGAACCCACCGACATCAGAGCATGAGCTATCTCTGCATCAAGCTTGTCGAAAACGGGTTCGCCCAACCCGGAAGGGATGTTGAGTGCCCGAACCTCAACTATTCCACCAGTACTATTACCATCTATACTCGCGTGCAATACTGCTTGCTTCATCCGTTCAGCCACCTTTGGGTCAGCGCACCGCATAGGATTCCGCTCTACGTTTTTGCGGATTTCCTCAGACTTCACTTCCCGCTCGACCGCTATTTTCGCGGCCTCGATGGTGTGACCTAGAATCTCGATTCCGTGAGCTGCGAGTAGCTTCTTCGCGATCGCCCCAGCTGCGACTCGTCCAACAGTTTCTCGTGCCGAGGCTCGCCCCCCTCCCCGGTAGTCAGTATGACCGAACTTGAGCCAGTAAGCGAGGTCAGCATGACCGGGCCTAGGCTTAGTTTTGATTTCTTCGTATGGTTTCGAATCGACATCGATGTTGCGGACGAGCATGCATATCGGCGTGCCGAGCGTCTTGCATTGGAAAACCCCGGAGAGGATTTCGACTCGGTCGCGTTCTCTGCGTGGTGTCGCAAGAATTGACTGGCCAGGGCGCCGCCTGTCGAGTTCGTGTTGTATATCCACCTCGCTCAGCGGTAAGCTAGCTGGGACACCATCGACAATCGCGCCGACGGAAAGACCATGGCTCTCGCCCCAAGTTGTAACCTTAAATACCTTCCCGAATGTATTGCCGGCCATCAAACCAACTCCACTTTGCCCCCCAACTTTCGTATATCTTCGACAAAGCTTGGGTATGACACGCTAATGCTCTCTGCACCGTCTATAATGGTTTCCCCTAACGCGGCTAAGCTAGCTACCGTGAAAGCCATCGCCATGCGGTGATCTCCGTAGGAAGTAAGTTTTGCGCCTTTGAGCCGTTTTACTCCTCGAATGCGGAGTTCGTCCGTCCGCTCCTCCACTTCAGCTCCCAGCTTTCGAAGTTCGCTTGCTAGCGCGTGGATACGATCAGTCTCTTTGAGCCGGAGATGGGGGATATTTAGGAGCCTAGTCCGACCTTCGGCAACTGAGCCGAGCACAGCGAGCGCGGGCACCAAGTCCGGATTATCGCCACAATCGGCCTCGATGCCTGAGAGCCTCCCGTCGCCCGAGACTTCTACCGTCTTGCCTTTCACCTTCGTATCTGCCCCAAATTCTCGGAGCAATTCAATAATCCGCTTGTCCCCTTGGGCGCTTTTTACATTAAGGTTGTTCACCCGAACGGTCCCCCCCGTGAGCGCGGCTGCTGCGAGCATGAAAGCTGCTGAAGAGAAATCGCCGGGGACATCAAAATCTATCGCTTTTAATACCTGCCCACCAGGGATTTTGAACTCCATGAGGCCACGGTCGCGTTTGATTCTGGCCCCAGCCTCGTCGAGCAACTCAAGCGTGATTTCGATGTAGGGCTTGGATCGTAGCTCTTCGGTTACTGTTATCTCGACGTTCTCTTTCGCGTAAGGAGAAGCTAGCAGCAGTGCTGAGATGAATTGTGAACTTATCGTGCCTGTTATTTCCACCTCACCCCCATTTAACCCTCTACCCACAACTACCGGAGGCCTGCCATGGGGCCCCTCGCAGTGTGCTGTGGCCCCCAACTTGGTAAGCGCCTCGATTAATGGCCCAATGGGGCGAGCACGGACTGATTCATCGCCAGTTAAACGTACGAGATTGGGTGAAAGCGCAGCGATTGCACTCATCAAACGAATAGTTGTGCCTGAGTTGCGAGCATTGATGGTATCAGTACGGGGTTTGAGTTCGCCAGCGGTACCTGAGACCTGCCAAACATTACCTTCTTGGCTGATTTCCGCGCCGAGAGTTTGAGCTGCTTCGATTGTCGCTTCGGTGTCAAAACTTAAAAGTGGGTTGATAACCTTGCTTTTATCCCTCGCCAGCAACGCAACCATGAAAGCGCGGTGAGTGTAACTTTTCGAAGGAGGTGCTTTAACCTCTCCTTCCAGTTTTGAGGGCTTAACTTTCAAAAATGTCATGGGGTTCCCGCTAAACAATCTCCGAAAGGTTTAATAAGGATTTGAGGCGGGGGGAATATCTGGTGTAAGGTATGGAAAACCAGATGAGATGCGATGGCGGTAATTGCCTTTATCGTCAGAGCAGTCATACCTAGATCAAGCAAATTTACGCTTTTTGGCACACTTTTTAATGTGTGTGCAGTATATCACATAAGGAGGTAGTGTGATTGTCCGAAGTTGGAAAACGCGTGAGGCTTGAGCGAATAATCGACCGGAAAACAAGGCGAACAGTGATTGTACCTATGGATCATGGCTTGAGCATGGGGCCTATTGCAGGTATCGAAAACATGGCATCAATTATAAACAAGGTAGCTGACGGCGGGGCAAACGCCGTTGTGCTACACAAAGGTATCGTTCGCGCCGGGCACCGAGGATACGGAAAGGATGTCGGGCTTATCATCCACCTCTCGGGGAGCACCTCGCTGGGGCCTGACCCTAACAGTAAGGTTCCAATAGCGACAGTTGAGGAGGCAATCAGCTTGGGCGCGGACGCCGTCTCGGTTCACGTCAATGTGGGTGCGGCGAACGAGCCGGAACAGCTTCTGGCGTTAGGGGATGTTGCTGAGACATGCGCGAACTGGGGCATGCCTCTGTTTGCGATGATGTACCCGCGCGGCCCAAAAATAAAGAATCAGCATGATCCCGAGTTAGTTGCGCATGCAGCACGGGTCGGAGCGGAGCTGGGGGCTGACATAATTAAGACATCTTACACTGGAGACATCAACTCTTTCCGAAAGGTTGTCCGGGGCTGCCCTGTGCCAGTGGTGATTGCTGGTGGTCCGAAGATGGTGACCGAACGGGATGTGCTTGAGATGGCGAATGAAGCAGTCAAAGCTGGAGCACTAGGGGTTTCGATAGGGCGCAACATTTTCCAGCACCGAAACCCTACTGGAATGACTCGAGCGCTGGTGCAGATCGTACACGGAGGAGTCTCGGTCGAGCGGGCGATGCGTGAACTCAAGCGGTGAAAAAATTGCGCAAGCTTGTTTGGGTCAGGGCTGACTGGGAAGAGCCTTGGGAAAAGCGGAAACCATTCATCAACGCAGCGATTGAGGCCGGCGCGGATGTCGTGCTGGTTAAGCCCAAGGAGGTTCAAGAAGCACTTAAGCTCGGAACTGTCACCATCTCGACAAATGAGCTGGCGCCGAGTGTTGGCGTGGTGATGTTGAGCGCTCGAAGCACCGCAGAGGTCAAACAAGCAATCAAGCAAGTTGAGGCTTTGCACAAACAAGAAAAAAAGGTTGCGGTACTTGTCGAGGTAGCGAATAAAGAACTTGAGCGCGCCGCCGTCAAGGCTGGAAAAGTAGCTGACTTCTTAATCGCAATTACGCCTGATTGGAAAGTGATTCCACTCGAGAACTTAATCGCTGAACTCCAAAGCGCTGAAGTCAAAGTTTTGACTGGGGTGAAAGACGCCGAGGAAGCCAAGGTCGCGATAGAGACACTCGAAATCGGTGCTGCCGGTGTATTGCTTGACTCGCGAGAGCGTGGGACTGGAGAAATCCGAAAAGTGTGTGAGGCATTCGAAATGTTCGCGCTTGAAAAACTTGAGCTTGTGCCAGCGAAGGTCACCACAGTTCGTCCCGTGGGTATGGGCGATCGAGCCTGCGTTGATACCACATCACTCATGAGCGTTGGCGAGGGGATGCTGGTGGGGAGTCAGGCAGGTGGCATGTTCTTGGTTCATTCAGAGTCGCTGCTAAGTGAGTTCGTCGAGCCTCGCCCATTTCGGGTGAACGCGGGGGCAGTGCACGCTTACATCCGATTGCCTGGAGGAAAGACGAAATACATGTCGGAGCTAGGCGCGGGCGACGAGGTACTGCTCGTAAACGCTAAGGGAGAGACCCGGGTGGGTGTGGTCGGACGAGTAAAGATAGAGCGTCGGCCGATGTTGCTCGTTGAGGCCGAGTGCGAGGGAGAAAAATTCAAAACGCTGCTCCAGAATGCTGAAACAATAAATCTCGTCGACAAAGGTGGAAAGCCGATCTCGGTAGCTAAGCTTAAGCCAGGTGACGAGGTGCTCGTGCACATTGAGCGAGCTGGACGACACTTCGGTGTTAAGGTTGATGAGACAGTAATTGAAAGGTAGTTGGCAGGAGTGTCAACCGATTAATAGGAGCGTAAACTCTGTGGGAACGCTCAAACTAGGTGAGCATGAGGTGCGAACGCCCGCTATCTGCGGGGTTGTAATCGACCAAGATATCGAAACAATGCGCGCAAGTGTAGCTGGGGCAATCGATCAAGGTGCGGACTTGATTGAGCTCCGTATCGACGGATTGCATGATCCCACTGGCTGGGATAAATTGCTGCCAGTTAAAGTACCGGTGATCCTGACGAACCGCTTGGAGCGCGAGGGAGGCGGCTTTAGGGGAAATGAAAATAAGCGCATCGAGGTGCTGCTCCAAGGTATCGCGAGGGGGGTTTCTTGCATCGACATCGAATTCTCGACCTCTGAGCCCCTGCGCGAGCGGGTGGTGTCGCAGGCTAAAAAATCCGGCGTCTCGGTGGTAATGTCATATCACGATTTTTCCATAACGCCATCTATCGAAAGTATGATAGACACTGCGAAGCGTTTAGTGGGCGCTGGGTGCGACATCGCGAAAATTGTGACATTCGCAGAGGACACACGGGATGCGCTCCGCATGCTTGACTTCCTAGCTCAGGTGCAGGATGAAGTAGCGGTGCCAATAATAGCCTTCGCAATGGGAGATGCAGGCAAGATAACGCGCATTGTTGCCCCGATGTTAGGTTCACCAATCGTTTATGCGTCTGCGGGCAAGGCAACCGCACCTGGACAGCTCGATATCGCGACTATGAAACGCTTGTTGCATGAGTTGATTCTCAAGGAGAAAAGATGAACTTGGCGAAGCTCAAACTCTTCGCTCTGATAGGCGACCCAGTCGAACAAAGCCTCTCGCCAGCCATGCACAATGCCACCTTCCAAGCTCTTGGGCTTAACTATGTTTACATCGCTCTCCGCGTGCTAAAGCCCACGCTTGCCGACGCAATTGCTGGCGTCCGGGCGCTGGATATTGCTGGACTCAATGTCACCATCCCTCACAAGATAAGTATCGTCAGCCTGCTTGATGAGCTCGATGAGTCTGCGAGCTTGGTGGGCGCGGTCAATACAGTCAAAAACGATCGAGGGAAACTCATCGGGTTCAACACAGACGGGGAGGGTGCCCTTCGAGCGCTCCAGGGAAAGATTGGCTCCGTCAAGGGGAAAGAAGTGGTGCTCTTGGGTGCAGGGGGAGCTGCCCGCGCCATTGCTTTCTCATTAGCTAAAACACGTGCGAGGATTACAATCGCCAACCGCACCGTCCCAAGGGCGCGAGCGCTGGCGTCGACAATCGAGCAAAAGCTGGGAGTAAATGTGGAAGTAACCGCCTTAAACCGCGCCGAACTCACAAAGGTTCTCGAAAATGCGGATGTCCTGATCAACGCCACATCAGCAGGAATGTACCCCAAGACAGAGAAAACCCTAGTGCGTGCGAGCATGATGCGTCGCGGGCTCGTTGTCCACGATATCGTTTACGAACCTCTCCGGACGAAGTTGTTGCGAGAGGCGAGTCGAGCAGGGGTAAAGATTATCGACGGGTTAGAAATGCTCGTGCATCAAGGTGCGCTAGCATTCGAGATTTGGACTGGCAGGCGTGCACCCATTAATATTATGAGGGCTGCAGCAAAACGGGAGTTGAGAGGAGGAAGTAGGTGAAAGTCGCCGTCATCGGAACGGGCGCGATGGGAAAATGGTTGGCTAGCTTCGCCAAACAAAATTTGGGTGAGGTTGTAGTCGCAGATGCCAGCGCAGCTAAGGCTGAGCAGGTGGCAAGAGAATTGGGCGTAAGCTCTAAGTCGGTCGCTGAGGCTGCTGCAGAAGCTGAGCTCGTGCTAATCGCTGTACCGATTTCCAAAACTCCTGCGGTCATCAAATTGCTCGCGGGGCAAGTCAGGCGGATGGCATTGCTCGCAGATATCACCTCGGTGAAGAGCGATGTCGTTGAAGTAATGCGAACTGTAGAAGCAAAAGTCGAGCTTGTGTCGCTCCATCCCCTCTTCGGACCGGGGGCGACGAGCGTCAAGGGGAAGGATTTCGTGGTGGTGCCAGTAAGGCCCGGTCAACGCTACGCCGCGCTCAAAAACCGCCTAATCGAGCTGGGCGCGCGAGTCACTGAGATGGAAGCGGAGGAGCACGATCGTTTGATGGCGATAATCCAATGCATGACTCATTTCGTGCTGCTCGCCTACCTCGACGCGCTCAAGTCGATGAAGGGGCTTAAACAAGCGGAAAAGCTTCGTACCCCGATGTTCGCGACGTTACTCAATCTAGCTAAATCCGTGCTCGCGGGGAACCCTGAGCTATACGGTGGACTTCAGGTGCGCAACCGATACTCGCGGGTCGTGCGGAGTTCGCTCCTTGAAGCTTGTCGTTCGTTGGATATCGCCTTCTCAGCTGGAGATGCCAAAAGCGTTCGAGCAATTTTCAAAGAGGCCCTAGCTCCATGGGGATCGGCTGAAGCCAAAAATGCATACAAAAAGATTTATAAAATATTCGAGGAGAATAAAAAATGAAGGTTGGGGTTCTCGGGCCCAGGGGTACATACGCTGAACTGGCTGCACTCTCCCAGTTCGGGGAGAAAGTTGAGGTGGTACTCTATCCTATGATTACTGATGTTGCTGAAGCCGTGGCGCGCGGGGATGTTCAGGCAGGCGTCATCCCGATTGAGAGCTTGCGGGAGGGTTCCGTGGGGGAGGCGCTCGATGTGATCGCGTGGGCAGATGCCAAAATCCAAGCCGAGGTGGTCGTTCCGGTCTCGCATTCCTTGCTTGGGGTGCCCGGGGCTAAGCTCGTGAAAATCACCCAGGTGCTCTCCCACCCTCAGGCGCTGGCCCAGTGCCGCGAGTTCCTGCGGAAGAACTTGCCGAAAGCGGAACTCATCGAGATGACGAGCACCGCCAAAGCAGCGGAGCAGGTTGGTGAACTCAAGCAGCCCCACATGGCAGCGATTGGGCCAAAGGCGCTCGCGAACCTCTACGGCCTGGAAGTGCTTCATGATGATATCCAGTCGGGCGGGATGAACACCACCCGCTTTCTATGCCTCGCGAAGGAGGATGGCAAACCCACGGGCCGCGACAAGACCTCAATCGTTTTTTACACTGCCCGGGACAGGCCGGGTATCCTTCACAAGATATTGGGCGAGTTTGCAGTCCGAAACATAAACCTGACGAAGATTGAGTCCCGTCCGTCAAAGAAGGCGCTCGGCGATTATCTCTTCTTCATCGACTTCGAGGGGCACCGTGAGGATATCGAGGTGAGAAAGGTGCTGGAGGGCGTAAAGCGGAAGACGGCAATGCTTAAAGTGCTCGGCTCATACCCGAGGCGATTCTAAGAGCATTCTCTGCTAATATCGTATTTTAATGAGCAAAAAAATCACTACGAGAACCCCAACAGCAAAACTGCCACTATCACCATTCCAAACTTCATGCCCCTCGTCACTGAATTCTCGACAAAACCCCTAATAAACGAGAGGTAACTGCTGATGAACTAGCGCGACTCCTTAATTCTCTTATAAAGGTTTCGATAGCGGTGGCTTTGTTGAATAAGTCTTCATCACCCCCTACTTTTGCAACACGATAGTGGCTT
>CAZETV010000001.1:573062-1030738 GCA_964514965.1 Hadarchaeota archaeon (SeqCode) | reverse complement strand
ACGCGACTTTAGCAAAACGAACTTTTGCAACAGGGGCGACTTTTGCAACAAAGCCACCACTATCGAAACCTTTATAAGCGGATTAAGGAGTCGCGCTGGTTCGCCAGTAGCCCCCACTCTTTTATTAGGGGTTTTGGCGAGAATTCAGTGACGATGGACATAGCGGCTTAAGGGGGTTTCGTGAAAAACCGAAACCCTATTTAAAAGCGTCCCCCAATCTTTTCTGGGGTTCCGATAAGGAAAATCGACCGGATCCTTCGCGAGATTCTCCACCGCTTCTACGGACGGGGCGAGCGGTTCTTCAGCCAGAAAGGACTCTCAGAAACATGTGGACTCTCGCTTGGCACCACAAATCCGCTTATTTCGCGCCTTGAGCAGATAGGGGCGATTAATCGCAAGCCACTCGGGTTTCGTCTAATCGACCCGAAACGCGCGCTGCTCTACTGGGCAGTCACCCGGGAGCTCGCCAGAGACATCACCTACGCCACCTTCGTGCCCATGACTACCAGTGAACTAGAAGCGAAACTGCCGCGCGGTGCTATTCTAACGGCTTATTCCGGTCTTCGTGCTAGACTTGGCTCGACGCCCGCAGATTACGAGCAAGTCTTCGTCTATGCCAGTGACGACGAGATAAAACGCGCATTTAAGTCCAATGAGAATAAGGAAAGAAATTTGTTCGTGCTTGCACCCGATAAACATCTCACGCGCCTGAGCGAGAGTGGCGCGGCCCCGCCCGTCCAGATATACGTGGATCTCTGGCAGCTCGGAGCGCCCGGCAGCCGTTTCGTGCAGGAGCTCGAGCGAGAGTTTGCGCCGGCTTCAAATCGGGCGCTGGAGGAGATCGCAAAAGAGCTCGGGAAAAAGTGTTTTGAGAGTACCAACTGAGAGTTTTCAAAAAACTCAACTTTCAAAATAACCTTGCACGATTTTCGCGAGCCTTTCCGATAATTCCGTTCGCGTGTTTTGCGTCACCTCGAAAATCTTGACCTCGCCGCGAGTTTTGATCTCGCCTATAAATCCTGTCTGCGTCCGCTGGTAAATTACCGCCAGCAAGGGTTTGGGGGAGTCGAGAGCGTCCAACACCGAGCGCTTGAAGCCCTCGCTGTGTGTCTCCATGGGAGCGATCTCGTCGATGACCACGAAGTCTGCCTCCCGCAGCGCCCGCCCAATCGCCGCCTCGCTGAACTCGTCCACGTTCGCGACGTTGACTCTGTATTTGCTGACTTGAGGGCCCTCTCGCTGCCGGACATGCGCCAAGATACGTTCCTCCCCCGTCATTATGTCGATTATTTTAAAACCCACCCGGACTCCACCCTCACGAATCTCGGGGCAATAAAGCCCGCCAGCTCGAAACCCCCGCTCGCGCAGGATAAACATCGTCCGCTCGATGATTGAAGTTTTGCCGCTTCCAGATCGTCCGGTAATAAGGAAATTGTTCGGCATGTGCCCATGTAGATTCGTCGCACGCTGCGCGCTAAAAATTATCGAACTTTTAAACTGTTGCTATCAGGATGATGTCTTTGGTCGCGCTCATGTGCAGCTCGTACTGCATTATCTTCTCACCGATCTCGTCCGGCACCTTTACCACGTAAATCACTGATACGCTGTAATCCCCAATATTTGCGCTTCTGGCGCGGTCCATGACATCCACACCGTAATTCTGCCAAGCGATGGCTGCTGCATCTGCATCTCCGGCTGCAGCTGCCTTGATGGTCTCCCACATATTCAACGAATAAGAGTTCGTGGTGGTTCCGTCCGTCAGAGCCCATGCAATGGTAGCGATGTCGGATTGGGAGTAAATCACGTTCTGGACTGTTACACCCGTCCATAGTTCTTCCATGTTGTCAGCGCCTATGTCATAAACATAAATGGTGACAACCGAGCCAGATGTAATCGTGGGCGTCCTTTGGAAGGTATCCAGAATGGGTACCTCAACGGTGCTGGCTTCTTCGAATTTTAGTTCGCGCAGGGTTTCCCAAGTTTCCTCGCTGACGTATGCGAGAGCATTATCCTTTGATAGATACCCGCCCGATACTGGAGAGTTTCTCCTCCACATTTCTATCTCGTTTTCAGCCATGCCTCCGATTATGTTGGTATGGAAGGTTTGCCATGTTGAGGTTGCTTGGCTGTCGATTTCTGCTTCATATGCCTCCAGTTCCGATATTGTCCCTTTCGCGTTTACCGCAGGTCCCAGAGTTTCCAAAAGAGTGTACAAAGCCGACACCGCTATCGTGCCTGAGGTGCCCGTTGCTGAATAGTAAGTGCCATTAACCGCAGTGTCAACCTTGTCCAGCAGTTCCTTGCGCTTCTGCTCAAGCTGAATGGTAGCAGTCACATTTGCCGAAATCGATTCGACCTCGATCTTAGAACTCGCTACCAGCACTTGAGCCGAATAGCTTGATGTCGCTGTCGATGCTTGGTCGGTTTCTATCGAGGCCAGAGAATTATTTATCTGACTCAAAGCTGAAAGCTTCGCCTGCTCGAGTTCCTCGGCTGCAGGCTTTGCGATAAGGAAGTAATAAACGCCGAAAATGGCCGCACCTATAATCGCGAACACAACTACCGCGCCGACAATGGGCCTTACATCGATTTCCCCATGTGCGATAGCGATCACCTGACAAGACTAAATGAAAGCTGGAGCCATATTAAAGCTTCGGGTTTTGATAGATAAACAAGCCCTCCGCGAGCGGATTTGGCGGGAGCTAGAAGCACGAGGAGTTACGATTTTTCCTAAACCCGTGCGAAGGTGAATTATAAATTTTGTGGGGAACGGCACGACATCTACTCTCCTTCGCTCGTTGCCGATCTACGCACAAACTCAAACAATCTTCGTGAACACAGATGCAACCCAGCTGGCCGTGCAAGAGCTCGCGCTACGCGATGAAAAACGCCTGATTGCGGCAACTTCAAGACTGCGGTAGGGTTAAAGAGACTGGAGAGACGGATTAGTTAAGAGGACCCCAAATGGGAAGTATCGCCGGCTTGGACGAGGCGGGGCGCGGACCAGTTTTTGGCCCGATGGTGCTCTGCGGCGTGAAGTTTGATGAATTAGAACTAAATGAGCTCAAGGCAGCAGGGGTGAAGGACTCCAAACTTCTCAGCCCCCGGAGGCGTGAGACACTTGCCCGCACCATAACTGAACGGGCGTCGGGCTTAGAAATCGTTGAGTTATCCCCAGCAGAAATCGACGAGTTCCGCCTCCTCAAGAAAATCAACCTCAACGAGTTGGAGGCAAAAACATTCGCCCAAATTATAAACCGCTTAAAGCCAAAATCCGCATATCTGGACTCACCCGACCCAAATCCAAAGCTCTTCGAGCAGAGGGTTCTAAAATATATCAAAAGTAAGCCTAAGCTTGTCATTGAGAATTTCGCCGACCGCAAGTATGTTATCGTGGCCGCTGCTTCGATTGTCGCGAAGGTCCGCCGCGACCAACGTATAGCCAAGTTGAGAGAACGTTACGGCGATTTTGGCTCGGGTTACACCTCGGACCCTCGAACGATCGCCTTCCTCGAGCGCTGGGTGCGTGAGCGTGGCAAACTACCGGAGTTCGCCCGGAAATCATGGAAGACGGCACAACGAATCGAGAACGAAGAAAAACAAAAAAAGCTCACATGACCGAAATATCGTTAAAGGTGATGATGTAAGTTTATTTGGTTAAAGATGCCAAAAAAGGCCGAACCAAAAAGGCGAAAAGCCAAGACCAAGCCAAGGGTCAAGCCCGAGTACATTGACGCAGCTAAATTCGTCGACGATTACATTGGGATGCAGAATTGGCGTGTCAAGGAGAACGCAAATGTCGCCTATTCGTTCTCGTCTCTTTTTCTCCAAGCTGCTGGAGAGACGGTTGCGCGCTATGCACTTTCGAAGGTCTATCCACGTGAGATAGCGCTAGCCCATACCGAAGGCGATTTTCATATCCACAACGTGCCTTTTGGAATAGTAGGCTATTGTGCGGGCTGGTCCATCAAGGACTTACTTTTACAGGGCTTCAGCGGTATCGCAGGACGAACTGAGTCCTCCCCAGCAAAACACTTCTCTTCAGCTCTTCTCCAAATCTCCAATTTCCTAGGGTCGGTCCAGAACGAGTGGGCGGGAGCACAGGCGGTGAGTTCGCTCGATATTTATCTCGCGCCCTTTGTGCGGAAAGATGGATTGAGTTACAAGCAGGTGAAACAGGCGATGCAGGAGTTCATTTATAATCTCAACATTTCATCACGCTGGGGTGGACAGACTCCATTCACCAACTTGGCCCTCGAGCTCAAAGTGCCTGAGGACCTGCAGGAGCAACCGGTGATTTACGGGGGGAAAGTCCTAGACGAAACCTACGCCGATTTCCAGTCCGAAGCCGACCTCGTCAACCGAGCTTTCTTAGACGTAATGCTTCACGGAGACATGCGCGGGCGTATTTTCACCTTCCCAATCCCAA
Source organism: Hadarchaeota archaeon (SeqCode) (assembly GCA_964514965.1). GTDB lineage: Archaea > Hadarchaeota > Hadarchaeia > Hadarchaeales > Hadarchaeaceae > DG-33. The sequence continues at coordinate 1,026,309 of CAZETV010000001.1, read as the reverse complement.
CTTACAACGTGACGAAAGATTTTGACTGGGACTCCGATGTTTCCAACCTGCTTTTTCAAGCTACAGCGAAGTTTGGGATTCCTTACTTCCAAAACTGTATAAAAGGAGGCATTAATCCCCGTGAAGTTAGAGCAATGTGTTGCCGGCTTCAGCTGGATTTGCGCGAACTCCACCGCAGGTACGGCGGCTTCTTCGGATATGCTGAAAAAACAGGAAGCGTGGGCGTGGTAACGATAAATATGCCTCGGTTAGGTTACATCTCGAAGGATGAAGGCGAATTCTTCGAGCGGCTTGGGAAATTGATGGAACTCGCGAAAGACAGTTTGGAGATAAAGAGGGAGTTTGTTGGAAAAAACATGGAACGCGGGCTGCTACCTTTCTCCGCGCGCTACTTGGGCACGCTCAAGTTTCACTTTTCGACGGTTGGATTGGTTGGCATGCACGAAGCCTGCCTAAACTTTCTCGGGGAGGGTATTGAAACAAAGGGAGGAAAGGAGTTCGCGATTAAAGTGCTAAAGTTCATGCGAAAGAAATTACTCGAGTTCCAAGATGAGACCGGCAACATCTACAATCTGGAGGCGACTCCGGCCGAGGGAACAAGTCATCGCTTGGCAAGACTCGACAAAAAACACTACCCCAAAATTATCACCTCTGGCAATAAGGTTCCATATTACACCAACTCGACGCACCTGCCAGTTGGCTACACGAACAATCTTGCCGAGGCCCTCCGCCATCAGGATGACTTGCAAGTGCTCTACAACGGTGGCACGGTCTTCCACAGTTTTTTAGGGGAAGCGGTGAGCAGTGCCGAGGGTTGCGAGGTACTCGTCCGGAGAATAGCAGAGAACTTTAGGTTGCCCTACTACACAATAACCCCCACTTTCAGCATCTGCATGGAGCACGGATACCTGCGGGGAGAGCACTTCAAATGTCCACTCTGTGGGAAACCTGCCGAAGTATACTCGCGCATCGTGGGATACTTCCGCCCAGTCCAAAACTGGCACGTTGGAAAGCAGGAAGAGTTCCGAGACCGCCTTGAGTACGATGAGAAAGTTAGCATGAAGGAGATCTAGCATTTGAAGTTCCGCTTGATGGGCATCACTAACCTAAGCACCGTCGACTGGCCAGGAAAACTAGTTACAGTCGTATTCCTCCAAGGTTGTGACCTCCGTTGTCCTTGGTGCCAGAATATTGAGGGCATTATCCCGAGTGGGCGGAAGAACGCTGATACTAATGAAGTCATCGAGCAAATCAAGAGGCTCGGACCTCTCGTCGACACGATCTTGATCACAGGAGGGGAGCCGCTCCTCCAGCCCGAAGCTTGCTTAGATATTTTGAAAAAATCGAAAGGACTCGGATTCTATTGCGCTATAGAAACAAACGGGAGCAACCCCAAAACGCTTGAACGTTTGTTGCCTCATCTAGATTTCGTCGCAATCGACATCAAGGCACCTCTGAGTGATTCAAAACTCTATGCCCGAGCGACTGGTCAAATGCGGGTGCCAGACTTAACTGACAAAGTTAAAGAAAGCCTAAAGCTCGTAATCAGCTCAAAAGCCGAAATCGAAGCGCGTACCACGGTAGTGCCGACACTGAATGACGACGAGAGAACCATAGCGCGGATAGCGAACGACGTTAAAGGCGTTGATTGTTTGCGTCTCCAACAGTTCCGCAACCAGCGCACTTTCGACCAGGACTTCCGAAAGCTTCCTATGCCCGACCGCGAACGCTTGCTAGAACTCGCACGCACAGCAAAAAAAGAAGGATTGAAAAAAGTAAAAATTTCCACTGTCAGAGGAGGACTTGAAACTGTTTGATGCTCATGACTGCTAAAACGACTCTTTATGAGCGTACCCTCTCTTTTCCTGGTTTATAAATTTTCCTCAAATCCTGGCTTTGTTGCAAAAGTCGGTTTTCTGTTGCAAAAGTCGATGTGAGCTTTGAAAAGGGTTACTCACATTTTTCGAGAATTTTACGAATCCACATGCCGAGTTCTTCGTTGCTTGTCTTCTTTGGGCCTAAAGCTTTCCCATCTTTGGCAGACTTAAGGACAAAATCGTCATTTTCATCGACTTTGGTAGAACGAACAAATAAGGCACCTGACTTTCTATCTTGGTAAATCTTCAACAACTTAGTTTTTCTCATGTAGTTTTCACCTCAACTGTTTTTTTATCATGGCTCAGTTTAAAGTTTTTCTATTCACTGGCTTTGTAAAGAAAGTGCCTTCTGTAAAGAAAGTCGGGCGGGTGTAAAGAAAGGGAGTTGGGATTTAAAATTGGGTTTCTTGGAGTTATGACAAGAAGGGGTCATCCCACTTCAACAAGACGCCTTTACTTTCGTTCATTTTTGCTTTTGCTTCTTGAAATATTGATTCTGCTTTTCGCTGGATGTCAAAGACTTTATGGACTATCTTGTCTTGGGAGTTTTTATCAACAGGATAAAGAATCATTGTGGTCTTAATTGCGTCATAGTCAAGTGCTGGTCTTGTGCCGCCAGTTACGGAGCGGTCAAATTGGCGTTTACACATCTGGGTATTGAGAAAACAAGCAAGGTATTCAGGATTTATTATTTCCCGATTTACTTCGAGCTTTACAACATGCTGGTTAATATTGGCTTCGCCCATGTCTTCGGGAACAACCGCGGAGATTCCATAGCTCCCCGTGATTGTCAAAAGAACGTCTTTTTGTTTCAGTTGAGATCGTTTGAGTTCGCCGTCGTGAAAGGCCCTAATAATGTATTTCACATCATCTAATTCTAATTTGTTGGGCCTCACGTTTTGAATTCTAATAAAAGGGATGCCCTTCTCCACATATCTTGCGCCTCGGGGTGTGGCCCCGCCAGCCAGATTTGTTTTGGAATTACTTAGCAAAGATTCCAAGGATTCTAATTTCCATCCCTTTCTTTCAGAGAGTTTCTTTAGAATATTTAATGTCTTTGGATATCTTGGGTCAAAGAATTGTGTGTCTATTCTAAGCGTCCGATTTTCAGTTTGTAGGTTTTCCCCAGTAATAACAAAGCACATTGGTTTTTTTGAAGCCATCAACTTCCCTTGCTCAAACTCCTTGAATTTTTGTAATATTGCGGGCAAATCACTAAGGTCCGGTGTTTCACGCCCAGAATCAGCGTGTCCTACATTCTCACTTATTGCCATGAAAATTTCATCTTGGGGTTCTTCAGGGTCTTGTTTCTTGACCAGATATAGAATCGAAGTTTTCACAATACTCTCAGCTTTAACAAAGGTATTTCTTGGCAATGAAATTACTGCCCTGATAATATAATTATTGAGTAACCAACGCCGAATTGGCTCTGCGCCAGCGGTATTCAGTATGGATTCGTCCATTATTGTTACTAACTTGCCTCCAGACTCCAACAAATCATTATATCTTTCAAGAAACATCACACTGGACTTTAGGGAACTACAATCTTTTGCTAATGAGTATTCTTTAAGCACTGGCCCTTGGTCGGCATCTTCCTTTTTGTAACGCATTGCAAATGGAGGATTTGTCAGAGCAATTTGGAATTTTGTATTCTTTTCAACGAATAACTCCCGCAATTCTTCTCTCTCTGCTTTTAGTTCTGGTTCCAGTGTTTTTTCTATTCTTGCTTGTTTGTCCAATCCGTCAGCAAAATAAATTCGACTTCCACCATCGCCATGCAAATACATGTTAATCCTTGCTATACGTGCTACGGGCGGACTTTTTCCTAAGTCGATTCCCATAAGTTGTTGATCTCTGATTTTCTTCATTATTTCGTGCCTTTCCTTCAAGCTTAAAGTTCTTGATAAGGGTGGGTTTTGCACTTTGGCAATCATTTGTGCCATAGCTTCTATCAGAAACCCACCAGTCCCGCAACAAGCATCAATGACGCTATCGATTTTTTCTTTTGCCACAAACGGGTCTGCAAGCAAGGTCATAAAGTCAACCACTGACCGCGGCGTAAAAAACTGACCTAATTCTTTGCCCCTCATGGTTGCACTCAGAAACGTTTCGAAAAGTCTACCGTTGAGGTCTTCGTCAATTCCGTAGAGGTCATAATGTTCGATTAATCTGACTACTTCTTTAACAGTACTTGGTTTGAGGTCTATGCGTTCATCCTTCCCAAACATCCGTTTTTTCCTTTTGTGCAAAATCTCCAATTCTATTTCCTCTCGAAGTTGGCGAAATAGAATTGTGTCTATAGGATTCGGTTCGGATTCTTCGCTTAGTTCAATCCACGAAACACAGTACCTTATTCTATCTATTGGTAGCGGTCTACCTTCGTCGATTAGTTTGCGCATGTCCGCATCCATTCTTAGTCTCTTGTCCTCTTTTATTTTTACAAACATCAATTTCGAAAACTCATAAAAAGCTGATTGAGGGTTAGTTACCTCTTTCCGCCAAATGATGTTATGGCATGTTTCAAAGATTCCCTTTATTTCAGTCAAATCTGGTTTCTTGAATTCGAATATTTCCGACTGCATCACGGAGGATTTTGTCCGGGAAAATCGATTCATGTCATTTTTGAAAGCTTCGTATCTGGAATTCCCTCACCTAATTCAGCGAAATCAAGTGTGTATTCAGTTGTGCTTGAGTCGTAGTGTTTGATAATCGTTTTTCTTCCGTTGGTTCCTATACAAAACTGGTCTGGCTTCGGTCTACTCAGTGATCTGCGAATCACCGAAGCATAAAGTTGAGCATCGATTACTCCGTCTTCAGGGTCTTCGTCGGGATTCTTTGCATCGACTATTAGAACGGGGTGTTGGTGTTTTTTGTCCGAATAACAGACATAGTCGGGCCGGTAGGCACGTTTCCTTTTTTCTTTTCCAATATTGACTTGTTTTATCGATGCCTTAGTTTCAATATAGTCCGCAGTATAACCTAAATCGTTGAGCATAGGGTAAACCAAAAACTGCTCGACATCGCTTTCATTTCTGAGATTCTCCAGTTTGCAGAATTTATTTTTTGGCATTTGCCGACCTCCTTGTTTCAATTTCTTCGTCAATCTTTTTTTGAACAAATTTAGAAAGGTTCAAAGAAGTGTCGTCTATGAATTTTTGATGTTCGGGGAAAATCGTAATTGTCTTAGGTATCGCTTTATTTTCTTGTTTTTGTGTTCTTGACATACAATACGTATTATATGGATAAGTATAAATACTTAATACCATACGTATTATACGTATAGGTGGTAAAGATGGACGAACGACAACAACGAGGTTTGGCAATTGCCAAGTCCTCAAGAATAATTAGGGAAGGTATGAAGTGGGTTGTCCCAAGCCAGACGGGACACGGGGTTTATCACGTAGAAACAGGAGGATTAGAAAGCGTTTGTGACTGCCCAGACTGCCAAACCCGACATACAAAATGCAAGCACATCTGGGCCGTTGAATATTACTGCAAGATTGTTACTGATTCGGAAGGTAACAAGACCGTGACGAAAGCGGTCAAGGTTACTTATGCGCAGGATTGGTCGGCATACGACAAGGCGCAAACTCATGAGGGAGAGTTTTTCATGCGCTATCTTTCAGACCTTTGCGGCGGCATACAGAACAAACCCTACGTCTTCGGCAGGCCAACCGTGCCGATGTCGGACATGGTTTTCGTGAGTGCCTTGAAAGTCTATTCGACCTTTTCCCTGCGGAGGTTCGCCAACCTCATGAAAACCGCAAACGAGAAGAAATACATAGACGGGGTTGTGCATTACAGCACGGTAGCAAGATACATGGAGAAAGAGGAACTAACGCCGATCCTGATGAATTTGATTAAGCAAAGTAGCATACCCCTTGCTTCGGTCGAAAGTGATTTTGCGGTTGATAGCTCAGGTTTCAGCACTTCGAGATTTGACCGATGGTTCAGTTTCAAATATGGTAAGGTCATCGATTCTCGAATGTGGATAAAGGCGCATATCGCCTGTGGAACAAAAACGAATATCGTCACGGCGGTCAAGCTCACCGAATCAACGGGTGCGGATTCGCCACAGTTCAAGGGATTGATAGAAGACACGGCGCAGAACTTCCAGATAAAGGAGGTTTCAGCCGACATGGGTTACTTAGCGAGGGATAACCTTGAGGTGGTCGGGAAACTCGGAGGCGAGGCGTTTATCCCGTTCAAGCAAGGCACAACGGGAAAAGCGAGGGGTTCGATGATATGGGCCAAAATGTTCCATTACTTCCAATTCAACCGTGAGGAATTTTTAACCCACTACCACAAGCGGTCGAATGTTGAAACGGTTTTCCACATGGTTAAGGCAAAGTTCGGCGACTCGGTGAGAAGCAAGACGAAGACCGCCCAGCTAAACGAGGTATTGTTAAAATTGTTGTGCCATAACGTCTGCGTTCTGATTCAGGAATCCTTTGAGCTGGGGATTAATGTTGTTGAAAAAGTCGCCCCCGTGTTGCAAAAGTAGGAGGTGAGAAATACTTATTCAACAAAGCTTCAAATCCTACAAAGATGCGTTTTTAATGACCAATTTATCCAAATTTCACCTATTTTTATCAATCAATCTCCTAAAAAAATAGCATTGATTTATTTAAAAATTGGCCCTACCGCATTATTCTTAATCGGGCGAGCTAATGTTTCTTATGGGCATCACGTGCGCCGAATCGTGCTTGGATCCGGCAAGGGGGGCGTAGGGCGTAGTACTCTAACTGCGAATCTTGGCCTCGCGATCGCCAAAATGGGTAAAAAGGCCATAGTTTTGGATGCAAGTTTGACGACCCCAAATCTCGGTACGATGTTCAAGCTTGAGAAGGTACCTTACACCTTGAATGATGTGCTCGCCGGCGAGATTCCATTGAATGATGTCATCTATCAGGGGCCCTCTGGTCTAAAAATAATACCCGCGGGAGTCACGCTCAATCAAGTAAAAAAAGCATTGCCCAACCGTTTACCGGGGATATTGAAAGAATTATCGATAAATGCAGATTTTCTGCTCATCGATGCGCCCAGCGGGTTACGGCGCGAAACTATTGCAGCGCTCCGCGCGGGACAGGAAGTGTTATTGATCACTCTTCCCGAAATTGCGGCAGCTTCAGACATGATGAAGACCCGCTTGATTGCGGATTTTTTGGGTTTAAAGTCCATTGGTGTCGTCGTCAACCGTGTACTTCGAGAGGAATTTGAACTCACGAGCTCGGAAATTGGGCATCTACTCAACCTGCCAGTGCTAGCGGAGGTGCCCGAAGATATAAACATCAAAAAAGCTTTCAACTCAGGAAAAATCGCGGTCGATGCAACCCCAAACTCACTTGCTTCAAAGGCTATCAAGGCGTTGGCCAGAAAACTCGTGGAAATGAGAACTAAAAAATCAACTTCATGATCACTTTTTCTTAATAAGGGTATCAGCACGCTTTAGAATTGCTCGTTCATAATCTGTCAGCAGCAGCTTTCGGACGCGTTCCAAACGCTTGAGTTTTGCGTTAAATTTGCGCACGGAGAAGGCTGTTATAAAAATTGGAACCACAATAGCAATTATCAACAAAGGATACGCCAAGGATAATCGGCCCAAAAATTCTAACCCACGAATGACCAAGATAAAGAAAAACAAAACCAATCCTAAAATCCATGATGCAAAGCCAAATCTCAACATTCGTTTTGCATAGATCCATTGAAAATCTGTGACTTGACGGAGTTCTCGCTCTGTTATCTCCAAATCGCGCTTTATGACCGTGGCTTTTTTACCCTGTTCGTCCTTCTTTGGCATAACTTATCGTCGTCAGCCTAAATTTAAAGTTTATCGGGTAGTTTTAATAAAAAATACTTTTTTTAGGAACCCGAAGATTGATAACTTGTTTTATGCTTTGGTTAGCTACTTGTGTCATTTTTGCCCTTTGATTTGAGAAGTGTTTCGACCAATTTTTTAAACGCTTTTGCGGCCGGTGCTTTCGGCGAACGTAAAACCACAGCTTCACCGAGAGCTACTGCACGCTTGACTTCGATATCTTCAGGAATAACCCCGATCACGGGCAACTCCAAAATGGACTCTATTTCCCTTTGAGAAAGATCTGTTCGTTCCCTACTTGCACGGTTAATTATTATCCCAGGTGCTTTTGTGTGAAGACGTTCAACAACACGTTTTATCTTCATGGCTTCTAGAATAGAGGCAAAATTTGGGGTTACCACGAGGATGGCCTCTTGAGCAACGGCCAGCGCGGTTATCGAATCATGCCCCATCCCAGATGAACTATCGACGAGCAAGAAATCTACATTATCGGCGAGTTCCAGCACCACCTTTTTTAACCTACCGAGTTTGACTTTTTGAACCCCTTCCAGTGACATCCCACATGGCACGACTTTCAGGCCAGCGGGACCATTGTAAACCGCTTGTTTAGCATTTTTCTTACCCGAGAGCACCTCATGCAATGTTATTTTCTTCCCTTCAAGACTGAGCATCAGCCCCAAGTTCGCCATGGTCACATCGGCGTCCAAGGCGATGACCTTTTTACCGCGTTTTGCGAGCGCAATACCTAAGTTTGCGGTCACCGTGGTCTTCCCAGTTCCGCCTTTACCGGATGATAATATTATAATCCGCGCCATGGCACCAGATATCCATTGTTTAAGTAACTTAAAATCTGCTGTTTTTTCAGGTCAAACTAGCAAAACTAGCTGATTTGGTTGCTTTTTGAATAACGTCAAGAGAAAAGTTAATACTGGCGCGGCAAAATTTTCAACGTGGTCAAAGTGAGGGGCCAACTCAGCATCGAGTTTATCGTCGTGATTTCGGGATTGCTTATAATCCTCGCTGCGACCACAATGCCGATGTACAATCAGGCGCGCGTCGAAGCTGAGAAAGTCTCGAAACTTGCGGATGCACGCGAGGCTGCGGGCGAGATAACAAATGCCCTCAACACTGTTTATGCCGCAGGCGTTGGTTCAAAACAGACGGTTGAGTATCGGCTGCCGGAAGGGGTAGTAAAAATATACGCGAATGTGAACGTCGATGGGATAGAAACCACCGATAACGATGTAGCCCCCGACAACCGAATGGATGTCCAAATCTGGCTTGATCTAGACGGAAACGGCGAGTGGGACAACAAACGTGAGGCCATCATACTGCTAGATACCATTCTGCCGAGCGAGAATAACGAAAACCGTGTGGTGGTTGGGGATGAAAACTTCAAGGATGACTCTGGTCTCCATATAACAACTTTCACGTACGAGTACAAGGATGGTCTGAGGTACATTGTAATTTCCGATATCGAGGTGACTTAGATGCGAGGGCAAGCAGCCGTCGAATACTTGCTCATTTTTTCGGCTGTGTTGGTAATATTCGCCACGGTCACGTTCGGGCAAATGATAACCCCTACACAGGAGGCTGGAAGAGACACTTTGCATCTTTCCCAAGCTAGATTCGCCGCCGATGCCATCTCGGGTGCGATAAACTCCGTGTACAGCAATGAAAAAGGGGCAGTAAAAAGCGTAAGTTTTCCAATGGACAGCAACTGGGACTTGCAGCTCACAGAGAATAAACTCACGATTAGTCTAAAGACATCAAACGGAACGCAAAATGTCCAAAGTAATCTAAAGTACGGGTTTAACGGTTCCCTACAAAACCTCTCGGCCGGAACCTACACGGCAATTGTAGAGTGGTCGAGTGACAACAATAGTCTTACTCCAGACAACTACAAAATCACAATAAACATCAAGCCGGTGGGGGGCTGACGATGGAGCTTCGCGAGCGAGGATTTTTCTCGATTGACGCGATGTTCGCGGTTACTCTCCTCCTGATAATTTCAGCATCATTTTTAAACATTTACGAGGGACGAAATGAAGCTGCCGGGCTGATGAGCGCTAGGTTGGAAGCTAGAACCATCGGTGAAAAGCTCGCTGCGGCAATAAACACCGTGTATGCGGATGGGCCGAACTTCGAGCTCCGCGTGGACCTGCCGTCGAAAATTGGAAGCTACTTTTACCAAATTAGTTTCGACAACACCCAGCGGCAAATCTTAGTGGAAAATTCGGCTTGGGGGACTGTGGGCGTGGTGGTCGTCTGTAAAAACGTTGAGAATTTCGTGCTGGGGCATGACAATCTGGAAAATACAATCCTGGTGCATTGGGTGGACAGCAAATTGGAGGTCACGAAAACATGAGGGGCCAATCCAGCGCGGAGATGTTAATTCTCGTCGGGGCGATCCTCGTGGCGGTCGCATCGCTGCTATATTCGGGTACCGGAAGCAACGAGATGGCAGTTGCGATGTCGGCAGCCCGTGTTGGAGCGGAAAATGCGATTGCTGCCTTGGACATCGAGTATGGGTGCACAATTGGTATTGAACAACTAGATTTCAACGCGGGCACCATAATGATTCATGTCAATGTGAGGGGCGGGCCACCACCGGATAACCAGACCATCTCGGACAACCTCAGGCAGGGAGCACTCAAACACATTTACAATGCTATCGTCGGTTTTCTCCCAGAAACTGCAGAACCTGTCAAGACCAGCCACTACACCTATGATGTGGCGGTGGAGGTAATGAGGGTGATCAAATGAAAGAGCGAGGACAAATTTTCACTCTCGACATGTTTTTCGCGCTGGCCCTGACTGTGCTAGTGGTGAGCTACTCCGGGCTGGCGCTTGAGCAGGCGCGCAAGCAGGCCGAGGAATACTCGCTCCGGTACTCGCTCGAGCGCACGGCAAATGATGCTGCAGACGTTCTTTTGAAGACTGCTGGCGCGTCATATAACTGGTGGGAAAATTCTATCACGCTAAGCATTTTGGGATTTGCAGAGGAGAACGCAGGGGAGCCGATTCCGAATACCATTGATATTAAGAAATTTGGACAGTTCAGGCGCTTGATCAACAAAGACAACTGGGATGCCCCGATAAACGCTGGAGCTGTGGAAACAATAAAAAAACTCTTTGGGGGATCAGAGAAGTTTGAAGTTAGGATACTTGATGAAAATAATGATGAAATGTGGTATGCTTTTCCGAGGTGGAGCGCTGAGCAAGTGGGGGAAAACTCCGGGGCGGAAAATTCCCTTGATGTTGCAGTCGTTAGACGTTTGATTTCAGTCAGGTACGGGTCGGCGATTCGGGCAGATTCAGGGCCAATATTTAAAGCGGGAGGAGGAGCAACGGAAAATGAACTGGTATTTGAGATTTATCCGGGAGAACTCGATGCATTCGACTTTTACATCGTCGTCGTTGGGTTGAAAGAAGGAACTGGCGCCAAGCCCAATCTTCAGATATGGGTAAACGACAACGCTAGAGATGGTGATGTCGGTGAGAACCCAGATGGATCTTCCGATTATAACTTTGTATACTCAGATATGCCACAAAGAGTTTCTCCAGGTCCGGAAGACCCGCCTAAAGGTCACTTTCAACATGGCGGCATAGAAAACGACAGCCAAATTGAAGCTGAAGATAATCTATTTGTAGGTACTAACTTTTTGGGGTTCAAATTCACTTCTGGACCAGATTGGGTTGTTAAAGTTTGCATTGTCACACTTCCATCCTGCTCAGACTGGAGCGATGCCACCATGTTCTTACAACCGTTGCCAGCGACTCTTGAGGTGAAAATGTGGAGGTAGACACATGAACGCCAAGGACCAACGCGGGTTCATCTTCAGCCTCGACGCGACACTGGCGATGCTGGTTGTGATGATTGTGATGGCAGGGGTAGCTCACGTGAGCAGCCCTGGGATCATATACGAGCAGCACGGATACCTGCGCTTGGAACGTTATGCCAACGATGCGCTCGAGACGATGCAGCTTTCTGGCACGCTGGACAACATCATAAACTTGCTCGCTGAAGGAGAAAACTCTTGGGCCGCGGAACTTGCCGAAAACGAGCTACGAAAAATCTTGCCCGATGAAATACAGTTTAGATTTCTAATTGGGGACGAAAATAATCCTAGACTGGATAATGTTTATCCAAGCGTTGGAAATCACGCCGAATGGTATAGCAATTTTATAAATGCCGAGGATATCGCCGTTGCAACTCGTGTTTTACTATTTCCGCCTGAAAACGTGTTTGACCCTATTACTCTTTACGTGTGGCGGGGGACGGGGATATGAGAATGCGTAAAGACCAACGGGGGTTCGTCCTGAGCGGGATAGCGCTGCTGCTCGTACTGCCGGCTATGCTGCTCGTAGCCTCTTGTTTTACAATCATCGAGATGGGCGGAGAAGCCACTACGTTACAGGCCTCCGCTGATAAGGTGTTCTATACTGGCAATGATATCGAGCGCGTGGTAAAGGATTTGTGGAATGAGAGTCTGCTGATAGACAACGCCGACATCACGCTTAGTGAGCTCGCGGACAACTACCGTGCTGCCACAGGGTTGCTCGTGGATATCAAGCCCAGTTGGATGTTGTGGATTCGTGTCATAAACATAGGAGAAAATCATCTTGCTGGGACACAATACTGTAATATTGTTGAGAATGCTCCCGGAGAGAACTGGTTCTACTACTTCGAGGAGTCAAATGAAGCTTCTTGGGGCATCGGAGAACCAGATTATGATGAACCCGTCTTGTTTGTCGAAAAAATCGGTGAAAATCTCCGAATAACTATCGAGGAGTACGACGGCATCTATTACCCGGATGTTTATTATTCAGACCAACTACTTTGGGATAGAGTCGGTGCTCCTGAGAATACTCATGTTGGGGAGAACACCGAGGTAAAAGGCGTGACACAACTTAAAGTGTTTATTAACGTTAGAGATCCGAGAGGCGCCCTGCAGTACTCATCGACGGTGGATTTAGGGTAGATATTTGGTGAATAAAATGCCGCACAAAAGTTCCAGAACAACCGGTTTCTTCCGCAGAGTCGGTGACGCGGTTCTAGAAGTCGGAAAGCTCCCCAGCAGGCTGAAACGCAGGGCTCCAAATGTAAAGAAAAGGGCCCCGCAGATACGAAAGCCCGAAATCCCAAAAATGTTTCAGAGCTTCTTTGAGCGGCGCCACACGGGATGGCCCGAGTACGTGATGCTCAAAGCGCAGCTGGCGATCCTCTCACTCTTCGGGGCTGCAGTAATCTACATCGCGTTGTTCCCCGCAGAAATTTTTATCTTCACTTTCTTGCTTCTCGCGCTGAGCGCTTATCTACTCTACTTGACGGCAACTCAACTCAAGCACGCGTTCAAACGAGACTATTCCGCCTACCGGAGCTTCGTGATAATGTGTGTGACCATCGCTTGGGTCTTTGTGCTGGCATTCCGATACTTCCCTGTCGAGTTCTCAATCGAGGCGCTCTACCTTGCGCTTATTCCTCCTCTGATGGCAATGGGGTTCGTTTTAGTGGCGTTTGTGGCGTTCAGGCTCAAGTACGGGCGAAACTTCACCTACGGCACGGTTGAAGAGATTCGGGGCAAACGGGCGGTGGTCAGAATAAGCTACGACATCTGCAGCAACGTGAAGTCGGGCCTGTACGCTGTGGAGAGCTTCGCCAAAATCAAGAAAGGGGACTCGGTAAAAATCAGCGTGGAGCGGCCGACGCTGGGGCTCCGGGGAGCAAAGGTTAGAGCGATTTTGGGTAAGTCCGAGTAAATCATATGATTGACCGATTCACTTGGCTATTAAGTTTTCAGAAAATTGTTCCAACGAGACTTGGAATTATCAAGTTATCTATAACGTCATTGATTTGGCCACTAACGTTTGAACCCAAGGTCTGAGAGGCTAGGAAAATAGACGCAACTATACCCGCCACGAGTACCAGCACGACACCTAGCATCAGCAAGTACTCGGTTGCTCCTTGAGAGCGCTCACTCATCCTCGTGACCATGAGCCCCAACAAAAAAGAATAGGGGAGGATAGGATAAAAATCTACGTTATCGTTATCGTTTGGTCCGAGAAGTAGATGTGGCCACTTGGTTGGTGCTTAAGGCTCACGTAGTAGATGTCTGGGTCGTAAGTCCCAAGGCTAAAGTACGGAGCTTTCAGTTCTACGTCCTCACTTTTCCAGTCGTATGTTCCATAAATCGCGCTCACGGAATACTGCCAATCGCCTGCCGGTATGGATCCCGTGTCTATGCTGACCCTGATTTCGTTGTCCACATTCGTGACGGTAGCAGACAATAGTGGGAAAGACGGGCCCTTTGCCACGTAGTAGACCGCCACCGCAACTGCGACAAGCACCGCCGCTAGGATTAACATATACTCGGTCGCGCTTTGTCCGCACTCTTTTCTACTCCCACTCATCCTATCCCCTACCCAACTGTGGGCGTTTCTTTCAAACAGGCCAATGCGCTTAAGATATCGTTATCGTTTGGTCCGAGAAGTAGATGTGACCGCTCGGCGTGTGCTTCAGGCTCACGTAGTAGGTGTTTGGGGAGCAATTCTCCAAGCTAACGTATGGTGCTTTCAGTTCTACGCCTTTGTCCTGCCAGTTATTGCTTCCTGGAGTCGTGCTCACTATATATTGCCAGTCTCCAGCCGGGATTGTTCCAGTTGTAACGTCAATTCTAATCGTGTTGTCACCAGACTTTACTGCTGTTGCAGCAACTGCTGGATAACCACCAGTGCTTGTCACGTAGTACACCGCTATGGCTACTATTACTAATACTGCAGCCAACATCAATAGGTACTCTGTAGCGCCTTGACCCTTTTTAGACAATCTCATTTTTTTCACCTCTTTACAGGAATTTTCTTAAATTTGGGGTTATAAAGATACCTCCACATTTCTGAGAAAAAGTCGACATTTTTGTAGACAAACCCTTAAAAACATCCACCATACAACCTATTTTGATAAACTTGCAAGTTCTGAGCTGCGTGCGGCGAGCTACAAATGTGCGAAAGGCGCTCAAACGAACTGCAAATGAAATTAACGAGAAGCTTGCAAAAATGCAAGGATGTATAACTCGGATGGATGTGAACGTCAGCTCAGGTTTGACTGGCGGAATTGCGCGCATAGCTTTGGTGATAGACGAAAGTGATGTCAGACCAAAATGCATCCTCTGGGTGAACGAAGTCGGCGGTAGTGAGGCGGTTGCCCTTCAACGCGCCCAAGATAAAATAAATGCACGCTTGTCGAAACTACGCGGGGAGATCATCGGGTTTTACCTGAAATTCATTACTCCCCCTCTAACAAAGCGTACCTATGCCACGCTCATCGTTGCTGTGAATGAGGATGTCCCCAGAAAAATTAGTAAGCTCAGTTTGTGGGAACGTCGAGAACGTTTAACGGTGCTACTGCGATTGCTCGGCAACGACGCAAAAGCGATAAACCTTGTGCAAGTGGCCAAGAGATTCGGAGTTTCGCGTGATACGATATATAACGATTTACAAGAACTTGGCATGGAACGCTAAACTGACGCAATGCCCCCGATTATATTCTGGGCAACATAGAAGACGACTGCCGAGACCATCACAAACGGCACGGCGAAAGTTAGGCCTTTTAACATCTTGCCGTAACGAATCACTCCGACCGCGAGCGAACAGATGAGCGCTTGTATCACTATGTACATCATGGCGATCGTGCTCATCTCCGCTGGCAGGCCTGAACCTGTCACTGGCCCTCTGCCTACCTGAATTCCGGTCACCGCAACCGTGAGGCCAACTATGAATGGAACTGCAAAGAGAGCCACGGCGAGCAGGAATAATACTTGCTGCATTGTGGCTGCCCTCCTCTCACGCTGGATCGCATGCGTCTCCTTGATGTCAGTGGAAACTGCGTCGAGCACGTTGGCGAGAGCTCCGCCGCGTTCGATACCTTCAACAATCAGGTGAAAGGCCCGCTCATAGAGGGGCGAATTCGACCTCCGCGCTAGAGCCAAGAGAGCGTTGTCGAGGGTTCTCCCCCTACGAATCTCCGTCACCACCCGATCGAATTCATCTGAAAGCGTGCCGTACTTTGATTTTACTATATCATCCATCGCGGCGTCTATCCCCACACCAGCCCGCAGAGTGCTCGCCATCTGGCGGAGGGCATCTGGTAACACACTTTCCAGCTCAGCAGCCCTACGTTGGGCCAGATAATAGGGCACCCCAATCGTCAGCGCTGGAAAGGTGGCAACGGCTACAATGATTGCGAGCAGAGGCGCTGGGAGTGGGAAATTCAGGAGAATGCCCATGAAACCCGCTGTCACACCCACGAGTATCGTCGCTAGGAGGGCCACTCCCACGTATTCCTCAGCAGCGAGTGCGATTTTCGTTGACTCCAACCTGCGGTTGAGGCTCTGCAGGAATTTCTCTGGAAACACGCGCTTCGCAAACGCCGCCATTTTTTTAAGCACACTCATCGTCATAACCTCGGCTCGAAGCGTTTGATCATCATGACGAAGTATAATAACATGAATGGGATGAGAATCAAAAAGAGGACTGCCGCACTCGCTGAAGTAAACATCATTCCGCCCATTCGACTACCCACCGCTATCATGACCATAAGCATGGCTGGGATGACCGCGGAGGCAAACATGTAGACCATCGTGAGCATGTTGAGTGATTGAGTATAGTCTCGTAATTTCATGCGCATCTCGAAAGCTGTTTCGTCGGCCAAAGTGTGGAGGATGCCAGCCAAGTCGCCACCCGTCCGTAAAGTGCGCTGAACTTGGCGGACTGCTCGACGGAGTGGCTCGGAGTCCACCCGCTGGGTCATACTCGTTAGTGCTTCTTCCGTGCTCATCCCTGTATGCATGTCACGTATGACTCTGTCAAACTCCTCCGAGAGAGCGCCATAATCAGCCTTGCTGACCGAAGTAATAGTTTCTGGGAGGCCTATTCCAGATGAAAGCTGCGTTGCCATGTGCCGCATAGCGTACGGGATTACGCGATTTATCCCGACTACTCGCGCCTTAGCCTTACGCTTTGGCTGGGTTCTACTAAAAACCAGTACTAGCACGAAAGCGAACACTCCACCAACCACTGCAAAGAGGACGGGTAAAAACAGGAGCATAAGAACTAATGCAAAGACACTCATGATGAGGCTCATCCCGATCATTAGTGCCACATAATGCGTGGGGGCAACTCTGATGTTAGCCTTGTAGAGGTCATCATCTAACCCCTTAAAAAACGTAGCCATTCGCTGAGCCGGGCGCTTGAGCGGGGAATAAAAAATCTCAGAGAGGCGCTCGGATAACGACCTCTTCAGCTCCGCGCGTACCTCCCACTTTTTATCTTCTCTCAGCTTACGCTCTGCGGCAATTTCTTCCTCACGCAAACTTTCGAGCCGTTTCAGTTCACGCAGCCTTCGGGCAACTTCCCCATCAGCCTTTTCTGGAGCTTCAGGCCTCTTTGTAATATTGACTGCCTGACCCACGCGCTGTGCTGTAGTGCCTGTTTTTATCACACCGCCGCCAACTGCAGAAAAAAATCTCTTCAACGAACTCGGCTTTTTAGCTTTTTTTTTCGGCATGGAATCACTAATGACGCTTAGTGTTCTTCTCGTTCCTTACGCGATTTAATATTTCCTCCGGGTTTTGGTAGTACTCTTGGATAATATTACTCACCTCGAAAATATTTCGTATACCTTGATGTTTCATCCATTCCAGTACTGCCGCACGCTTCCCAAGTTCGATCTCGATATCGTTCCCGCTCATCCCGCTAAACTCTGCTATCGTGCGCTTAATCTTGCTTGGTACGCTGGTCGGCTCGACCACATCCGTGCGGGGGTCCCACTTGAAGATGCGGCTGAGCTGAGGTTTTCCACTCTCTAGACCAGTAACCTCGGAGACCTCGGTGACCCTTCGAATCTGTCCCTTCTGGCGGTGGTAGATGCGTTGTTGCATCACGATGATATCGAGAGCTGGAATCATTATGGGGGCCACAGCCATCGGAGGCTCAGTCAGGCGCGAAATTGTCTCAACCGCACTGTTTGAGTGCAGCGTGCCACAGCAACCATCATGGCCGGTATTCATCGCGGTGAACATCGTCTGTGCTTCTGGACCTCGAACCTCCCCCACGATCATCCGGTCCGGCCTCATTCGTAGTGCATTTTTAACCAAATCATTCATCGTAACCTCTCCGCGTCCTTCGACGTTTGGTGGGCGCGTCTCAAGTCTAATCCAGTGTTTATGAGAAAGTTGAAGCTCGGCGGTGTCCTCAATCGAGATGATGCGCTCCCGCTCTGGGACGAAAGTTATGGCGGCGTTGAGCATGGTCGTCTTTCCGCAGCCCGTCCCCCCCGCGAATAGGATGTTTGCGGGCTTGATGCCAAAACCATCCACGACCAGCCAGAGGAACGCCGCGGCATCTGTTGAGAGGGTGCCCAAGTTTAGGATGTCGACCACCGTGAGCGGGTCCTTGCGGAACTTTCTTATTGAGATCGTTGATCCATCAAGAGAAATCGGCGGTATAGTCGCGTTCACCCTGCTTCCATCGGGTAATCGTGCGTCAAGCAAGGGCGTCTGCTGGTCTATCCGTCTGCCCACGACGCGCGCCATTTTTTCTATGAGATATTTAATCGCTTCATCGCTCTCAAAAACAACGTTCGTAGCGCACATTCCGTACTTTCGATGATAGACGTAAACGGGCTTGCCCACCGCCGTCACCAAAATGTCTTCAAGTTGGTCATCAGCGATTATAGAATCAAGCTGCCCATAACCGATCATGTCCCGCACGGCGGCTTCGCCTAAGTGAGTTAATCTTCCAGACGAGATGTACGTCCCCTTGCTCTCGCGTTCGAGTATTTTTAGGACCTCGCGCATGAGGGTGTTCCGACGTTCTGCCGGGTCAGAAATCTTTTCCAGATTGACACTGACTTCCTCTATCGCCTTCTCTTTTGCAATCTCGAGTAGCTTTAATTCCTGTTTCGTCAGGTCGGGCAATTTCGACTTGTAAATCGGCAGAGCCTGGCCCTCGACAGAAACTATTTCAGTCTTACCGTAGCTATCAACCACTTTCCCAACTTTGGATACCTGTTCTATAACAACTTTTGCGGATGAAGCAAGTCCCCCTGCAGGCTTTGCGGTTGATTTGCTTTCATTTGGCGGTGCGCCTGTTAGAATTTCAGATAAGAGTCCCTCACCCTCGCCAGCCAAAACCTCAAATTCTCCACTTGGAGTTTTCGTCCGAGGCCCCGTGTTTTTATCAGCGCGTGTTGTCTTTCTTTTCCTTGCCACTTACCCGCTCACCCCCAAAGTTAACCGAATTTCAGTAAATTTAAGCTTATCTTCGGATTTTGCGAATATTCTTTTTCGCCTTACAAATATGAACAGAAAAACGAAATTGGCCCCCAATGTCTCCGACACAACTAACAGCGGGCTTCATGGGCTGTCTTTTAGACGTCCTTCACCCGCTAACCCTCGATGGCGGATTTTCTCGGGGGCCGCCCGCCGTGTTCCGCACCAGGGTTGTCTCGAAATCATCACTAGGTGTTCCCGCCAATCGCTCGGACGAGGACCCAATTTTTGGCACGATTGCCGACGGATTGCTCCAGTGTTCCCGCAGTGATGCACCGACGCTCATAAATCACGCCAGCTCTCGATTACCACGGGTTTATTCCTTCATCGCAGTTTAAGTTGGTTTTTCGTGGAGTAAAAGCCTTACTTTTTTAGATCAAGCTCAAACGCCGCGACCGGATGCTCGAGCTCGAATCCTAGGATGACTTCTGGATGTATCTCGCCAACAACCCCCAAGCTTTTACCGTCGGAGACAAACTCAGCCACTCGACCTTCCAAGAAGCTGGAGTGCTCGATGGGACGGACCTCATAGAAAATGCCTAACTCGCGGAGCAAGGCCTCCGCAACGGCTTTGAGATAGGTGAACCCTGCTTCCTCGCCGATTACCATTGCTGCGGCACGGCGTACGTCTCTAGCACTAGTTTCAGCCTGTTCGTCAAGTACCAAAACATCCCCCACCTCAAACACGCGCTGCGGCAACGGGTTGCGTCGGTTCGCTTGCAGCACAGAGAGCAAGCAGGGGAGCAACGAGTTTCTGATGATTGTGTACTCCTCTGACACCGGATTTGCGATTTCTGCAGCCTCGCCCTCTACCCGCATGAGTTCGAAATTCGTGTGCTGGTTGGTGAGAGTGTAAGTCATAACCTCCATGAATCCCAACCCAGTCAAAACTCGCCTAGCCCGCTCACTGAGTCGCTCTACTGGTGCCCGCTCGCCTGTGGTTACCACCTTAGGCAGCGTGGGCTCGAGCCGGTCGTAGCCGTAGCCTATTGCCATATCTTCGATGAGGTCAACCTCGTGCATTAGGTCGCCTCGATAGGATGGAGCCAATAGTGTCAGGATTTTACCTTTGATGCCCGCAACGCCATAACGCATGCGTTCCGCAATATCGGCAATTTCCTTAGGTTTTAGGTTGAGACCTGTAAACTCGTTCGTGGCGCACACACTCAGGCGGTGCCGACTGGGGCGGAGGTCGGGCGTTTTAACGCGCCTGCTCGGATATTTAACCACGACTGACTGAATCTCAAAACCCCGCTCCGCCAGTCCTGTCATCAAAATCTTTAAGGATTGGTTAGCCACGCGCTCGTCCTCGCCAGTGACATCAATGAAGAGTCGTTTTGTGTTGCTCGTGACACGCGTGGACTCGCTGTTGATGATTGGGGGCATGGAAAGCACCACACCTTGGGAGTCAACTAGTAACGGGTAGCGGGGCCACTCTTGCATGATTGAACCATATTCAATACCCTTAGGGTGTTCGCGCAGAATCTGAACTGGCGTGAGCTCCCGGGCGAATTCCAGCGGGACGAAGCGAATGCCGTCGGGCAACGTGGTGGTGTAACGCAAGGGCGGTTTTACGGTGTCGAGGTCGTAGACACCTATCGAGCCCTTCTTCCGATTTCTACATAGCGAGACGTGAAGCTTCTCTTGGACCTGCATAAGCGAGGCCACGATTTCATCGGTCAGTTTCACGTTTGCCACAACGCCAGCCGCGATAAAGGGTCGGATGGCCTCAACACTCCGGTCAACCTCAACACTCACTCCAGAAACGCTCAGCTTGTAAAGGGGTAATCCGGTCTCCACGCCTAAAAAGCCCCTAAGTGCCCGTGCTACTCCTTCGGGGCTGAGCAGGTCAGGGCGGTTGTGTGTAATTTCAAGCTTGAGCTCATCGTCAGAAGCTTCGGCCTCTATTCCAAGCATGGCCAAACGCTCACAGAGGTGATTCGGCTCAATCCGCTTTCCAACCAGCTTGCAGAGGTCGTGGTAGCTGACAGTGATAGACGGCATCTATACCCTCCTCCTCGTATGAAGCCATTCGAGATCGTTGTTGAAGAGGTCTCGAATATCTTCGACACCAAGCCGAATCATGGCCAGACGCGAGAATCCAATCCCCCACGCGAGGACGGGATGTTTGACGCCTAGCGGGTGGAGTAACTCAGGCCTGAACATTCCCGCACCCAAAACCTCAAGCCATTCACGCTTTTCGGGGAAGTATACCTCCGCTTCTGCCGATGGCTCGGTGTAAGGGAAATATCCCGGCCTGAACCTTATTTTCGAGAACCCGAGCTTGACCATTATCTGCTTGAGATATCCGAGCATGTCACGCAGCGTAAGCCCGGGGTTCATCACTATCCCTTCGGCTTGGTAGAATTCGGCAAGGTGTTTGTAGTCGATTTTTTCATTGCGGTACACGCGGTTGATGCAAAATACCTTGGCTGGCGGCTCCGGGTGTGAAGCCAAGTAGCGAACGGTCGCGGCGGTAGTCTGCGAGCACAGTATTGGCCTTTGGCTGATTTCGGCGTTGAATTTGTAGCCCCAGCCCGTCGACCCTGCGACACCGCGCTCGTGCGCCGCTGCCACCCGTTTGACCAACGCGGGCGATGACAATTTAGTCCGTTCCGGCTTCGAGAGAGAGAGACTGTCGTGGATTTCGCGAGCGGGATGATCTTGAGCTTGAAAGAGGGCGTCGAAGTTCCAAAACTCCGATTCCACAATGTTACTTTTAATCTCGACGAACCCCATCTCGAGCAAAATTTCGCGGAGCTCGTCGATGACCCTCTGCTGGGGGTGAACCTTCCCTGGGTGGGCAGGGGTCACCGGGGCTACCACATCATAACGCCTGAATTTTACCTCTCGCCAGCGCCCGCTAGTGAGCAGCTCGTGGCTAAGCTCGCTTACTTCTTCGACAAGTTTGATGCCCAGCTTCAGCACCTGATTTCCCAGATCGGACAGCTCCAGCTCACGCCATGTTTCATCCTCGATTTTAACCAGCTTCCGCTCCACCAAAGTGTAAAGCGGTTCTTTCAGATCAACAGACAACTCGTCTAAGTTGCGTGCCTGAGCTGCTAGCAAATCGAGCAGCTTTTCGTCGGCCAACTTCTGGGAAAGAGCTTCTCCGCCGCTTTCCGTCATGGCTAGCACGGTCTTTTCATCCTTCTTGGTAAATTCCGCCCAGCCCTTGCGCCTGAGCCACACGAGCGCAATCTGCGTTCGTTCCTCCCTCAGGTTGGCGCTGTCGGCTATCTCGTTGACGACTCCCGGGCCGCAGCTGGCCAAAGCCACGAGCATCCTACGTTCGGGCAACCCATCGCGAGAGTATTCTAGACCTTCTGGAAGAATTACGACTTTCGAAGACTTTTTCTCCCGCACCTCCACCAGACCATGTTCGGATAGGGCGAGCACAGCACGCATTATAGCGGACTGGTCAAGGCCGGCGTGTCCAGCAAGGTTTGGTATCTCAGCTCTCCCGCCAAGTTCTTGAAGAGCAAGTAGGACTTTTTTCTCTTGGAAGCTCAGCCCGTCGGTGATTGCTTGGATATCCAACTTAATCCCAAAAACACAAGGTGAGAAAGAGTTATGAGGGTTGCGGGACACGATTTTCCCCCAAACTGGAGATATAGATTACTCTCCCAATATCTACTTCCAAAAATTACAATATTGGGTAAACTTATATGTTCATAAAATGCCAGAAAAATTGTTGCCCGCGCGTTAAAAACGTGGGGGGAAATTTAGGAGGTTGAGAGGATAAGCAAACTTGAAAAGACGATTAAAAATGCTGTTGATGAATTTAGAAAGCGATAAATCAAGGTTACAAGGGTCGTCATTATTATCTTAAACAGTACGATACGGGATAACCCAAAAAAGGTGACGAAAAATGTCGAAAAATAGGGTGTCTATCACTTATACAGCCCTAATATGGACTGGCATCATTCTATCCCTCTTTGGAGCGATAGTTGCTATCCTTGGTTTTGGGGGGTCAACAGTTTTTGAGGGTAGCTTAGGCGATATCAAAGTAAAAACCACTCAAACCGGGCTCGCTGTTTTAGTTGTGGGAGCTGCGCTGGCGAGCACTATCGCCCTCAGACTCCCAAAGGGGATAGTGGTTTTAGAAGAAGGAGAGAAGTACAGCTTAACAGAGAGATTGGCTAGGATAATCCCCGTTTTATTTCTGGTTATACTCGTCGTGGCAATCGTTCTTCTTGTCGCAGCAACATAGGGTGACCGCATGAACGAAAAAAGAGTAGAAATTTTAGGCGGAATACCCGGTAAAAAAGGTGCCTACTTAAATTTGCTTCACGACTCGGCAACTGGCAAATATTTCGCCCCCATGCTTCCTGAACATCCCTCATTTGAAGGCATCAAAAAAATGCATAAAAATGGACATACAGGTTCGGGGGTGAAAGTAGCCGTCATTGACACAGGGCTCATGCTTGACCATCCCTGGATTAAGCGCAGCACGGAAAAATCTGAAGACTTTACCGGAGAAGGGGTCGAAGACCTAAATGGACACGGGACGATGGTCGCTCTTATTTTGCTCGCTACCGCCCCAGACGTGAGTCTTCTTAACGTGAAGGTCATGGATTCAGAGGGGAGAGGGTCGGAGGAAAATTTGATAAATGGAATCCAATGGGCGGTGAAAGAAGGAGCTCAGATAATCAATCTCAGTGTCGGCTTGTACTGGAAGAAATGGGGCATATGGGATTGCAAGGGAGAGTGTAAAATATGTCGTGCGGCCGAGGATGCCGCAAAGGCTGGCGTCATGGTCGTAGCAGCCGCGGGGAATGAGCCTGACAAAACCTACTGCCCAGCAAAATTAGGCTTAGTGAAGAAAAATATTGGCGTAATGGGTGTCGCAGCATATGATTTCGAAAATGGGATTATGGCCCCATATTCAGGGTCAGGGAATATAGCTGCTCCTGTAGGCGGGTACCGTTTAGTGCCAATCGAGTGAAAAGAGGAATTATCCTAGACCAAAAGGGAAATCAAAGATTTACTAATTTATCTGTCAGCCGATTTTTATTCGCAAATCATGTGTCATATTCTTACTCATCTGAAATGCTCGTAACCGCGGTCTGGCAACTTTCGTGTCTTTCCATTAGTTCTAATAAAAACTCCCCTGCCTTTGGTTACACATCCAATCTTAGTTGCCGTTGTGCCCACGCGCTTGAGCGTCAGCCGAACTTTTTCCCATCCTCGCGGGCGGACCGTGAAGAGCAATTCAAAATCTTCCCCTCCAACAAGCACGAAATCATCCACATTGAAACCATGCTGGACCGCGAATTTTCTGACGAGCGGGTGTTCGGGTATATCATCGCGATCAATAACAATTTTCATCTTGCTCTCCTTTGCAAGCTGCCAGATATTTGCTGCCAGCCCATCTGTCACATCTATCGCTGATGTAACGAGGCCACTCCGCACCAAAGCTCTACCCTCTCGCACGCGCGCTCTCGGTTCGAGCTGGGCTCTAACCAGCGCACGATAGCTATTGACCGGGAGCCGTTTGAGAAGTAGCTTCAAACCCGCAGCGGCAGCTCCAAGTTTGCCGGTTACCGCGATGATGTCGCCAACTTTCGCTCCGGATCGCGTTAAGAATTCCCGCCTGCGAACCACGCCTAAAGCCATCCCCGATATGACTATCTCTTCGGTCTCGTCTAAGTCTCCACCGACAATGTAGGTGCCGTGTTCGCGTGCGGCTATATCCATGCTCCGCACGAGTCGCTCGACAAATTTAACCTTAAGCCCCCTCGGCAAACCCACCGAAAAAATCAGCCCCAGCGGCTCTGCGCCCATCGCTGCTAGGTCACTCAAGTTGACCACGACCGCCTTGCGGCCCATTTGCTCGGGTGAGGTGCCATGTGGGAAATGCCTGCTTGCGGCGAGCATATCAGTCGTCAAAACCGCACACTTGAAACTATCCAGATCTAGCACGGCTGCATCATCGCCTATACCTACTCTGACATGGGCTCCACGCTTGAAAATTTTGCGGGCAAGCTCGACCAGCGTTCGTTCACCAACATCGCTTAGCTTCATCTCTTTCACCTAAAGGAGAGGCAAATTGCCCGTAAGCGGGTCCACAACCTCGTTTAGCGCGGGACCAATTGCGAGCACCGTCGTCGTACTTGGGGGCAACTCGGTCAATCCGGCATCTTGAATCAGCTCAGCGGAAACGCCAAGTTCCTCCGCGCGCTTTTGTAGTTTTAATAACTCTTGCTCGCCCGCCACTTTGACCACCACTTTTTTCTGCCCCTCGTTCAACCAAACTTCTGCCCATTCACGGTGCTCTTTGCGCACACGTTCAAAAGCGGCAACCGCTCCATGCGCAACCTGTGTCGCAAGCTTTCCCGGGCTCATTTTAAGGTCGGCTCGAACGACGATGACTTGCTTGCACTTAAACACTTTCGCCACTTTCTCGCTTCCCTCCGGAGGATTGAGGCGGTTGATTTGGTTGCTCTTCAGATGGGGCTGGCCGCTCTTCGGTTGGAGGAGCTGGTTTCTCCTCAGGCGGAGTCGGCGGCTCTTTTGGCTGGGGCGGTAGCTCAGGTAGGGTTGGTTTTTCCTCGGATGGAACTGGCTTAGGCTTGGGCCGTCTCAGTTTACTTATCTTTCGCATTAATGCACGTTCATAAATTATGAGCACATCCAAGCCTCCACGCCAATATGCTATGAGCGCAAAAAGCAGGCACACGCCAAATACTGCTAGCACGAATGGCGCCAAGGCGAGCATTTTCAAGCCTGGCTGAGCGAGCACAAAACCGAGATAGATGAGCACGATCACACCCAAGCCCAAGCTAGCTCCCATGCGCTGCCAGAAATCGAAGCTCTCCTTACGTGGGTAGAGCACGAGCGTGAATAGGAAGCCTGGCGCCATCAGGACAAACAGGCCGAAGAGCACGTACGCTAGCACATCGAGCATTCAACCACTCGTTAGGGTTATCTATTGTGACTTAAAAAAGTTGTAAGGTGCTGGGTTGTGGGCAGATATTGCTGTGGTTGGCGGAGGTCCTGCGGGATGTTTTGTCGGTGAGGCGCTTGCCAAACGTGGGTTGAAAGTTGTAATTGTGGAAGAACACGGCGAAGTCGGAAATCCCGCTTGCTGCGCTGGTATAGTCGGGACAGGTGGTCTCCGAGAGTTGAAAATTAATTTGGGGAAATGGGTGCTCGGGAAGCTTCGTCGCGCCATTTTTTATCCTCCATCTAACGAGCCTATCGAGATAAGTCGCGGCAATGTGGAGGCATTCGTGATCGATCGTGCTGCTTTCGACCGGGAACTAGCGAGGAAAGCCGTGAAAGCTGGAGCCACTCTGCTCCTAAAGACGAGGTGCGCGGGACTCAAACTCGGGCGCGAGCCTGTGGTGAAGCTCAAGGGCGCGTGCGAAACTGAAATCAAGGCACGTTTAGTAATTGGTGCGGACGGCCCAGCTTCGATTGTCGCGCGGGAGGCAGGTTTGCTGAAAACTTCACGCTACCTCAAATGCGCTCAGCTCGAAACCTTTGCGAGCGTCCGATCCGACACCGCCGAGCTTTGCTTCGGCAACTCTTTTGCGCCGGGTTTCTTTGCTTGGTTGACCCCTGCTGGCAACCTCTGCCGCGTGGGGCTCGGCACCTCCCAAGGCAATGCCATCGAGAAGCTCCTCTCTTTTGTAAAAAACTGCCCAATAGTATCCACCAAAATTCAACCCGATAAAACCCTCAACTTCTTCACTGGACTAATCCCCCAACCTATGACGAGGAAAATCTGCACTGACCGCGTGATGCTGGTGGGAGACGCCGCAGGTCATGTCAAGCCACTTACGGGAGGCGGCATCTATGTCGGGCTTTCTTGTGCCAAACTTGCAGCCGAAGTCGCGACAGATGCCCTCAAAAGCGAACCCAACTCCAAGAAGCTTCGCGCGTATGAACAAGCTGTGATGAAGAGGTTTGGTCGTGAGTTTGAGTTGGGAATTCGTGCACGCAAGGTTTTTGAACGAATGACCGATGAGGATCTAAATTTAATATTCGAGCTTCTGAAGAAAGAAGACGTGCGAGCTTTGGTGCTCAAACACTTTGACTTCGATTGCCATGAAAAACTTCTACGAGCCCTCCTAGTCAACGCACCGCGATTGCTGCCTTTGCTTGAGCTGAAAAAAATCTTAAAGTACTCACGCTACTTGTTGAAACCCTAAAAGAAAATGGCGGGGATTTCGACCCTTCCATTACTCCTTCAACGAGTTCGTGAATCTCGACCACTTCACTCATTCGTTGCTTTTTCACGTTAGGATCTTTTTCCCGCAGTCGTTACTTTGTCCTGTTCTTCCACAGGATTTATCCGCGTCCTCCCCCGGTTTTTCGCCCGGGTTTTTACGCGGCTCCCCGTTGCCCTTAGGCTCCGGTTTGGCCTCCTCTGCAGGCTTTTATCCCCGCCACCCTCTAGCTAAAGCACCAGTCTATTTAAGGATTTCTTCAAAATTTGAGATATTTCAAACTTAGAACTACAACTCAAAAAATGACTAGATTCAACCACTTGACTACTATCAAGCACAACTTGACGCCGCGTTATCTTTTATCTCAGGGCCTTTAACAGGCCCCCCTCATTGATATTCATATTGTTAGACCACCTCAATAGAATTTGGCGTTGAAAATGCCAGCAAATCCCCCACCTGAATACTTCAAGGCTGAAGCGCGCTACCATCAAGCACGAACTATAGACGAGAAAATCCTAGCAACTGAGGAACTCATCCGCCTTGCCCCGAAACATAAAGGGACCGAGAAGCTCCTGAAGGTGCTCAAGCGGCGTCTAGCCAAACTCCGCCAAGAGCTGCAGACAAAACAGGTGCGCCGGGTCGGCAGAGGTGGACCGAGTTTCGCCGTCAAAAAAGAAGGTGCCGCTCAGGTCGCGCTCGTGGGGGCACCTAACTCTGGGAAGTCAACGGTACTGCATCAGCTCACGGCCGCTCGCCCAAAAATCGGTGTTTACCCATTTACCACTCAACAGCCGGTGCCGGGAATGATGCAATTTGAGGATGTTCAAATACAACTTGTCGAAGTCCCCGCTGTAGTTGAGGACTCGAGTCTCGGCAAGGGAATTGGAGCACGGTCGCTCAGCATCGCTCGAAACGCGGATGCCATCATTTTAGTGGTCGATGCCTCAACGAAACTAACCGAGCAGGTCCTAATGCTGATTAACGAGCTCGAGGCGGCCGGCATCAGGCTTAATCAGCTGCCCCCTAAGCTTAGCATTCAGCGCAGGGTTACAGGAGGAATTGAAATTCGAGGAGCGGGTATGTTTACGGTCGACGAGGCGGAACTCAAACTTATTTTGCAGAGGCATCACATCCACAACGCGCTCGTGACCATCGACGAACCAGTGACGGCCGAGGAACTCGAAGAATCGCTCGACGAGTCCTTGATCTATCGCCGCGCCTTTATCCTCCTCACAAAATGTGATTCCTCCAATCCTAGGGAGAAAATCAAGCTGCTAGAACGCGAGTTCAGGAACCGCTTTCGGACAATTGCCGTCCAAGAGGCTGGGAATGAGTTAAAAAGAGCGATTTTCGAAAATCTTGAACTCATCCGCATTTACACTAAACGTCCCGACGAGGAGCCGGCAAAGCGCCCACTGGTACTGCCAAAGGGTTCGACAGTCTTCGATGTCGCGAACGAGGTGCATAAAGATTTTGCGCGAGAGCTGGAGTTTGCTCGAGTGTGGGGGTCGACGCGCTTCCCGGGACAACAGGTGCCTCGAGAGTATGCACTTCGGGACAAAGATATTATCGAACTTCACGTCTCAAAATCCTATTCGCCGCGCAGATAACGGGTGACCTTCAAAACAGCTTCGGGTTTGCCCACGACCGTGACGAGGTCTCCCGCTTGAATCTGGGTGTCACCTCGCGGGGGAATGAAGTCATCCCCCCTAGTTATCATTGCGAACGTGCAGTCTTTCGTCACGTTTATTTCCTTGATGAACTTCCCGACCGTCTTCGAGTTAGTGCCGACCGTGACCTCCACGACCTCGCCTTTGCCACCACCTATTCCCAACAATCCATAGACCCCAGATCCCGTCACAGCCTTCTCGAAGAGCATTACTGCGGCACTCACCAAGCTGACCGCGATGTCGACCCCAAGCTCCTCGAACATCTTGGCATGTTTCTCATCGTTGACTCGGGCGATTACTCTGCGAACGCCCATCTTCTTGCCCAGCTCACACGCCATGAGGTTGACCTCATCATGTTGGGTGAGCGCAATTAACACGTCAGCCTTATCGACGCCTGAATCCTTCAGCGCGTCTATGTCGGCGCCGTTGCCGTGAATGACTAACACGTCCAGCTCAGCCGCTAGCTCGTGGGCCCGCTTTTCGTCCTTCTCTATTAACACCACGTTGTGTCCTCGGTCGGAAAGCCGCTTAGCTAGCTTCGAGCCGGTCTGGCCCCCTCCAACAATTATTATATATGACATTTGACCACTCCTTATAATTCCAAATAGCAGTTATAAATGTAAAGGGGTTTAAAACTTATTAAGAGTGATTCACATGCCGATTAGACCCGCGCGGACCTACCGCTACTTCAGCGGCCCGGCCTACACTCGCCGGGAGTACGTTAAGGGAGTCCCTGGGATACGTGTTACCTTCTTCGATATGGGCAACCCTAAGGGTGATTTCCCGGTCGAGATGTCCCTAATTTCGCAGGAGACCGGACAGATAAGGCACAATGCTCTGGAAGCCGCTCGTATTGCCGTGAATCGTCTGCTCGAGGTCAAAGCTGGCAAGGATAATTACCATTTCAAGCTCCGCGTCTACCCTCACCAGATCCTACGCGAGAACCCCATGGCAACCGGGGCGGGCGCTGACCGAATCTCTGATGGTATGGCCCGAGCCTTCGGCAGACCAATTGGCACTGCTGCGCGGGTTAGCTCAGGACAAAAAATTATGAGTGTGCGGGTAGCGAAGGAATTTGCGCTCGTCGCCAAGGAAGCACTTCGCCGTGCAAGTTTGAAACTACCTCTACCGTCTAGAACCGTCGTGGAGCAGGGACAGAAACTACTTGGATAAACTGGCAATCGCAGCTAGTAGTTCGTAAATAATTTTCGCCGCAGCAAAGGCCGCGGTACCATCGTCGTGCGGAGGAACCAATTCTACCAAATCAAAAGCCCATATGTTGAGTTTTCCGAGTTCACGAATTAATCGCGAAATTTCAACCGTCGAGGGTCCTCCAGGCTCTGGCGTCGCAACCCCGGGAGCGAAAGCAGGATCGAGGACATCGAGGTCGATGGTAAGGTAAACGCGTGCCTTACCGACGAGCTTGCGCACTTCCGATATTATCCGAGACGCGTCGTCGATGATCTGCCCGGAATTATAAGCGAGTATATTTGCCTCGCGCGCGAAATCTGCTTCCTCCTTCGAACAGGAGCGAACTCCGACCTGCACCAAGCGTTCGGGGGGCAAGCGGTCTAATACCCGCCGCATAACCGTCGCGTGGCAGATTTTATCGCCTAGGTACTCTTCGCGCAGATCGCGGTGAGCGTCTAAATGCACTACAAACACGTCATCGAAAGCTTGGAGAGCGAAGTAAGTCAGGGTGTGCTCACCGCCCAACAGGACGGGCATCTTTTCGTCTCCCCTTATCCTTTGGACCGTTCTTAAGATCCGCTCACCTGTCTCCTTCAAATCTGTGGGCCTAACTTCCAAGTCGCCAAGGTCGGAGATGTTGAGCCGTTCGAAGACATCCAGTCCCGCCGCCATCAGGTATGTTTCAAGGTTCGCCGACGCCTCCCGAATTCTAGCTGGGCCGAAGCGGTAGCCCGAGCGATAGCTTGAGGTAACATCGAGGGGCACTCCTACGAACACCACGTTAGCCCGCTCATAAGGTTCATCGAAACCTCCAAACCCTGGTCTGATTGGTGTGAGCCATCTCATGCGCAAACCCTTCTATAGTGGTATCCCAAAAAAGATAAAAGCAATGCTCCCTGTGTTGAACGGTGAGGCGCGCATATGGTAAAGAACCTCTACTCCTTCGATGAGGGGGATCGCTCAAATAAAAAGCTGCTTGGAGGCAAGGGTGCCGGTCTCTGCACGATGGCACAACTTGGACTACCTGTACCCCCCGGTTTTGTGATCACTACCGAGGTTTGCAGGAGCTATTACGAAAGCGGGGGCAAGTTACCGGATGAGCTAATGGACGAAGTTGAATCAGCCATACAGAAGCTTGAAAAACTCACGGGCAAACGCTTCGGCGACCCAAATAACCCTCTACTCGTTTCCATTCGCTCTGGCTCCATGCTCTCGATGCCGGGCATGATGGATACTATTCTCAACCTCGGCCTTAACGATGAGAGTGTTGAGGGGCTGGCAAAACGGACTAAAAACGAGCGGTTCGCCTACGACGCTTATCGCAGGTTCATTCAGATGTTCGGCAAGATAGTGCTCGGGGTCGAAGGTAAAAAGTTTGAGGCGGCATTTGATGGGCGCAAGAGCAAAGTTGGGGCCAAGCTAGACACCGACTTGAAAGCCGAAGACCTGAAGGAAATAGTCAGACAATTCAAACAAATAATAGAGGAAAAAGGTGAGAAATTTCCGAATGACCCACATGAACAGCTCAGAGGGGCGATAATCTCAGTTTTCAAGTCCTGGAACACAAAGCGGGCAAAGGAGTATCGCGAGTTCTACAAGATACCTCATGACCTGTATACTGCGGTTAACGTTGTCACCATGGTGTTTGGAAACATGGGGGCCGACTCTGGAACAGGAGTTGCTTTTACTCGCAATCCCGCCACTGGTGAGAAGAAACTTTTCGGCGAATTCCTGTTCAACGCCCAAGGGGAGGATGTAGTAGCTGGAGTTAGGACTCCCCTTAAGATTGCAGAACTTGAGGAAAAAGCTCCACACCTCTACCAGCAGCTTCTCGACATCGCAAGAAAACTTGAACAACATTACAGAGAGATGCAGGACGTTGAGTTCACGGTCGAGCAAGGGAAGTTCTACATGCTTCAGACGCGAGCTGGAAAAAGGACTGCTCAGGCTGCGGTTAAAATAGCGGTTGATATGGCTGAGGAAGGATTGATAACCCAAGAAGAGGCCGTCCTGAGGATTGACCCTAAACAAATTGAGCAAATGTTACATAAACAGGTAGACCTGAAAGCTGACGTCCGAGTAATCGCGAAAGGTCTTAACGCTAGCCCGGGTGCTGCGGTTGGAAAAGTTGTGTTTGATTCCGAGCAAGCAAAAGAGATGGGCGGGAAAAAAGAAAAAGTCATACTCGTTCGTCCGGAAACAAGCCCGGACGATGTGGGGGGAATAATCGCCTCACAGGGAGTTCTCACGTCTAGAGGGGGAATGACAAGCCATGCGGCAGTGGTAACGAGAGGGATGGGGAAACCCGCAGTAGTCGGTTGTGAGTCCATCAAGATAGACCCGGATAAGCGATTGTTCGATGTGAATGGGGTAACAGTTAAAGAAGGCGATACAATCACGATAAACGGCTCAAACGGCGAGGTCATACTTGGCGAGGCACCGTTGATAGAGCCGCAAATATCAGTCGAGTTCAAAAAACTTCTTTCTTCAGCTGACGAGTTCAAACGACTGCAGAACTGGGCGAACGCCGACTATCCGCATGATGCTAAACGAGCAAGGGAGCTTGGAGCTCAAGGGATAGGATTGTGTCGGACTGAGCACATGTTCTTCGAGGAGAAGAGACTGCCGCTCGTCCACCAAATGATACTCGCCGAGACAGAGGATGAGCGCAGAGACGCTCTCGGAAAATTGCTCGAGATTCAAAAGGGTGATTTCAAGGGAATTTTGAAGGAGATGAACGGCCTGCCTGTGGTGATAAGGCTCCTCGACCCACCCTTGCATGAATTTCTGCCCAAGTACGAGGAGTTGCTGGAAGAGGTGATTACGCGACGAATGAACAGGGAGAAACCAGCCGAACTCGAAGCCGAGGAGAAACTTTTGAAGCGGGTCGAGGAAATGCGGGAGGCCAACCCGATGATGGGGCTCCGAGGATGCAGGCTTGGGATAATCCACCCCGACATCAATGAGATGCAGGTTCGGGCGATATTCGAGGCGGCATGTGAACTCAAGCGGGAAGGCAGCGACCCGAGACCGGAAATCATGATTCCCCTTGTTGGTCACGTCAACGAACTTAAGGTGGTGCGCGAGCAACTTGAGCGGGTAGCGCGCGAAGTGATGTCTAAACACGGGATCGATGTGTTTTACAAGTTCGGTACCATGATAGAAGTACCTCGTGCCGCTCTCACGGCCGACGAAATCGCAGAGTACGCTGAATTTTTCTCGTTTGGAACCAATGACCTGACGCAGATGACATACGCTTACTCACGGGATGACGCTGAAGGAAAATTCATGTTTAAGTACATCGCCCAGGGAATACTCGATGTGGACCCATTCCAGACGTTGGACAAGAAAGGCGTGGGAAAGCTCATGCGAATCGGTGCGGAGCTTGGCAAGGGTAGGAGGCCCGATCTGGAGATAGGAATATGCGGCGAACATGGGGGAGATCCCGAATCGATAAAGTTTT
This sequence comes from Hadarchaeota archaeon (SeqCode), assembly GCA_964514965.1. GTDB lineage: Archaea > Hadarchaeota > Hadarchaeia > Hadarchaeales > Hadarchaeaceae > DG-33. The sequence continues at coordinate 992,783 of CAZETV010000001.1, read as the reverse complement.
GCCACGAACTTGGTTTGAATTATGTATCATGTTCACCTTTCAGAATCCCGGTCGCGAGAATAGCCGCTGCCCACGCCGCGCTTCGTGCGGAAGAGGCAGAGAAACAACGTTATCTATAAAAAAATTCAAGAATAAACATCTCTCTCAATTCATCTTAATCAAGCTTTGAAATTCATGCCCCAAAAAATAGGCAACTTATCACTGGGCGGTACCTTTCAACCCGACATGAGTTTTTTGATTTCTCGATTTACTTTAGTAAACCGCGATATTTTCATTAAAACTGTTTGTTCATTCTTATCGGAACTCAAATTTTTCGGAATTTTTATCTAAAAACACAATACATATGCGGTACCATGATAAAAAATTATAATAATTTATACAGAACCCAAACTATTAATAGAAGTATTTATATGAAGATTGATGGTGAAATAAATGGATAGAAAAATGGTCAAAATTTATCCTTTCAAACAACTTTCTTTGGAACAGGCCATTAAGATGCAGTTTAAACTTGTCGATACTATATGCGACCACTTTAATGGGCTTGAAATTTTACAAGCGGGAGATTACGGTTTAGCAATGCCTCTAAGAAAACCTATTTTTACAAACAAGGTAGAAAATTGTCTGGCCGAATTTTTCGATGTAAAAGCAGCGGTTCTTGTCAGAGGGTCTGGGACTGGGGCGATACGAGCAATGTTTATGGCCGCTCTTAATCCAGGGGATCAAATTCTTGTCCATGATGGGCCTGTTTACAAAACAACATCGACCACGATACGCATAATGGGTCTCAAACTCGCCTATTCGGACTACAACAAGTTAGATGGATTGGAAAATGTGATTAATGAAAATATAAAGGCAGTTTTTATTGACCATATGTACGACAGAATTACAGATAAATATCGTTTAGAAGAAGTAATAAATGCAGTCAAGTCAACTAAATACGACCCGCTAATTATGACTGACGAAGATTATGCCGCAATGCGTGTAGAAAAAATTGGTGTTCAACTAGGGGCCGACATATCAGCATTTTCATTATTCAAACTTCTAGCGCCCCCGGGCATGGGCCTCGTTTTGGCCGGTAGTGAGAAAGGGTGTAAACTGATTGATAAAATAAATGAAGATAATTATTCCGGGGGTTGCCAAGTTCAGGGGCCAGAAGCTATGGATACCTTGAGATCCTTGGTATACGCGCCAGTATTGCGAGCGATACAGGATAGAGTCGTGAACGAAGTCTGCAAACGTCTTAATGATGGAGAAGTTGATGGCGTAGATTGGGCGGCTGTTTCGAACTCCCATATAAGACAAATTCTTGTTAAACTTAAGGAACCTACCGCTGAAAAAGTTTCGAATAAAGTATGGAAATACGGAGCTCAATCGCACCTTGTTGGTTGTGAGTCACGGTATGAATCCACCGTAGCAATAGTCCCAGAGTCAAAAAGATTCAAAGAATATGCTCCAGAATTAATGGACTACATGCTTAGAGTGGTTCCATTCCAGGCTGGTCCTGACACCGTTATCCGCATACTTAAGGAGTCTATTAAAGATATCAAAAAATAAGAGGTTAAGTAATTGAAAAATAAAATTAAACTCGTTTTTATAGGTGCGGGTAAAGAATCAGCTGCTAAAGAAGTGAACAAGTTACCATATAAAAATGTAGAATCTTTAATAGGTCTTTCAGAAATAGAGGCAGTAAATTTATTAAAAAATGGTGAAGCAGATTACATAATTGGCTGCTGTTGGACTGGAAGTGGAATTTTAGCTATCCCTACAGCTATTTTGGGATATCAAAAATGCTTCATTGTTAAAGAATTAAATCCAAAAGAAATAGAAAACGCGGTGATGGATGGAAAAGTAGTTTTTGGTAGTGCATTTGCATCGGACTCGCTCAACAAGTTTTTACAAATTGCCCTTCCTGCCATGCTGAAGAAACATGGCCTGGCTTAATACAGGTGCACAAGCTATTTCGCGCAGATCATCAGAAAAACGTCCTAGATTTCAGAACAATTCCCGGAGAAGAAGTGGGGCCTAAGAAGTAAATAATAAAAATGAAGCGGGCCAAAAACATGAATTAAGAGGCGAACAACCTTGGTTGATTTCCTAAATGTGACTACCAGAAATAACTTAATGCTGATCAAAATATCAACGGCATTGCACCAAAAAGGTCAAGTTCCCCCCAATACGTACGTTATAGATTTAGATTCGATAAGAAATAACGCAAGAATTATAAAAAAGGCAGCAGATGACGCAAACATTTCACTCTATTTTATGAGCAAACAATTTGGACGAAACCCGATAGTATCCCGGGCGATAGTGAATTCTGGTATTGAGAAAGCTGTAGCCGTGAGCGTGGAGGAAGCTAAAATATTGCATAAACACGGAATACCTGTAGGGCATGTTGGCCATTTAGTGCAGATACCAAAAAGTGATGTTGAAAATGTTCTCAAAATGAAACCTGAAGTCATCACAGTCTTCAGCATAGAAAAAGCTCGACAAATATCCAAAGTCGCCAAGAAGCTAAATTTAATGCAAAATTTGCTTGTCCGAGTTGTGGGGAAAAAGGACTTTTTTTATCCGTATCAAGAAGGCGGTTTTCCTGAAGAGAAAATTGTCAATGTAATTAAAAAAATAAATAGATTTGAAAATGTAAAGGTGGTAGGTGTAACTAGTTTCCCATGTTTGTTTTACAATGAAAAATTAGGGAGAATAGAGCCAACCCCTAATTTTGATACTATTCTGAGGGCCGCGGATAGATTAGAGAAAGGATTAAGCGTTGAAATACAGCAAATAAACGCTCCTAAAGATAACTGTGCATCCACGATACCATTATTAGCCGAAAAAGGTGCAACTCATGGAGAACCAGGGCACGCTTTAACCGGAACGACGCCCTTACATGTCTTGACAAATCAGCCCGAGATTCCAGCTTATGTGTATGTAAGCGAAGTTTCCCACTTATCAGGGAATAAAGCTTATTGCTTTGGAGGAGGATTCTACAGCCGCCATAATCCAGACGCAGCATTAGTCAGCAGTGATCCTGATACAATAACCGAAAGAAAAGTGCTTGTTGAAAATATTGAACCAGGAAGCATAGATTATTATGCCACGCTACGCCTTAAACCAAAAGTTAGTGTAAAAATTGGAGACACAGTAATATTCTCTTTTAGAACGCAAATGTTCGTTACTAGGGCGAATATAGCAGTGGTTGATGGGATACAAAGAGGCAAACCCAAGATACTAGGACTATTTGACGGAAACGGTAGTTTAATCGTTGATTAGCTTTTGGTGGAAATTATGAGAAATAAAGTGATTCTACTAATTATCGATGGTCTTGGCGTAGGCGAGATGCCAGACGCACCAAAGAGAGATAGAGGTGCCAACACGCTAAGAAGCATAGCTAAAGAAGTTAAAAGCTTGAAGCTTCGAAATTTTGAAAAAATGGGGATGGGGAATATAGATGAAATTCCCGGGATGAACGCTGTAGGCGAGAACGCTATCGCCAGCTTTGGAAAATGTATGTTAAAGCACTTCGGAGCCGACACATTTGATGGGCATAATGAAATAATGGGCACTAAGCCAAAACGCCCCATTAAACACCTATTCAGAACAGATTTAAAAAAAGTGAGAAAGGCACTGGAAAAAGAAGGATATAAAGTTACGGTCCCCCTCCCAAAAATACCAATTTTGGCCGTAAATGAAGCTGTTGTTATCGCAGATAATATTGAGACTAATCCTGATCGAAGTGTTTTCAATATGACAGCCTCGTTGGACTATATTTCTTTTGATGAGGTCATGAAAATTGAAAAATTAGTTAGGGAGACTGTAAAAGTGGCTAGAGTAATAGCATTTGGATCAAAAGGCTATGATTTGGGAGATATTTTAAAAAATGTCAAAAAGGGAATCGGTGGAAAAATTGGAGTTGATACCCCAGCTTTAGAAGTTTATAACGAGAACTACATGTGCCGACATATGGGTTACGGCATAGATTCAAAAAAACAGATCCCAACAATACTCGGGAGGCATGGAGTGAATGTCGTATTGATAGGCAAAGTACAAGATTTGATACAATGCGATACTGCGATTAGAATACCAGCAGTCCCTACAGATGAAGTGTTAAATTCTGTCTTGGCGCAAATGAAATCAAATAAGAGTACATTTATCGCTGCAACAGTGCAAGAAACCGATTTGGCGGGGCATGAACAAGACCCATTTAAATATGCTGAAAAGTTGAAAATTGTTGATAAGGGTATTGGAAAAATATTAGAGCGTTTGAAAAGTCAAGATATTTTTATAATAACGGCAGACCACGGCAATGACCCCACAAAGCATAAATGGCACACTAGGGAGTATACCCCTCTTTTGATAACTGGTGAAAATATAAAAATAGGTGTAAACTTAGGGGTCAGAAAAACTTTGGCCGACATACCTGCTACAATAGCTGAAGTATTCAACGTGGAACGCCCTGAGTCCGGCGCAAGTTTCTATAATGAAATATTCAATTTTTAATTATAATTTATGATTTAGTTAGGGAATATCAATGCAACTAAAGCTTGCCAAGCAATTCGTCTCTATGCATAAAGAGCGAGAGTGTTAAAGCTAAAAGGATAATAACCTCTTCGGATTTTCAACCAAAATTGTATTGACTTCTTCTTTAAGACCATTATTCAATAATTCTGGAACAAACTCTTCCAATAGAGAAGAATACCCATACCCGCCATGTGTTTTCAAGTATTTTTTCCTCGAAATATCTTGCCCCAATGTTATTTGCTTTACATAGCCTTTTTCAATCATGTTTACAATCAAATTAACTCTCAGAGCATCAGGGATCGTTCTCGTTTTATGAACGGAGTCATATTGGACGTATGCCCCTCTTTTAGCGATGGCCGCATGATATTCCAGCTCCGAATTAAAATTCTCAGCTATGCGTGCAGTGTCGTCTAAATGACCCACAGCCACTCGAGCAAGGTCCACTCCCTCACTCTCCAGAATGTCTAAAATTTCCATACCCATTGTTGCAACGCTAGTATGTAAAAAAATTGGTGCCCCTGTATTTAGACTCGCTCTCGCCGCAACCCGCAAAACCTTTTCTTCAACTTTTGCTATCTGGCCCCAACTTGTGGCGACCTTAATGGCCCCCGCTTTGACTCCAGTTCCTTCTATACCTTCACTTATATCTTTAGTTATTTTTTCGACTAACTCATCGTCATCTAGTTTATACACGATTGGGTTAATGAGTGGTTCAATATAAAATCCAGTAGAAAGAATAATATTAATTCCAGATTTTTTAGATATATTTTCCAAATCATTCAGGTCTTGTCCAAGTTTTTTTGATGACCAATTTAATGGTGTGCTACTTTCTATGAGAGAACTTCCACCAGCCTTCTTAAAGTACATCAGTTCGTCGGTCATGACATTAACCTCGTCTAAATTAGCATCAGAATCCGCGTACCATGGCCTATGCAGTATCACATGCTCATGCATTGATGTAATTCCTAAGGTCTCAGGAGAGATAGAACCTAAAACAGTTCGCACTTTTTTCATGAGGTTACCCCTGGATACATTAATTTTTCATTGGAATAGTTTTACCTTGGGCCTTAAAAAACTTCTCAAATAATTTTAGAAGTGAAGCAAGTAGAGTCGATCTCGGATGGACTAATGCATGGATTAGCTGTTCTTTCAAAACTGTCGAGCCCATTAAATTCGAGTGATGAAAATGGGACATTAAGAACACTTTCTGGCTTAAAACTAAAGAAATTTTATTATTTTAGTATATTTTTAACTGTTGAAATTGTTCTAGCTTTTAAAACATTTCTTGCTAATTCTTTTGCCTCACTAACGGAAATTTTTCTAATCATATTCTTGACTTCGGGAATTCGGGAAAATGCAACGCTGAGTTCTTCCACACCTAAACCTATCAAAAGAGGGATAGCATCGAAATCTCCAGCAATTTCACCACAAACTCCTACCCATTTCCCTCTTTTATGAGCAGATCTAATTGTCATATCCATTAACATAATCACAGATGGATGAAGATGATTATATAATTCTGAAAGATTTTCGTTAGTTCGATCTGCCGCCAGAGTATATTGAGTTAAGTCATTTGTCCCAATACTAAAGAAATCCACATCCTCGGCGAGCGAATCCGATATTAGGGCTGCTGATGGTGTTTCGATCATTATGCCAAGCTCAATTTTTCCCATCTCTTCAGCTGGAACCCCTAATTCTTTTGCTACTTCCTTGAAAATTTTTTTGGCGAACTTAACCTCTTCAACTGTGCTGATCATCGGAAACATTACTTTGATATTGCAGTATTTCCTTGCCTTGATAATCGCTCTTAGTTGACCTTTAAAGATTTCTTTTGCAGATTTAAAACAAAGCCTTATCCCCCGTACTCCTAAAAAGGGGTTATTTTCCTTGGTTACTTTTATATACGGGAGCAGCTTGTCTGCCCCCACATCCAGAGTCCTCACTATAACGGGCTTTTCTCCCATTTTCTTCCCAATCTCCCTGAAAACTTCTATTATCTCATCTTCGCTGGGGGGAACTTTTCTGTTTAGGAAAAGAAATTCCGTTCGAAGAAGGCCGATCCCATCTGCCCCTTTTTCTAAAGCATTGGGTACTTCTTCCAGCCTTCCAACGTTAGCAGTGACTTCAATTTTTCTACTATCTCTAGTCACAGCTGGCTCGTATTTTCCTTTTTCAAGTTCTCGCCTATAGATTAGATTTTGTTCTATTTTCTGTTGATAAACGTCAAGTTCTTCTTGCGTGGGGTGAATAATCACTGTACCATCATTTCCATCAACTATGATCGTGTCTCCATCATTTGCCTTTGCCGAGATGCCATCAATGCCAACCACGCAAGGGATATCCATAGTTCTGGCGATAATAGAAACATGAGAAGTTTTTCCCCCTTTTTCCGTGACGAATGCCAGGGCCTTATCCTTTAGCATCACGGTGTCAGACGGGAAGAGTTCCTTCGCCACTATCACTCTTTTATCCTCTAGAGTCAAGAAAGTGCCTGCAGCCCCCCTTAAATTCCCCAGTATCCTCATTTTGATGTCTTCAATGTCTTCAACCCTTTCTCGCATGTATTCACTTTTCATCGAGCTGAAACTTTTGCGTATCTCGTTCATAACCTCCCGGACAGCGACCTCTGCAGCTTCGCCCTCAATAATTCTTTTTTCTACGCCTGATTTTAAGGATGGATCGTCTAAGATTAACAAGTGCGCGTCAAAAATCCTTGCCTTACTTTCTCCAAATTTTTTAAATGTTTCCTCTCTTAGTTGCGTTATCTGATGTATCGACTTTGAGATAGCTTTCCTAACTTTACCCAGTTCTTTGTCGCTTTCTACGGGCTCTTTTTTTTCCTCCCCACTTTCTCGCTTATAGACTTTTGTCTTGCCGATACTAACGCCAAGAGATGTAGGCGCACCGCTGAATTTGAGCGAAATGACCTCTCTGTTGCGGCCAGCATTAACTTCCCGCATAGTTTCCACATCAGTTACTTAAATTGTTCAATCTTTCCATGAAATATACACAAATAAGCCGCGACAAAAGCTAACTCGCTCTCAGGAACTTTCACGTTCAACTTCCTTTCAATCTTATCCGCAATTTCCTTGGCAAATCCAAACTCTTCCGGGTATCCTTTAACTTCAGCGATAATATCCGGAGAAATTTTTTCAATTTCATTACCCTTGATTAACCTCTGCAATGCCAATGCCACATGAGTTACAAACATTCTGTCTCGCCTTCTCTTCTCTGTGAGTTTAATTTTGTATTTATCTTCAATAATCTGCTTAACTTCCTTCGTTTCTGCAAGCACTTGTTCACTAATTTGACCGCTCTTTCTCAATAGCTCCAATCGATTTTCTAAAGTAAACTCCTCAGTTTTTATATTGTTTGGAATATCGCCCTTTTCTTCACACAATGAATTCACCATGAGGATTTTCGTTGACTCGAATCTTGAGCGCTATGTTCCATTATGATAACTTTACCCGAGCCAACTGTTCTTTCACAAATTTCTGATTCCTTTATATATCTGATTATGCGGAACACGTAGTTTCCCCATTTTTATTGCTTCGATTAGTTAAATCACTTTTTATACATAAATCCTTAACCCCGCACCCACAGACCTGCGATATTTTTCTCCGTGAAAATTCTTTAAATTTACTTGCCTGATCTAAATGGGTTTTTAGAAACGAGAATTAGATAACCGGTAGGGTTAGTCCGGCCACAGCGATCACGTTGAGCAATACCCCAAGAGCTATGCAAGAAATGGGCGCCACAGCCATTCTTGTTATCGGCCTCCCGAGTATCTCATTAGTCAAGTATCCTGCAACAACTATAAACAAACCAAATGTGTTCGCCATAATAAACGCAGTATAAAGTCCCAAAAAAGTCAGACCCACTTCCATCGCTCCTCCCAAGACGGTTTGCATAGCAAGAGTTACCTCTTTCACTGTAGCGAATCTTTCTAATCCTCTAGCCAATTTAGGTATAAACAGTGCGAATAAGGAAAACTCCGCAACCCCAATAATCGCACTAACGAATGGCGCCAATAAATTTTCTGACCAACTCGGCAACAATAATGCCGCCACCATCGTGAATCCAAGGGCTTGATGGGACATCATGCCAGCTGTCAATCCAGTATTTATCCCCGCTGACCACCAGCATATCCATATCGGTAGAATCATGAGGGCGGCCAAAAAACGGTCCCCCTCGACAAGAAGGGGAGCTGCGGGCCACCAGTGAATTATGAGAAGATTAACTGCGGCGCCCAATAATGCACCCGATATAGCAGCATATTTCCAATTTTTCCTAATTCTAGCATAACGTTTTACAAGAATCGAGTCTTGCAGCGGGGGAGTTGTTTCTCCATTTTTCCTTTTTGTCAAGTCTTTGTAAATCGCCACTGCAAACAGAAAAATCAATGTAACATACAAAGTGGTGATATCGGGATTAAGTGTCGTATTTGTCCATCGCAACATTACCTGGCAGATCAGACCCAATATTACGCTTATCCCCCCAATTTTCCAGCGCCATAGATAAACCGCCGCTACCATTGGAAGTACTGAAAAGAAAGTCAAAATTTTTTCGAAACCAAGACTTAGAGGAATTAAAAAATTAAACGGCAGTTGCCCAGAGTATGTCAGAAGCCCGCGAAAAATTAAAACAAGAAGTACACCCCAAGCGCCCCCCAATACCAGGGCGGAAAGTTTGTTGGGGGCACGAACCCCGATTACGTCGCTCATCATGAACAATGTCATAAAATTTACCATCCCTACCATCATCGCGAAAGGCAGACCGAAGAGAAACCAAATAATATTCATGCTGAACAATACGCCTGCAAATTGAGTGTATGTCATTCGTCCCTCGTAAAATTCGGGGTATAGAGATCTGGTGCCATCGTTATAGCATAATATCTTTTGGTGGGACATCAAGCACGCCCACGCAGCGAATATCGCGATGTATATTAACTCGAACAGGAAGGGGGGTCTTATCAACATGTGCAATCACGCATTTACGAAGATTCATCCTCGCCTAACTTCATATTAACCAAGTTGACTAGAGTTTTTACAGCTTCCTCAGCATCTTCCCCATTTGCTTCAATTGTGATTACGTTACCACTCTCAGCTCCCAGAGATAAAATTCCTAGAATGGTTTTAGCGTTAGCTTCTTTCTCATCCTTCTTAACCAAAATCTGTGCGTTAAACTTTCTGGCTGTTTGTACAAACAAAGCCGCCGGTCTAGCGTGCAGTCCGGCCTTGTTTAGAAGCGTTACCGTGGCCTGAATCATTTACCTTCCCCAATAATAAATTTACCACTCCTCGCACTTGCCACAACACTAACCTTTAGATTAAGGCTTCCGGAAGGTAGGCTAGAATGTGCCCGATTATCTCTTTACTTCTTGCATAGTTTTGAAATCAAATTTCTTCTTGTTAAAGGGCGGTACATATGACAGTATTACCATGAGCACGAGAGATATGATCAACATCAACGTGAAGCCAACAAAATCATCATTTAGAATGAAGAAGTAATATGCGCCCACCAAAGTACCTACAGTTGTGCCTATGATAGCTGGCCACTTTGTAACTTTGTCCCAGTAAGCACCTAGCGCGTTCATGCCCATAATCGAAACTTGCCAAAATCCTAACATGAACAAATATTCTAAGAAGCCTATTTTATTCAGCGCAAAGAAAGTGGCAAGGAGACCTAACACCACAATGATTATCCTTGAGATTGACATTTCCCTTCCAGGAGAAAGCTTAACTCCCCTAAGCTTGGCAATTGGTCTGATGACTCCTATCTCGGTCAGACTTGAAGAAGCAACGAGTTGGGTGTCAAGTGTAGTAATAGCAAACTGGAGAATGATCAACCATACTAATACGGTTAACCAGAATGGAAGATATTGCAAAATTACTATTGGTGCATCGCCAATGTAACCTGTTGCAGCCACCACATCAATATTTTGCGATATTGCTACTAAACTTGAAACGAAACCCAAAGCTGCCACAGGAAGATATCCGAAGAAGAATGAAGAAAATGCGAAGTTCATTTCTTTTTCTGATTTTCCTGATTGGAAGCCCATCCAGATATACTGAGCGGCGAAAACACCCGCTAGTATAGTGAGGAAAAGAACAACCACAAGTTTCCAGAACGGAATAGACGACACAAAACCAAAGAAACCAGGATTTACTTGCATAATGCCGTTATATATCCCTTCTATTCCACCGAACTGTGATAACACAACTATCAGGAAAATAGCGATACCAACGAAAGTGAACATGAATTGAACGAAATCTGTGAAAAGCACATGCCACCACCCTCCTATCGTGCAATAAATTATGACAAGTATTGCAAACATCAGCACAAGGTACTCTAAAGGTATCCCAGTTAAAGCAGTACCATAAGCACCTAACATGAAAAGATTCGCGAAAATCATTAGGAAAGCGGGGACTATACAGCAAATGTAACCCCAAGACCTGAGAGACACTGAATTAAATCTTTTGTCTAGAAAATCAATTATCCCATACCCTTTAGCAAATTTTCTCTTTAATGGTTTGGCTATAAAAATTCCCATCAACATCGGCACCATTATGCCAACGACAAGTAAAATCATATAATTTGGAAAAGTGAAAACGGCTGATAATTCTGAGTTAACAAATATTGTAAAAGCATTCGTCCAACCTGCTAGCATATTCATTCCGATTAATGATCCTCCAATTGCCCATCCAGCAATCAAGAAATCGTTTAAATTCCTTACAAACTTTCTCTTATGCATCCAGACGGTAAAACCTAACATTACAATGATGTAAAGAATACTCACAGCAATAAAGATTAGTTCTTCCATTATTCCCCTCTTTCATGACGTTCTGTTGTATAGTACCCTTTCTTAACTTCAGAAATAAACTTCCACATATAAACAATCGGTAGAACTATTGAAAACAGTACTGCCAATCCGATTGTTATTGTGAGTAGTATCACGTTACCCCCACATTTTACGAAATTTTAGCCTTTATAAACCTTTTGGTTAGTATACAGATTTAATATTTAAATTATGCTAGAATTTAGTAATTTAGATTAAAGATTAGGTAATTTATTTGGCCAAAAACCAAAAAAAACAATCTTTATATTGCATGATTTTTGTATAAAAGATTATTTTACTCTTTTTTGGATTGCAAAAATAAAAATCGCTTTTTCTGCTTGTGATTGATTCACATTAAAAAAGCCCATTAAAAGCTCCTTTCTGACATTTCGGGGCATTAATAACTTATTTCAGCCTTATCCTATTTAGTCAATTCAACACAGTGAATTTGTACCTAGACTAAATCAAAAGGAAAGCGGAAGCATCAAATCTACTGTTAAACGTGGCAACGGAAATATCAATGACACGTTAACATTAGATTTCTAGAGTACTGATCTAATAGAAACACTGTAGTTCTTCATCCATGTCTTTCGTAGCTTCGTCACATAATTAAGAATACTGAAATTATTTTCCCAATTTCCTCATCGCTATTTTAAAATCATCTATTATTTCAACTTTGGAACTTCTAAATCCATCAGACTGGCAAAATCGAAATTTCGGAAAACAACCCAAAAAATAACTAAACAGTACTGCTTTTTCACGTGAATCTCCAAACGCCCGGAATAAGTCGTGAACTCAAGCGGGCCATTAAGTCCTCATTGGCCCTTCCCATATCCTGGCAAGAGGCCGTTTGGAGAACTCGAGCACCGTGACGCCGATTATCCTGCCTTTTCTGTACCTGACCACCACATCGTTATCGGTCAGCTCGGAATCGTCTGCCTCTTGGACCTTCCCAAAACTGATGTAAAGGGCATCGTTATCTCTATCACAGACGATGTCAATATCCTTTAGTAAGAACGCGAGCACGTAAAAGGTTTATTTGAAAACTGTATCGTTAATAATCAGGGAGCGTGCCAATTTTGCGGAGAGAACGAAGATATCTTTCCAAAATGCGGCAAAAGATCAATGGTGCGGATAGAGAATCCTACAAATAAAACTTATTCTCTAGTTTGTGAAAAATGCAAGGCTAAGAGAGGCCCTTTGCCTATCAAAAGATGATTATTATTTCTATTTTTTTAAATTTATACTATAATCTAAAGGGTGAAACGCAATTTTAAGTCATGTTATTTAAATGTTTTCACAAAATTTTAAATAACATCGTTCACTTCTTCAAAAAAGAAAGGAAAAATTCTCAGGAGAATGAAACCTTGATGGGTCAAACAAGAGGAATACCTATTGCGGTCATGAAGGAAGATGTTCAAAGAACTAGAGGTAAAGATGCTCGAGAAGGTAACATCATGGCAGCTTGCGCGATTGCTGAAGCCGTAAGATCAACTCTCGGTCCAAAGGGGACTGACAAAATGCTAGTCGATAGTATGGGTGACGTGACTATCACGAATGATGGGGAGGCTATTCTGGGTGAGGTAGAGATTGAGCATCCAGCGGCAAAGATGATGGTCGAAATTGCCAAGACCGTGGATACCGAGGTGGGTGATGGTACAACAAGTTCTGTTGTAATAGCTGGAGAACTCATGAAACAAGCCAAAGAATTGCTTGACCAAAATATCCATGCCACTAGAATTATCTCAGGCTATCGGTTAGCAGCGGAAAAGGCGATAAAGGCTCTTAAAAACAGTTCGGTTCAGGTTGCAATTAACGACGAGAAGACTTTGCAGGATGTAGCCTTGACCGCAATGGCGGGGAGGGTATCTGGAGATGGGAGAAAAAAGTTGGCTGAACTTGCCATACAGGCGGTCAAGCACATCGTAGAGAAGACAAATGGTACGGTAACAGCCGATATTGATCATATAACGGTTCAAAAACAAGAAGGAGGGGGGTTAGGAGATTCAGAGTTCGTGAAAGGCGTGATCGTCGACAAAGAGATTGTTTACCCAGAAATGCCAAAGCGGGCCGAGGGTGTCAAAATTGCTCTCTTGGAGTGTGCGCTTGAAACAAAGAAGACGGAGACCGACGCAAAAATTCAGATAACGGATCCAACGCAGCTCAAGACATTTCTCAATGAGGAAGAAAAAATGCTCCGCGAAAAGGTTGATAAAATAGTTGCAGCAGGTGCAAATGTCATATTTTGTCAGAAGGGTATAGACGACCTAGTACAGCATCACCTCTCGAAAGTCGGTGTTTTGGCCGCCCGGAGGGTCAAAAAATCAGATATGGAAAAACTGGCCAAGGCTAGTGGAGCAAAGATCGTTACAACTGTTGAGGACCTTTCAGCGGAGGATCTGGGCAATGCCGGTTTGGTCGAAGAGCGAAAAATTGCAGACGAAAAAATGTTGTTTGTTGAAGGGTGTGAGGACCCAAAAGCTGTTAGCATCATTTTGAGGGGCGGGACCGAGCACGTAGTAGACGAAGCAGAAAGAGCGATGCATGATGCCCTTTCGGCAGTTTCAGCGGTTGTTGAAGATGGAAAAGCGGTCACTGGCGGCGGGAGTTCGGAAATAGAAGTTGCGAAGGAAGTCAGAAACTATTCCAGCAGCGTTGGCGGGAAAGAAGCTTTAGGAATAAACACGTTCGCAGATGCATTGGAGATAATACCGAAAACACTTGCTGAAACAGCGGGTCTCGATCAAATCGATATTCTTGTCGCCCTCAGAGCAAGGCACGAAAAAGATGGCGCGAAAATTGGATTGGATGTCCCATCTGGTGAGCTCAGGGACATGCTAGAAGCTGGGGTTATAGAGCCATTGAGGGTTAAAGAGCAAGTAATCAAGTCAGCAGCTGAAGTGGCTGAGATGGTCCTTAGAATAGATGATGTTATCTCAGCTAAGAAAGCCACGGGGGGAACGCCGCCTCGCGCGCCCATGGCACCTGGTGCTGGAGTAATGTAAAAAAATGAGGGGGTGGAAAATGAAAAAATTTAAGAAAAAAGGCAAGTTGGCAAAAACAAAGCTGGTGAGCTTTCACTAGTAAACGATGAAGGTCAATCTTTCAAGGCAGATAAGGTTGCAATTTTGATTTGGGATAAGTGTGATGGACAAGTGACAACCGAAGATTTAGCAAAAGAGGTTAGCCAAAAAACAAAGCAAGAAGAAAGTGCAGTGAAGGGAGCAATCGAGTTTATTGTTGGAGAAATGGAGAAAGTTGGATTGATGGAAGTCGTAGAGTAAAAAGCAAGTTGTAAATTAGTGGGATTGGTGCTGGAAGAATCGTTATGGGTCGGAGGAGGAAAAAAGTTTCTAGCAGTGGATTAGGTCCAAGGTACGGTGTAAAGGTTCGTAAGCGAAAAGTTAAGATCGAACTCGAAAAAAGGCGCGCGCGAAAGTGTCCTAACTGTGGAGTTTTCAATACGAGGCGGCTCAGTTCGGGGATATGGCAGTGCCGCCGATGTGGTACCAAATTCGCGGGTGGCGCGTACCTGCCATGAATGGCTGGATTGTGGCAAAATGGCTAAAATGAGAGGTAAAGGGATGAAAAGAAAAAAGATCCTAAAAGGATTCCGAGAGCGAAAGAGAAGGGAGAGGGAGAAATCGGAGCAGCGACAAGAAAGGCACTGAGGGCATCGTCCTTGAAAAAGGGAATTCGGACACGTTTGAGATACGGGCTTGTTCAATGTAAATGTCACCAATTTTTAATCGTTGAGTCCGGCCAGCAAACAAAGAGGTGCCCACGGTGTGGCAAGGTGAGGTCTCTATCTGGATTGCGCGTTCTGGCGACTTCAAACAGGCCGGCCGATTTGCGTCATGTAATTGCTCGATACACAGGCCGTGGGGATTCTTTCGGATAAACTTCAGGCGGTGGTTATCCGATTGGATATGAAAAAGACTACTCATCGAAGCGTGAATTCCTTGGTTTCACCTGGTTTAAGCTCTACGATTTCACCCCTGAAACCAATTTTAATTGGTGCAACGTCGTACTTACGGGTGCTTATCTTAAGTCGATTGTGTGTAATCTGGATGTTGAGATAATGATGCCGATAGCATATATCGAACTGCAACCGCTTTAACTCCCTTGGCAATGAGGGATTCAGCCATAATGTGTCTTTTCGTGTTTCAATGCCGGTATAACATCGTTGAATGAGATCAATTGTGCCTGCCACGGCTCCAAGATGAATCCCTTCTGATGTGGTGCCGTCCTGAATATCTGAGACATCACTTTCCAAAGCTTCTCTGAACAGTTTCCAAGATAGCTCTCTTTTGGATCGAGCCAACACCCATGAATGAACCACCCGGCTCAAAGTAGAGCCATGCGATGTCCGTTTGAGGTAGTACTCTATATTCTTAGGAATGGTTTCGTATTCAAATGGGTAGGAGAGATGAGCAAATAACTCTCTCAATTCATCAGCAGAAAGCAGGTAAAAAAGCATCAGTACATCAGCTTGTTTCGAGAGTTTGTAACGATTCGGACTGCTTCCTTCGGCTTCGAGGATTCGGTCCAGCCTTTGAATGTTTTCATACTTTTTCTTGTAGCCTTCCCAATCGAACTCTCTAAGTTGATTGTAATGCTCAAACTGGCTGATGATACCATCGTTGTGAAAAATGAGACGCATCTTACGACTGATATCGTCCCACCGTTCTAACTCTTCTTGCGTTAAGCCTAGGTTTTCCCATAGCGACTCGCGGCGATCGTCGGGAAGTAGCTCAAGCACCTCCAGAGCTCGACACAGGGTCCAGACGACCATGAGGTTCGTGTATGCGTTGTTGTCTATACCTTGTTTATCAGTATCTGGGTATTTGTCATGATACTCATCAGGCCCCATGACTCCACATATCTCATAACGATCAAGTGACCGATTATATGTGGCTATACTCGCCAAGAAACGCGCAATCTCAATGATGATTTCTGCTCCGTAGAAGGACATGAAGTCGGTGTCGCCAGTAGCTTGATAGTAACTCCATACGTTGTAGGCAATTGCAATGTTGACATGACGCTGTAGGTGTGAGTTATCCTGTATCCAACGCCCAGAGCGTGGATTTAGGTGAAGTGTTTGACTTTCTTCGCGACCGTTGCTGCCGCTTTGCCAAGGATACATCGCTCCGTCGTATCCAGCCCTTTTCGCTGCCGAGCGTGCCTCCCGGAGACGTTGGTATCGGTACATCAACAGACTACGTGTGATGTCTGGAATACGAAGGTTTAGGAAGGGGAAGATGAATAACTCGTCCCACAAGATGTGTCCGCGATAAGCCTCTCCGTGCAGTCCGCGCGCGGGAACTCCAACATCTAGGTCAATTGTGTTTAAGGATACAGTCTGCAACAGATGAAAAATGTGTAGGTGGAGGATAATTGCTAGGCGTTCATCACCCTCAATCGAAAGGTGGCATCGGCGCCAGAGATGATCCCAACTTAAGGCATGGCGCTCGAGTAATTCATCGAAGCTGGCGGCGCGGTTGATCTCCTTTTTAGCCTCGAGGCCGCTTTCGGATATTGCCTGATCCCTGGAGGTGAAGAGAGCCACTATCTTTTCAATTGTTATTTTCTTCTCTTCTTCCAAGTTGACTGAAAATTCATGGCCAATATATCCCGGCTCTTCGATTACATGCCGCTCGGCTTTGATCAACTCTCCATCCATGAATAGCCTTGTTCTTGCAACCTCTGAGATTCGAATATGGGACTGATTAGTCTCTACTTGTAGATAGATAACATCATCATTGGCTGCAGTTTCAACTGGTTCGAGGTGTCTGTTGTTGAGCTGGCGATAACGCTCGACTCCGGTGTTGGCTACCCGGCCATCAAGGGCAGAGCGAATTTGGAGTTGCCCTGACCAGTTTTCAGCCACGATCGTTGTCTCTAGACCAGCGAGATGTGGGTTTCCCATGTGAACAAAACGGCGCTGAATAACTCGAGTTCGCCTTCCTTGTTCGTCGCTGAAGCGAATGAACCTAGTGAGCACACCTTTGCGCAAATCCAGCTCTTGACGGTAGTCTATTAGCTCGACCTCTTTTAGGTCAAACCATTTTCCACCTTCTAATCGAAAAGTTAAGGGAAGCCAATTGGGTACATTCACCATACTTTCATTTTCGATGACTTGACCGGAGATTTCTGATTTCAGCTGGTTGAAGCATCCGGCCACGTATGTGCCTGGATAGTGTACCTCGCTTGCAATGGATTCTGGGGCAGCACCACGCGTGGCAAAATAACCATTGCCGAGTGTACAAAGGGTCTCCCGCAGGCGCTCTTGGGAGGGGTCGAAACTCTCGTATGCCAGTGACCAAATTCCCAACTCAATCAACCCTCCTTCTCGGCATCGTGGATTTCTAGTTCGGCGAGGTCCCGAACCACTAAGTTTGCGCCCTTTTCTTTGAGCTCTTTAGAGTGCCCTAATCGGTCTACTCCGACAACAAACCCAAATTTGCCTCGATGCCCTGCCTCAACTCCTGCTAGCGCATCCTCGATCACCATGGTTCGTGCTGGCTCCACGTTAAGTCGCCTGTTGGCTTCAAGAAAAATAGCCGGATCTGGCTTACCTTTTAGGCCAAGCTTTGCAGCGTCCACGCCGTCGACCTTTACATCAAAAAGGCCACGGACACCCGCCGCTTCCAGCACTTCGCTACAATTCCGGCTCGAAGATATGATGGCTGTTCGAACACCTCTCGTTTTAAGCTTCCGAATGAATTTGACCGAGGACTGATAGGCTTTCACGCCTTGTTTTTTCAAGAGATTGAGGAAATACTTGTTTTTCTTATTACCGAGTCCGCATACAGTTTCTTGATCAGGTGTATCTTTTGGATAACCACGGGGAAGTGAAATCCCACGTGATTTGAGGAAACTCTCAACGCCGTCGTACCGAGGCTTGCCGTCGACGTAGCGGTGATAGTCAACATTAGCGTCAAAGGGTCGAAAATGCTCCCCCCTCGAACGGGCACGTTTTTGCAGGTATTCATCGAACAGTCTTTTCCAAGCAGCAGCGTGAGTGCTGGCGGAATCCGTCACAACCCCGTCCATGTCAAAAATAACCGCATCTATCTCTTTCAAAGGAATCTTCATCATCTTTTATATTTAACTATTCTAAAATAAAAATAAGAGCTAGTGGGATTGGAAATGAGCTCCGAAAGGTATTTTCTTGATTACTCTGGGTTTAAATTTCACATCCTCCATTTCTAAAAAGCCCGCAATCTCTCCCAGAATCTTTACGATTTCAAAGTTTTTCATGTTTGTCAATATTTACTTTGAATTAAAATTTTATGTGCGTTTTAGGTAACAAAATTTGAGGAGTTCAAAAATTCACTGCCTCCTAGGCTGAGATTCTTTCGGATAAAGTTCAGGCGGTGGTTGAAACTCTCGCTGGCCCCCCCCATATTTTGGCGGGGGGACGTTTGGAGAACTCGAGCACCGTGACGCCAATTATCCTGCCTTTCCTGTACCTGACCACCACATCGTTGTCGATCAGCTCGGAATCGTCTGCCTCTTGGACCTTCCCAAAACTGATGTAAAGGGCATCGTTATCTCTATCACAAAAGATGTCGATGCCCCGCGCGTCTATCACCGATTCCATAGCACGCCCTTCTTGATTTTTTCTCCGTTCGAGATTATAAATGAGTCCTGGATGATGTCGTTCCCAAAGACAGATTTTACTGATTCCAAGTTTCCCGTCTAGGCTTTAAGTGGAGGTTGTTTATAAAGGGGCAAAAAATAGAACTCTGCACGAAAAATTAGTTCCATCAAGGGTAATAGGGCAAAATTGGAGTACGGGACATGTAACAAAACTAATCTGATTGCTTTTAGGCTATGGAGAAAAAAGTACTATTGCTGGGCCGAGAGGGAAGTGTATCGAGATGAACATACTGGTTTTGGGCTGCGGCACGATCGGTTCCACAATAATCAGACTGCTTTTGAAAGAGAAATTTGTGGATGAAATCTATTGCATAGACAGGAACAAAAAAATCGCGAGGAGTTTTTTGTTGAAAGATTTTAAAGCTATAGAGTTCGAAGGGGCCGATGCTCTGAATTTCAAAGCTGTTAAAGGTTTCATGAAAAAATGCGATTTTGTCGTGAATGCCCTTCCGAGCTATATAGAAGTTCACGGCAGAGACCTTTTGGTGAATTTAAAAGTTCTCGAATTTTGCCTGAAGGCTGGGGTGAATTATCTAGATTTGGCTTGTTACGGCGATTACCAGAGAAAAATCGCGGAACAACTTTTATTGAACAAAAAATTCGAAAAAGAAAAATTATTCGGTCTGATAAACGCCGGCGTTTCCCCGGGCCTAACGAATTTGATGGTAAAGGAGTCCACCGGGGAGTTCGACACCATGGAAAGTGTGAAAATAAGAACTTTAGAGGAACAGAGGGGTCTGGAATTCGTGCTCCCCTGGTCGAGAGAGGGTTTGTTTGACGTTGCTTCAAGCCCGCTCATATACAGGAATTATCGATTCATAGTCAAAGAACCATTTACCGAGAGGGAGCTATACGAATACCCAAAACCGTTCGGCAGCATGCCTTGCTATCTCCTTTCTCACGACGAACCTTACACGATCCCACATTTCGTGAAAGTCAGGAATGTCGACGTCAAGGGAGGGGGAGGAGATATCGAAGTCTTGATGGCATTGTTCAAACTTGGAATTTTTGAAGATGAAAAAATAAGAGTTGGAAAATTCAGAATTTCTCCCAGAAGGTTCGCATATTCAATCATCAGGGGCACACCGACCACCAAGGAATTCGTTAAAAGTTTGGACGACGAAATTTTAGAAGATGCATTTTTAGGAATTTTTGTTGACTGCAAAGGTCGGCTGGGGAAGAGTGAAATCTCGGTCAAAACTTACACAATATTCTCACAAAAAATGATAAACAAGAAGCTTCATGGCGCAAACTATGTCTCTTATCCAACTGCAATTTCCTCGACCGTATTCTTGAAGTCAATTCATAAGGGAAAAAGACTCCATGGAATTTTACCACCCGAGGCACTACCCCAAACGGTGCGGAAGAGAATTTTAGATGAATTGGAAAAAAAAGAAATAATCTTGAATGTCGAATTTAAAAAATTGTGAGACGAACTACCCCATTTTACATTTAAATATTGTTTAGAGTAAGCGTTTTTCTCCTGTGATTTTCTGTATCTCTGTGATGTCTTGGGTCACTTCTAGACAGCCGAGGTATTTCCCGTCTATGCCACGGACGGCAAAATATCTGATGTAAATCGTACGCCCATCTTTTTGAATCCAGAACTCTGCAACGTCTTTGTGGCCGTTTTTGAAATCGTTGAGAATTCGGTTGACGAGGTGTAGACTCTTCTGCGGGTGGCACTGCTGGACTTTACGGCCTATAACCGCTTTTGCCCGCGGAAAAATCCTTTCTTTAGATCTGCTGAAATATCGAACGGTATCTTCTCCATCGATAAAAGTGACGTCGACGGGGAGTGTATCTAAAATCGCTCCAATCTCCCCTTTCGACAAGCTCCCGGTATCAAATGTTATAAACCCTTCCAGCACTTTTTCAGGCCCGCCCTTCCCCGCTTCTTCGGTAGCGGCTCTTGTAACGTATTCCGGTGTAAAGCAACAATACCCAAGTTCGTCACATTCTTTCCTAATCTCTTTCCATTCCTCATCGGTTATGGCCCTTAAGGCCGCAGGGTAAAGTATGTTATTTTCTTTGTAAATATGACTTGACAGGAGCTCTGTAATGGATAGCGTAACTTCCCCAAGCTGCCTCACGAAATCCTGAAAACTTAGAACCTTGTGCTTCTCCACGAGTTCGTGAAGCTTTTTCTTTTCCCCTCTCAACTCGTTGTGCTCAGCCCACATGATGGCCGGAGGTTGAGTTATTCGATGTTTTTCGAGATACGGGAAGAGGACGTTTTCTTCTCTCACGTAGTGTTTTTCCGCCTCCATCAAATGCTCCGAAATATGCTTTAACTCTTTCATCTCTTCGCCGACGGAACCAAAATCTCCCGCCTGTTTGACCTTCTCTACAACATTCCTCAGTTTTTCTAAGAACTGCAAGATAATTTTATGCTCTTCCATCAAAGTGTGGATCGGATGCCCCGAGCTGACCCCGACTTTTTGTTTTTCGAGCGACTCCCTGAAGACAGCTAGATGGACATCGCAGAGTCTTCGAACTTCCTCTTGCGGCATGCCCTCTTTTATAAGCTCTTCCTCCACGCGAGCTATTTCCGTTGGGCCTATGTTCTTTAGGACGTTTTTAAAATTCTCTTTCATCTCTTCTGGTTTTTTTCCTGCATGCAGTTGCTTGATTAAATCCTTTATTGCCCGTTTCAGTTCCTCATTTTCATTCATTTGATTCCCTTTTTTTTGCTATACGTCTAAGCTCTTCAGCTCTCGACGGTGGTATTAGACCTCTTTCTTTTAGATCGGCTATACACTTTTCTGCGTACTGGCACCGAATTACGCAGGACGATGTAGCTTCTCGATGCAGCATGCGCCCACATTTAGGGCATTTACTCTCGCTTTCATCGCTGAAAAACTCCACTTCCTCACCACAGGAGGGGCAGGTTCTTGTTATTATCTGCGCGGGCCCAACGATGTCTTTAACACCGGGGCAATATCTAAAGCTCAAGCACTTCCCACCTTTAACATTTTAATAACTCTCCTTAAAAAAATGCACCGATTGTTTTCTCTCTCGCCCTGAATGCTGAGCCAGTTTTTGCCGGTCATTCTTTTTCTTAGAGAATATCAAAAAGATGTCGATGCCCCGTACGCTATTTATCACCGCTTCCACAGCACGGCCTTCTTGACCTTCTCGACGTTCGAAATCACAAATGCCGTCTTCACCCTGCCGCCTTCCTCGTAGGGCACCATCATCCACCTGCCCTCGAAGGCCCCAGATTCAATTTTCCTCGCGGCGATGTGTTCCCCGTACCTCCCCCCGAAGACAAAGTCCGGGCAGGCAACCGCGAGCGAGATGCTCTCCTTCAGGTCCCGCAGTTTCGCCATTTCCGGGTGTCCTCTCAAAATCTGTTTGATGGTCGATGAGTCCAGGACGACATCTTTCCCGAATACAGATTTTATCGACTTCAAGTCACCCGCCCAGGTTTTGAGTGGAGGTTCTTTATAACGGGGAAATCTTGATGCCCCCAACCGGATCAAACATCCCGCCCGACTAAGCAATTTTCAGCTTCCGCACGGAGGTCGAGAATGGTTGGAAGCTCCAAGCGCCGGTGGAAAACAATCCAGCTACTAGAGGACCTGCTGCTCCGGGTGGATAAGGTGGTCGAGCACTCAGAGTTCGGATACACCTCCAGAGCGGAGTTCATCAAAGAAGCGGTGCGTTTAAGAGTGGAGGCTGTTGAAGAACTCCTGCGCAGTAAAGCCAAGAGATAGCGCGCAGGCTCATCCTGATCGGGCTGAAGCACGTTCGGGAGCCCGGGGACTTGCTCGAAGCCTGGCTGGTGCAACTCGCTCACCTCCAATTTTCGGGAAATCTCCTTGAAATCTGGCGGGGCCAAACTTAAATAGTTTGTGATACCAATTTAGTTTACCTATGTGGTATTCGGAAAATGTTTAGCCCAAATGGTTGTGGTTCCAATGAGGGATGGCAAATTGGTGTTAAAAGGTGAGGGTAGGCTAATCAACCGCCCGACCAAGACAGGGGAGCAGGTTTACGACAAGTTCTTCATCTATGTGCCCACTGAGGTCGCTAGGGATTCAGCGTTTCCCTTCAAGTCAGGAGATTTGTTGAGAATAGATGTGGATCCAAAGCGAAAAGAGATTAGGGTAACACGAGCATCGAAATGAATAAAATTGGGGGGCGCTGATGAAAGTATCTGAAAAGGAAGAATCAGATAAGCTGCTACGCTTGTATGAACAGGCGATGAAAAGCTATAGGTATTTTGATAAGTTTAATTCCAAAATAGCTTCAACAATCTTAACAGCGGCTGGGGTGATTCTAGGGGCCGGTATCCTTAGAAGTTTAGCGAAAAATATTACGTTCGAGTTTTATTTGCTTTTGTTGATACCCTTAGTTGCTATCGTTATGGCGTTAGTGTATTGTGTTTTCAAAATAGCTCTACGTTCGTTCAGCTCAAAAAAATTAGCATTAAAAATGGCAGGAAAAGTTGAGGAAAGACTAAGTAATGAGTTTAGGTTAGCAAAAGGCCAATTAAACATAGAAAAGAACTCTTTAGTCGCATCTCTTGAAAATAATAAAATACTACGTTCAGCAATTTTGGTTATTGGCGGGATTGTTCTCTTTTTCATTCTGGTATTCATGTATTATTAGAAAATGGTCAAAAGAGGAGGTAAAATTGAGTGACGAATATTCATCTGTAATCAGTACCGCATCAATTCAAATTATCGCCGAAAAATGTAGTGATATAACGGAATACTGCATCAAAGGAATACTTAAAAAACTTGAAATAATAAAAACTGAAGATGACTATACAACTTTACTTGAAGGAATAGATAAAACTTCATCTAGTAAAGTAGCAAAATTAGAGGCTATCCTGCATAACCTTAATAATAACGAAAGGATTCAAGATATGATTCCGTTTGTCACAGAGTTAATCAGGGCTAACATTAAGATGATTATCCCCTGGTCAAATAACATTAAGCTAATCAATCAGTGTTTAGTAAGAGATGGTTTTAAGTATGATGAAAATGCTGGGCTCATACCGCTTGGAACAATGCCTACTAAAAAACTTCCAGAAGAAGTAAATGAATTAAAAAAATGTTTGCAAAAAAATGGTTTCAACCTTAGTTTAAGGTTGTTCGGGAGGGGGTTCGAGTCGATATCAAAAAATTTCCAACTTGCATTAGTCAACTTTAGAGCAGGGTATGAGCATCTGGTAAAAGAAATTCTGAGAGCGCGTAATAGGGCTGTAAGTACGGTTATGAGAAGTAACTTTGATGTTCTCGAAAGAGAAATTCAACTATCTGCAAATATAAGCAAAATTATGAAAGGTCTTTATGGTGAAATATCAGATCCTGCTCATGGCCGGAATTTGGAAAATCTTGGAGTAGATGAATGTGTCTTTTTAATTCATCTCATGTTAGAAATGAGTTTAAAATTAATAAGACAACATGAAAGTGTGCCAATACACTCCTAACGCACAACTTAGTGGACCTACTGTTTATTTTCGAAAAAAATATTGTAGATACTCCGGCTGAGTCATCTGGGAGGTTCCACCGCCAGATTTATTTTAAGTGTTTCGAAATGATTGAAATCCGCTTTTCAAGCGAGCAAACATAATACGGCATAAAAATTTTGAACCAAAAACGTTGCCACGATGTAATTTTCTTGCGGCGAGCTTTTGTCCACCATGGCTTAGCTTTGAAGTGTCGCTCTGCACCAATTTTCTTGGCCGCAAAAATATCAGCCCGCCATTCAGAAACTGAGTCCTTTAGCCTCACGGATGCGGCAAAGAGTGCTGAGAACGCCGCACTGAAGAAAACCACGATAAAAGATGAGAACGGAGCGAGAATAATTGGGATAAGTAGGTATAACGTGAAAATAACCGAACCAACGAAAGCCCCTCTAATAGGTCGGAGTAACACTACTACCATTATCAACGGAAGGATAAGAACCAAAATCAGGAGGTAAACCGCAATAAACATCCCCCAAAAAGGCGACGAACGCAGGGCAAGTATACCTAGAGCTATAAATGCGGACGCGATTGAAACAAGAGATGTCATTAAGATTGCAAAAAAATCTATTACGCTTTTTATTTTCGTCTTTGCGTGTCCCACTTCGTGATAAGTTGTTGACAGCAAATCTTTCTTGCTGGCATTTTCGATGTTACGAAGTGGGAGGCGAATCTCGTCAAAGAACCAACGATAGTGGGGCACTGATGTATTAGTGAGTTTGATTCTCACGCGCTCTTCTTTTTCAATTGATTTGATAAGATTAATTTGCCAAATGTCTTTCTCGGGTTTTGAATAATGGGTTTTATTTCTAGGCTCGCGCCTGACAAATTTGATAAACTTTCTAAACCTGTCCATGCTAGACCCGCCATGTTTATGGTGACCAATCTTGACTCGATATCGCAGGTAATCATCTCCAAGATGTCATCACTCTACGGTGACCTTCAAAATCTTCTCGAATGACTCTTTCGCTTCTTCAGAGTATACGTTAACACAGAAACGATACTCTCTGCGACTTCCAGTTTCAATCCTGAATCCAGCAATAAACGGAGCCCCTTTTCCGAACTTTCGAGAAATCCGATATTCAATGTGATAATAACCATCTAGGTCGATGTATTCGATGGGTTTTAGAGGATTGATATCTTTAGCAGCCCACCAAGGCACGCTTCTAACAATTCTTGGTTTCACTTTGTGTCCCAATCCAAAACCCACTCGCACGTGTTGTAAGGACTGTTTTTCTTTGGTGCACCAAGTAATTGCTAGATTTACTTGGCTATTTTTTGGAAGTGTAACTTCCTCGAAAATCCAATTGTCTCCCTCAACCATTTTATTAAAACGAACGCGATTATCATGCCCAACATCAGATTCATATTTGGGCAAAGGTTTAAGGAAGCCCACTCGTCTAAGCGGAGGTCTTTCGTAAGTCTCCCCACGCAATGCTTTTCTCGCTAAATATGTCTGCCAAGTTGTAAAAGCGAAGGTGAGAATAGCAATAATAAGAAGACTCTCAGAAATTGGAATATTAAGTAAATAACCTAAAGCGACAACAACTACAAAAACGGTGACTGTACCGCCTATTATCGTGACAGTCCTAATCTTTTCTGATTTCATCTTTCAGCCTCCACGGAGTCTGTTTAAAAAATAGGGCACGTGTTTAAAAAGTCAAGCCCCGTGGGGACTTTTTGAAAGTCGCTAATCACTTGCTTATACAAGTCTAGTGGCTCTAAGGCACCGCTCGTTTTAGAGCAGTTAAAAAAAAGAAGGGGATAAGTTAACTACACCAAAGTGGTGCGATATTAAGAGTTTGTACCGGATTTGTACCCTCTAGAATAAATCTTCCTACTCACTTTCTTTCGTTCTGACATTAATTTAATTTGTAGCAGACTGGACATTCAAGAAAAACTCAGGATAATTTGCAATAATACGCTGGGTATCTTTTCCATCAATCACTCCATGATAGATTCTTCTCTGTTCCAATACGGATTTCGCAATGGCGAAATTTTTCATTTGCTCAATGATGCTCTCATCGATTTGATTCCAGTACTGAACTATGAAGACATCCGCCGGTGCCCTGAAAAGCTTTTGTATCTGATCGCCCCGTTTTCCCATTTTCTTAGGAGTGAGTATGCCTGTTGTTCCTTTTCCTTTTAGTCCAAAGGCCACGTTCCTCCTTTCTCCTTTCATCATTAAGCGTGTTGAAAATAAATCATCAGACTCTCCGCCCCAATCTTGGAAATTTCCTTCCTCTCCTAAGATTCTCTTTAATCCCTCTTTGAACATCCTTTCATCGATAGGGATGGCATCTTGGTTTGATGGTTGATTCCGAACCCTAGAGAATGAGTCTATGTCGTCAACGGTAATTTGCTTAGCGTCAGCCATTTTTCTAGGGAGAGAAATTGGTATGAATTCAACCTCTCTATAAGTTGGTCTAGCTTGTCCAGCATCAATGTTTCAAATTGCGACATGGATTTGGCGTTTGTCATCACAATTTCACCTCCGGGCTTTTCTCTGTTGTCCCCTTCTGCTTTTTCAAAGGTAGTTCAATACCAAGGTCTTCCAATGAAAAAACCCGCTTATATCTACCCTTAAACTTCTCAGAGGGGACGACTAGCCCAAGTGTTGCCCACTTTTTCCAGTAACTTCTGACCGCGAAATCACTAATACCAGTAAGCTTAGCCACTTCGGCTGAACCTCGTCCGTCACTATAATGATAGGCAAGCTTCTCTGAGTCTTTCTTTAGAGTTTCCATGAGAACTTGGCGGGCCTTCTGAACTCCTTCGAACCTTGTCCATTTTGCGAGTTCGCTCAGTAGTTCAATGACCTTCTTCTGGTCATCTCTGGCTTCCAAACTCATTCATAACTCCCTCCTTAACGATTGTTCAGTCGCCACCTCTTTTGGCAATGTATGCTTTTTGTACGGTTTCCATTCTGAAGGAATCTCGTCATAATCCTCAGTTCTTCTTGAATAACTTCTCCTTACCGAAACCAGTAGCCCCGCCTTCTCGGCTTCTTGGACGAAGTATTGAACAGTTCTTACAGATATTCCCACTCTTTTCGCTATCTCTTCGGTGCTCAGTGTTCCATCGCATAGGCGCCATATTTCTTGACGTTCAGGGGTGCTCGCAATCCTTTCTAGCTCATGTCTGTAGGAGTCCCTAACTAAGCGGTTGGTGTGCCTTCTAATGGCATGGAGGTCCTCGCTGATCCTCTTTAACATCTCCACAATCTGCTCTTCAGCTTGCATACTATCTTTAGATAATACGCAACAATAACTATATACAGTTTTCGTTTTATTAATCTTTTTTCAACGGTAGATTCTCGGCTAGGAATTTATACTTATGCATGGTCCTCAAAACGATTAGTGTGGGTACAAATCCAGAAGTTTAGCCACTTTTTATCTCCAAAAAATTTCCAGCAAAATTCTGGGAGATTTCCGGAAATCTCCTCTGAAAATGCCTAAACTACTTCAGAATGCATATGGTGTGGTATTAAGAGTTTGAACCCAGGTTTGTACCTCCATCCTAAATATCTCCATCATCTGCTGAATTCAAGCGTCTTGAATTTCAGTTATTTTTACACCTATTGCGAAAAATTTATCCATTCGCGTGAAATCGTAAGCATGAGTGTCGAAATGTACGTGATAAAGGCATCGGGGGAAAAAGAAGAACTCGATGTCGAAAAGGTCAGGAAAACCTGCCTGAGGGCGGGGGCATCAAGAGAGCTGGCCGATAGGATCGCGAAAGAAGTCGAGAAGAGAGCCTACGACGGGATAACCACCAGAGAGGTCCTGAACCTCACCCTCAAACTGCTCAAAAAGGAACCGGAAGCCGCCATCAGATACGACCTGAAGAGGGCGATCATGACCCTCGGCCCCACCGGTTTCCCCTTTGAAAAGTTCGTCGCCGAACTGCTTCAAAATTACGGCTACAAGACCAAGGTGGGGCAGGTCATCCGGGGCAAGTGTGTTGACCACGAGATTGACATCGTCGCGGAAAAGGACGCCAAACGTTATCTGGTGGAGTGCAAGTACCACAACGCCCTCGGGATATACACCGATTTGAAAGTTGCCATGTACACCCACGCGAGATTCTTGGATTTAGGCGATGATTTTGACCACGCCTGGCTGGTCTGCAATACCAAATTAACGGGTGAGGCGAGGAAGTATGCAAGATGCGCCGGCTTGAAAATCACGAGCTGGAGACACCCGCGAATGGAGAGCTTGGAGAGGATGATAGAGGAGAAGAAAATTTATCCTATTACAATTTTGAGGTCTGTCAAGGGGTTCGCGAAGGATCGATTGTTTCAAGCAGGGATAATGCTGACAAAGGATCTGCTCGACTACGGATTTGAGCGCCTGAAAAAAATGACAGAATTGCCTCAAGACAGTTTGAATAAAATTATGGAAGAAGCCAGAAAAATATCCAAATCCAGAATTTATGCTTAATAAGCTAATATCCATATAATAAAAAAGGGTCAGTTATTGAAAAACAAGAAGCTTGTAAAATTCTCCCTGCGTAGGATACTAGTTGCATTGGATGGTTCAGAACATTCTAAGAAAGCGGTTGAATTGACTCTTGCTTTGGCAAAAAAGAAGAGAGTGGGCCTGATAGTTATGGGGAATCGCGGTCAGGGTAGGTTCTCAAAGGTGTTTATGGGGAGCGTTTCAACTAAAGTATGTAATCATGCTCACTGCACATGCATAACTGTGAAGTAATCATCAGCAAGAGGATATGATAAAAGCTACTTAAGAGGCGTTTATCCCATGAAAAGTACGATGAAGGCACAAGATGCGAAAGGTATCAGTATAGATGAACTGTTTAAGAAACTTTCCTCCAGCGAAAAGGGACTTTCCTCTTCAGAGGCAAAGAGTCGGCTGGAGCAATACGGTCCTAATGAGCTACTTGAAAAGAAGGTAAACCCCTATCTCAAGTTTCTGGGCTATTTCTGGGGCCCGATACCGTGGATGATCGAAGTTGCACTGGTAATCTCGGCAGCTATCGGGCGCTGGGAGGACTTTGTGATAATCTTTTCCCTGCTGGTTCTGAACGGGGTAGTCGGGTTCTGGCAGGAGCACAAGGCAGAAAATGCCATTGAATTATTGAAACAGAAACTAGCCCCAAATGCGAGGGTTTTGCGCGATGGCAAATGGATTCAATTGCCTGCCAAGGAACTCGTGCCGGGAGATGTTGTTCGCGTCCGTCTAGGCGATATTGTCCCCGCCGACATGAAACTCATGGATAGCGGTTATCTGATGGTGGATGAATCCGCTTTGACCGGAGAATCCTTGCCTGTGGAAAAGCATGCTTCGGACGTTGGCTATTCAGGTTCCATCATACGTCAGGGTGAGACGACCGCTCTCGTGGTTTCCACAGGCATGAACACATATTTCGGAAAAACGGCTGGACTTGTGGAAAAGGCCGAGGTTAAAAGAAGCCACTTCAGGAAAGCCATCGTCAAGATCGGTGATTACCTTATCTTACTTGCGGTGACGTTGGCAGTGATAATTTTTCTAGTGGCGCTTTTCCGTCATGAAAGCCTGTTGGAAACCCTCCAGTTCACGCTGGTTCTGACCGTTGCCGCAATACCCGTCGCGCTGCCTGCAGTCCTATCGGTAACCATGGCTATAGGTGCCATCGCCTTGGCCAAGAGGGAAGCTATCGTCAGCAGACTGGTCGCCATAGAGGAAATGGCTGGCGTGGATGTTTTGTGTGCGGATAAAACCGGCACTATTACCAAAAATGAAATCGACGTTGCCGAAACTGCGCCCTCCGAGGGATTCAAAGAGAAAGATGTAATGCTATTTGGTACTCTAGCATCTAGGGAGGAGGATAAAGATCCCATCGACAATGCAATTATCAACAAAGCTAGGACTTTTCAGCTGCTTGACGAGGTGTCTAGTAAATACAAGGTAGTCGAATTTAGTCCTTTTGACCCGGTTTCAAAGCGGACTGAAGCTACCGTGGAGGATGCCAACGGCGGACACTTCAAGGTGGCCAAAGGTGCACCGCAAGTCATCCTATCCCTCTTAGCCGACAATGATGCCATCAGTAGCAAAGTTGGCCAGCTTGTGGATACCTTCGCTGCCAAAGGTTATCGAGCGCTCGGAGTTGCTAAGACTGATACTCAGGAAAACTGGCAATTTGTAGGTCTCCTAGGCCTTCAGGACCCACCCCGTGAAGATTCGGCGGAAACCATCAAAACAGCCGAGACCATGGGCGTGAATGTAAAAATGGTTACCGGCGACCATGCTTCCATTGCTAAGGAGATATCCAAGCAAGTAAATTTGGGCCCAAACATCGCTCAAGCATCTTCTTTTCTTGACAGAACCAACAGAGAAGCAAAGAGCATCGTTGAAAAAGCTGATGGCTTCGCACAGGTCTTCCCGGAGCACAAGTATCACATAGTGGAACTGCTTCAAGCCGATGGACACATCGTTGGCATGACAGGCGACGGAGTCAACGACGCGCCTGCCCTGAAAAAGGCCGACGTGGGAATTGCCGTCGCTGGTGCCACGGACGCTGCAAAATCTGCTGCGGACATAGTCCTGACCAAGCCAGGTATTTCCACGATAATCGATTCCATAAAACAAAGCCGCAAAATATTCCAGCGGATGAACAATTACGCCATATATCGCATTGCCGAAACAATCAGGGTTTTGTTTTTCATTGCTCTGTCAATCATTATATTCCAGTTTTACCCTGTTACCGCTCTAATGATCGTGTTATTGGCGCTTCTGAATGACGCACCGATTATGTCGATCGCCTATGATAATGTCAAATACTCAGATAAGCCGGAAAAATGGAATATGCGGTCTCTATTGAGTATGGCTACCATGCTCGGGATTATGGGTGTTTTCGAATCCTTTGGGGTGCTATACATCGGGCTAAATATATTCCACCTGCCCCTCGGGATCCTCCAGTCATTCATTTATCTAAAACTTTCTGTAGCAGGCCACCTAACCGTTTTCATGGCCCGCACGAAAGGTCACTTTTGGTCTGTGAAACCGGCAAAAATTTTATTAATTGCTGTGATATCCACGCAACTCATTGCCACTTTAATCACCGTTTATGGATTTTTACTTCCCGCTATGGGCTGGTTTAACGCACTTTTCATTTGGGGAGAGGCGCTGATTGTTTTTGTAATAATAGATTTTATAAAAGTGCGTTTATACACGATGCTGGACCATGGTGGTATAAGATTCCGCAGGTAAAGAAACAGGTGTGTTCTAATGCCTAAAAATTCAAGGATGAAGTGCAACAAAAAACTAAAATGCCAAATAACATTATCGGGTGGTAGTTAATTGAAAACAAATCTCGTCTCAAACTTGCTAAATTTCTTAAAAAAAGAGAAGATAAAAATAAACTTGCGCGAAGTCTCCAATTCTGAGTTTTGGCTTGAAACCCCTGACGGACTCATAACCGCCAAATTCATCATAGACAACAACGCTCACAAAATATTGTATGATATTTTTTCAACCGAATATGACACACACCTGAAAGAGGAAACTATGAGAGATGTGAAAGAAATAGACTTTGTCGCAGAAGAAGACTTCAGAAACTGGAAACTCGTGGAAACTGTGGAGAACTTATGGTTGATTTTAGACGCAGCCAAGCTTTGGGCACTAAAAAATAAATTTGAGATTGAAGAAAAAGAGATGATTTAGATAAATTTACGAAGACTCGATGAAACTCGTCGAAATAAATAACAAATTATAAAAGTTATAGCGAAAAATGGGAAATAAAATTGAGTTCAATATCAATGAACCAAAAACGCATTTTTAGTCCACGAGATGGCAGTACCCTATTTGTCTATATCGCCGCCGCCATATCCGCGCTGGGCGGGATGCTTTTTGGATATGACACTGGCGTCATTTCAGGAGCCATACTCTTCATTAAGCAAGAATTCTCACTTTCGGCGACTCTGGAAGAGGTCGTGGTTAGCAGCGTCTTACTGGGTGCGGTGATCGGTGCCGCTGTGGGCGGGACTCTGAGTGACCGCTTTGGACGGCGGAGAATTATCATACTCGCGGCCTCCATATTCACCCTGAGCGCTATCGGCACGGCGCTGGCTCCGAATGTCGCTTGGTTAATCGTTGGTCGGATCATCGTTGGAGTCGCTATCGGAATAGCTTCCTTTAGTGCACCGCTTTACATCTCAGAGGTGTCCCCCGTTAAAGTTCGCGGTAGACTGGTCTCATTCAATCAGCTCGCCATTACCGGTGGAATCGTCATCTCTTACTTGGTGGGTTATGCGTTGTCTAGTATTCAAGGATGGCGATTTATGTTCGCTTTAGCGGCGATTCCTTCAGTTTTTCTAGCAATTGGATTTCTGTTTATGCCTGAAAGTCCCCGCTGGCTGGTAAGTCATGCTTTGATGGATAAAGCGCGCAACGTTTTAAAACGCATCCGTGGCACTGCAAACGTGGAAAATGAGCTGCAAGAGATTCAAGAGGGTCTTAAGAAACAAAGCGGTAGCTGGCCTGAGTTGTTAAAACCGTTGGTGAGGCCAGCATTAATCGTCGGCATAGGCTTGGCAATCTCACAACAGATCACCGGAATCAATACAGTCATTTACTATGCTCCCACAATTTTCCAATTTGCGGGGTTCAAGTCAGCATCAGCTGCTATCTTAGCCACCGTTGGTGTAGGCGTTATAAACCTCTTGATGACCGTGGTGGCAATGGAGCTGTTAGATCGCGTGGGACGGCGGCGCTTGTTGTTGGTCGGCTTGGTTGGCATGATTATCAGTCTAAGTGTACTCGGTCTAGCCTTCCTGTTACCCAACCTGCAGGGTGCACTGGGATGGATAGCAGTTGGAAGTCTGATGGCTTACGTAGCTTCTTTTGCCATAGGCTTGGGCCCTGTTTTCTGGTTGTTAATCTCAGAGATTTACCCACTGAAAATCCGCGGACTAGCGATGAGCACCGCGACCGTTGCCAACTGGGGTGCTAACCTGATTGTTGCCATGACTTTCCTCACACTAATCCAAATGCTAGGTCGGTCCGGAACCTTTTGGCTTTTTGGCATAATAGGCATAGGGGCCTGGCTCTTCACTTACCTTTTGGTTCCAGAAACCAAGGGGCAGAGTCTAGAACAGATAGAGGCCCACTGGCGCGCTGGCAAACATCCGCGGGAGATGGGCAAGGTACGATAGTTTGAGGTGATTGAATATGAAACCGCGTTATAGAGACCTTGAAGACTACGGGATCATCGGAAATCTCGAGACCTGTGCGCTGGTAAGCAGGGATGGTTCAATAGACTGGCTCTGTTTCCCTTACTTGGAGTCGCCTTCCCTTTTTGCGGCCATACTTGACGTAGAAAGGGGCGGGCATTTTTGGATAAAACCAGTTGAAAAATACGAAGCGGTTCAATCTTATATTGAAAACACAAATATCCTGCAAACTAATTTTACCACTTCTTTAGGCGTGGTTGTTGTGACCGACTTCATGAAAGCGGAAACAAGAAAAAATAATAAATATGTAAGAGCGGTTTTCAGGAAAGTTGAATGCATGAGCGGGGAGGTAGAACTCGAGGTGAGCTTTGAACCACGTTTTAATTACGCGAGGCTTCCTTCCAGCTTTGAGCCTGCAAAAGGGGGAATTGTCACTCGATGCCAAGATGAGAGCTTGTTTTTACAATCGCAGATTCCTTTGGATGTCCACAATGGAAAAGCTGAAGGAACAGTAAGCATGAAAAAAGGCGAAGCCGTCTGGTTTGTTCTCCATTACAATCATCACAATCCTCTACGCCCCAAAGATTGTGAGAAACTCTTAAGAAAGGTGAAGAAATTTTGGGAAAGGTGGACACATAGATGCATGAGTCCGGAATGTGTCATCGATGCACCTTGGCATGACCTCGTCGTCCGCTCAGGCCTGATACTAAAACTCCTAACAAACCCTGACAGTGGTGCTATCGCTGCAGCACCGACAACCTCTATCCCCGAAATAGTTGGGGGTGTCCGCAACTGGGATTACCGATATGCGTGGGTTCGAGATGCTTCGTTTACGGTTCAAGCACTTTTCCATCTAGGTCATTTGAAAGAATCTCTAGATTTCCGCAGGTGGATGGAGGGAATTGTCAGACAAGATAAGCACCCATCCGAACTCCAGATAATGTATGGCTTACATGGGGAGGCTGATCTGGAGGAACGGGTATTAGAAAATCTTTCAGGGTACAAAAATTCCCGCCCAGTGAGAATCGGCAACGGCGCAGCAAAACAAAAACAGCTCGATATCTATGGTGAGATGTTGAACTCGATTTACGAAACCACTCGTTATGGGGAGGAGATTTCACACGAAACTTGGAGATTTATCAAAGGTATTGTAGATCACGTATGTCAAGTATGGGACACAGAGGATTCAGGTATATGGGAAGTGAGGGGAGGGCCCCGCCATTTTGTCTATTCCAAACTTATGTGTTGGGTGGCCGTAGACCGAGGCATCAGGATATCAGAACTGAAAGGTTTTGATGCCCCTTTAGAAAGGTGGAAAAAGGTTAGGGGAGCCATCAAGAAGGCCATGCTCAAAAGAGGATTTAGTAAGAAACTCAATAGCTTTGTTCAATCTTTTGGTTCAGAAACTCTCGATGCGACGAGCCTTCTCATACCCATCGTGGGCTTCCTACCCTTTGAAGATTCTAGAGTGCAAGGGACAATAGATGCCATCTTAAAACGGCTAATGATAAAGGATGGACTTGTTTACCGTTATGAATCTGAGGACGGGCTGCTTGAGAAAGAAGGATGTTTCGTTCTTTGCTCCTTCTGGCTCGTTAAGGCTCTAGCCCTCTCTGGAAAAGTAGAACCGGCTGAAAAAATATTTTTAAATGTTCTTAACTACATGAGCCCTCTAGGACTTTTTGCTGAGGAGATAGACCCAAAAACGGGTAAATTACTTGGAAATTTTCCCCAAGCGTTTAGCCACATCGGCCTTATAAATAGCGCCTTGTACCTCGGCATAGCAAAGGGCAGGAAGCACAAGGGTCCAAAACTTGTGGGTGTACTCAACCAAGAAAAATGAAATAGGGGTCGGATATCTTGTCCATTTGGTTCACTATCAGCGCAATCGGATTTCTTTTGATGATACCCCTCCATTTTTGGTCGGTTGAGCATCAGGGGCTCCAGCGGAAATATGGGAAAAAGAGAGGGATCAAGATTGGCAAGATTTTGGGTGCTTTCTCAGGATGGATGGAGCTCGTATTTTTGTTGGGTTTTTGGCTCTCGCCGCAGCCCAGATTTATTTTTTCGGGCCTATCCATCTCAATTCCGATTGTTAATTTCTCAATTCCAATCTTGCACCTGGCAATAGCTTTACCTCTTATATTGGCAGGAGCTTGGATCGCCATAAGGGGAGTCGAGACGATAGGTAAAGCAACAGGCACGGAAGTGGTGGACACTCATTGTAAACCGGGCAAGATTGTGACGAGCGGCCCATATTCTACTGTACGACACCCCCAATATTTGGGTGCAGATTTGGCGCATATCGGTGGTTCATTCCTCTTTTCGGCATCGTACGCTTTGCTGTTCACTCCAGTTTATGTGCTATGCAATTACCTAATCTCGTGGAAGGAGGAGAAAGAGCTGACCAGAGAATTCGGGAAAGAATACGAAAATTATCAGAAAAAAGTGCCCATGTTTTTGCCGAGATTTTGAGCTGCTGAGGACAACATCAAAAAACTTGAATTTCAACATTTATTCGCTGGGCTTCATAATAAGTTGATTTTTTAAAAGAATTATAAAGCGTTGACCAGACTTTAGTTTATGAGATTCGGACCTTTAAGCAGACACCAAATGAGTAAACCCCTGAACCGAGCGTTCGCGCTGACCTTCGCCCTGACCACAATCATCTGGATGGCATGGCAGATGGTCAAGGCCTTCGAGGAAGGCCAGATTCCGGTCGACATCCACCCCGTCATCGTCGTGCTTTTCATCTATTCCACCCTCATGGTCGGGTACCCCATCATCGTCTTAGGCCTGCTGTGGGAGGTGCGCAGACCGACCCTCGACTTCAGGCTCGACCGCAACTGGCGCTGGCTGGCGGCGGGCGCCTTCCTGCTCGGCATCTTCGTCCTGGTCAACGTCGTTATGGGCACCATGGAGGGGCAGACCCTCGGTAACTGGCTCCTCGACAGCTTGGTGATGGAGACAAGCTCCTTCGCGCTGCTGTTCGGGATACTCTTCATGACGCGGTCAACGCCGCAGAGGTCGCCCAGCTACCGCGTCATTCTGATCGGGGCGGTGCTCTTCGAAGCCCTGGTGCCGCTACTCAGCTACGCCACCGCTGCGGTCGGAATCTACTACGGCGGCCCGTTGGCCTACAGGAACTTCTGGACCGAGGCTGTCCCGATGCTCTGGTTCTGGTGGGACCTCACCTCCGAGCTGGTCATCTTCGGCGGGGCGCTCTGGCTACTCAGAAAGGGCAAGAGACAGCATCCTCACATGTAAAATATGGGGTCCTGTTTTGGCATCGGCTGAAAAGGCACGAGAAGAAACTTGAGGGGCAGGAATCACATGCAGCATATCAACAAATCTTACTCACTCCCTCCATTTATGGCTCAGCGAGATTTAACAACAAACAACAGACGGTTAGACGGG
Organism: Hadarchaeota archaeon (SeqCode); assembly: GCA_964514965.1. GTDB lineage: Archaea > Hadarchaeota > Hadarchaeia > Hadarchaeales > Hadarchaeaceae > DG-33. The sequence continues at coordinate 955,697 of CAZETV010000001.1, read as the reverse complement.
AAAGTGGTCGAAATGAAAAGAGTGATAGTTATTTACGACACGATGATGCTGCCATTAGCAAAAATAATAAAAGTTAACAAGAAAAAATTTCAATTCACTGTTGATTAAAATGGTCAAGCATATATTATTCGTTTGCATTGAAAATTCAGCAAGAAGTCAGATGGCTGAAGCTTTTTTCAATTTCTATAACAAAAATCCACAATATAAGGGGATAAGCGCAGGAACAAAACCTGCTAAAGGGATACAAGAATTATCCATCCAAGTAATGGAAGAAAAAAATATCAGCCTAAAACAACAAAAGCCAAAAATGTTGGATTTAAACTTAGCTTCAAGTGCAAACAGAATCTATACTATGGGATGCATTCAAGAGTGCCCGATCACTCCCCCTGAAAAAACCCGTGAATGGAATTTTGAGGATCCCTCGGGAAAATCAGTGCATACCTTTAGAAGAGTCCGAGATGAAATCGAAAAAAAGATAATTGAATTAGTGGCTGATCTGAATAGAAAAGATGTACAGAAAGATAATGATTAACTCCTCTTCTAATCCTAAATTGGAAAAAGAAATTTTAGAAGCTTTTGAAGCAAGACTTCTGGCTACAATTCTAAGGCAGATGGTTGAAAGAGCAAATACGTAATTCCCTTGCAAAATAGTCGATAAACACAAATTCCTTTCTCCTGCCTTATTTTTGTCTACAAAGATGGTATTTGCCTCTAGACTGTCTTATTCATTGCGTATTAATGCTGTGTAAGATATTCGAACCAGCATTCGAACCCGCTATATACTGAACTTATTAAACACTATGTTAGCCGAAGGTTAAAAGTTTATCTGATTCTGTTACTAATTTCAATAGATCCATCATGCTGGAGATCGGACAAACATTGCTTCCTTCTTTTTGCCTTGACTTCAGACAGGTTCCGCAAGCTAATATTTTACCTTTGTTTTCAATGAATGAATCAACTTGTTTTTTCACATCGTATTTTTCATCTTTGATGTCTTCGATTTCAACGCCTTTATTCATCAGAAACACTTTCACTTCATGATTAGAAGCTAATGCTGTAACCCCAAATCTGAAAGCATTCCAGACTACTTCTGGTTCATTTGTACTTATTACAACCCCTATTTTCATTTTTAAATCACCTCACTTTCGTCATAACTATGCCATAATGATATGGCTTTAGATCGTATTTTTGTTCAGATATGAAACCAACTCCTTTTGCCCAGTTAATGCATTGTTCTGGTTTAGGTCTGATCTCCATAGGTGGGCCTCTTGGCGTATTAGGATCGTAATTCCAATGTATAATCCCAATTTTCCCGTTGACTCCAAGGATTCTCCAAGCTTCTTTTAACAATATTTTGGGCTTTTCTACATGAAGGATATTAAAAAGCATGACATAATCCATGCTTTCATTTTCAAGTCCTGAACCTTCTGATATAAAATCACGAAGAATTGGGATAACATTATTCAAATTACTTTGATTTTTCTTCCATTCTATAATTTTAAGCATTTCTTGTTCAACATCAATTGCATATACCTCCCCTTTCACTATTTTTGCAGCAGGGATTGTAAAAGTCCCATAACCACAACCAAAATCTGCTACATCTCTGATCCCGTTATTAACACCTAATGTTGTAAGTACTTGAGCAGGATTAAAGAATCCAGCCCAGACATTCTCAGCAGGCATACCGCTTTCTCTGATTTTCATTTTTATCCCTTCATATCGACTTCCAGACCTTTGCCAAGGATTCTCCATTAACATGCATTTTAAATTCGAGGAAATAACCAAAGGGGGTTGTGATAGCCTCCAGACCCTTTGAAGTCAGTTTTTTTTCTATGCGCTTAATGATATCTTGGGCAAATTCTGAACTTGATTTACTATCCGAGAGATGCCCAAAGGAATGGAGCACCACTTTTTTGTAATCATTCTTTTTTGCTAACCATTTGATGTTTCCAACTGCTTTTGACAAGACTTCTTGATCTCTTGTTTCATCCTCTTTTTCTACATTAATAAAAACAGTAATTGAATTTTGTATTGCCTTCTCTTCGTTAGAATCTTCAACATTCTCGATGGTCTTTCTGAAAGTTTTATACCAGAATTCTTTGGTTCCAAACATTAATAGCTTCATTTCTTGCCACCTTTATTTTGCATATTTTTCCATATTTTTATAATCCAAAGATAAACTAATACGATCAAACCGATCAACAAAATTACATAAAGAATGTTGATAAAATCCCAATAACCAAAACTATATCCCCAATTTCCCATCATTCCTTGCATCATATTTGTTTGGGGAGATTGCCAGTTCATCATTCCCATCATGCCACCAGAGCCCATCATTCCGCTAACGTTTTCATTACAATAAAGCCTTTTAGCCATGTTGATGTGCATTTGTCTTAAACTTTCTGAGCCTTCCCCACCCATCATCTGATCCATCATTTCATGAGCCTCGCCAGGATGCATTTGTTCCATATAATAATCTCCAATGGCTTCAAGCTGCTCGTCTGTGAGTTTATCGCAATTTATTCCTGAATCTATAAGTTGCTTTGTCTCATTAAAATTGTATTCATGTGCAGACACTAGACTTACACTTAACAACAACATACTAAAAATCAAAATTGTGAAAGTTTTTCTCATTTTTCCACCTCATAGCACTTAAACAAGCGTTCCATTCTTCTTCAACCTTTCAGCCAACACTTCTTTAATTATATCAAATGCTTTGATTATCTTGGGATTAGTAAGTTTGTAGTAAACGTTTTTCCCTTTTCGTCTTGATGAGACTATTCCTTTATTTTTCATTATTGACAAATGCTGAGAAATGTTAACTTGAGTAAATTCTGACTTATTAGTCAATTCAGAAACAGTCAGTTCATTGTCTCTTAATAGATTAAGAATTTCCAATCTAGTTGGATTTGAAAAAACTTTACACATCTCAGCATGGATTTTATATATCTCTTTCATATTAACATATTAGAATATTCTTATATTTATAAACTTATTGTTCGTTAGTGATCATGATGCAGGATATTATTGAAATCAAAGCCCAAATTGAAAAGGAGATTCTTGAAGCTTTTGAAGCAAAACTGAAGGCATCTGGTTATAATTCAAAGGCTGAATGGTTGAGAGAGCAAATACGAAATTTCCTCGGAAAATAGGCAGCAACTGTAAATTCCTGTTTTCCTGCCTTATTTTTGTCTATAAAGCCCGCAAATACCTCCATAGACCTTCTTACTCATTGCGCATTTGGTGCGGGGGAGGGGATTCGAACCCCCGAACCCCTACGGGATACGGCCCTGAACCGTACGCCTTCAGCCGGTCGTTAGACCTTTGACCTGACTTGGCTACCCCCGCAGCTAACAAACTTCACTACCGAATGGCTTTAATTTTTCGACGGCAAACTTATATGAAAAAAGAGAACAATCAAGATTGGGGATTGCTATGCCGTTCGACATAGACATATTTACGTGGATACTCTTCGCCTTTGTCTTCTTCGCTATCTCCATATTCATCACGCCCCGCATGATAGGGCTACAAGCCCGCATGGGGATGGGACAGCTGCGCAAGTCGGTCCACGAGCTCGAGGGCTGGGCGAAAGAGAGCAAAAGAGTCGCGCTCCGGGAGATAACAAAACACGGCAAACCAAAACGTGATGTCGAGCAGGAGCTCAACAATTTTCTCGAATTCTTCGCAATTTCGCCAGTTAGCGATGACCCAGCGGGAGTGCTTAGCAGACTTGAACATGTGTTGGATGTGCGGAAGAAAAGGTTCGAGGACATCGTCACACGCTTGGCTCCAAACGCCGAATCCGAAGCTGCCGCCAATTTGGAGATGACTATCGAGGGAACGATGGCGAGCTACAGCCTCTATCGCTTGGTGCGCCACTTCACGTTGCTGGCCGAGAAGACGAAGAGTTATCAACTCGTCATGATCCTCCAGATGCAACTACCCTTCCTGAAAGAGTATGCGAAAGCGTTCGTGGATGCGACGAAAACCTTCGTTGCCGGAAAACCGATAGGTGACGGAGTTGGGGCAATGACAGCGACGCAGTTGATCGGGAAGGCCTCCTGCCGGGAACCCATCGAAGATACCGTCTACGCTGAGACAAAGTTCGAGGGGCGAAAACTGCTTGTAGTCAAGGCAAAAGGGCCTGGGGGGCGGGTCGGCAAACCCGGCGAATTAATCAAGCACTTGGTAGCACAACGCAAGGTGAACAGAATCATCATGATAGATGCCGCCCTGAAGCTTGAGGGAGACGTGAGCGGACAGGTGGTCGAGGGCGTCGGGGCTGCGATAGGTGGACCCCCCACGGAGAAATACAAGATCGAGGAAATATCGGTAAAGCGCAAGGTGCCGCTCGATGCGATCATAATCAAGGAGTCATTCAAGGAAGCTATAAAACCCCTCAACAAACGTCTCGTACGCGCTGTCGATGTAGCTGTCGAACGAATCAAGCGAGCGGTGCGGGAGCGGACTAAACCGGGTGACGTGGTTATTGTCGCCGGTATAGGAAATACGATTGGGATAGGACAGCGCGTCGAGGAGTTACCAACGGAATTTCCCTCACCACCCGAGAAAAATAAGGATGAACTTGAATCTGATTTCCTACCTTTACGTTAGCTCTACTTTTAAACGATGAGACATATAGATATTTTCTAACGTGGTGGATATGCGACGTTACAAACACTTAGGCGACGTGGCCAAGATAATGTGGACGCCAGAACATGTCCGAAACATAGGTATAGTTGCCCACGTCGATCACGGCAAGACGACGCTCACAGACAGCTTAGTCGCCGCTTCGGGAATCATAAGTTTCGAGCTGGCGGGTGAGCAACTTTTCACAGATTATCTTGAAATCGAACAGCAGCGCGGGATAACCGTGCAGACTGCGGCAGTGAGTCTGGCGCATGCTTTCGGGGGGAAGGAGCACCTCATCAACTTGCTTGACACCCCGGGTCATGTCGACTTCAGCGGTGATGTCACGCGAGCCCTGCGCGCAATCGATGGTGTGATTGTAGTTGTGGATGCAGTCGAGGGCGTCATGCCACAGACCGAAACCGTGCTCCGCCAAGCGCTGCGCGAGCGAGCGAGACCCATACTATTCATCAACAAGGTGGATCGCCTCATTGACGAGCTCAAACTAACCCCCGATGGGATGCAAGCACGGTTCGTCAAACTCATAACTAGGTTCAACCAGCTAATCGGGAGGTACGCTTCTCCTGACATCGCCGAAAAATGGCGGGTAAGTGTTGAGAAGGGTTCAGTCGCCTTTGGGTCGGCGAAAGAGAAGTGGGCCCTCTCGATTCCCCAGATGAAGGCCAGAAACATCAGCTTCAAGGACATCATCAACGCTTACCAGACGAACAACATAGCGGAGCTGGCGAAGAAAAGCCCACTTTACGAGGTCGTGCTCGATATGGTTATTCGCCACCTTCCCAACCCAAAACAGGCACAGGCGAACCGAATCCCAATTATATGGAAGGGAGACGTGGAGAGTGAACTCGGTAAGGACATGTTCTCCTGCAATCCTGAGGGCAAAATTTGCATGATAGTCACCGATGTCATCGTCGACGAGCAGGCGGGAGTCATCTCGACGGGCCGAGTCTTCTCCGGCACACTTGAAAAGGGCAAAACAGTCAAACTGGTGAGTGCTGGGCAGGACGCGCGCATCCAGCAGGTCGGTATTTACATAGGGCCTAAGCGCGAGATGGTCGACAAGGTGCCCGCTGGCAACATCGCCGCGCTCATCGGGATGAAAGAGGCCTACGTGGGAGAGACGCTAGTAGAAGTTGGGGCGGAGGGTAAGGGCTTCGAGGAGCTCCGCTACATCAGTGAACCTGTAGTTACCGTTGCTGTCGAGCCGAAGAACTTCCAAGATCTGCCAAAGCTCATCAACGAACTCAAGAAAATTTCCCGCGAGGACCCAAACATAAAGATAAAAATCAACGAGGAGACTGGGGAGTACCTAGTTTCGGGGATGGGTGAAGTTCATCTCGAGATAGTCGAATACAAACTTAAGGAAGCCGGACTGGAAGTGAAATCATCTGAACCCATAGTCGTCTATCGCGAGACGATTCTTGGTAAGGCCGAACATGTCGAGGGAAAGTCCCCAAACAAACACAATCGCTTTTTTATTACAGCCGAACCCCTCAAGCCGGAGGTTATAAAAGCAATCGAGGAGGGCAAAGTTGCTGAAAAACAAGACAAAAAGGAGCGCGCAAACGTGCTCCGGGAGCTGGGCTGGGAGACCCACACCGCTCGGAATGTACTCTCGATAATCGGTTCAAACATTTTCGTTGATGCTACAAAAGGCGTGCAGTACATGCGCGAAGTCGAAGACTATGCTATCGAGGCTTTCAAAGAGGTAGTCGAAGAGGGACCGCTGATGCGTGAGCCCATACGCAGGCTCAAGTTACTCATCACCGACGCATCGTTGCACGAAGACTCGGTGCACCGCGGGCCAGCGCAGATCATCCCGGCGGTCAGGCGCCCAATTCAGGCTGGGGTCCTTCTCGCCAATCCAGTGGTGCTCGAACCCTTGCTCAAACTCGAGGTACGGGTGCCGCAGGAGTTCATGGGTGGCGCCACCAAGGTCATCCAAGGGCGCCGGGGCCGAATCACCACCATGGAGTCAGAAGAAGACATCGCGATCATCAAAGCTTCGCTGCCAGTAGCAAATTCCTTCGGACTCGCGGCAGAGATGCGTTCGGAGACCGAGGGGAGGGCAATCTGGGGAACAGAATTCGAAAAATTCGAACAACTGCCAAAGGAGCTTCAAGAACAAGTCGTTCGGGACACGCGAAAACGCAAAGGATTAAAACTGGAGCCGCCCAAGCCTGAAGACTTTATGGAGTAAGACCGGACAAAATGGAACAGGCGGCTGCTATCCTCGCCGTTCACTATTCACTACATTTTCTTAACGAACACAAGGAAAAAAGAAGATTAGCTAACCAAACAATTCGCTATTTCCCCAAATTTCTCGGGCGGTAGGTCCATCACACGGGCCTCCGCAAGCTTCTTTGTAAGTTTCCTATCGATAAACGCCCTGCGCTCAGCTTTCGGGGGGCGCCTCCCCTGGAATATTTCCCCGAACGAATGGTACATTGCGTTCCTCACCCGCTGGCGCCGATGCTGAAAGAGCGCTCGAACAACATCAAAAAAAACTTGCTCGTTTTTAACTTTGAATGGGGGCTCTCGCGGCCTGAACCTGACGATCGCCGACGTGACCTTCGGTTGGGGGAAAAATGCCTCGGGTAACACTTCCTCCAACAACTCGACGCTTGCCCGGTAATAAGCATTCACCGTCAGGCGGCTGTAATCATCGGACCCCGGCTTTGCCACGAGCCGCTCGGCGAACTCCCGTTGGTACATAAGTACGGCTGACTCGAAACCATGCTCGAGTAATTTGAACGTGATGTCCGAGGAGATGCCATAGGGGAGGTTCGCGACTACCTTGTTAAACTTGGGGAGCTCGATGTGCAACGCATCCCCGCACAACAACTCAAAATTTGAGTGCCCCCTCAATCGTTCCCCCAGAACTTTCACGAGCTTTCTATCTCGCTCTATCGCTATCACTCTACCCGCATTCGCGACGAGTAAAAGCGTTAAATTTCCTATCCCGGCACCTATCTCCAGCACCATGTCATCACGGGAGAGTTCGGCGTAACCAACCATCTGTTTCAAAATGGTTGAATCTATAACTTGATGCTGCCCAGCACGCTTACTGAGTCTTATGCCCTGCTTGCGCAACAGGCTTAAAGTTTGCTCGAGCATGTGCCTCCATTTTTTATAGCTCTCTCGTGCCTTTAGAAATAGGGATGTGGTGGTCTCGGAAACTTTCCTCCGCAAAAAGAATGAACTGTTCAAGCAGCTCAAGCGAGGCGAAATTTTGACTCCGCAACTTGAGCGAGCGATAATTGACGCCTACAGCGGACGAGGGAAGCGTGCTTTAGAGGCCATCAAGCACCATTGCGTTATAAGGCGGGGTAGGCGATGGTTCGTGCGGGGGAAATCAGACGAGTATGAAGTTTTCCGCACTTTCTGCACCTGTAGAGACTACGTTCTTAGCATCTCCACAGAAAAAGTTGATGCCGACATGTGCTATCATGCTCTTTCTAAAGCCGTCTGTGAGTTGCTAGATAGATACTATGTAATCGAATCTGAAGAAAGATGAACAGTTAATTTATCAAGTTCATTTTTTCGATACAAAGCGTGACAAGCTCGTGGTCGTCAACTCCGCTATGGCGCGTGCTTTACACGACTAATTCCAATTGGGCAGAGGTCTTTGATCGGGCATTCATCGCAAAGCGGGTTGCGAGCGAGACAGTAACGCCGACCGTGTTGAATCAACAGCACATGCGCCTCGCCGCGACGGCCGCTAGGTGTGAGTTCCTCAAGTTTGAGTCTTACTTTTTCGTAGTTGGCCTTAGGTGAAGCAAACCCAAGACGTTTTGAGATCCTGAAAATGTGGGTGTCAACCGGCAGCACGTCACGCCCTGCCCCGAAGACCAGCAGCACATCAGCGGTCTTGTAGCCGATTCCGGGCAAAGAGAGCAACTCTTGGCGCGCCTTTTCGGGCGGCTTTCGGAGCAAAGTGCTTAGGTCCCCGTGATATCGCTCGAGCACTATGCGCGCTAGCTCCTTCAGGTGTTTAGATTTCATCCTGTACAGGCCAGCAGGTTTGATTAACTGTTGAATATCCCTTATTCTCGCCCTCGCGAGCTGTTCGGGTGTTCGAAACTTAGCGATGAGCCGGTTATAGGCTGCACGGGTGTTGCGCCAGTTGGTGTTCTGCGAGAGCACCGTCCCAACCAATAGGAGAAACGGGTCATTAGTGTAACGGCGCCAGAGCTCGAACTCAGCACCCAAACGTCCCAAAATTGCCACCATGCGGCGCCGCTCACATTTTAAATCGTTTGTCAACCTAGCTCGATTGGTGACCTGCTTGAGCACCATCGAAATCCTCTATATAATTCTCCTCTTCGGTTCTTTGGCTTTTGGGCTGGAGGCGCTGCTCTTAGGTCTGGGCGGCAAGCTCACGGTAATTTATCGCCGTCGAAAGGTCAAAACGATCGTGATTGCCCTAGCGGTCGGGGTCGCAATCGTCGGACCCGCAATCTTCACATCCATGGCGCTCGCGCTTGAACCGCTCTACTTCTGCGCGGTAGTGCTTGCGTATACGCTCGCTGCAAGCAAAATAATTGGAGCGTTCAGGATGAAACTGTCCCGAACCCCTGCTCCTACCTTACTCCCGCAACCGTCCGAGCGAGAGATCGAAGCGATGCTCCAAAAACGTGGGCTCGGAAAACTCGTGAAGAAAAAACGAGCCAAGTCTGGTAACCTCAAACATCTCTCATAAACGTTGTTAAATGATACAACACGAAAAATAAGCAAGGCCGCGCAGGTAATCTTGATGGATATCGAAGATATAGCAAGAGCCGCACAACTCGCGTCAGCGCTAGAGGTTAGCGGGTACCCAAAGCCGGGAAATGTTCACAGAACTGCGGATATAAAGGAAATGACGTTTGAGCATTTCATAGCAAGCTCCATAGCGATAGGCCCCATTTTGCTCGATGTGGCCAAGAGAGGGTTCAGGGTTGGAAAGAGAGGGGTCAAAACGACTCATATCGGAGTTGGAAGAGCAATAAAAAGTGCAATTGAAAACACGATGAAATGGCAAAGAGACGGAAACACAAATCTGGGCGTAGTGCTGCTCTTAACACCGCTTGCAGCAGCAGCAGGAATAACGCTGGGCAGGGAAGGTAAAATTGAAATGAAAAAGCTTAGGGCAAACCTCTCAAATGTCTTGAAATCCACGACTCCTGAGGACGCGCTGAATGTCTACGATGCGATCTTGATTGCGGACCCGGCAGGCCTTGAGGGAGTGGATGAACTCGATGTAAAGAATGAGACATCAAAGGATAGGATAAAGAAAGAGCATATCTCGCTCTATGAGATAATGAATATCAGCTCAAAGTGGGATAACATATCCAGAGAATGGGTCACCGGCATGGAGATAACTTTTGAATTCGGCTATCCACTCGTGAAAAAATTGTACGAAAAGACTAAAACCATGAACACGACGACCGTCCAGAGCTTTCTCGAGATACTCTCAAAATATCCCGATACCTTCGTGCAAAGGATACACGGCAAAGAAATCTCGGAAAACGTATCGGGGGAGGCAAGGTCGATCATCAAGAAAGGAGGAATGTTAACAAGTGCGGGGAGAACCCTTATCAAAAAATTTGATGAGGAGCTGAGAAAAAAAAGAATAAATCCAGGAACAACGGCTGACCTCACCGCATCCTCCCTAATGCTGGCAATCCTCGATGGGTTGATACCTTGAAATCTTTGAGAGTTTTATGTGTGAGAAAAACATATGCATGTTGAAATGAAGATGCCTGTTATGTCCTCATTAGCAGAAACTGGGCTATCTGAGCAATCCCCAGCGGAAATCATTTTGACTACCTTCTCACCTGATAAAAGACCGCACGCATCGGTTGTTGGTATCAAGACAATAAATCAATCAAAGTTGTTTCTAAGAATTTTCACTAACACCAGAACTTTCCAGAATCTCCTCCATTCGAAGGCCGCGGTTATAAACATCGTAAGAGATGTGGAACTCCTGGTATCTCTTGCTCTAAAAGAATTCACCAGCTTCGGTAAAATCGCAATAGAATTCGAAAAATCGAGAAACGTGAACGCGCCCAAACTGGCGAAAAGCGATGCCCATGTGGAGATTGAGGTTGAAAAGGTAGAACGAGCAAAGATTTCGGATGAGATCGGCAGTTCGGAAGTGGCCCACATTACTGCAAGGGTGAAAAATATTGAGTTAATTACTCCGTCCATCTATCCGTTCAAAAGGTCCGAGTTCTTCGTGACCGAATCCGCAATACTGGCAACTCGGGTAAAGGAAGCGTTAAAAAATGGTAAATATGACGTGGCAAAAAAGAAATTCCTTGAGATTAGTGAATATTTGGAAAAATGTCGGCGAATCGCTCCTCACTCAGTGGAGCTAAACCTGATGATAAAAATTAAGGGTCTCTTCAAAAATGAGATGGGGTAGTGAATTGGTAAAAATAGGGTGGGGCATAACAGGAGCCGGACATTTTCTTCAAGAGACATTCGACGTTATGGAGAAATTAGCGAGAGAGCATGTGGTATCATGCTTCGTTTCCTCAGCTGGAGAAAGGGTCGTTCGCGTTTATGGGCTTTGGCAAAAACTGAGCAAGATTTGCCCGGGTAATTATTACCGAGAAGTGATCCTTGAAGTCCAGCAGGGCCCCGACTTCCCGCTTGCAGGACGTTTATTAAGAGGAACCTACGATGCTCTGATCATTTCACCGGCGAGTGCAAACACGGTTGCAAAAACTATTGCTGGAATCACCGACACCTTAGTTACAAACGCCATAGCACAGGCCGAGAAGGGAAAAGTACCGATAATAATTGTTCCGAGCGATCAAATTGGGATTAAGAAAAGAACGAGACTTCCGTACCTGATAAACCGAGAAATTTGTCTGAATTGCGAAGCTTGTTCGATAATCGACCTTTGCCTATTTGAAGCGATAGTTCTCTCTGACGGACATTCAAAAATAGACCTCACCAAGTGTGAAGGGTGCGGCATTTGCCTCAAAAAGTGCCCTTATGGCGCGGTTACCTTCGGCCAAGAAGTCAAAGTTACTCTCAGAAAAATTGATATCGAAAATGTCAAGAAAATGCAGAAAAATAAAAACTATGTTGTAATCGATAGTCCGAAAAAAATTCCAAAAACTCTAAATGAAGTTCTCTAAGTGGTGCCGATGGGCAAGAGAATACTGCTGGTAACGGCTGAACTCGCTGAAAAGTTAGTTCGAAGGTATGCCGTCGAAAGCACTATACCTTCTGATGTAAAAGTCCTGCCACTCTCCGTTGCATCATTCATGACTCCAGAACTTTTGATAAATGAATTAAAAAAAATCAACTTGAACAACTTCTCGATGCTCCTCGTTCCAGGGCTAGTTAGATTTGACTTGAAGATGATAGAAAATAAACTTGGGATACCCACTTTTAAGGGGCCAAAGTACGCTGCAGACATCCCCATTGTGCTGGACAATTTAGATAAAATAGAGCTTTCGAAAGAGAAACCAGCATGCGAGCTCCTAAACTCTGAGATTAAAGCCTCTATAAAAAAACAACTTAAAATCGCCGAGGAAGCTGCTAAAAAAAGGCTTTCTGAACCTCACAATTTCTTGATTGGGAAGGGCAAGACGGCGGTTCCCGCTGGCAGAGATTTTCCGCCGAGGGTCATCGGAGAAATAGCTGATGCGCCACTCTTTTCTGACGAGAAAATCATTGAAGTCGCCAAACGATACTTCGAAAGCGGAGCTGAAATCATCGATATCGGAATGCTCGCGGGAAGGGAGATGGTCGATGAAGTTCCGAGGCTTGTGTCCACACTAAAAGATAATTTCGATGTCCCGATAAGCATTGACACTTTAAACAAAACTGAGATCAAAAAGGCCATCGAGTGCGAAATTGATTTGATCCTGAGCATAAACGGCGCCACCATCAATGAATTTCAAAATCTTGAAGTGCCCGCTGTCCTCGTTCCATTAAACACGAAGCGCGGCTATTACCCGCGTGCACCAAGAGAAAAGGTAGAGTATTTGATGAAACTGGTGAAAAAATCGGAGAAACTCGGATACAAACGGGTGATAGCCGACCCCATCCTAGAACCCGTTAACCGTGGATTCGTTGCCTCCCTGTTGTCCTTTTACGAGTTGAGGGGACTTGATCCCGAACTTCCGATCTTGATGGGGATAGGAAACGTGGTTGAGCTTTACGATGCAGATTCAGTGGGTATGACAGCTTTGTTAGTTGGAGCCGCAAGCGAACTAGGGACAAGTTTCGTGCTCACCGTGGAAGCGAGCGATAAAACGCAGGGAAATGTTGCAGAGGTCAGAAAGGCGAGGGAGATGACGACGATATCGAAGATAAGGTCCACCGTCCCCAAGGATTTAGGATTGGACCTGCTAATCCTAAAGGAAAAGAGAAAGGTTTTCGACCTATACGATAAAAATGTCGAGAAGGTAGCAAGTGCAATCCACGCATCGGCAAAGAGAAAGTTTAAGCTCGATCAAACAGGTTTCTTCAAAATTTTCGTTGACAAATATGAGATAGTCGCCGTCATGTACGCTGGAAGGGACCCAAAAATCGTGATAAGAGGGAAAACCGCCGAGGAGATATGCTATGAAATTATAGAAAAAGGATTGATTAGTGATATCGAACATGCCGCATACTTGGGGCGCGAACTCCAGAAAGCCGAGATTGCTCTGAGAACTGGCAGGAGCTATCTGCAGGAGAAAGAGCTTTTCTAAATCGCACACAATGGAAAATGGAATAGACCTCACGGAAGGATGAATCGATGAAAGTCAGGGTTTTGGGTATAGACCCCGGTACAAAGAGTTTTGATTTATGCGGGCTGGAAAATGGAGAAGTGTACTTTGAGGAAATTTTAGAAACTCCTGAGGTTGCCAAAAACCCAAAGCTGTTAATCGAAGCTACCGAAAAAGCGATGCCGCTAGATTTGATAGCTGGTCCCTCTGGATACGGCGTTGAATTAACGTATCTGAGAGATTTGAACATCCAGACCCTTAGGGACTGGTACCTTACCTACATACTCCTCCTGAAGAAAGAGGACTTGGAGGCCGCTTTAACAAAAGGTGACATCGGAATAATGGTCTATTCAGCTATGACCGAAACAGCAATGGAAATGAAGCGCAGGGGTTGGCCGGTTTGTTACATCCCAGGCGTGATTGAGCTTCCCACAGTGCCCGCGCACAGAAAAATCAACAAGCTTGACATGGGGACAGTCGACAAGATGTGCATTGGCGTCCTCGGAGTTTACGATCAGGCCCAAAAGCTAAACATTCCATACTCCGAGGTCTCCTTCATCCTCGTTGAGATGGGCTTTGGGTATAACGCAGTTCTTGGCATAAGCGAAGGAAAAATTGTCGATGGAATCGGCGGAACTATGGGGGGAATCGGATTTCTAACTTCAGGCGGCATGGACGCGGAACTCACACAGCTAGTCGGGAAATGGGAAAAAATGGATATTTTCACGGGTGGTGGAATTTCCGTGTCTGGCAAGCTTTCCCCTGAAGAGCTGATTGGATGCGCAAATTCTGATAAGCACTGCGAAGTGGCGTGGGAGACAATGATCGAGGATATAGTAAAGGGCGTCGCTTCAATGATGGTCACGGTTCCCCATCCCAAAGAAATCCTGCTTTCAGGTAGATTAACGAGAATCGAAAGAGTTAAGGATGAACTGCTAGAGAGACTCGCCAAATTCGCGCCAGTGAGGAGAATCGGGTGGCTTCAGGGGGCGAGAAGGGTCAAAGAATCGGCTCAAGGGTACGCAATGGTCGCTGATGGTTTGACAAGGAGCAAATTTGCCAAGCTCATCGAGTGGATGGGCATCAAAAATTCAAAAGGTACAGCATTGGACCATATTTATCATCCAAAAGGAAAAAGCGTGAAACAAAAGTTGGAAGAGAAAATCCCATTTAGTCCTCGATTTCTACCTTAGCTCCTTCATTGTTTGGTCTGACCACCATTAAGCCAGCTTTGTAACTTTTACCCTTTAAGAACTCCAAAATTTTTTCTTTTAGTTCCTCCGCTTGGGCATTATCCTCAACCAACCCATAAACCGTCGGACCCCAAGAACTCTGCCCAGCACCATATGCCCCCTCCTCCAGCATCCGATTAACGATATCAGAAACTATCTGACCCCCGAACACGCCTCCTTGGTAGGGGGAAAAAGCTTCCCCAACGAGCCTCTGAACCTCAGTCAAAACCTGTCCAAAACTCTCTACGTCATGTTCCACAATAGAGGGCAGCATTTTCATGACGAGTGAGTGGCAAATTCTTCGGGCAACATCAGTAGAAGCTGTTATTCGCTTGAACAGCCCCTCTTCAGTTTTTTCATCGAGTCCCCTCCCAATTTGCGGTATAACGATTACGAAGCGCCATTCTTCAGGAAAATCGTGTCTGAAAATCATCGGCGGAAATCCTCTTCTCTTAATCCCTCCACCAACAATGAAACCCCCCTTCATGAAAGCGTAGGCCCCCACACCAGAATTTTTCCCCCTGCCCATTTTCTCCGCAAGCTCAACGGATGAAGCCTTCACACCATAAAGTTTCGTGATAGCCGTTGCCACCGCCAGCGTCAGTTGGGTCGTGGAGCCCAGCCCTACATGCATCGGGATGTTCTCAAGTATGTTTATTTTGACCTGACGTGGAATTTTGTAAATTTGCGTAACTTTTTCGGCAATCTTTCTTGCTTGCTCTGCATCCTCCCCCGGCCCAAGTACCTCTAGCTCCTCGCCTTTCTCGGCAAGGATTTCATACCCACGCCCCTCTATCGCTAAACCCATTGAACCATAGCTGCGGCCTAAGCTTCTGCTGAGATCGATTATCCCAAAATGCAACCGCGATGGTGTTTTGATGTGAATTCTCAAAATATCACACTCATCTGAAAATAATCACTAACTATGGGGCATTCCCAATTTTTTCCTAGCACCCCTTACAGCCCCGACCATATTTCTCAGCTTTCCAGTTGCTATCCTCTGCCCAGTGTCGTCTTTAAAATATTCTCTCATCCCGCCAAACCCGCAATCTGGGTCTATAATTAATCTCTCAAGTCCGAACCTCTTCCCTCCCTCAAGAATCAACTTTTCTATTTTATCCACGGATTCTACCGCTTCCGTCCATTGAGCCTTTCCCGCGCTGATGTCTAACAGAAGCTGTGGGTCTGGTGTTGAACTCACACAGCCAAACCCTATCATCTTATCGGCTCTCTCTAAAACGCCTCTGGAATAAAATCCTAAGTTGGCTGGAAAGTCACTGAAGCTGTGATCTAATATTGGAGCTTCCGATTGGATGAGGATGTCCGTGACCGCGGAAATGTCACCACATACGTGAACCGAAGATAGGGCGTTCTTTATCGCTTTCATGGGTTTATTAATCGCTTCGATTAGAACATCGGGCTCCGTCCCAAACCATTTGGCATAACTCAAAGAAGGCTCATCAATCATTATCAGCCCCGCCCCTGCTTTGTCGTACCATTTCGCGATTTCAGCCACGATATTGGAAAAATCTAGAATAAAATCTGGGTGTTCTATAGCAAGATGTTTTTCAGAAACCTTCGTCGCGGATGATAAGGTGATTGGGCCTGTGATGGGGACTTTAATCCCGTCAACCTCTTCGGAGGGGTTCTTTTTGAGGTACTCTTGAGCTAGTTCCAAGAACTCGAGAGATATGGGCCTCTTAGGAACCTCTAATAAACCGGTGATCCACGCCTCCCCCGCAATTATATCGATTCCACATTTTTCTTTTGCCAAAGGTTCTAGAAACATTAAATTCATATCCAAAAGTTGCCCATAACATGGGAAATTTATCCCAGCTTCGATCTGATCTGAAAATGTCCTACGCATGTTTTCTATAGAGTGCTGTAAGGGAAAGCTCCCGACCACGGTCGTTTTAAGTTCCCCATATGGTATATTCATCAACTTTACCTTTCCATCGTCGCTACAAGTTTGCGTATGTTTCATTTTTGTTTAAATCTTCTGCCTACAACTTTTTCCATATCTACACAAATATTTTTTACAAAAAGTTAAAATGTCCCGCTTTAATATTAGAACTAGAAAAGAGCTAGATGAATCACATGAAAGTGATTTTAATCAGTGGAAGGACGGTAGAACAGGGGACAAGTCTAGAAATTAGCAAAACTTCTGAGGAATATTCTAAAAATGTCGCCATGGTCATGATGAATGAAAACGATATGAAAGAAATCGGTGCTAAAGAGGGTGAAAATGTAGAAGTTAGCACCAAATTCGGTTCAACCGTCGTTAGGTGTAAAGAGTCGAGAATAGACCACGGAATCGCTTTCATGCCCTACGGGCCTTGGGCAAATATGGTGATAAGCGCGGATACTCAAGGAACCGGGATGCCAGATTCTAAAGGCGTTGAAGCGGAGATTTTAGCGACGGACAAAGATATATTGAAAATAGTAAATGCCATAACACAAATAAAAGGGATTAAATGAATTACAAAAATATCGTGTGTCCTCTTTGTGGATGTCTTTGTGATGATATAGAAGTTGTAACGGAAGATGGAAGGGTAGTCGATGTTAAAAATGCTTGCGCATTCTCCAAAAGTAAATTTCTGAACCACGCTAAAGACAGAGCTAAACCTCAAATAAAGAAAAAAAGGAAACTCGTTGAAGTGTCAATAGAAAGAACTTTGGAGAAAACAGCGGAGATTTTGAAGAAAGCCGATTTTCCATTGATATACGGCCTGAGCTCTACCGAAACCGACGCCCAGAGACTGGCTGTCGAGCTCGCCGAATTGACTGGAGCATCCATTGATAACACGAGCTCCGTCTGCCACGGACCAACCATTCAAGCAGCCCAAGATTGTGGAGCTGCAAAATGTACACTAGGGGAAGTCAAAAACAGGGCCGATTTGGTGATTTTCTGGGGGTGTAACCCAGCGGAGGCCCATATCAAGCACGCAACGCGATACTCGATAACCCCTAGAGGCCTCTACACAGAAAGTGGAAAGAAAGGTCGGGAGATAGTGCACATTGATGTGAGAGAAACGAAGACCTCGAAGATGGCCAATCTTTTTGTAAAAGTTAAGCCCGGCCAAGACTACGAGTTGCTTTCGGCATTCAGAGCTGTGGTCAAGGGATATGATGTGGGGGATGTTGCAGGGGTACCTTCTGAAACCATCAAACAACTTGCGGAGAAAATGAAGAGTTGCAAATTTGGGGTGATATTCTTCGGCCTAGGTCTTACGATGACTGGGGGAAAGCACATGAACGTCGACGCGGCTCTCCGCCTCGTCAGGGATTTGAATGACCACACCAAATTCGCCATAATCCCGATGAGGGGCCACTATAACGTGTCTGGTGCCAACGATGTGATGACTTGGTGCACTGGCTACCCTTATGCGGTCAATTTCTCCAAAGGTTATCCGGTTTACAATCCAGGTGAATTTTCTGCTGTGGATATCTTGGCTCGTGGAGAATGTGATGCCGCTCTCATAATAGCCTCCGACCCCGTTGCGCATTTCCCCGCCCAAGCTTCCAAGCATTTGACTACGATCCCAACAATCGTTATCGATCCAAAAATCAGCCTTACTTCCTTAATTGCCAGGATTGTAATTCCCTCAGCGATAGCTGGGATAGAGTGCGATGGAACTGCCTACAGAATGGACGGAATCCCCCTAAGGCTCAAAAAAGTAATCGATTCGGAGTTCTTACCCGATAGAGAAATTTTGAAAAGAATTATTGAGAAGGTGAAAGCTTGATTATCAAGAATGGCACCATCTACGACCCCTTGAACGGGATAAACGGAGAAAAGAAAGATCTGTTCATCAAAAACGGGAAAATAGTCGAGGAAGCTGATGGAAAGGAAATAGATGCCTCTGGGCTGATCGTCCTACCTGGAGGCGTGGAGATCCACACCCACATCGCTGGTTCTAAGGTTAACCTCGGCAGGTTGTTCAGACCTGAAGACCACAGAAAGGACCCCGTTTCGAAAACAGAAATCACGAGAGGCGGGGTCGGATACACTGTCCCCACAACGTTTGTGACAGGGTATAGGTACGTGAAGCTTGGTTACACGACCCTGATGGAAGCTGCTGTACCTCCACTAGGGGCGAGGCACACACACGAGGAGCTAAACGACATCCCAATCGTGGACAAGGGGTGTTACACACTCATGGGCAATAACCACTTCGTCTTGAGGTACGTCAAGGAGAAGGACTTTGAAAAGCTCAAGAACTTCGTTGCATGGCTCTTAAAGGCGACAAGGGGGTGCGTCGTAAAAATAGTGAATCCAGGTGGAGTGGAAAACTGGAAGTGGGGCAGGAACGTAAAAAGCATCAATGACAGGGTCGATAATTACGAAGTAACCCCCCGAGAGATACTCACTGGTCTAGCGAAGGTCAACGAAGAGTTGAAACTCCCCCACCCCATTCACGTTCACTGCAACAACCTTGGGACACCCGGGAATTTCGAGACGACCGCAGAATCGATAAATGCAGTCAAAGGAAGGATTCACATCACTCACATCCAGTTTAACTCTTACGCGGGGGACAGTTGGGCGAAATTAGCCTCGGGGGCAGCCGAGCTCGCGAAGCGGATAAACCAGCGCGAAAACGTGACTTGTGATATGGGGCAAGTCATATTCGACGACGCTACCACAATGACGGCCGACGGTCCAATGCAACACAGCCTTTACAAGATGACCGGGAACAAGTGGTACAATGCAGATGTGGAGATGGAAGAGGGCGCTGGCATAGTCCCGCATGTTTACAAAGCTAAGAGCCCCGTCAATGCCGTTCAGTGGGCAATCGGGTTGGAGATGGCTCTGCTAGTTAAAGATCCGTGGAAGTTCTTCATGACCACCGATCACCCCAACGGGGGCCCATTCTACCACTACCCAGAAGTCATCTCTTGGTTGATGAACAAGCAGGCGCGCGATCAGATGCTTCAGTCCGTTCATCGCGCCGCTTCGTCTAGAACTGGTCTCGGAGGGATAGACAGGGAATATTCGCTGTTCGAAATTGCCATAATAACGAGGGCAGCCGCTGCCAAGCTCTTGGGACTCACGCAAAAAGGACATCTAGGTGTGGGAGCCGATGCCGATGTAGCAATTTACGAGTTCAAAGAGAACGATATAAAACGCTCTTTCTCGAGGGCTAAATACGTGATCAAGGATGGGAAAATTGTGTTGAAGGATGGGAAAATAGTTGAATCACCCCAAGGGAGAACTTACTGGGTAAACGCTGGAGGCGAGGTGACCGATGAGATGAGGGAAGATTTCGCTAAGTACTATACGGTCGCCTTAGAAAACTACCCCGTGCAGGACGAGTACCTGCCCAGAGGAGAGATGATACCATGCAGATAAACGGAGTGGAAATAGAAGATACATTTGCCGAAGCCTTCGATATGGTAGCGGCACGCTTGTTGATAACGGCGAAAAACAAAAAATGGGCTTTGCACGCTACGAACACCACCACGGGATTTGCCACTTCAGTCATAGCGTGCGGGGCTGAAGCTGGGATAGAGAATCTTGTGAGAGTCAAAGAAACCCCAGATGGAAGACCGGGGGCGAACATTCTAGTTTTAGCCATGTCCGAAAAGACCCTCGAGGACCAGCTCATGCGGAGGGTTGGTCAATGCATAATGACTTGTCCCACAACGGCCTGTTTCAACAACTTGGAAGGGGAGAAGGAAATAAACATTGGTGGGAAGTTGAGATTTTTCGGGGACGGCTATCAAATTGCCAAGCGGATCGACGGCAGGAGGTTTTGGAGAATCCCCGCCATGGAGGGTGAATTTTTAGTTGAGGAAAAGTTCAAAGTCCGAAAAGCCGTGGGAGGAGGTAACTTCCTCATCTTGGGGAGAGATGCCGACTGCGTGCTTGAGGCCGCGGAGAAAGCAGTCGAAGCTATAAAAGGAATCAAAAATGTGATAACTCCATTTCCCGGCGGTGTAGTAAGGAGCGGTAGCAAGGTCGGGTCGAAGTACAAGTTCCTAAGGGCTTCGACGAATACCGCATATTGTCCGACCCTGAGATCTGTAGTGGAAAGCAAGATACCGCAGGATGTCAACTCCGTCCTAGAAATAGTGATAAACGGATTGGACGGAGAAAGCGTGAAAAAAGCCACGAAGGCGGGAATCGAAGAAGCCTGTAGTGTGGACGGGATAAAGCTCATAACTGCCGGAAACTATGGGGGCAAGCTGGGCAAACACTTGGTCTACCTCCACAAACTCTTCGAGGGCAACCGATGATCATCCTCAAACCTAAAGTCAAATTTAAGGTGCCGGTTGAGGCCGAATGCATCTCACCCGATGTATTTTCTGGTAAGTCTGTGGCGGAGCTAAAAAGTCTCGAGCTTTTGTGGGGAAACCGAAGGAAAAGATTGACTGATATCTTCAATATCGAACAGGAATCGGATGGAACTGAGAAGATAGTTATCACTGGCGATGTCAGCGCGGTCAAGCATATTGGGGCAAGGATGAGCAAAGGCAAGTTGGTAATCGAGGGGAGTGCTGGAATGCACCTTGGTCGGGAGATGCAAGGAGGAGAGATACTCGTTCACGGAAACGCTGGGGATTGGCTCGGGGCCGAGATGAAAGGGGGGCTGATAAGGGTCAGAGGGAACGCCCGAAACCTCGTTGGTTCGGGTTACCGGGGTTCTAAAGTCGGAATGAAGGGCGGAATGATTATAATTGAAGGCGATGCCGGACGCGAGGTCGGAGAACTGATGAGAAGGGGCGCAATCGTCATCAAAGGCAAACTAGGAAACTTAACCGGCGCACTCATGACAGGTGGGTCAATAGTCTGTTCCGGCGATATCGGGGAGAAAGCGGGAGCCGGGATGGATAGGGGAACCATCATAGCCTTCAATCCCCCGAAGCTACTGCCGACCTTCAGATATAGTTGCACCTACAAACCGACTTTCATCAGAGCCTTCCTAAAAAGACTGGAAAAATATGATTTACCTGTCAAAAAAGAACACATCGAGGGTTTCTACGATAGGTATAACGGAGATATTGCCGCCCTAGGGAAGGGGGAGATACTGATCTGGAAAGGAGGCGCGACATGATAAGCGTGAACGAAAGAGCTTCAAAAATAGCAGACGCGATGACTCAAAGTGAGGAAGAACTGGGGGTCAAAGTCCTCAAACTAAAAAATGGGGCAGTAGTGATCGACTCTGGAATCAAGGTGCAGGGGAGCCTTAAAGCTGGCAAACTTTTTTCAGAGGCGTGTCTAGGGGGTCTTGGCGGCGTTAGTCTTTGCATGGAGAAAAGGCCCTATGTCCATGTGAACGTGGACCATCCCGCGATATCATGCATGGCTTCTCAATTTGCTGGGTGGGCGATAAAAGTTGAAGATTACTTCGCGATGGGTTCGGGTCCCGCGAGGGCGCTGGCGAGGGTGGAGGAAAAGCTGTTCCGAGAATTGAAATATGAAGATAGGTGTGAGAAAGCGGTCATCACGCTCGAGACTAGAAAAATACCAAACGAAAAGGTAGCGGATTTCATCGCCCAAAAATGCAAGGTGAAGCCCGATAGTCTCTACATCTTGGCTGCCCCGACTGCAAGCATTGTTGGGAGCATCCAGATATCAGCGAGAATTGTGGAAACCGGCGTGCACAAGCTACATGAGGTCGGGTTCGATATAGGCGAGATAATCTGCGGGAGCGGAAGTGCTCCCGTAGCGCCAGTGACCAAAAACGATCTAGAAGCGATGGGGAAAACCAACGACTGTGTGCTCTACGGTGGGAGGACGATGTACTTCGTGGATGCTGACGACTCTGAGGTTGAGAAGGTGATCGATGAAATTCCCTCACGCGCCTCCAAGGACTACGGCCTGCCATTCCTTGAACTCTTCGAAAAATATGATAGGGACTTCTTCAAGATCGATCCAAAACTTTTCTCCCCCGCCGAAGTAACGATAAACAACCTGAGGACCGGAAGAGTTTTTCATGCCGGAAGCATTGACGAGGAAGTGCTGGCGAAATCACTGGGTGCATGCGTGTGAAGAAAATCGGAATTTTTACCTCAGGTAAAAATGACTGGAATGTTGAGCAGTTGAGGGAAGAAATAGAAAGCAGAAAAATCAGCTGTTTTACCTTTCCTCTTTCTTACCTAGTCGCAAAGTTGAGCGGAAAGCCACGCGTCTCATGTTGTGGTCACGATCTTGATGAGTTCGACTCATTAATTGTCAGATGGGTGCCGAAAGGATCAGCGGAACAGCTGATATTCAGAATGGATACGCTTCACAGGCTGGAGAATTTGGGAGTAAAGGTACTGAACCCTGCAATCGCCATAGAGCGATGTGCGGATAAGTTCTATACGTGCTCTTTGTTGGAAGATGCGGGAATCCCGACCCCCAAGACTATCGTTACCGAAAAGCATGACGATGCCATGAAGGCCTTCGAGGAGTTCAAGGACGTGATAGTCAAGCCCCTCTTCGGCTCTTTGGGTGCGGGGATGGTACGAGTGAGTGATCGGGACCTAGCATATAGAGTTTTTACGGCCCTTGAATTTGGAAGGTATGTGTATTACGTCCAAGAGTTCATTCCTCATCGCAACGAGGATATAAGGGCTTTCATTATCGGGGATGAAGTTATAGCGGCAATGAAGAGAGTCGGCGAAAGCTGGAAGACTAACTTTTCAAAGGGAGCGAGAGTCGAGCCATGTGAATTACGTGGAGAGCTAGAAGAAGCATCGATAAAGTCGGCAGAAATCTTGAGATGTGAGTACGCCGGGGTGGACATCGTTGAACGGGATGACGAGTTCTTCATTACTGAGGTCAACGCCATTCCTGGGTGGAAAGGTCTCCAATCCACGACAAAAGTAAGTATAACCAAAAAGATAATCGATCACGTTTTAACTCATTGAATTTTAATCTTAGTTTTAGAAACCTGATTTTTGAACCTCAAACTAAAATCATGTAGTCTGAAGCCTCGTTCCCAAGGACGAGCCTATAATATTCGTCCCCACTTCTCCGCTGTACAGATTCAAGCTTTCCCCGCGCGATAACAGTTTCGCCCCTTTTTGCCTGTTCACAGAACCTTAAGTGAACTGATAAAATCTCCACTGGCACAAAATCTGGCCCCTCCAAGAGCTTGACGTTACAAATCTTATAGGCGCCTGGCATGAAGATTGCATCCGAATCGTCCTCGATTTTGGCCTTTATTCTAACACTTCCTCTTGGAGTACACTTAACCACCCCATAGGTACTCTCTACCTCACCCCAATCCTTGACGAATTTTATGGAGTACTTCCGACCGCCAAACCGCCCCACAAAGGTTTTTCTCATTTCCACGCGCATGTAATCTTCATAAGAGACTACAGATTTATCCAACTCTCCGGAACGAATTTCTTTTTTATAATCTTCCTTCTTCTCTTCCTCCTTCACCTTCTCTAATTCTATTTCCCCATCCTCCAACAACTGCATTATGCTCGCGTATACTCGGCAGCAGTTCTTCAATCCATAAACAACGGGATCAATGTCAGACGAGATTGTGTAGAGCTTCGTAAGTATTGACCCAGAAAGTCCTAGCTTGTTCCACGGAACTTTGGCTTCCGTTTTCATGAGCTGAAGCAGGGAAAGTGCCTCATTTTCGACTTTGTCCAGCTCCTTTTTACGTCGCAGCTCTGACAGACAGTCGCTGGGTCTATAGTGATAGTTTATACCTTCCTCCGAAACTTCGCATAATTTTTCGCCGAAAACAGGATCGTAAATCAAATACTTTGAATCCAACTGCTCAATTGCATCATGCAAATCTTGAAAGGTGCGGACCCTCCGAAAAGTGGTTTCGCCACGCCTCAAGTTCCCTCTCAAATCTGACACGTACTTGGGATAAGCAATGACCCTTCCGGGCGGATGGGTATGTCCTCTAACATCGAAAATAATGTTATCCGCCGTTTCTACCATGTCACCTTCCAGCGGTTTTCCTTTCATCCCTATTCCAAACAATTTTAGTGCCCCTCTATTAATGAGCGTACAAGAATCCCCGCACTTAGTACCGAGGAGTGCCAATTCTAGATTCCCATAAGCTTTCGTTTCGAGAGGAGTTCGCCTTTTCTTCCATGCGGCCTCCTTAGCACAGAGTCCTCGCTTTTTTCTATTTCGCGAGCTTCGTCACATAACTTTGCGGCCGTCCTCATCATCTCATGCGCCGCCGCCACAATCGGTATGTACCTCTCTTTCTCCTTGACCCTAAAACAGCCCTCAACGCTTACGTCTGCAACTTTTTTCGCTATTTCAAAAGCTGCCATGGCCTTCGCACGCGCATAGGGATTTTCAAATTCGGCGGCGTTTACAGCTTTATCACGGTCGATAATTATCTTCGGCAAATAGGGCTTGCTAGACTTCACGCCCTCGATTGCTTTATCAACCTCCTCATAAACAACTCGGAAAGCGCCGGTTACTGAAAGAACCTTGATTACATCCGCATTAAAGAGCGACATCTCGATAGGGTCAAGAAATTCCATTCTTGCGCCAAGCATGGAATCCGCCTCGACGAATATGTAGCCAAAACCTGTCTTCTCAAGTTCTCCGGCGATTTTAGTACCTGGGGCATCGCCGATGATTATGCAAGGCTTGCCAGATTTCTTGAGGATTTCTCTGGCCTTCGAAGGTCCCGGAACGGAAGGATTTGGGCTTATTGCTATGATTAGTTCGGGATTGAAATCAAGAATTTTTTCAGAAACCCCTTTACAGTCCTCCTCGGTTATTTTCGGCCCAGATGCCACAACCCTAAAGTCGATGTCCTCCCTTTCCGCCCGCTCATCGAGCATCAGATCTAACATGGCAGAAGTGCCGAGGTTGCCCATCTTAACTAATCCTACTCTCACCCTTTGAACCATGACCAAACCTCCAAATTTATTGGCACTCTCGCATTTATAAATTCAGACCAAAAATTTACGCTTGGGATTCTATGACTGGCTCCGCCAAAGAGCTGTTGAAATCGCTTGAGGACAGACGGAGCCAGGATTGGAGCTATGATTCTGGCAGAGTTTTTTGCTCCATGTGTTCAAAACCATTGAAGGTAGCCGTTGATGCATATTTGATGTTTCTTGAAACGAATCTATTGGACCCCCGAATTTTCCCAAGCGTGAAATCACTGGAAGAAGAGGCGATAAGAAAAATCGGTACATTGACTTCAAGACCTGAGGCAGCTGGCTACATAACTTCGGGAGGAACTGAAGGGAACATAGTTACCTTGTGGGTTGCCAGAAAACTACTAAACCGAAAAAATGTAATCGCGCCTGTTTCTGCTCATTATTCTGTAACTAAGGCATGTAATCTTCAACAGCTGAATCTTACTCACATAGCACTCGATGAGACTTACCGTGCAAGCGTCGACAGCATACAAGAAAAAGCCAGCAAAGAGACTCTAGCCATTACGGCCACTGCTGGCACGGTGGCACTTGGTTTGGTAGATCCAATCGAGGAGATCGCTGAAATTGCTGAGGATCTTGGCTGTTTTCTTCACGTAGATGCATCGTTTGGAGGTTTTGTCTTACCCTTCATTAAAAATCCTCCCCCTTGGGATTTTAGCATAGGTTCGGTATCATCCATCACCCTAGACCCTCATAAGATGGGGCTTGCCCCCATACCAGCGGGGTCCATCCTTTTCCGCAATGGAAATTGGCTTAAAAAAATCGAAATGAATCCGCCCTATCTGAACAGCCCAAACTCAACTCTCTTGGGCACGAGATCGGGCGCGTCCGTAGCCGCAGTTTGGGCCCTTCTTAACTCATTAGGGTACAAAGGCTACCAAAAGATAGTTAAGCGCTGCATGGACCTAACGCAAAAGCTGGCGATAGGCATCAGAAAGATGGACGCCGTGGACCTCATAGTGGAGCCCGAACTCAACATCGTTGCCGTCAAATCGGATACTGTCAATTTAAGCGATGTCTGCGATAAACTGGAAGCAAGAGGGTGGCTCGTATCTATGAATAGTCAGCCGCGGAGCATCAGACTTGTGGTCATGCCCCATCATCGTCTAAAACACATAACTTCATTTTTGGCTGATTTCGACGAATGCCTGGAGGACCTAACTTGACCCTACTTCTTGTCAGCCCTAGAGACATCGAGGAGGCATTGGCCGCTATCAGAGGGGGAGCCGATATTCTCGACATTAAGAACCCTGAAGAGGGATCGCTCGGTGCAAACTTCCCATGGGTCATAGCTAACGTGAGGCAATCCGTACCCGCGAACATACCTCTCAGCGCGGCCATTGGCGATTTCCCTGACCTTCCGGGAAGTGCTGCCCTAGCGGCGTTTGGTGCCCTTAAAGCGGGGGCTAATATAATAAAAGTCGGACTGAAAGGTCCAAAAGATGTGAAAAGTGCCATATACTTTGTAAAGCAGGTGGTAAGGGCGGTTAAAGGCACTTATGGATCGGCAAAGGTTGCTGTATGTACTTATGGGGACTTTGAGAGGTCTGGAACAATAAATCCCCTGCTCATACCTGAAATAGCGGGCGAATGTGAAGCTGACATTGCAATGATAGATACGGCAATCAAGGACGGCCGGCCCCTCACAGATTTCCTTCGGAGAGAAGATTTGGAGAATTTCGTTAACAATTCACATTCATACGGTCTATGGGCTTCTCTCGCCGGTTCGTTAGGGCTTAAAGAAGTACAGACGCTGAAGTCGCTGAATCCAGACGTAATCGGGGTTAGGGGAGTGGTCTGTGAGGGTGGGGACAGAAAAAATGGCAGAGTATCCGAGAGACTCGTTCGGCGGCTGAAAAAAATTCTGAGGGCTTAGTTATGCGCGTCTTAATACTTGAAAGTGTGGCTGGGGGCCTTCATCCAGAGACTAACGCTCAACTTCTCTCCGAAGGCTTCGCCATGTTGAGAACCATGGTGAGCGAGTTCAGCGGTAGCGGCTTCGACATCATCACGGTTCTCGACAAAAGGCTTAGGGGGCTAGCTGATTGGTTAGATGCAGATGTGTTCCCAAATCGAAATGGATTAAATGCAGCTTTGAAATGCAGGCCCGATGCAGCATTGGTTATAGCACCTGAGAAAGGACGCGAGCTTGAGGAGATAAGCACGAAACTAAGAAAAAGGAGTATAAAGGTGCTCGGGTCCCAAGCAGAAATCATTCGGATTTGCGCAAACAAATGGCTCACGCATCGCATGCTCCAAGGGATTGTTCCACAGCCGAAGACATGGAAAAAACCGCGCGGCACCGGAAGAGTCCTTATCAAACCTGTGGATGGGATTGGCTGCGAAGGAATCAAATTTGCTACGTCATCACGTGGCGCCGCGGGTGTGATTTTTCAGGAATTCCTTGAGGGTGAACATGCAAGTTGTTGTTTGATGATGGGGGAAGAGGGAGGAACTGTACTATCTGTAAACCGACAGGAGATAGCAATTCAAAAAGGCCGATTCATGTATGTTGGCGGAGCAGTCCCGCTTGATCATCCGCTAAAAGAAAAATGCGCCGAGATCGCTCTCAAAGCTGCCGAAAGTCTAGGTTTGCGCGGTTATTGTGGGGTCGACCTAGTTGTCGGAACTTCGCCTTTTTTCATAGAGTTAAACCCTCGGATAACTACATCCTTCGTCGCATTAGCTCGAGTACTCCAAGCAAATCTAGGAGAAATCTTGGTGAGGGTGCTCATCGACGGAGCAACCATGCCCAACCCAAAGCTTGAGGGATATTCTTTGATGAAAATCCCCAAAGCTGGAAAGAACATCAGAATGAATGTCAAAAAGCTGGGCAAACTCCGGGAAATCCCAGGAGTTATCTCTCCACCCATCCCGTCCAATGGGAGTATCCAGAAAGGGCGCCCGCTTTCAATCATCGTGGAATCTGGAATCACCGCCAGAAGCGCTGAACACAGGCTCGAAAGCACGTTAAACGAGGTTGCTACTTTGATTGGGGTCGGTGGGGATGCGATCGCTTGGTCTTGACATAGGCGGGGCAAACACAAAAGCCGTTCTGCTTGAGGACGAGAAAGTACAAAGATGCTGGCTCAAGTACATTCCGCTATGGAAGAACAAGGAAGCGCTCGACCGATTCCTTAGAAATCTCGCCGAATTCACCCGCCCACAAGTCGTTGGAGTTACCTTAACTGGGGAACTCTGCGATATCTTTCGGACCAAACATGAAGGAGTAGCTGAGATAGTTGAAGTCACATGTGGTGCATTTGGGAAAAAGGTCTGTTTGTTTGTGTCGTTAGATGGTGCCTTGTTTACGCGCGAACAATCGCTTGCTTTCCCGGGAAAGCTCGCAGCAGCCAATTGGATTGCCAGCACCTCGATCGTGGGAAGGAAATATCCTAATTGCATTTTCATGGACGTCGGAAGCACTACCACAGACATAATTCCCTTAAAGAAAGTCAGGCCCTCCCCTCTGGGACAGACCGACCTTCAGAGATTGAGGACTGGCGAACTTCTTTATATGGGGGTTCTCCGCACCCCGCTGCCATTTATTTGCTCAGAAGTGTCGCTCAGCGGCAAAAAAACGAGGATTGCCGCCGAAAACTTTGCCATCACAGCCGATGTCTATAGAGTGCTTGGGATGATTGAAGAGGAGGATTATATGTGCGAAACTCCCGACGGCAGGAAAAAGGATAGAGCGAGCTGTATGCAACGTATCGCAAGGGTTTTCTGCAGTGATGTGGATGAGATCGGGAAAAGGCAAATCATCATGGCTGCGAAAGCCTTCCATGAGAAACAAATAGACCTCGTGGCCAAAGTACTTGAAAAAGTCATTAGATTACATAAGCTTCCAAAGAGTTCGAAGATTGTAGTGGCAGGCCTCGGTAGGAGGATTCTCGCTGAAAAAGCTGTTCGGGCCTTGGGATTCAATGAAGTCATCGATTTCGCAACTCTGTATGGTGAGGAGGCGGCGTTGATGGCGCCCGCATTCGGCGCCAGTCTACTGGCTGCGGAGGCGCTCAAGCATGGATGTCGTGATTAAGGTGGGTGGAGGCTTACAAGCTGACCCCCCTGCCCTGAGGAACTTATGCAGAACTTTAAAGGAGATATCCAATCGCCACGGCTTACTCATTATCCCAGGCGGTGGTGATTTTGCGAATCTCGTGCGTAAGCTGCAGATGAAGCACGAGTTCTCCGATCAAGTTGCCCACCAAATGGCGATTCTTAGCATGAATCTCTATGGGTTGATGTTCCACGATCTAATCGATGGCTCGACCTTAACGGATATCCCTAAAAGGGAAGCGCGGGGGTGTTCGATATTTCTTCCGTATAGAACTTTGGGTTGCTCTCCGGAACTTGAACCCACATGGAAGGTAACCTCAGATTCAATTGCAGCATGGGTCACCGAAAAGATTGGTTGTAAAAAACTCCTTTTGGTTAAAATGATTGACGGAATTCTCGAACAGGGGCGACTTCAGAAATCTATCTCCATCCAGAAGCTTAGGAAAATTGACCAATCCTGTGTGGATCCAAAACTGTCGCAGACTTTAGAGCACACGGGTATAACCTGCTGGGTGGTGAACGGAAGGCATCCTGATCGAATCAAAAAAATACTAAGTGGAAAGGAAACTACCTGCACAACGATATTACCGGAGGTCTCGCTATGAGGGTTATTCCAGTCATTGACATCATGCACAGCAAAGTCGTCCATGCGATTGCAGGTGAACGAGAGAGATACAAAGCGGTTCGAAGTGTCCTCGTGGGGAATTCTGATCCCCTATCAGTGGCAAGGGCGTTCCAAAAGCTCGGCCTAGAAGAACTCTACATCGCAGATCTGGATGCCATTCGTCGAATCGGCCACAATCACCGTGTGATAGGCCAAATCGTGGCCGAAACCGGGATGAAAATCATGGTGGATGCGGGCTTCAGACGAGCTGATGAAGTTGATAAATACGTGGAAAAAGGTGTGGAAAAAATTGTGCTCGCTACGGAGACGCTTGAATCCTTCGAGGAAATTCCCAAATTAATAAACGCTCATAAAATGCCCGTGGCGGCCAGTATCGATGTTAAATTTGGACATGTGGTTGCTAGGTCGGACTTGATGCGGCTACGACTAGAAGAACTCATTCGAAAATTTGAGGGTGAGGGGGCTTCTGAGATAATTCTTCTGTCCTTAGATAGGGTAGGCACCCAAGGGGGGCCGGATTTTGAATCGTTGAACTTAGCTTTGCAATGCACAAATATGCCAGTGCTTGTGGGGGGCGGGGTGATAAGCATCGAAGATATTCGCTTGTTGCGTGACCATGGCGCAGCAGGCGTCCTTGTTGCAACATCACTTCACAAAGGAGTGATTACAAGAGAAGACATTAATCGGTTGAAGCTGTGTTAATATATTTTCTCGTAGAGCTTACCCGCCGCTCTATACGCATCGACGATTAGCCTGCGTCTGTCTCCACCAAACTTTAAGACGCAGCAAATTGGTTTTCCTTTTCTAACCGTTGTTTTGGGTGCGGGCACATCAACAATACTTGGTGTTCCTCTGAGGTCCGGAATTCTAGAATCTCTCTTAGCATACAGGATTAGCTTAGCGGAGTAACCGCTGGGTTGCTTGTATCTGCCTAGCTCACCCAGACAAGATTGGATATGTTCCCAAACAAGGTTTATCCCGAGAAGTCCTTCGACGCAATCAATCGTATTCTGAAATCTGGGATTTATCTCCATCAGGTATGGCTTGTCAGAAAGGACGAAATCGACCCCATTCGAGCCCACCAATCCGATTTCCTCACAAATCGCTTTCGATGTCTCGGCGATTTGGTTTTCAAACTCGGTTTTGTTTAGAGGTATCACGTTGCCACAGTAACCAAATGGCCTGGGCACGCCCAACCGTTTGTCGCCTATGATTTGCTCGTTAATTGTTAGACACTTGGCCTCATCACCGTTCGACAAGATAGATGTGCTAGCATCGATGCCTTGAATGTACTTTTGCACGTACAAATTCTTTTTATCACCCGCTGACAACACCCTTCCAAAGAATCGCACCAACTCATCCGGTGACCTAGCAAGCCTTATCCCGATGCCGCCGCCTCCAAAAGCCGGCTTCAAAACAACGGGGTACCCGATATCCCGTGCGGCCTCTAACGCTTCATCTAGCTTTCTAACCCTACGTGTGAGCGGGTAGGGGATGCCAAGTTTATCCGCTATGCGAAAAAGTTTCTCTTTATTTTTGCACGTCTCCAAGCTTGTCGTGTCATTTCCAATTATTTTTGCCCTCTTTCCAAGATCCTCAATAAACGCTGAGTAGTGCTCCATGCCCGATGTTAAAATAATTGCATCGACGTTGTGGGTTTCAAGAGCTTGGAGCGAGAGATGAAAGAGACTAGGTCTTTTCGAGCTTTTAGGCTGAACCTTCAACTCGGCGGATCTGACAGAAAACACATCATCTGCATATCCACGCAAATCGATGTCGCCAAAACAATCTACAGCAATAGTTTTCAAGCCGAGGGCCTTCGCTGATTTGACGATTGGTCTGGTGTTGACACCGACCACCATGATTGAATTAATAGGCAAAGTGGGCCTTGACGTAATTACCACCATTAACATGGTTTTGGTAAATGCTGTTTATAGAATGGTCGAAGGTTTTCAGGGTTAACTCGCCTACCTATATCCTCTATTTAGATTTCCCGCCGACAGAAGCTCGATGTCCTCAGGTGAGTTCACATTCAGGAATGATTCCAATTTTGGATCAATCCCCCTTAGTTCCTCCGTCGATACGTAAACGATATCCGGGACTATATTTAGGACCTCCATTAACCTCATTTCCCCCCTTTTCCACACCTCGTTCACGGCCTTTAGCAGTTTTTCCGTTTCGTAAACGGCTTGAAGTGGTTCCACATAACCATTCGGCCATCTGGCGACTGCACCGCTATGGTTTTTCGCTTTCTCAAATAACAACTCAATGACTTCCAGCCTGATTTTCGGGCAGTCGCACGTTACCAAAGCCGTGTACTCAGATCTGATCTCAGGAAGCACGCTCACTAGGCCCGTTAATGCTCCTTTCCTCTCATCCTTGTCCACAATGACTTTTGCGCTAGGAAACATTCTCGCCAGTTTCTCTCGGCTAGACCTACACGATATCACTAATTCTTTGGATAGTTTGGAGATCTTTCCTACTACGTGCTGAATCATGGGTTTCCCGTTTATCTCGAAAAAGGGCTTCTCTCTACCAAACCTCTTGCTGCCCCCGCCCGCTAAAACCAAAATGCCGAGCTTTCCCATCTAAAATTTCACCCGTTCAGGGCGCGTGTACACGTTCATTCGGCTCCCCCTAACGAAACCGACAAGCGTCAAGCCGCTCATCTCAGCCGCTAGGAGGCCTGATTCAAGAGGGGCTGCTTTTGATGCAGCGAGCGGTATCCCGGCTCTCGCACACTTGATCACCATATCCGCCGATAACCTACCCGTCGAGATCATAAAGCTCCTTGTAAAATTCACGCCCTCAATCAGCCCTCTCCCGATGACCTTGTCTACCGCGTTATGCCTCCCGACATCCTCTATGCAAAATTTCATTTTTCCATTCCACGCGAACAAAGCCGCTGCGTGGGTGCCCCCGCTTTTTTTAAAAATCTTAGACGCAGAGTAAAGTGATTTAAACGCACCCCCAATATTTTCTGCACTAAATTTCACCTTGAGTTTCAGTACACCCGATTTACCTAGAAGTTCAATAATGTCCTCCGATGCACCACAAGCGGTCGGGATTACCTTCGGGAATTTGGTGGCTCCAAGTTGAATTTCAGCTTTTGTCCTCAGGTTGACGTTTTTTCCCCTTATGCTCACATGCTCGATATCCTCCAGCGTACTAATGATGCCCTGCCCCAGCAAGTGACCGATCGCCAATTCCCGAATATTTCTTGGACTTGCCATGAGGGTGACGAAATACTCCCCGTTAACGAAGATGTTAATAAGCTTGTCAACAGCTAGGAGATCCTCCTCTTCGGATTTTTTGCGTTTTCTGAGGTCGATTTTTAGGATTTTTCTTTTAGCCATCATGGCAGACGCCCACCCTATTCACTTGAGCGTGGTAAAGTATGTTGACTTATGCCTTTCCCCCCCAGCTTTCCCGAATCGTAGGCTTTGCGGTCCTTCCCGTATTTCGGAGGGATGAACCACGGCTTTGCTCATAAAGTCGATTCTGCTAATAAAGTCGGGGTGATCGGGGAGTTTATTAGCAAAGCCATGAACCACTCAAGGTTTATAAAGAACGATTGTGATTGCGCCCAAAAGATTTTTTAATCCCAACCAATATCCTTCTTAGGGATTGTGATGAGGATATTACACGAGTTTGTCCCAACGCGCGATTTTCTGAAACTTGCCGAAGAAACTCATGATTTGGTTGATGGATGGAACGTCACGGATAGCGCCGCAGGCATGCCGGCACCCAGCGGGACGGTTGTGGGCTGCATCCTCAAAACTAAATACCCAGACAAAATGGTGATACCCATCTTCATATTACACTATAAGGGCCCGGTTGAAGCCGGGGGCCTGGCTCTAGCTGCAGATGCTATAGGTCTTGACGGAATCGTGCTCTCTATGGGCGACATCCCCAAGCACGGAGAGCCCATAAAAATGTTAAAATCCTCCGAGGAAGCCCGAAATTTCTTACGCACAACGGTGCATATAAAAGATCTAAAGTTAGGCTGCTTGATTACAGCACGCCGATCCGCGGAAGAAAGTATTGCCCGAGTGGGGGGTGCATGGGATTTCATATGTTTCATGAGACTTGAAGATAAGTCCTTCCCCATACTGGAGCGAATAGCTGAAGAGTGTAAACGTCTAAACAAACCCTTGTACTCTTACTTCCTTGTAGGAACCCCCAAAAATAAGGAAATTTTAAAGATAATCGGGTGGCCAAGCACAACGACTATGGATCGTGTTGAAGAATACGCAGCGAAATTGGATGGTCTTGTAGATGGCATAATCGCGACTTGCGCTGGAGACTATGAAGGTGACAAGGAGCTGCTAAAAAAACTACAAAAATTCAGAAAATAAATCCCTTCATGCGAACCGAATCCTTTAATTTTGGTTCAAATTTTTGACTTCTTGTTTAGCCCAAAAGCCCCATCCGTATCAAGATGTTTTTCGCCGTCACCAAGGCCGGGCTCATGGACGGCAGTTCAACCAACGGTCGCCCGGTGAGGTTATATCTGAGAACATCGTCGTCGTGCGGGATATTACCAGCATATTCGACGCCTATTTTATTTGCTTCGTCCTCTAGCATCTGCTCCATCTCAGGCGTGAACTTGTTCCCCACGAGGTAGATTTTTTTGAACTCGATGTGGACCTCTTTAGCTAGCTCCTTTATCCTCCGCGCCGTCTGAAATCCCATGGAGCTAGGATCTGTGACGATTATCATTACATCAACATCCCGATCAGTTCTTCGACTTAGGTGCTCTAGCCCCGCATGCTCGTCCATTATCGTCAAGTCGTAATTTTTAGAGAGCGTGTCGATGATATCTGCGATGAGCTTGTTCAACAAACAATAGCATCCTTCACCCTCACTCCTCCCCATTACTAATAGATCAAAATTCGGAGTTTCCTCCAAAATTTCAAAAATGTGGTATTCGAGAATATCCTTCTTCATCACATTTGGCGGGATTTCGCCTTTCCAGAGGGACCTCTTCAGCTCATCCGTTACGTTCCCAACTGTTTTTTTACCATTAGAAATCCCTAAGAGATTGGAGAGATTTGAGTCGGGATTCGCATCGATGACCAAGATACTTTTTTGTTTTTTTTCGGTTAAGATTTTCAGCATTAAAGCGGCCAAAGTGGTTTTGCCCACCCCGCCCTTTCCTGAGATGGCTAAAACCAACCTCTTCTTTTCCATTCGAACACCTTTATTTTCCGTCCTAAAACTTATTCGCCGTCTAAGACTTTAACAGTAACTTTCTTTCGCTCATTTTAAAAATTAAGCTTAAATCGTTTAATTAAACAATTATATCCAAAAGTGGGAAAAATGCTGAAGAGATGTCCGGGTGCTAAGGAACTCGTGGAGCCAAAAATAACAGTGCGAACTTGCCCAGCCTGCGGTGAAGAAGTAGAATTCTTGGGCTACGAGACCGAAGTAAAATGTTATAATTGTGGGCGAATGTTGCATAGAGAGGCAACGCCTTCATGTGTCACCTGGTGTGGATATGCATTGAAATGCATCGAAGATCTAGAAAAACGAAAACTTATAACCCCTTCTAGGGCGAAAGAGCTTAAAAAAATAGCTAAAAGTGCAAAAACCGAAAAATAATTTTTTCTATATTCCAGTTTGTACCTAGTTTTATTATTTTTTTTAAGTATTTTTTCCAAAAAAATGAATAAGAAATTCCATACAATTCAAAAGGGTTATTATTGGTAGATACAAATTTAAACAAGGCGATTCGGTGGGCTCCAAAGCGCGAATCAAACTTGATGAACTTGAAACAGGCCTCGTGAAGGCAAAAGGCCTCGAGTTAACCATAGGAAAAATTATAGAGGAGTGGGAGGAAGAGGCTGGTCCAACTCCTATGCCTGAGATGGAGGCCCTGAGGGAATGGGATCTCAAGCTCTTAAATAAATACAAACCATTTTATCTACCGTTCTGCGATCTCTGTTGCCTATGCACGATGGGTAAGTGCGATCTGAGCCAAGGAAAGCGAGGGGCATGCGGGCTCGACATGTCGGCACAGCAGTCACGCATCGTCTTGCTAGCGTGTTGCATAGGGGCAGCAACCCATTGCGGTCACGCCAGACACTTATTCGACCATTTGATGGAGAAATATGGCCGAGATTATCCAATCAACGTGGGGGAGGAAAATGTTGAAGTTGAGGCCCCTCACCTCCGCTTGGTAACGGGTATCAAGCCCAGAAGGCTTGGAGACTTGGAGGATGCTCTCGATTACTGCGAGACTGAAATCGTCCAACTCCTTTCTGCCACCCATACGGGGCAAGAAGGCAACAATCTAGATTTTGAGTCCAAAGTGTTCCATGCTGGCATGATAGATCATGTCGCCATGGAGATAGCAGATATAGCGCAAATTTCGACCTACGGTTTTCCAAAAGCTGACCCAGAAGCTCCGCTCGCTGAAATAGGCATGGGTTCCATCGATGCATCCAAGCCAGTTATCTTAGTCATCGGACACAACGTCCCGCCTGCAATTGGGATAATGGATTACTTAAAAGAAAGGGGGCTTGAGGAAAACGTAGAGCTCTGTGGGCTATGCTGTACAGCTCATGATATCACCAGACATCATTCGAGGGCCAAGATAGTTGGGCCACTCTCTTGGCAACTAAGATTCGTGAGGAACGGGATCCCGGATGTTATCGTGACCGATGAGCAATGCATTCGTGCGGATGTGCTCATTGAAGCTCAGAAGGTCAAGGCACCTCTGATTGCGACGAACCCCAAGAATTCTCAAGGGTTGCCCAACCGAACTTTGGATCCAGCGGATGAAATAGTGAGAGATCTCGTGGAAGGGAAGAGCCCTGGCGCGTTTATCGTCGATCCAGAAAAGGTTGGAGAAGTAGCTGTTAGAGTAGCGATTGAAGTAGCTCCAAAACGAAACAAGTTCAAAGTGGTTCCAGCGAAAGGGAAGATAATCAAGGCAGCACAGCGATGCACGAAGTGCGATGCATGCAGGCGGGCCTGTCCAAACGATTTGCTCATTCCCGAAGCTATGGAGGCAGCAGCTAAAAGGGACTTACAGAAGTTCGCGGACCTCTACGATTCTTGCATAGGCTGTGGGCGTTGCGAGTGGGTCTGCCCCCAAAATTTGCTCCCACACACCATGATAGTCGGAGCATCGAGGTCGAAGATCAAAGAGGAAAAGAGTAAAATTCGGGTTGGCAGGGGCGCGATCCAAGATGTAGAAATAAGGCGGGTGGGTTCTCCAATAGTCTTGGGTGAGATACCTGGAATCGTGGCATTCGTAGGTTGCTCGAACTATCCGGGTAGCTGGAAAGATGTTGGAAACATGGTCAATGAATTCGCAAAGCGCCGCTACATTATAACAACTTCGGGATGCTCCGCCATGAGTATCGCGAATTATAAAAATGAGGAAGGGATCGGCCTTTACGAAACATACTCCGGCGTGTTCGATGCCGGCGGGCTCGTCAACGTTGGCTCTTGTGTCGCCAATTCTCACATAACAGGGGCCGCGATCAAGATAGCGAGCATTTTCGCTAAGCGTAAGCTCCGTGCAAATTACGAGGAAATCGCAGACTATATACACAATCGGGTTGGTGCGGTTGGTGTAGCTTGGGGGGCTATGTCCCAAAAGGCCGCTTCCATAGCCAGCGGTTGTTGGCGGCTGGGTATTCCGGTCATCGTCGGCCCACACGGGTCTAAATATAGACGCATGCTCTTGGGGAGGGAAGATCGTGAG
The DNA here is from genome assembly GCA_964514965.1 of Hadarchaeota archaeon (SeqCode). Lineage (GTDB taxonomy): Archaea > Hadarchaeota > Hadarchaeia > Hadarchaeales > Hadarchaeaceae > DG-33. Next base: position 917,831 of record CAZETV010000001.1, on the reverse strand, counting down.
GAGGACTGGTATGTGCTTGACGCTCGCTCAGGGAAGCGCGTTTATGTAGGACCGACGCCTGAACATTTATTCTGCACGGCGGAGACAAAAGAGGAAGCAATGGTAATGATACCCAAACTTTGCATGAGGCCCAACGACACAACTAAAGGTAGAGCAATAAAGCTGAATCATTACATTGATCTGCACAGGAGGCTTTACAGAATCTTACCCGAAGATATCCACTTATTTGTGCGTTCAGTCGGCGACATCCCAATTACGATGAAGGATGAGGTAATAGGAGTACTCAAAGAGAAGGGCTGGAAGGAGAGCGAAATTCCAGATCCCACACTGATACATAGACTCATCAGAACGAAGAAGGAATAAACATGGCCGAGCCTTGGCAGAAAGCTGAAATTCCTGGTCCGAAAAAGGCCCTCGTGATTAAAAATCCGGAAGTTGCCTCCACGATGATAAAGAAAGCCAAACGTCCGATTTTCATCGTCGGGCATGAGGCTGCTGAAGTAGATTTGGGGAATAAAAAGCCAATCGATTATGTCATTCGCATCGCAAGAGCTGCGAAAATACCTGTAGTTGCCACTGCTCAAACTGTTGCGGAGTTCCTTAAGAGGGATTTTCAGCCAGATGCCTGGATGTCCGCGATGGATATAGGTACTAGACTCACCGACCCGGAGTGGAGCGTTTCTGGTGAAGGAAGTTCCCACGACCTCGCGTTGCTCTTAGGAATCCCATATTATATGGAATGGGTAATCGAATCTGGGCTCAAATCCTTTGTTCCCAACCTCAAGACGATCTCCATAAACAGATTTTATCAGCCACATTGCAGTTGGTCTTTCCCAAATCTCTCGCTTAAAAATTGGCATGAAAATTTGGAAATAATTGCTCAAAAGGTGGAAGGGAAATGAAAACTGGCATGTTTGCAGACATCCCAGTAGATGTAGGAGTGATATACGAGGGAGAGAGAATCCGGAAGCCAGACATGCACGTAGAGTTCGGTGGAACTAAAGTAAATTATAAATTTGAACTTTTGCGGGTAAAGGATGATGTTGAGGACGGAAAAATCACCGTAATAGGCCCGGAACTCAAGGATTTGAAGGAAGGGAGTTCTGTCCCACTTGGAATCTACATCGAAGTTGCCGGCAATGAACTCGATGAGGAGATGGAAGGAGTCTTCGAGAGGCATATCCACGATTTCTGCAACTACATCGAGGGGTTCATGCACCTAAACCAGCGTTATGACATCTGGTTCCGCGTGAGCAAAAAGTCAGTCAAAAAAGGATTGACTCTTCAATTGATTGGAAAAGTCTTGGAAAGGTTATACAGAAGTGAATTGCCAATCATCGAAAAAATACAAATCACCTTCATCACGGACCCCTCGAAAGTACAGGAAATGCACTCCGAGGCCCTCAAAATCTACGAGGCCCGCGATGCTAGGGCTCGAGGATTGAAGGACGGCGATGTTGAGGTTTTTTACGGGTGCACACTTTGTCAATCCTTCGCTCCAACTCACGTTTGCATAATAACCCCACAAAGATACGCCAATTGCGGTGCCATAAGTTGGTTCGATGGAAGGGCCGCCGCGCGAGTTGATCCCAAGGGTTCAATCTTTGAAATAAAAAAGGGAAAAACCATCGACGAGTTTGCAGGCGAATTCGAAGGTGTTAACAAAATAGTGAAGGAAAAAACGCTCGGGGAGTATGACAGAGTGCAGTTATACACGGCATTTGATCACCCTCACACATCATGTGGCTGCTTTGAAGGGACAGCGTTCTACATTCCTGAAGTGGATGGGATTGGATTGATTCACAGAGATTTCAGGGGATCGGCCGTTAATGGATTGACATTTTCGGCAATGGCTGATTCAACTGCGGGGGGACGGCAAGTCGATGGTTTCCACGGTGTGTCGATTGAGTACATGAGGTCTCCCAAGTTTCTCCAAGTGGACGGAGGATGGAACCGTATAGTCTGGATGCCCGCGGTGATAAAAGAGAGAGTCAAGAATTTCATACCTGCCGAGGTTGTGGACAAAATCGCGACCGAAAAAGACGTAGGAACAATTGATGATTTAAAGGGGTTCCTTGAGACACATACACACCCAGTCACCGAGCGCTGGAAGGCCACGCCAGAAGTTGCTGCACCAGCTGAGGTCAACGAGCCCGTACCTGCTGAATCGACCGGGGAGATCGCAATACCAACGACTGGCGGCTTTACCATCATCCTTAAAAACGCGAAAATCCATGCCGAAAAAGTCATCATTCGAAGACGAAAGAAAAAAGAGTAATCATTACTTTAGAGGGATGAGATGGCAAAAAAAGAAGATGACCTCGCCAAAAAACTCAGCGACAGTTTAGTTGGAAATTTGTCAAAGTATGAAGAGCTTGAGCTGGAAGACGTTACAATCGATGTTAAAGAACTAGCATTAAAAATGCTCCCAACCCTCCACAGAGTTATCCCCACCAAAGTAAAACCGACTGAGTTGGCCAAGGCCGAATTCAGTCTTCCGAAAACCGAGTGGGTCGGAAAAATCCCCGAAGTCACACTGGGTGCCAAGGTGAACGATGAGGGGACGCGGGACAGGAATTACATCATAGGGGGCGAGACTACAGCGGCATTCTACACGTTCGAGGGCTCCATGGTGCACCGTCCAGTGATATCTATGGATGTGTTCGACATGAAAATCACACTCCCCGGGGCGGTCAGGAGCTATTTCGGCGATGCGCTAGAAGATCCCCCTGAGTGGGCCAAACAATGTGTTGAAAAATACGGCGCAGATATGGTTAACCTACACTTGGTGAGCACGGATCCGTACATTAAAGACACTTCTCCTCGAGACTCGGCGAGGTTAATCGAAGAAGTTCTCCAAGCCATTAAGGTTCCGCTATGCGTGGGAGGTTCTGGAAATCCCGCCAAAGATGTTGAGGTATTTGAAAAAGTAGCCGAGGCGGGGTCTGGCGAAAGGCTCCTGATAAACTCTCTCAACTTGGACATGGATATCGAGAAAGCAAGCAAACCATTCAAAGAGCATGGGCATGTGGCCATCGCTTTCACACAGATGGACTTGGACAAGGCTAGAGAGCTCAACCGAAGGCTATACGATTATCTATCAAAGAACCAAATAGTTATGGACACGAATTGCGCAGGGATAGGTTATGGTCTTGAATATGGGTTCACCATCGCGGAGCGGGCTAGGCTTGCAGCTCTGAAAGGTGACCAAGAACTTCAGCACCCATTGGTCTCTGGGATATCGAACGCTTGGGCTTCCAGAGAGGCCTGGTTGGAGATGGAACCAATATGGGGCCCGAAGGAAATCAGAGGGCCCATATGGGAAACTATAACGGCTTTGTCCATGCTCTTGGCCGGCGCGGATTACCTCATGATGCTTCATCCAACATCCGTGAAAACTGTAAAAGAAATCGTCGATTATCTACTCAAAAATGGGGTAGCGAGGGAGATCCCCGACTGGACATCGGCGAAATTAGGTGGTTGAAGTGCCTAAGAAGAACATTAGCCCAATCAAAGTTTACACGCTGCTCCCGCGGACCAACTGCAAGAAGTGCGGAGCGGAAAACTGCATGGCCTTCGCAGTGGGACTCGTGAACATGGAGACAAAAATCGAAAAGTGCTCCCCGCTCTTGGAGGATGAAAAGTACAAGAAGAATTACTCGGAGTTGAAGGTTATGCTGAGCCCATCCGTGAACGAGGTGGAATTCGGGAACAAGGGCAAAGTGGCAAAGATCGGGGGAGAATTCGTCATGCATAGGCACGAACTAACTTACTTTAACCCCACAACGATCGCCCTCGATGTAACCGATGAAATGAGTGAAAGTGAGTTGATGAAAAGAATCAAGTTCGTTGAAAATTTCGATTACACTTACATAGGAAAGGAGCTAACTCTCGACGCCTTGGCCGTTAGATCGGTTTCAAACGAACCAAAAAAATTCGGGAAAATCGTGAAATTTGTGAGCAATAACACGAACCTACCCCTTGTCCTCTGTTCGTTGAACCCGGAAGTCATGAAGGCAGGATTATCGGCAATCGGGGATAGTAGCCCCCTTCTCTACGCGGCAACGAAGGATAACTGGAAGGAGATGGCCGAGCTCTCTTTAAAGCATAAGTGTCCTTTGACCGTTTCCAGCCCGAATGACTTGGGCACGTTAAGATCCCTGACCAAAACGCTCTTGGACTATGGTGTGAAAAACTTGGTGATCGACCCAGGCACATTTTCCGGCGAAGGTCTATCATCAACCATAAACGCGCTCACGATGCTCCGATGGAAGGCTTGCAACGAAGAAGATAAACTATCCGGTTTTCCCTTGATGGGAACCCCGATAACCGCGTGGGCATCATCTAATGGGGAAGGTCAATCGAAGGCTTGGCGAGAGGCGCTCGTGGCGGCCATGCTGATAGAGAGGTATACAGACATATTGATAATGCACAGTTTAGAGGGCTGGACCCTATTGCCGAACGTCGTGCTAAGATTCAACATGTACACAGACCCTAGAAAGCCCGTCTCGGTCAAACCCGGATTGAGGCCTATAGGCAATCCAAATGAAACATCCCCCGTTTTCGTGACGAGCAACTTCGCCCTGACATATTATATCGTCTCTGGGGATATCGAGGCCGCTAAAATCGATTGCTACCTGCTCGTGGCCGACTCCGAAGGGATATCTCTTGAGAGCGCCGTTGCCGGTAGAAAGCTGACCGCAAAGCAGGTGGCCGAGGTCGTCAAGGAATCCGGCGTAGAAAAAATGGTCAAACACAAAAAGCTCATAATCCCGGGGATGGCCGCAAGGCTTTCGGGGGAGATCGAAGACGAGACCGGGTGGGAAGTTATGGTAGGGCCCCGGGACTCCTCGGGAATATCGAAATTCGTCAAAGAGAAATGGAAAAACTCCTAAACGACGAAAATGTATCCTTACCTTTTCCGGCTCGCTTCCCACCATGTCGGGAAAAGCTCACGTTTTCCGGGAAGCATGTAGGCCGCCGTATATTCATCCATAAAGTCCGCATCCTTGAGCAAATCGAAGTAAGCCATCAAGCTTGCTATCTCATCTGCTTTTTTCCTCTGCTCCTGAGAAATTAATGTCAAATAAGCCCCGGCTACCGAACCGTTTCCGAGGAACTTCATTTGGGCTTTTGGGAATTCCGGCAGGAGCCCTATCGCCATCGCGCTGTTCAGGTCCATGTAGTTGGCAAACGCACCACAAACATACACATTGGCAACATCGTGCACGGACAAATTCATTTTTTTCATTATAACGCTGATGGAGGAGCAAGCCGCGGCCTTGGAATCGATGAGGTTTAGAATGTCCTTTTTGGTTATGACTATATCCTTGCCGATGTCCGTTTCAGAAGCTGGCGCCACAACGTATTCATACCCTTCCTCGCCGCTCCGAACGTAGGGGGAGCCCAGCTTCATATTCACCTTCCCCAAGCTATCTAAGATACCATTCCTGAACATCTCGCTCATCGCATCTATCAAGCCCGAACCACATATCCCCCTCGGTTTCACCCCTCCGATAACTGTAAAGCTCGCCTTTAGAGTCTCCGGGTCAATCTTCACATGGTCTATTGCTCCTTCGACCGACCTCATTCCGAATTTTATTCCCCACCCTTCAAAAGCCGGACCCGCAGCCGCAGTCGTAGAAAGGAACCATCCCTTGCTCCCGAAGATGACCTCAACGTTTGTTCCGATATCTAAAAGCAAAGAGATTTCTTCAGACGCGTAGATTCGCGAGAGCAGGACGTCCCCAATGATGTCCCCGCCTAAAAATCTGCTCACGCAAGGCAGGCAGTAAACTTTTGCCTCGGAATTAACCCCAAGACCTATGGACTGAGCATCCGTAATCATCGATTGCTTTGATACCTCAGCGTTCGGTTCGAGGAGGGGAGATGCATCCTTATTCAGGAAAAAATAGGTCATCACGGTGTTCCCTGCAGTACACACGTCAGTTATCCAACTCGCTTCCACACCGTGATTCGAGGCTAGCCTTTTGATCAAGTTATTAGCTGTATTAAGTACCGCCCTCTGCATGTTTTTTATCCCATCTTCTCTGTCCACCGTATACCCAATTCTCGAAACCAAGTCTTCACCGTACATCAGCTGTCGATTGTAATCGGATTCACTTCCGAGGATTTTCCCCGTCGTTAGGTCCACAAGATATGCAGAAAGCTTTGTTGTCCCGATATCGATTGCAAGGCCGAAGTTCCTTTTCGATGTATCCCCGATCTCTACATCCAAAATCTTCGTAGGCTTCAACAACCAAACGGTCAGGGTTGCTCCTTCCTCGCCGCATCGGTCAGCGATAGATTTTAGCTTTGAACCGACTTCGTCCGAGAAGCTGCGCGCCTTGGTAAACGATTGAAAGCTCTTCATGAGCTGTTCGGCGGATTGGCCGCGGAGTTGCTTGGGCGGGATAAAGAATTTCTTAACCGCGGGGTCAATCTGGATTTCAGGTATCGTGGCGTCCGAGAGTATTTTTTGCCCCTCAATTCTAGACTCAGGTGGAACCAGCACTTCACAGTCCGACTCGCAGCGGGTTAAACAAGCCAACACATACCCGCTTGAGAGTTCTTCCTCCGTCAGAAGCTTTTCCTTTTGATTGTATCTAAAATCGATCCTCCCTTTTCTTATTATCACCTTGCACTTGCCGCAGCTCCCCTTACCGCCGCATATACTCCTGATGTTTATTCCAGCCCTATTTGCAATCTCCAGTATGTCATCATCGTTAGACGCGCGAACCCTCTTGCCATAAGGCTGAAAGACGATTGAAATCTGGTCCATTCTAACGCACTTTCAATTAGTAGATATTTAGACATGACTAAAGGTCTTAATAACTGACTCTATTGGTCCAATTTGCTTGGAAAGATAAATATATAATGTAGTAAAAAAGTTTTAATCCAATAAAATTGAATTTAAACCTCGGTGGTTTGTAAATGCAACCAGAATCTCTCCCGGCAGAGCTGAAATATTGGCCGATAAAGAAATATGAAGATATGTACCGAAAGTCCTTAGATAACCCAGAAGAGTTTTGGGGACAAGAAGCGAGAAAACTTGAATGGTTCAAAACATGGGATAAGGTACTTGAATGGAATCCTCCATTTGCAAAATGGTTCGTTGGAGGAATGCTCAACGCCTCTTCTTTGTGTATCGATAGACACTTGAAAACTTGGAGGAGAAACAAAGTAGCAATATACTGGGAAGGAGAGGGCGGTGAGGAAAGAACATTAAGTTACTCGCAACTGGGGCGGATGGTAAATCGTTTAGGATCAGCACTTCAAAAACTCGGAGTCAAAGTCGGGGATAAGGTAGCCCTCTATTTGCCTATGATCCCCGAACTACCCATTGCTATGTTGGCAGCAGCAAGAATAGGCGCAATACACACCGTGATATTTTCTGGATTCAGCTCAATAGCACTCGCGGATCGTGTGAACGACACGGGAGCAAAAGTGCTCATAACGGCAGATGGCAGCTTCAGAAGAGGTAAAAAAATACCATTAAAAGAGATAGTAGACGCTGCCGTGGAGAATACCCCCTCAATTGAGAGAGTAATAGTGGTGAAAAGAACAGGCCAAGAGGTTAACATGAAGAAAGGGAGAGACTTATGGTACCACGAAATCACGAAAAAAGATGTCGGGGAATATATTCTCCCAGAGCTTGTAGAAAGCACTCATCCACTTTACATTCTATATACGTCAGGCACGACAGGAAAACCAAAAGGCATAGTCCACAGCACAGGAGGTTACCTGACCTTTATAAATTCCATCTATGAATGGGTTTTCGACATAAAAGAAGACAGCGTATATTGGTGCACTGCTGATGTGGGATGGGTGACCGGGCACAGCTCAATTGTTTACGCACCACTAATGCACGGGGCTTCTATAGTTGTACACGAAGGAGCACCTGATTATCCAAATCCAGACAGGTGGTGGGAAATAATCGAAAAATATAAGGTAACAATCTTTTACACATCGCCAACAGCCATACGCATGTTCATGAGATACGGAGAAGAATGGCCTAAAAAACACGATTTGAGTAGCCTATCAATCTTAGGCACTGTAGGAGAGCCAATAAACCCAGAGGCATGGAGATGGTATTTCAAAAACATAGGCGGAGAACGTTGCCCCATAGTCGACACTTGGTGGCAGACAGAAACAGGAGGTGTGATGATTTCACCCGCGCCAGGTATAGGATTGGTCCCTCTTAAACCTGGATCTGCAACATTCCCGTTACCAGGCATTGACGCCGATGTGGTGGAAGAAAACGGCACACCTGCGAATCCAGGCGTAAGAGGTTACCTCATTATAAAGAAGCCTTGGCCAGGCATGTTTATGACAATATACAAGGACCCCGAGCGTTATAAGCAAACTTACTGGTCTAAGTTTCCAAATGTTTACTATACGGGAGATTATTGTATAAAAGACTCAGAAGGATACTTCTGGCTGCTCGGCAGGGCGGATGAGGTTTTAAAAATCGCGGGACACAGGTTAGGCACCATGGAACTAGAAAGCGCAGTTGTTTCCCACCCAGCGGTAGCAGAGGCCGCAGTGATCGGCAAACCGGATGAAATTAAGGGAGAAGTTATTGTAGTTTTCGCTATTTTAAGAAAAAAATATGAACCCAGCGAAGAACTTAAAAAAGAAATAACAAAACACTTAAGAAATTCTGTTGGGCCTGTCGCGAAACCAGAGGAAATACACTTCGTTTCAAAACTTCCGAAGACAAGAAGCGGAAAAATTATGAGAAGAGTTTTGAAAGCAATCGCCTCACAGATACCATTAGGTGATGTCACCACATTGGAGGATGGAGCTTCTGTAGAGGAAGTAAAACGTGAATATGAAGAATTCAGAAAAATGATAGAAAAACAATCCGTTAAAACTTAATCTTAAATGTGAGAAATTCCAGCCCCAAAAAATGAAATAATTTTGTTCATTGGAGACTAGAATAGCGTCTGTCAAATTCTTTTATCAACGCCATTATTGGCGGCAATTCCTTTCCATAAATCTTGATATCCTTGCGAACCGCATGCCAAAGCTCATCGAGTTCCTTAGAACGATTGCCTCGCTCACGATATTTGACCGCCTGCACGAGCATTGATATATAATCTGCCACATGAACGAGCTTAGCCTCGAGAGTGCGTTTCTCGCTATATTCCAACCAAAGCTTTAGGTATTTTTCTTTATTCGGCAGCCCATTCAGAATATCCTCAAGTACTCCCCTCTCTATGCGTTTCTTCGTACCAGCGGGACCTAAGTATTTCAACGCCGTGTAGGGAAAATCTCCGACTTCGACCTCAGCCCAATCGTGCACGACCGCCATGCTTAGAGCTCGCTCCCTGTCAAGTTTCTTGCCTTTACGCTCGAGTTCATCGGCAAGTAACAGGGTTATTGCCGTAACGTCGAAGGTATGCTGCGCCACATCCTCGACCTCGCTGAGTGGGACGTTGCAAATCAACCAGCCCGTGCGGGAGATTCGCTTGAGGTTGTTAAGCCTTTCCAAAAATTCATTTAATTTCAAACAACCACCAGCTTGACCTGTTTGACGCCTCGCAGGGCGCCCAAGCGATCGACAAGCTTGCGGATCTCCTCTGAGGGGCCCTTGACAATCAGTGTTTCCAAGCAGTTTTTGGCGTCGACATGCAAATGCTGGACTGCGCTTATTATACTCGAACTCACGTGCTGGATATCCATGAGTGCGTCAATCAGCCCTCGGACATCGTGCTCGTACACTAGTATTACGACCCCGATACGTTCGCCCTTAAGCTCCTTGCGCCACTTGTAGCTCGCCAAAAAATCTCGTAAAGCATCACGGATCGCCTCCGAACGACTTGTATAACCTTGAGCTTTAAGAGAGCAATCGAGCTCATCCAACAAATCTTGAGGCAACGTCAAGCTCACTCGCGTTATCTTTTTCGGCATGCCAACTCCCTGCAAACTTCGTTGCCAAGTGTTTTTCAAGTTATCTATGACAGTAATATTTTTATACCAAAAAGTATTACTCCCAGATGGGGCCATTATGCACATACCAGATGGATTTCTAAGCGTTGCGGTATGGGCACCATTGTGGGTAGTCGCTATGCTGATTCTGGTCGTCGCAGTTTGGAGGACTAATAAAAAACTTGGAGATAGGCACGTTCCACTACTAGGCGTGCTAGCAGCATTCATTTTCGCAGCACAAATGTTAAACGTGCCAGTAGCTGGCGGCACCAGCGGACATATGCTCGGCGGAGTACTCATCGCTGTTTTTGTCGGCCCGCTGGCTGGATCGATTGTAATGGGGTCAATCTTTGGTGTACAAGCAATATTCTTCCAAGATGGAGGGATAACTACGATGGGCGCGAACATCATCAACATGGGGCTTATTGGCACCATCCTTGGCTATTTCATCTACCAGGGTGTTAAAAAAGCTGTGAAAGGGGACAGAGGCATGATTATTGGAGCTGGCGTCGCTGCTTGGATCGCTGTGGTGCTCGCGTCGGCGGCATGCGCATTTGAGTTAGCAGCTTCAGGAACTTCGCCTCTTGGGATAGCTCTGCCGGCAATGGTAGGAATCCACGTAATAATCGGCATCATCGAGGCCGCCATCACCATTTCGGTAATTAGCTTCGTCCTAAAGACGCGGCCAGACTTGCTGAAGCTACCAAAAATCTAGGTGAAAAAATGAAACTCAAAGAAAAATGGTGGATCGCCGGACTTGTCATCGCGATCTCTATGGCATGTGTGCTATCGCTTTTCGCCTCCTCCGAGCCAGATGGTCTCGAACGAGTTGCAGAGGATCAAGGATTCGCAGAGAAAGCTGAGGGACAAGAAGCCATGCACTCTCCGATGCCTGACTATGCCATCCCCGGCATTGAAAATAAAGCACTTGCCACATCGCTAGCGGGTCTAGTCGGAGTGTTTATCATTATCGGTATAACTCTGGGTTGGGGTACAATCTTAAAACGGAGACGCTGAAACAGCATATGAAGCATCATTTTCTAGACCAGCATAGTAATTTGCATAGTTCAATACATGTTTTAGACCCAAGAGTGAAAATAATCGCGCTTTTTTCCTTCCTTTTCTTCGTAATTTTCACTCCAATAACTCAGGCCCCGAAATTCGCCTTTTACGGGGCACTAGTCTTCTCGATTATCCTAATCTCACGAGTTCCGCTTAGATTTATCCTGAAGAGATCCTCGGTGATAGTTCCATTTGTGCTGCTCGTTGCTATAGGGTTGCCGTTCTTAGGCGGTGGTGACGCAGCTGGATCATACAATATTGGCATTTTTAGAATAACCCACTCAGCCCTGTTGATTTTTCTCAACGTGCTTGTAAAATCGTGGCTTTGTGTGCTTGCCATGATCGCTCTTACTTCAACAACCCCGTTTCCGAAACTCCTAAACGGATTTCAAAGACTGAAACTGCCAAAAATCTTCGTAATGATTCTCTCTTTTATGTACCGCTTTATTTTCATCGCTATAGATGAGTTCGAGCGAATGCGCAGGGCACGCGATGCAAGGGCACCTAGTCTTAGCAGATTACAAAATGTAAAACTCTTTGGATACATGATTGGAACATTGTTCGCAAAAAGCTATGAAAGAGGAGAGCGCATTTATACTGCAATGCGATCCAGAGGGTTCAATGGGGAAATTAAGCTAACACACAAACTTGAATTCAAGAGATCGGATACCTTCTTCTTCTCTAGCTTTTTCTTACTTCTAATACTAATATTAGTGGTGGTATGAAAGCTATTGAAATAAAAAATCTGCACTACACCTATCCTGATGGTACGAAAGCGTTACATGGCATTAACCTAGATATCGAAAGAGAGGAGAGCATATGCTTAATAGGCCCCAACGGCTCAGGAAAATCTACTCTTCTTCTTCACTTAAACGGCATCCTACAGCCACAAAGAGGTCGTGTACGCGTTATCGGGATGGATTTACGCAAAAAAACAAGGGAAGTCAGAAGCAAAGTGGGGCTTGTGTTCCAAAATCCAGATGACCAAATGTTCATGCCGACGGTTTTCGAAGATGTCGCGTTTGGGCCAGTAAATATGGGGCTCAGTGAATGGGAAGTAAAAAGGAGAGTTAGAAAAGCACTAAAAGCTGTGGGTCTTGAAAGGTTAGAAAACCGAAGCTCGCATCACTTAAGCTACGGGGAAAAGAAAAGAGTCGCAATAGCAACCGTACTCTCCATGAAGCCTGAGATTTTGGTTCTTGATGAGCCAACATTGGCTCTCGACCCTTGGATAAAAAAAGAGTTTATGAAACTTTTAAAAGAACTTAAAAAACACCACACGATGGTAGTGGCAGGACATGATTTAGATTTAATGAAAATATGTAACCGAACTTATCTGATCAATGATGGAAAAATCGTAAAGGAAATTGGCAAAAAAAGTGAGATTTTCAAATGAGAGACCCTCAATTGTCGATACTAAAGTCAACTGGTGGAAGAGGAAAAGGCATAAATTAGGGTCAACTTATCTTAATCTGGTGAATTGAATGGAAGAAGCACCCGTTGAGAAGAAACTCGTGGGTAAAATATCCCACTACTTTACAAAGATAGGGGTTGGAGTCGTGGACCTAAGTGACGAGGTCAAAGTAGGCGATAAAATATCGATTGAAGGCGCGACGACCAATATCCAACAGACGGTGGATTCAATACAGATTGAGCACGAAAAAGTGCAGAGCGCTGGCGCGGGGCAATCAATTGGGTTGAGAGTCCAAGAGCGCGTGCGTGAAGGTGATCTCGTCTACAAGATGGGATAATTCTATCTGCACTCTTAAATTCGAAAAAGAAAGGCAACTCCTTTCGCGACGCCTATTACAAACTAACTTGCACTTCAAATGCTGGAGCTGCTTAATTAAAGAACGAAAAGGTTTAACATGGACAAAAATTTCTCTATCGGGGGAATATTAAACATGAATTGCGATTCAACAAGAAATTATCGATACGATAATTAATTAAATAAGCCTGATAAAGGTGATGGCTTGGATAGCAGTGAATTTGGAAATCCAGAATGGTGAAAAAATGGGGAAATATTCGATAACCAAAAAAGATTTTTTAAAGTTAATTGATAGAATAATTAGAGACGGAAAAGAAGTAGTAGCCCCCGTGAAGCAGGAAAATCAAGCTAATTTTAAACCGATAAAGTCCACGAAAGAGATTCTCTGGGAAGGTCCTCAAACAGTCATCCCTCCAAAAACTTTTCTTTTCCCACAAGAAGAAGAATTGACCGAATACGAAGTTGACGATGAGGTCAAGGTAGAGGCCAAGATGGATGCAAAACCGGTGATTTTACTCGGGATCCATCCTTGCGACATAAATGGAACTGCACTTTTGGATAAAGTTTTCTCGGAAAAAAATTTGGATGAAAATTATCTCAAGAAGCGGGGGTATCTAACTATAATCGGAGCGGAATGTCTCCTCCCCTGCTCCCCAGAGTCATTCTGCTACCGCAAGGGGTCCGTACTTCCGCGGGAGGGGTTTGACCTTTTCTTAACCGATATGGGGGACAACTTCTTTGTAGAAGTAGGTTCCAAAAGAGGAGAATCTCTTATTTCTGGGATTGCTAAAAAAGCGACCCGATCAGATGCCAAGGAATTGGGAAAAATCCGAAGGAGAAGAGACAATTTCTTTAATAAACAGCAGCGAAAGCTTAAGCCCAAACTTGAAGACCTACCCAAGCTACTGAAAGAAAATTACGACAGCCGTGTATGGGATGAGCATGGAGCAAAGTGTTTCAACTGCGGGTCTTGCAACATGGTCTGCCCCACCTGTTACTGCTTTGATGTAAGAGATTATATCGAGTTAAACTTGAAGCGGGGGAATCGTTCTCGCTTCTGGGACGGTTGTCTTCTTACCGATTTCACTAGGGTGGCCTCAGGAGAGATATTCAGAGAAGAAAGGGGTACTCGATTGCGTCACAGAACCAACCGGAAGGACTGGTACCTTTTTGAAAAATGGGGGAAGTCTTTTTGCACTGGATGTGGAAGATGTGGAAAAGCTTGCTTAACGAAGATTGTTGATCCTTTAGACATCGAAAATGAACTTTATGAGAAGAGGAAGCGGATATGACGATCTATGCGCCCGAGATAGCAAGAATAAACAAAATAGAACAACTTACCAAAACGGAACGTTTGTTTGAAATCGAGCTTCTGTCAGGAAAAAATCTCAACTATCAGCCAGGACAATTTGTGGAGGTATCGGTTTTTGGCGTTGGAGAGGCTCCCATCTCCATCTCGTCCGCTCCCTCCAGCTTACCGACATTTCAACTATGTGTACGGGCGATTGGGAATGTCACCAGAGCTCTGCACAGCAGGAAATCAGGAGATAAAATTGGAATTCGAGGTCCTTTCGGTAAAGGGTTTGAACTTAAGTATTTCAAGGGAAAAGACATACTCTTCATAGCAGGAGGGCTTGGGCTGGCCCCCCTTCGTTCTTTCATCTGGACCGTTTTAAATTCCAGAGAAGATTATGGAAAAGTCTACATCCTCTACGGTTCGAGGAGACCACAGGAACTTCTTTTCAAAGAGGAGTTGAATAGCTGGGAAGAAAGAGATGATGTCGAGTATCATGTAACGGTTGATGTCGGAGACGAAACATGGCAGGGCAACGTAGGGGTCATCACCAACCTTTTCCCCCATATTCAGTTCGATCCTAGAAAAACCCAAGCGGCCATTGTCGGCCCACCAGTCATGTATCGCTTTGTCATCAGGGAACTGAAAAATCGCAAAGTTCCTGATGAAAACATCTGGATATCATTGGAGCGCAAGATGAAATGTGGAGTAGGAAAATGCGGGCATTGCCAAATCAACAACATCTATGTTTGTCAAGATGGCCCAGTTTTCAACTACAATCAAATTAAAAATTTGCCAGAGGCTATATGATGAAGAAACCAAAAGTGGCATTTTTTGACTTCACCTGCTGCGAAGGTTGCCAGTTGACCGTCCTTTCCTTAGGAGAAAAACTTCTGGACCTATTCGAATCGGTGGATATAGTAAACTTTCGTGAGGCATCTAGTTACAAGGGACAGGATTACGATATTGCTTTCATCGAAGGTTCGATCTCTACTTCTCAAGATATAGAGAGGGTCAGGAAAATTAGAAAGAGGGCGAAAATATGTGTGGCATTGGGCGCATGCGCTCATATCGCTGGAATCAACGCCATTAAAAACTTTCACAATCAGCTAGAGATCAGAAAGAGGGTCTACGGGGACAAGGCATGGGTTTTTGATTCCATATTGGCCCAGCCTGTCGATGCGATCATTAAGGTGGATTACTTTATCCCGGAGTGTCCCATCGATAAAAAGGAGTTTTTGCGTGTCACAGCCTCCCTTTTAAACGGCACGAAACCTTTTGTCCCGGATTATCCTATCTGCGTTGAGTGTAAAATGAAAGGAAACGTCTGCCTATACCATAAACCGAACCCTATTGTTTGCATGGGACCGATAACGAGAGCAGGCTGCGGGGCGGCCTGTCCATCTGTGGGGAATGCTTGTGAAGGATGTCGAGGACCAATCCCCGACCCCAATTTGGACGCTTTCGAAGAGGTCTTGGAGAAATATGGAATATCCGCCGAAGATAAGTTGAGGTTTTATCGTATGTACAACGGGTTGAGTGGGTTGGTAAGATGAGTAGAAAAGACATCAACGTTCATGTCCATCATATCGCCAGAATTGAAGGTCACGGGAACATCGTTGTAGATGTAAAAAGAGGGGAGTTGAAAGAGGTCAAACTCGAAATTGCCGAGTCACCTCGCTTTTTTGAAGCGATGCTGGCCGGCCGGCGTTTTTCTGAAGCTGTTCACATCGTCAGCCGTATTTGTGGCATCTGTTCTATATCACACACGAATGCCTCCATAAAGGCAATTGAAGATGCACTTGGCATTAAACCCACTTGGCAAACGGAGACCTTGAGGAAAATTCTAACAGCTGCAGAAATTATGGATTCTCATGCCCTCCACTGCTTCTTCCTCGCTGCCCCAGATTTTGTTGGAACACACTCAATAATCCCCCTAGCTTCTACCTCTCCAGAGGTTGTGAAAACAGGCATCAGCTGGAAAAAACTTGCCCACGATATCTGTGATACAATTGTGGGTCGACATACACATCCTATCTCCATGACCGTGGACGGCTTCACTAACTTGGTGACCAATGACCAAATGCGGGAACTACTCTCCAAAATAAAACAATTTTTAGAAAAAGATGTTCCAAGTACAGTCAAATTTTTCTCTAAATTTAAAGCCCCCCAATTCGAAAGGAAAACCGACTACGTTTGTTTTACCCACCCCGATGAGTACGCATTCTACGATGGGACGATAAAATCTTCTGAAACTGACAAATATCAACAGAGAGACTACAAACACAAGATACGCGAAAATGTCGTAGATTATTCCACAGCAAAGCATGCATTAGGCCCTATGAAACCGTATATGGTGGGTGCCCTTTCCAGATTCAACAACAACTTCAAGCAACTGACGCCAAAGGCGAGGGAAACAGCGGAGGAACTTGGATTGGAGACCCTAAGCTATAATCCTTACCACATAACTTTCGCCCAAATAGTTGAACTCGTACATTGTCTGGAGTCCATGGTAGAATTGATTGAGGAGTTATTATCGCAGGGGATAAAGGATGAGAGGGAAAAACGGCCGCCAATCGCAGGTTGGTCAGTAAAACTTCCCAACATAAAAAGGAGTTGGGGTGTAGGCATAGTTGAGGCCCCTAGAGGGCTCCTAATCCACGAGTACAAACTTAATGATCGCGGTCTAATCGAATCGGCGAACTGCATCATTCCAACGGCACAAAATCTAGCCAACATTGAAGGAGATATTCGGAGATTGGTACCGGAGATACTAGACAAACCAAAAAAGGAGATCACCCGTTTATTGGAGATGCTAGTCAGAGCTTATGACCCATGCATTTCATGTTCAACCCACATGCTGAAAGTTGATTTCGTTGAATGAGCGCAAACTCATCGTCGGCCTAGGAAATATCCTACTGAAAGATGAAGGTGTGGGCATAAGATGTGTGGAGTACTTGAAGAGCAGAGTCCTAGATAATAAGATAAAACTTGTAGATGGGGCTATTTTTGGATTCGAGTTTCTGGAAGAGATGAAGGGCTTTGAAAAGGTAGTGCTAGTAGACGCCGCGGATATGGGAAAAGAACCAGGCTATATTGCTAGCTTTGACGCCGAGCAGATCCTCGCCATGCCAAGCAGCGAGAAATTTTCACTACATGAAATTGATTTAATCGATGTCATCAAGGTGGGGAAGAAAATTGGTTACGATTTTAAAAATGTGAGAATTGTCGGCATACAACCAAAGAAAGTTTCATGGGGCGACAGATTGAGCAAAACCATCGAAAAAAAATTGCCTACTCTAGCCGAAAAAGTTTTAAAAGAAATAAACAATCAAGAAGAGGGTAAGATGGCAGTGAAACCGGAAATTTTGAAGGAAATGGATATTTTTGAGTTTTTAACATTGGAAGAACTGAAAGACATTGCCAAACTGGCAAAAGTCGAGGAGTTCGAACAGGGGGACTTGATTTTCAAAGAGGGGGACAAAGCAGAAAAAATATACATGTCCCTGGAAGGAAGGGTTTCCATCGAAATAGAAATTTACCCTGGAAAGAGAATTTCCGTCTATACGATGACCAAAGGTAGGCTTTTTGGCTATCCCTCTCTACTTCGCACTCGCAAGTTCACTACTCACGCGCGCTGTTTGGACAAGGCAAAAGTTGTTACTATTGTCGCTGATGAATTGGTAGATAAAATCTTCAAAAAAAATCACCATCGAGGATATCTGGTGATGATGAAGGTAGCGGAACTCATCGCGCGAAAACTTTCCGATACACGTATGCAGATTCTCTCCTTGTCACAACAGTGAAAAAAGCATTAAACATGCCCCCAAAATTACGTGAAGAATGTTAAGATAATTAAGATTTTGACAAATTTTCATCTCACTGCAAAAAATCTTATTCCCTAGAAATGGAAATTTAACTCAGATGGATTTAGATTCATCCTTTTCTAAGCTTCCACTCAAAGAGTTCCTGAATCACCATGTAAGCTGCTGAAGGCGGGATTATGCCGTGCTCGGTTATGATAAGGTCTACATACTCTGGCGGCGTGATATCGAAGACTGGATTGCGGATTTTCACGCCTGGAAAGCGCCTAGGATTAACAATCTCTTTGGGCGGGCGCTCCTCGATCTCTACCAGCCGCCCTACTAGCGTCTCAGGGTGGAATTTATAGCTCTCCGCAGCAACGAAAAACAACACTCGAGCTTCGTGAGCGATGAGGGCGATTTGGGAAGTCCCTATTTTGTTGACTACCGCTCCATTCGCCGCGATGCTGTCTGCACCAACTATTACCTTGTCTATATCCCGAATAAAGTGACGCACAGCCGAGTCGACGATGAGTGTGGTGGGAATTCCAACTTTCCTCAGCTCTCGCACGCTTATTAAGCCCTGCCGCATCGGACGGGATTCTGTAGCGAATGTTTGGATATTTTTGCCCTGTTTGAAAGCCGCCTTGATTATCGCGAGCGCACAATCGCTGTTGCAGTGGGTGAGTATTACGTCGCCGTCAGAGATACGACGCGCGCCTATCTCGCCTATCTGCTCGACGGCCCCCATTGAACCGCGAATGAACTCGTCCGCGCGGGAAATGACGGCCCTTCGCAGGGCTTTAGTATCTACCCCTTTTGCTCGCTTCACACCCAAAATGACGTAGCGAACAGCGTTTGACAACGAAACCGCGGTCGGTCGGGTTGCCAACAAAAGTTCTGAAACGCGACCGAGCTCTCTCGTGAACTCGGCAGGTGCCTTAGCTCGGCTCGTTTTTGCAACGATTTTTAAGGCCCGAGCCGCAGCACGAGCGATTCTACCAGCACCACGTATGCGCATCGTTCGAATATCCTGCGCGATTTGCTTGATTTCAGCATTTACCATAGTTCCTAATTTCTATATTATCCCCCAGATTTAAACTAATTTAGATTTTATTTGGAAAGATGGCGGCGCAACTCATTCAGGAAAATCTGTTTATCTGTTTTTCGCGTAGTATCTAATTTCTCAGAAATATTTTGTTTGAGCTCCTCGATGAATTTCTCGACGCTTGCGCTCTCATCAATATTCTGCTCGATCAAGCTTCGGAGTTCCTGAGGGTACGCAAGATAAGGCCTAACAGATGAGAACGAATCTCGAATGAGTTTTGCCTCGGCTTCCTGCATCTTAGCACCTAGAGATTCAAGATGGTTTCCTTGACGGTCCCCATAGCCACGATGGTCTGGACGCTCTTTACCGAGTCGAATGATTGGATGCGGTCATCAACGAACTTCTTCAGGCTTTCTAAATCACGGGCACGTATCTTCATCATTAACCCATGACCTCCTGTCGTGTGATGAATCTCACATA
Organism: Hadarchaeota archaeon (SeqCode); assembly: GCA_964514965.1. Lineage (GTDB taxonomy): Archaea > Hadarchaeota > Hadarchaeia > Hadarchaeales > Hadarchaeaceae > DG-33. The sequence goes on along the minus strand of CAZETV010000001.1, from coordinate 898,443 downwards.
CTTGATGGCAGCGCGACAAAGAACGAACGAGCTCGTCCATGCTCCTGTTATCGACATCAACACTGACGAAAGCCATCACCCCATAGCCGAATTTTCTAGGGTCTATAAGCGCTGAGTATTGTTTAATCAGACCAGAGCGCTCGAGTTGCTTAATTCGCCGCCTCACTCCTGAAGTGCTGAGGCCAACCTCGCGCCCCATTCTGCGCAACGGAACGTGTGCGTCGTTGTTTAACATTTTCAAAAGTTTTATGTCAACACTGTCCAAGTTTTATCACCAATCCAGCCCGAATTTGTTAGGCGCTTAGATTATTTATTTTTTGTGGGCTCAATTTTGCACATCAGAGCTGAATTGTTTTTAGTTTTTCCTCAACTTTTTCGCATGCATCAACGAGTGCGTTGCCCCATCGTCGTTCGTCGTTGAACAGCAAGACTCGTTCGTAGTGTTCACCGTACCGCTCGAAAAAGCGAGAAAGGGCCTCGGTCACTGATTTAATCTGTACCGCGTCAAGTTCTCGAGGTATCTGAAATTGCCCGAGCGGGTAAACCTCTTCGAGTTCCTCAGGGACGATGCCGAAAGGAGGCACTAGTCTTACGAGGTGGGTTTGCTCAAATTTCTCCAGCTTGGGGCGCTCGCCTTCAAAGGCCGGTAGAAGTGCTAGGGTGGACAACGGAGGTGGACTATAACGCTCCTCAAGCCTCCTTCTATGGCGCACGACCTCCGGACGATTCGCAGATCCTTCACCAAGATAGCAGAATGCTGATGGCTTGGTCACTGGGTCAAACCGCTCGATGAAATCTCGATATTTCACTAATCTTCGAAACCCATCAAGCAGTCGCGGATGGGCGCGACACCGCATCTCGAGATATGCCCATAAACTTCCCTCAACAATCGCCTGACGGATGCGTCGCAGCTCACCGAAAGCGACATGAAGATTGTGCCTAGCCAAGAGTTTGATTCGCTCGTCCTGCGAGACATGTCTGAACTCATTTGGCAAATGCGCCACACAAACAGGGCACTCACATGGCAGATAAGATAGCTCATCGAGACAAAATGTTCCATCCGATGTCATGTAACGGCCATCACGCGCGTAGAGCACGTACGCAGCGGAGTCGAAGAAGTCACAGCCCATCGCCACGGCGAGCGCAAACATCATAGGATGTCCTGCACCGAAAAGATGCGTGGGGCGATCGAGTGGCAGGTGCTGCTTCGCAGTCATGACGAGATCGACAAGCTCCGCATAACGATATCCCTCTAGCAACTCGACGGGGCTCCCTATCGCGTGCAGCTGAAAGTCGAGCTTCCCAATCTCGCGTGCACTCTGGGCGACCAAATCGCTGAAGAGACCCCCCTGCACCGGTCCACACCACATCACTTTAGGGTTGGACCTGAGTTCGACCGCCTGTTTGGCTCGCTCAAGTGTTATCCGCACCGTTTCTGCTGCATGCGTCTTAGTCGCTCGAACACCAGTCGGGATATCGAGGATAGTCGCGATATCAGGAGCGATTGCTTCTTGGTAGCGCACAATTTCCTCAGGACTGACATCCACGTCACCGTAGCGTAAAATCTGATAACCTCCAGAATCGGTTGCGATTGGGCCATCGTAATCAAGAACGCCGTGAATCCCTTTTTTGGTCGCATTTTCTCCGAAGCAGCGACGGGTTAGGTAAGCGTTTGTTATCACTAACTCAGAGCCGAACTCACGACGCATCTGGTTGGGCGATAAAATTACATCCGATGGATTGATAACAGGCATAAGAGTGGGGGTTGTCACATCACCGTGTGGGGTGCTAAGCCTGCTCACTCGACCCATGCCATCGCGGTGTAAGATCCGAAAAATAACATCACCACTAAAACTTTGAATAATCCTTACAAAGGTTTTCCGCTTGAAATACGAAATTCAACAAATTGGAATTTTTCCTTCGGCGAGCTTAATGCAGATTTTGTCTATATGCCCAAGCTCTTCGTCCACTACTTCCGCTATCTGCCTCCTGACACTCTCGATTGTTGTGCCAGGCTTAGTGACGACTCGAGCGACTGCGATTGCTGGCTCATCAATAGATTTCCCTATTTGGCTAACTATCCAAACATAGACCTCATCCAATCCTGAAACTTGACTGTAAATTTCATTCGCGATTTGATGCGTAAGCAAATTGTAAATTTTGCCCACGTGACTAACTGGATTCTTGCCCGCTGCCGCCTCCGAACCAACATGACGATTTAGCGGAATCACTCCATTTGGACGATTGCCTCTTCCGACTTGACCAGAGTCCGCCCCATCAGCGCTCGTTCCGAGCACAGTGAGATACGTTCCTCCAACACCCCGCCCGCGCACATCGAGAGTGTTAAGTTTGAGCTTGATCTTTTTGAGGACGGAATTCCCTTTCACGAATTCGTATAGTTGCTTGAGGATTTCTTCCCTCTTTCTGAAGTAATCGTCCTCGTTCTCTACGAACCGGTCAACGAAAGCCATCCCAACAGTTAGATAGAGCTCGTCGTTCTTACGAAAGCCCATCACCTTGACATCCTCACCAGCTTCAGGAAATTCCTTTTTTAACTCCGGAGAATTCAAGTAGCGTTCTGTCTTTAACACAAGCTGCTCTGTCCAAGTCATCGGTGCATAGCCGACTGCAGCCGAGGTGTCATTAGCGCTAAGCACTTTACCCTTGCGCTTGAAGATGTCCGTGAGCGCCGCAGACCCAGGTTTAAACTCGACTTGATAGCGCATGTGCTTTTCCGGATCGACAAACCTCAAATTTTCTTTTATCCAGCTCTTCGCAGCACTAATCGCGATATCCTTCACCGGAATTTTGGTTCCCTCAACCTCTTCAGTCGCTCGGTCGCCGAAAATCAAAAGCATTGGTTGCTTCACTTCGCCACCACCAAATCTTGTCTCAACCTCCCCAGCGACGAGCAAAGATTTATCCGCATTGTGGTGCATAATCATGCCAAATTTTTTCAAATACTCTTTGCTTAACTCTACTGAAACTCGATCCAAAATCGCATCACACATAGAGTCAGGATGGCCAAGCCCCTTTCGCTCAACGATTTCCAGCTTTTGTTTCTCGAGGGGAATTTGCTTAAACTCCTCGACTATTATATTACGCGCCAAGTTCACGCCTCTCGGATTTTCAATCCGCTATCTATTTATAGGTTTTGCCAAAAATATAACTGCTAGGAATAGAAGATTTTTATGCGAATACTACGACTTTCCGAAATCAAAGTAATGCGCACGAGGCTCGGACTAACCCAAGCGCAACTAGCAGAACTCGCAGGCGTAACCCAAGCTTATATCGCTAAAATCGAGGCAAAAGCCGCAGACCCCCGGGTTTCCACCCTTGAAAAAATATCCAAAGCGCTTGAGCGGGCAACTGCTATGGAGAAGCGTGCAACAGTTGGACAAATAATGACTTCGCCAATTGTAGCTTTAAAGTCTCATGACGCCGTAGACAAAGCAATCCACCTCATGAAATCATACGACATTTCGCAACTTCCAGTGCTTAATGAAGAAGTGCAGGTGGGCTCGATATCTGAAGCTACAGTTGTGCGCAATATTGCCTCGGGCGAAAACATGAACAGACTGCTTAAACGCAACGTCAGCGAGATAATGGAAAATTCGTTTCCAACCGTGAGCAAGGACACCGATATTGATGTCGTTTACCCCCTACTCGAACATGAACCGGCGGTTGTCGTCGTTGAACACGGAAAAGTAATCGGCATTGTTACCAAAGCAGACTTATTTAAACTAGCTGGAAAACCGCAGAAAAAAAACTGAGCATTCCCAATATTCTTATCCTCCGATCCCGAGATTAGATATTGGTACATTATGGCTGAAGTAAGAGAAAGGATCGCGCGATGGATAGCTGGCGACATAACCCTCTCCGACGACCCAGGAGGAGCTTTTAAGCGCTGGCGAGAGCGATTTGGGATTAACCAGACCTCGCTCGCCAAAATGATGAACGTTTCCTCCTCAGTAATCAGCGACTACGAGGCCGGGCGGAGGAAATCGCCTGGGGCAGCGACTATCAAGCGTGTGGTCGACGCCTTCCTTAAGCTTGATGAACAACATGGGGGAGAAGTGTCTAGGATATTTTCTCATGTGTTCGGCACTCAGTTGCCGCCAGATGTCGTGCTTGAAATCCGAGAGTTTGGCGAACCAACTGATGGGAAGACCGTCTGTAAGGTGGTCGACGGCAATGTCGTTGCGAACAAGGAGCTGCTCGACCAGAAGCTCTTTGGGTATACCATCATCGATAGCCACAAAGCTGTACTGGGTCTCTCCGCCGACGATTTCAGGCGACTCTACGGATTAACTACTGAGCGGGCGCTTGTCTTTACTGGTGTAACGACGGGACGCTCGCCCATGGTAGCTGTGAAGGTGATCGGGATAACCCCTGGGATGGTAATTTTACACGGCGAACTCAAGCGTGCCGATGTGCTTGGGGTAAAAATAGCCGAGGTTCTACGAGTTCCACTCGTAATTTCTAAACTTCCGTCAGTCAGGGAACTAATCGAGGGGCTTCGAAAGTGCGTTCGCTGACCTTCTCACGACAATTGCCGATGTTTTTTCCGACAATCGAAAGGTTTTTATTGCTTTCGCTTGAGCATTGACACAAAAATTAACATTCAATAAAAGGTGACGCTAATGGACGTTGGCATAGTCGGTTACGGCGTTTACATTCCTAGGTACCGTATACGGGTAGAAGAGATAGCAAAAGTCTGGGGGGAAAATCCCGAGCGCGTTAAGCATGGGCTTTTGGTCGGGGAAAAATCCGTCCCTGGACCTGATGAAGATACCGCCACCATAGCAGTCGAAGCCGCGCGCAACGCCGTGAAGCAGGCGGACATTGACCCTCAAGATATAGGCGCAATCTACATCGGCTCAGAGTCCCATCCTTACGCAGTTAAACCAACGGCCACGATTGTAGCAGAAGCTATAGAAGCAACCCCAGACCTCACAGCCGCCGACTACGAATTCGCGTGCAAAGCGGGCACAGCCGGGATTCAGACCTGTATGGGGGCAGTTGAAGCTGGCATGATAAAATATGGTATGGCAATCGGGTCTGATACAGCTCAAGGGGCCCCTGGAGATAGCCTCGAGTACACCGCTGCAGCTGGAGGGGGCGCCTTCATTGTGGGCAAGAACGGAAGCAAGACCATAGCAAAGATCGAAGGTACCTACTCCTACACCACTGATACGCCCGACTTCTGGCGTCGGGATATGCGACCTTACCCCAAACACGGAGGGCGGTTCACTGGAAAGCCCGCTTACTATAAACACGTGCTCTCCGCGGCTAACGGTCTGCTCCGACAACTTCAGCTCACTCCCAAAGATTTCGCCTACGCAGTTTTCCACCAGCCAAATGGAAAATTCCCCTTGCATGCTGCCACGGATTTGGGATTCTCGAGGGAGCAAGTAAAACCGGGCTTGCTGACACCTATAATAGGCAACACCTACTCGGGATCAACCATGATAGGCCTAGCCGCTGTCCTCGACCAAGCCAAGCCCAAGGAGCGGATACTCGCTGTTTCGTATGGATCGGGTGCAGGAAGCGATGCCTTCAGCATCCTCGTGAGCGACGGTATTGAGGATAAACGTGATGCGTCCCCCAAGGTGCTCGACTATTCGAATCGGAAGGTTTACATCGACTACGCCACCTACGCAAAATTCAGGAGACTGCTGGTGAAGTAGATGCGCGATGTTGCAGTAATAGGCGTTGGACTGACGAAGTTCGGCGAACTCTGGGATGTCTCTTTTAGAGAGATGATGATGGAAGCAGGTGCTCGTGCGATTGAGGATGCTGGAATCGACGGAAAACAGATAGGCGCGATTTACGTGGGAAACATGTCCTCTGGTCAGTTCATCCGCCAAGAACATATTTCCTCAATTGTCGCAGACCACGCTGGACTTGTACCCCTCCCATCCACGCGCGTCGAGGGAGCCTGCGCGTCAGGCGGACTTGCACTCCGCCAAGCGGTAATCGACGTTGGCTCGGGCCTCCACGATATCGTCGTCGCGGCTGGCATAGAGAAAATGACTGATGTTCTCACAGGGGCAGCCACCGGAGCACTTGCGACAGCAGCTGACCAAGAATGGGAGGTATTCGTAGGTGCCACCTTCCCAGGTCTCTATGCGCTGATGGCTCGCCGCCACATGTACGAATTTGGAACCACAGAAGAACAAATGGCGGCAGTGGCTGTAAAAAATCACCACAACGCGTGTTTCAACACCTGCGCGCAATATCAGATGGAGGTAACAGTCGATGACGTGATGAAGTCTCCACCCGTTACCCTGCCCCTGAAATTGCTCGATTGCTCCCCGATTACCGACGGCGCTGCCTGCGTAATCCTCGCCTCCGCGGAGAAGGCGCGAAAACTCACAGATACCCCAATCTTGGTAGTTGGTACCGGCCAAGCGAGTGATACTATCTCGCTCCACAGCCGTACATCTCTCACGAGTCTACAAGCTGCCATTGAAGCTGCACGAACAGCGTACAAAATGGCTGGTGTCAAGCCGAATAACATCGATCTAGCAGAGGTTCACGACTGCTTCACAATAGCCGAACTCATGGCAATCGAGGATCTAGGGTTTTGCAAGAAAGGTGAAGGTGGCAAAGTGACCGAGCAGGGCGAGACCGCGATAGGTGGACGAATCCCTGTAAACACGAGTGGCGGGCTCAAGGGTAAGGGGCACCCCGTGGGCGCTACTGGCATCGCTCAAGCCGTGGAAATCACGCAACAGCTTAGAAGCGAGGCGGGCAAGCGCCAAGTCGATGGAGCGGAGATTGGGTTAGCACACAATGTCGGTGGCTCGGGAGGAACTGCGGTGGTGCATGTGTTTAGGCGAGGTGACTAATATGGCCGTTCCGCGTTTCTGGAGAGAGATACCAAACCGATATAACCTCATAGGGGCACGCTGCGGAAATTGCAACAAAATCTTATTTCCGCCCCGCTCAATCTGCCCCTTCTGCAGGAGGATGGGTAAGCTCGAACCTTACCGGCTCAAACGCCAAGGCAAGGTTCTCTCTTACACGGTGATACACGTTGCTGCAGAAGGTTTTGAAGATCAAGTGCCCTACGTGCTCGCAATCATCGAACTCGAAGATGGGCCACGCTTGACTGCGCAGATCACCGACTGCAACATAGATGAGATCAAGATGGGCGATGAGGTTGAAATAGTCTTCAGGCGGATGGGCGAGGAGAGCCAAGACGGTGTCATTTATTACGGATTCAAAGGACGCTTAATAAAGTCTTAAAAACTGTTTGTTACGTGCGCCGTGCGAATGTTAAATAGCCTGTGTGTGCAATCATCCGCGTCTTGGGGCGGGTGCAACTCGGTTTGACCTCGAATTCCCGAACAAGACACTCGATAGTCTTGTAGTGTACGAAGCGGTAATTTGGTAGCTCCCGATAGAGGCGTTGTAAATGTTCAACGCAGGGAGCAAATGTCACAAGGTGCCCACCAGGTTTAAGGACTCGTTCCGCGTGCGGCAAAACTCGCTCGGGCTGGGGGAGGTCAAGCGTCAACAAGTCAACATCAAGCTCGTCAATTCCTTCATAGATATCTTTCAGCTTCACCGTCACAATATCGCCGAGCCCTGCCATGTTGATGTTCTCTTCCGCCACGCACGCGAAATCCTCCCGCACCTCATAGCTCACCACACGTCCGTTGGGTCGAACAAGGTTGCCGAGAAAAATCGCCAGTGCACCAGACCCCGCACCTGCATCGACGACGAAATCTCCCGGTCCCACGCCGGTATACGCGACGATCTGTGCGGCATCTTTGGGCAGCATTATCTGGGGAACGCGACGGAGCTTCTGGAGGTAATCAACGATGCGCGGGCGCAGAAGAATGAATTCTTTGCCAACATGAGATTTTAACCTCGCTCCTGGTTCTTGTTTGATAGCTTCGCTCAAATCAATAACCCCCAGATCCGTGTGGAGATGTTTTCGCTCGGCTTTGACAAGATATTTTCTGCCTCGCTCGTCGATGAGGATGATTTGCTCGTTTTCCTCTATCATTCGTCCGACCTCGTCAAGTTATTTATCCTCTACTAAAAATAACAAGAGGGTTAACGATGAAATTCGCTTGGCCTCAGAAGCACTTAAGCAACCGCCAATTAGCTGCGATTCCGCTAGCCCTGATTGCGGTTCTGACTATTTCCATGTTAGTGCTCAGTGTCCCATTCAGTACTGATTTCAGGGAAAGTGCTTTAATAAGAGTGCAGGGGGTAGAAAATGTCCCTGATGCTAGCGCTGTTGAAATCTCCGTTGAAAATCTAACTGGCTACAATGCTAATGTTGACATCGTTGAAAATGGTCTCGATATAGGGATCGGCAACGTACTGAATGAAAACGAAACTCTCCTCATTAAAAGCATGCTTTTATCCCGATTTGGCATCCCTGAGAACTCCGTCACCGTGGAGGTGAGAGGAGCGACCATCACCAGCATCTATTCTGAGCAGGCCGTAAGAGCTATGGTCGGCGCCTTCATCGCGATGGGCGTCATCATCTTCATCGCCTTCCGGCACCGCGTCACGGTGGGGGCAATCTTGCTCGCCGTAGGGCTCGACTTGCTGGGGGTCTTCGGATGTATGGCGCTGTTCCGTGTCGAACTCAGCCTGGCGTCGGTAGCAGGTCTGCTGATGCTCATCGGATACGCCGTTGACACAAACATCCTGCTCACCACCCGAGTGCTCAAGCGGGTCGGGGGCGAACCCAAGGAGCAGGTGGTCGATGCGATGCGCACGGGCTTGATGATGAGCGGCAGCACACTTACCCCTCTCTTCGCCATCAACATTCTAACGACAGCCCCCCAGCTTTACCAGTTAACAGCCGTGATAATCTTTGGAATAATAATTGACATTTTTAACACTTGGTTCTTAAACGCTGCAATCATTATGCGGCATGCAGAACGACAGAGGAGGAAGGAATACCATGTCAGTATTTAGAGAACGCCGCATCGCACTGTTGCTATTCACAGTTTTCTTGTGTACCTTGCTGGTTTGGAGCCCTTGGAAAGCGGTTGATTCAAAAGCGGAAACCGCGGTGGGGTGGCCAGCTCAGTATACACGTGGTCTCCATTTTGGGGTGGATATCATAGGTGGCTCTAGGATTATACTCGCACTCGAAGCTTCGTACGTCACATTCGAAAATATCCAAGACAACGTGGAAAACCATTGGTGGGGAACAATAATACCCAAGCTCGAAGACAATCTTTACGTGAGCATCAATACCATCAGCCTTGATTCTTCCACAGGAGTGGCTGTAGCTGAGATCGGGAGACCAATAACTGAAAATCTGATCAACACAATTGTCGAAGGTTTCTGTAATGTAGCGATAGATCCTCAAACAGGAAAACCGATGATAGAGGAAAAAGTAAGCGATACAACACGCGATGAAGTAATCTCTATACTCGGATTGCGGGTAGACCCAACTGGGTTGCGGGGCGCACAATTTAGATCTTTAGGGGCAAATCTGATTCTCTACGAAATCCCTGGCCTGCTCCCCGGAGAAGCAGAAACCCTTCTCGGCAAACCGGGACGACTTGAAATTTTCTTTGAAGACGAAGTCCTGCTCCGCGGCGAGGATATCGTGAGCGTCAGCGCACCTTACCCCAGCCCCAATAGTTCCAATACCGTCGACCTACCTTTCAGGTTGACCGATGACGGCGCAGAGCGGTTTATGAACGCAGCCGCAAATAAAGCCAACTATCCCACATTGATCTATGTTGATCGTCCGACTGACGCCATAGTAGTCTTCGACAACGAAATTTTGGGCGAACTTTCCGTCCTCAAATATGACTCTGTCGAAAAAATGTTCAAGGGGACTACAGATAAGGGAATTGAATACTCCCTAGGTGTGCCGGCCATCAGGATTGCGGAGGATGAGCTTTCCCCACAGGCACAAGAATTTTTGGAGAATCAAGCAGGCTTAAAACTTAAAGTGCGTCTATTAGGGGATCCCTCAGATTTCTCATCGAGTGTCATTGAGAATCTCTCCAAGTTCTACACTATTGAGTTCATTCCTAGGCAAACTGCAGAAGGCACTACTAAAAGTGTCGATGACTGGGTCGAAGAAGCATGCGGACTCAAAAGTGTGGTAACCATCACATCCGGGTTGGCTGCTGATTTCGCGGAAGGAAAACGTTTGAACGATTTGACTATCACAATCACCAGAGCCTCTTTGGAAGATGCAATGAATGAAGCCAAAAATTTACGGCTGGTGCTGTCCGAGCGCTTGCCCGTCGAAATCACAATTGAAAGCAAAACATCGATAGAGGCCCGCTTGGGTGCTGAATTTCTGAAACAGGCACTCATCGCGGGGATAGCCGCCCTGCTGGGTGTCTGGGCTCTGGTCTACCTCCGATATCGACACCTGCTTATCGGCCTTGCAATTATCGGAACTATGATATGCGAACTTCTCATCACTCTCGGCGCAGCGTCTTTGATTGGCTGGACAATAGGACTGCCAGAACTTGGGGGTCTGATTATCGTCATCGGTACCGGCATTGACCACCAAATTATCATAACCGATGAGGTACTCCGGGGTGGCTTGCCCGGAACAAAGATGGCAAGCTTGAGGGGAAGGGTCTCGCGAGCATTCGCGGTGATCTGGGCAGCTGCTGCGACAACAATCGCGGCAATGGTAATGCTCGCTTTGATTGGCTTTGGCGCGATGAGCGGGTTCGCAATTATCACAATCTTGGGGATGCTCATAGCCGTGCTTGTAACTCGACCCGCCTATGCCCGAATAGTCAGCGCTATCGTGATGATTGGACAAGAAAAAGCAACAAGCAGCTAAATTGAGGTTCCGAACTGCCTCAAAACAAATAAGGCTGCCGACAAACTCGCGAGAATTCCGATAGTAATTATAAAACCTAAGAAAAGCCAGCGAACCCCGAATACCTTGAGCGCTTGCTCTGAGATGAAATAGATAGATGCCGCACACACGAAGTAAAACCACAGAACTATAGTTGAAATCATAAGAATATCAAACTTGAACATGATCATCACGAATGCCAAAAAGCCTGCTGCAATGGTAGCTATCGTGAACGGGTAAAACAAGGCCATCAAGATAGCGCCCTTGCGTGCGTCCATGTAATCACCAAATAAAAAGGTACTGCGTGGTCGTGGGAAGTTTTCTCCGCAGAATCGCCACCTCAGGGCGATATATCAGCAGCTCCCCGACAACAGACCCCTTTTCGAGAACACGACTGACAACTTTTATCTCGGCATCTCCACTTATCTTAGCAGTCCCTCTACCAAGTTTCGGCTCCAGCGCGATTAGAATTGGCAGTTGGAGTTTATCCCTATCCATCTCGGGGAGAAGCCCAGCCAAGAACTCGAGCTCTTCGCGCTTGAACTTGTGAACGCCGCCATCACGCGTCACGACTTGAGGCTTCGCGGACAAAAGTGCCTCCTTTAACGAAAGACGCCTCTGGGGCAAATGCATGTTTAGCTTGCTTAACTCAAATTTTATCAGACGATCCGCGCTCACTCACGTTCCTCTAGCATCGCTTTTATCCGCTTCAGACGTGAAAAGTTCTCCCGCTCCATCTCATCGAGCTTCATCATGATGAATTTGAGGGCCTCATTTAATCTCGGAATCAAGATATACTCTAGTGCGTTCACCCTTCGCTTGGTTTTCTCAAGTTCCTTGGCAATAGCGAACGCCGATCCCTCAAGTTCAGCTAGATTTGTCAGTAGCTTGAGCGCTCGCTCGAACTCCCTCGACGCCTCATCGAGCACTGAAGATGTCATGTGCAAGCTATAACCTCTCATCAAAGCGTTACGCTCAACCTCTCCGACTTCGATAGCCGGCACCGCGATGCCCATTATGTGGCGAGTTGAAATTTCCAATTGAAGCTCCCGTTTTGCCTCTTTGGAAGCTTGCTTAGTCTCGAGCGTCCCCATGGTGGCGAAGCACATCGATAGCGCGCGATGGGCTACCGAAAGCTGTTCTAGCGCCTTTGCCCTCGCTTCTTGGATTCGCTTTACTACATCAAAGAACTCAATGACAAGTGCATCCATTTTCTCTTTGAGTAGGTCGTGCCCCCTCTGCGCTAGGTCCCTCCTTTGCCTCAACTTCAGGAGCTCCATCCGAGTTGGATAAACTGCTAGGGTCATCGCCATCTACCCGCCCTCCTTCTTAATCATGATCTCGACTCCAACCGTGCGCTTGATTATCTCGCGCAACTCATCGACCTCAGGCGCATATCCCGTCTTGTCAGGGATTCTCAGCACGAGGGGAAGCAATCGCTTCGTCTGCACCATGCGGCGGAAATCAGGACCAAGCTTCTCCGCGATGCGGTGGGTTATCAGCACGAGCCCAATTTCGTCGCTGGCGAGAAATTCGCCCAGCTTGACCAGTGTCTCTTCTTTCGTCTTGAAAATGTGGGTATAGGTCGCGCCTGCCAAAGCGAATCCCGTCACAGTATCTTGATCCCCGACTACAGCTATTTTAAAACTCAATTTTTGGCACCTTCACTATTGTTTCCTTTATTTTTTGGGGTCCGACCTTATCCACCTTGAGCTTTATTATCGTCCACAAATTTTTCATCTCATTTTCCTTCAGACGGATATACGAGATCACGGGAGCTATGCTGAAGAGCTTGGTGATCGCCAGCCACCTGAATACCTTCAGCTGCATTTCTTCCAAGGCCCGCTCTACCACGAAAATCCCTTGAGCCTCGATTTGCGGGAGGACCTCAAGTAAAATTTTGCCGTAGGGAGTACGGGCGACCGCATCCACGGCAGATCGAAGGTCTTCGACGACTACCATGGCTCTAAGCATCCCCTCCGTTAGCATATAGGAAGGTCGGATGAGGTACCTGTCAATTTCCTCTGAATTTACCCCCTCCCGCTTCAGCCGCAGAATAAGCTTGAGGTTCACGATATCTATCTCGCAACCCACCAGCGACTCGAGAATCGAACGCTGCGTCTTCACCCGCAGCACCTCCCTCCACAGGCTGGTGTAGTAATACCTGTCGAATGCGGAAAGCAAATGGATGAGTCCGCGCTCTTCGTACTCCCCCAACGCCTCCGAGAGCACGCTGAAATACTCGCTTTCCTTCAGAAATTCGAGCAGTTGCTCAAAGTTTTCGGCAGAGCCGAGCATCTCGAGCCTCTCGCGCGGCATCGTTGGCGAGGGCATGAGCTCTTTGAGTCTCTCATCCTTGGGTGTTTTGTTATGAATCGCCGTAACGATTGCCTTGAGATCCCAAACTTCTGCCCGCTGAAGTACCTTCCTGACCGTTTCTTTCCGCTCCTTCGGCACCATCTTTAGAATCTCAAGATAGCGTGAGTTAGAATTGTCCCTGAGGGCGTTCTCCACTTCAACCATTTCCAACTCTCCTTCCCTCCGAACCCCCGCTAACTGCTGACGGTATTCCGTATCGTCGAGAGCCGCGAAAATATTCACTACTCCCGGAGCATCAGCCAACTCCCTCAGACGCGCCTCCGGGAACAGCTTCGCTTCCCAAGCGCTGATCGTTGCGCTGCAGTAGATGTATGCCATCGAGCGCCTTGCGTGAAAAATCACTAACGCAAAAAAGAAGCCTATCATCCCAAAAATGATTACTAGTACTTCGATCATCCAGACCCTTCGAAGAGAACCTTTGCGATCTTTACTCTAAACACCTCGAACTCCCTACGCATCCTGCCCTCGAAAGTCTCATCTATCTCTACCTTGCCATCGTTTGACCCTACCTTCACACCGCCAATGACCTGAATCGGCTCACCGAACGAGATTTTCACGATTTTTCCACCGTCGCTCAGCTCTCGCGCCATTTGTCCTTTAAATGACTCAATGAGTTTCAGGTCCTGCCGATTCGCCCTAACTATCACATCTTCGGAGCCGAGCTTTCTACAAGCGTTCAAAGCGATTCGAGCGATATCCTCTTTATATCCCTTGGAAGCAACATGCGCGCGGAGTTTCTCCTCAACCTCTCTAAAAACTTCACCGATGAGCCCCTCCTTTTTTTGGAGCATTTCTTTCTTCGCCTTCATCCTGCCCTCGGCCATGACTTCCTCATAAACTTGTTTGCCGCGAGCGCGAGCCTCCTTCAATTTGTGCTCCCCCTCCTCTTTGGCACCTAGGCGGGCAGCGTCAAGCATCGTGGCCGCCTCTCGCTTCGCTTCTTGGATTACCTCAGCTGCCTTCTTTTTCGCCTCTTTTACGATGTCATCGATTATCAGCTTGGCGCCTTTCTCAGCTGGCAAAATATTTCCCCCTACAGTGCACCTATAAACGTCAACATTAGAATCGTCGCTAAGAGCCCCAATATGGCATAGAGCTCGACCATTACTGTGTACATTAGACCGGGGGCGAATACCTCTGGTCTCTTGGCGAACGCTGTAATACTCGCAGATGCAACTAATCCTTGTGGATAAGCGGTGAATCCCTGAAGGATAGCAGGAACAGCCGCGGCCAACACCGCCAGACCAACCGGAACTGTTACCTCAGCACCCGCCGATAGTCCTGCGCCGATTATAATCAAAAAGCCAGCAACGAAGCCATAAATCCCTTGCGTCCCAGGCAACACTTCGAATACGAATGCCTTGTAAGCTTTCTTCGGATCCTCGCTCGCCACCGCAGCAGCAGCAACGCCTGCTATACCCACGCCCAGGCCAGAGATTATCCCTGGAATCGCTATCGCCAGACCAGCCGCCAAAGCCACCCAGACTCCTTCGGCTACCAGGTTCCTCACCTCCTTATTATTTTAGTAAACATCCTTTTAGCTTTAAAGGGAGCAAACTTCTCGCCGCCGCCCTCGTAGAACTTACCAAAAAATTCGACGTAATGCAAACGCATGGTGTGAATGAACGCCCCAAGGCTTTGGATGAAGATGTTGAAACAGTGCGCCGCAAAGAGCGCAATCAACAGTGGCACCAGCACGATATATGAGAGCGGTGGGGTCAAGGGCCCGTACAGCCAACCACCGATGTAGTTTATCGCGTACGCTATGATGCCCGTGGCTATTCCAAGAGCCATGAGCCTGCTGTAGGAAGCGGCATCAGCGACCAACCCTGTTATACCATATATAACATTGATGGGTCCACTAATTCTCTCCCGCAATCCCTTAGCCATTACCACCGCTCCTATAACTCCAATACCTAACCCAACGTAGAGCAAAATCCTGAAAGCTATGACCATGGCGGGAGCAAATGCAATTGGGTTAAACGCTTCAAAGAGATTCATTTTTGGGAACGCAAAATTTATCCCAAAATCACTCAGGCTAACGCCCAAAGCACAAAAGCTCAGCCCAAAGAACCCTACCACGACTAGTACGCGGGGAATATGGTCGAGGATTAAGTTCCTCCAATCCCTCCTGAAAAAGTCCTTCAGCGCGGCAGCCACTCCAAATCCAATGATAATGTGCAGGATACCTATGAAAACAGCGAGCTTAAGAATAGGTATCGGATTTTCCATGGCGTTTATCCAAAGGGGAGCAAATCCGAACCATCCCCCGATAAGAGCGCCGATCACAACGGTAAATGCCGCGCCTACCACCATCATCTTCCTTAAACTTCTCGGGAAAGCTTTTGCAAACCAGATGCCGGACCCCATGAAAAGCCCAAGCAAAAGCCCGTAGCCAGCGTCCGACAAGCAGACTGCGAAGAAAAGTGGGAAGGTGAACGCTAAGAATGGTGTGGGGTCAACCTCGTCGTACTTAGGTAAGCCGTACATTTCGGTGATGAGCTCAAAATCACCTACTCCCCTAGGATTTTCAAGCTTTATGGGGACAGTCTCGACCTCGACTTTTTGGGGCTTGTAAATTCTAATGATATGTCGCCCGTTAGTAGCTGCGCGCAGTATGGGCTCGAGGTTCACCTTCTTGGGCATCCAACCCTCGATGACCACGGTGGCGTCGGTGAAGCCAAATAGCCTAGTGCACCCCAAGCGTTCCATTTGAATTTCAAGAAGTTCGAAGAACTTGCTCACCTCTCCTGCCTCAGCTTTGGCGAGTTCCTTCCTTTCCATCTCAAGATTAGCCCGTTCCTCGGTAAGTTCCTCCAGCTGCTTTTCGAGTTCTTTGACCGCCTCTCTCGGCGTTCGTGGGATATGTGGTATCTCTAAAAGCTCTATTTCAAACCTGTAGAACAGTGGCAAGAGTTTCTGCTGATCTCTTGTGCGGTAGACGGCAACCAAAATTCTTCGTCCGCCCTCTCCAAAAACCTCCACAAAAACTTTCCCCTCCAATATTTCCATCGCCGCGTCCGAGAACTTTCTTATCTGTTCCTCGGCGATCCACCCTACCTTGACTTGGGTCTCATCCGTAGATTGAAGGTAGCTCAACGAAAATTTTATTTCTTTGAAGTTTTTGAGCACCTCTATTTGGGCGAGCAGCTCTTGTCTCCTCTTATCGAGTTCCTCGCTTTTTGTCTTCAATGTGATTACCTTCGGCTCAAGCCTCTCAAGGAGCCTTTCCGCCTCTTTCAAGGTTTGCGCGTAAGTGAGTTCTTCAACTTCAACTGGTTTACGTGATGGCCCGAGAAACTCCTGCATTTCCCTGAATTTTGCGAGTAGCGAGGAGAACTCATACAACTCCTCCTTCACCGCCTTACGCCCGATCTCCAGCTCTGAAATCTCCTTCAGTTGAACTACACCAGCCTCGTGAAGCTTGGCCACAACGCTATCATGCGCTTGTTGGAGGAAAATCGCCCTAAACTTCTGCATTCGAGCCGTTTTGAACGTGAAATCACCTGAGAATAACATCCAGAACTAGCTTGACCGCCTCCGTGTGTCTCGCCCTAGCTTTTTTCTCTATCGTCTGGATCTCTTTGCGATTTTTCACCAGCAGCTTCTGCAAATCTACTTCTGCCTTTTTCCTAGATTCCCCGATCACTTTTTCTGCCTTTGATTCCGCCTCATTCTTTGCACTCTCCTTTATTCTCTGAACTTCATTTCGAGTGGATTCGAGGAGGGTTGCAGCTTCTCGCTGTGCCGCTTCAACTTGCTCCCTTGCTTTTTTCTCTGCTTCAAAAATCGCGCGAAGACTTTCCTCGACCACTTAGCTCCCGCCCAGTGTACAGCATCAAATTAAATTAGAAGTGGTACCAATAAAAGTTTCTTATCTCAGGAAAGATATTCATAAAAGTGAAGCCACCAATCATAGCTATAGTTCGGGGGGTTTGGTTGGGAAAGATCATCCGGATTACTGGGCCCGTAGTTATCGCTGATGGTATGAAAGGATCGGAGATGTATGAACTCGTTAAGGTTGGCGAGGAGGGCCTGATGGGAGAAATAATTGGCCTGACTGAAGATCGTGCAATGATTCAGGTATATGAGGAGACCTCGGGCATAAAACCGAGCGAGAAAGTCGAAGGCACTGGAAAGCCTCTCTCTGTAGAGCTTGGACCCGGGCTCATCGGCGCGATTTATGATGGAACGCAACGACCGCTCACGATCATCCAGACGAAAGTCGGGGATATGATAAAGCGAGGCGTCTTCGCCCATGCCCTGCCGCGTGATAAGAAGTGGGAGTTCGTGCCAAAAACCAAGCGAGGCGCGGAGGTCGTAGAGGGTGATGTACTCGGAACCGTCAATGAGAGCAAGCTTGTCGAACACCGAATTTTGGTTCCCCCAGGCGTGAACGGAAAAATCTCAGAGCTAGCAGATGGCGGGCACACAATCGAGGATATCATCGCCACCATCGAGACCGCCGATGGCAAGCGAGATGTTGCGATGATGCAAACTTGGCCTGTACGGCAGGTGAGGCCATTTAAGGAGAAGTTCGACCCGAATGAGCCGCTAATTTCTGGGCAGCGTATCACCGACACTTTCTTCCCAATCGCGAAAGGGGGTACGGCAGCAATCCCCGGAGGCTTCGGCACGGGTAAAACTGTTATGCTTCACCAATTCGCGAAATGGGCAGCCGCAGACGTGGTCGTTTACGTGGGCTGCGGCGAGCGGGGCAACGAGATGTGTGATGTGCTAGTGCACTTCCCCAAGTTGAAGGACCCGCGTAGCGACGAGTCGCTTATGGCGCGAACCACACTCATCGCTAACACCTCAAACATGCCCGTGGCCGCACGCGAGGCGAGCGTCTACACGGGGATAACCATCGCCGAGTACTTCCGAGACATGGGCTACGATGTAGCGCTGATGGCCGACTCCACCTCGCGATGGGCCGAAGCGATGCGTGAGATTTCCGGGCGATTGGAGGAGATGCCGGGCGAGGAGGGCTTCCCCGCATATTTAGCCTCTAGACTGGCGGAATTCTATGAAAGAGCTGGCCGCGTGCAGACACTCGGCAACGATGAGCGCTTCGGCTCCGTGACAGTACTTGGCGCCGTATCCCCGCCCGGAGGCGACCTTTCGGAGCCCGTTTCACAAAACACGCTCCGCATTGTCAAGGTATTCTGGGCGCTCGACACGGGGCTGGCCGACCGGCGCCACTTCCCAGCCATCCACTGGCTCAATAGCTACTCTCTCTATGTAGACAACGTCCGCGAGTGGTGGAAACAAAAGCTCGGCGAGGACTGGAAGACCTTACGCGATGAATCGATCGCTATGCTCCAGAAGGAGGCCGAGCTAGATGAAATCGTGAAGCTCGTTGGGCCTGACGCTCTCCCCGAGCCTGAGAGAGCCGTGTTAGAATCCGCACGGATGATGCGGGAGGACTTTCTTCAACAATTCGCCTTCCACGAAGTCGACACCCATTGCCCTGTCGAGAAGCAACTCGGGATGCTCAAACTAGTACTCGATTTCTATCACAACTCCGTGGAAGCAGCGCGACGGGGTGTCTCGGTAGAAGAAATTAAAAAGCTGCCGATTAAGGAGAACATCGCAGGCATGAAACGAATTCCCGTGGAAAAATTTATGAAAGAGCGGGAAAATTTGGGAAAACAGCTAAAGAAACAGTTCGAAGAGCTAATGCAAAAAATGAAAGCACCAAAAACCGAAGGTGAAAAGAATGAAAAGTGAGACCATGAAGAGTCGTGAATATTTAACTGTTGCAGAAGTTTCTGGCCCACTGATTGTAGTCGAGGGCGTGAGCGGCATTGCCTACGAGGAGGTCGTGGAGGTGACCACGCCCGATGGAGAAACAAAACACGGGCAAGTGCTGGACGCCTACGAGAATCGCGCTGTAGTGCAGGTCTACGAGGGCACGAGCGGCATAGACACTTTCAAAACCCGCGTTCGATTCACGGGCGAAACCATCAAGTTCGGCGTCGGGCTAGAGTTACTCGGCAGAATTTTTAGCGGGCGCGGCGAACCCATAGATGGCGGGCCCAAACCGATTTTTGAGGACGAGTGGGATGTGCACGGGGCCCCGATAAATCCTGCTGCAAGGGAGTACCCTAGCGAGTTCATTCAGACTGGCGTATCATCAATCGACGGCATGAACACGCTCGTCCGGGGCCAAAAGTTGCCCATCTTCTCGGGCTCTGGTTTACCCCACAACGAACTCGCCGCGCAAATCGCTAGGCAGGCGAAGGTGCTTGGCGAGGAGGAAAAGTTCTGCGTAATTTTTTGCGGGATGGGGATAACACACGAAGAGGCAGCATTCTTCACTCACGACTTCGAGCGAACGGGCGCGCTGGAGCGGGCGACCGTGTTCTTGAATCTTGCCAGCGACCCCGCCATCGAGCGCATCCTCACGCCGCGCTTGGCCCTGACGACTGCCGAGTACTTCGCTTTCACCCAAGGAATGCATGTGCTGGTTATCTTGGTAGACATGACAAACTACTGCGAGGCACTGCGAGAGATTTCCGCTGCCCGAAGCGAGGTACCAGGAAGGCGGGGCTATCCCGGATACTTGTACACGGACCTTGCAACGATGTACGAGCGAGCGGGGAGAATAGGGAAAAAGAAGGGCTCGGTGACCCAAATGCCGATCTTGACCATGCCGGGCGACGACATCACCCATCCGATTCCTGACCTCACAGGCTACATCACTGAAGGACAGCTAGTCATGGATCGTGAGCTCCATCGCAGAGGTATTTACCCGCCAATCAACGTCTTACCCTCGCTCTCAAGGCTCATGAAGGATGGAATAGGCGAAGGGCACACGCGGGAGGATCACAGCGATGTCTCAAACCAACTCTATGCAGCTTACGCTGAGGGCAAGGACCTTCGAGCATTAGTTGCGGTTGTTGGAGAGGAGGCGTTGACCGAGCGAGACCGCCGCTATCTGAGTTTCGCCGACAGATTCGAGCGGGAGTTTGTGAACCAGCGCCGGGACGAAGACCGCACAATAGAGACCACGCTCAACCTAGGATGGGAACTTCTGCGCACGCTGCCTACGACCGAGTTGAAGCGCATCGACCCAAAGTTTATTGAGAAGTATCTGCACCCGAGTGAATGAATTGACAAGTATGCAATTTCGAAATGTGGGCGATGTTGACACATACTCTTGCCTTTTGGTATGTCTCAATAAGCAAAAAATGCCAAGTCGAAAAAACATGCGGCGATGAGGCGAAAATTTAATAATATTCCTTGACTTTTCCCAGCGACTTCAACAAAGAGAACCCGCCCCATCTGAAAATCTTAAAAATCTTAGATGGCTGACAATAAAAACTCATATAAGCTTTCCTCAAAAGACCCTTGAGCTTCTGTGTAGTGAACCGGGGAAGTTTAATCACTGGGTCTAAAGTTGTGTACTTTAACCAATCCCTCGTCAAGAGAAGGTTGTTTCTCCGCGCGAACTCGTAAATTTCGGTACCAGGATATGGGGTCAATATTGTGAATTGGGCGAGTGTGGGATTGAGCTTTTTAGCAAAATTTATTGTTTTATCGATCGCTTTCACCGTTTCTCCAGGGATACCTATGATGAACGTCGATACTGTGTTTAACTTCAAATTTTTTAAAATTTTTAATGCCTTTTTTGCCTGTTTGAGGTTTATTCCCTTTTTAAGAAAATTCAGGCTTCGCTGCGAGCCGGATTCAATCCCCAAATAAACGCTGTGGCACCCGGCTTCCTTCAGTTCTGTCGCCAGCTCCTCGTTGATGGTATCCACGCGAGAAGAACAGCTCCAGGTGATATCAACCTTTTCCTTCCGAATCAGAGCGCAGAGCGCTTTAGTCCTTTCTTTGTTGAGAGTGAAAGTGTCATCAAGAAACTCTATCTCCCTCACTCCGTATTTCTCCCTCAGTAGCTTTATCTCCTCCAAAACGTTTTCTGGGCTCCTCCCCCTCCATATCTTACCGCATAGCTTCGAAGATGAACAAAAAACACATCTGAAAGGGCAACCACGGCTGGTGACCATCGTCGCGAATTTGATGTCTCTCATCTTATATTTCTCCATCGGAAGTAAGTGGTACGCAGGAAAAGGTATTTCATCCAGATTTTTCACGAATTCTCTTTTTTCGTTCTCCTCCACCTTGTCGTTTTTTCGAAACGCTATTCCTCTCATCGTCCTCAATTTCTTTCCCGACGCGAGCTCTACTACCGTTTGTTCCCCCTCTCCCTTCACCACTACTTCAACCTGTGGGCACTCTTCCAGTGTTTCTCTCGCCATGAATGTTGCATGAGGGCCTCCAAGAATAGTTCTGCAATCGGGATTCTCTTCTTTCACTGTTCTCGCGATACCATACGCGTCGTAAATGGCCGGAGTTGTCGCAGTGATGCCCACGAGTCCCGGATCGAACTTTTGAATAGCTCTCTTAACATCGGCTAGACCATAATCCATTGCCAACGAGTCTATTATTCTCACTTCGTGCCCATTGCTCTCTAATACCGAAGCCAAATATCCAAGTCCTAAAGGAGGTCCTGTTACTCCCAGCGTCGATTGAATCGCAGATTTAGAGGGTGGCAATATCAACATTACCTTCGTCTTCATCACCTTGAACAACTGCGCTTGATATTCATTTTCTTCATGAATTAGCTAAACCAAGCGCTTAATCGTTCATAAGTGATATTTAGCCACCTAACACTTAAATTTTTCGCACCAATAGTGGACGCTCAATAAATTTTATCTACAAGTTTCTTCGCTCTGGCTTCAGAACGCTCCCGCTTAGCTTGATGCATCTTTAAGAACTCTGCCATTAGTTCGATTGCCCGCAATTTACAATCGCCGCAAATTATCGCTCCAGATTTGCACGCCTCCCGTAGATCTAGGAGCTTTTTATCATCAGGTATGAGGTGGTAAACGTATAGTTCGTAAACCATGCACTTGTCCGGGGCGCCTCCATGCTTCCGTTGCTCCGTTGCCGTTGGCCTACCGCCGGTGAAAGCATCTTTTATTTTTTTCTTCATTTCATCAGAACTATCTGTCAGGAAAATCGCTGTCTCGGGTTTACTGCTCGACATCTTCTCTCCGGTCAATCCAGGCAGAAGACGATGATAAGTTGATGAAGGAAGCACGAAATCGAAATCCCGCTGGAAACGAGCCGCCACGTCCCGCGCTAGTCTAAGGTGTGGATCCTGATCGACGCCAACCGGAACGACAGTCGGACGGGGGCCGCCAAACTCCTCCAGTTGCGGGTGCAGGATATCCGCGACATCAATCATCGGGTAAAAAATGTGGGAGATATTTGATTCGCTCGCAAAGCCGTAGATTGCACGCATCTCGCTGAAGTTAACCTTTTTAGCTAGGACGAACGCGAGATGGCGAACTACATCACTACGAGATTGAAAGTAAACATGGCAACGCTCTACGTCCAGCCCGAGCGCTTGGTAGTTGGCGAGGTACTCTTCCGCGGCAATTTTCTTCGACTCCTCAAAAGAAACACCTCGCGCTGAATACGCCTCGAGGTCTGCAACACACAAATAGATGTCCGCACCCCGTTGTTGATACCACGCAAGCTGGTCTATGACTAGCTTGTGGCCGACGTGCATCCGGCCGCTCGGCATGAGCCCCGTCATCACCGCAAACTTCTCCGTCTTGAGTATTGCATTAAGCACCCGTCCGAAGTCGCGGTGGCCGAAGATGATCCCGCGACGCATAAGATAGTGTGGCCTAAGTATTTGCGCAAGCAGCCCCTCAACCGGCTCGATGCCGAATTCGCTCATCAGCCTCAAGTAGTCTTTAGGCATCGCCGATCCCCAAGGGTCGATTCGAACTGGCATTTTCAAGGCCTCTCACGGGTTAGTGCGTAGTAGGTGATATCCCCTTCATCGTCTACGACCGCCCATAAAATTTTTTTGTGGACGCTGTGTGCGAGTCGAACCGCGCGCGCGATTTCGGTAGGTGTGAACTTTATCCCTTCAGGCACCGCGTGTACTAAAAACTTCGAATGCACCTCACCTGGCTTCTCTCCCCGCTCGTAAACGCGGAAATGCGCCCCGAACTTCAGGCCAGTTTTTATGATGTAACCGCGCGAGCGAAGGTCTGCGTACACGGAATACTTGAGCATCGCTTCAGAATCACCCTCACCAAATTTAGCCGAGAAATTTTTGAAATTCAACTGCTTTCCGTTCTCATCTACCACGCGAATTTTTCCGCCTTCTAGTAGGAATAGAGCCTCAACCTGCGCGAGCTGAAGCTTTCCCCCACTCAGAGGTTTGCCGTAAGAGCCTCGTTGATAGAGCTGGTTCGCCTGTGCCTCATCCCAGACAATTATCTTGCCTTTAAATAACTGGGCCTCGACAACAGGGATTTCGGCTTCTTCCATGCCGTCCCCCTCCCACATTATCCGAGTGTGGTTAAGAAGGTTGCTTTTCGCGGTTAATCAAGGCATTGAGCTAGCAGATATTCGCCTTTTAAACAGGAGAGGGTGTTAATTGGTAAACTTCTTGCCCCAATAAAGAAAATGTTAACTAAACCTTCGCGCTTTAAAACTTCGAAACCCCAATTCCAGCTATGCTGCTTTCGTCTCAGCAGAAACTTGTTGTTCACCCTCAACTTTTACTTTGAAATTCTGCCAATATTTTAAGTTGTTAACGCACCCTGGGTCCGGCATGTTGTAATCTTCAAAATAGCCATAAGCACGAGCGCGGCAACCACCGCAAGCGTAGCGATACTCGCACTCACCACAATGCCCTTTTAACTTGCTCCGGTCGCGCAGATCACGCAACACTTGTGAGGTGCGCCATATCTTAAGGAAGGGTTTCTCGCGGATGTTGCCGACTTTGATGGGCATGAAAACGCAGGGCAGCACATCACCGTTCGACTCAATCGCACAATAAACGCGCCCAGCACCGCAGCCACCTAGGAATTCGGCAAGCAGCCTCGTATGTTCTCCGAGGTCGGCCGGAGCCGCAAAATGTGCGGATACAAGAGGGCCCCCTTCGACTCCTTCCGCATGCTCCAAGGCAATGCGGGCAAGCTGGGGGGCAGTCCCCAAAACATCACACCCCCTACCACTAACTAGGTTGGCATAGCTCTGCTCAAGCAACTGCTCGCGCTCATCTGGAGAAAGGTCGAGGTTAAACATTTCTGCTCCGCGTCCAGTTGGGATAAAGTTAAAAATCATTTGACGCTTACACCCAAGCGATAAGGCTAGCTCATACGTCTCTTGCATCTCTTTTAAATTGAGCTTGGTAGCTGTAGTGGCAATGCATGTGTAGATGCCTACTTCGACACAGTTTTTTATTCCATTAATAGTCCTGTCAAACATTCCCGGAACCCCCCTAAATTCATCGTGGACCTCAGCACTGGCACCATCGAGACTTATCTCTACATAGATGTCGAGCTTCTTGAGCCGTTTCGCCACCTCTTTCGTTATGAGCGTGCCGTTTGTCGCTAGAGCCACGTAGAGGCCGAGGCTCCGCGCATACGCCGCCAGCTCGTAAAAGTCGCGGCGCATAAGCGGCTCACCTCCAGAAAATGCTAACGCTACCACATCTGCGTCCGCAAGTTCTTTGATTAAACGTTTGGCCTCGTCGGTGGTGAGCTCATCGGGCAGCGGACGATTGGCTCGCTGGTAACAGTGTTTGCAATTGAGGTTACAGGCATGAGTGAAATCCCAAACCACAAGGAAAGGCGCCCCAGCTGCTGAGGCTGAGTAATGCCGTGCTCGGCTATTCCACGCACGATGCTCGCCAGCCCACGCTGGGTGGTCTGACTATTAAAAAAATTTCTCATCTCGCGCTTAGAGGTTCGGAACAGTACACGTCCGATGTCGATTATACTCCCAATTACAAAGCTGTACATGCGACAGCTCAGGCAGACTTTGGTATTAACCCCCGCGTACCTAGCAAGTGCTATTCTGAGCCTGCTATCGTTGCATTTCGAACATCGCGCAGTGGAGCGGATAAGAACTACACGAGAGATAGGGTTACCTAAAGCAGATTTCAAAATACCAAGTGTGGAGAACATCACCATAAGTTCACCACCCATTTCCTATTGGTTCTCATCACCAAAAAAGATTACTTTTTATATACTAAACCACATAATTAACTGTCGAAGCTCATATCGACATTAATACGGGCTCGCACTAATACCGGGCGGCGTAGCTGAGACAATGACGAAAACTTAAAACTGAGGCAATACATCTTTTTGCCGAAGACGAATCACCTCCAACGTAGTCGGTGCGGCTACCCGCCTGGTATTACGGATTTTTCGTATTTGTTTGAAAAATTGGTGGGGTCGCCAGGATTTGAATTCCCGGAGGCCAAGCCCTCACTTAACCTCTCCCGGGTTTGCAGGTCTCTCTAGCACAGCTCCAATGGGTCATCATCCTTTCGTCAGCAGACCCACAATTGCCACTGGAGCCTGCCGTGCTAGCCAAGTTACACTACGACCCCACGAGCTAACATCGCCCGTCCGAAAATAAAAGCTTACTCTGGCGCCTCGCTGGCCAATATACGAAGTGCGTGATGAATATTTTTTATAACTCTGGGGTTTGGTTTAGGCTCCAATTGAATGCTGGGTTTAATAGGAAAGCCATCGAACATCAAGCGGTGGTCAAACTTGCAAATAAGCGTGAGTATCAACTATATCTCCGCAGAGCGCTTTTGGGAGCGGGACAACCCTGTTCCATCCGGAATGCGCGTCTCAACCAACGTCAATATCGTCAACGTCGAGCCCAAGGATGAAAAGCTGGTGGCGCCCTTCGTCGTGACGATCGGCTACACTCCATCGATAGCGCAGATAAGCTTGAAAGGACAGGCAATTTTATCTGGAAAACCAGAGGAGCTTGAAAAAATTCAAAAAGATTACAAAACTCAGCGCTCTCCGCCTCCTGCGCTTCTCCAAAGCATAACGAACATATCACTAGTCGAGGCCACGGTGCTCTCCCGCTCGCTCAACATCCCCCCGCCAATTCCGCTTCCGGGCCTAGTCAAACCACCTAAGCCCGACAAGGAGCGCCCCAGCTATGTCGGCTAAAGTTGCATACGTCCCGCCCCCTGTTCCTGAGCCGCCAAAACAATTTGCGGTCATGCTGATTGGGATAGTTATGGTCGTTGTTGGAGCTATTCTCATCAACCAAGGGATGAATGTCGTAGGAACTTCCAATAC
Source organism: Hadarchaeota archaeon (SeqCode) (assembly GCA_964514965.1). GTDB lineage: Archaea > Hadarchaeota > Hadarchaeia > Hadarchaeales > Hadarchaeaceae > DG-33. The sequence continues at coordinate 872,094 of CAZETV010000001.1, read as the reverse complement.
TTTAATCGTCGGGATAGGGCTCCTAGCGGCAGGCGCTCTTTTTGTCTTTGCTGGGGGGAGTCGTGTATGGCCCGGTAAGCCAATCGTTAATATTGGCATTTTAGTCATCGGGATCATTATTCTCGTGGCTAGCGGAACCCAACTCGCCGTTGATTGGAGGACAGCCGCTTACGGGATAATTCTGACCATTGTGGGCATCTCTCTTATCGTCCTTGGAGTCCAGATCGTAAGACAGAGCTGGAAAAAGTACGTGGAAAGGTAGATAGTGGACCGGACGGGGTCGAAAAATAGAGGTTTAGGTTCAGCAGCAACAAAATGCGACTTTTATTTCTACTTCTCACTTTAATCCTTCATCCCAACCTCTCAAAATCAAAACCTTATTATCGAAAAATACTGATACTTTTCCGCATGAAACGCCTTAAAGCGCTCTGGGATTTAATGCGGCTTGAACATGGAGTCATGATTCTTATCGCTATTCTAATCGGTTCTCTCATCACAAATCGTGGCGCCCTCCCCGATACATTCAAACTAATTTTCTCTTTTCTCACTGCATTGTTTCTTGAGGCGAGCACCTTTGCTCTAAATGATTACTTTGATCTGGAGATTGATAAGAAGAACAAGAGAAAAGACAGACCGCTAGTTCGGGAGGATATCCAACCACACACCGCGCTCATCATCTTTTTCCTTCTGTTCCCTCTCGGCATAATCTTTTCATTTCTCGTCAATCTGCCGTGCTTTCTCATCGCACTGATAACGGCTTTGTTTGCGATAGCGTATGACGTAAAAATTAAGAAGATAAAACCCATCGGTAACTTTTACATTGCATATATAATGGCGGTACCGTTTCTCTTTGGCGCAGCCGCCGTTTCCCCCAACCTTCCACCCATCATATGGCTTTTGACATTTATTGCATTCTTTGCAGGTGTGGGGCGGGAGATAATGAAAGATGTTATGGATATGGCCGGAGACCGAGCGCAGGGTGTTCGGTCGTTTCCCATATACATCGGCGAACGAAACGCCTATAGGGTTGCCTCTGTTTTTTACATAATTGCCGTTATCATGAGCCTCATTCCATTCTTTTTACTGAAAGATACCTCCTACTATGGAAATATGGTCTATCTCGCTCTCGTTGGAGTGGCCGATGTCCTGTTCCTCATCACGGCCGCGACTCTTACAGTGAAGAGAAGCCCCCCTACTGCACTTTTTAGAAAGATAACTCTTGTCGCGATAGTGTTCGGTCTTCTCGCCTTCCTCCAAGGTGCATTCTTGCAGGGGTAAAACTGGTTTTTAAACGCGGCCATGCCAACTAGGACTAAAAGTTTGCAAACAACTTATTTTGAAGAATAAATTTAGTCGAACTCGGAGTTAGCGTGCTTGCGGTAGGGGCAACGGGTTACGCTCTCTGAATGTTGCGCCAACTAAAAGCTATGCTCAGCAAGCATGTGCTGCAGCGACGGAAAGTAAAGAAATAATTAGAAGGATAGTAGGTTGAACCCAGCGCGAAAAATGAGATTTTTACCGAATACATTTCTGTAAACTTATATGCCGCGCATTCGCCATGAATAAAGAGTAACATGACGCGAAATAATCATCCCAAAGATGTAGAGACTGGAGAAGACTTTTTCATCTCACCCCGAGAACGCTACACTTTGTCCAATCGTTGGATAGTAAGAAGCGACCCGAATTTCCACACACACTATTCGGCTTTTAAAATAGATAGCGGCGACAAATACAAAATCAGTGGAACACTCTTCATAATACTAAAATTGTTGCAGAATAATTCTCTCACGATTGAACAAGTTTGTAATTATTTACGTGAGAAAGGCATCGAGCTACAAGCTGTAGAAATAATCAATCTTTTAAAAAAAGATCTTACTAGTAATATCTTAACAAAATCTGAGAAAGTTCTTTCACCACACGTCAAGCATCATCAAACTTTTATCAAATCTGATGTTCCAGTCACATCAACACCATATGAAGCTGAAGTACATTTTACAAACGCTTGTAATCTAAAATGCCGACACTGCGTCTATGATGCGGGTCAGAAAATATCTAACCAACTAGAAGCTGACTCATGGTTTAAGATATTTGATCAGTTTGAAAGTTTGGAGACATTCCGAGTTATAATCTCAGGCGGTGAACCCTTAGTGTACCCTAAGGCAAAGACCATAATACAATACTTAACTTCAAAGAGGATAAGAATAGAATTATTGACAAACGGCACTTTAATCGATGAATCACTTGCGGTTATTCTCTCATCGCCCAATTTCTCAACAACTGTTTCTCTAGACGGTGCTGACAGCGAAACACATAACATGCTGAGAGGTCAGGAATGTTTTGATAAAGTAATTAAAGGTCTAAAGTTTCTTTCTCAAGCTGGGGCATGTTTTCATATATCAACGACGGTTCACAATAAAAATATCCATCAGTTGAAAGACCTCGTTGAAACTGCAATTGAACTGGGTGCAAAATCTATCAATTTTATACTCCTAGATCCTCTCGGAAGGGCAAAACACCAAGATGATCTTTTACTGGGGCCGTCTGAAATTATCAATATTTCCCACACGGCTAAACAGCTCACTAGTGAATACGGCGATAGTATTTATGTTGGTTACCTAGACCCGTCTGTACCGGAATATAAGGACCTAGATACTACAGAAGGGAACTCCAAAATCTTTTGCACAGCCGGCACCACAAGGATGGCAATCAGATCCGATGGAATCGTTTTTCCATGTGTGTACGCTTTTCACGATGATAAATTTGCTATGGGCTCAGCAAGACTACAGAACATTGAGGATATTTGGATATCCGAGAGCTGGAAACTCTTTAGGGGTTCTATAGAATTACAAAATCTAAATGAATGTAAAAGCTGCTCTTTATCAAGCACCTGCACTTTAAAGATTTGCCGTCTGAGAGCTTATTACAATGACGGGAATTTCTTCGGGAAACCGCCGGGCTGCCAAAAAGCTCTTATGAAACATTAATAAATTAAATTCAGTATCGAAAAAGGAGGTGATACTTACGCAAAGGGCAAAGTTAGCGAAGCAACCAGCATTGGGGGAAGTCCTTCAAATCAAGACTACACCACAAATTGAGGCTGCTTTGGCCGAGGAAATAAGGACTGTTCCCAACTTGGTAATCGAAAAATTAGAGCGAGGTGTTAGAGCCAGCGCTCTGGGATTGGTAGTGTGCTGCTGCGGATGAAACGACCTTAATCAAAAGCTAATCAGGGGGAGGAATGACAAAAGTTCTCTCCCCCACACCTATTTTTTGCTTAGAACAACGAAAAATTAAAAGAAGCTTCCGAGCCCTCAAAATGAAGCGGGGGCGAACGGGATTCCGACCTAAAATTGCGTAGTTTAGGGCTTGCTGTAGAACTCATACCTTTTGCCCACGTCACACCTCAATTTAACTTCAGTATTGAGTAATTTAGAATCGCGGCGAAACTCGACCATAAAATGTAAGGCACTAACAGCAGCCCGGCCAATTGTGAAACACTAAGAAAACTGATTATAGTCAACAAAATAGCAATCCAGAGAACCGCAATTGCTATAAGCCCACCGAGAAGTGACTTCTTACCGAAGAAAACAAATGACCAAATGATATTCAAGACTAGCTGGATGCCAAAAATTCCCATGCTTACTTGCACTTGCAGATTACCCAAGCCTTCGCGCAGGATGAGATAAAGGGATATACCCATGATGGTGTAAAGAGTAATCCAAACCGGGGCGAAAATCCTGTTGGGCGGGGCAAAGGATGGCTTTTTCAGGCTTTTGTACCAAGTCGGAATCGATGGAACGGTGAAGATTGAACCTATAAAGCCTGCAACCTGGCAAACCAATATGCTAAGAACGAGTTCTACAATTTCAATTGCTATTTTTCCCATAATATCTCAATAATTTCTCAACTCATTAAGTAAAAAACAAATGGGGTTCGCTTCTTTAGTCTAACAGTACAAAAGCGGGCCGGACGGGATTCGAACCCGTGCCGCGAGCTCCGGAGGCTCACGTCCTCTCTGTACGCTTATAACGTTATCCAGGCTAGACTACCGGCCCGTTAGTTAGTGTGTGCGAGAAAATTAAATAGTCAGATTAGGCGAGATTCTAACCACGATTATTTTCCGGGACTTCAACTTGGTGAAGGCCGCGTTCCAAGCTCGACCGGAAGGGTCATTGTCTGATTGTTTCTCACGATTGTCAGTTCGACTGTCTGGTTCGGCAAAGTGTACTCTTCGAGATAAGTCAAGAGAGCGTCTCCATTCACAATGCTGGTTCCTCCAATGGCTATTATAATATCCCCACCGATTATTACCGTCCCTTCTACGGTTTGACCTTGTGTTGTGCCGCCGTGCAAACCCGCCTCATCAGCTGGCCCCCCACTCACCACTTGGGTAATCAGCCATCCGTAAGTGAAATCCGTGTTCATCAATTGAGCGATTCTATAGTTCATATCCGTCCCGGTAACGCCCAACCAAGAATGTTGGGTGTAAGACTCCGTTTTTACTAACGACCCTACTTCCCGCAGTATTGTGTTAGACGGGACCGCAAAACCAAGCCCTTGGGAATCGGATATTATGGCCGTGGTTATCCCAACAACTTGGCCGAGATAGTTAATCAACGGTCCACCAGAGTTGCCGGGATTAATCTGCACGCTAGTTTGGATAATGTCCGCGATTGAAAAGCTGACCGTCGATTCTCTTATCGTCCGGCCAAGCTGACTTACTATCCCCGCAGTCATAGACCCCGTAAGGCCAAATGGATTGCCAATCGCCACCACGGGGTCGCCTACTTTCAAGGTTGATGAACTAACGATTTCAAGAGGCATCAACTCATTCTCTGGAGCGTTTGTTGAAAGTACTGCTAAGTCGGCATATGGGTCCGAACCTAGTACGGTTGCTGGATACGTATTTCCATCCCTGAAAGTCACGATAATGTCTGTAGCACCATCAACTACGTGGAAGTTTGTAACGATAACCATTTGTCCTTCGTAATTGTCTACAAACCCAGACCCTTGAACCTGCGTGTACTGCGTGCCGAATATCGTAGTTTGCGCGATAACTCCCTCGATTAACACAATCGAGTTTTTGGTTTCGTCGTATAACTCAGAAAGTGAAGTGTTATCACCAAATATGTAGACAATATTTTCTGAAGGTTGAAGATCGGAAATTTGGTCTTGGAGCGTCGAGACTTGATTTTCCAGGTCACTTATCCTCTGTGAAGTTACCAAATAACTTAGGGTTCCCCCTGCAAACAAGCCGACTATGAATGTTACCGCTACCAAACCTGAAAGAAAACCAGTCGTAAAACGCTTTTTAGACCTCGCCAATTATACCCCAAAATAACTTTTTGATGTTCTCTTCTTTAATTCTTGTGGTTGAAAAATCCCTCTCTTTCAATGGCGGACCCAGATAGGCTCAATCCCTCATTCAAATATCCAAAACTATTTTTCGCAACTAGGCAGGATTCGAGCAGGATTTTTGCTTGAGGGGCTAGTTCTGTAAGGGGTCGGAGGTTCAAATCCATTCCCCACATAACGTTCAAACATTGAAAACGCATTGCAAAATACGAGTCTGTAAATCCTATTATCTTAAAGTAGCTGGCATATTAGTTGAATTGACCAAACATGAGCCCAATTGACCTCTTGATTTTTGCTTTTTGCTCGGTTCTGTTTCTGACGATGCTTCTTGGCTCGTTCCGGCTGAAGACCCCGCGGAAGACAAGCATCGAAGGAATAGAAGACCCTCGGGCAGCGGAGGCGTATGATCGCATAAGTCGCATGCCACAATTTGGGTTGATTAGACGAAATTTCGTTAAGAAACTGAAGAAACATGCTGTTAAAGGATCAATCACGGATGTTGGATGCGGACCTGGGTATCTTTTGCTAACCATCGCTGAGAAATTACCAAGATACAAATTGCTAGGTGTAGACATTTCAAAGGAGATGTTGGAAAGAGCAATGGCCAATTTTGATTCAATGGGTCTCAGCGGAAGGGTTGAATTCAAACTAGGCTCCACTGACCATTTGCCTTTCGGCGATGACACTCAAGACTTCATAGTAAGCACCCTATCGCTTCACCATTGGGCTGATCCTCACTCCGCATTCAATGAAATTTATCGTGTCCTGAAACCTGGCGGGCAGATGCTGATACTCGATTTAAGGAGGGACGCTCGAAAGCTATTCTTTTGGCTTTTGTGGTTCGCTCAGAACGTGGCTCTTAGAGTGATTGGCGCGGATGTAATAAGAAAGATCAATGAACCAAAGGGTTCTTTACTCGCCAGCTATACGAGTCAAGAAATCGAAGAAATGATGTCAAAGACCAACTTCAAAGACTACAAAATCGAGGGAAAGCTAGGATGGATTTATCTCTGGGGAAAAAAGGATTTGGTGGCTCAAAAGGATTAAAAGCGGTTTAGAATTACTCTTTGCCTTCCCGTCTACTAAATTTTTACCTGTAAACTGGGGCTGAAATTCCCCCACACTTTTTATTTTCGAAATCTGAATGGGTAACAATATGTGCCACATGTCACATGTCGAAAACTTTTTATACTTGTATGATATGTATAACAAGTGGAAAAAGTTTAAGGAGAGGCCAAATGAAGAAGAAAAGAGAATTTAGGCCCAGATTCTACGGTTCCGCCATCGTGGGGACAAAGGGCAGATAGTGATACCCGCCAAATTAAGGGAATATTCCAATATTAAGCCCGGTGATACGCTGATGTTCATCGGCGGACTGAGAGATGAAGGATTTGGAGTAACGAAAGCGGAAACATTGCTACATATGCAAGAAAAGTTCGAAAGGTTGAGGAAACAAATCGAAAAAAATAAAAGATAGCTGAAACGTTAGCCAGCGCCAAAACAATAGAGCAAAAAGTTGTTGTAGGTGTATTTGATGGGAAAAAATAGGATTAAAGTAAAAAACTTAACAAAAAAATTCAATGGAATTACGGCAGTTGACCATGCTTCCTTTGACGTGAAGGAAGGCGAGATATTCGGCCTATTAGGGCCTAACGGCGCGGGCAAAAGCACGACGATAAGGATGCTCTGCACGCTAACTAGGCCGACGAAAGGCACAGCTACAATTGGTGGCCATGACATAGTGAAAGATGACAACAAGGTAAGAGAGCTCGTTGGTTTAGTATCCGAAAAGATGATTATGTACGACCGATTGACTGCCAAGGAGAATCTAAAGTTTTTCGGAAAATTGTATGATATCCCAAATGATTTGCTAAGGAGTAGGATTAAGGAAATGCTCGAACTCGTTCATATGGAGAAATGGCAAAACAAGCAAGTGGGAACGTACTCGACCGGCATGAAACAGAGAATCAACATAATCAGAGCACTTCTCAACATGCCCAAGGTGTTATTTTTGGATGGAGCCAACTCTCGGTTTGGACCCGCAATCTAGTAGTGAGATCCGTGAGTTCATACGCAAAATTAACCAAGAGAGAAAGATAACGATAATTCTCACAACGCACATGATGGTCGAAGCAGACATTTTATGCAATCGAATCGGCATAATGGACTATGGAAAGATAATCGACCTCAACACCTCACATAATTTAAAAAAGATGGTTAACGGCGGGAATACCTTTGAATTAAACATTTCCAATCTCAATAATCAACTGCTATCGCTGATAAAATCGCTGGAGTCTGTTAAATCTGTCATTAGGGAGAGCGAGACGCGCGTTAAAGTCCGCGCCAAGGGAGATGAATCATTTGATGATATAGTTGACGCAATACGGGCAAATAAAGGAAAAATAATATCGATAAACAATCTTGAACCCACGCTTGAAGATGTATTTTTGCACCTCACTGGACATGAGGTGAGAGAACAGGTATCCGAGAAAGTGGAGACTGGATTCAGACATGGTAGGGGGACAAAGCCGAGGATAAGGTGATATCATGGGGATAAAGAGGACGCTTTCGCATAGTCTGTGGATCGCTTGGAAAGACTTGTTAGAACTTACTAGGGTTAAAATGTTGTTGGTGATGTTAGTTCTGATGCCGCTCCTCATGATGTTGATGGTCGGTTACATATTTCCAAGCAGCGGCTCAATCAATAACTTGCCGGTTGGATTAGCAAACTTAGATGCGGGGTACGATAATGATAACTCTGCAAGCCATATGTTTGTATCGCAGTTAGAGGCGATAAATAACCAAACTGGCATGATGGAACTCACTAGTGCTACCAGTTTCGACGACATAAAAACCAAAATTCAAAATGGTGACATTCACGGCGGCATAATCATACCAGAAAATTTTTCAGAAAATTTGATGATGGGTAAACAGGCGACCGTAACAATAATCACGGACCAATCAAACCCCCAAATTTCCCAGATGATGCAAAGTGTTTTGACACAGACAATCGACCAGATGGGTATCTGGCTGGCCCAACAAAACGTCCAACAACTTAATCCATCCCTCGGCGCAGATACCGCATTAGCGCTGATAAGACCGTATAATGTCGAGACAAGTGGAATTGTGTCGGGGAGCCCGAACTATTTCCAGTTTGTGGCACCGGGGATAATAGCGATGGTGGTAATGATGTCCCTGATGACGGCACTGCCCCGCGCTATCTCCCATGAAAAAGAGGTGGGTACTCTAGACGGTATGATGGCAGCGCCGGTCAATAGATTGTCAATACTGCTTGGAAAAACGATCGCCCAGATGGTTAGAGGGATTATACAAGGAATCGTAATACTCGTGTTGGCAGTGTTTCTCTTCGGCGTTACTATCTACGGAAACATTGCACTGATTTTCGCCCTGTTGTTGCTAGGGGTATTCAGCTTTGTGGGCTTGGGCATTGTGATTACATCATTCGCGAAAAACGAGGAAACGGCGTCCATGATGATGATGACGATAATGTTCCCCATGATGTTCTTGAGCGGGGTATTCTTTCCAATAGAACAGATGCCTTGGTTCATGCAGGGCATTTCGAAGGTGCTTCCATTAACGTACGCAACAACCGCTTTGAGAAAGGTTATGACTCTTGGGGCTGGGATACCGGCTATAGCTACTGAGCTAGCGGTGTTGATAGGATTCGGAACCGTAATGATAATGATTGCAATACCGGTCTTCAAGAGAGCGATGACTAGATAGCTGCTCACAATGGGTACCGGTACTAGAACAACTCTGCTCACCGGTCGTCGTGGGCGTGCTTATCGATTATAGCGGGCTTGGGTAGGTTCAAATTTTCTAGGGGCAGAATCGAAAAGGAGCAAAGCCATCTAACAATCATTGATTTTAACTAGAGAATTTCTTTCTCCAGCCATCCAACACTTTCTGGTGGTAAGCACAGAACTCCGGTTTTTCTAATTGGGTCTTAATGATTTCCTCTTGCCAGTGCGCATTAAAGAGACGGCATTGATCATCGGTACAGAAAGGCCTTAAAGTAAGATGGTAGAGAATTGCTTGTATTGCGTACCCCTTCATGACCTCTGTTAATCGCTGATCGTCGTAATCAACAAATGCCTCCATGAACCGCTCTTTTAACTCCTTACTTTCCACGGATTTTCGTTTTGAGCTATAAAAATTTCTCGGCTTAGCCGGGGCCTCTACTATCCCGGTGGATGATATCAGGTTGGGTAAGCCACAAACACTTAGACGAGCGTGATACCTTCTGTCTTTTTCATCCCAAGTTCCGAAAATGCGATGTGTAAAAATAAGGTGAATATGTTGAAGGGTAGATTCATCTTCCTCCAGTAATTCACGAGCCGCGGCTAGGAGTTTGAAACCGTCGTAGAACACCTGCGTCTTCATATTTACATTACGTAGCCAGTTCCGCTCAGTTTCGACTTCCGCAGCAATGGGCCCAAGTTCAACAGCGGGATTGTAAAAATCTTGAACTCTGGCGTTAGCTAACTCCTCAGCAAGATCTTTCGTATGCGGCGCAGAAGTCTCTGTAAAAAATGGTCTCCTTATATCTACTGAGATGCTCCCTAATTTTTGTTCAAGGTAATAGGCTATTTCTTTTAGGTCCAGATTTTCGATTAATGGATCTTCATAGAGGTGAACGCTCAGCGAAGGTATTTCAAGATTCGCCGGATTAAAATTCTCTTTCCCTTCTACCTCTTCTAAATCAGATTGATGTTTCCATCCACCTCGCGGATAGTAAAGGGAGAACTCTCGCTTTAAGTAAAACGTGAGCGGAGAGGAGTTCGCCGGTATTATTCCCCTTGCGAGCCCTTCGTACCCGCAATTCGGACACGTCACGATGGCATTAGCAACTAACCCATCTGTCCCTCTAACTTTATACCGCCGTTCTAATTCGAAGTCCAGTTTTTCCTGCCATTGAAAAGAACACTCGCACATCAATTTTGTGTCCCGCTTTAGATATTCCATTTAGGTACCCACCACCGGTTACGTCTCGATCATATGACAATCTTGGCCAGGGCCCGTCGCTACTCCGTTTGATGTAGTTTTGAGAGAACACTATTAAAGTTTTTATATCTAAATCCACCTCCGGAAGGAAACTACTGTTAAGAATGGGGTTAACAATCTTGGTCGTCCAATGGTATTTGCACAAGTAGCGGGCCCGGAGGGATTCGAACCCTCGATTTTCTGGTTTCTCCCTCCGCAAAGTCCGAAGCCAGATGTCTTATCCAGGCTAGACCACGGGCCCAAATAATTTATGTCCCCCCAACATTTGTACTCTTTCATACAACATTCAATGTGACTTGAAAAACCGAAGTGACCAGCGATAAATGAAGAGTCTCAACCTCCGTAAGCTTTTTCTAATCTAAAACATCCGATTGATACGGGACCGAAGTTGAAAGCACTGATGATAATCGCAGACGGGCTCGCAGGAAGGCCAACAGACCATAAAGGAAAAACCTGCTTGGAAGCCGCCAATACTCCGAATATAGACGAGCTCGCCCTGAGAGGACTCACAGGATTGTTAGACCCTATCAAACCCGGAGTCAGGCCAGGCAGCGACACTTCCCATTTGTCCATCTTCGGATATGATCCCGAAAAAGTGTACACCGGTCGAGGAGTTTTCGAAGCACTGGGAATCGGGATGGACGTGAAAGGGGGAGACGTTAGCTTCCGAACCAACTTTGCAACCGTGGATGAAAATTTCGTTGTTCAAGATAGGAGAGCTGGTCGAATTTTGAGCGGACAAAACGAACTCGAAAAAGCTCTCCAAAGCCTAAAGCCCTCCCAACCAGACACGAAAGTTTTTTTCAAAGCCAGCACCGAGCATAGAGGAGCGCTGGTTCTCCGAGGACCAAGACTTTCCAGCCGCATTACCGACGCTGACCCTCATAAAACTGGGGTTAAAGTGCCAAAGGCTAAGCCAGAAACTGAGGAAGAGGCGGCACAAAAAACCGCAGAAATCGTTAATGAAATAGTAGAGCAGTCCTACGAAATCCTGAAAGACCTTCCACTGAACAAAAAACGGGAGAAAGAAGGAAAACCACCTGCAAACATACTCCTCCCCCGTGGGGCGGCGATAAAAATTGACCTGCCCTCGATAAAAGAACTCTACGGAATAAACGGGGTAGCAATCGCAGCCGGAGCGCTCTACATCGGGATAGCCAGAGCCATAGGACTGCGGACTAAAAGGGCTGAGGGAACCACAGGCGGGGCTGACTCCCCTATTTTAAACAAGGCCAAGCTAGCCGTGGAGGAGCTGAACAAGGACACGGACTTTGCATTTGTCCATATGAAAGGAACGGACTCTTGCGCTCACGACCACGACGCCGAGGGCAAAATCGCCTTCATCGAAAAAATAGATGAAGTCATGGGATACTTCTTAAACAATCTAAACTGGGACGAAACTCACGTAGCATTTACTGGCGACCACACGACGCCTATCGCCTATGGTGACCACACCTCTGACCCAGTCCCTATACTCTTCGCAGGACCAAACGTTATGCCGGACGAAGTAAAAGAATTCAATGAGAGGAGTGTCCTTAAAGGCGGTTTGGGGCGAATAAGTGGTCAAGTAGCTCCCATACTTTTTGGGTATTGCAACTGGTTGAAGAAATTCGGCGCTTGATTTGTTATCTTTAAAATGAGGAAATCCCAAAACTTAAAAAAACAATGCTGCTATAATAATTAATGTGAATTTGGTGAATTAAATGGAAACACGTGAAAAAGTCGAGAAGGCTCTAGCCAAGATTAAACCTGCCCTTCAAGCTGACGGCGGAGACGTCGAACTCGTCGATGTCACAAGCGATGGTGTGGTCAAGGTAAAACTGGTCGGCGCGTGCGCTGGCTGCCCAATGTCCACGATGACGCTGGCGCTTGGCATTGAACGGACGCTTAAGCGAGAGATACCAGAAGTCAAACGAGTAGAAGCAGCTTAGTGTGCGAATAAAGACTTTAGCTCGCTCGGCTTCACTATACCTCGCTCGGTCACGATTGCCTTTATCAAGCGTGCCGGCGTGACATCGAACGCGGGGTTGAACACCTTAACGCCTCTAGGCACAACCCGCTTCCCCGCAATGGAAATAATTTCATTCACATCGCGTTGCTCAATCGGGATTTCCCTGCCGCTTCGCAAGCTCAAATCAATCGTGCTGGTTGGGGCAACAACGTAAAAAGGCACGCGATGCTCCTTAGCGAGCACCGCTATAGAATAAGTGCCTATTTTGTTCGCGACATCACCGTTCGCAGCTATTCGATCTGCACCGACCAGCACCAAATCAACCATTTTTTTGGAAAAACAATATCCAACCATATTGTCAGTAATCACCGTGACCGGGATGCCCTCGCGCTTCAGCTCCCAAGCCGTCAGCCGCGCGCCCTGTAAAAAGGGGCGGGTTTCGGTCGCTATGACTGTAATGCGCTTTCTTTGGCGCCACGCAGCACGAACCACACCCAGAGCTGTACCGTAATCCACAGTCGCGAGCGCGCCAGCATTGCAGTGCGTGAGCACAACTTCTCCATTCTTGATTAATCTAGCTCCATTTTTTCCCATCTTGTGGTTTACCTCGACATCTTCGTCGGCGATGCGTTTCGCTTCCCGCACAACTGCAGCGCGAATTTCCCTCACATCACGTGCTGAACGAGCTGCATGGAGTACGAGCTCCAAGCCTACGAACAAGTTGGCTCCAGTCGGGCGGGTCCGTTTCATCCTATCGGCCACTGTCTCCAGCTCGCGTAGCATCTGAGTTCGCTCTCTGGCCTTACTTCGCAACGCGGTGACCGCAAGCGCCATCGCTACCGCCGCGGCGAGTACTGGCGCCCCCCTTACCTGCATGCGCTCAATCGCCCTAGCTACTTCCTCGGCGCTCCTGCATCTGACCAATCTCAACTCTTGAGGCAACCTCGTTTGATCGATTAGTACGACGCTTTTGCCTCGAAGCTCAATCGTTCGCATAACCCCACCACTTTTTCCTGTTATTGAGATGGCACAAAGTATCGTGAATCAGCAATACCGCTCCCAATCCTGAACCGCCCCACGCCAACAATGGATTGAACCCTCCTATCATGAACGATTTAAAATCAATCGCCAAAATGTTAAGCGACAACTCCCCTATGTATCCCTGGTGGATATTCAACCTTTCACCCGCTGATTTCTTACACTTTAACTTATAAAGTCGTGCACAGACTGATGGTGATTTCATGCTTACCGTCGCTCGAAAAGCCGCAGAGCTGATCAAAAAACACCGAAACGATTCTATCGAAATCATCTCACACATGGACGCTGATGGGGTGTGCGCGGCCGCGATAATTTCAAAAGCTCTCGATCGAGGCGATATCAAGCATCATACGAGATTTGTCCGCATGCTCTACCAAGAAGTCGTCAAGGAACTAGACCCTGCCGACCTGACCATATTCACCGATCTCGGGAGCTCGCAGCTTCAAAATGTCCGTAAAGGCTTTTCCGGGCATGATGTCATCATCGCCGACCACCACGAGCCGGAGCGGGCGGATGGCTGGCCAAAACTCGTTCACCTCAACGCCCACCAACACGGCTTGGACGGCGCGCAGGAAATCAGCGGAGCAGGGATGGCCTACCTAATCACTCGAGAATTAAATCAAGCCAATCAAGACCTCTCGGCGCTCGCAATCGTGGGCGCCATCGGTGACATTCAAAATGCTTGGGGAAAGTTACTCGGCTACAATCGACAAATCGCCAAGGACGGCACCGATTCAAAAGTCTTGGAGCAAAAGACCGATTTGATGCTTTACGGACGCCATACCCGTCCAATTTTCAAGGCACTCGAATCATTAACAGACCCCCCAATTCCCGGAGTCAGCAATTCGACCCCCGGTTGCATTAGCTTGCTCAAGGACCTCGACATCCCGCTCAAGAGGGATGGTGGATGGCGCCGGCCAGTTGACCTCACCGATGCTGAAAAACGTCGACTGGCAACCGAGCTGATTACGCGGGCATATACAAACGTGCCTAAGGAACTCGTGCAATATGTCCCGGGGTTGATAATCGGCGAGGCTCACACGATGTTGAAAGAAGACAACCGCTCGATACTCCGCGATGCCGATGGGTTCGCAACTTGCATAAACTCGACCGCGCGCCACGAGCAACCGCTGATAGGTTTAGAGGTCGCCAAAGGTGACCGCAGGACTTACCACCGCGCGATGTTGAACTTGCTTCGGTACCACAGACGGAGCATAGCGAAAGGCATGGACTTCATCGAACAACGTGGACTCGAGCGAGGGCCCAAAGATTACCTTCAATATTTCGACGCAACAGGTGCACTCAAGGAGACTTTCGTCGGCACCGTGGCGAATTTAATCCTTGGCACCAAGCTCTGTGACCAGTATAAGCCCATCGTCGGCATCGTCCGAGTTCAGGACGCCGCGAAAATCTCGGCGCGGTGCTCCAAGCTGCTTTTCCTGAAGGGACTAGATCTCGCACGAGCAATCCGAGATGCTGCCGCAGCCGTTGGGGGCGAGGGTGGCGGACACGCGGTTGCCTGCGGTGCACAGGTGGAGGAAAATAAAATCCCGGAGTTTTTACAGATTTTTGAGAATAGTATAATCAGCCAGCTAAGCTGACCTAAGTTTTTGCCTTCCTTTTCTGCTGTCTTTCATACATCTCAGCAAGGTCTTTGATTGTGTTGACCTCTTCCGCCCTTCTGTCTTCTCTGATTCTTATGTAACGGGGAAAGCGGAGGGCAAAGGTTGAAGTATGCTTTAATTCAGGTGACTTTTGTATTTCTTCATGCACCATTTCGAAAACTATCTTGGGCTCAAAGTACGCATCGCAATCTATTTCTATCTCGACATCTTCATGCGGCTTCTTGAGCTGAATTTTCTTGAACAACTTCGTAAGCTCTTTCAAATCTTCATCGGTGTAACCACTCCCGCATTTCGTCACAGTCTTAAATTTCCCGCTCTTCTCATCGCGCGCTGCGAGCACATAACTGCCGAAGAATCCTGCGCGCTTTCCCCTGCCGAAGAGCCCTCCAACAACAACGAGATCGAGGGTCTCCAGCATGGGCTTGAGCTTGAGCCACACAAACTCCCTCCGCCCCGCGCGGTAGCTCGCCTCTAGATCCTTCGCGAGCAGCCCCTCGTGGCCTATCCTAATCGCCCAGTCCATGAACTCTTTTATCTCATTTGACTTGCTGAGAACTCGCTGTTCAACAACCATCACCTTTCCTTTTATCGGCTTGACTATCTTTTCAAGCATTTTTCTCCGTTCGAGGTATGAATCATCGAGCATGATATTATCATTCGACACCAGTACGTCGAACAGATGCAGCTCAACCGGGATTTGTTCGATCGTCTGCTTTATCTCGTACTTTCGGCGCCTCTTGAGCACCTCCTGAAACGGCATGGGCTTCCCCGTACGTTTGTCAATCGCCACCAGCTCTCCGTCGACTATCGCTCGCTTCGGCTTCAACGCTTGGCGTAAAGGGTCAACGAGGTCTGGAAACATGCCTGTGTAATCCTCCATCCGCCTCGTGAAGAGCGAAACCTCGTCGCCATTCTTGTGGACTTGGACTCTGATACCATCGAGTTTTATTTCAAAGGCTGCTTTTCCCTTCATCCGCTTGAGAATCTCATCAATCGTTTCAGCTCGCTGCGCCAGCATGGGGTTCACGGGATGTCCTATCACGACCCCGAGCTTCTCGAGACCATTTTCCCCGCCCTTGGCAACAGCCTTCGCGACGATCGAGTAGTCCGTCGTAAGCATGTACGCGTGTTCGACCACCTCTGGCAAAACATTGAACGCGCTCGCTATCGCATCACGCAACCTTCCCTCGGCCACGCCTATTCTGAGGTCGCCAATCACGCTGCGGACGATGAACTTGGCCTCGAGCGGGGTGGAGCTTGTCAAGAGTTCGGCAATCGAAGCTATCTTTCGGTCAATCGAGCCCTCGCCAGTGATTTCAGGCAACTGTTTGATATTACCGAAGACCTTTTTCACTGTCAGCTGCTCGGTGAAAAGAGTCACCTGCTTTTTCTTACCCAAGAGCTGCCTCGCCACTTCGCCGAGATCTCCAACCTGCCCCATAAGCTTGTCGACATCTGGGGGTGAGTAGCCGGAAGCCTGCGCGACCGCCTTCTTGAGCTGTTGCAGCCCGACACCGGTCTCCTTAGAAACGTAGGCTGGCCAAGGCTTGCCGAGTAACAGCAAGACAACTCGCTCCATCTCCTCGGCGGGCGTGCGTTTCAGTAAGTCCACTATGAGCGAATTTTTTTCCAAATAAGATGGGGTGTGTTCTAACTTTTCAAAAGCCTCGGCTAAAATCGTGTAACGCATCCCGACCCTGAACTATCTTAGTCCTTCGACCTAAAACTCTTAACACCCGATTGGTCCCGCGCCTCGCGCAGGTACTCGAAAATGCCGCTCCGCGGGTCTATTTTCGTTATGATTTTGCCGTTTTTAAAAATTCTTACCATCCCGTCTTCCCCAGAGACCGTTACCCCTCTTGCTTTGGTTGCCGCGGTCATTGCTGCTACCGCCAAGTGCCGTGTGCCCAGACCACGTGGAATTTCAACTTTGACATCTGCGTTGAGGTAGCGCTCCGCAGAGATGACGCGCCCATCGTCCCCCACGATGAAAGCCCCATCAAAAGTAGCGTATTTCTGGATAATCCCCCATTGTTCTCTATCGGTGATATTTACCAAGTAACTCTTGAACGGGTTAATCATGAGTTGGTGCGATAGCCTCAAGACCGCTTTGATGTCCCCGATTATGAACGCCGCGCCAACGGACCTTCCGTCCAAAACTCCTCTTCCGAGCTTGAGCGATATCTCAGCGGCCGAGGCCAGAACGGGGTCCGATTCCACCGTTTCAATCACCGGCTCATATCCGGAAACGTGCAAAACCAAAAGGGCATCGGTGCTATCGGCGAAACCATCCCCCGCCAAACAAACCAAACGCTCCCCTGGAGAGAATATTCCTTCCTGCAACCCGCACGCCATTGCATGGTGGACTTGGCCAAATCTCCCCTGCGCCCGTGCCGTCAGCTTGATCAGTCTTACGTGGGCGCTTTTGCCGAATCTCTCGTAAGTTTCGTGGCTGGGCGTGGCGAGAACCACTTTTATATCCTTCCCATGGGTGCCAAGCAGGTTCTTCTTGAAAAGAGGACCGCAATTTTTACCAGTTTCAGTTAAAGCTAGAATTGCATCTGCCTTAACTTCTAAAGCAAGATGCGCAGCCGCCTCGGCTAGTGCTTTTGGGACATTCACCTGCTCAACTCTGTCCCCCACCAACCTCAGCCAATCTTTCCTTATTCTAGTGGGTTAAAACTTTTTCCCTCAAACGAAATTTTGTGACCAACCTTTACACCTGCATGAGAAATAGTCCCAACAGGAGCCTCGACGAGATAATTAACAACTGCCTTGGGTCTGTAAAATCGCCAAGATTTGAGACCTGCGCGAAGCTCGACAACTCTGAAACTCGAATCAAGATAGACCAAGTCGATGGGAAACCATACGAACCACATGTGCACGGCGTAGCGACCGGGCTTGGAAAACTTGAACAACAGCGCCCTACCCCGCTGAAACTTGCGCCTTAACATCAGCCCTCGAAAACGCCTCCAAAATGTGTCCGCTAACTCAACCTCGCTAGCCAAGATTTTACCGGTATTTCGATCGACCAAGCGCATGAACTCACATCCCAACCTTTCTGCGAAGAAGTTTTAACGTTGCTTATCTTATCAACATTCGATTGCATGCTGGCCGAAGCCAAATTTCGAGCCGCTATTGTTGAAATGCTTCGCCATGCCGAAATAACTTTGTCCGAAGATGTCGTGAGTGCTCTCAAACGGAGCAGAGTCCGCGAGCGAAACCGCATCGCCAAGCTGCAACTCGACTGCATGCTGAAAAATCTCAAGCTGGCGAAAAATCTGGGAGCGCCCATCTGCCAAGACACAGGTACTTTCACCTTTTTCATTCAGCTGGGCTCAGAACTCAAGCTGGATTTCGACCTGAATAAATCCATCTACAAAGCCGTCGCTCAAGCCACTCGAGAGGTGCCGCTGCGCGCAAACGTCGTAGACCCGCTCACGCGCAAAAACACCAACACCAACCTCGGCATGGGACAACCGTCTGTTCACCTTGAACTCGTGCCGGGGAAAAAACTCTCAATCGACCTGCTGATCAAAGGCGCTGGTGCGGAGAACTGGAGCAGGTTGTTCATGCTCAAGCCGATTGATGAAAAAATTGCCATCAAAAGGGCTGTGCTATTGACTCTCGCGGAAGCTGGAGGACAACTCTGCCCGCCGGTCATCGTGGGCGTGGGTATCGGAGGTTCAGCGGATACTGCTTGCCTGCTCGCGAAGAAAGTCTTGCTCCGTCCCCTCAGCGCGAAGAACCCCGACAAAAAACTCGCGCACATGGAGCGAGAGCTAACGAACGAGGCGAACAAACTCGGCATAGGTCCGATAGGCCTGGGCGGACGAACCACCGTATTAGGAGTTCGCGCGGCCAAAGCAGCGTGCCACACCGCGAGTTTACCGGTTGCCATCAACTTCCAATGCTGGGCGGCACGCCGAGCATCTGCGCGATTGGTTGGAGATAACCTGCGAGTGGAGGCTCCTTAGTGACACTCATCAAATTGAGGCCGCCGTTGACTGGGCGGGAAGTGACAAAGCTCAGAGTCGGAGACCTAGTGAGCGTAAGCGGAACTATATTCACTGCAAGAGACAAGTCGTACGCTCGGGTTCTAGATTTCCTCCGCTCCCGGAAAAGATTGCCAATCGATATGCGCGGCGGTGTGGTCTACCATTGCGGACCCCTCGCCAAAAAAACTCCTCGCGGCAAAAAAATAGTTTCAGCCGGACCAACGACGAGCGCCCGCCTCGACCGAATGCAGGCCGAATTCATCAGGCGAACCGGCGTGAGGGCGCTAGTGGGTAAGGGTGGCCTCGGTGGAGAGATTGCTGTGGAACTGGCTCGGCGCGGCTGCATCTACCTGGCTTTCACCGGCGGCGCTGCCGTGCTCGCTGCCCAATCGATAGAAAAAATCGAACGGGTGCTCTGGCACGACCTCGGGGACGCGGAGGCTCTCTGGGTGCTCAGGGTTCGAGATTTTGGGCCGCTCGTGGTGGCTGTTGACACAAAAGGAAACAACCTTTACCTGCGCCAAAAGTGTTAGGGCTACTTTTCGTCTTAGCTGCTTCGGCTATGGTTAAGAAGGCTCTCGCTAGTAGAGAAAAAATGCAAAAAAGTAAGGGGATTGATTGGCGTTTTCCCCTTACTTCTTTCTAAATATCGATCCACCAAATATTGCAATAGCAGCCAATATCAGCGCGACTATCACCAAGATAATCGCGTAGATTGCCCATGGAGTAACTACTCGTTCGACCACTGCAGTTGCTGCAGAACTCGCATTGCCGATACTATCGGTTGCCTGTACGACTATGGTGTTCGGGCCCTCTGAGAGCGCCAAGCTGTAGTTGTAGGTACCTCCAATACACGGCACGACTACTCTTCCAGTTCCGATCTGTACCGTCAGTGTAATATCGGACCAGTCCTCCCATAAATCCTTGGTCACTGTTCCGCTGATGGTGATGCTACTCTTGTCCGTCGTCTCAGGCGGCGTGGCCAGAGTCACCTCCGGAGCATTACCATCCGCCATTGCGTAGCCGTAGAGATATCTAGCCCCTTCGTTGCCTGCAATATCAGTCAATGTAACGTCCACCTTGGTGACTTGCCCAGCCGTCAGCGGGATGCCAACTGTCCACCTTCCCGCGGAATCAACAGTTGACGTAGCTGCCGCCGTCGTTGCATCGTTTAGGTAGACCTTGACGGTCGCCTCAACTTCTGCGCTGGTACCAACCAAGGTAAGCGTTGTTGACTTCTGTACAAGCGGGTTAATCACAGTCGTGCTAGCGAGCGGGTTCTCTCCTGTTACTGGTGTTGGAACGGATGGTGCCGTGGCGTCAACCGTGAACGAGCGGTAGAGAACCACCTTCTCTACACCGTCGTGCGCGATGTTGTCGCTCGCGACCACACCTATCCAGTAGGTACCGTCGGATAACGATTCGCCGTTTTCGTAGATGACGATGTTCTCAAAGGTCGCGCCTGTAGTCACGCTCCACACGTACGGACTAGCGTTGTCGAGGTTATCGCCCCAGATTGGGAGACCATCGATATTGTCGTTGTCGTCCAAAACGACGCGGAGATTCTCATACGCTACTCCCAAGCCCGCGTCGGTTATCGATAGCACTATGGTCGGGGTGGAATCGTTAATGAGTTCTGCGTTCTCCTCCCAAGTTTTGCCGGCAATGGTGCTAAAACTGACCGATGGCACCACTGTGTCGATGAAGATATTCTCAACGTTGTCGCTCACCGTATTGCCCGTGCGGTCGGTCGCCGTTACTGTCAACACGGAGGTCAGACCCTCGTTCAACGTTAACGGGTCCACGCTCCAGAGGTTCTCCACCACTGCGCTCCTAGTCGCCGAGGTGGTGTTGACTGTAACGTTAATCACATACGCGCCATTGTCCACGTCGCTAACGTTGTCCGCCACACGTATAGTGATAGATTGGGCGGTCTTGTTGTCCACGTAAGCAAATGTCGTACCGGTTCCGGCCTGTGTAACATTCGTCGCGATCATGCCCGCGACAAGAGTTGACAAGCCGTTGTCCACAAAGACTGGTGCTCGTGTGTCGACGGTGAATGCGCCTTCCATGCCAGCTGTGTTCTCGAGACCCGCTAGGTCCGTGGCGCTTGCTACCTTCACCACTGGCACGTTGTCGTCCCAAGATCCTACGGTGAAGGTACCAGTGTAGACAATATTATCGGTCGTAGTCAGCGTAATAGGTGGCACAAAGTTATCCTTACTACCGCCTGAGTTCTCCACGGTCACGGTGCCGATGGACTGAAGCGTCTCGCTCGCGGTTATTGTAATCGTCGCTTGCGCATTGTTAAGGGCAGTGCCCACCACGTTGATAACAGCATCGTCATTCTTGTCTACTACACCTGTCTGCGTGACCTCTATCGTCAAAGTTGGATATGTGCCGTCGATAGTTACCGTTATGGTGTCTTGTACTATCCAGTTCGCGTCCCCGCCGTCTACCTTGTTGCTGGCTATGGTCATCGTGTATTCGTCATCGCTTGGAGTCGTCCAGAGGAAGACGAAGGTCTCATTGCCGCCAGCCGCTATGGTGTTATCGTCAATTGAGTTGAACTGCACATAGCCTGATCCGGCAGTCATAGTCCAAGTAACTGGCGTTAGAGAATTCGCTGTTGCCAAGAGCGTGGTGGCAGCCGCACTGAGGTCGTCAGCTGCATTTACTAGCTCTTGACCTGCTGTGCCCAAATCCACAGTTTCAACGTTCAAGCTATCAGCTGCAGTGTTCTCATGATCCATGGCATCGCCCAGCTCGTCACCGCCTAAAGCAGCACCGAGTTGAGTAGCTGCATTAGACAAGTATGTAGCCGCCACGGATAGGTTTTCACCGGCTTTGAGAATGTTATCATCTATGTCCTCCATGTTATCGGCTGCATAACCTATCTGAAGGGCTGCATTCTCTAGATTGTCACCAGCTGCGTCAAGGTTGGGATTGGCTAATCTGATTAAGCTACCAGAACTCAGCAAGTAGTCTTTAACGGATACGAGGTTGAGACCCGCATTGTTTTCGTAGTCAGCTGCATCTATCAGGTTGTTTCCTGCAAGTTGGAGTTTCAAACCTGCCGTTTCTATAGCTGTGCCCAACGCCGTGTTATTATCCGCTAAACCACCTGTTTTGCCTGCGTTCTCCAAGTAGATACCTGCTATCACTAGGTTGTCACCTGCGTTCCGCAAAGATCCATTCTCTAGAGCACCACCTACATTGTCCAACCAAGCTGCTGCATTGTCGAAGTTTTCAGCCGCGTTTAAATTGTAGTTGTCTAGGTTCTCTAGGCTCCCGCCTTTGTCGTTGCCGCCCGCCAGATTTAGATAATACCACGCATTTTCCAGGTTGGCAGCTATGTTCGTGAAGTTCTCAGATGCCGCTGCCATGTCAGTAGCAGCGTAATCTAGATAAGTAGCTGCCTGATCGACTAGACTTGGTATGTTATCCCATCCCAGTAATACGAATTTATTTGTGGCAGTAACAAGCTCAGCCGCCGCATCTATCAGTGCTTGGCCAGCTGCTGCCTTGTTGTCACCCGCGAGCTTCAGGTTCTCACCTGCTTGACTCAAGAATGCAACCGCATTCTCCATGTTGTCCGCCGCGAGCTTCAGGTTCTCAGCATTTTCCGCACCGCCGATCGCTTGAATGAAGCCAGCATCCGAAGAGATAATCCGAATGTTGTCGATGCTATCGGTCGCCGAGTCGTTCGTTACGGTAACAGTAAACATGACCCTAGTGTTCGCTCTTGCGTATGTGGGCGACATGCTATCACCCACACCAGCTGTAACGGTAGTTGTCGATATCGAAAGTGCCATTGAAGTTACCATTAAGGCTGCAATTGCTAATGCTAGTTTGCCTTTCACTTATTCAACTCCTTTTTTATTCGGCTGAACTCTTTATGACCCCCTATTTAAGCGTTTCTAGCCTTAAAAATTCCCCAACTTTGAAGAAAAAGCTTTAAATACCCCCAATTACTACGTTGAACGTTAATACCACAATCGACGATTGACGTGTAAAGCCCCAGATTGCTTTCGTCCTGTCTGCGCCTTGCACCTTAATCCGAGCGTTATCTCTGTCCCCTTAGGCGTTACGAGCCCCCTTTGAGAGTGCCCGAACCACGCCAGCCACCGCAACTCCAGCCGCGCCAGCCGCTACGACCAGCGCCACTTGCCAAATCAGTTGAACCGGCGGCGTTAAATCGGGGGTGTAGGAGACGCTGTAGCTCCGCAAGGTTGGGGTTGTCGCGCCCAAGCCCATCAGAATTGCCCGGACCTGCAGGAACTGTCGGCCGTTGGTCGGACTTTGAATCGCGTTCGAGTCAAGATCGGCCCACTCCGACCAAGTCGAGCCATCCGCCGAGCTTCGGGTGGCGAACGATATCGAGGCGTTCTCCGGTAGCGTCGCCTCCCAGCTCAGCTCGCCCCAGTTCTCAACGTGGCCGAGCTCGAGGGGCTGGCTCGTGAAAGTGCCAGCCCTCCAAATTTTCTTAACATAGGCGATGCGCATCTCGTGCAGTATGGGTGTTGTATATTCATCGGCGGTCGAGAACTCCACGCGGTACTGGAGGTAGCGGTTCTCCCACAGCAGTAAGTCCCCGCTTTGATTTTCCACCCAATCCGACCACTTCACGTTGTCTGAACTAGACCGTGTCCAAACCCGAAGCGTCGCCCCGTTACTTGCACCAAACTCAAAGCTCATCCGTTGCCAAGTGGAGTTCACACCAGCATCAAAAACACTCGATGTAAAATAACCGCCCCTCTTATACCTCGGCGGCGCGTATGCCCAGAACCCAGTCGAATTGGCGTGCCAGTAATACACGTTCTCGCCAGCATAACCTAGCCTCGTGCCGTTGTTCCTCGACGGCCCAAGCGGGACCCCAGCCAGCACCTCCCACGAGCCCGAGCTGATGCTGTAACGCCAGAAATTTTCCGCCTCATTATCGCCGTTTCCATCGCCGCCCTTCAAAACGTAGAGATAATCGCCGCCGGCCCAAACCATCGAGCCACCATCGTCTACACCATCGCTCTCTGCTGTGCCCGGGTTCTCGTTGTGGGGCAACATCTCTAGATTTTCCCATCTATCCTCCGAAATCACGAAACGTGCAAAATAGCGCTCCTTGTTGGGAGGCAGATTCTCGGCATAGGCGCCCGGGAGAAAATAGATGTAATCCCCGCCAGTCCAAACCAAGCTTGAGCCATCGTCGGCACCGTAGGGCGGCAAAACCTCGTTATCATGATACAGCTTCTCTATCTCTGTTATCGGGTTTGAATCCCAGTGTCCGCTGTGAATGCTATAGCGATAAAATTTTGCCCCACAACCGAGCCCGCGATTTTTGCTCGTGGTGCCAATCCACGCATAGATGTAATCCTCGCCGCCGGCCCTTGCCCAAACTAAAGCGTTTCCCGGGCCTTGGTGCCATGGTGTGTTCTCGAGTCGCTCCCAACTGGATGGATTTCCGACCGAAAAGCGCCAGAAACCGTAGCGGGGCTCATTCGCGGTGGGATTGGATGGGTCGAGTGTATCGTTGTAGCTGCCTCCCGCAAGCACGTAAACATAGCCGCCATTGTCCCAAGCCATCGAGCAACCATTTTTAAAGTAGTGCTTCTTCTCTTGCCACTCAATCGTTGGCTCGCTCCACTTCTCCCATCTCTTGGTTGCAGTATTGTATCTCCCTATCCCGACCTCGACGCCGGACCAGTAGCCCCTAAGAATGAAAATGTAGTCTCCAGCACCAGCCGTCGCTATGCAATATCTACTGCTGTAGGGTGCATTTTCTAAGGTTGACCATCCTTCGCCAGTGCCCTCAAGTTTTACATAACCCAAATCAACAACTTTTACATTCTCGTAATTCTGCCATTTCTCAAAATCAGCCTTTGTTGTTTGCGTCCAGTTTTCGGGAGTAATCTCCAATCTTACATTACCAGCAACAACCTCGACATCATCCAGCCCTCCAGGCGAGCTGAAGCTATTGTCGGTGAAAACATACGGACTGGCTCTGACCGGAACTACCGCCAGAAGCAGCACCGCCAGCACGAGCAAGAGTGAAGCAAACTCTCTCATGAGTTTCCCATGCTACCATTTGTAAATCCGCTGGAAAACGCCAACGAGACTGCCTGCGTGCAACGATAGCGCTCGAATAAGGGCAAGTCGATTTGCCAAATCACGACAAGCGTGGACACGGCCAAAATGTTCAATTTGCCCGCCGATTCTTTGGGTGAAGGTTATTTTAAAAGAGTGAAATTTTGGAGAGCGCTAAAATCATTCCAACCCATCAAATTTTGTTACAATTAAAGAAAACACAAAAAGTGAGATAAAAATAAATGATATATAAACGTAAAAATTAAAGGAATAGGAAACTACGGAAAATGGAGTAAATATGAAGACAAGAAAAAAAGTTGGGCCCAGCATCATGGGGCAACGAAGCGATATTAATGGCTAAAGAAAGTTTGTTCGTTGCGTTCATCTGCCTGTGGCTAGCGTGGATTGCCCTAACTGGTTCACTCAATTTTCAAGAGCTCGGAGTTGGAGCAATCGTCGCTGCCTTCGTGGCCGTAATTTCTTACAAGCTCCTTTTCCGCGGTGGGATGCGTGAAAAATTTGAACCCAAGCGATGGGGCTACGCTCTCGCCTACTTGCCCGCATACATCTGGACCGAGCTGAAGGCGCATGCGAGCGTCATTTATTTCATCTTACACCCTCGAATGCCAATTAAACCCGGCATCGTGCAAGTACCGACCAAACTCCGGAGCGACTTCGGCATCACCGGATTAGCCAACGCGATCACTATGACCCCGGGCACGCTCAGCGTGGAGGTCGATGAAGAGAAACCTTCCATATACGTGCACTGGATCAATGTCAAAACGGTCGAACCCGAGCAAACCAACAAACAGATAGCTTGGCCCTTCGAACGCTTCCTCAGGAGGATATTCAGATGATTCTAGAGGTGCTCGTTCTCATCTTCTGCGCATGCCTCATCTGTGCTGTCCGAGCCGCGCTGGGCCCCACTGCCCCCGACCGGGTCGTTGCAATCGATGCCTTGGTCGCGCTAATGGTCTGTGCCTTGGTGCTGCTGAGCGTTTACTACCACGCGCCGATCTACCTCGACGTTGCCTTGGTTTACGCCTTCATCGCTTTCTTGGGAACGCTTGCAATCGCAAAATATCTTGAAGGCAGGGGGATCGAGACATGATTGAGCTAGTGGCATACATCCTGCTCGGGATAGGTGCTGCTTGTGCTCTCATCGGGGCGATAGGAATCGTACGCTTCCCCGACGTTTATAATCGAATCCACGCGAACACCGTCGTCGTGGTCGGTGGGGTGATTGTAACTCTTATAGGCGCGAGTGTGTTCGAGGGGTTCAGCTCGTACACACTAAAAGTGCTTATCATCGCCATGTTTCTCTTTCTCACCAACCCAGTGAGCGCCCATGCGATAGCTCGGGCCGCCCACAAGTCCGGCGTCAAGCTCTGGCGCCGCAGTGTGGTCGACAAGCTCAAGGAGGAAAAACCGTGAGTCTTGAGTTACTGATTCAAAATGCCCTGCTCGTGTTCCTGTTCGTGCTCTGCCTTATCGCGATTGAACTCAAAGACCTGCTACACTCGGTGATCATGCTAGCCGGAGCAAGCATCACCCTCGCGGTTATCTTCTTTATGCTTCAGGCCCCGGATATCGCAATCACCCAAGCGGCCGTGGGAGCGGGTGTGGCGACCGTACTCTTCGTCATCGCGATAAGCCGCACAAGGAGGCAAGAGTGAGATGCGACGGGCGCTGGCATTCGGGATGGCTGCGGCGATTGGCGTGCTATTAATTACCACCGTCAGCTTGACCATGTTGCCGTTCGGCTCATTCCCCGCCCGTCAAATCGGGGAAAATGTCGATAACAGCATCGGCCAGCATATTTTGAATAACGGTCCCCAGCAGACAGGGGCGGCAAATGTGGTGACGGGCGTCGTGTGGGGTTATAGAGGCTACGACACCCTAGGAGAGGCAACGGTGCTCTTCACGGCTGTCGTGGGAGTGGTAATGGTGTTCAGGGCATTTAGGAGGCAGGAGTAATGGCTGGAATGACGGTAATCGTTCGAACAATCACGAGGCTTCTCTTCCCGTTCACTTTTCTCTTCGGCGCCTACATCGTACTGCACGGCCACCTGACTCCCGGAGGGGGGTTCCCGGGTGGTGTAATCATCGCCGCCTCGGTGGTGATGCTACTCCTAGCCTACGGCGTCGAACGAACACAGAAAAGAATGGGCCTCCTGCAAGCCGAGGTGCTTGAAAGTATCGGCGGGATAACGATAGTAGTTCTCGGGTTGTTCGGCCTCCTACTCGGCACCTTCTTCCTTCAAAACGTGTTCCCGCTCGGAAGTCTCGGGCAGCTATTTAGTGCCGGCAACCTGCCCCTGCTCTACATAGGCGTCGGAATAAAAGTCACGGCGGGCATCATCCTGATTTTCTACGCGATGTTGTTCGCTTTCAGGGAGGATAAAAATGAGTAGATTTACAGGGGTGTAAAGTTGGAACTCAATTATATTATGGCTATGTCGCTCGTGGCGCTCGGGATTTACTGTTTGTTGCTCAAGCGAAACCTGATTAAAATCATCATCGGCCTCTCCGTGCTGACCGATGGTATCCACCTATTCCTGATAAGCCTTGGATATCGCCTAGGAGGCACGGCTCCAATCGTTAGCGGGAATATGTTTTCAAACCTCCCTGGATTTGCCGCCCACGCCGTCGACCCTGTCCCCCAAGCACTCGTGCTAACTTCGATCGTCATCAATATCTGCATCCTCGCGCTGGCTCTCTCGCTAGCCATCTACGCCTACCGCCACTACGGCACGCTTGACCCATCTAAACTCAGGAGGTTGAAGGAGTGATACCCCACGCCCCAATTTTGGCCATCTTGCTCCCGTTGTTCGCGGCGTTCCTGATGCCAGTAGTTGGAATTTTAGCCCGCCGACGAGGTATCAAACGCGCTCGGGAGTGGTTTGCGATCGCTGCGGTGCTTGCGGAGTTAGTAGTCCTGGTGAGCATGGCGCCAGAGGTATGGGGCGGCCAAATGTTCGTCTATCAGCTAGGAGGATGGCAGCCCCCTTGGGGAATCAACCTTGCCATCGACGGGCTGAACCTACTGGTAGCGCTCATCGTTGCTAGCATCAGCGTACTCGTCGCGATTTACTCCTTTGTTTGCATGGAGCGCGACACAGGGCTAGACCAGTATTACACCCTTTTCTTGCTCATTCTGGCCGGTATGATGGGCGTCGCTCTCACGGGAGACATCTTCAACCTCTACGTGTTCTTCGAGATCATGTGCATCTCCTCCTATGCCCTCGTGGCGTTCAGGCGAAATTGGCAATCAATCGAGGCAAGCATCAAGTACATGATCGTCAGCTCCCTAGGCACCTCTTTCATCCTGCTTGGCGTGGCGTTGCTCTACGGGCAAATGGGTAGCCTCAACATAGCTGACCTGATGCAAAAGTTTGGAGGGGTAGTCCCATCAGCCCTGATTGTGCCGCTAGGTCTCTTCATGACCGGCTTCGGCATCAAGATTGCGATGGTTCCCCTGCACATGTGGCAACCAGACGCATACCAAGCGGCGCCATCGGCTGTAGCAGCTCTTTTCTCGGGGGCCACGGCTACCGTCGGGATTTACGCGATGTTGCGAGTGGTCTACATGCTTTTCGGGATTCTCGGAATGGGGATGATACTCGCGGGCCTCGGATTAGTCTCGATGGTACTTGGAGCTTTCATGGCTCTCGTCCAACGGGACTTAAAGCGTTTGCTCGCATACTCGGGTATCTCCCAACTCGGTTACATCCTGCTAGGCATAGGTCTGGGCACGACGCTGGGAATCCAAGGTGGGCTCTTCCACCTGCTCAACAACGCTATCTACAAGACGATGCTCTTCATGATTGCCGGGACAATCGTCTACCGGGTGGGAACCTCTAACATGGACAAGCTTGGAGGGCTCTGGAACAACATGCCCTTGACCGCGATGGCTTTCATGATAGGTGCGCTTGCGATCTCAGGGGTGCCGCCTATGAACGGCTTCGCGAGTAAGTGGACGATTTACGTGGCAGGCATAGAAAACGGGCAGTACGTGTTCACAATAATCGCTCTCGTCGTAAGCGCTCTAACGCTAGCTTACTTCTTGAAAGCATTCAACTCGATTTTCTTAGGCCAGCGGCCAAAGCACTTGAAAAATGTGAAGGAAACTCCCATCTCGATGCTCATTCCAATCTTGCTACTTGCGGCGCTCTGCGTGATATTCGGCGTGCTTCCAAATCTAGGGATAGAACTGGTGCACCCCGCGCAGGAAGCCGTGATGAACTCTAGTGGTTACATAAGCGCGGTGTTGGGTGGTGTCTAATGGAACTTGCACTCCACGCTCCCACATCACTCGAAATTGGTGAGAAGATGAATAAAATCTTCGAAGACCTTCATAACGAAGTGATAAAGCCGGGACTTTGCACCGGCTGCGGGGCATGCGTCGCGTCATGTCGATTTAATGCTTTGAATATCACTAGCCGCAAACCTAAGCTCGTTGGAAAATGCGAAAATTGCAACATCTGCTATTACGAATGTCCTCAAACAGGTGCCCCTGCCAAGCTTGTAGAGCATATATTTGGCCAAGCAACCCCCGACCCAAACATCGGGGTGTATAGAAAATCCTTCTCCGTGAAAACTAAGGATCCAAAACTTCGGAAGAAATGCCAAGATGGAAGTGCTGTGACCTCGATGCTCACCTGGCTCTTAAAAAAGGGTTTTATAGATGGAGCAGTGGTGACGGGAGTTGATGGTGAATCCTGGAAGCCGGAGCCGAATGTGGCGCTTACATCGGACAAGATAATCCAGTGCGCGGGAACAAAATATACTTCAACTCCTATCCTCTCAGGGCTGAAGGACGCCGTAGACCTGTACTTGAAAGAGAGAGTAGCACTCGTGGGCACTCCCTGCCAAATCAACGCCATACGAAGGATGCAGTTCGGTGATAGAGCTTTTCACCATCTGGCGGATTCCGTGAAGTTGGTAATCGGGTTGTTCTGCATGGAATCATTCAATTATAGAAAGCTCAAAAATTTCGTGAGGCAAAAACTAAAAACTTCTTTAGAGAATGTCTCTAAGTTCGACATCAAAAAGGGAAATTTTGTCGTTTATACCAAAAAAGGGTCGAAGCGGGAAGTTAAGGTAAAACTCCTAAAGAAATGCGTTAATACATTCTGTTTGGTTTGTCCGGATTTCTCCTGTGAGCTGGCGGACATATCCGTAGGTGCAGTGGGATCTCCTCTAGGTCGCTCCACGGTATTAGTGCGCACTAAGGTCGGAGCGGAGGCTTTTAAAGTAGCCAGAAATAATCCAAAACTCGGTGTAAAATCGCTCAAATTGGTCAAGCCCGGAATCGGACTAGTCAAACGGCTCTCAAGAAGAAAGAAAAATACAACTGAAAAATTGTTGAAGCGCCGGGAAAAACACGGAAAGCCAATACCCCCTTGGATGAAAAGTGAAAGTTAGGTGATAAGTCAAAAGGAGTTGTAACACATGGGATCAGACGTGAACAAGCTAGGAGGTCTGGCGATAAAGGTTGATGTTTTCATGATAGCCTTTAATCGGTGCACTGCCCAAGCAAAGCACCACACACACGTGCTAGGGGGGAGCTAATGGAATTTGGACCAGGGTTCTGGGGACCACTCGTCGCAACCGCCGCGCTTCTGCTCATCGTCGCGGTAACATGGCTCATTCTAATCGGCGGACGGAGAATTACTAAAGCAAAACCCAGTGCCAAAAAACTTCAGACCTATGCCTGCGGCGAGTTGCTTGATGCTGACGAGGCCCACGCAGACAGCGAACAGTTCTTCTCGCCCATCCGTCGCGTCTTCGGGCCATTTTACCGCTATGTGCGCCCCGGACACACGGGCATCTTGAACACATACCTATTCTGGGTGGTGGTCGGATTTATCATCATCCTCGCAGCAATCGCGGTGATATTGTGGTGAGCTCATGGGACTAGTCCAATCACTTAGGAAAAAATCCCCTTGGGTGCTGCACTTCGACAGTGGAGGCTGCAACGCTTGCAGCATCGAGGTCGTTGCTGCGCTTACGCCGCGCTACGATATCGAGCGCTTCGGGATGCTGGTAAAGGGCACGCCGAGACACGCCGATATCTTGGTTGTCACGGGACCGATCACGAAGCAGTGCTTACCCAGGCTCATCAGAATTTACGAACAGATGCCCGAACCGAAGGCCGTCGTTGCGATCGGCTCATGCCCCGCATCTGGCAGCGCGTTCCACGACTGCTACAACGTAGTGTGGCCCCTCGACAAGCACGTCCCCGTCGTCGCCTACGTACCGGGCTGTCCACCCAAGCCTGAGGCGATTATCGACGGACTAATCAAAGCCCTAGCGAGGTTGAAATAATGAAAGCAAACGAAGTTGCAGAAGCCATCAAAGAGTATGTGGATGAGGTAAAAATTGCAAACGAACGACGTGTGTTTGCCACGACTGATAAGGAGCGCTGCAGGGACGCCATGACAGCCCTGGCGCAGCATGGCGTGCAACACTTGTCCACGATTTCTGGCGTTGACCGCGGTGATACTATCACCGTGGTTTACCACTTCGATTGTTTGCCAACCCTACTTAGCCTAAAACTTAACCTACCAAAAAACACGCCAAAGGTGAAAACTGTTACAGATATTTTCCCAGGGGCGACTCTTTACGAACGTGATATAATGGAGATGCTCGGAATCGAAATTGAAAATCATCCAGAACCGCGCAGACTGTTCCTGTCCGATGATTGGCCCTCCGGAGTGTACCCGCTGCGCAAGGAGGCTAAGAAATGACTTTTATCGTGCCGATAGGTCCTCAGCACCCAGCGTTGAAAGAACCCGTGTACGTCAGGTTTGAGACTAAGGGCGAGGAAATCGTCGACCTCAACGTCCGCTTGGGCTACGTTCATCGCGGCATCGAACTTGCGATGCAGAAGCGAAGCTACCTGCACAATATCTACCTCTCCGAGCGAATCTGTGGTATATGCAACGTTGCCCATACAACGGCCTACTGCCAAACAATTGAGCGGCTTGCCGGCATCGAAGTTCCTGATCGGGCACGCTTCATTCGAACCATCCTATGCGAGCTCGAACGCATCCATAGTCACATGCTTTGGGCTGGGATAGCTGCCCACGAAATAGGCTTTGACACCTTGTTCATGTACTTCTGGCGCGATCGTGAGCTCGTGCTTGACTTGAAAGAGATGATTTCTGGAAATCGTCAAACCTCAGCGTCAAACACCTTGGGTGGGGTAAGGCGCGACGTTAAACCGGAACACGTCCCCAAGATACTCAGGACACTAAAGAAGCTCGAAAAGGCAACCCACCAATATATAGATCTTTGCACTTCAGATCGCACGATTTTGGCACGTTGTACAGGCATCGGCGTACTGCCAAAAGATGACGCGAAAAAATTATGTGCCGTGGGCCCAACCGCCCGTGCTTCGGGTGTCGACGTTGATTTGAGGAGAGATGACCCTTATGCTGCTTATGACCAAATTCCGTTCGAAGTGATAACCGAGCCAGATGGAGATGTTTTGGCTAAGGTGGTAGTCAGGCTAAAAGAACTTTTGGAATCTATCTATATAACCCGCCAAGCGGTCAAGGCTCTGCCTAACGGACCATTGCGGACAAAAATTACTCCAAAAATCGAACCCAACGAAGCTGTCGATCGGGTGGAGGCGCCAAGGGGAGAACTATTCTACTACGCGATCTCGAATGGCACAGATAAACCTGAGCGCGTGCGCATTAGACCTCCAACCTATGCCAACATCCCATCGTTCAAACCTATGTTCGTGGGCGGGACGGTTGCTGAAATCCCAATCGTTCTGGCGAGCATAGACCCTTGCTTTGCTTGCACCGACCGCGTCGCCCTTGTTGACTCGCGCACCGGTAAAACGCGCGTCCTGAGCTTTAAAGAACTCAGGAGGTGGAAGAAATGATGGAAGTAATCAATTTTATCTTGGGCTCTCTAGTCTTCCCGGGGCTCCTCTTTGCTTCCCTCATCGGGCTACTCTACATTGGGATCGACCGAAAGGTAACTGCGCACATGCAAAATCGCATAGGGCCCCCGGTATGGCAGGAGTTCCTCGATGTGGGCAAACTGCTAAGCAAAGAGGATATTACCCCTGCCGCCGCACAGTCGCCCGTATTCACCGCCGCGCCGCTGGTTGCGCTGGGGGCGGTGGTCACGGTGATGCTTCTATTGCCAATTAACTCGGCCCAGCCCGCGCTGACTTTGGTCGCGGATTTGATCGTCATTATCTACCTGCTCAACATCCCGGCGATTTGCATGATGCTGGGCGGTTACTCATCGGGGAGCCCATTCGGCGCGGCAGGAGCAGGGCGCTACGTCGTCCAGCTGTTCAGCTATGAGTTCATATTCATCCTTGCAATCATCGCTGCGGTAATTAGGGTTGGATCCCTCGGCCTGCCGACGATTGTGAGCTATCAAGCCCAGCAGGGATGGCTCGCCCTCGACTGGCGCATGCTGCCCGCGGTAATCGCTGCGCTTATAGCCGCTCAGGGAAAGCTATTGCGCGTACCCTTTGACATCCCTGAAGCTCACACCGAAATCGTGGCTGGACCTTTGACTGAGTACTCGGGGCCGAGGCTAGCGATTTGGCGCCTCGCCTATGACGTTGAAACAATCGTGGTTGCTGGTTTTCTTGCAGCCCTCTTCTTCGGTGGACCAACGGCATATGTGATTGGCAGTATTCAAATCCCTGGAGTCGTCGATTTCCTGATCAAAATCCTCGCGATCGTGCTGCTGACGACGACCCTCCGGAACATCATGGCCCGTCTGCGCATTGACCAAGCTCTCAAATTCTTCTGGACGTTCGTTGCGTTGCTCGCGATAATCAGCCTAGTGCTCGTGCTGGTGGTGCCCTAGATGCCCCGAATACTCCCCCAGGTGCTCCGGAACCTATTTCGCAAACCCGCCACGGTGAAGTACCCCTACGTGAGGGTTGAGCCCCCCGAGGGATACCGTGGGCGCCCATTAATTGATAAGGAGCGGTGCATTCAGTGCTGGCTTTGCATAAGAACCTGCCCAGTCCGAGCGATCACAGTAAGCAAGGAAACCAAAAAACCGAGTATATGGCTTGGACGATGCGTCTTCTGCGGGGAGTGCGCTGAGGCCTGTCCGACACGCGCGATCACCATGACCAAAGATTTCGAACTCGCGACCTACAACATACAGCAAGCTAAGTCCGAATGATGCCCGCGCACGATTAAAACAACCTAAAATGAGCTAAGTTCCATCGACAAAGCTCTACTGACTTTCTCAACCGCGTCCTTTATCGGCTTACTCATCTCCGCTCCTATCTGCGCCTTTGCCGGCTGGATCCCCAGGAGCATTATTTTCGCCCCCGTTTGTTCCCGAAGATATCCCGCCAGCATGGAAAGTGGGAGTGTGTGGGTCGAGATGGACTGGCCGGTGATGGCCTCGGGTTCTGCTAAAATCACTTCGCCAAGTTCAGCGCCGAAATCGGTTGCGTCGATAAAAATCACGTGAGATGGTTTAAATCGTCGGATATGCGAGGTAAAGTTTTCAGGCGCCACCCCGCCCTCGACCAAAAGTAACTTCGACGACTTGAGCTTATGCCTCAGCCCGCGTACGACCTCGATTCCAGCCGCATCGTCCCCCCGCATACCACTCCCAACACCGACAATCGCCACGCGGTCCGCACCGTACAAAAAGGAAGAAAGCTCAAGCGGCACGTCCTCACCTCAAAAATCTATTCAAAATTAGGTCTTCACGTTTCGCTCCTATTCGCCTGAGTAACCCAAGCGCCCAATCGACCCTGCCAACCTCACCCGTGGTGTGAGCATCGGTGCCTATGCTCAGCTTTACCCCCTCGCGCAGGCAGAGCTTCAAGAACTCCTCGTCGGGTGTCCGGTATTTTATGTTGATTTCTATTGCGACATCATGCCGGGCCGCGAGCCTCACGAAATCCTCGAGGTCTTCCGGTAGAAGGTTAGGTACTAGATATTGATGAAAATAAAAAGGATGGGCAAAAACGTCAAACTTATGGTGCTCAATCACGTTCGTTGCCCTGCTCAGGTAATCCCTGGCGAGCTCGGCTGGATCCCTCGCCCTGCCCAGCCTGTGGATACCTACCAGCAAGATGTCGAGCTTTCGGAAAGACTCATCTTCACCATCAATTCCCCCCCACTCGTCCACCACGTTCGCCTCAATTCCGGCCAAAACCGGGATTCCCGCGTCCTCGCGCGCTAGTTCAACGTCCTGCAACATTTGGGCAAATTTCTCTCGGGGAACACCCACACTAGCTTCGTGTCCGTGGTCTGTGAGGGCAACAGCTCCCAACCCCTGCGCCTCCGCTGCCTCAACCATCGCCGCGGCTGTGCTCACGCCGTCCGAGTAAAGCGTGTGAGTGTGAAAGTCGAACTTCACCGTCACGGAAATCACTATACATAAACTCCATAAGCATTGAAAAAGTTAATCTAATCAAGATAGCTAAGGGGAAGTCGAATGTGTCTCGCGATTCCAGGGAAAGTTTTGAAAATCGGGGAGCAAATTGCGACCGTTGACTTCGGTGGCGTGCGGCGGGAGGTTAAGCTAGACCTGCTTAGTAACGTGCAGGAGGGCGATTATGTGCTCGTCCATGTCGGATACGCCATCCAGATTCTCGACGAAGCTAAGGCGAAAGAGATACTCAGCGCGTGGGAAGAAGTCGCTGCGGGTGAAAGCGGTGCATGAAATCGAACTTGCGAAGCGTGTATTAAAAGCCGTCCGTCAGATAGCGACCGAAAACGGCGCACGGGTGCTGGAAGTTAACCTGCGGGTGGGCGAGATAAACGAGCCGGACTCCCTGCAGTTATGGTTAAATAAACTCGGGGGCGATGAATTAAACTTAACAAAATTTAACATCTCCCGGGTACCGATTACGATCAAATGTGGGTGTGGGTACTCGGGTGAGGCAAGCTCCATTGATATCCATATCCCCGAACCCGAGCTAGGAATCCCCTGCCCGAAATGTGGCGGGCATGAAATTTCTCTCACTTCGGGTCAGGAACTTGAGATTGTTGATGTAAAATTGGAAAAGAAAGGGGTGTGAAAACGTCAGGAGAAAAAATCTCGCTAGCACACGGTGCTGGCGGCAAGGCGATGATGAAACTCATCGCGGATGTCGCTCTCAAGGAACTCTCGCTGAAGCGCGCGGGAGAAATAGGGCTTGATGAGCTTGACGACGGCGCGACGATATCGATTGGCGATAAAACCCTCGTGCTTACGACCGATTCCCACACCATCAAGCCGCTTTTCTTCCCTGGAGGCGACATCGGCAGACTCGCGATTGCAGGTACCGTCAACGACCTAGCGGTGATGGGGGCTCGACCGCTCGCGATGGCCTGTGCAATCGTGCTCGAGGAGGGCTTTTTGGTCGAAGATTTCCGAAAAATTTGTCGATCGATAGACGCCACCGCAAGAGAGGCAAAAGTCCCGCTGATAACCGGCGACACAAAGGTGATGGAACGGGGTGCGCTCGACGGTGCTGTGCTTACAAGTACGGGGGTTGGTATGGCTGAAACCTTAGTGACCGACCACGGACTCAACCCCGGAGACAAGATTATCACAACGGGGACTATCGGAGACCACGGCATCACGATTATGGCCCACCGGGAAGGCATCGGCGCTGATGTCGACCTCCGCTCGGACATCGCACCTATCTGGGAGACTATCGAAGCCGCACTGAAAGTCGGCGGAATAACGGCAATGAAAGACCCGACTCGCGGGGGCCTGGCGGCCGCGCTCAACGATATGACCTCGAAAGCAAATGTCAGGATACTCATAAGAGAAGCCGATGTCCCCCTCCTGCCCGCAGTCAGGTCAATGAGCGAGATGCTCGGCATAGACCCTTTTCAGATAACGAACGAGGGAAAAGCCATAATCGGGGCTGAATCCGGGCGCTGCGATGATGTCCTCGCCGCAATTCGAAAAACAAGGTACGGGAAAGAAGCGTGCGTGATAGGGGAAGTAACGACAACTACCCACCCTGGCGACGTTATGCTTGAAACGATTGTCGGCGGACGGCGCCTGCTGGAGTCGCCAATCGGGGACCCGGCACCCAGAATTTGTTAGACGGCATTTTACAAATTCTAACAAAAGTTTCCAGACTTGTTAATTATTTAACATATTTTTTGTTAAAATTAGTTAACTTTATATTTTTATTTATCGTTAGAATTTGTAGATTATTGTTAAAAAATGTAAAATAATAGTCGAAACAAACAAGTTGTAAAAGAATATGGGAGAAAATGTAAGGATTAGGGTATCCTCTGTTTTGACCGATCAAATTGAGATTTAAAATATCTTTAAAGATTCAGCGCCCCTGAGTTCTTCGAGGGGGAATATGCCGCGACTTAGCCTTAAGCTGTTTCCCCATCAATAACACTTGCGATTACGGACTCTTGGACCCATTAAGGAACTTATTCACGCGGCCGAGGCCACACCAATGCCGGCTTCCCTCGAACCTCAATACCTCCAAAATATCCCTCTCCAAATTTTGGTTCCAACCAGCAAGTCGTACATCCCCTTTTCACTGGAGACACTTCCAAGGTCTTGTGATATCAATACCCCAAGCTGCAGCTGGGTATCCCCGCACTACAGAGGAATCCAGGGGGGAATAGTTATTGGTCAATCCAGTAAGAGACGGATTTCACTTCATGAATCATTATTAAGTATAAATCGCTGACTCCAAGTTCTGTCACTTCTTAGCTAGAGGTCATCTGGCAAGTACGCAAGCACAAGGAAGAAAGCGGCTTTAGACCCCGCCTCGAAACGTGGCGGGTTTCTGTCCCAAGGCATGGGGGGATACCCACCACCACCGAGAGGATTTTGTCCTCGACCCGGGATCAGCTGCACCCAAAAGCAGCAAAAGGCCTAAGCCGTGAAAATAACCAAAATTTCCTCTTGTAAAGCGCCTCATTTAGGACCACGCCGCGTAGAATTCGATGCCGCTAACCAGGATTACATCGTATGATGAATCATCACGCCATTTCTACCTACCGCCGAAGTCAATCCCAACGAGTCCCTTGTGCTGAAAAGACCTCAGAAAATATTACCCTCAACGTCATTCCATAACCAACTACAGGCCACACATTAAATCGTTCATGCTTCTTTGCCCCAAAGTGAAAATCATGTCACCGATAATTCCGCGTTTTGATATTGTTAACAAATTCTAACAAAAACTTCCAATTGTTAACTTTTTAGTAAAGTTTAGGTTATTTTTGTTAAGAACCGCCGTTAACTTTATATCTATGTATTGTTAAAATCTGTTGGTTATTGTTAGAAAAGGTGAGATAGTGGAACAAAAGGAAAAACTCTACAAAATGAAAGAAGCGTGCAAAATACTTGGAGTACATCCCAACACGATTAGATTGTGGGATAAACAGGAAAAAATCAAAGTTGTGCGGCCCCAAGGAGGGCAAAGAAGGATACCCGAAAGCGAGATAAATCGTCTAATTCGGGGCTCTTCTACCGCTCCCACGTCTTCTCTCACCACAATCTCGAAGGATGAAGCCCTCTCCTCCTTTTTGAACTATGTTTTCTCTTATCATCGGGATGATTGGGAACTGGTAAGAAAAGCCGTAATCATCAGAGACAACTATACCTGCCAAGAATGCGGGGGAAAGGAGCTACTGGAGGTGCACCACAAGAATGGAACAAGCCAAAACGACCCTGATAACCTAGTCACACTTTGCCAGAAGTGTTACAACCTAGTGCATAAACATGTACACAAAGTGCCAACTCCCAAACCAAGCACAAAACCGGAGGAGGTACCGGCCCCAAAGACCGAAAAACCCGCTAAAATTCAGCCCCCTCCAGTGCCAGAAGCGGCCGAACTACCTCGCCACAAGGTCTTAGACGACCTCAAGCCAACTGGACTGGCCCAGCGCACCTTGTTTGGGGACCTGCTCTCAGCTACTGCCGTGCTCAAGAGCTTTACGCTGGAGGATTTGACTGCACGAGTTCATTGCCCCGAAGATGTTGCCAGAACATTTTGCGAACGAATGAGTACTTGCGGTTACATTTTGAGCAAAAACGGGGGGTTTGAACTGCACGTGAGGCTGGCAAGATGACCACTTTCGATAAAAAAATCGGCCGAGATCGGCTTTTCGAGAGTTATATCTGGAACTGGGGGATGCAGGATGACCCATTCAAGCTCGAGCTGCCATCCATCGAAGCTTTTGCCCCATTCCAGCGTAAAGACCTACGCAAACTCGAACGTTTGTTTTATGGCGGCAAAGTCGGTGTTCTCACAGGCGGTTTAGGAACTGGCAAAACTACCGTGTGCGAGTTTTTAGTCGCATCGCTGAAGGAAGAGAATCTAACTGAACCCGACCCCTCAAAACAGATTATACCCGTTTTCATCCACGGCGCCGCATACAAATCAGCCGATGAGCTATTGCGCGCGATAATTCTGGGACTTGAGATGGACGCCAGCAAAGAAAGGGAGAATCTCTTCGAATTTCTGCGCCGATGGCCCCAAGAACACCCAGAGCGTCTAGCGATAATCATAGACGACCTCCCTGAGAGCGGCGCAGACGCATTAGAGGTTGGAGAATTTTTGCGCGTGCTGGCCGATATTCCAAATATCTCGATCCTGATCAACGGCGAACTCAAGAGAATGGAGCGCTTTCTAGCAAGGGCACCAGCTCTGGCCGACCGCATCCAAACAAAAATCCAACTAAAGCCAATGAGCAAGAAAAATCTAAAAGAAATGCTCGAATTGCGCCTCAAAAACGCTGGATGTGCCGATTACAACGA
Organism: Hadarchaeota archaeon (SeqCode); assembly: GCA_964514965.1. Taxonomy (GTDB): domain Archaea; phylum Hadarchaeota; class Hadarchaeia; order Hadarchaeales; family Hadarchaeaceae; genus DG-33. Next base: position 832,279 of record CAZETV010000001.1, on the reverse strand, counting down.
TTTACTGACTTCAAAAGGCTTTAAATCACTTTACAAGCTCAGTAAGGGGATTCCGAGGTTAGCCTTGAAAGCCGCAAGCAACGCCATACACTATGCCTCTGAGATAGATGTGCCGATTGACGCGCGCGTGGTGAAGAAAGCAAACAAACGCTCCTTCTTTAAACGAATATTTTCTTTCTTAATATGAGCCCCACCACCCAACAGGTATTTATTTGTTTCCAAAAAATGGAAACATATGGGGGACTAAAATGCCGAGGGAGGAATTCGCCAGGGCCGAAAAATGGATGCAGGAAAATCTGCTCGCGCGAGCGTTGCTTGAGCGGTCTCATCTAGACGAAAAGACGCTCAAAACGATGCTCATGCACTATTGGAGCGAAGGTGCGACCTTCGAAGAACTCGCAAAAAGGCTTCGTATGCAGAGGCCTGGAGCTTGGAAACGTTGGCGGATAGGGCGCGACGCCGTCATGCGCTCTTTCTACACTATAGAATTAGCTGTTTATGCGGGAGTTCTAGAGGCCGAGACAGCTGAACTCATGGTGGATGACCTGTTGGACTACGTTACGCTAGCTCGCGGCGAGGGGAACCTCGATGAGCTGCGAGACCGAATCGAACGGAGAATGGTAGAACTCACGAAAAAGACCGCTAAAAAGCGTTAAAACTTCCCTTCGACCAGCGTAGAGAGCACAAGATGAGCGGAAGTTCCTTTTACGCCATTGATACCCGAGAGCACCTTCAAAACTTTGTCCAATTTTTGCCGATCCACCACAATAATCAAATCTACATCCCCTGTCACGCGGAATGCCTGCAACACATCCAGCGACATTATCTCCTTGTAGACGTCATGCCTCTGCTTTGGCTCGATTTTGGCAAACACGAAGGCCTGAGTTGGACCTTCCCTGAGAACGCGCCTAGCTTTTTCCGAGAGATCGATAAATCCTCTACCAGATTTCAATAACTCAAGCTCACGTAGCTCCCGCAAATGACTACTGAGCGCCTGCCGGGTTATTCCGAGCTCCCTAGCCAAGGTTGATTGCGTTTTCTTGACCCTACGAACCCGCATCAGCTTGCCCTCGTTGAAGAGCTTGCGCAAGATAGAGAGCTGGCGTTCAGTCAACTCGGTTTCATCCGACATGGGGATCATCAAATGCCAAACCGAACTTTACAAGTAAAGATTTAACCTTTTCGTGCCCCGTGCCACGATCTCGGGATTTATAAAGACCGAAAATAAACTTAAAAATTTATTTTAGACGTGAAATAGAACCAAAATTTATTTATGAAGACCAAAAGCATACTCCCAAAGGTATTTATTAAAGCTGAAAGTAAATGGATTGACAAAAACAAGGGAGGAAAGGTACAATGGCTGAAGAGAAACCTGCGGTTAAAGAAACACCCGTTGCGGAAAGCACCGTTTTTATTGGGGTGAAACCAGTGATGAATTACGTGCTTGCAGTGATAACGCAGTTCAATCAAGGCGGAAAAGACGTCACCCTAAAAGCACGAGGTAAATCGATTAGCAGGGCCGTCGATGTTGCGGAGATAGTCAGGAACCGCTTCTTGCAGGGACTATCTGTGCAAAACATTTCGATTGGAACCGAAGAGCTTAAAGGCGAGCGCGGTGTAGTCAGCGTTTCGACCATAGAAATAGTACTCGGGAAGTAAACACTTTCCGCGCTCTCTTATTTTTTTTGTCTCCTTCGCCCAGTTTAAAAGCCTTAAATCAAAAGAGCGAAGGACTACTAGGTCTGAATTTGCGAGCACCTATCTGTAATATTTGTCTCAAAAGCGGCATTCTCTGCCGGGGCTGCGAAAGTAGGTTAAAAGAGGGAAAGATTTCCGAACTCGATGTCAAAATGTCCCGGACTCTGTTCAAGCTCGCGCAAAAACACCGGGGGCTGGAAAAAATAAACCTTAACCACACAATCGCTGCCGGCAATTTGATTGTCCTCACCGTCAAGCGTGGAGAAATACGTTTCGTCGTGGGGAGGGGCGGAAAAGTTGTCCGAGCACTCGAGCACGGATTTCGAGCGAAAATCCGAATAGCCGAGGAAGGCACCGAAACCCGTAAGTTAGCAGGGGACATTCTGACACCAGCAAAGGTCTTGGGTGTCAACGTTCTCTATGCTGGGGGCGAGGAAGAGTATCGTGTGAGGGTACCACGTTCACACCTGAAGCGCCTCCCAGCCAGCGTTAACGATATTCAAACCGCCCTGACAAAGCTAACCAATAAAAACATTAAACTTGCATTTGAGTAGGGAATAGATGAAGCTCGAAGAAATAGAAAACTGGCGGCGGACGCACCTTTCAAATGAGGTCACGCCTGAGTTGGCCGGTAAAGAAGTTGTTGCGATGGGGAGGGTCGGTGACGCCCGCGACCTTGGAGGGATCAAATTCTTTATTCTTTCTGATATTTCCGGCCAAATTCAAGTTACGGCGCCAAAAGCCAAAACTGATAAAAAAGTTCTGGCTAAAATCGACAGCTTAACCCAGGAGTCAGCGGTGGCAGTGAAAGGTAAAGTCGTGGCCGCAAAGCAGGCCCCGCGTGGTGTCGAGATTGTGCCATCGGATGTCAAAATTTTAAACCTCGCCGCCGTTCCTTTACCACTCGACCCTAGAGGGCGGGTAAAAGCTAACTTGGATACACGTCTAGATGCACGGGCACTTGACCTCCGCCGCCCGGAGTCGCTCGCTATCTTCAAAATTCGCCACCAAGCCCTTCAGAGCGCGAGAGAACATCTCATTTCAGAGGGCCTCATCGAAGTAAACACGCCGAAAATCGTGGCAACCGCAACCGAGAGCGGCGCCGCACTTTTTCCCATTTCCTACTTCGAGCGCGAAGCTTTCCTGAGCCAGAGCCCCCAGCTCTACAAAGAGGTGCTCACGGGCTGTTTCGAGCGCGTCTTTGAGGTTGGGCCGATATACCGCGCCGAGGAGCATGACACGCCGCGACACCTGAACGAAGCAATTTCAATCGATATTGAGGCCGCGTATGCGACGGCTGAGGACGTGATGAAAATTCTTGAAGATTTAATCGTTAAAGTCTTCTCGCAGGTAAAGCGAACATGCGCAAAGGAAATGAAAGTGCTTGAGCACAAACTGGACGTTCCGAAAAAACCGTTCCCGCGCGTAACTTACGACGAGGCCCTCGAGAAGTTGGAACGAGCGGGAGTAAAAGTTCCGTGGGGTGAGGACCTGTCGACTCCAGCGGAGCGAAAACTCGGCGAACTGGTCGGCGGTGCTTATTTTGTGGTTGACTGGCCACTCGCAATAAAACCTTTTTACACCGCATCGAAGCCCGGTTCTCCAAAATTATCTGAGTCCTTCGATCTAATGCACGGCGAAATCGAACTGGCCTCTGGCGGCACGCGCATTCACCAGCACGAACTCCTTATCAAGCGACTGAAGGAGAAGGAGCTGAACCTAGAAAGTTTCAAGTCGCACCTGCAGAACTTTCAGACTGGTTTACCTCCACACGCTGGGTGGGGTCTTGGGCTGGATCGTCTGACGATGATCCTTACTGGAGCCGAAAATATTCGAGAATGCGTCCTGTTCCCGCGGGACAGGAAAAGGCTGACCCCTTAACTCTTCACATCAGGCCTTTGAGCTTCCACATGAGCTTCGGACTAACTTTCATTAATACCTTCAATATGTCGGTCAGGCTTATTTTCTCGAACTCCCCTCCCTGCAGAACCTTCGCGAGCTGATCTAGCTCCTCGTCGGACATACTCAAAAGCACTTCTTTAGCCTTCAGATAACGCTTGAATTTTTTCTCCATCCGCTCGCGCCAAAGCTTTTCGTATTCTTTAAGTTTTTTCTCTGAAACATCCCCCGAAGCTACCGCTTTCGCTGCAACTTCGCCTGCTATATTTCCTGCGCGCATGGCTGAGTCGATCCCGCCGCCCGTCAGAGCGTTGACCTGACGAGCTGCATCACCAACTATCAACAAGTTATCTTTGAATGTCTTCGGTATGGGGCCGCCGACTGGCACCCCGCCGCCATTTATTTCAATTACCCGCCCCTTCTTGAGCCCGGGCATAGAATTCACAAAGTCTTTCAGATAATCTATCGCCGGACGCTGCATACGGCTAGCGAGGATACCTATACCTACGTTCGCCATATCTCTACCCTTCGGGAATATCCAAGCGTAACCGCCAGGTGTAATCCTGCTCCCAAAATAGTAATCCATAATCCCCAGTGACTTGATGTCTATGCCAACCATCTGGAACTGCGCGCATGACTCGATGTCCACCAGTTTAAGCGCAGTGTTAACGCCAGCCCAACGCGCCACTCTGGAAACAACCCCATCTGCCGCTATCACAATCTTTGCCTCGGCTTCCATTCTGCCGTCAAAGCTGCGGGCCTTCACGCCGACTATTTTCTTTCCATCCATCAGTAACCCATCTACCAAAGTTCCAACCCTCACGTCCGATCCTTCTTTGGCTGCGAGCATCGCGAGGTGCTTGTCGAAAACCTTTCTATCTAAGATGAAGCCAACTTTACCGTGCATTACTTTTTTCTCTGCTATCGAAACTTCGAGACCAGATGGTGAAATGAGTTTAACCGCGTTCACTTCGCCAGCTATCCATCGGGGGTTCGGCTTTATCCCAAGCTCTAACAGCGGCTCCTCCGCCAGTGCTTCACCGCACTGTACCGGCACCCCGAGTTCGCGCCGTTTATCGAGCAACAAAACTTCTGCCCCGGCTCTAGCAGCCGCCCGAGCAGCCATCGACCCTGCTGGGCCCGCCCCTACTACTACAATATCATACTTTTCTTTCAATCATTACCGCCCCCAGAGGACATAATTTTGCGCAAATCCCGCAGTCATTACAGCTTTTATCAGCACGAACGTAGGCATCCGCCACTTCGATTGCATTTACAGGACAAACGCTCGCACACGCACCGCACCTTATGCAGATGTTTGTATCAACCTTCATCACATGCCTCAAAATTAGTAGCAATAACTACTATTTATAAAATGGAAAAAACGTCATTATATCCCTCCCGCATCAAGAAGAATTAGCAGCACGTCTAAAATTTTTAATTCCTTAATCGAAATGGGGAAAACGTAAGACTTTTACCCAAAATCCATCAGCGTGCGTTGAGCTTTCGGAGGTAAGGTTGTGGTAAGCTCGAGAGGGATTTCAAGATATCCGTATCTTCCCCCTCCCCCTGCAATCACCTTCAACTCGCCCGCTCTAAATGCCTTGATTACTGCCGCAACTTTCGTCCCAGCTGCATTTGCGAGCTCCTCTGGAGGGACATCTACGAGCACTCCAATCTCGTTGCCGAAACGTGAAACAAGCTTCTCCCACATCGATTGGACTTCAGGAACGTGAGCATTTTTTTCTCCCAGCGCCAATGCAATAACTTCGGCGAGCGGCGCTATCCGTAAGTAGTCGGGTCGATGAGGCGGATGTCTTGGCTCCGGATAATCAGCAAGCTCACTGACACGGTCCCGGACCCCCTTCTTGACCCATCCGCCACATTTATCGCAACGCCATCGCGATGCTTTCGCTTGCTCAAATGTGAACTGCTTGTAACAACGCGAACAGGCAGTCATGTGATATTTACCCAAGCGGGGATCGAAACCGACATTCAGTACGATATGTCGCCCATTTTCCCGCTTGATCGCTTTAATAATCTCAGCGTAGGTCGGTTCCATCAGCTCGAAGCGGTTGAACTCGCGCCCTAATTTATCGGGCCAAGGTGAATGGGCATCGCTATTCGCCAAGAAGGTAACATCTCCCAGCTCCGCAATCTGATCCGCCATGGAGGTGTCCGCACTCAGCCCGAGCTCCAAGAATTTCACGTCGTTCACCCTGTCACCATAGCAGGCCCGCATGCTGTCGAATTCCTTGTACATGCTTGTCCACGGCGTGAAAGCGTGGCTGGGCCCGATCAAACAGTCATGCGCCAGTGCTATGTCAACTATTCCCGGGGCATCCAACTCAATTCGTGCACGTCCATCTGCATTTATGTCACTTGAATGTTTTGCGAGTTCCTCACGCACACTTTCGACGGTGGAAAGGCTAGGCAGAAAAATTAAATGGTGAACGCGGTGCCTGTCTTCGATCTCCACGGTCAGAACGAACTTTGTGTGGTAGCGGGGATGCTCGAATGTACCCTCTGCGATTTCCTCGAGCTCCGTTTTTATGCTCTCAAACCACCTAGGATGAAAAACATCGCCCGTGCCCACGAACGCCAGACCCTTGAGTTTGGCCTGCTGCGCGACGATATCCAAATCCATCCTCTTTGAAGTTGCACCCGAGTATTTGGAATGTATGTGTAAGTCAGCGGGATAAGTTTGGAACTCAGGCACGCGGATACCTACTCGATGTTGCGGTTCAACGTTTTAAAAGCTTAAGAGGATTCTGTTAACCCTCACTCCAAAGGTTAATCTACCGATCCGAAGTTGCCATCTAGGAAAAAATCTACCCTATATACCACGCATCTTCCTCTTCGCGCCGCCGCTCCTTGTTCGTATGAATATCCATCTCTTTCCGTATCTGATCTAGCATACGCTCCGTTTCCCTCGCGCGATGTTCGAGAGCAGTCATGTTTACATTTATACCCAACACGCCAACGAGCACCTCTAGTACCGCCTGCGCAGCGCGGTGGTCAACCATCATCCCGTGGGTTTCACCAAGTAAACATGCCCCGCGTATCCCGCGCAGTCTTCCAAGCCCCAGCAACAAACCCGCAGCACCAATTATCGGCCCTCCACCTTCCTCCACCTCGACGCCATACTTCTTGAATTCCTTCAAAAGCGCGGGGTTCCCCACCCCTATGACTTTCGGCTTCGTCTTCGAATACTTACCCGTGGCATACCCGCCGAGGGTGAAGAGCTGTTTCACCTTGAACTTCTCTACAATGCCGAGGATGTTTTTGACGACCTCATAGTGTCCCTCAGAAGATATCGGCTGTACATCCCCGGTCAAAATTATAACATCTTTGCCATCGGCGCGTGCCCAATAAAATTCGTTCCTCAGCGGCCTTAGTGTGCCGTCCGCTTTGACCACAACATGATGTGGGAAGTAAGGCGAACAAAGCTCAGCAAATTTTTTTGCGTGAAGCTCTTCCAGCAAGTGCTCAGCCGCCAACTTTCCAACGTAACCCATGCCCGGTAAGCCCTCGATTAGGCCCGGCGCCTTTAGCTTGGGCTTTGAGAGAATTTTCACAGTCGTCTTTTCCATTTTCAAACCTTCCCCGCCTGCTTTTTCAGCATACGCCGGTATTTGCCGTAGGGGTCGAGAGGTGAGAATTTGGGTGGGTGAGGTGAAATTGCTTGTCCGCTACAACTCGGGCACACATCCTTAAGCGTATACGCACCACACGATTTACATTTTTTTAATTTCATCTCCGCATCGTCCTGTAAAATTCTCCTTTACCGCCTGCCTTTTTCACGACTGCGATGACCTCATCAACTGCCTTCTGCATCACGTTTTCAGCAACTTTGTACGAGGGGGCAGTAACCTCGATACGATATCTCGGCGAACCCACATAGTAAAACTCCACATTAATCCCATTCCCCTTCGTGGAGTCGCGGATGTCAATCATGGCTGATTTTATCACCTCGATACCACTGGAGGAAGGACAACTCAAGTCGAGGTAACCAACGACGTCATAAGACGGCGCTTCGACCTTTGAGGCCGCAATATCGCTGAGCACCTCCGCCCAACGCTGGTCCTTGACCACATCAACCAGTGCGCTCTTGTCCTTTGCAGCCGACTCGAGCGCCGAGTAAAGGTCACCAAATTTGTTCTCCAACGCAAGGCCCACTTCCTCGTATGCTTCGTCAAGATTTTTCCCGAGCCTGCCCGCCGCCAGTTCAAGAAGCTTCTCAGCTCTCTGCTCCCGTTTTAACTGCTGCACCTTCCACCGGCGCTCGCTGTCCTTGACCCTGCGAATCGAGAGGTCAACATGCTTTCGTTTTGGGTCCACTGCCAAAACTTTGCACACCACTTTTTGCCCCTCTCGAACGTAATCACGAATGTTTTTAATCCAGCCCGAAGCGACCTCAGAGATGTGAACCATTCCTTCTTCTCCGTCATACTCATCGAGCCTCATGAATGCGCCTTGATTGAAGACCTTTTTTACCGTACACATGACGAACTCATCAACGGTCGGCCACTTCGACTTACGTTTTACCAGCAAAACGCCCCCTTCACTCCACCATACCAAGAATCGTGGTCTTTATCTCCGCCTTTCCTCCACGCGGTATCGCGAGCGTCTTGCCACATACTTTGCATTTGACGATAGAGCTAACATGACTGTACACCAACTGTTCATTCTCGCAACCATTACATCTAAGCTTCAAAAATTTCGAGCGCTGTTTTTCCTGCATTTGCTCACCTATTCCTCAAACTTCACACTTTTCGCCCTAAAACCGCGACGAGGGTGGGACTTCCCGCAGACACTACACTTAAGCATCAGGACCACCTTCTTTGTCGCCTTCGCAAATTTCTTCTGCTCGGACCTAGGCTGGCTGCCGTACCCAGACGTGACACGCGCGAACTGACGCTGCCCCCAACTCAGCCGGCGCGGGGCGCGCTTTTTAAGTTGGGACACCTTGTGCCCGGTGTGCTTCCTACAAGACGGGCAATATGTGTGAAGCTTTTTTGGAACTTTCATGTAATCTCTTAAATTTTAGCCTCTTCCCCAAAAAAAGGTATCGCCGACTAACCATTTACCTCAATTTTTCTCGCGAGACCATGCTTCACCATGAGTTCAGCGCTGCGTCTCGGTAGGCTGGCGATCTCTCCCTTCTTGAATGGCCCGTATTGCTGGAGGTCATCGCCGACTATGGTCGGAACCTCATCCTGCATAATCAATAAAACATTTGTTATCTCACGAGACATCGCGAGTTCCGCACCCCCGGAAATCGTTGGAGGGATGAGTTCGGCACAAAGTTTCTCCAAGCTCTGCCTTATCTCGTTAAACGCGTAGCGCTCGCGCTCCAGCAAGGGATTCGGCAGCCTCCCCTGAGTTACCTCATCGATGGCCTTGAGCGTGCGGGAGAGGTAAATCTCCTGTACCATCTGAAACACATTTTGGAGTTCCTCACGCAACAGCTCCTCCCGCAGGGGTTCGCTGCGCTTGAGCTCGAGATTCAGCTGCACCACGTACTTAGCTGCATTTTGGTAGAATTCCTCTGGGATCTCCACGAGCTCGCGCGAAGTTTTTTCCGCCAACCACACCTGCTTCACGTCATTATACGAAAATTCAACCATCAGCTCTCACGCTCACGTACAAATTTTGGGAGCGCGTCTTCCAGCTTGAAATGCTCCATGTCCCGCACGACCATACATTTCATGCTCACTCCTGAGTGTAAGCTTGAGGGTAAACGCAAGATGCGCTTCGTGTCAATCGTGACCTTACCATCTGTGCATTCCGAATTCAGCCTAACCAAAAAATCCAAAAGTTGTCGAAATGTCTTTGGGCCAAACCCACCGAGCGAGGAAAGCTCATCCAATTTTCCCCTGCGTATCGCCTCCAAAGCCCGTTCCTTCTCCGCCAAGAGTTTTTGAATCATGGACTTTCTCAATCCGCGAGCTTTCAAAAGTCGCTGCTCGTCCATCCCCCTTAAAGTCCGCGCGAGGCGCTCCCGAAATACCTGAGAATACCCAAGCGCCATCGTGAAATCGGTAGGGATCACGCTGCCGGTGACATACTCAACAACTTGGGTTCGCTCGGTTTGCTCCAACGTCATTATTGTATCGTCATTTACTCGAATGTGGAAGCCGCGACCCGAATATGAAAAGACGATGTTACGCAGCCCCAAATCCGTGCTCATGGTCTCGGCGAACTCCATCGCGATTCGACGGGCCTCATCGATGCATCGTTCACAAACTTTCCCGGACGTGCAATCGCAACTTTTCAGAGGGAGATCCTTCGCGTCTATATCAAACGCGAGCTCGGATTTCAGCCACCCCTTCCGCATCGACGGCTGATCGTAAAGTGCGACGCTGGCGAAGACGGAGTAAGGCACCCTGTTTCGTAAATACTCCATCAGTCTCTCGACGGTCATGAACTGATTGTATCTGTGGCTTGGCCCCGTGCCATCCAGATCGAACCCGAACTCACGGAGGGAAAGGGTGTGGAGGATAAAATCGGGCAACTCGCTTTTGTTCCATTCCTCGGAGTAAAATTGCTTTCGCTCCTCTGGGGTTGCCTCGCGCATTTTCATTTATCCACCTGCCTCGGATACTTTTCTAAAATAATAGGTGAGTGGATTCTTTATCTTACGGTCACGGCAAAATTCGTCTGGGTCGCAGAGCGATGCGGCCGACATCTGTATTTTCGAACAATTCGGGCAACGGTACCACTTCGATTTTCCACTGCCGTCCAAGCGGGGCTCGGTCGTCATGCCGAACCCGAGGTGGTAGTAAACATTTGCCTTTTCTTGGGGTTGATCTTTGAAAAACGGTGGTTTGCATCGCTCGGCCGCTTCAAAAATTGGAGCCGCAATCTCATCCCGAACGACCGAAATGTCCTTGATGAAATCACCAATCCGATTGGCGACCTTGCCCGAGGGGGAAACGCGCGCGTAAGAGAGAAACGAAGTCAGCAGAAAAGTGATCGCATAGTTCCTCATTCCAGAGCCGACCCCGCCCATTGCTGTTTTCACGCAAGGTGGGAAAGAGTCCGGGCGAAGCTTTCCTCCCGGCACGCGCGCAAACCTCTCGCGAAGTTCGAGTTCCGGCGGCAAAAGCGAGGAAATGCGTTCGCCAACTTCGGTGAGCCGCTCGGGTGGCGCCCCAACGTCCGAGAAGCGCTCGTACACCAATGTCACGTATTCCTCTGTTCGCACGGCTATGAAGGCCGAAAAAAGATCCCAGAGATCACGGGGAGTAATCACCGCCCTGCCGTTCACCAGATAGAACTTCGTCAGCTCGGCGCGTCGATGTCTGAGCAGGAGAGCCAGATCCGTCCAGCGCACCCCGTATCTGGGCAAATACTGCGGGAGCAAGCGATCGTCTATTGTCTCTACGCCGTCCTCCGCGAGGCGTCGGTCGCGTATCTTGTAGAGGTCCTCCCGAGGAATTTCTACACTACCGAGCTTGACCACATCGCCTTCCTCCAGCTCAACGAGTTTAATCGAACGCTTAACCACCTCCAAACACAAATTACCGTGCCCGCGCTTGAAGAGGTCGTACATGCGATACTTGATCGCGTTCTTTGTCATGTCACTTATCATGCGGGTCTCGCGCGAGTAGGGGTAGGAAACCGCGGCCACGCCCTGGCACATGAGATAAAAGGAGAGAACGTCAGCTCGAATTGCCTCGATATCAGACTCAACCACCATTTCCTTGCTCGACCATTTCACGCGCGCGATGGCTCGGTCGACTATTTCCTGCGGCATCGAATCCAGCGGGGGTGACTTCTCCACCAGCTTCTTTGCCTCATCTCCAAACGGGTCTAGCGTTGCTACATATTCGGGAGCAATCAAGGCCAGCCTCACCAACGATTCATTCTTAGAGTTCGATACCACTTTCACATCGATTTGAAATGGCTAACCTAAAAACTTTCAGTGGAAATGAAGGTTGAATTTTAACTTTTTATAATTTTCCTACTTTCGAGCTTGCTCAATGGCCATCTGAGCATGCTGCGCTACCCTTCTAGCCAATCCGAGCAAACTCCAAGCGTACAACATGCAGAACTCGCCCTAAAGAGGAGATTTTAATATGCGAAAATTAAGTTTCTATACGAGGTTAGCCCATGGCATTTAATTGGTATGGTGGAGAGAAAAGGGAGAGAAGAAAGCCAGTCCCCACATCCTATCGAAAAGAAGCATTGGCTAGAGCACGTCATAAATGTCAGCGTTGCCATAGGCAATTAGAGGCGGTATGGCACATACATCACAGAGATGGGAACCGTAATAACAATCGATTGAGCAATCTTCGTATCTTATGCCCAACTTGTCATGCAGAAGTAGAGCACAAGAAACGAATTAAGAAAGGGGAGAAAAAACGTTATTACATAGAGCCTATTACTGGAAGACGAATTCCTGAAGGATATTATGTAGAGCCTATTACTGGAAAACTAATAAAAAAGAAAATAACAAAGTCTCCGTATGATTTATTTTAGTCTGAAATAAAGTTAGATGTGGTAAGATGACAAAAAAGAAAGGACCTACAACAGCAAGGGGATTGGAAAGGAAACTAATCACAGGAGATGGCAGAAAAAGCGTAAGCAAGACCATAAGAGAAGATTGGTTGGGGAAAAGAAAAGAAAAAAGAAATAGGTGCCTCCCCCCATTGGTGTTAGGAAAGCGCCTTTAGATTCGCTTTATCATACATTTCGAAATCACAACTGGTTCATACCTCTCCTTCTCCCGTCTCAAATACTGCACCAATTTTATCGGCTTCTCTCTAATTACGGTTCCAATTTTTCTAATACTCATCGAACTTTTTGATCCTTTTTCTCTTTAACACACTTCCCTTTACGCGAAATCACTCCGCCTCAATCCTTGGGGCCAACAAGAACCGCAGTTTACCTTTGCCCTCGGCGACCGGTAAATCCAGCTGAATCGGCAAGTCCGTGCCCAAGTTGATGGTGACGACTTCCGACGACCCTGCCGCCTTCGTCATGTCGCTAAGATATTTTATGTTGAACATCGCATGCGCCGGTTGCTTGACGCTGAGCTTCAGCAGCCCTTGGTCTCCCTTGCGCAGTTTAAGTTCAGAGGTGCCCTTATCGCTCTCAGCAGAAAGGAAAAATCCGTCCTCGCTCAATTCGAATTTCACATTGTCCCCCACGATCTCTGCGTCCTTCAATCCATCCTGAATCACCCCCGCCGCCACATCAGCGGTCGCGGTTAACTGAAGCTTTGGCTCGGGCAACTCCGCCTCGCTCACATCTATGAGAGGCAAGCTGAGGCGCCTCGTCGATACCCCCTTGAATGTGAGGGCCAAACGATTTTTCTCCTCATCGAGCTCGAGGATTAGCCCGTCCTCGGCCTTGGCGCGCGCCAGAATCTTGTTCATCTCGGTGAGGCCTATGCCCAAAGTCGTTGGCTGCTTGACCGTGTACTCCTCGAACGCCGAAGCCGGCAACTCGAAATCCAAAAGCGCGACGTGCGAGGGGTCCATCGCCTTCATCTTGATGCCCTCGGGAGTGAACTTGAATGCCGCCTCGTCGATGAGGTTCACCATCGCGCCCACGCATGTTTTCCAAGTCTTCGAATCCGTCATCTTGACACTTACCATTTCATCCACCCTCCTCGAGTTCTTTCTCCAATTTTTTAACTTCGCGCCTGACTTCTTCATACAGTTCCAAGTCCAACCCTTCCATCTTCTGCACGATTTCAGCCCGCAGTTCGTGGGTGCCAGCGACGTTCAGCGGCATCCCGAATACCCTGATTTTTGACCCTACCTCCACGCCTTCAACCACCGCGGGGTCGTCGAAAAACACGGTGAGATGACCCGAGCCATCGTCGAGCACAAATTCGGCTTCCTTCTTGTCAACGACCAGCCCGACTATCCTCACCTGCTCATCGCCTATTTTTATCTCTGAAATTTTTCTGCTGCGCGCTGGCTTTCTGTGCGGTCTAAGTTCCTCCATGCCCAAGCCCTCATCGTTTTTTCATATCTACCTTTTACGTTTTAATTCCATCTGATGCTATGTGTATTCTCTCCAAGTGTGGCCGCACTTTGCACAACGGTAGAAACGTGTCGTCGCCTCGTCTGCTGCGCGCGTCTGCCTCAGCCACCAGTGGGCTGTGCCGTGCCCGCATTTAGGACATTCGACTCTAGTGGTCGGTAGGGCCGGCTTCGCTCCCTCATCTATCACCGTTATCGTCTCCTTCTGCTTGGCTGGTTTGACGAGTTTGTATTCTTCCAATTTTTCTGCTTTCGCAATATACCCGCAGCTACCGCAAACGAGGATTGGCCCCTGCTTCCCCTGCTTTGGTAGCATCAGGCTTCCACACTTCGGACAGAATTGCATGCACTCACTTAACCCCTGCGTCCTTTAAAATCCGTGCATGGTCGAACGCCAGCTCGCGCCAAGGAATTTGCTTGAAAATTTTTATATCTTTAGCATCACTGCTTGCTTTTAATCTGCCACCCGCCCTTTCTGCCAAAAAACATACGCTGACAACATGCCCCCTCGGATCGCGCTTTGGGTCCGAGTAAACGCCCACAAGCCCCCTCAGCTTGACTCTTAAACTTGTTTCCTCCTTCACCTCGCGTGCCGCTGCATCTTCAACTCTTTCGCCATAACGCACGAATCCGCCAGGTATCGCCCACCTCCCCTTGTACGGTTCGTTCTTCCGCTTGATCAGCACCACGCCATCGGGAGTTCGAATGACCACATCGACCGCGAGCATTGGGCACCGCGCCATGCCATCAACTTCCATGGAACCAGAGCGACAGATAGCCGAGCTTCGGGATTACGAAAATTACCTTTCCTATTAGTTGCTCGGGTTTTATTGACTTTTCCACGGATAAACTTCCTCTGTTAGCATCCCCTCTCGTCGTTAACCGAACTTCTCCGTTCTCGTTTCTTATGTCTACGACCCGGTGGACGAGCGGCGTTGGTTGACCGGTGTCGAATACGATGACATCACCGATCGATATTTCCGTGACGGACCCCACGCCCTCGATGATGAGCATGTCCCCACGCTCGAACCCATCTTGAATCGGAAATTGGGAAGGGTCGTAATCATGTGCCTCGAAATATTCCCTCCAGCTCTCATCCTGATGTTTCATGCTGTTGGATATGACCGCCCTCCAATACGGGTCAGCGCGGAGGGCCAAGACCAGAACACCACTCACGCTGAAATAGAGTATAGCCAGAACCAAGATGTATTTCAGCAATCCTTTGACGATAGGGCGGCCTAATATATTCACTACAACTTTCTTAGCTACACGCAACTTTGATTTTTTTCTCGCCAAGCTAGGCCCTCCCGTAACTCTCGCCTCGCACCATGGCCGTGGCAATCAAGTGCGCGACCCTTAACGGCTCCGGAATTAAACTGCGCGTCGAGCTTAATTTTACCACCTGTTCGGCATCGGCACGCCCCATGCCGACAAACTGCATGTAGACTGGCGCCGCTCGACGTTTAGTATTCACCGGATAAATCTTGCCAGAACTTTTAATTATCTCCCAACGCTCGCGCCAGTTGGGGAGATGCTTGATAGCTTTTTTGACATTCACCATATCCGGTAACTCCCTGGAGACGACGATGATCGGTAAACCTGTTTGCTCGAATACTTTCTTGGTATCGAGCACATTAAAGCCGGCGAATGTCACACCGTCCGTCATCACTATCCTGAGCTGCTCCCGGTGACGGCTTCGGTTGACCATCTCAACCACGCGTTCGGTCACATCGGTGCCGTCCTGCTCGATGGTGGTTCTCATAACTCCGTCCAGCCATCGCCCTCCCCTGAAGACCGTTCCTACGAGCGGAACTGCCCCCCTCGCGCGTCGCTCAAACGGCCCATCGTCTATTCCGAGAATCCGTATCTCTGGCTTTATCTGCCAAAATTTGACTTTTTGCAACTCAAGTCCCCGCGAGGAGCGCTCCGATATCATTTCTTGAGCTCTTGCTGCAACTGCTTCTGTAGCTCTTTCAACTGTCCCGCTAGTTGATCAGCAGCGTCCACGAGAGCGCGTTCGGGAGTCTTTCCTTTTTTTGTCTTAACGTAAAACTTGGGAGACTCCGTGAGAGGGTGCTCGATTGCGTAGGATGCCGCAACGACGTATTTGTCGCTGAGCAGGGCTTTGCGCAAAAGGTTGCAGAGGGTATGATCCTCTTCCCTTACCTTCATCAGCAGCGCCCCATCGCCTTTTTCAATAATTTCAAGTTCCACTACCATGCACCTTACTTAGTTTATCCCATTGACTTATGATGATTGCGAGTTTTTGAGGAAACCCCCATTATCTTGTGCTCCAGCTCGCGGGCTTCCTCCTTCGAGCTGAATACTTCTATCTTGACCGCTCTGGGGCGCGACTCCGCAATTAAATCCACTTCTAGCTTCCCAAGTTTCTCCATCAACGTGACCAGCTGGGAAACGTCCTTCACCCTCACGTTGATGACTCGCTTTTGTTTTTGCATCAGAGGGCTCCTTGGCGGTAATCGCTCGCGAGCTTCCGGAACTCTAAATTGCCACACTCCAAGCACCGAAGCTTGGAATCCTCTCGCTCGAGCGGTGCACGGCAGCGCGAACAAGCCGCAACGATTACTCCTAGATTATCTCCAGCCGTCGAAAGCTGGACGGGCTCCCTGCGCGCGTCCAGAACCCGCGCGCGAATGATGTCGCCGGATTTAAACTGGTGGTGCATATCCTTGGCGTAACCAGTGCGAACTTGTGAAATGTGAACGTTGCCCATATTCGGGAGGGGGAGCTCCCTACTCTCGTGCCCCTTGAGAACTCCTATGTAAACGTTTGCGCTCTGGTCTCTTACATCCTCGACCCGCCCGATTACTGTGTCGCCGCGCTTTAACTTTGGCGGCCCAGCTGCGCGGGACAATACCGAGATGTGCTTAGTTTGAACATCGACTAACACCACGCCAGTGCAAGAGGAATATATCTTGCCCTCCTCTTCGTATGCTCCATCACCGGGAACGAACTCCTCTGTGGTTGCGAGGAAGTCCCCCGGAACGACGAAATCGCCTGTTTTTGTTTCTTCCATATCAATCCACCTTAACTAATCTACCACGAACTTAAATCTTCTTAGATAGTACATCAAAAATCTTTCCTATTAAACTCATCCATTCTGTACGGCTCAAATTTTGCCTTCCCGAGCATGACCCGCGCTTCAAAGGGGGTCAAAATAGGTCGCTCGAATCTCTCCGCATCATCAATTGGTATGCGCGGGCAGGCGGCGCAGATGAATCCATCGAGCCCAAAATCACCCAGCTCCTCTGACCGAACCTCGTCTACCGAGAGTATGCGCGCAACCTTTCCAGCCCGCTTTAAATCTTCAGCCATCCTCGTCGCGAGCTTGAATCGGGTTTGTCCGGGTTTTGTGCTCACGATGACGCCGAACCGCTCTCCCGCTGCAGCTCGGGCAATCATCACCTTTCTCCTCCGCAGGAAAGCGTCGATATCCGGAGCTAGCGTCTTGAAGCCCTCCAAAACTGGGTTTACGGCTAAAACCTGCTTGCCAGTCGCGAGCGCTGCACCTAGCGGGTGAAATTCACCTGTACCGATGTAAAGAAAACCGTCAACGTAGGCGGCGACCGAGCGGGCACAGCCGAAATCACAACCCAGAAGTTGTCCGGGATACTTCGCCCTCGTTCCAGGTCTGCCGATAAACGGTTTTATCCCGCTTGAGCTGAGGAGTTTCGCTACATCCAGCAGGCGGGCAATGTGTTGAACTGTAGTGAGCAGCCCCACGCGCTTGAACTTCAACTCGGACAGCGCTCGCTCAACCACCCCGAGCGGGTCAGCCGGCATTCGTGCCTCGATGTAGAGCGCTGGCAAACAGGCGGGCAGTCCCATGTCTGCATGTCCATAGTGAACCAGCACATCACACCCAAGCTGCTTTGCCTTTACATCGGCCAAATCGCAGGCGCCATAACAACTGTCCGCCAACACGAGTGTCTGGACACCCATCTCAGCGAAAGGTTCCACGATTTCTTGTATGTGTTCCTTCAAACCTGCAGGGAGCTGAATCGCTGCTCGCCTCGCCTTGTGTTGCCTTAGAAATCGCTTGACCCGCGCCGATTCAAAATCATAAAATCTCAAATAACTTCCACCATTTATTGGCCAATACGCCGAGTATAATGGGTATTGTATGCCACCAACTAATATTAAATGGCTTCGAGACATCATCGCGACCAAACAAGTTGGCGAACTCGCGGCATTCAGAGACATCAAAGTTGCCCGAGCCCCCTCAAGCTCCCTTTGCCTGCTGTGCAAGGGCGGGCGGATGCTCTGTGGCAAGCTGAGATGCCCGATCGTGGCCAAAGCGCAATCGCTCGCCAAATCGAGCCTGAAAATCCCCTCCCCGCACATCCAGGGCTCGACGCCCCCAGGAGTATTCGTCGGGCGCATAGGCTATCCCAAAGTTTACATCGGCCCCATGGTACCTCCCTACCAAGGCGACACCGAAATCCTCGACACTCCTGAGCTGTGGGTTGGAAAAAGTATCCAAGACATAATCGATTATCGCTTCGCTCTAATCCGTGGGAAGGTGCGGGCAAGCGTGTACAACGCCCAATTCGGCGGGAGGCTACTCGACACGCTTCAGGAGCTGGCTATGGGGAAGCGGCCCGTCGATGCTGAAGCTATGCTCACGAGAGTTCCTAACAAGGTGATAACCCTGAGCGGGGAGTCCCAGCCATTCGGTCCCTCCGCGCCGCTGCGATCATTCAAAACTTCAGACGTGAGTGTTGACCACAGAATAGAACGCGCATTCTACGACCGGGACTTTAAGGCGGCTGATGCGGTTGTTGGGCTCTACGAAGATGATGTTTTGGTCACGCGCATCCAACGGGCTTTCAGCTTGGGCATGTTCGGCTTCCAAAAGCGTAGGAAGCTCATCCCGACCCGCTGGAGCATCACAGCGGTCGACTCGATACTATCCCTCGAGCTCATCAATCGAATAAAGCAACACAACACGATCGACGAGTATCGTGTCTACTTTTTCAAACACCTTGACAACCTGTTCGTCGCAATCCTGATGCCTGAAAGCTGGAGCTTCGAGTGGATCGAGGCTTGGTTCCCGGGCACAACTTGGAATCCCGACAAAAGTGCCGCCGCCCCAGCGATAATGGGGGACTTCGAGCCCTACCGAGGCCGGACAACTTACCCCGATGTTGGTGGGTGTTACTACGCTTGCAGGCTGGCGGTTGCCGAGAGGTTGAATCAAGAGCGGAGGCAGGCCTCGGCGCTAGTGCTTCGAGAAATTCATCCCGGCTACATCCTACCTGTTGGCGTCTGGAATGTGCGCGAGTCCGTCAGACAAACGATGCAGAGCGAGCCACAGAAGTTCGACACCCTTCAAGCAGCACTTAATCATGTACAGACGAAACTTACTATTCCACTACGCAAGTGGATTGAAAACAGTGAAATGTTGAAACGTGCACTGTTCCAGAAAAAGATCACGGAGTTTGCCGCATGAGCGTTGAATATTCGTCAATAGAATGTAAGACCGCTCTTTCCCCCAGCAAGCTGCCTGGGCTAAAGTACTCGTTGAACCCGTACTTGGGTTGCGAGCACGGCTGCATCTATTGTTACTCGCCCTCAACCCTTCGCGACGAATGGATTGCGATGAACTGGGGGAAGTTCGCGCGGGCAAAACAAAATATCGTCGAGGTGCTGGCGAAAGAGCTGCGGAAAAAACCACGCGGCACGGTTGGAGTCAGCACGATATGCGACCCTTACCAGCCACTGGAAGCCAAACTCGAACTCACCCGCAAATGCATCGAACTACTTTCACATGGAGGTTTCGATGTATGCATCCAGACAAAATCAAACTTGGTTTTGCGTGACGAGGATGTGATCAAGCCCAGAGGTTTTGAAGTAGGGGCAACGATAACGACAATGGATACCGAACTGGCAAGAGAGCTTGAACCTCATGCTTCACCACCAGACGCACGTGCACAAGTGCTCGAAGAGTTCTCGACTCGCGGCGTTGCAACTTGGATTTTTTTAGGGCCGATTATCTCGGAGGTCAACGATAGCGAGGAACACATCAGACGGGTAGTCGAAGTTGCCAAACGGACGAACAGCAGGCTCATCTACGACCGGCTCAACTTGAGGCGATGGGTGCTCGATAGGCTTACGCCAGTGCTTGAAAAAAAGCGTCCGGGTCTGGCAAAAAGATACCTTGTCCTCTCCCGAGATTCAGAAAATTGGCGTCTGATAAGCTCGAACGTTGAATCGGTATGCAGAGAACTTGGGGTGAGGTGTGAACCCGCATTCCCGAGATGACTAAGCGCACTTAAAGTGGAGCCGCCGGCGGGGATTGAACCCACGACCTATCGCTTACGAGGCGATCGCTCTACCAACTGAGCCACGGCGGCCCACTAGATATTGTACGGTAATATCGTTAAAAGTCCTGATGGCGCCGGGGCAGGGATTTGAACCCTGACGACCCAAAGGGTCAACAGCTCTCGAGGCTGCCGCATTAGCCTAACTCTGCCACCCCGGCCCAACCAAGTTTTTGTTCCTCGTGGTAAAAATCAATAGGTGGTAGATAGACCACGTTCAAATCTACCCACCGCTCTTTCATTCCACAACTATAGAACCTTTCCACAACCATCTCAGCTGTGCATGGCACATGTTATCTGTGCTCCAGAACTCGACCACATCGTCATCCGAGCGTAACGTCCTCCCAATTTGCTGGACGAATTCCCTCTCGGCCATGTCCTTGTAGTACCCCCGGAAGGGTTCCGCACCGAGGCGACGCTGCATCCCTTTCAATAACGGGTCTCCACGATCAGGATACGGAAATTTCAAAATGATGACGCTCTTCATGCCCTTGAGGTCAGCGCCTCTGTCCATCTTGGTGCTGAGCATGACCTCTTTGTAATAACAGACATCGCCACTTTCCAGCACTTTTTTCCTCAAGCTCGGGGGAAGGTACTTGTGGGCATGGACGGGCACGAAACCCGGGCGCTTAGCCTCCTGCATGATTTCGCGCAGGGTATCCCAGTATCTCTGTTTGAAACCATCATTCATCCATTTTCGATAATTGATGACTTCTTCCGAGCCGAGCTTCCTCTGGACAAGTTTCCCTGGGAATTTGGTTTCACCCTCAACAAAAGTTGGCGTTATCCCAAACACATCGTTTAAAACATTTTCATTCTGAGCGGTCGCTGACATCAGGAGCCACTTGCCGCCTACCTTATCGAGAATTTTCTGAAAAACAATTTTAGGGTCTGGGACGAAGTAGACAATCCCCTTTTCTCCAATCTCCCACTCCGCGTAATCCCTGTGCTCCAAAACCGACTTCATTCTCCAGTACAACCTCCCAGAAGTCTCGTCAATTTCATCAAACAGAGCGGTCAAAAACTCAACCAGTTTCAGAGGGTCTCCCTTTCCATCAAGGGTTTCTGACCACAGACCTCGAAGTTCTTCCAGTCTATCTTGCAGCTCATTTTCCCCGTCATCGTTGCCTAGCATGATATTTCGCCTTATCCTTTCTCGCACGCCTCCGATCGTCTTCGAAGTTAACGAAACTTTTACCGCGAGTGAGTCCAACCACTCATCCGCCTCGTCGATGACCGTGATAGGCGCCTCTGGCAGCCTCCCTATGCTAACCTCCGAGGCCCACTTCGCGGAGTTCATCACAATGGCGTCAGAAAACACGTAGGCCTGAAACTGCTTCCAGTAGGGACATTCCCCTCTCATACACCAAGTCCACTTCCCCGTTATTCCCTGATAGGGCACCTTCTCCACATTCTTTATCGACTCCGCCAAACCGCTCGAGAAAATGAATCCCCAGTAGGGGCACTCCCGCAGGGCGTCAATTCTTTTCTCCCCATTTTCCCAGTCGACAGGCCTCTTGCAGGGAAGTTTGCTATTGTCGCAAGTAATTTCTCTTCTTTTATCCGATTGGTAAATGCAAGGGAAGTTCCTTCGACCTTTCAGTATCCCTATCGTGGCTTTTGACCCGTCATCTTTCGTGAAGTACTTGTCCCTCTCGTAGCTGGCGGCATATTGATCCGATAGAACCTTCGTGGGGACCGATACAATCCCCCTTCCGAACTCGAGGATGGTTCTGAGCCCGACAACGGATTTCCCACTCCCAACAGTCCCCCTGAGGAAGACTATTTCGTTTCCGCGGAAGGCTTCCAATATTTCCTCCACCAAGTTGATTTGCGTTTTTCCAGAAGAGTAACACAGCGGCTCGCACTGGCCCTCCCGATCATAAAGATTAAGCTCCAAATGACTCCCTCACCGGCTAGTTATAGAAAATCAGCAAGACTCATTTGCCTATGCGCATCGCTCTCGAATACCGCTTTTATATCCCGCTGCGTCAACCTTAGGCGCTGCTTTGTGTAATCGCTCGCCTCGTAATCGTTCGCTATCTGCATCGCCACCTGCAAGTACTTCTCGACTCCGCCGCGCGTGACGGTGAGGATGAGCTTCCCACCGCATCGTGCACATTGGCCGCTAAGCGGGACGCGGCGATATTTGGAGTTGCAACTCGTGCACCTGAACTGCTGGCTCGCGAACGCCCGCATGTTCCCCTTCAGGTCAGGAATGAAGTGGTGCTCGATCAGCCGCTCGGCGACATCCCGTTCGTCCACCGCCATAATTTTTCTAGCCAGCCCGAGCTGCGCCGAGGTCTTTTCCTCCATAGTTTCAAGCGTCTTGTAGCGGCTCGCGCGAGGACCGGCCGCGATATCCTTTGTGTCGAACGAAAACTTCAACCCGCAATACTGCTCCTCGCTCCCTAACCTTCGCTCGACTGTCTCAATGGTCTGCGTCAGTTCACTCGGGCTCGCGTAACGGAGTGTAGCCTCATAAAACTCGAGGGGGTAACGCTCCATAACATCCATATTATACGCCTCTTTGTCAATCTCGCGAGGGTTGATGCGAGTGTTCAGAATTAGCGGAGCGTCCATCATTCCCCCGCGCTTTGAGGGTAGGAAGCGTTTGCTGAAGTTGATTAATCCATCGAGCAAAAGTATGACCGCATCTTCGTCCCCATCACAGTCCCGACGTTTCGCCGCGTGGAAGAACGGATGCGCGTACCCCACATTCGCGTCGGTGAAACCGATAATGCGCCCGACGATACCCACCGAGGTGTGTGGCGCGAGACCTATGACTAAATGCCCCGCCAAATCTGAGGGCCTGCTCGCGTTGTAATACGGCTTTAACCCATAGAACTTTTGAAGAAGGTCGTCGACAAAATTCGACGCTCGAAGCAGATACTCGGCGCAAGCGTTCGAGAGTACGATGTCCTGCACCTTTAGTTCAACAAGTTGATCATCACGCTCCAACGGCTCGCCTTTGTAATCTCGCTCGTAACCTAATTCACGCAGCCGTTCCACTAACATGCCCACCTCCCGCGGCCTGAAGTGGGTGAGCGGGACATCGGTCGCATCAAACCTGACGGTGCCATCCTTGAATACATAGACATGGTGCTTCGCCCGTAGTATCCCCTTCTCGATAGGCTCGGGAATTTTTTGAGCGCTCGTCATCCCTCTGACGCCTTTGACCTCTGGTGGCGCTTCCTCCTGCAATCGCTGCAGTGCCTCATTTAAAATCGGTCCCAGTTCAACCTTCCGTCGGTCAAAGTACTCAGTGCGGACGTTGCACGCGAAGCAACGCTCCTCGTTCATCGAATGCTTACAACGTGGACAAACCCTCGTATAATTTGCGATCGTACCGCACTTCGAGCACTTTCGTGTGAAACATATCGTACCGCACTTCGAGCACTCCAGCCTGGCCATGTCCACATAAATTTCCCCGCGCTCAGCCGCCTTTATAACGCTGCGCGTCGCCCCGCCGCGCAAGCTGACGGGAAAAAGCACATGCACCGGGGGCCTCATCAACCGTGGATTTGCTTTCTCCGGCCTACCCATCCTGCATCCTATGCGTGTTGGGGCCTTCCGCCTCACGGGGAATCCAGCCAGAATTTGAATTATTTCCATCACATCCTTCGCCGGGTTCTCACGCAAAGTTTTTTCGAGGCGCTCGCTGGTCAAACGCTGCCCGTTGAGCAGACCTAGACACTTGCAGAGCGGCAGCGCACAATCCTCGATCAAGACATGTTCATCCTTGACCTTATGCGGCACCCCAATGACATCGAGCACTCGCTTGGGTGTTTGGTTCAGACCCAAACTAAGCCCTTTGAGTTTGCCATCCTCGAAATCCGGATCCCCCCCCGCTAGCCAACTACCCAGCTCCCGAATCTCCTCGATGCCGATATCGTGAAAAAGGTATGTGTGCGCGGGATGGAGCGGGACCCCAATTTCCTCTGATAGTTCTACCGCTAGTGACGGGCTGGGCTTTAAGTAGGGGGGTGAAAGGTAAGGGGATAATTCCATGTCTAATTTCTTCCCCACAAGCTCTTTCTCGACCTCTCGGGCCCACCAATCCTCGCTCCAGCCAGCTGGCATGAGCGGATGGTTGTTCTCAAGAAACTCACCAAAACCAATCAGGATGTCTCCAAGCGACAAGATTTCGCTAACCCGATTATTTAACTCAAGCGCTTGTTCGACCGAATTTACCTGAATCACTGAACCGTCGTCGATCTTGACAACCGGCCCTTCGATTGAGTCCACGGGCACTACAGCGCCGCCTTTGCCTGGACGCTCCATCTTGAGCTGGGTTCCAACTGCTATGAAATCATCACATACAGTCATCGCCGCGGGGTGAATTCCGACCGCAGCTATGCCCGTATTTCTAGCATGCCCATAGCGAAGCCTAAATCCTCCTTCTCGACTCGGGTAGGAAAAAACAGGCCTGCCGGCGATTATCTCATCCAAATACTTGTCCCCTTTGGGGTAAGTCGACGCCTCCTCCTCTTTTGCCTGCGATTTGGCAATTGACTCGGAGAGCCATTCCCAGCCGTCGATGTTCAGCTTGCTCACGTGCTTCATTATCTTCGGCGCCTTCTGCAGAACCCCCTCCACCAAGGCCAAAATCGCTCCTCCTCGGACGAGGTTGTGCCCTATCCGCTCAAGGTTGCGGTAGGCGGTAACTGAGACATCCCGTTCAGTCGGTTCGCCCGTTATCTCCACGGAAATATTGCGCACGGCGGCGCGTATGTCGTCAGCTGATGGCGGGGTATATTGAAGATGAGCGACATCCGTTGCGTATAAGTCCACCTCCTCCACAAACCTTTCAATTTCGTTATCGGTGGGTTTGTATGGATCCAAGTACAACTTCCGCCGCACGAAGTCCCCAGTGAGGACGGCGAGCGCTGCTGCAGTACCCCCCGCTGACCTAATCGGGCCGGCGAAGTAAAGCGCGAGATAACGCGAACCATCAAAATTTTTCCTTATCTCGACATGAGTTATTCCCTCTAGCGGCGCTGCCGCAGCGATGCCCTCAGTAATTATCGCGAGCGCCGCCCGGACTGCCTGCTCGGCCGCTTGCTGCTCCTGAAACCTCCCAAAATGACCGTCAACAATCATCTCAGCTATCTTCAGCGACAGCTCTTCGCGCGGCATCTCTTTCTCCAGTCCGCGTATCACCTCTGCCACTCCTGGGGGTCCAACAAGCTTCTCGACTCTCGCGGCGAGGTCTTCAGCCTGGGGGATCTCCGGCTCCAGCTCTGGGTCGTGACCTAAAGATCGGGCTTTTTTGGCTATCTCGTAAATTTCGCTAATTTGCCGCTCGAGTTTCTCGAAGTAACCTTTCATCTCTTGGTTGGCGACTATCATCTGTGCACCAAATCCTTTATGCTATCAATAACAAAATCAGGGCCAATTTTCATCCTTCTGGCTTTCACGATATCTCGCCTCTTGCTCACGCCGCTGAGCACGAGAATAGTCGTTACTCCTGCACGCTTGCCAGCTGGTATATCCGTATCGAGGCGATCCCCGACTATTGCCGCTTCACTTGGTTTTGAATGGAGGATTCCGAGCGCAATTTTTATCATTCGCGGTGATGGTTTGCCCAACACAACGCTCGGCTTTTTGCCCGAGCAGCCTTCGAGTGCACCGACCATCGCCCCAGCTCCCGGAGAGAGCCCATCCTCGGTCGGATAAGTTGCATCCGGATTCGCCGCAATGAATTTGGCCCCCGCTAGGAGAGCACGCAGAGCTCCAGTCAGCTTCTTATTGCTCACCGTGCGATCCATGCCTACCACCACGTGAGTCGCCTCATCGGCCTTCTCGTACGGTACGAGCCTCAGACCCGCCCGCTTGAGCTCTAACCTTAGCCCCTTCTCACCGACGACGTAAACTTTGGCCCGTGGTGAGCGTTTTCTGAGATAAAGTGCTGCCACAAATCCGGATGTTATTATTTCTGACTCACGCGCTGCTATCCCCATGCGCGCCAACTTTCGTGCTTGAGCTCTGCGGGTTTTAGTCGAACTATTCGTGGAGAAAACTATCTTTTTGCCCCTCTTTCGAAGCCATCTAACTGCCTCCGCTGCCCCCTTGATTGGCGTCTTACCGAGATAAAGCACGCCATCCATGTCTAAGATAAAGACCGAAATTCTATCGACCACTTGAGGGAACTCACACAAAATGAATCACCCTGACTTTGCGGGTTTGTAAATCAAGGACAGGCACGATTCCAGGAGTAGGCTTTACCCCGAGCCGCCGCATGAAGATAGTCGTTTCTTGGAAAGTTCCCGAGTTAACCACTTCCACATTGCGATACCGCTCGTACCCGTAAACGTGCATATGACCACAGTGAAAAACATCGGGCACTTTTTCTATCACGAGGTAATCTTGCTGTTCTGGGGATATAGCCGTGCGTCCTCCATAAACCGGAGCAAGATGCCGCTTTTGCAAAAGTTTAACCATGGAAGGCGTGGATTTCAGCCGATTCAATCCAGGCATCGTCGCTATTAAGTCGTCGAAGCTTCTGCCGTGATAGATTAGAAAATTAACACTATGTAGCGACACCCACGCCGGATTCCCGACCATAACCGAGTTCAAATCATAGAGCCCTCCAGCGATATCTTTTGGAATCGCTGGCTGAGGTTCGGAGGGGCGCACGGCATCATGGTTCCCCGGAGCTATGATGATAGTGATGTGCTCGGGAACTTGAGCAAGGAGCTTAGCTGCAGCATCATACTGCTTGACAATATCATCGATAAGCAACTCCTCCTCCTGCTGGGGATAAACTCCAACCCCATCAACTATGTCACCTGCAACAACCAGATACTTCACTCTGCTAGCTAGCTCCTGCTGTTGGGCGTTGCCAGTTTCACCTCGCAACCAATTCACAAACTTCATGAATACATCTTCGAGGAACATTTCACTTCCGATATGCAGGTCCGATATTAGCGCCGCGCAAACAGGATCCTCAGCACGAGAGAGTTCGTGCGTGACAGGTAGGTCAGGCCAGATGATATCTCTGACGAATAATCGCGGAGCGCGGTCTCCACTCCTCACATTCCCCACAACCCCAACTACCTCATCCACCACCACCTCTGTCGCCTTCCGCATGAGCTCACTCCGCCCCTTGAAGACCCACGCCGAAGCTCGACCGTTTAAATCCTCTATCTCTAAAACTAGATGGCCCCCTGAGGTCTCCCGTTTTTCAGAGACCATCCCAATCACCTTTACCGCTTCCCTACTCTCGAAATTTTTCAGGCCACTGATCGGTACCGCGTCGTGAAGATCGACGCGCTTTCGGAGGATGCGGCTCAAACGTTCATACCGATCCCTGAACACGCTCACAAAATCATTTAGTTTTCCTTCCGTGTAGCTCCGTCCAGTAATATCTTTAATCACCTCGATGCGGGGTTCGACTTCACTGGCCTTTTTAACTTTTGTGCGGGTGCCCTCAGGCAATTTTTCTAATTCTCTGGCTTTGGGCGCCTCTTCCTCTTCAGATATGCTCGGTCTAGGCAGTGGAACTGTAGATGTGTCACCTGTTTCAATGCTCCCTTCCAAAATTTTTGCGATAAGGTCAGCCGTTATCAGAAAGGGTCTCCCCCCCCTCTCTCTAAGATTAACTAACACTCGCTCAGCAGCGGCCTCAGCGTCTTTCCGCCCGCGCAGAACTTCGAGCGCATCCGGCGTCAGCTGCATATCCGCATCCATGAACTTGCGGACCAACAAAAAATCGTCCATAAAACCCACTATACGAGCGTCAGTTGCCGCGGGATGGTAAACGTTTCAATACCTAGGGGATGTTCCTCCTGAACTGCTGCCCTGGCTTGAATCGGCGGAATGCTCAAATTTATTTCCTTGGTACGTCCGTAGCGACCGTTGCTGATAATCTGCGCGTTGACTATCCCCAGCATGTCTAGCTCAGAAATCAAATCGCTGACGCGGCGCTGCGTCAGCACATCCAGACCGCCTTGTATGCAAAGTTTTCGATATACCGCGTACACATCGCCCGTCACTATTTTTTGCGAGTTTTTCTCGGTTAATAAAACGACGCTGAAAAGTACCAGTTTCGACTGCGATGGCAGTGTCCGGACGACTTCTACCATTTTGTCCTGCTCCATCTTTTCGAAGGCTCGCCTTACATGGGCAACAGTGACCAGCTCCAAACTCTCACGCTCGGCCAGTTCTCCCGCTGTACGAAGCAAGTCCAAGGCTCGTCTGGCGTCACCATGTTCGCGAGCTGCATGCGCTGCGCATAGCGAAATCACACCTTCACCCAGCACATCATCAGCAAAACTCATTGTCGCCCGTCTTTCCAATATTTCTTTGAGTTGAAGTCCATTGTACGGAGGGAAAACTATTTCCTCCTCGCTAAGGCTGCTCCGAACGCGGGGATCCAAGTAGCCAACGAAGTTCAAATCGTTGGAAATACCCACGATGCTAACCTTTGCCTTCACCAAGTCGGAATTCATACGGGTCAAATTGTAGAGGACTTCATCTCCGCTCTTCAGCACAAGCCTGTCTATTTCGTCGAGCACAATTACCGCGAGTTGTGGGTCGTGATCGAGTGCCCTGAAAAAACATCTGTAGACCTCGTCAGTTGGCCAGCCAGTCATCGGGACGCTTTCGGGAAACCCTAGAGACTTTACATATTCCCTACCATAGCGCTCCCTGAGCTTATCCAAGAAGATATTCGCAAGCGTCGCGAGAATTCTGTATTGAGTGTTGACAATCTCGCAGTTCAGATAAACCGGCTCAATCATCCGAGGCGCACGATCACTCACGCGCTTCAGCTCATTCATCACATGTTTTACACAAGCAGTCTTCCCGGTTCCCGTCTTGCCGTAGATGAACAGATTCGATGGCGTTTCCCCGCGCAGGGGAGCCACAAGTATCCGCGCGAGCTGATGAATTTGCTCATCCCGGTGCGGTAGTTCCTCGGGCGTGTAACTCGGCCGCAGGTACTCTCGGTTTTTGAATATCGGTCTCGTCTCCAACAGCATGTCGAACAGACCTTCCGTTCTTCTCATTTCTACCTACCTCCTCTCCTACCTTCTCAAATGATTCTCTCAACCGCTCGCTCCAGCTGTCGAGTACCACGGCTAAGCGATTGATCAGGAATAGTTCTTGCGGCGGCAGGGAGCCAACGCTCTCTGGAGAAATCGCCAAACGAACTAACTTTGGGACTCTAATTTCCATCAGACTTAAGACCTGAGTCTGAATCTCCTCGGCTTCCTCGTGCTGCCCGGCCGCCCGCGCAAACTCTATCTTTTGAGCAACCGATGAATAGAAATCAATTGGAATGGGCGTAAGCCCAGATTCACGCTCCTCCGCTAAGAGGAGCTTTCGGAGTTCCGTTGATGTGAGTTTCTGGAAGCACTCCACAATCCCGTGACGCTCAAGGACTGCGGCTTCCCATGCCTCGAGCTGTGTTTCCTCCCCATCCGCCAGCGGGCCCAGCGGCTTGCCCACCAACTTTATCTCTGATAAATCCCTAAGAACTCGAACGCGCCTCATTTACTTCACCGCTCGTGTGACCATGCCCTGCTTCGGCTCGTACAGGTGCCCTCTCATTTTCTCTTGCTCAATCAGCTCTTCCACAAATGACTGTTTGATCCCTTCGGACTCGGCGATGCGCTTTATTTCCTCGACCGGTGCCGCCCCGCCGTACTGTCCCTCAAGATCCTTGATAATATCCAGCACACGGCGAATGTTATCTCGCTGGGATTTCGCCTTGCCTGTCATGAGCACGTCTATATCCAGCTTTCCAGTTTCGGTGTCGACCCCCGCCTCCTGCAAGGAGCGTTTGATGAGCATTATCGCACGATTTGCATCTTCAATGGTCACACGATCGCTTAATCTCATTCGGGCGTTTGCCTTCGCCAACCGTACAATAGCCTCGAGCTGCCTCACAGTGATCGGGAGCGGTGCCTCTCCTCGCTCGGCTACTCTCCTCCAATCAACGAAGAAATCCTCGATCGTCTTCATAACATCTTTGTTGTCGAGTTTCGGGTCTAAGTTCTGGCGTGCGTAGATGATAATTTTGCGCAAGAAATCCAAGCTAATGGGTGGCTTAATAGTTTTCTTACGGAAGCTGTGCATTTCCAAGATGTGGTGAGCTATCGTCCTATCTTGATCGGCACGTGGTTCGTCGCGCATAATGAATACCAAGTCGAACCTGGAGAGAATCACGGGGTCTAGGGGAACCTGCTGCGCAATAGTGAGATTCTTCTCAAACCTGCCTAGTTTTGGGTTGGCCGCTGCTAGCACAGCGGTACGAGTGTTGAGCGTTGCGACGATTCCCGCCTTGGCTACACTAATCGTCTGCTGCTCAAGTGATTCTAGAATCGCGTTCGAGTCCTCCGCCCTCATTTTCTCAAATTCATCAATGCTCGCTAACCCACCATCCGCAATCACAAGTGCGCCTGCCTCGAGGGCCCAGCCGCCACCGATTTCATCGCGAACCGCAGCCGCTGTAAGCCCGGCGCCCGTCGCTTTCATGCCAGAAGTATAGAGACCACGCGGGGCGACGTTCGCGGCCCACTTGAGCAGCTGAGACTTAGCCACTCCGGGATCTCCAGTCAAGAGAATGTGGGTATCGCCTCGAATTCTCGTTCCGTCTAGCAAATTTATTGCCTCGCAACCGAATAGCTGCAGCGCAATCGCCTCTTTGATTGCTTCATCTCCATAAATGCTCGGAGCAATTGACTGAATGATTTTGTTTCTGACCCAAGGATCCTTCGCGAGCTCCTTAATTTTGGCCTTGTCCTCTGGAGTCAGCTCGGCCTCTTCGATACCCTTCTGCAGTACATCGATGTGGCTGACGAATAATATCTTACGAAACGTCTTCTTTCGCTCATGGCGCCTGCCCTCCTGAAAGACACGCAACACACCCGTAATCACCACATGGTTCCCCGGCACCGCTTTATCGACAAAATCGTCCCTGACTATGCCGTCCAACCTTCGAGGCATCCGCCCGCCACGCAGCTTCTCAGGAGGCTCCTGCAAACACATGCTCTGCCAGTCACGAAAGACTGTATCTTCAATCAAAAGATCGAACGGGCCCTTCCTACCGCAGTTTGGGTTTTCACAAATGAGGGGCTCCCTGAAGAGTTCACCGACCTGAAGTATTTTGTTCTCTTCTCCGCAACGTCTGCATTTAAATACCGCCTCCGTCGCCTCCGGCTTTACCTCGCCAGCCCTTGTCAGAATCCCCTCAACTTGGATGAATTTGCCTACATGCCCAGCACGAATTTTGCGAATTTCTGTTGACTTATCAAGTCCCATCACGCGCAAGCGCATTCCGGGAACCTTTGTTATTCCCTCTAAAGCAGCAGCAGCAACATCAAAAAAATCAGATGGAGAATCCAAAATCATTCTAGCAAGCTCCATGTCAAACTCCAATATCTGTTCGAAAACAATCACGAGCGATTTTTGCCCGGCTGCCGTTCTCCTGCGCAACTCCTTGAGAACCTCTCTTCGGTGCAGGAACTCCTCCAACTTTTCCTTACCCTTAGCCTCCAAGTTTCCACCTCAATTAACAACGGTAAATGAGAGAGGCAGTAAAGCGTATTTAGAAACTGTGGTGAAAATTTTGAATTCTAAGTTTAAAGTTTGAGAACTTTTTGTGCACATCTTAAAAGCGTCTACCTTCCAATTTTTCACATCCAAAAAAGCGGGCCAACTAATGCTAAAAGGGAGACTTGGCACTTCTATTTGGATATGCACCCTTGTCCCCCAATAAAACATGAAAACAAAAATTTTTAATGCCGTTTTGGGGGAGAGGTCACTGAAAGTATTCCCAATCCTAAATTCCTTAATTTTTATACCCTATTTCCAAAATGCCCTTAAAACAGTGCCTTTTCTGCAAAGCTTCCCTTTATTCTCTGAGTTCGAGTGGAAACAGTCGAAAACAGGGGAAATGCAGGTCCAAAAACTTTGGGTTCTATGCTAAGTTCAAATTTTAAATTTTAAGAGTCGATTTTTTTACGGCTAACGTATCCTCACATACTCGTATGCCTGCGTCGCGGACTCGAAACAATAATGAACCTTTTGATAATCACGCCTGAACTCGGCCACATCGGCCGCAACACGCTTGGTTTCCTCATCGTCGACGACCACCCGCTTTATAAACTCCGCTATATCCTCCATTTCACTCTCTTTCATGCCAATCCTCGTCACCTCAGATGTCCCAATCCTTAGACCACCGGGGTTCCTGAAGTGCCTTCCTTCTCTGGGGTCCCGAGGTAAGAGCTCGCGGTTAAGTATCACGTTGGCTTGCTCAAGTTTTCGCTCAAGTACTCCCCCATCCCCGTACTCGGTAACGTCTATACCGAGAATGTGCGAAGCAGTAAAGCCCTGATCCTGGCACAAAACTGCTAGACCTCGGTCGTAAAGTGCTTTCCCGAGAGCCTTCGCGTTTTTCACTATTTGCGCCGTGTACTCCTTCCCGAACTCCAACATTTCCGCGAGGGCCACCGCAAGACCCGCCACAGCGTGGAGGTGGTGGTTGCTCACCATACCTGGAAACACCCCTTGATTTATCGGGCCCGCCAGCTCCTTTTTACATAAAATCATTCCGTGCTGGGGCCCCGGAAGGGTCTTGTGTGTGCTACAAGTTATCACCTCAGCGCCTTCGCGTAGGGGGTCTTGGAACTGGCCGCCTCCAATAAGACCGATAACGTGAGCAGCATCGTACGCCACATGCGCGCCGTGCTCCTTGGCCACCTCGCTTATCTCTTTAACTGGATGCGGAAACAAAAAGAAGCTCCCGCCGAACATCACAAGCTTTGGCTTTACCTCCGCTATCTTCTCGACAGTCGCCCTTACGTCGATGTTCATGCGATTCTCATCGAAGGGGAAATACTCGACTTCTAAACCATGGACCGCCCCTGCCGCCCCCCCAAATTTTTTCTTCCCCATCGTGATGTGCCCCCCGGCGGCTATGGAAAGACACATCATCGTATCTCTAGGGTTTGTTAGCGCTGTGTACATAGCTAGATTGGCGACGGCCCCAGAAACTGGCTGCACGTTCGCATGTTCCGCCTTGAAGAGCTCTCGGGCCAGTTCCATGGCGAGCAGTTCCACTTGGTCGATGTAAGTACACCCAGCGTAGACCCGCTCCCCCGGCATTCCTTCAGCATAACGCCCGCCAAAATCTGTAGTGAGCGCTTCCCGAACTGCCGGAGATTGCACATTTTCGCTGGCTATCAGCGGCAAAACTGTCTTGAACCACTCATGATGCTTTTGCAACAACCCCAATGTCCGGTCGTATGCTTCTCGCGGGCGCATTTTCGCTCACCTCAATAGTTTCGCTATTTCCGTATATCTCGCCGGAGCCTCACGCGGGCGCTCCGAGACATTTATTGCCTCTTCCGGGTCTTTTAATACGTGCCCTGTTGCCACACACACCACGCACTCGTCACGCTTGATGACTCCCTTATTCACGAGCTTTTTGAGCCCAGCGATCGTAGACGCACTAGCAGGCTCCGCTCCAATTCCTTCCAACCGAGTCATTAACTTTTGGGCCTTGATGATTTCAGCATCACTTACCGCCTCCGCTGTGCCCTTTGAGGCTCGGATTGCCCGAATTGCCTTGGGGCCGTTCACTGGATTGCCTATACGGATTGCCGTGGCTATCGTTTCTGGTTTTTTAACTGGCACGAACTTGTCAAGCCCTCTCTTGATAGCTTCGACGATTGGCATTGACCCTTTGGATTGGATCCCGGTCATCATGGGTATTCCCTTTGTCAGCCCGACCAAGTCGAACTCTAAGAATCCCTTGTAAATCGCCCAGATGTTGGCGCAGTTCCCCATGGGCACCACCACACGGTCTGGCACTTCCCACCCAAGCTGATCCGCTATTTCAAATCCTATTGACTTCTGACCTTGAGGTCTAAAGGGATTTAGTGAATTCAGAAGATAGATATCCTTCCGCGCATCACATATCCTCCGCACAATCGCCAGTGCCTCGTCGAAGTTCCCCTTTACTGCTATCGTCTGCGCGCCGTAAATCAGAGTCTGCGCCAGCTTGCCTCGTGCTACCTTACCTTTTGGGAGCAAAACTACGCAGCGTAACCCGGCCTTGGCTGCATAGGCCGACAGCGAGGCTGATGTGTTGCCAGTCGAAGCGCACGCGACGATCTTAGCTCCAAGTTCAAGCGCCTTCGTGACTCCAACAGTCATCCCCCGATCCTTAAAAGAGCCCGTTGGGTTCGCCCCTTCAAATTTCACGTAAAGCTCCCGAACACCTATCTCCTTGGCAAGCCGGTTGCAGCGATAGAGAGGCGTCCCCCCCTCATCCAAGCTGATAATTTTCGAATCATTTAAAATCGGCATGAACGCGCGATACTTCCAAACGCTCGGCGTTTCGACCTTCAAGCGCTTACGATTGAGCTTTCGCTTCAGCTCACTTAGCTCGAACTCGACCTCAAGCAAGCCTCCGCATTTTGGGCAAGTGTAAACCCTCTCGTGAATCTTGAACTTGCTGCCGCACTCGATGCATTCCAGTCTCACAGCGGTTCCCGATTTTAATTCTTGGTGGTTTGGTAAATACCTTAGGTGAATTAACACAAAATTTAGCGCTTAAGAAACGAAAAATTCTCTATTTGAAAATTTTGAGAATGGCGGGTGCGATATCAGTAATTTTCAGCCACCAAGCGTTCTATTGATATCTATCAGATCGCCAAGCAATGAGCTTGAAGTCTCCTTCGGGCCAGCCCCGAAACCCGTGATTGAAATCTCCCGCGCCAAATCGAGCTTAAAGGTTACCGCATTCAAGGTGCCACCAACAGCGAGCGGGTGCCCCAGCGGGACTAATTTTGGCCCTACTTCCAGCGAACCACGCCTCGCGATTCCGATGAGCTTTATCGCGCTCCCTGCCTCTTGAGCTAGGTGAATTGCCTCGGGCCTAACTCGCGAGATGCCTGTTATCTTGACCTCCTTGAGCCTTGCATTCATGCCCAACAAGGAGTTCGCCAGAATCGTAATTTTGCATGCTGTATCAATGCCCTCGATGTCGAGCGTCGGGTCCTTCTCGGCGATTCCAAGCTCTTTAGCCTCCCGCAGAACGACCTCAAAGGGGGCACCTTCCTTGCTCATACGCGTGAGGAGGTAGTTTGTGGTGCCGTTGAGCACGCCCCTAATTTCGTGGATCTCATTCCCGGCCAACAGCTTCTTCGCAAGCCCCACCACTGGCACTGCCCCGCCGACCGAACCGGAATACCTGAATTCCACGCCACATCTCTTTGCCAATGCGTCGAGTTCCCTAAACGCGACCACGAGCGGCCCCTTATTTGAGGTTATCACATGTTTTCCCGCCAGCATCGCACGTTTGATGTGAGTTAGTCCGGGCTCCCCTGTCTTGATGTTTGTCGGTGTGAGGTCGTAAACAACATCCGCGTCAATATTATCGATCACTTTGAGAGCTAGTTTGCCTCGTTTCCCTCCTTTATACGCTGCTACCGTTCCCTTCTTCTCGACGACCTTTAGCAACTCACTCAAATTGAGCCCTTTATCATCCACGACCGAACCAAACTCATCGACGACCGCAACCACGCGTGTAATCAACCCTTGGCTCCTGCGCAAAAAACTGGCTTTTTGGACTAACGCACGGCTGAGCCCTTTGCCCAAGTTTCCGAATCCAACGAGTATTACGCGCATCATTCCGCCTCAAGTGAAGTTATCATGAGCAGCTTTTTTCTGTCTGCTATTTGCTGCATTCTGGAGAGAGCCAACTTCGTATACTTCTCGTCATCAGCCACGATCGTCATTCGAGCTGCCGACTCCTGGCTGGGGACGCCCATCGCGAGACTTAAGTCGGACACCATTACCCCTTTAAGAGCGTTCAGACGGTCGATAGTGTCCCGAACGTCGGTGTGGATAATGTGGCCTATCAACAAAACTGTGGTCCTTACTGCGCCCTCGCGTTCCCCAATCCGGGTGATCTGAACTCCCATCGCTCGGAGTGCCGCTAAAATTCGATTAAGCCTCGCTCGCTCTCCGACCTCAAAAATCAACATGACAGGTAGCCGCCCGAGTGGTGTCTTTCGCTCGCGCTGGTGCATGATGCTTTGAATGTTGCCGCCGTAGCGTGAGATGGGATCAAGTGCTTTGACGAGCTGCCCCGGGACGTCTTCGAGCTCCATCTCGAGCCTTATCAACATTTCTTCACCCTCGCTTCCCTTAAGACTTCATGCTGGAGCGCCTTCTCGGGATTGAGATAACCAACATTTTTCCTTTCATCTCAACCTCTCGTCTGCTTGGCGCCGCATCGGGCGGAAGCTCAAAAGCCCCAAAATATGCCTCACCACTAGACTTCCGCGCGATGATTTCGAGCGCGTTCCCCAGCTGCCTAACTTCTACATCTTCCTTCTTCACCCCTGGCACCTGCATCGTAAGCACTACTTCACCAAGGCGCTCTATCTTCCCGCAATTTGTTTCAAGCATGCGAGTTACTGGTTTGCTTTTTTTCCGTTCAACCTTTGGCGGCTTCGGCCGTTCCACGGGCACTTTGGCTGGCGATTTTAAGGGACCTACCATAATCGGGCGCTTGCCTATCGGTGTTACTTTGACCTCCGGTTTGCCTTTACCGAAATCCCTTATTTCCACCTTGAATCCCGCGACCCCCGGCCTTCGCTCGAATTCTCGAAAGTCTATCTTGAATTTGTTCTCCATTCTTTTGAACTCACGGTCTAAATCTCGCATCATGTGCCACATACGCTTGAAGAATTCATCGTCGAATGGATTGTACATGTGCTCACTAGTTAGATGTTTCGACTAGCACTTATAAATTTAGGAGTGGACATGGGGCTTTTCGCAACGAAAATTGACTCTCCCGGAGCGATTACTCATTTTCTAACTCTTCGTAAGGTTCCGCTTCAGAGTAAATGCAAACGCCGTTCGAGTAATAATCGCACTCAGTACAACAGTCCCTCCGATTCTCACACTCATAATACTGCCAACATTTATGACAGCACCCCGACATTATTTTCCTCCCAAGAATTTCCATTTGATAGAAGTAAACATCACTTTAAAATTTTCGACTTTCCACTCGAGAAATGAGAAAGTTATTTATGGAAGCTAAACTAATTTTTCTTCGCGCCGGGAGAGCAAACCGGAAGAGTCTCTAGAATCGGTCTTGGTGGATCCCACTGGTAGGAGCCTCAAAGAGCTAGGCCGGCTTGATGGGGCCTTGAACAGCAGGCTGACAGGGTTGATTCAAAAGCGCTCGAAAGGTTACGGCGTGGAGAACTCGTTAGGGTAATCCACACGGTCCGTAAAGGATCGAAGCGACTTGGTTCGTCGGGCTGCTCAAAAGGTGGTTCGGGTGGGCTACGTCGTCCGTAATCATCGAGATGTCCGAGGCTCTTATCTCGGCGCACCTTTTAACGAAATTTATGCTGGAGAAAAATTTTTCTGAACGCCAACAAGAAATAACAAGGTGGCATTGTGGATGTCATTCGAGATTTCGACCCTTGGCATGACCCTATCTGCACCTGCCCAAAAAAATATGAATTCAACCCTTACACTGGATGTTCTTACCGGTGCGTCTACTGTTACGTTACCTCCTATGTGCCGAGAGCATCCGAATGTAGAATAAAGAAAAATTTATTGACGCGGGTCGAGCGTGATCTCAAGCGGGTTGACAAGTGTCGCGTTATCAGCATGTCAAACAGTTCTGACCCTTACCCGCCGATGGAGACAAAACTTAAACTAACTCGTTGTTGCCTCGAACTCTTTCTGCGCGAGGGTTGCCAAGTGCAAGTGATAACGAAATCTGATATAGTCACCCGTGACATCGATTTGCTCTCGAAGCTGCGTTGCGTGGTCAGCTTTACTATAACCACCATCAAAAGAAATTTGAGTCGAAAACTCGAACCGCGAGCCCCACCACCTGAACGAAGGTTGGGGGCGATGAAAAAACTCTCGAGCGCGGGCGTGCCCGTGAGTCTGCGTCTCGACCCAATCATCCCTGGCCTAAACGACACAGAAATTACACGAATCATCAAAGCTGCCGCCATCACCGGCGCCAAACATGTAACCTCATCAACGTTTAAACCCCGCCCCGATAGTTGGCATCGCGTTCGACAGTTTTTTCCTGAAACTGCCGCCAAGCTCGCGCCGCTGTACTTCGAACGCGGCGAACGACACCAAAACAACTGGTACCTGCCCCGCGAGCTCAGGCTTGAACTCATGAAGTCGGTCAAAAAAGCGTGTGATGAAAACGGCATACCCTTCGCCTCCTGCCGCGAAGGGCTGCGAGAGCTGACAACCGGTGCGAGCTGCGATGGGAGCCATTTGATTCCAAGTTAATTTATTTCAAGACTTTGCCAGTCCTCAAGCACCAAAGATAGAGATCCAGTTCCCCAAGAGTAAGCCCGAGCTTCTCCGCGAGTTCCACGAGCTTCTTCTCAAGCCCCAGATATCGCCTACGTGTCAGGGAGCAAGGCACCTCATCTATTAATCCATATTCGCATAGCACCCTGAGCACATGACGATCCAAAATTGCTAAATTCTCAAATCCAACATTGCGCAAGAAATGGCTCGCTTCCTTATAACCTAGGCCCCTCACGTTCTCAACAAGCCACTCCCGCGCCTGCCGCGCGTCCGTGAATTTCCCGATGATATTTTTTATGTTGCAAAATCTGCGTGCCTCGACGATAAAGTGTGCTCTAATGTTCGAAAATCTGTGCCCCGCCCCCCTTAGCTTGCGCCTGAGTTCCTCTAGCGGGAGCTTTAAAAATCCCTCGCTACCCAACTCTTGCTGAATCTTCATCCCCATCTTCGCAGCCGAGTTCGCCGTCAGGATACAGAAGCACAACTCCGAAAACCATTCCTCGTTGCTCTTGCGGCTGAGCTTCTTGAAATCTCGCATCCTTCGAGCTATGATTTTGCCTGTTTTGTCTTGCTTCAGTTCATTTACCCTACCCACTAAAGCCGCGCTCACTAACTCGCCCCCACTCCCTTATGAAAATACAAACTGTTAACTTATTTGACCCGGGTTACACAATTAAAATCGCCTTTGAAATCTGACTATGAACACCAACAAACTGAATGATGAGGATAACCGCTACTTTTTAAGTTTACATTTTTCACAAACACAGACAACATCCAAATAATTCGAATACAGCCCATGTACGTGCACTCCTAAATAATGGGTACAGTCGAAGCAAATCGGTATGCCGCAGTATCTACATTTGCGCCATTTTTCTCCGAACCCTTCATCACGAAGTTCCTTCCCACAGCAGCCACATTTCTCCATCTATTTCCCGCCTCAGAAATTTAGAGGAGACTTGGATATCGCGCGAGCCAAATCCGATGATGTGAATATCCCTTTTATCTTCCCTCGCGAAGCGACAATCAGGCGCTTTATTTTCAAGTCAGACATTATCCTCGCGCATTCACGGACACTATAATTACCACTCACCGTTATCAGAGGACGCGATGCGTAGCTTTTGACCTTAACTTTATTTATGTCCACTCCTTTTGCTATTACTTCCGAAAGCAAATCTCGCTCCGTGAATATCCCAAAGGGTTTGTTTTCAAGCGTGACGAGAACACTGCCAATATGTCTCTTACCCATGAGCTTGCATGCATCTATTACCTTTCTCTCCCCATCTATTGAAACCAACTTCTGCATGACGTCTTTAATTTTCATGTTTTTGAATCTCGCTGCCAAGCATTTAAACCAATTGTCACACAACCCCCAAAAACTAACCTAATCGAAATCCATGCCAATGAAGATACTACTTTTTTAATGCGTTGCATGAGCTAGGTGACCGCTAACTTCGTTTGAACTTGAGCGAGCTGCCACGGACGGGCATGCTTCACTAACTCGTGCACCCCTCTCGAAGGCCGCTTCCAACCGAAAGGCCGCGCATCAGCAGGGCTGGCATCAAGCACGGAAAATTTTGCCACCTCATCTGGCGCGACGGGAACCGAAACCAAGCCCGACTCCGGGTTGAGGCTCATAGGCGCCAGCAATAAGCCTCGCCTCACCCGAAGCTCGGAGAGAAGGCAGGTATTTGTTCCTCGCGTTATCTCAAGGGAGGAAGAGACGCCATTAACGCGAATGCTCGAATTATGCTCAGTCAAATAGCTCTCGATAGAATTTGTTAGTCCTCGCTGTATGTCTGCCAGCGCATAACTATCCCCCGCCCAAGCTTCGTGAGGGATGGCCTCGAACGGTATCAATAAATCAAACCCAAGTTGGCCGGAGTACTTCACCCACGGCTCGGAGATGCCATCCTCCGCCAGCGCTTCGATCACCCAAGCAGTTACCTCCTTAGCAAACCCCAACCCTCCTCGCCCCGCCCGCACGATCCATGCCAAATCGTGTCCAACCGGGCGCGAGAAGTCTTGCCCCAGATAACGCCAGTAGGAGCAATAGAATGCCGTCGCTCCTGAGTCTAATGCTCGGTCAAAGTCCGCTGCTGAATCCAAAACAATATGGTGCTTACTTAGGTTGCGCTGTATGCTTTTGACGCGGGCGTTGTAGAAAGTGCATTCTCGCTCGCCGCTGCCGTCGCTAGCACGCGCGAAATCCATGATTGTTCGTCTTACATCCAGGCGTCGATAATATTCCATTTTCTCCCTTCAAAAGAACGCTTGTGTTAAATTTTTAAGCGTCTTTAGGGGAGAGAGGTCGCCGAAAGTATTGATACTATCGTAACAGTACATTAAATTAATTCTCTCACTCGCATCAAATAAGGTTCAAACCTCCGAGAAAATTCCCGCCCATCAGTCCAGTCAAGGGCTACAAACCCCTCAACCACGCGCAAGACGCCCCGCGCACGTTCAGCAAACTCAGGAGTTAACTCACCCTGCCCCTCCATACTTAAAATTTCGTCCATTTCGATGGTAATTTTTGTGTGCCCCCCTCCGAGAAATATATACCCCGCGAGCGCCTCTTCCATCGCACGCGCTCTGAGTTCCGGCGGTAAAATAGCGTCGAAACTGTAAAATTCTATAGGTTGCCATTTGGGATCCCAAAAAAACTCCTCAAAACAGGAGGCTGCTGCCTTTGGAACGGCAATAACACTCTTTCCAAGCTTCAAGTGAGGAATTTCCCCGAGCAACCCTCGCGCAATGTAGGTGTAAACCTTTGTGGTACCATCTTTTTTGTTTCGCTTTGTAGAACTTGAATATCCGAAAAGCTTGCGGTAAAAAAGTGTCTTGCGTGTGCCTGTAAATCCAATGTCAAAGCTGAATACCCTAGCAAGCGTTCTTTCATTTATCTCCACACGACCAACCCCTTTATTTCCACTGCAATTTATTTTAATTTATATTGGTTTTTATGATACTATCGTAACAGTATTATAATAGAGACTACTTAATAAGTATCCATGCGAAATAAGGGGGTCACACATCTTCAACAAAAGCTTTTAGCTAGCTAGGACACTTTTCGAGTGGTGATCAAACGGAGGCAGAAGAACGCTTCAAGTGTGCAACGCAGGGCACGATTGAGGTGATTACAGAAACCGAACTCCTCAAACTAATGGGTGAAGGAAAGTTTACAGTTTATTGTGGTTACGAACCATCTGGGAAAATTCATTTTGGGCACGTGTTGTCCGTGCAAAAACTCATCGATTTTCAGAAGATAGGAGCGCGCGTGGTCGTGTTGCTCGCGGATTTGCACGCATACCTCAACGATAAGGGAACACTTGAAGAGATTCGTCAGGTGGCCGAATATAATAAACATTGTTTTATAGCGTGGGGTCTTGACCCCAAGCATACGGAGTTCTTGCTTGGGTCCGACTTTCAGTTAAAATCTGAGTTCATGATGGATGTTCTTCGGATGGCTACCGGTACAACATTGTTTAGAGCGCGTCGATCAATGGCTGAGATAGCCCGCCATTTAAATGACCCGGATGTGGCTCAGGTGATTTATCCCCTCATGCAAGCAGTGGATATAGCTCATCTCAACGTCGATGTAGCGGTTGGGGGCATAGATCAGCGAAAGGTGCACATGGTCGCGCGGGAAAAATTGCCATCAGTGGGATATAAAAAACCGGTCTGTGTACATGTGCCCTTGCTTCATGGATTGGACGGGATTGATAAAATGTCTTCGTCAAAAGGCAACTTCATCGCAATTGACGACGAACCTTCAGTAATCAAGAAAAAGGTGATTAAATCATTTTGCCCGTTAAAACAAACAAAGGATAATCCAATAATTGAGTACGTTGAACATGTTATATTCCCCATCCTCGGCAAGCTAGAAGTTGGCAGGCAGGTGAAGTATGGAGGCCCGCTTGAAGTAGAGGATGCAGCAGAACTTCGAAAGCTATATATGTCAGGCGAACTCCACCCCGCGGATCTAAAAGCGGCAGTTGCTGAGGCACTGGTTCAGGTGCTTGAGCCAGTTAGAAGATATTTTGGGGCGCACCCGGACGCAAAACTTGAGTGAGTATTCTAATTTTTTGAATTTATTGATGGGGGCAGGACTAAAAAAAAGATTCATGTTTTTAAGTGCTTGATGTTAATAAACTTGGGGGTTGAAATTTGCGTAATAGACCACGTTCGATAGCGATTGCCTCAGGCAAGGGTGGGACAGGAAAGACCATCCTCACGGCGAATCTCGGAGTGGCACTGGGCGCGCTCGGGCGGAACGTCACGATCCTCGACGGCGACCTTGCGATGGCGAATCTGGGGATAATCATGGGGATGCACAAGTGTGAAGTGAGTTTTTTGGATGTTTTAACTGGAAAAGCTGATGTTAAAGACGTAATTTACGAGAACTATGGCATAAAAGTTGTCCCGACTGGTTTTCGTTTTGAAGATGTGCATGATATGTTCTCAAAGGTGAAGCGCGAGCGCGTCGAGGAAATCGTCGAAGAGTTCCTGCGGCAAACCGGATTACTGCTAATAGACGCGCCCGCAGGGATAGCCGACGCGACGATAATTTCGATTGCAGCCGCTCGCGAAATGCTGCCGGTCTGTAATCCGACTTACACAAGCCTCGTTGACTGTAATAAGACAATCCGCTTGTCAAATGTGCTCGGCTCTTGGGCGCGGGGTCTCGTCGTCAACCGCACTGGTAAGACGGCGGATCTTTCAACCGGTGAGATCGAGCAGTTCATGGGCCGCACGCTTGGCGCGATGCCCGTGCTTGCGGAAATCCCCGAGGATTCAAAGGTTCAGGAAGCGGAGCGTGAGGGGGTCCCGGTTGTCGTGTACGAACCTGAGTGTGAGGCGTCGCTCGCAATTAACGAGCTTGCGAAAGTTGTAGCTGGCGAGGCGGATTTGCCGTACGTTCCCTATGAAGATCGCGCTGTGGAGGAGACCACAAACAGGCTAATCCGGGCGCTCACTGGGCGTCGGGTCTAATGTGTTGGGCGGAGTCCCAGATTAGTCTCTTCAGAGCAAACCCATCGGCTTCATGACGGCTATTACTGCGATGAACACTGCACTCGCGGCCAAGAACGCTCCCTCCAGACCGAACTTGGGAATGCAGAAGTAGAGTACAACCGCGAAGAACACATTGGCGACCATCGCAAATACCACGCCCCGCGTCAGTTCCGTCGCTTTATCGACGCCTTCGTGAAGGTACTCGAGGAAAATCACTCCGCTTGCCCGGATAGGTGCGCCCGCGAGGATGCCGCCCGCAGTAGGCCCCAGCAGCGATGCTACCAACAGTGCCCCGACGACGATTGCTCCGCCGAACAGAAAGTCGAAGGTTAGAGATCTCACGCGTAATTTCATTTTTAAATCCCCGTCAAAGTTTCGGCTTTGGTGAAATAAATTCGTTGGCATTTTGTTGTCAAGTAAAAAACAAGTTTATTTTAAAATGTTGGAAGTCTATTTGGGTTAGGATGTTTAAAATTGGAAACTTGGTGGTTGTAGTAAAACAAGGGGACTTGACGAGGCAAAAAGCCGACGCGATATGTAATCCCGCAAGCAGCTTGATGTATATGGGTGGCGGGGCCGCGGGGGCGCTGAAGCGCGCTGGCGGCGAGGAAATCGAGCGGGAAGCCTTAAAGCACGCTCCAGTACCGGTCGGAAAAGCGGTTTCGACAACTGCGGGCAAGCTGCAAGCGCGATGGGTCGTGCACGCCCCAACGATGGAGC
This sequence comes from Hadarchaeota archaeon (SeqCode), assembly GCA_964514965.1. GTDB lineage: Archaea > Hadarchaeota > Hadarchaeia > Hadarchaeales > Hadarchaeaceae > DG-33. Next base: position 788,289 of record CAZETV010000001.1, on the reverse strand, counting down.
GCCCAGTGATGCGGACAACAGGTGAAAAGGTATATTATTCGACAAAGGCGGCGCTCGAACGCGCAGATAACATTGGTGCTAGAAGTTTAGTGTTCCCAGGTATGGGGACAGGCGTCGGAAGAGTTTCTGAAGAGGCTGCTGCAGAAGCGATGGTCCGCGCGATAAGGGATTTTATCCAAGTCGCGGGGACGCTTGAAGAGGTAATACTCTGCGACAGAAATAAAGAAATGGTGGATGCTTGGAGCAAGGTATTGTCTAAGGGATAAAAATTGAGGAGTCAACTTTTCACGTTTTCCCCCAGTTTTTCCATCATTTTTTGAACAGACGGTTCTTGAGAGGGGGAGATACGTAAGCGAGGAGCGCGGGTAGGAAGCTTATTGGGAAAGAAATCAAGGGTTGTCCGTACCCGATCAGGTTTACTAATGTAATGAATGGAATAATAAACCAAAATAAAATCACGCTATTCTTAACGTTCTTGATAACCCTTGTTTTGACGAGGGACTCCCGCAAGATTCTTGAAAGAGAGAAGAAACTCAAAAGGAAGAGGAAAAGTCCCAAAACCAGAACGGTTTCTTATGTGAGAATACCTCTATTTATTAAGTCGGCTACATCGCCGAACGGTTTTGTTCCTCCCATTATCAGGTATCCAACAGGGTTGATGAATGTCCAGAAAGCAAGCCAGAAAAGAGAAATTGAAATCGGCCAACTTGATTTTCTAGACGAGAGGAACAGTTGGAGAAGATAGGATATTATTAAACAGATTAAGATACCCCCTCCAGCTATCCAAGCTTCCTGCCATGGAGCAAAACCGTTAGCAGGCGGGCTGAATCTTATAGAAGAGAGTTCGTAAGGCCACAAAAGTGCTATGTTAACTTTTGTGATGGTTCCTCCAAACAAAAGGACAAATAAACCATGACCCATAATTTCGTGAATCAGCTCTCCTAGAATTTTCATAATGAAACCAACGAAGAGAAATAGTGATAGAAACTGTGCACGATTCTCCATTTACTCGCGCTCCGTTTGAATCACCCTCTTCGAAAGCCCTCCGTTTATCTGGATCGGAGGTTTTCTGCTCGGTTCCGTTCTAAGTTACAAGTTCCGCGAGTATGTTTCGTTTTATTGCCCTCTTTGTCTCGAGCGCAATCCTGTCTCCCATACTCATTCTTCTCTGATATTTTGCGTTTGCGTATTTTGAGCCGATTCCCAAATGAGTGTTAGTTCCACCGCCATGCCTCAATGCAACATCCTGTGTTACCGGGGTGTGCATGAAGACCTCCGATCCATCTGGAACGTCATACAAGCCTAAATTTACCCCGCTGATGGTTCCCATTTTAGTCCATGTGATTAAAGTTTGCAAACACCACGCCCCGAGAATCCCCGGCGGTTCATGGATCTGGGTTGCTTTTAGGAAAGCGTTTGCAGTTTTGTGGACATCTTTCAATAAAGATTCTCTGATAGAAATATCTGAGTGAAATGTAACCTCAAAAGTGAGTGGGTACGGTGTCTTACTCCAATCCGCTTTTAATTGTACGTCAGCGGGCAGCCTTATGACTCCGTCGTGGGTGGCCTCTCTTCTTTCATCGATTGACAGGAACTCATTAGCTAAACAAGCCCGAGCCTCTTCGGTAGGAACTTTATATATTTCAGTATACACTTTTTCTGTGTCGCCCCAACTTTCTTTCGCGTTTAGGGGAGAGAAGAAATAATTGAAATTGGCATGTGGGCCGGGAACGTATTCTTCAATTCTTGCTATTTTCAAACCGTCTTCATCTATGTTTCCGATTTCAACTTCTTTCCTGACTTTTTGTTCGAGATCATCTGAGTTGGCGGCAAAAATAAAGGACCTTTCGAATTGCCTGTGTTTAAACTCGGTTTTTAAAATCATCGGCTGTTCAATTTTTTTATTAAATTTTAGTTTGTCTTTTTCTATCTTGACTTCAAAAGATTTTGGAGTTGGGATTCCAGCTTGTTGGGCAAACCAATAGTAATCTTTCTTTATTTCCCCACGATTTTCTATTTTTAGAAGTTTTCTTGAGCCGACAATTGGGACTGCAAAATCATTTTCTATTGTGCTGCATTTTTCATCTCCTCCGACATAAACGCTGAAGGCTCTATTGGGGATTTGAAGGCATTCTAACTCGATTAAGTCATCAACAAACTTTACAATATCAGAGTACTTGTCCAAGATAAGGAGCGCTTGTTTAAATTTTTTCTTCTTGAGATCGGCTATGTCTCTAGCTATAACCATATCTCGCTTTACAACGGCTGGCAAATCGTCGACGACTTCCTTTGGTTTTCCGACCATCGGGTTTTGAAGGTAAATTATGGCTCTTTGTGGTGTGGTGTAAATTAAATACGGCAGATCATAATTTCTCGCCCCCGCCGCTGCATCTAAAGCAGAATGAGAGCCCAAAATTAAAGCTTTGGGATTTTTAAATTTCCGTGTTATCTCTTGCATCTCATTTCTTTCAATCATTTTACTGACTCCTTTGCCGCACATGCGATTTTCATTTATTTAAACCTTTCTAATCTTTGCATGTACGGCGGAGATATTTTTCTCGCTTAAATACTTTCGATATTCTTTTATGGTATTGGCGAGGCTTGAAACGTCGAATAGATCAAGCCCCGTACATTCGTTTGTTGCTGCCATGTAAATGTCGCATATTATCTTTTTCAAATCCAAATCTAATTTTGGTGGGGTGGATTTACACAAACTTTTCCAATCGGTGGTTCCTTTGATATCCGCTTCCCTTTTCGCCTTCTCAACGTCTCTGTACCACTCCGTTTTTCTGTAGTACTGCCGTGCAATTTCCTTGCTCACGTGTAAACCTTCATAAGTAAACCTGCATTCGTCCAATGTGCCGAGGACATCCACGACGATTAAATTTCTATTGCCATCGAATGCTAACTCGATTTTTCCATCATCGTTTTGTAAGTTGGCCCTCGCGGCAATTTTTGAAATCAAATTGTTTGTGTGGGATAAGGTTTCTTTAATTTTTTCTACTTCTTCATCGGCTAGGCTTGAAATTTTTTGTGATTCTGACCAAGTGAGGTATCTATCTTGTTCTTCTAATTTTGTGCTCACATCAAAGAAAGGCTTTTCAAGGTTTTCCCCTGGGGCGGGGTAGTGGTTCAATCCTAGATCCACATAACTGATTTGGCCGTTCTTAAGCCGTCTGAAAATGCTTGAACCTTCAGGTAGGCGGTTTCTATAAATTATTTCCGTCGGTATCAAAAAATTTACAAAGGCATGTTTAAAGGCGCTATAATCATAATTGGTTCCGCTCCCTTTTTTCGGGCGAATTACTCGGACTAAATTTATTTCCATTGTATCAGTAGGTTCGCGCAGTTCGTCGGCTCTGACAACTTTCCCATCTCGCCCTACTACACCCCTATAATGGGTTTTTATCCCGTTTTCCTCCGATTTCTCGAAACAGTAAGCGCCCATCATGCATAACGCAGCTCCCTTGTTGATGAGGTGGTCTGGCATTTCTCCCCAGTCGAACACGGAGTAGCGGTCAGAAAAGTGAAATCTGCCGACTCCCATTTTATTGCCGGCTGGCTGGCTTATAATTTCCAGATCTTTTACACTTCCCGTTTTTATCCCTCACTACCGCTAAACTACAACAAATTATTACATTTATTAACTAATTAATGTAAACTTTAAAAATGGGGATTTGTGACGAAGGAGCGAGCCGTGATTACAGTTACGGGGGTTGACCACCCTGGTATAGTAGCTGCTGTCACAACGGAGTTGGCTAAGTTAAAGGTCAATATCGAGGACATAAGTCAAACTATTTTGCAAGAGTTCTTCACCATGATTATGCTCGTGGACGTAAGTGAGGTCAAGAGAAGCGAGGTTCAAAAGGTGCTAGATAGGGTTGCTGCTAAACAGAAAGTTAAGATTATAATGCAGCACGAAGGGCTTTTCAAATACATGCACAGGGTGTAGGTCATGCAGTTTTCCAAGGAAGAGATAGCCGAAACGATAAAGATGATTAATTTTGAACGGCTGGACATTCGAACAGTTACCTTGGGGATAAATCTTGGTGGATGTATTGATCCGAATATCGACCGAATGTGCAAAAAGGTCTACAAAAAAATCACCTCGGTAGGCTGTGACCTCGTCAAAGAAGCAAAGGAAGTGGAGATGAAATATGGGCTGCCGATTGTCAATAAAAGGATTGCTGTTACTCCCCTAGCTTCCTTGTTGGACGCATTGAACACCAAAAAAGAGAGTACTTGCGTGAAATTGGCGAAATGTGTGGACGTGGCTGCCGAAAAATTGAAAGTGGACTATATTGGAGGGTACTCCGCTCTAGTGCACAAAGGGTTCACCAAGGGAGACGAGCTCTTGATTGATTCCATCCCGAAGGTGCTGAACAAAACCAAGCGATTATGTTCCTCTGTAAACGTCGCAACTACTAAAAGTGGAATCAACATGGACGCCGTGCTTAGGATGGGAAAGGCGGTGAAGGAATGCGCATCAATTAATCCATTGAGCTGTGCCAAACTTGTTACCTTCGCGAATGCCCCTCCTGATAATCCGTTCATGGCAGGGGCCTTTCACGGTGTTGGAGAGGCAGAGAACAGCGTCAACGTTGGAATTTCAGGCCCCGGCGTCATTAGAGCTGTAGTAGAAAAGCTTAGTGATGCTGATTTCGGAGAGCTGGCCGAGAAAATCAAGCAAACTGCATTTAAGATAACGAGGGTTGGAGAGCTAGTCGGGCGGGAAATGGCGAGAAGGTTGAACGTTAAATTCGGGATTATTGACTTATCGTTGGCCCCAACTCCTTTTGAAGGCGATTCGGTCGCGGGAATAATTGAAGCCATGGGGGTGGAAAAATGTGGAACTCATGGCAGTACTGCAGCGCTTGCCATTCTTACGGATGCCGTGAAGAAGGGGGGAGTGATGGCGACCTCATATGTGGGTGGCTTATCTGGGGCATTCATCCCCGTCAGCGAAGACAAGGACATGGCTGAAGCGGTGGCTGAGGGCGCCATGAGTTTAGATAAGTTAGAGGCGATGACTTCGGTCTGTTCAGTTGGTTTGGACATGATAGTGGTGCCAAGCAAGACACCATCGGAAACTATCGCCGCGGTCATCGCGGACGAATGCGCGATAGGCGTCGCGAACGATAAGGCAACCGGTGTAAGGATAATCCCGATGGGAAAAGAGGGAGAATGGGTAGAATTAGGGGGGCTGTTAGGGAGAGCGCCGGTGATGAAGGTGGGCAAATTTAGTTCATCAAAATTTGTATCGAGGGGCGGGAGAATACCTTCCCCAATCCAAAGTCTAACCGGATAAAAGTTGGCGTAACACCAATCAGTTAAAACTTTAAATACTGGGTTGGTAGGAAATTGAGGTGGGTTCTTGAAAAGAACAAAAGCAGTGCTCGCTCTGGAAGACGGTACAATAATTTACGGTGCGGGATTTGGTGCCGAAAAAGAAGCATCGGGTGAAGTAGTTTTTAACACTTCGATGAGCGGTTACGTTGAATCGTTAACAGACCCCTCTTATAAAGGCCAAATTTTGATGTTAACATATCCCTTGGTAGGAAATTACAAGGTACATCCGGATTGGTGTGAATCCGATAGAATTTGGGCAGAAGGATTCATCGTCAGAGAAGTTTGCGAGAACCCGTCTCACTGGAAAGGTGCCAAAACTCTTGACGCATTTTTGAAAGAGTTTAACATACCAGGTATGATGGGCGTGGATACTCGCTCGCTCACCATCAAGATTCGAGAGTATGGAGTGAAGAAGGGAATGATTGTAACCTACACCGGTGTGGACCCCCCAGCTGCGGAGTTGCTTGAAAAGGTTAAGAAGCAGCTCGGCTTTTCTGAGCTAGATCTCGTTAGCGAAACCACTTGTAAGCAAGTTGGAGAATTTGACGGTGGTGACAAACTCAAAGTGGTCTTGATTGACTGCGGCGTCAAGCGCAGTATCATTCGAAGCTTGCTCAAGCGCGGGGTTTCGGTAACATGCGTTCCCGCAAGCACGACTTCTGAGGAAATTAAATTTCTTGAGCCCGATGGAGTCGTCATCTCAAACGGACCAGGAGACCCAGCCATATTAAGTCACGTTCGAGGGACAGTTCGAAAGTTGCTTTCTCAATATCCAATTATGGGCATCAGTCTTGGTCACCAAATCTTAGCTCTGGCCTCAGGCGCCAAGATTTTCAAGTTGAAGTTTGGGCACAGGGGAGGGAACCAGCCGGTTAAGGATTTGAGAACCGGCAAGGTGCATATAACCTCTCAAAATCACGGTTTCGCCGTGGATGCCGATTCTCTTGAGGGGACTGGCTTTCAAATTACTAAAGTGAATTGTAACGATAAAACCGTCGAAGGCATGAGCCATGTTGAGCTTCCAATTATCTCGATTCAATACTACCCCGAATGGGACAACCAGTATCTCTTCGATAATTTTGTGGGGATGCTAAAGGAGAATAGTTAGGAGGCTTCAAGTTGCCCAAACGTAAGGACATCAAGAAAGTGATGGTAATCGGCAGTGGACCCATAGTGATAGGTCAAGCGGCCGAATTTGACTATTCAGGTTCGCAAGCCTGTAAAGCACTGCGCGAGGAAGGAATAGAAGTTGTCCTCGTTAATTCTAATCCAGCCACTTTCCAAACAGACACGGATATCGCGGACATCGTATACATCGAGCCTTTGGTGCCTGAAATAGTAGCTGAAATAATACGCAAGGAGAAACCAGACGCTGTGATTCCTTCGATGGGTGGTCAAACTGGCCTTAATCTCACGGTAGAACTCCAAAAGTTAGGGGTGCTCGATGAGGTGGGAGTCGAGGTGATAGGAACACCAGTAAACTCCATTAAGGCTGCCGAGGATCGGAAGCTCTTTTTCGAACTTATTCACGAGATAGGCGAACGAATGCCTAAATCCATTGAAGTTCACTCACTTGAGGAGGCATTGGGGGCCGTCAAAGAGCTTGATGGATACCCAATCTTATGCAGACCTAACTACTGTCTGGGTGGCACGGGTTCAGGCGTTGCGCATGATGAAGAGGAACTCACACGAATCGTGAAATTTGGGCTAAACGTGAGTTTAAATCGAACCGTTTCTCTCGACAAATGTGTGCTCGGTTGGAAGGAAATCGAGTACGAGGTGATGCGTGATAGTGTAGACAACTGTATTACCATCTGTAACATGGAAAACATCGACCCTATGGGAATTCACACTGGCGAGAGTATGGTCGTCGCTCCGGCTCAAACGCTTTCCGACCGGGAGCACCAAACCCTAAGGTCCGTTTCCCTGAAAGTAATCCGGGCTCTTAAACTAAACGGTGGCTGCAATATTCAGTTTGCTGTTAATCCAGACAAATTTGAGTACTATATAATCGAAGTCAATCCAAGAGTCAGCCGTTCCTCCGCGCTTGCATCTAAAGCCACGGGTTACCCGATTGCCAGGATAGCGACGAAACTAGCGCTTGGGATGACTCTAGATGAAATTTCCAACCCTGTTACTAAGGATACCCCCGCTTCATTTGAGCCAACTCTTGACTACGTGGTAATCAAAGTCCCGCGTTGGCCGTTTGATAAATTCCCAGAAGCTGACCAAACGATAGGTACACAAATGAAGTCCACGGGAGAAGTGATGGCGATCGGACGGACATTCGAAGAAGCGTTCCAAAAGGCGATACGTTCACTCGAAATCGGGAGGTTTGGCCTCGGTGGTGACGGAAAGGACAAACCTATCATTGATATCGAGCCTCTAAAGTGGCAGCTAACCCACCCAAATGACCAAAGAGTTTTCTTGGTTAGAGATGCGCTCAAGATTGGGATCGGTGTAGATGAAATCTATCAACTAACGAAGATTGATCCTTGGTTCATTTGGAAGTTTAAGCGAATTATCGACATGGAAGAAAAACTCAAGCGCATATCTCTGAAAAAATCTGAAAAAAATAAAGCTTTGGGGGAAGCAAAGAGATTTGGTTTTTCGGACCGACAACTCGCCTACTTGTTCAAAACCAAAGAGAGGAATATTAAGCAACTTCGCAAGCAAATGGGCGTCAAAACTACTTTTAAGACAGTGGATACTTGTGCCGCTGAATTTGCCGCCAAGGCCCCCTATTATTACTCGAGCTATGAACCTGTTGATGAGGTTCCGACTAGCAAGCGGAAGAAGATAATTATTATAGGTGGAGGGCCTATCCGAATCGGCCAAGGGATAGAATTTGATTATTGTTGTGTCCACTCAGTACTGGCTTTGCGGGAGGAGGGAATCGAAGCTATAATCATTAACAATAACCCGGAAACCGTCTCCACCGATTCAGACACATCTGACAAGCTTTACTTCGAGCCGCTTACATTTGAAGATGTAATGCACGTCATAGAGAAAGAAAAACCATATGGAGTGATTTTACAGTTTGGTGGTCAAACTCCAATAAATCTTGCAGTTTCACTGGATAAGGCTGGCGTTAATGTTCTCGGAACCTCAGCTGAAAGTATTGATATTGCTGAAGATAGAAAGCGCTTTAACAAACTTCTTAGGAAATTGGAAATTCATCAGCCCGAAGGAAGTACAGCTTTCTCGGCTGAGGAGGCAAAAAAGATAGCGAAAAAGATTGGATATCCCGTCTTAGTGAGGCCAAGTTATGTTCTTGGTGGACGTGCCATGGTGCGGGTGCATGATGAAATCGAACTCGCACGCTACATGGAAGAAGCCGCGAAGGTATCAGAGGAACACCCAATCCTCATCGACAAGTTCCTCTCTCAGGCAATTGAAGTCGATGTCGATGCGGTTTCGGATGGAAAACGAACTTTCATCGGGGGGATTTTAGAACACATCGAAGAAGCTGGTGTTCATTCGGGAGATGCTGCCATGGTTATGCCTTCTCAAATTCTGAGCGAGAAAGCCATCAAGACAATCAGGGAGTGCACTATTAGGCTTGCAAGAGAATTAAAAGTTATTGGCCTGATGAACATCCAGTATGCGGTCAAGAATGATGTAGTTTACGTGCTTGAGGTAAATCCGCGGGCGAGTCGTACAGTACCTTTCATATCGAAGGCTATCGGAATTCCATTAGCTAAAGTCGCCACCAAGGTTATGCTTGGACATTCACTCGACGAGATTGGAATTCCGAAAGATGTAGAAATACCGTATGTTTGTGTGAAGGAATCAGTCTTTCCTTTCATTAAACTTCCCGGAGTCGATCCGGTTCTGGGTCCTGAGATGAAGTCGACCGGTGAAGTAATGGGCATAGACCGTGACCCGGGCAGGGCATTTTTCAAAGCCCAGCTGGCGGCCGGTAACAAGCTCCCAACTTCGGGGAGGATATTCATGAGTGTACGAAAGGGGGACCAACAGGAGTTCGTCCCGATTGCGAGAAAGCTTAAGAAAATTGGATTCGAGATTTTGGCCACTGATGGCACGGGTGATATGCTCCAGAAAGCTGGCGTCGAGTCAAAACTAGTATTGAAAGTTTCCCAGGGGCGTCCAAACATCATCGATTACATCCGCGCTGGCGATGTCGATTTAATTATCAACACTCCCACCGTCGGACGAGATCCGGTGCGCGATGGATACCAGATTCGGCGGGCAGCGGTAGATATCGGGATTCCGTATATTACAACTCTAACGAGCGCGAGTGTGGCTGTTCAGGCAATAGAGAAAATATTGAATGAAAAAATTGAGATTAGGTCGCTCAATGAATATCATACTGAGGTAAAGAAGATTCAAACGGTTTGATGTCTCAAAAACCATAGATTTTTTGATTTATCTAGCGCTTCAGTGTTTGAATACTCTTATGTTGCTGAATACCATCGACATACCATATTCGTTCGCAGCATCGATAACTTCTTGGTCTCTAATCGACCCTCCCGGCTGGATGATAGCGGTTACGCCAGCACCTGCAACGACATCGACAACATCCCTAAATGGCAAAAATCCATCACTTGCCATAGCAGCGCCTTTCAAATTTGCACCGCCTTTGGTCAATGCAATGCGCGCAGCATCTACTCGACTGGGTTGTCCAGAACCAATTGTGACCGTTCTTTCTTCCTTAGTAAAAACTAGTGCGTTTGATTTGCAATACCGGGCAACTTTAAATGCAAACAGCAGGGATTTCATCTCCTCACTGGTTGGAGCTCTCTTGGTCACGATTTTGAGATTGTGCACGTCTAACTTTTTTACATCTCTATCTTGGACGAGCAATCCGCCCACAATAGATCTTATTTCTTTTCCCTCTCTACTACTTGGTTTTAGTTCAATCTCTAGCAGACGTATATTCTTTTTCTTTTTCAGGATATCCAAAGCTTCTCGACTAAATTTTGGGGTGATGATGGCCTCTAAAAATACTTTTGATATCTCCCTTGCCGTTTCCGCATCAACTTCTCTATTTAGGGCGACTATCCCACCGTACGCCGATATCGGGTCCGTTTGATATGCTAGTTTGTATGCGTCGAAAATCTTCTCGGTTGTTGCCACACCAATTGGGCTGGTGTGCTTCATGATAACACAGGTTGGATTTTCAAATTCCTTCACGGGTTCAAGAGAGGCTCCTAAGTCAAGGATATTGTTATATGACAGTTCCTTTCCCCATAACTTTCTTGCGTTCACGATGCTGGGTTCTTTGATATCCTCTCTATAAAATGCGGCTTTTTGGTGCGGGTTTGCACCGTAGCGTAAATTTTGAATTTTCTTATAAGTTAAAGAAAGTGTTTCCGGGAACTCTTCTCCGTGAAACATTCTCCGTAGGTAATTTGAAATTATTGTATCATATCTTGCGGTGTGAGTAAATGTTTCCACAGCTAGCCTTTCTCTGGTTTTTTCGCTTATTTCGCCTTTTTCTCTCAACCCCTTTAAAACCTCATCATATTCATTAGGATTAACAATCACCACAACATTTCTGTAATTTTTCGCTGCGGAACGAAGCATAGTTGGTCCGCCGATGTCTATATTTTCAATCGCCTCTTCAATTGTGCCGCCGCTTAGAATCGTTTTCTCAAATGGGTAAAGATTTACAATTACTAGATCTATAGGTTTGATGTCATGCTTTCTCAATTCTCGTATGTGCTCTTCTTTCTCCCTGATTGCGAGGATTCCTCCATGAACTTTTGGGTGAAGAGTCTTAACCCTGCCCTCAAGTATCTCCGGAAAGCCAGTAAAATCCGAAATTTCTTTTACTTTTGCCCCGCTTTTTTTCAAAACTTTTGCTGTCCCACCGGTTGAGATGATTTCTATACCAAGTTCTTGAAGCCCTTTTGCAAACTCTACGATGCCGGTTCTGTCTGAGACGCTAATCAGTGCTCTTACAATTTTCATCATGTACCCAAAGTCCAGATAATCAAGGAGAAATAAAGGTTTTCGTTATCGGTAATTCTGGGATGTATTCCTCCACTTGGTTTGCCCCCTACATCGATGAGACCCTTTACTCCCTTCTTCTGAATTCTAATGATTGATATCAAGAATTTGGATTGGATAAATCACGTTATTCGTACTCTATTGTCGCCGGAGGCTTGTCAGTTAAATCGTAAAGAACGCGGGTGACTGTCGGGATTTTTTCTCTTATTCTCCCCTCGATTCGCTTCAACACCTGCCATGGTAGCTCAACAGATTTTGCGGTCACGGCATCCTTTGATTGCACTACTCGAATCACTATTATTTCTCCGTACTTTCTCTCTCTATCCGTAGTAACTCCGGTCGCTTTGTCGCCCATTGCTATCGCAAATGCTTGGAAACACGGAGTGTCTTTGGTCTCTTCTTCTACAATCTCCGTGGCTTTCCTCACCAAATCTGCTTTTTCGGGAGTTACTTCACCTAGGATCCTAATCGAGAGGCCAGGGCCTGGGAAAGGCCTTCGTTCTTGGATTTCAGCTGGCAGCCCCAGCATTTTAGCAACTTCGCGAACCTCTGGCTTGTAGATGTCCTTCAGAGGTTCCAAAACTTTAAAACCATACTTTTCGAGCGGATGAATCCCGATCTGCTCTAAAACATTGTGTTGGGTCTTAATGCCAGCTTTGGTTTCCGCTACATCTGCAGCTATAGTGCCCTGTAGTAAGTACTCTACTCCCAACTCACGCGCAATTCCGCCGAAAACTCTATAGAACGTTTCTCTAAACGCCTTCCTTTTTTCTTCCGGGTCCGTTAGGCCTTTAAGTGCTTTAAAGAACTCGCCGCTCACGTCGTAAAGTTTGATATTTACTCCCAATTGCTTGAAACAATCAACCACTTGCTCTGGCTCTCCCTTCCTCATCAATCCATCGTCAAGGAAGACAGCTGTTAACCTATCACCGACCGCGTGGTGTCCCAGCATCGTCGTTACGGAGCTATCCACACCGCCCGAAATTGCCACAACCGCCTTTTTATTCCCTATGTTAATCTTAAGCCACTCAACTTTTTCCTCAAGAAATTTCTGAGGTTCGAACATCCGGTTACCTTCACTCTTTTTAGCAGTCACTCCAAGATTTGTTCGATCACATCGGCCTCGAAATCGTCAGGCATCGGAATTCCAGTAACTTTTGATGCTCTTTCTGTTAGTGATATTAGGTCGCTTCTGTCTAACAACTCTATTTTCCACTTTCGTGCTCCCGCCATCAACTGTTGGAGTCCAACTCCAATTCGGTCAATGAGATATGTGTAGAGTCCTATAGCTGGTAACGGGATATTCTTGGACTTACTACCATATTTCTTATTCAACTCTGGTGCTGTGATGAAGAATTTCGCGGGATCTGTACCGTATTGCTCAGCGAAATCGCGAGGCAACTTTTTCTGTTCAGCCAATTCCATGAAGTAAGTAGCCTTCATAACTGCGGTAAGAGGTGCCCTAGCTATAGTTATCGCCTTGATTATCGGCCCGTCTCCAAAGTTACTCATCGCGATACTCTTGAAAATCTGAGTCTCGTTGATGAAACCACCTGCCATGCTGATATCTGGAACATATCGACCCTTCTGCTTCAAAATTTGGACACACTTGAGTATCTGCGCTTCAAGATAAACTGTTGGAGTACTCATCTCGTTCATCATTGGCACTGGACTCATAGCTGTGCCACCACCAGCGCCGTCGAAAGTGACATAATCAACTTTGGCTTCGGAAGCTACTTTCATTGTCCACGCCACATCGGAGGGGCGGTAAGCCCCCGTTTTTAAAGTTACTTTTTTTGCGCCCTGTTCCCTCAACCATTCTACATCTTCAACAAATTCTCTTTCAGCCGGCATCCCCACCCGGCTGTGTCGTTCAAAGCTCTTGAATACCCCTGCTTTAAAGGCCTCTTGAACGGTTGGGTCATCCGGGTTCGGGAGGACTATGTAGCCCCGTTTTTTCAGTGTGAGTGCCCGTTCTAGATTAGGAAGCCTTACCTCTCCACCTATTACTTTCGCTCCTTGGCCCCACTTTCGCTCAATCACATTGACTCCAAGCTTGGAAATAGCATAAACGTCTACGCCAAGCCTTTGGTCTTCCACGTTGGTTTGGACGGCAATATCACCATGTTTCCCATCCCAAAACTCTCTAAACTTCTTAACCCTATACTCCATATCTTTTGAATGAGTTAATTTTTCATTGGCGAACTTAGCGTTTGGATCCATTCCACAGACATTCTCTCCAACAACCAGGATTACACCAGCTAGAGCTGCCCCAATCGCGAGACCATCCCAATTTTCACCCGCGACATTTGTGGAGCCAAATGCGCCGTTTACAAGTGGAAGTTTGAGAGGAATCCCACCTAGGTCGGACTTGATATTCACGTTGGGAAAAGTTGCCATATCAGAATCTTCTTCAATACCGCTGGCTCCCCTAAGCCCCGAAAGAATGTTTATATGGGACCAATCTAGGCCGTAGTTCTTTAAAGATGCCGCAGTGCTGAGCCCAAATTGCTTGGGTACTGGATAAAGAACTTCACGTCCGCGAAAAGCGGAAAGGCTAATTTCACAGAGAAAGGGGCACTCCTTGATACAGATTGGACACATCCCGCTCGTCGGGCTTACATCTCTCACGCGAGTTCTCGTATTAGTTGAAGAAGAAGCATTCAGGTAGGAAGAATCTTTAGAGACTCTTTCCGTCAAACAAACCACCTTCAGCCTTAAGTGGGATATACTTAATAAAGTTATTTGTTAATTCAGTGCTCCAGCAGATTAGTAAAAATAACAGGGTTCTACTCGCTCCACTCCTTCTAATCGCTTTCAACAAGGATTAGGTAACGAGAGAAAAAGCTACTTGCGGGGGGGAGTATAGATAGATTAAAAAGAACAGTAAAAAATTTCATTGGTAGATATGAATCAAAAGTTGAAGCTGATATACGAACCAAAAAAAGATAGAAAAATGCGGATTGTCGTGCTTTTTTCTGGAGGTGCCAGTGCTGTTCCTTTCATGGTCGGGGGCGAAGGATACGAAGTCGTCGGAGCTATTTCTTCAAATAAAAATGCTTCTGGAATAAAAATGGTTGAGGAGTTAGGTATACCTGTAGAAGTGGTGGATATCTACGATTTCTATGGGGGCAAACCAATTAAGGACATGAAGATTAGGGAGGCCTACGATGAAAAACTTTTGTCAATTATAAAAAAGTGGGAGCCAGATATAATCGCATGCTCTGGTTACATGTATATTTTGACAAAGTTGTTGAACGGATTTCCAGCTAAGGTTCTAAACGTACATCCTGCAGATTTAAGGATAAAAGAAGGGGGGAAGAGAAAATATACCGGAAGTAACGCGGTCGAAGAGCAAATAAAATCCGGTGATAAAATCACGAGGTCCACCATCCATATAATGGACGAAAAACCAGACCACGGGCCCATCCTCTTCGTATCCGAGGGATTACCGGTAGAAAATAGAAGTCCAGAGGAACAGCAAAAGCTTATGAAAGAAAAATGTGACGGCCCTGCTTACAGGAAAACTCTTGAAATGTTATCAAAGGGAATGTTCGCCATCGACTTTGACAAAAATGTTTATGTCAAGAATGGGAAAAAGTGGATTAAAACGGTTTAGAGGTGTCAAAGTTGGCGGTGGGAGTTTTAGGTATAAGTTATGGGAGTAGGTTCGCTTGCATGGCGGATTCCCTTTCCAGAAGTAATCATGAGGTAAAACTCTTCATAGCAGACAAGCAGGGAAATCCTTACAATATAAAAAAGGCGGAAGAAACTGGAGGGGAACATTTCGTAATTCCAAATTTAAATGTAGATGATATCACCAAATTTGCTAAGAAACATGAAAATGAAATCGACTTCGGTGTGTTCGGTCCTGAAGCCCCGGGCATGAACGGGATTAGAGATAGAATCGAAAAAGAAACAAAGATAAAAATGATATGTCCAACAGCCGAATATTTTATCGAGAGAAGCAAAGTCGAACAGAGAAGATTAATAGAGGAAATAGTTCCTTCTGCCAATCCGAGATTCAAGGTCTTCGATCCCAGCGATTATGGTACAAAGACTGAAGTTAAAAAAGAGGTATACAAGTGGTTGAATGAAATTGGAAACGAAGTAGCTGTAAAGCCCGATGCACCAGCAACAGGAAAAGGGGTTGGCGTCTGGGGAGACCATTTCGCATCTAGAGAAAGTTTGTTTGAGGATTATTTTTTGCCGAGTTTTGAAAAGGGAGCAGTAATAGTCGAGGAAAAGTTAGAGGGAGAAGAGTTTTCTTTACAGTTTGTTTCCGATGGAGAGCATTTGGTTTCCACTCCCGCTGTCAGAGATTACAAGAGGGCCTTTGACTGGGATCTAGGACCAAACACTGGGGGGATGGGTTCTTACAAGGATAGAGAAAATTTGCTCCCGTTCATGAATGAAAGCGATTGGAGAGAATCGCTGAAGATAGGAGAGAAGATTCATGATGGGTTAAAGAAGGCCAAAAAAAACCTGGGAGTTAGAGGAAATCTATACATGGCTTACATAACCACAAAAAGTGGTGTAAAAATCCTTGAGATAAACAGCAGATGGGGCGACCCGGAAGTAATGAATATCCTGCCAATTTTGAAAGATGATTTTGTTGACGTTTGCTTCAAAATTTTAGATGGTAATTTAATAAAACTCGATTTTGAAGATAAAGCAACAGTTGTGACTTACGCAGTTCCTCTGGAATATGGGGGATACGTAAGTTACTCGGGTCCTAAAAAACTAGATCTAAACAAAGCTGAAAAATTAAAGGAAAAGTACGGAGATAATTTGAGAATTTATCCAGGGGCGATGGAACTGAGAAATGGAGGTTTTCATGCTTTAAGTTCCAGAGCTGTTGCGGTGGTGGGGATATCAAACACATTGGATGAAGCTAGAGAAATCTCCATGGAAGGAATTAGAAAAATAGATGGTCCTTTGAGACACAGAGAAGACATAGCTCTCCCAGAATACATAAACAGAAGCAAAAAGCATGTGGAAGAACTCCTGAAAACATAGTCTTAAACTATTTTATGGAAGATTAAAATGAGTGGATCAAAATGAGTGGAATTTTTGGGGTAATCTCTCGGCAGGATTGTTCGGAAAATCTATTTCACGGCACAGACTATCTCTCCCACTTGGGCACGGAATATGGCGGCCTAGCAGTTTTGGGGGAGAGGATTGTAAGAAGTATCCACACGTTGGGGTAGAGTCAGTTCAAGTCAAAATTTTATGATGATTACAAGACTATGCATGGAAATAGCGGGATCGGCGTAATCACCTCTAGAGAAATACAACCCGTTTGTTTGGATTCAAAATTTGGTCAGTTCTGCATATGTTCAACCGGTTTAATACAAAATGCCGAAGAGCTGGCCAGCGAATTACGTGAAAAAGGCATCTCGTTCAGTGAGATAACCGGCGCAGGCGTGAATTCTACTGAACTTGTTGCTAAGCTCATTGCAGAGGGAAAGACCATTGTGGAAGGAATTAATCACATGTTTGGCAAGATTAGGGGTTTTTGTTCGCTTCTTCTGCTCAATAAAGAGGGCATCTATGCTGTTAGGGATAAGTTTGGTTATAGTCCTCTTATTGTTGGGCAAAAGAGAGGCTCTTGGGCAGTAACTTCCGAGAGTTCATCTTTTTTTAATCTAGGTTTTAAAATTAAGAAATATCTTTTGCCTGGAGAAATAGTCTTACTCACCCCTTCAGGGATTGGTCAAAAGCAGAAAGGTACAACCATAGGCCAAATAAACAGCTTTTTATGGATTTATTCAGGATTTCCAGCTTCTTCCTATGAGGGAATAAATGTAGAAATTGTCAGAGAGAGGTGTGGAAGATATCTGGCGAAGAATGATAACGTCAAGGCAGATATGGTCGCTGGTATTCCGGATTCAGGTACTACTCATGCTATCGGCTATTCATTGGAGTCAAAAATTCCTTTTAGGAGACCGCTGGTTAAGTATACCCCCGGGTACGACAGGAGTTATACACCGCCCTCTCAAGAGACAAGAGAGTTGGTTGCGAGGATGAAATTAATCCCGATTAAAGAGTTGATTGAAGGAAAAAGAATTATTCTCTGTGATGATTCGATAGTAAGAGGCACCCAGTTAAGAAATATTGTACAAAAATTGTGGGATAATGGAGCAAAAAAAGTTCACTTACGCATAGCTTGCCCACCCCTATTGTTCCCGAGCGTGTTCGATTATTCAACAAGGAGGATGGAAGAATTGGCCGCTCGCCGCGCTATAAAAGTCATTGAAGGAAGAGATATTGAAAATGTTGATGAATATATTGATCCAAATTCAAAGAAGTATAAGAAAATGGTAAATTATATTGCCAAAGAGTTGAATGTTACTTCATTAAGATATCAAAAATTGGATGACATGATAAAGGCTATCGGGCTTCCCAAAGAGCGTCTTTGCCTGTATGTATGGGCTGGCAAATCTATAGCAGACCCGTTTCGGAAAGCTTAAAAATAGAGTAATGCTTTTTTCCTTTAAAAATCGATTGGATGCGCCGGTCAACATCTCAAATTAATTTTTGCGTCTAAGCGTTTTGTTGTTGGCTTCTATTTTTTTCTTCATTTGACTTTGATAGTTTGTAATTTTCTTTGAAAGTTTCTCATTATCCAATGCCAAGATTTTCGCAGCCGCCAGAGCTGCAGCTTCGGGGTCCAAAAGAACAAGGGGGGCAACACCGCTTGGCATACGTAACGACGAGTAGATATCGATACTTAATCTTTCAGAACATGGCGGGCACGCTATTACGGGAAATTTAGTATTCGCATCGACTACACCCGAAAGAGCATTTGATCTGCCAGCGACCGTTATGTAGATCAATTCATCTTCGGACTTTTCGTATTCTCTCAATATTTCTAGTACCTTTTTTGGCGTCTTGTGAGCCGAAGTGATCCATTGGTCAAAATTTATTCCAAACTCTTGCAACGTGCGCCTCAGTGGTTTGGCGAAATCGACATCCACCTTGGAGCCAAACAGGATAACGACTTTTTGCGACATTCGTTGATATTTTCTGGTGGCGAGATTTATAACCATCGGTGCGTGGAGAACCAATTTTCAAAAATATGGTAAGAATAATAGTAGTTATGGAGTGCACTCTTTGAATTGAGTTTTTGACCCAATACTCCAGTGCTGGATAGCTCTAGATTTTTCAATTCTCCGCTAAGGTTAAAGAGGCTAAGAGCGAAGAATGGTTGATTCGGTGAGGGCATGAGGACCGAAAAATTTGATTATGGGACTTTCCTTTCCCCATTTACATGGCGATACGGTAGTCCTGAGATGAGAAAGATTTTTTCTGAAATCAATTATAGGGCGACATGGAGGAAAATTTGGGTGGCTCTTGCCGAAGCTCAATCAAAATACGGTCTTGTTACTCGGAAAGAATTGGCTGATTTAAAATCTAAAATGGGTCCAGAACACGTTGATTTGAAAAGGGCTCACGAGATTGAGAGAGAGATCGGGCACGATTTGATGGCGGAGATTAAAGCATATGCCGAGCAATGCCCGATCGGCGGCGGTAAAATTCATCTTGGCGCGACATCGATGGATATTGAGGACAACGCGGATGTTCTGAGGATGAAAGCCGCTTTTGACGTAATTTTAACAAGGTTGACCAATTGTTTGGATTCTTTATCTAAACATATAACGAAGTACAAGGATTTGGCATGCATCGGCTGGACACATCTACAGCCAGCGGTACCTACAACTCTAGGTTATCGATTTGCGAATTATGCTCAAGATATCGTCTTGGACATTTATAACGTGGAAAATCTGCTAGAAAACTTAATGAAGGGAAGGGGGATAAAAGGGGCGATCGGAACTTCTGCGAGTTTTCAGAGATTGTTGGGACGCAAAGGCAAATCCGCCGATCTCGAAAAAGATGTGATGCAAAAACTGGGGTTAAAAACGTACTCCGTCTCGACTCAAACCTACCCACGAAAGCTCGATTACATGGTTTTGTCGCTGTTGGCCAGCATTGTGCAGAGTACGCATAAGTTTGGTCTTGATTTGAGGCACATGCAATCTCCTGCATATGGAGAGATGTCTGAACCGATGAAAGAGACCAGAGTTGGCTCTTCTGCAATGCCTTTTAAGAAAAATCCTGTGACTGCCGAGCGGATGTGCTCGTTAGCAAGGTACGTTGGTACGCTACCGAGGGTTGTGTGGGAAAATGCAGCGCAGACAATTTTCGAGCGAACTTTGGACGACTCAGCGAATAGAAGAATTGTTATACCCGAAGGCTTCTTGGCCACCGACGAATGTTTAATGCTTTACGATCGAGTGGTGCGGGATGTTAGAATTTATCCCGTAATCCTGAAGCGGAACCTTGAAAAATATGGAGCATTTTCAGGGACGGAAGCGATTTTGATGAAACTCGTCGAGCGAGGTGGGCACAGACAGCAAATGCATGAGAAACTTCGCGAACTCTCATTCAAAGCTTGGGAGCGGGTAATGATAGGTGAGGAAAACCCATTGCCTCAGTTGTTGAAACAAGACCGGACGATAAGCTCTAAATTGAGCGGAGAGGAGATTGACAGGCTGTTAGATCCGACTGAACATTTGGGCGACGCTCGTGAGCGATGTGAAAAATTCGTGAAAGAAGTCGCCAAACCAATCCTTCTGAAATACAGGGATAGGCTCGGAAAGATGCACACCCCTGAATTTTGAACATTATAGCTATAAATGGCTTCTATTTTAGACTCAGAAATTCACCTTGATGCTATACGCTGTGGGCAATAGATTATATTGAGATAACTGCAAAAATCTTGCGTGTGGGTTTATGGCAGTGATAATGGACGGCAAGGCTCTCGCAGAAAAGTTTAAGCGAGATATTGCATCGCATGTGGAAGTTTTTAAAAAAGAAAGGGGTATAACTCCAACCCTAGCCACCATATTGGTCGGCGATGATCCTTCTTCAAGAATTTATGTTAAAGGAAAGGGCAAGGATTGTGATGAGGTCGGCATTGATTTCAGGCTCTACGAGCTTCCGGCATTAACAGCTGAGCAGAAAATCCTTGAACTAGTCGATGAGCTAAACAAGGAGCGTAAAGTTCACGGAATATTCGTGCAGTTGCCCCTCCCTCCTCAAATTGATAAGAAAAAAGTGACAGTTCGCATAAATCCTCAAAAAGATGTGGATGGGTTGCACCCTTACAACGTGGGGAAGCTTTGGTTAGGTATGTATGATTCTGATAATGAATTGTTACCATGCACACCTAAGGGTATAGTAAAGTTGCTTGATCACTATGGAATCGAACTCGCAGGTAAACTTGCAGTGATAATTAACCGAAGCGATCTCGTGGGCAAGCCGCTATCAAAATTGTTCTTAGATCGAAATGCCACAGTTGTCGTTTGCCACTCAAAAACTCAGGGGCTGGAAAAACATATCCTAGCAGCTGATGTTTTGATCAGCGCGGTAGGCAGACGTCCGAACTTTGTAGTCAGAGGGGGGATGGTGAAGGAGGGCGTTGTCGTTGTCGATGTGGGCATGAATTACGTTGGGGGCAAGTTGCATGGTGATGTCGATTTTGAAAGCGTGATGGAAAAAGCGTCCTACATCACTCCGGTGCCGGGTGGCGTAGGGCCCATGACGCGCGTGATGTTGCTGTGCAATACTTTGATAGCGACAAAGATTGCAACAAAGGGGGCCGGAGAAATTAAACTATAGGGGTCGATTATGTCGAAATACTCTGAAATCGGCGTGGATGTGCGAAAAAGAGGTATCGAAACCTTCAGGGCGACCGTGCAGAATCTCTTCCCGCAAGCTTTCTGTGTCGTGGGCAAAGACCCTCAGTTACGTGGATATGGGATACTTTTACATACCGATGGTGCTGGAAGTAAACCTATCCAAAACTATCTCCACTGGAAAGAAACAGGTGAATTCAAGTGGTTTGAAAGTGTCGCCCAAGATGTCGTGGCGATGAACATAGATGATACCATCTGCGTTGGCGCTCAAGCTATTGGGTTCGTCGATTATGTTGCGATAAATACATTCAGAGTTCCGAGGAAAGAATTTCTCGCCGCGCTTAATTCTGGATTTAAAAAATGTTTTGGGGTGCTGAAAAGGCACGGGATAAAAATATCGTTCCTAGGCGGTGAGACAGCCGACCTACCCGACCAGCTCCGAACATTGGATGTTTCGGGCACGATAAGCGCCCGCGTTAAATTGTCAGAGGTAATAAATGGGGGCAAAATCAAACCAGGTGATGTTATCATTGGTCTGAGAAGTGGTGGTAAGACAAAGTACGAGAAACGCGGAAATAGCGGGATAATGTGTAATGGGATAACTTTGACGAGACATTGTTTGATGAAAAAAGAATGCGAAAGGAAGTACCCAGAAATTAAAGATTCGAATGAAAAAAAGTATTACGGCAGGTTCGCTTTTGATAAATATTTGGATGAGCTAGGGATGACAGTTGGGGAAGCGATAATCTCCCCTACTCGACTGTTTGCGCCAGTAGTGGCAAAAATTTTAGATGTTTATCGGACGCATATAGTCGGATTGGTTCACAACACAGGCGGTGGACACACGAAGTGTTTAAAGATTGGAAAAAATATCCACTACATTAAAGACAATATCATAAAGCCCGACCCCATATTCGGCCTGATTAAACGAGAGTCAGGGGAAAGCTGGCGGGCGATGTTTGAGGATTTTAACATGGGAACAGGATTTGAGATTGTGGTAAAAGAAGAATACGCGGAAGAAGTTTTAAGCATTCCAGAAAAGTTTGCTTTGGAAGCCAAAATAATTGGGAGATGTGAAAAAAGTGACGGGAGGAATAGATTAACAATCAGCAGCGAGTTCGGTAAGTTTGAATACACGAGCTAGGGGGGTCATATGAAGAAACTTAGAATTAAATCTTATCATGCCAGGGTTGAGGTCAGGCTTAAGCTAGGTCACTTGGACCCAGAAGGGGAAGCGACGAAGAAATCTTTGATAGATTTGAAATATGGTGTTAAAAGAGTCGATGTCGTGAAAGTATACGAACTCGATTTCGATGCGCCTTCGATAGAAGAAGCAAAAAAGCAAGTGGACGAGATGTGTAGGAAATTGCTTGCCAACCCCATCAAAGATGACTATAAGTTTGAGATAAAGGGAACCGAATGATTTCCAATCTTTATGTAAAGAGAGAAGGTCTGCCATTTGAACTGTTCGAGTTAGACTTGCTGAACGCTAATAAAGCGCAACTTCTCGAAATCAGCCAAGAATTAGGGCTTGTTTTAAACCTTGAGGAGATGCAGCGATGCCGGGAATATTTCTCTAAAAGAGGAAGAAATCCCACCAACATCGAGCTCCAGACCATCGGCCAAACTTGGTCTGAGCACTGCTATCATAAAACCTTCAAAGGAAAAGTGTCCATAGCAAAACGCAAAGTGAGATTGTTTAAAGACTACATCGCGAAAGCTACTAAAGAACTCGCGTTGCCTTGGTGCGTCTCGGTTTTCGAGGACAATGCAGGTATCGTTGATTTTGAAGGAGACTACGCAATAGTCGCAAAAGTCGAGACTCACAATCATCCATCAGCCATAGAGCCGTTTGGTGGTGCGGCGACTGGTGTGGGTGGAGTAATCAGAGACATTCTCGGCGTTTGGGCCAATCCAATAGCTGGTACGGATGTGCTTTGTTTCGGTCCATTAGATTATGATTACAAAAAACTTCCACCCGGAATAAAGCATCCAAGATACTTGTTCAGAGGTGTCGTGGCCGGGATAGGTAGTTATGGGAACAATATGGGAATACCGACGGTTAACGGAGCAATTTACTTCGACGAGAGCTATATTGGCAACCCGGTGGTCTATTGCGGCTGCGTGGGGCTCCTTCCAGTTAGTAAATACGTGAAAGATACGAGAGTTGGCGATGTCGCTGTTTTAGCTGGCGGGAAAACTGGTAGAGATGGAATTCACGGCGTTACATTTGCGTCTGTTGAACTGACAAAAGAATCTGAGGAGGTTTCGAGACCAGCTGTTCAAATCGCGAATCCAATTGAGGAAGAGAAGTTGAGGCGGGCTATATCCCAAATAAGGGACGAGGGGCTGGCATCGGGCATAACCGACTTGGGCGGCGGCGGGTTATCCTGTGCGGCTGGTGAAGTGGCTGATAGGTCTAATTGTGGTCTTCACGTTGAGTTAGAAAAAGTGCAGCTAAAACATTCGGGCATGGTTCCTTGGGAGATTTGGATTTCTGAGTCCCAAGAAAGAATGTTTTTAACAGTTAGAAAGGAAAACCTTCAAAAAGTTTTAGATATTTTCGCTAGTGAGGATGTAGAGGCATCTGCAGTCGGAAGATTTACCGGGGATAGCAAACTCATGGTTGATTATCGTGGACACAATATCGTAAACTTGGATTTGGACTTCCTTTTTAATCCACCAATGATTAAGAGAACGGCAAAGTGGAAAAAGCCAAAACTTTTTGAACCGCGTTTTGCAGAGGAGAAAAATTTAGCCAAGATCATTTTGAAGCTATTAAAAGCACCAAACATCGCCACCAAGGAATCTGTGGTAAGAACCTACGACCACGAAGTACAAGGAAATACAGTTCTAAAGCCGCTGCAGGGCAAGTACAGCGGACCGAATGATGCCGCAGTTATAAAGCCCTTGCGAGATTCTTGGAGAGGCGTCGTGATCTCAAGTGGAATGAACCCTAACTACGGAAAAATAGACCCTTACTGGATGGTGGCTTCGAATTTAGAAGAGGCAATCAGGAACAATATAGCGGTTGGCGGGAGGAGGATCTCGGTATTAGATAACTTTACGTGGGGTAATCCTGAAAGGCCGGATCGATTGGGAGCGCTCGTTAGGGCATGCCAAGCTTGCTACGATTTCGCCAAGGCCTTTGGTACACCGTTCATTTCGGGGAAAGATAGTCTCTACAACGAATCCCCGCTTGGGTCGGTGACACCAACACTTTTGATAACCGCGATCGGGATAATTCCGGACGTGAGGAAAACCGTTTCGATTGACGTGAAAAAGCCGGGTGATTTGATTTACCTCGTTGGGGAAACATATCCTGAGTTGGGTGGGTCAGAGTATTACAAACTTCTTGGTTTTGTTGGTGAAAAAGTCCCAAAAGTCAAGACGGCCCAAGCTAAAAAAATTATGACTTCAATTACGAACGCGATTGATAGAGGGTATGTCAGAGCTTGTCATGATCTCTCTGAAGGTGGACTTGCTATTGCAGCCAGCGAAATGGCACTCGGCAGTGATTATGGACTTGAATTGGATTTGAGAAAAGTTCCTGCATCAATGGGGAGGGATGATTTTATCCTATTTTCTGAATCAAACAGCAGATTCTTGATCGAAGTTCAAGCGGAGCACAAGCGGGATTTTGAAAAGTTGATGAAAGGTAATGTTTGCTCCCCCGTGGGTTACGTGAAAGAAAAGAATTGTCTCTCCATCTATGGGTTGAAAGGCAAGCGAGTTGCGAACATTGAGTCGACAAAGCTGAGAGAGGCTTGGAAAAAGACTTTTGAGGGCTAAAAAATGAAAGAAATTAAAATTTGTGTTATGCGTGTTGGAGGAACAAATTGTGATGTTGAGACAAAGGCGGCGCTCGACGATTTAGGCGTAAAATCAGAGATAATTCATACAAACAATCTTGCAAAGGACAAAAATATCTTAGATTACGACGCTCTCATCATTCCTGGCGGTTTTTCATATGGCGACTATGTGCGGGCAGGGGCAATTTTGGGCAAGTGGATTGCTACCGAGCTCGCCAATGAGTTAAGGAAGTTTGTCGAAGAGGGAAGGCCGATATTAGGGATATGCAATGGATTTCAAGTATTGGTCGAGACTGGGTTGTTGCCAGGGTTCAAGGGAATTAACGATTATCCTGATGCGGCCTTAGCAATCAATTGCTCAGCGAAATATGAGTGCAGATGGGTTTACTTAAAACATGAAAATCGTGGCAAATGCATATTTACTAAAAAATTTCAAAAAGGACAAAAACTTTTCGTGCCTGTGGCACATAGTGAGGGCAGGTTTGTTTTCTCGAAGAAAAATGAGAAAAATTATCTAGAAGAACTGTACGAGAACGACCAGCTTGTGTTTAGATATTGTGATGAGAAGGGAGCATATGCTGACGGGAAGTACCCGATAAATCCGAATGGAGCTTTTCACGACATTGCTGGTATTTGCGATCCTAGCGGGACAATTTTTGGTTTGATGCCTCACCCCGAGCGGGCATATTACGGAGTTCAGCTCCCTAACTGGACGATGATGAAAGAAATTCCGAAGTATGGTGATGGCAAGTTGATACTGGAATCTATGGTTGAATATTTGAGAACGCATTAATTTTGCTCTAAATATTTCATGACCAAAGAGTATTGTCTGTTATCAAGAAAATCCGTGTCATGTAAATATTTTACAACCGCCTTGATCCCCATACAGGCATGTAGATGAATATTGTTGGTTTCCAACATCTTCTTGGCTCCCTCTTCTCGATCGAGGATTACAAAAGCGTGTTCGACCGTCCCGCCCTCCGCCCTAATTGCGTTGGCCGCGTCCAAGATGCTTCCTCCAGTGGTTGCTAGGTCATCAATCAAAATGACGTGGTCTCCCGGCTCGAGCAACCCTTCAACCATCTTCATGCGGCCATGGGGTTTCTTCTCTTTTCTCACAAAGATTAATGGAGATTTGAGTTTGAAGCTCACAAGCGTGGCCAGAGAAAGACCTGCATATGGCACCCCGGCAAACTTATAGATTACCCTGTTTATTTCCTGCTTTACCATATCCACACAAAGGTTGGCGAGTTTGTTGAATACCTCGGGGTATGAAGGTGTGAGTCTGAGGTCAACATAATAAGGGCTAGTCTTTCCGGAGGCCAGAACGAACTCGCCAAATTGGATTGCATTTAACTTATGGAGAAGAACTGCTGCCTTTTGCCATTTTTCAATTTTGCTTTTTGAAAAGGTTGAATCCAAAAACTCATCCCTCCATGCTTTCGTTAATCTGGTCGCGCATCGCTTTTGCCATTTTTGCGGGACTTTTGGCGGTGTATATCGCTCTTCCGACAATTTCGAAATTGGCACCGCTTTTTATTGCATCTCCAGGTTGTGCTCCCTGCGCCCCTACTCCCGGGGTCAGAATCAGCAAATCCTTACCCACCCATAATCTCAGTGCCGTGATTTCCTTTGGTCTCGTTGCAGGCCCGATGACACCAGTTGCGCCGACATCAACCGCCAATTTAGCCATGCGCTCCGAAACAGCTTCAATGAACATGCTCGCGCCGGGGTGAGACATATTCGGGACCACGATGACGCCCCTGTCTCCTTTTTCATCGGCAACTTTGATGATGGCATCCAAACTGTCCCGACCGACAAATGCGTGTGCGATAACAGCGTCAGCTCCAGCATCGTAGACGCAGCGCGCGATTCGCTGGTTGGTGTGCGGGACATCTGCAATCTTGAAGTCTGCTATGATTGGAAGGTCACCCGCTTCTTTGATTTTTGAAACCACTTCTATGCCTGCTTCTAAAACTAACGGATACCCAATTTTGACCGCGGCGACGTAGCTTGAGACATCTTCCAAAATTTTTTGCACTTGCTCCTTCGGTGTATCGAGCGCTAAGATTAATTTAGACTCATTCTTCTCGGATTTTCTCAACATTCTTTCTTTGAATTCTTTTCCCATCAAATGAAAACCTCAAAATTGGGCCAACAACTCTTTTTCCCCGGTTATCCGCTCGCAGTAAACACATCTGAGGTTGACTGGGGTCTTGCTGACAATCCTGAACCGAGGGATGGCTGGTTCGGAAGTGTTCGTGATGCAACCGGGATTGGAACACTTGACTATCCCTTCGATGAATTCCGGGAGTTCGACACTCTTCTTTTCGGTTACCTCGAAATTTTTAATGATGTTGATAGTTGCATCTGGTGCCGCCAACGCTATCTTGTTCACTTCTTCTTCCGTCAGTTTTCGGTTTTCGACTTTAATCACGTCTTTCTTGCCGTGCATTTTGCTTGGGACATTCATCAAGACTGAAATAATTGCACTGTTCTGCCCGCTAATGTTCAGAATTCTGAGTACAGCTAGTGCCTTGCCGGAGGTGATGTGGTCTATCACGGTTCCCGTTTTTATTTTGCTGACCCTCAGCTCTGTCTCAACGTCTCCCATCCTGTCACCCCAATAACAGCGAGAGAATTGTGGCCCGGATGACAACTCCGTAAAAAACTTGGTCGAAGTACTTAGCATAAGGCGAGGAATCAAGCTCGGGAGAGATCTCATCAACTCTGGGTAGTGGATGTAGAACACACAAGTTTGGTTTTGCTGTTTCAAGCGTTTTAAGCTCGATTTTATAGGTGTTTTTGACTTTAACGTACTCCGCTTGGTCTGAGAATCGCTCTTTTTGAATTCGGGTGACGTATAGAACGTCCAGATGGTGAAGTACCTCGAGTAGATCAGAAGTTTCAGAAATATCTTTTCCTTGAGCTGAGAGATCGTCGACAATCTCCCGAGGCATCTCCAGTCCCGGCGGTGATATTAAAAACAGTTTATTATTGAACCTCGAAGCAGCATACGCGAGTGAATGAACCGTACGCCCGTATTTCAGGTCGCCGATTAAGCCAATGTTCAGATTTTTAAATTTACCCATAGTTTTTTTAATCGTGTATAAGTCGAGCATGGTCTGAGTCGGGTGGTGTCCGGCCCCATCGCCAGCGTTGATTACGGGTATCTCGGCTACCTCTGCCGCCAGCCTCGCAGCTCCCATTTTCGGGTGTCTGATCACGATTACGTCGGAGTAATTCTCGACTGTCTTTATAGTGTCGGCAAGCGTTTCTCCCTTCGCGATCGAGCTTGTCGTGGGTTCGGCAAAGCCAATGACGCTTCCGCCAAGTCGTTTCATTGCAGATTCGAAACTCAGCCTCGTGCGAGTACTCGGTTCAAAGAATAGCGTTGCCATTACTTTTCCGGCTAGAGCATCTGATTTCTTTTTTCCTCTGGCGATTAGCTCGAATTTATCGGCAGTATTAAAGATAAATGAAATTTCATCGTTTGATAAATCTTCAAGGGAAATGATATCTCGGCTTTTGAGCCTCAATTCTATACCTCGTTAAACTTTCAAAAGCTATGATATTAAACTTTCAGGTTCAAAGGTTTTTTTGCCGCAAATTTCGATTCTAGCTGCTATCTGATTGCTTATATTGCTTGGTAGATTCATTTACAGCGGGGGAGAAGTTGGGAGCGGTAGACCTCTGCTTGGAAAACGTCAAAATTCCATATCGGGGGTTACTTGTGGAGGCAGGGGTTGCGATTGATAATGGTAAAATAGCTGCGGTTCAAAGAAAGCGTCTGCCGCCAGCAGATAAAAAAGTAAATTTGAGAGGGTCGTTGCTTCTTCCGGGCATCGTGGACGCTCACGTTCATTTCAGGGATCCGGGTTTAACTTGGAAGGAAGACTTCGCCAGCGGGTCGAGAGCCGCAGCCGCTGGAGGGGTAACCACGGTCTGTGACATGCCAAACTGTGTTCCTCCGACCAACTCGTTGAAGAGATTCAAAGAGAAGATAAAAATAGCAAAAAGTAAGTCGTGTGTAGATTTTGGTTTGCACGCCCTCTTGCCCGACGATTTGGATGAAGGGACCAAACTCGCAAAGGCTGGCGCCGCGTCGTTTAAAGTTTACACTGAATCTCAAGGTGATTCGGAAATTCCCAATTTTTTAGGACTTAACTTAACCATTTCAGCTCATGCCGAGGACCCCGTCGTGCTCAAAAAATTCAAGCCTCAAGGGAAAAGCATTAAGGAATTCATCAGGTGTCGGCCCAAACTGGCTGAAATTTCTGAGATAGCCCGTTTGTTACGCTTACTCTATGATGCACCTCTACACCTCTGCCACGTAACAACGAGTGAATCGATAAATTTAATCGCGAAGGCAAAAAGGACTGGGAAGGTGACATGCGAGGCGACTCCCCACCACCTGCTTCTTTCATCAATTCATTTACGCAAGCTTGGGCCGTTCGCACAAACTTTGCCCCCACTTCGATCTCCAGCGGATAGGCTCGCAATTTTTAGAGCACTGCGGAGTGGAACGATCGATATTGTGGTCAGCGACCATGCGCCCCATGCGCTGAAGGAAAAGAAAAAAGGCAAAATGAACATATGGGAATCACCACCGGGCATAGCTGGAGTTGAAACCTCTCTCCCGCTCATTTACACCTTAGTTCGAAAAAGGAGGCTTTCTATTTTCAGATTGGTTGAGGCAATGTGCACGATGCCAGCAAAAATATTCGGCCTCCGCGGCAAGTCCGGAATGCTTAAGGGGATAATCAAACCAGGGGCCGATGCAGATTTTGTAGCTTTGAATCAAAAGGAGAAGTGGAAAATCAAAGGAGAAGAATTGCATGGAAAAACCAAATTCACCCCTTTTGAGGGATATAGGGTCATCGGAAAACCGTTTATGACTCTCGTTCGGGGTGAGGTGGTGTTTGAGGATGGTGAGGTAATTGGAAAAGATGGTTATGGACGATTTATTCCGCGAAGTAGTTCATAGGCCAAAGGTTTTGCCGATAAACAAAGTCGTGAATGAGACTCCCACGACCAAAACTTTCCACGTTAATTGCCCGAATATTTCGTCAAAAGTTCGACCGGGGCAGTTTGTCATGTTTTGGGTAATCGAAAAAGATGAGATACCGATGAGCGTGTCAAAGGCGGATAAAAAAGGCGAGCTGGGGTTGACTGTGGCAAAAGTGGGTGATGCAACTGCACGGCTTCACGAGTTAGGGAAAGGTGACAAGATTGGAGTTAGGGGACCTTATGGAAATTGGTTCGACCTCTCTGGAAAAAGACTTTTGATGGTTGGGGGTGGATACGGTGCGGCTCCATTGGCGTTTGGCGCAGAAGTGGCCCTGTCCGAAGGCAAGGAAGTCACCGTGATTCTGGGTGCGAAGACATCTGATGAACTCCTTTTCAAATCGAGGCTCGAAAATTTGGATGTAGAACTGAAGATAAGCACCGAAGATGGCTCGGCAGGAATGAAAGGTCTAGCCACCGAAGTGTTGGAAGACATACTGAGAAGTAATAAATTTGATTGTATACTCGCGTGCGGGCCCGAGCTGATGTTGAAAAAAACATTTGACCTTTCAGAAGAATACAAAATCCCTTTGCAAGTCTCTTTAGAGCGAATGATGAAGTGTTCGGTTGGATTGTGTGGTAGCTGTTGCATAGGACCTTACAGAGTTTGTGTTGATGGCCCAATCTTTTCTTCGGATAGGTTAAGGAAAATAAAAGACGAATTTGGAATTTTCACGCGAGACGCCAGTGGAAGGAAAATCGAACTAGATTGGCATCCTCGCAAATAAAAAGCGGGAATTCTTGGAAACGCATATCTGCTTGGTTTATTAATTCCTAGTTTATTTATAGTCGAATAAATGATATTTTTTGACGGTTTCGGGCATAGATTAAAGGCACGTTTCTTCAAAGTTTAATTGGAAGCTTGGAGGGTTAGAGAATGGGAATCATCGAAGTTCTCATGCACTCGATAGGAATCATTTTTTCATATTGCCCATCCGACTGTGTAAGCTCGTACAGGGGGAGAAAAATTAGGAGATAAAAGATGGATGATAGGAGAATTTCAGAACTGCTTCACGGGCCAGTGAGCTGCCCTTACTGCGGTAATCCTGCGCATACGATATCAATAGACTTGGAGAGCAATCAGGCTGAGATATACTGCTCGAAGTGCGGGATGTTCGAAATCTCCGCGCGGAAGTTGAAGCTTTTCCAGCATTGATTGTCTAAAAAGTAAGTTACTTCCGACAGAAGCAGCATGCGCAGAGGTAAGTGGCGAAAGGCCGCCGGCGACATTGGGCCGTGTTGAGCGAATTTTTGACAGGGGCGGGTTCAGATGCCTTTATATTCCTCGAACGCGGCGGGACATATTCGTGGATATTTTTGCACGTGGTCGCCGGGGCCTGCCACAACTTGTAAGAGAGAAGGGTGAATGTACCAACCCCGTGATTTCATTGACCTCTTCAAGTCCTTTTTTCTCCATGAATGATTGGATCCCTGTGCAAATTTCATTAAAGATTTCCAGTCCCCGATACATGATTCCAGTTCCAATTTGAACTGCGGAGGCTCCGGCAACCAAGAATTCTATCGCATCTTCCGGGGTTATAATGCCACCAGAGCCGATTATCGGAATTTTCACAGTTTTAAAAAGTTCGTAGACCAGTCTCATCGAAATGGGCTTAATTGCCGGGCCTGAAAGTCCCCCAACTTCGTGCCCTAGGACTGCCCGTTCTGCTTCTAGGTCTAACACTATTGCTGGAACGGTATTGCTTATGGTAATGGCATCGGCTCCTGCAACTTCAGCTGATTTTGCAACTTCTATGAGGTTAGGAATGTGTGTATTTCCAGGGAGTTTTACCCAAACAGGTACTTTTATTTTTTTCTTAACTCCTTTAACAATTTTTTTCGTGAGTTTAGGGTCTTGCCCCATGGTTAGTAGAGTCTCAAAATGGGGACATGAGAGATTCAATTCTAC
Organism: Hadarchaeota archaeon (SeqCode); assembly: GCA_964514965.1. Classification (GTDB taxonomy): domain Archaea; phylum Hadarchaeota; class Hadarchaeia; order Hadarchaeales; family Hadarchaeaceae; genus DG-33. Next base: position 756,475 of record CAZETV010000001.1, on the reverse strand, counting down.
CGCGTCAGTGTTAACTTTTTCCATCTCTTTCGCAACATCAGAGAATTCCTTTTCATTTTCTCCAAAGACGCTGCCTATGACTGTTGCCTCACCATTCTTTGCAATCTTAATCTCTTCGAGGATGTTTTTTACCCCGGGACTCGACAGCCCCATGGCATTCAGTAAACCTCCACGAACTTGGACGACCCTCGGCCCAGGATATCCTTCAACAGGTTCTAGGCTCACGCTTTTGGTGATAACAGCTCCCGCTCCCGCATTCCAAACTCGTTTAAGTGAAGCTCCAGTTAGCCCTAAAATGCCCGCCGCCAATAAGGTTGGATTTCTCAGGCGAAGTTTCCCGAGATTTACTCTCAGGTCGGCGTGCGCCATAGTACTGTCTCCATGTTATTTAATGAGTTTACGAGGGTGTAAAAAAGTGATTGTTGTCGTACATGATTATGAAAACCGAGCAAATAATATAATTTTCGTTTGCATCTTTGCTTTTTTATTGTAGCTATAATAAATCGCACACTTTTGCTAAAACATTTTAAGCTCGTGTACTAGCTTGATACGGAGTTAGTATGGATGAGGAAAGACAAAAATTGAATCAAGACCCAGAGCCAATCCATCCGAAGAGCCTGATGGAGAAGAAAGTTAAAGAAATAATGAATTCAAGGCCCCGAAAGGTCGACCCGGATACTTCAATAGAGGACCTCCTAGAGCTCCTCAGAGGACAAATCGAAGACTGTTTTCCAGTCATCGACAAAAATCGAAAGCTTCTCGGCATAGTAACCGAGAGCGATGTGCTCCATGTACTTCAAGTTCCACTGCGCCATGTAACGGTTGGGCATGCGATGATAAAACAGGCGATGAAGCGCTCTGCTAGCACCGTGGGTGAAATCATGACAAGACGACCGGTTACAGTGGCCCCCAGCATGACAGCACAAGAGGCCCTTAACCTTATGGTGGCACATAAGCTCCGCCACTTACCCGTCGTCGAGAATGAGCGCTTGGTAGGGCTCATCTGTTTGCGCGATATCATCGAGCTATACCACACGCTGAGGTAGGGGCATAACATGACGGTTGAGATTTCATCTCTACTTTTATATCTGGCAATCTTTCTCATCGTGGCGAAGGCAGGTGGGATGCTTGCGGCGAAGTTCAGGCAACCGGGCGTGCTTGGTGAATTGATTGCTGGGATTATAATCGGCCCATTTGTAGCGGGCTGGATATCGCAGCAACTATTTGGTGTTCCTTTGTTCATAGACCTCAACTCGCCCGCGGGGGAGTTCGTGAGTGTATGTGCAGATATTGGAATAATCCTCCTGCTTTTCCTGGCTGGCCTATCGATAGATGTGGATGAGTTCAAGAAGTCCGAGAAATCTGCAACATTGGTCGCTGTAACTGGGGTCGTAACCGCCTTTCTGCTTGGGTTCGGGGTCGCGTTTCTGCTCAACTGGACTCTCATACAAGCGGCATTTATGGGGGCCGTTCTGGTTGCAACCAGTGTCGGTATCACGGTTAGGACGCTTATGGACGTTCACAGGCTTCATACACGCGTCGGCATGACTATACTTGGCGCGGCGGTTCTTGATGATATCATCGGAATTGTCATCCTCAGTGTACTGGCGGGCCTCGCATTCGGAGGTCTCACCTTCCTCGGGCTTGCAGAAAATTTAGCGTTGGTCATCATTTTCTTCCTGACGATAATCTATGTTGGTTTTAAAACACTGCCGCGCGTGCTAACTTTCGTGGGCAGACTACATGTCGAAGAGGTGACCCTATCTATCGCCCTCGCCATAGTCTTCTTGATAGGCGCATTTGCAGAGAAAGTAAGTGTCGCAGCAATTACGGGTGCATTCATTGCAGGGGTGGTAATCAGCAAAGCCCCCGTGGCTGGGTCTTTGAGGGCTAAGATATCTACGATCGGGTATGGATTTTTCATCCCATTTTTCTTTGTTGAGATGGGTACACGTACAGACTTTGGGGCACTGGCTGGCGTTTTCTTCTTAGCACTGGCTTTGGTTGGTATAGCGATTTTTGCCAAGATAATTGGGTGTGGGATAGGTGCATTCATTGGCGGCTTCAGCGGCAGGGATTCGCTTCGAGTAGGGATAGGCATGATGCCTCGCGCGGAAATAGCGCTCGTCATAGCCGCGATCGGAACCGAAGCGGGGATTATTGATTCAGCGTTGCTCTCGATAACTGTGATGATTGTTCTCGTGACAACGCTTATAACTCCCATATTGGTCAAAATTGCATTTAGAGGCGCACCGCCAGGGAGAGTATGATGGCGAGGAGTTTGTCGAGAAAATCCGTCGTGGGCCAGTTGGTGATAATCGGGGTGTTAATATGGGTGTTGTTTACATCAACCCTAGTTTACAGTCAACAGCTCGAAGTCTCTAAGGATAATGTTTACGGGCATATAGAGTTCTTGACCAGCATTGCCCCGCGCTTCGCTGGCACTCAAGCTGAGGCCGTGGCCGCTAGCTACATCATGAACGAGTTCCAGAGCTACGGCTTGGAGGCATGGATTGAGAACTTCACCATAGAAAATTCTTACGTGGTCGAGGAAAATTGGCTTCGCGTGACCTCGCCTGAGCAATTTGATTTAACTTTCATACCAGCTGTTTACTCCCCATCGACGGACAACATCATCACCGGACAACTTATGCGCGTGACGGAAAAACCGGAAAACTTAGAACAATTGCGCGAGCGCGTGATTTTGGTAGAGAGAAACATTCTAGTCGAAGGAAATAATTTTCTCCGGACGCTCGTGGGCCTGCCACCGTTAGCAGTGTTGACCTATTTTGAGAATTGGCCGCCCTATTCGGAGATTTGGTCGGACCCACCTGGGGCACCTTTGTTCTGGATCTCTGGGGAGGATGCGCAGCGCTTAATCGAACTCTTGGAGCAGGATAAAGTTGAGGTCGAGTTGCGATTGAGTGCTAGGATTGAGCGCTCAACATCTCGCAACGTTGTGGCGAAATTGCCAGGCGAGAACGAGGAGATTATAATTGTTGGCGCACACCACGATTCAGTTCTGACCCCCGGCACGGTCGACGATGCTTCAGGCGTCGCAGTAGTACTCGAGATGGCTCGGGTACTCTCAATGGAAGACCTCCCCCGTACCATACTTTTTACAACCTTTGGAAGTGAGGAACTCGGTCTGCTGGGAAGTACGGCATTTGTGCGCGAGCATGTTGATAACAAAATCATCGCCGCAGTTGTTTTTGATGTGATCGCTCCCGGTCCTGAGAACGGGCTGCGTGTCGGCCTCAAGGGCTCACGGGAGATAGCCACAACTGAGTGGTTGGATAACTATGCTCAGGAGCTAGCAGAAAACCTCGACTTCTATGTACAACTAGAGTACGCACAAGATGTTGGGGGCTATAGCGATTATGCGAGCTTCACGCGCGAGGGAATTCCAGGAACATGGGTGTACTGGGTTAACCCGCAGTACGGGGAAATCCTCTGGCCGACCCACACTCTAGCAGATAATCTTGACGCTATCGACAAAACTAGAGTGGGGCAAGTCGAGTTATTCGGGGTTGAGCTCGTCCGCCGATTGGCTGGCGAGGATATCGAAGCTTTGGCAAGAACTTATGAGTCACTTCTGCTCTCAGCCGCATTTGTCGTGATGAGCGCTGGGGCGGTGGTTCTCTCGATCGCAACAGGTTCATTCATGCGGTACAAAAGAGGGTGGGGCTGGTCTCAGGTTGCGTGTGTCTTCTCACTTTTCACCGCTGCGGTCGTGGTTGCTGCCTACATCTGGCTTCTGGCTTAGGTAGCGCTTTAATGATACAAGCAAGATAAATCTGAAAAGGGACAGCGGTGTTTGGAGAAATCTTTGAGGAGGAGCTTGGCCGTGAGTCGGTTTTCCGCGATTCGAGCAAGCTCTTACCCGACTACGTGCCTCCCATTCTAGTACACCGCGATGAGGAGTTCCGCTATCTTACACGAATTTTTAAGCCGGTCATAGAAGACCGAGCGAGCCAACGTGTGCTGGTCACGGGAAATGTGGGAGTAGGAAAGACCGTGCTTGCTCGGAGGTTTGGTGAAGAACTCAAGCTCGCAGCCAAAGGACGGGGACTCAATCTAAGTTATCTTCACATCAACTGCCGTAAGGACAGAACACCTTATGCGGTGCTAATGAAGCTGGTTCAGCACTACAATCCCCGTTGGCCTGCCCGCGGATTGGGCCCAGAGAAGCTCCTCGATATGGTAGTGGATTACCTTAACAAGCACGATGCCTACCTCACGCTAACCTTAGACGAGCTAGATTTCTTTGCCCAGCTCAACGGGCCTGACTTACTTTATTCACTAACCCGTACAGCCGAGGAGTCGGGGATGCTCAACCGCATAAGCATTGTGGCAATCGCGCGCGACAAAAATTTCCTGCGTTCGCTCGACACTGCAACCCAAAGCACCTTCATGCATAACGTGCTGGCGCTTGACCGCTATACGGCTCCCCAGCTTGTGGATATCCTCAATAATAGGATACGCGAGGCGTTTAAGGTGGGTGCAGTCAACGAGGACACTGTAGCGCTCATCGCCGACATAGCCGCGCGGTGGGGCGATGCTCGACTCGCACTCGAAATTCTCTGGCGCGCTGGTATGACCGCAGATGGAGAGAACGTTGATGAGGTAATGGCCGAGCATGTGCGCCGGGCCAAGGCCGAGGTTTACCCCGAGGTCAAGCGGGAGGTGATTCGTGATCTTCAACTTCATGAGAAACTGTTTATGCTGGCTGTAGCGCGGAAGTTAAAGATTTCGAAGCTGGCCTATGCGCTGACGGGTGAGGCTGAAAAGAGTTATCGTGTTGTTTGTGAGGAATATGATGAGGAGCCCCGTAAGCATACCCAGCTTTGGGAGTACCTCAATCGGATGGAAGGTTTGGGTTTAGTAGACCTTCAACCTTCAGGCGAGAGGCATCGTGGGAAGAGCCAGCGGATAAGCGTTCCCGACATTCCGGTGGTAACGCTTGAGCGAGAACTCGAACGGTTACTGAAAACAAGTAGCAAAAGGTAAATGCGGTGGAATTTCAATTTCTTTGGGGTCGTGGGGTAGCCTGGTCTATAGGGCTAAAAACCCGGACAACCTGCCGGCTTCGGGTCGCTGAAACGCGGAAAAGCCGGTGACTCGAGTTCAAATCTCGGCGACCCCACCACTACTTTTTGAGTTTCTTTGAAGTTCTCCTGTGTTTCTTTGGGGAAGACGGCTTCAGACGGACCATCCACCATAGCGCGAGCACGAGCAAGGCGGTGATAAACAGGTAAATTATACCCTTTCCGGTGCTATCCCCAAGTACCGGGCCCCAGCTTCCGAAACAGTAGAGCTTGCCCTCGCTCGTCCCGATGAAAACTTTTCCATAGGCGATGGCTGGTGAAGCGCTCTCTACTTCTCCTATGTTGTGCCGCCAGATCAAATTTCCATCAAGCGCGTTAAGCGAATAGAGGTAGTCGTTCTGTGATATGACGAAAATTTTGTTATCCGCTACTGCTGGAGAGGATTGTATCCTGCTGCCAGTAGAGTAGCTCCAAAGTACGCGATTTTCGGCGTTATTGCGGGCGTCAAGGGCGTAGACGTAGCCATCACTCGATCCGAAGTAAACTACACTGGCAACGACGGCGGGCGGGAACTCAATCTGGTTGTCCGCCTCAAACTCCAACTGTTTCTCACCAGTAGTTGCGTCCAGCACGTAGAGATGCCCATCATTTGAGCCAACGTAAACACGTCCCTCAGCGACTGTCGGCGACGAGATTATCGGGTAGTTTTCAAGTGTCCCCAGTTCTACCAATTGGCGTTTCCAGACCTCAGCCCCGTCACTCGTGTGTAATGCGTATATACGCCCATTCCACTTGCTGACTAAGACTATCTCGTTTGTAACCGCAGGTGAGGAAGTAATTTTACTCCCGAGGTTATTTTCCCACAGGAGCTGCCCGTTTGTGGCATTAATAGCATAAACATAATTATCGGTCGAAGTCGCGTAGACGACGTTATCGATAACCGCTGGTGCCGAATATATTGCACCATCAGTCGGGTAACTCCATAGATTTTCGCCAGTGACCGCATCGAGACAATAGACCATGCCGCTGGAGCCCGTGTATATACACCCGTCTGCAAAGGTAGGCGATGCTACTTCAGACTCAGCTTTGAAGTTCCATACCTCCTTGCCGTTAATCACGTTAATCGCGCGAATGTACCCATCTTCAGACCCGATGAAAACTTTGTCGTCCGCGACAGTTGGTGAAGAAAAGCCCCCGGTACCGTTGAAAGTCCATGCTATTTGATCGGTTTCCGGGGCCGAGGAGGTTGAATAGCCAGTACGCTGGGCATCGTGCCCTGAGGTAGGCCATTCCTGAGCAAGAGCGCCAGAGGCAGTTAAGCATAAGAGGAGCGCAAAGACGGCGATGGTTTTCATGAGACTCCTAAAACCCTAAGGTTGCTGATTAAATAGGGATAATGGGTGTGTAATAAATTGTTGTTGGAGATTAATTTTAATTTTTGGCCTTGGTGATTATTCCCCTAGCTGCAAGCAAACCAGTTGCGGCAGCGTTGACAATGCCTCGTGAGAGTCCGGCCCCATCGCCAGCGACAAAGAGGTTGGAAACGTTTGTTTCCATATTTTTGTTGACAGTAATTTGCATAGCATAAAACTTCACTTCTGGAGCGTAAAGCAACGTCGAATCTGAAGCTACTCCAGGGACGACTTTGTCCAAGCGGTCGAGTCCTTCGGTCAAGTCCCCCACAATTCGTCCCGGCAAAGCCATCGAGATATCGCCGGGGGTCACGCTTGAGAGAGTTGGTACCACATGCCCTCGTTTAATTCGCTCCAAAGTTGACCGCCTTCCAGAGCGCAAATCACCCAAGCGTTGGAGCAACGGACGTCCACCACCTATAGTTGTCGCGAGATAAGCGATCGATTGTCCATAGGCCGTGGTATCAGTGACCGGCTGCGTGAGCTCGATGTGCACGAGAAGTGCGAAGTTTGTGTTTTGAGATTTCTTTGCGCGGAGTGATTGCCCGTTCACGCCAACATGGTCGTCGTAGCGCTCCTCCATGACCCAACCCCTTGAATTAGTGCAGAATGTGCGGACGAAATCATCGAAAGTTTTTGTGCGGATGTGAAATTTCGGGTCGCGGTTCACCTTTACGACAGGCTCATAGACAACAGCTGGTACCTCTACACGTACCCCGATATCAATGGGGCCGTGGGTGAGCTTTACCCCTAGATTTCTCGCTTGTTCTGCAAACCAATCAGCTCCCACTCGTCCCGGGGCTGCGAGAATGTACTTCGCGTGAATCCGTTTCCCTTTGACGACGACCTCACCTTTTCCGATTTGCTCGACTTTTGAATTGGGCATGAACTTTACGCCTTGCTTTTCAAGTGTGTTCCTGAAAGAGTTGATGAGATCAGGTAGGTACTCACTGCCTATGTGGCGCTGGAGGATTGGTATGAATCGAACGCCAGCTGCGGCTGCACGTCTCGTGAGTTCTTCTGCTTCTTTAGAACTCGTGCCGTAGACTTTCTTAGGGGCACCATGCTTGACAAAGAGGTCATCCACTTCCTTGACGAGTTTTTCGGCTTCTGGGGCACTTTTCGTGAGCTTGCTGAGATCTCCACCTATATCGTGGCGAAGGTTGAGGATACCGCTCGACATGCCTCCTGCACCGCCTAGACCGCACATGATGTGGCATGGCATGCAACTTATGCATGTTCCAGTTTCAACAGCAGGGCAGATGCGCTTCCTGATTTCCTGCCCCCAATCAACAACGGTCACGGAAAGTTTAGAATTTTTTGACAACTCGTACGCTGCGAATAACCCCGCGGGACCTGCCCCAATAATGAGCACATCTACCGTTGAATTCCCCCGAAGCTTAATGTCGCACCAACATAAAAACTTTTAGAGATGACACATTTTCACTTTCTCAAATCATGTACTTCGCCTAAAAAAGTGCCGTTCAACAAGTAAGCTTCAGCTTTTTCAAGTTCCACGGCACCAGCTTTGAACATCGGGCCGATTAATTCTTTGGGTATTCTTCGATTAACTGCGGCACCTCCAACAAGTTCGTTGAACGCTGGCATCACGAGTAGCTCTGGTAATTCGCCATTGATCTGCCCCTTAATCTTTTTCGGAAACTTCGATGCATCTAGTTTGGCTCGGAGCCAAATAGGCTCGGTCGTTCGCCCCCCGATTTCGTCACGGAACTCGACCGCAGGGTGGTTATGTGCTGTCACGAGCAGTTTTGTGTTGAATAACTCTGGCGAAGGCCAAGTGTGGCCGTGCATCAGCCCCACGCGCTTTCGCTTGCCGAGTACTATGCCCCGCGCACCATGAATTTTTATCCCTTGTGGCACCATCCCTTCCAGCCCGCCATCATGGTTTCCGCGCATGATTTCGACGCGAACTATCGTCGTCAGCTCCCCGAAGAAGCTTGGGAGTTCGTGCCACTCTTGCCAGCTGGCGATGGGAACGTTGTGCTTGACATCGCCCAAGAGGATCAGGCGATTTGGCATCCGTCTCTTGATGAGCTTTAAGAGCCGTTCCTTAACCTTTGGGGTCTGGCTAGGCAGTGAGACGCCCTTGTTCGCTAGTTCCCATTCGATGCCTAAGTGCAAGTCTGCGACGATAAGTGAGCGCTCCTTGCCCGACTTGATCATTAGTGCTGGCACGTTGCGAATTGGAGTTGCGATCATCTAACTAATTTTAACGCTGTGGTGAATAACTTTAGCCTAACCTTTCCACAACCCTAGCGCAAGACCTATCAAGAACGCCACTGACGTGTACGGCAGAACATCCTTCAGCCCCCCTCCAAGGTCAATTAATCTCGGCAGGAACTCCATCGCTTTGTCGTAGACATCTTGGAAGGTCAAGCTCACGACACCAGTAGCGACGAGGACGATTACGAGAGCGGCGACAACCACTATCAACTTAAAAGTACGTTTGGCCACAGCACCGACTAGTAACCCTATGATAAACGGTATGACAACTGGAACGATCCAGGCTAACTCAGGCGGAATTGTCATGTTTCACCTCAAAATTTAAGGGAATGCCGCATAAATAACCTTTGAGGTAACTCTTCTCTAATCTTTTGAGTTTTGGGCCTTGAACCTGAGTAGGGCTGCCACGCCGCCCAGCGCCAACAACTGTTTCCCCGCGTCGTGATCAGTGCTCACCACGGTTACTTGTCCTCGCGTCCTTCGTACCTGTTCCAGCACTCCCTCGACGCCAGCTCGATTCCGTCGAAGCGTCTCATCCGCGATCAGCAGGTTCTCGACAGCGCCAAGCGATGCAGCTCGCTTGACATCTGCCTCACCATAGGTGGCTGGCCCACTCTTCGCGATTTCCATCATTAAACGTTCGACCAGCGATGTCTCAAATGAAACACGATTATCTCGTGATACCCGCTCGACTAACCCGCGACGCACAATCTCGTAGAGTCCAGCTCTGCCCCCCGAACTGACATTATCATGTATTACTTTCGAGATTAGTTCTGGGTGTTTCTCACGCAGAAAATTTACGAATGTATCTTTGGTGAATCCCGGGCCAGCAACTATAGCAGCTCGAACGTTCTCACGTGAGATGATGTCGTTCATCGCCGCAGCAAGTTTTTGGAAGAATTTTCGTTCGTCCGCTTCCCGTTCGACATCGTATCGCTTGCCCATTCTCGCTTGAGAAATCATGCCAATCTCATCGAGTCCATACTGACGAACCAAAGCGAAATCTGCTGAAACATCGTCGAGTGCTACGAGTAGGACACGTGGACGACGGCTGGCTCGAACGGCCTCCTTGATGCGGTTGAGGTGGTCTGGTCGCCAATTTTTTGTAATGGCAAGTGCAGACCCAAGCTCCAAGCTGAAGGAGTGATGTTTTCCGACATCGGGTCCACTGAGTATCGTGCCTAGCAGGCGGAGGCGATTTGCATGTTTGTGAAATTCGATGCCTTCAACACGGATAGATAAAGTTACGCGCAGCTTCTTCAGCCGTTCCGGCCTGAGTCGGTCTCCAACTTCCTGCTCCCTACGCCAAGTTTGAGCAGTCGCGATATCGTTGGGTTCGACTAGTTGCTGGAGGTGCCAGAGATCATCAAGCGTCTCGACCACGAGCTTGATTTTTCCATGCTTCAAATCTTTATGGACCACCCGCATTTGTTAACCCCGGATATCAGTGGCATGCGTTACCTGCTGCGGAATTCTCGAAAGGAGCGGCTTATACTGTCGTTCCAGAAATACGGCAAGCTGTAATGCACGAGCCCTTCAAACTCATCGGAGTATACATAGAAATGGCTTACGCAGTCATCTATTTTTTTAAACGTTTTGCTGACAGTGGAGAAGATATCCTGTAAGGCCTTTCGCTCAAACCTTGCCTGAAGTAATGATGGTTCCTTAAGCAGAAGCACATCTGCCAAGCGAAGCACGTTAATCTCGATCAGGGCCGAGCTTTGAGTTATAAGCACCATCGACAGGTTCTTGTGGCGTGCGATTGCCATGAGCTTGGTAAGCATTTTGTTCATCGAGGTCATTGTCTCACGCGAGAAAAATAAAATCGCGGCTTCGTCGACGAGTACAACAGAGTCATTCGGAATATCTTCAATGTAGTTCGCTTTGTGGACCCATCGCGGCAACTTTGCGGAGTTATATCCAATTCCATAACATCTCCGCCGAGCAACATGGTTAAACCAAGCTAGGAACTGCATCCCGAGAGCAGTTTTTCCGCCCCCGCGTCTCCCTACGATGAGCATAATCAAGCCGTATTTCTGAAGCGTTCGTTCGAAATTTGCGTAAGACCCTTTCTGCTCTTCAACGACCTCGAATGGCTTAAATCTTGGTGGAGGTTTCTGTGGTCCTAGCCCTACAGCATCTCGGATTTTATCAAATAATCCCATTTTTTACACCTCGGGCTTCCTCCAAGATATAAGTCGTTTAGTATTGGGGCCTGTTTCCATAATACTTTGGCGGCACCATATTATATCCAAATGATTTTATCCATAATCGCTTAAAACGTAATTGAGATGTTCCTGTGGTAACCCAACGGCTCGTTCAGATTCGGGCCCTAAATTCAAACGACATGCAAGCAATCTTGAGCATAGAGTACAAGTGCTTTAAGGACCCCTACCCGCTAAGCCTTCTCAACCATCTATACGCGATGCACCCCGATGGATTCCTCGTGGCCGAAGTTGATGGAAAAGTAGTGGGCTACGTGATCGGGGTAATCCGATGGGAAATGAAGGGTCACATTTTAGCCATAGGTGTTGACCCACTCTATCAAAAGCAGAACGTTGGTTCGGCCCTCATGAAGCAAATCATTGGCCGCCTCCACGAGAGGGGGGTGAAAATCGTGCGTCTAGAAGTGCGAAAGAGCAACGTTAAGGCTCAGCGGTTCTACCTAAAGCTCGGCTTTCGGCCGCGGGGGGAGATTCCCTACTATTATGAGGACGGCGAAACGGCCGTGATAATGGACTACAACGTTAAGGTCTAGCTATCTTTGGTGTCCCGACTTTCGAAGATCTTCTATTGTTAGGACGCGCAAGTTTTTTGGTGTCACTTCGACACGCGAGCGCATTCCGACAACGTATTGCACGCCTTGTTTGGCTGCCATGTCCGCCAACTCTTGGGTTACAACACCGTCGAACACCACAGCTTTAACTTCCGAGGCCTTGGGCAGTAGTTCCTTTAGTTCCCTCACTTGAACCTCTTCGATTTGATTGAGTTTTTTGTCAAGTAGCTGTGCTCTCAGAGTGCCGCGTAGTTTGCCGATAACACCTTTCAGTTTTTGTAACTCTTGGGTCTCCTCTTTAGCAGAAGGTTCTGCTTCTGCTGCGGGCTTCCTTCGGAGTTCGGCCAGCGCGTGCTCGAGAGGCACCTTGTTTTGCAACGCCTTGATTATTTCCTTTCGCGTAAGGTCCTCTACGCTACTGTTTTTTGGCGGTCTCGCAACGAAGTTGATGCTGGCAACTTGGAGCAGTTCCTTCAGGATTAGGTCCCCACCTCTATCGCTGTCTAGGAAAGCCGTCACTGTCTTGCCCTTGCTCAGGTTAATCACTGCCTTGGGTATGCTAGTTCCCTCGATGGCGATGATGTTTTGGATGCCCGCGCGAAGCAAGTTTAACACATCAGCTCGCCCCTCGACGATTATTATCGCATCGGAACTACGCACTCCCGGGCCCGCGGGTAAACCCTCGTATTCGGTAATCTCCTCAAGGCGCACGGACTTCTTGACTCTCTCGGCTATCTCTTGAGTCTCAGGAGCAGCCTTCTCGACGAACTCAAGAATCTCTTTTGCACGCTCTACGATGAACTTCCGTTTAGCGTCGCGCACATCTTCGATTCGTTCGACCTTTATTGTCGCCTCGCATGGTCCTACCCGAGAGATGGTTTCAAGTGCTGCAGCAATGATCGACGTTTCGACCCGGTCAAGGCTTGAGGGGATCATTATCGTGCCTGACGATTTTCCTTGGTTTGAGCTGATGTCCACTTTAAGGCGTCCTATCCTACCGGTCTTGAGCAGCTCGCGTAGGTCTAGCTCATCTCCCAGTAAACCTTCAGTTTGTCCAAAAACTGCGCCCACTACATCGGGGCGCTCCACCACGCCGCTCGCCGCTATCTTGGCGTGGATGATATACTTAGTCGTACCAATATCCTCTCGCATAACGGAAACCTCCTTTTTTCCGATTCGCTCAGCTATTATTTCTTGTAGTGTTTTTTCTTTCAAGGGCACCACGCCCTCGAAAGCCAGAATGAGCCTGATGGTGATTCTGGCTTGAGTTGATGATTACTTCCAATTATGTTTACCCACCTAAAAAGGCTGTGGTTCAAATTTTGTTAAAGATTGTGAATCATACAGAACGGGGTTGTTTAAAAATCTATAAGTCAGTGGCAGCGCTATAGTGGGTTCGTTAAGGTGGGAAATTTTGATGGATAAAAGGACTATTTTTTTAAGTGGGGTAGTTGCAGTTCTGGGCCTCCTAAGTTTTGCGGTAGATGATCATGTCGTGAGATTTTTCGCCGACTTCAGAACCCCCATTCTAAACGAGTTCATGATTTTGGCGACGGATTGGCTGGCTGTCGCCGTCGTTGTGATTTTAATTCCCGTTTTGCTTTTTTGGGTGTGCGGTAAAAAAAAGTGGGCTCCGCCGTTGATGTTGAGTGTTGTGGTAGCGGTAGGGCTAACCTATCTATTCAAAGGCGTTTTTGCGGTACAGAGACCTGAATTAGGGCTCATCGCTGCTGCAGGTTTTTCATTTCCCAGTGGCCACACGGCGACCGTTTTCTCGGCGGTACCTGTTCTTAATAGAGGATTCTCCAAACTGAAGTGGTTTTGGGTCGGTTTTGCCTGCTTTATTGGATTCACTAGACTCTATTTGGGTGTGCACTACCTCAGCGATATCATATTTGGGGGACTACTCGGATATCTGGTTGGTCTATCCATAATCTATCTCGGGGCAGAAAAATGGAAATGAGACGGCAGCTGTTTCATGTAACTGTGGGTGTCGCGATAGTTGCGTTGATATATCTTGACGTGCTGAATGAGTGGGGTCTGCTGGCAATATTGATGGCAGGCTTTGTTTTAATTCTCTTGAGCAGGAAATACAGGATTCCCATTATATACTGGTGCTTAGAGCGTTTTGAAAGACCGGAGGTTATGAAAATTTTTCCTGGCAAGGGATCCTTTTTCTTTGTCATTGGGGCTTTCGTTGTCGTTTTGATTTTTGATAAGCCAATCGCAATGGCGTCGATAATGGTGTGCGCATTGGGGGATTCCCTGTCTCATCTGGTTGGAAAGAGCGTGGGCAGGGTGAAGCATCCTTTTAGCAATACCAAGTTTATAGAGGGGCATATCGTCGGCGCTATCGCCGGTGCCTTGGGCGCGATGTTATTTGTCTTCCCCTTAACAGCTCTCGTTGCTGCATCCATCGCGATGTTCGTGGAAGGCATAGACATTGAATCCGGGATGAGATGGATACTGGATGATAATTTAATAGTTCCTCTAACTGCCGGAATTGTCATGTTTTTGTTAGGGTTCATTGTGTTATAGTGGCTTGCGAGACCAACATAAATTTTAAAGACTTAGCACACCCAATAAAACCGCGTGTCCATGCCAGCCCCTAAAAAACCTGAGAAATACGAGGTGCCGAGCTGGAACTTTATTTACGAGCTCTGCATCCAGGTCGCGAGCCAAATCAGGCGCAGCGGTTACAAGCCCGACCTGCTCGTGGCGGTATCCCGGGGCGGGTGGATTCCTGGGAGAGTTTTGTCTGACTTACTTGAGAACCCGAACATCGCCACCATCAAGGTCGAGTATTACGTCGATATTTATAAGACACACACGAAGCCGAAGATTACGCAATCCCTTCCCGTCGAGGTCAAGGGTAAAAAAATTTTGGTGATTGATGATATCGCAGATTCAGGGAAAAGCCTCAAGCTCGTTAAGAAGCACTTAGCCGGGCAAGGCGCGGCGGAGATCAAAATTTGTACACTTTACTATAAGCCATGGTCAATTCTAAAACCAGATTTTTTCGTGCGCAGTACAGATGCTTGGGTCTGTTTTCCTCACGAGATATCCGAGACGATGAAGAAGCTCTATTTGAAGCTGAAGGAACAAGGCAAATCGCAGAATGAAATCGAGGCAAAACTCGTGTGGATGGGCATAAAACCCTCTATAGTTAGGAAGTTCATGTCGCGGGTAGCCGGGGAGAAAGTAGCTGACGCTTGAGGGCAGCGCTTTGGGTGTGCAGGAACTTTGCGAGTCCCTCGATATCCTTGATGTCCTTGTGGAGGAGCGCCTTAAGCTTCTTCCGAAACTCAACTACGGGCTCCACCCCAAGTCTCTTTAGATGTACGACGCAGAATTTTGCGAGTTTATCACCAGCATGATCAAAATCGGTTAAAACTATAATTTGTTTGAAGCCAGCCAAACTCTCAAGAAAATTCAGCGAGTTTTGCTGCTGTTTGATATTCTGAAAATCTGTCCTTTCACGTTGAGTTTACGTAGGGCCCCTTCATCATCCATTCCCTCCACTAAAATTGGCACGCCAGCACTAGCGCTTTCCCTCAGCTCACTAAGAAGTTCTTCTACTTGCTCTGACATTTTCTCGGTGAGCAACGACACTCCGTCCTAACTCATACTTTCACAAAATTATTGGGATCCTCTATCACTGATCCAGAGCCCCCTCCTCAAGCACTGTTTGCAGACTTTGATGTCATGCATGAAGCATCTTGAACAGACCATAGAGCCGCACACACTGCATCGATAAACATCAGTGCTTGTTCGCCCGCATATCGCGCAGACACCGGCAACTTTGCCCATTTTATAACCAAATAAACTGGAACACCAAGTGATTAAAAGTTATCATTACAAATACGGTCGTTTGATAGCAGCCGTTTTAGTTTTTCATTGGAGTCTAATAATTATCTAATGTTTAAAGAGGCCCAGTACAGCAGTGCTAGTAGGGCCTGCTTTTAAATCCGAGCTTATATCCTACGAAGTTCGTTGCTAGGTGAATTGGTGGTGTTATAATAAGTATTGTTAAGATTACCTCCCAACTCGGTAAGGCCACCAGACTTGCTAAGAGCAAGGCGACAAGTACAAAGCCGAGTTGATCCATACCCGGTGCCGCATCTCCACGCTTGATGCCGAGCCTGCGTTTGATGAAACTCCCTAGCAAATCACCTACTAGCGCGCCAAGGCCGAGCAGGAAGCCGAGCAAAAGATAGTGTGAGAGCCCTCCATTGATAAATCCTTGAACTAGTCCAACCAAAGTACCGGTAGCGGTGCCAGCAATGAACCCATACCACGTTTTACCGGGGCCGAAAAGTTGGCGACCATCGATAAATTTTTTGCCGCCATCGATTGGTTTGGTCCCATTCAGTACCACTGGCGTAGCATTCGCTACATAGGCTGGCAAGATGAACCAAAGTGCCCAGATGATTAGGTCTAGTATCTCTTTACACAACTTTTCATTACCTCTCCCACAAGGGGGCTTGTGTCGCTAAGACTTATGTCGATGATTTAAATATTTCACCTTTCAATGGGTAAATGATTAAATGAGTGTAAAATTGCTTAAAAAGACTAAGAGCATTTGCCCCGAATGCACTCAGGTTATCGAGGCGGAAGTGGTCGAGGAGGACGGCAAGGTATTGATAAAGAAGAAGTGTCCTAAACACGGTAAATTCGAGGACATTTATTTTTCGGATGTTGATATCTACAAAAGGTTTGAAAAGTTCGCGGAGATTGGCGATGGAATTGAGAACCCGCGCACGAAGGAGCGGCGGGGGTGCCCGTTCGATTGTGGCATATGTCCGAACCATAAATCCCATACTATTCTCAGCATTATCGATGTTACCAATCGTTGTAACTTGCGATGCCCGATATGCTTTGCAAATGCGGCTGTAGCTGGTTACGTCTACGAGCCGACATTTGAGCAAATAAAAGAGATGTTGAAGAATCTGCAGGCTAATAAGCCAACGCCCCCCCCAGCAATTCAGTTATCAGGGGGAGAACCCACACTCCGGAATGACTTACCCGACATCGTTCGCGCGGCGAAGGAAGCAGGTTTCTGGCACATTGAGGTTAACACCAACGGTATACGCTTTGCCCAAGATTTAGATTTCATAAAGCGGCTGCATGAGGCGGGAGTTAGCACCGTATACCTGCAGTTCGATGGAATGACTCCCGAGGCGACGGTCAAAGCTAGAGGTGCGGACATTCTCGGCCTGAAGTTTAAGGCGATCGAGAACTGTCGTAAGGCCGGTCTCACGAGTATAGTGTTAGTGGTTACGCTTGTCAAGGGAGTTAACGACGACCAATTAGGGGACATCATTCGCTTCGCTGCGGAAAACAAAGATGTCGTGCGCTGCGTGAACGTGCAGCCTGTATCTTTCGCTGGCAGGATTTCGCAGAAGCAGCGCAAGCGGTGGCGCATAACCATTCCTGATTTTATGAAGGCAGTTGAACAGCAGACGGATGGACAGATCAAGCCCTCTGACTTTTATCCCGTGCCCTGCGTTGTGCCAATTTCACGATTCGCCAGCACATATGTAAACAAGAACTTCGTGAAATTCACCTGTCATGAGCACTGCGGTGCCGCGACTTATGTTTTTGTCGAAAACGGGAACATAATCCCGGTGACGCGGTTCGTAGATGTGGAGAAGCTCTTTGGGCTCCTCGATAAATATGCATCTGAGCTGAAGAAAGGAGGTTTTGCGGTTAAAGCTAGAGTATTGGCAAAGATTGTTAGAGAAGTGCCCAGCACCATTAACATGTCGAAGGCATCAAAGGGGTTAAATCTCCCAAAAATTCTGCTTAAAGTTTTGAGCACCGCGAGCTATGGCGCGCTGTCGGAGTTTCACGAGCGAGCGTTAATGATAGGGTGCATGCACTTCCAAGACCCATACAATTTTG
The DNA here is from genome assembly GCA_964514965.1 of Hadarchaeota archaeon (SeqCode). GTDB lineage: Archaea > Hadarchaeota > Hadarchaeia > Hadarchaeales > Hadarchaeaceae > DG-33. The sequence continues at coordinate 739,091 of CAZETV010000001.1, read as the reverse complement.
ATTTAGATAGGGTGGAGCGGTGTGCGATTCATTACGCGATACCGGATGGTCGTATAATGCCATTTTGCGCATACAACAGCATTCATCGCCCGGAAGTTGAGCGGAAGCTTGGGGCCTCGCTAAGTAAAAAGGACTCAAAGTAAAGCTTTAATACAGAGAAATCGTTTGAGTAAGGTAGAAAATCATATAGTAGATAGATTTAGAGGAGGGATTTTATGGCAAGTCAGTTAGGTGGGCAACAAATATTGGTTTTGCCTGAGAAAGTTCAGCGCTATCTAGGGCGGGATGCCCAGCGTATGAACATTATGGCCGCGCGGGTAATCGCCCAGGCGGTACGTACCACTTTGGGGCCGCGTGGGATGGACAAGATGCTCGTCGACAGTTTGGGTGACGTCACGATAACTAATGATGGCGTGACTATTCTGGAGGAGATGGATGTTGAACATCCCGCGGCGAAAATGATGGTAGAGATCTCTAAGGCGCAAGAGGATGAAGTGGGTGATGGCACAACTACGGCCGTGATACTTGCGGGAGAGCTTTTGAAAATGGCAGAGGAGTTACTTGATCAAGATATTCACGCTACGGTCGTCGCATCTGGATACCGAAAAGCAGCCGATAAGGCAAATGAAATTTTGGGTAAAATAGCGAATAGTGTTCGAATAGGAGAAGACAAGATATTGAGAGAGATAGCTATTACCGCGATGAGTGGCAAGGGTTCTGAGATACGAGGGGAAAAGCTCGCTGAACTTTGTGTTAAAGCGGTCAAGCAGATAGTAGAAGAATCTGATGGCAATCTCGAAGCGGATATTGATAACATCAAGATTGAGAAGAAGAGCGGGGGAGGTTCAACCGATTCTCAGCTCATTCAGGGCTTGGTGCTCGACAAGGAGATTGTCCACCCAGGCATGCCGAAGCGTGTTGAGAAGGCAAAAATAGCCCTCCTCAATCTAGCTCTAGAGGTCAAAGAGACAGAAACTAGTGCTAAGATAAATGTAACAGACCCTGAGCAACTCCGGGACTTCCTTGAGGAAGAGCGGCGCATGCTTCAAGAGATGGTGAACCAAGTTAAAAAAACAGGAGCGAACGTCGTGCTTTGTCAAAAGGGCATTGATGACCTCGCCCAGCACTACTTAGCGAAGGCGGGAATTTTGGCAGTGAGGAGAGTCAAGGAGTCGGACATAGAAAAGCTTGCACGTGCTACCGGTGGAAAAATAGTCACAAATATCAAAGACCTGACAGCTAAAGACCTCGGGTTCTCGGCACAAGTGGAGGAACGCAAGATAGCGGGCGAAGAAATGATATTTATCGAGGGGTGCAAAGACCCGAAAGCTGTAAGCCTGTTAGTGCGCGGTGGCACCGAGCATGTTGTTGATGAAGCCGAGCGTGCAGTGCACGATGCTGTTTCGGTGGTTTCGGTTGCGGTAGAGGACGGCAAGATAGTAGCGGGCGGAGGTGCTCCGGAAATAGAGGTAGCAAAGGGGCTGCGGGAGTACGCTGGCACGGTGAGTGGACGCGAGGCACTTGCAATTAATGCATTTGCTGACGCGATTGAGGTTATCCCACGAACCCTGGCGGAAAATGCCGGGTTGGATCCGATAGATATCCTGGTACAGCTGCGCGCGGCCCACGAGAAAAAAGACGGCAAAGATATCGGAATTGATGTGCTAAGCGGGGAAGTGAAAAACACTCTTAAATTGGGCATCGTCGAACCCCTTCGCATCAAGACTCAAGCAATTAAATCTGCGAGTGAAGTGACGGAGATGATCTTGAGGATTGATGATGTTATCGCTGCTGGAAAACTTGAGAAGGGAGAGATGGGACCGGGACCCGCACCTGGTATGGGAATGGGTGGCATGCCGCCTATGTAATGGAGGCTAGTCCATTTTCCCAAAAAAGTACACCCGCTTTGAAAAGGCCAGAGTCGTAGGAGCCAGAGCTCTTCAAATATCAATGGGAGCACCTGTGCTCATCGAGGTGCCTGAGGGCGTGGGAAATCCCATTGACATTGCTCTGTTAGAGTTCGAGAAGGAAGCGATTCCGATAACCATTGTGCGGAGATTACCTGGCGAATCCGCGTAAGCAATGAAAATACCGTTCAACCAGTTTTTATCCATTCTTAGAAGTTTAAGTGCATTTAAGATGATTTATTATTGGTGTCGAGGTGGGCGTCCAGCTTGGCGACATAGTGCTTAAGCAAAAAGTAGAGTTCGAGCAACTTCGCGGGAAGATAATTGCGATTGACGCAATGAATTCGCTTTATCAATTTCTCTCGATAATCAGGCAGCGTGATGGGGAGCTTCTCAAAGACTCTAAGGGTAGAGTAACTTCCCATCTTTCTGGCCTCTTCTATCGAACCGCAAATCTAGTCGAGGCGGGGATCAAGCCGGTGTATGTGTTTGACGGGGAACCGCCTAAATTGAAGCTGCGTACTGTCAAGCAGCGTCGCGCGGTGAGAAAAGAGGCGGCCAAGGAGTGGGCAGCCGCGCTCAAGGAGGGCAAAATTAAAGAGGCCAAGAAGTTTGCGCAGCGTGCAGGGCGAGTGAACGAGCAGATGATTAAACAAGCGCAGACACTTCTGGGATATATGGGGCTTCCCTGGGTTCAGGCGCCGGGGGAGGGTGAGGCTCAAGCAGCGCACCTCGTCCAGAGAAAAGATGTTTGGGCTGCTGCGAGCCAAGATTTCGACAGCCTGCTATTTGGAGCCCCGATACTCGTGCGTAACTTGGCCATCACTGGCAGGCGGAAGCTGCCTGGAAAGGACGTATACGTCGAAGTATTTCCTGAGGTGATTGAACTCCAACCTCTCTTGAACGAACTCGGGGTAACCCAAGAACAGCTGGTGGGCATTGGCATTTTGGTTGGGACAGATTACAATGTGGGGATAAAAGGGATAGGGCCGAAGAAGGCACTTGAACTCGTTCGTGAGCACGGTTCCATCGAGCAACTTGTAAAAACCGAACTTGGTGAAAAATTTGAGGTTGACCCGCTTGAGGTGAGAGATATCTTCTTGAAGCCGAACGTCACAGCTGAATATGAGTTGAAATGGGGCGACCCGGACCTGGGAGGAATTAAAGAGTTTTTGTGCGGGGAGCACGATTTTTCTGAGTCAAGAGTTCAGACTGGTATAGATCGATTGCTCAAAGGGCAGCGTGAGCGGGAACAAGCTTCGCTTGAGAAGTGGTTTGGTTAATCCTCAGCCTTCCACCCATACTTTCCAACCAGCGGCACAAAGGAGCATCCTCCTCGATCCTCAATTTTGAGCTCCTCCTTGGCACGCTTCTCTGCAACAATCCAAGTCTGGGACATGTAGTGTTGGCCAACCGGTGCGCCAAGCTTCCCCCTGACTTTCAACTGCTTGAGAAGAGGCTCCGGTAGATTTGGGGTACAAGCGGTTACGAGGATACGGTTCCAAGAGGTCTCTTTTTCATAGCCGCATGTTCCATCTCCAACAATGACATTAACCCAACCATATCCAGTTCGCTCAAGGTTCGCGCGCCCGAACTCGGCTAGCTCGTAAATTCGCTCTATCGAGACGACTTCCCCCTTGTGCCCGACAATCTCGGCGATGAGGGCAGCGTTGTATCCCGAGCCAGTGCCCACTTCCAGCACCTTCTGCCCAACCTTGAGGTCAAGCGATTCCAACATGATGGCGATCATGCTGGGGGCCGAGATAGTCTGCCCGTGGCCTATCGAGAGCGGCTGGTCGGTATAGGCATAGTTTCGAATGTTTTTTGGGATAAATTCATGGCGTGGTACTTTTTTGAAAGCGTTGATGATATCTCGTTTGCTTAAGTAGCCCCATCGGACAAGGCGCTCAATTAACTCCTCGCGCTCCCGCTCGTGCATACAACCAAAATAAGTTATTTCTCTTTAAGCTTAAGGGGATGAGGGGGAAAAAATGGGGAAAATCGTTGAGGTCATCACGGCTAAGGGCCACCCACTGATTACGGCAAGGCATCCAACAACATTGATGATCACGAAGGATAGTGAAGTTGGTCCTGGAGGGGATTGCATAATCGCGGTTGCGGCGAGCAAGGGGGCTATCGAGTTCAGCGATGAGTTTAAAAAAGCTATTAGGTCGGGCGCGGCGGTTACCATTGTAATTGAATCTGGTGGTGGCGTGGAGAAAGTTCACGCTTTTGGGCATCCTTCATTGACTTTAGAACATCCTACCGATTTAGTGGTCAGAAAAAGTAAATTCATTTGTGGGCGCACTCTCGCGATTAGGGCAGACAAAGCAGCAGCGGGTCTTTCTAGGAGTTTCGTGAGTAAGCTGCAATCCCCAATGAGCGTGAGTGTGATGATAGAGGTAGCATCACCGTAATTCATCGGGTAGAAGATTAGGAATTCCGTTCACGATAGGGTAGCGTTTCTTACAACTAACACAAACCAGATCGTTACATTTGAGTTCAACATCGCGCTTGCAGATTGGGCACGCCAAGATTTTTAGCAGTTTGGGGTCGATGGTGTTTTTTGTCATGCGGGTCGCCTTGATTAAGTCGATTTAGGAATACTTAAACCGTTTTATGAGATGATTGGACTGGAGGGTTGTATTGGCTCGAACCAAGAAATATACCACCCGGAGGACTCTACTCCTCGCTATTTTCGTTGTCGTGGTAGTTGCGATAGCAGCATTACTTTTTGCACGTGAGGATCTCTACGCGATGTTGCAAACCCTGAGCAGAGCCAACCCAATATTAGTGATTTTAGCTTTTGGTGTTTACCTCTTCGGCGTGACCTTCTGGGCTGGTCGTTGGAATGTGACACTTTCGAGAGTTGGACATCACGTTGGCCTGCGCAACCTTTACGTGGTGATTTTAGGTGGGATTTTTATCAACAACGTTACACCGTTTACATATTCTGGCGGTGACCCAGTCGCGCGAGCATATTTGCTGAATAAAACTCATCGAGTTTCATACTCATCTGGCTTTGCCACGATGTTAGGCGAGTTTATATTGGACTTTCCAGTTTTCCTTTCATTTGTGATGGTCGGATTATTACTGTCTATTGAATGGACGCCCATTTGGCCCGCGGTGGTAATCATGATGTTATGGGCCGCTATCATTATAGGCTGGAGTTTGCTTTTTTGGTACGTTCTACGCGGCAAGATGGCAGCGGCACGCATTGGTGGGCTTGTAGCGCGCATCATGGGTTTTTTCCGTAGACCCGCAAATAAGGCAAGGATTACTAAGGGAATCAAAAAGTTCTACGCAGATGCCGAGGGTATTATAAGCAGTCGGAAAGTAGCATGTTACGTTGTAGTATTTTCGGCGATTTTATGGATATTCGGGATTACAAGATTATTTGTAATTTTCAAAGCTCTTGAGTACGGGTATACCCCACCCTTGGCAATGTTGGTGTTAGCCACAACGTTACCGTGGATGGCAGGCTTGATTCCTCTTCTACCCGCTGGAATTGGTACGGTGGATGTAGCCATGATTTTAATCTTCATGAAATTCATGCCGCCGCAGCTTTATCCAGTCGCAGCCGCTGCGTGGGCCGTTGAGCGAGCGATTTCGTTTGTTTTCGGTACAGCGATCGGAGCTGGCGCGCTATCCTACTTGGGTATTAGAGTTTGGACAAAGTGATTATCATGAGAATAATCCTTTAGAGAACAATCCTTTAAAATCCCGCATATATTCCCGCCCATCGTAAAGCTAACACGATGCACGATATAACGAAGAACAATCCTTCAACGGCCAGTATTTTTTTGCTTGTCAGGTAGGTCCAGAAATCATATGGTAATATAGGAACCCCATAGAATTTTTTGCTAAAGGGGTAAAGTAACAGCCTGCCCTTTTTGTCGAAGCACTCCATCAAGATGTGCAAGATGCCTCCTAACGAGAATGATATTGCAATGGTTAAACTGTTAGCGACCGTAAAAAAGTAGAGTAGGGCGTACACAAGCGGGAGAAGTATCAGGTAAAAAAACGGTGTGTGGAGGACGCTTGCGGCATGAAATTCAGCCAAGGCGTTTTTCGGCGTTTTTTTCCTAAGCAAAGTTGGAAGAACGTCGAAGTTAGGCGCCCCGCTGCCAAGAAGCAGTGCGAGTAGGTTTATGTGGTTTGGGAATAGCCCGTAGAGGATAAGCGGGATAGTCGCGTGGGCAATCAGCATTTTCTCAGCTCCTGCACCATTCTAGCCATGGCGATGAGGAATAGGGAAAGAAATGGTATAATTACGGCAAGTGTATAGACTCCCAGTTCATAGATGACTAATCCCAGCACGATGAGGCCCATAGAGATCCAGATAGTTACATACGCCCAGTTTGCCCGAATCCATTTTTTTAAGTTCACCCTCATGTATTACCCAATCGAGATTTTATTAGAACGTTTTAAATGTAGCCCCTGAGAGAGTTCTGGAGATCTAAATGAGAATTCTGCACGTAAATCCATTTTTCTCCCCCTACCTAGGCGGCACGGAGAATTACATATTTGAATTATGTAAGCGTTTATCAAAGGATAATTCTATGAGCATCATCACTTCTAGGTTGCCCGGGACAAAGAGAGAGGAAGTGGTGGTGGGAACAAAAGTATACAGAATGAGGGCCCTTATCCTTAGAAAACTCCCAGCTTTTCTCCCGCCCCCATACTCTATCCCATCCTTTTTCCCCCATAATTTTTTCAAAGTGTGTAGAAAAGAAAATCCTGATATTATCCACTTGCACAACCGATTTTTCCTAAGCTTTTCATCGGTAGCTACATGGAAAAAATTTTTAGAAAAGCCGCTTTTCCTCACGCTGCATAATGCTCGTACAGTTGGGATAAGCAAGGAGATCGATAGAGCAGGGCAACTTTTCGACGATTTGGTGGGTAACAGGGTGATGAGGCGGGCAGATAAAATTATTGCAAACAGTAAATGGACTTTAGAAGCCACGGTTCCGAAAGATTATTCCCGCGAGCGGACAGAGATAATTTTCAACGGAGTCGACACAAAAAAATTCAAGAAAATCAAAACAGATTTAAAGGACGAGTTCGGTTGCGAGTTTCTCTCCACGACTGTTTGTAGGCTTGTCCCCCAAAAAGGAGTCGAATACTTGATAAAAGCCGTAAAGAAAATCAAACGCGATTTTAAGGCGGTGGTAATAGGTAGGGGACCAGAACTAGAGAGTTTGAAAGCGTTAGCAAATAAATCCGAGGTCGAAAAAAGGGTTATTTTTGTGTCTCATCCCATACCCATGAGAAAATTGATAGAATATTATTCCGCGAGTGATTTCTCCATTTTGCCTTCATTATGGGAACCGTTTGGGATCGTTTTGCTTGAGGCGATGGCGTGTGAAAATCCAATCATCTCCACAAAAGTCGGCGGTATCCCAGAGGTAGTTTCTGATTGTGGTTTGCTTGTTGAACCCCGCAGCCCCGAGCAAATAGCAGAGGCGACGAATAAATTGATTGATGACGAAAAACTTAGAAAAAGGTTGTCGAAAAAAGCGAGAGAGAGAAGCGAAAAAATTTTTGATTTCAATATTATAGCAAAAAAAGTTGAGCGGAGTTACAAGAATTATCTCGAGAGGGCACAGTGAAAATAGCTATATCCATAGATTAATTTAACAACTGAACGAGGTTGTTGCGTCATGTATCCAATTCCAAAGAAGCCGAAAATAAGTGTAATAGTCCCAACTTTGAATGAAGAGAAGCTTATTGCTTCAACTCTAAAAAACGTGCGCAAGTTTGTCCCGGAAGCAGAGGTCATCGTTGCTGATGGAGGCTCTAGGGATAACACAGTGGAAATAGCAAGGAGATATGCAAAGGTTCATAAGGCGGACGGCAATGTGGGCTTAGCGAGAAACACGGGCGCGAAAATTTCAGAGGGAGACATTCTTGTTTTTCTTGATGCCGATACCACAATAACACGGCAATTCATAGATGAAATTCTCAAAACTTTCAACGATCCTGATATTGTTGGGGCTGGAGGACTCATAGTGCCTCAAGGTATAAATCAATTTGAAGAGATTGTATTCTATTTCTTTAATCTTCTCGTAATGACGTCTTTCTTGGTTGGGCGACCTAGGATTGCAGGAACTTGTGTGGCATACAAGCGAAAGCCGTTCCTCGAAGTTGGTGGGTTTGATGTAAATATGACTGCATCGGAAGATTTGGAACTGTGCAAGAAAATTTCTAAGAAAGGAAAAATAGCGTTTCTTAGGCATGTTGTTGTGCGTACTTCAGGAAGAAGACTAAAGCAGCTGGGGTTATTCAAGCTTATATCAGATTGGTCGAGCATAACACTTCGGTATTTTCTCGGTAAGGAGATGCGAGTATATCGTTCATTTAGATAGAAACCAGGGCCTGTATTTTGAAAAGCGTCGATAAATGTGATAAGCTCAAAGTTTAAAAAAGACTTTTATAAAATTTTTCCAGTCTATCAGTACATTTTTGCGTTGAAAACTTTTGCACTGTTTTTAAAGCATGAGTTTGCATTCTCTTAGAGGAGCTATAAGATTGCAGAATTTCCGAGAGTTTTTCGACTTTCCCCGGCTCAAAAAGAAAACCATTTTTTCCATCAACCACGATTTCAGGGAGTGCGAGCGAATTTGCGCCGATTACTGGAGTACCGCAGGCCATGGCCTCCGCCACGACTACTGCTTGGGTTTCGGTCGTTGATGCTATTATGAACGCATCCGCCGCTGAATAATAAATCGGTTTTAATTTTTCAGGCACATATCCCTCAAAAGAAATCTTTTTTTGGAGACCGAGCTTCTTACTAATATTTTTGAGTTTTTGTTCAGCTGGGCCTCTGCCAGCGATGATTAATTTCGCGTTAATATTTTTGAACGCTTGAAGCACGAGGTCGATATTTTTCTCAAACCCAAGCCTACCAAGCGTTAGGAAAACTTGCTCAGCATCGATTCCAAGTTTTTTCTTAGCTTTTTTCTTTTCAATCGGTTTAAAAAAGTCAAGGTTGATGCTGGTAGGCACAACGGCAATTGATTTGTTGATTTGGTGTTGTAGTAAAATCTTTTTCAACGCATTGCTTGGGGCGATGATTTTGCGGCATTGATTATAGTAAAATCTGCAGTACCCCCAGGTGATTCTCTTGAAGACCGCACGCCCAAATCTAGAGAGGTATCGAACGTATTCAGAGAGCATTGTGTGAAAGGTGGATACTGGAGGTATGCCCTGTTTTTTCGCAACTCTCAGCCCGAAAACGCCAAGCGAGAATGGACCGTGTGTGTGAACGATATCGAGTTTTGGGAGACTGCCGCTGCCTTGGGGAACTGCAATCTTGAACTCAGGATATGGTCTAAAAGTTACGGATGGGTATGAACGCACTACCATTCCAAGATGCTCCTTCACGTTTGATTTGGGGCAAAAGACGAAAACTTCATGTCCTCTTTTGATGAGTTCAGGACCGAAACTCAGAATCGAGGTAACCACACCATTTTGCTGGGGCAGGAAGGTATCGGTGAAAAAACCTATCCGCATTTAATCACCGTGATTGAAGACATCAGGCAGTTTGTCCTGGGCATTTATTCCCCACAAGTTAGGTATTTGCGAGTGAGGGTAAAAACCACATCAGGTGACCAAATGACAGGCATGTTCCTGCACGGAAGGTTGAGCAGGTGCATGAGAAAGTTCTTCATCATGGTTGGTTATTAACGGTGAGGTAGTCGTTGGGAGGAAATCAACTGCATGTTTGTTTGCGGATACTGATGACGTGATCCAAATGAGGAAATTTACCCAGCGAAGGGCTTTACTGCTTGCTCTCTTCTTCATCTTAGTTATCGCATTAGTGGCAGTATATTTTTTTCGTGAGAATCTTTATGTGATGCTCAATAATCTGGGCAAGTTAGGCTATCTAGGTGTTTTTCTGCTCAGCTTCGTAGGTGCCGCGTCTGTTATAATCCCAGTCCCATACACCGTAATTTTGTTAACAATCAGTGCACCACAATTCGGTTTTAACCACATCATGCTTGCTATTGTTGCCGGGTTGGGCGCTGCTGCGGGAGAACTCGTGGGCTATGGGCTAGGCTATGCTGGCAGACGAGTCGTGGATAAAAAGCACGACCGCCGTTTTAATGCTATGTTAAAGATTTTCAATCGTTTTGGAATACCAGCAGTTTTCATTTTTGCCCTGACCCCTCTTCCAGATGATCTCCTCTTCATCCCGCTTGGTCTGATGCGCTACAATCTATGGAAAGTTTTTATCCCATGTGTGTTGGGGAAGTTCCTGATGTCTTTGATTATCACTTATGTCGGGGCCGCGACGGGAGCAGTGTTTGCGGAAGGGGGAATGATAATTGCTGCGATAACGGCAATTTTGCTTATATTAGCCGTCATCGCAATGTTTAAAATAAATTGGGAAAAGCTTGTTGAAAAATATTTATCTTAAAAAATTAAATAGAAATTCTGGCTTGCATGCGCCAATTTTTAGTTAAAAGAAAAAAAAATTAGCCGATTGGTTTGAGACGATCTTTTATGCGTTCTAGTACTCCTGGTAACGTTGTGTATTCCATCTCATCTGGGCCAAGCCTAGCTGGCATAAATTCTCCTTGGCGTCTTAGGTAATCGGCCAGTTCATTCGCCGTAGCCCTAGCCTTATCGAACGCTGGGTCGTCAAAGAGGTCTGCTGGTTCATTCCCTTTTACTCCTACTATGTGTCCATCTGAGACTTGGAAACCTAATGCAACAACCCTTGGAGGTCCATCGAAAAAGGTGCATTTTGCATTTTTCAGACTAACAGGCATCAAAGGTCCGTGATGACTGCCCCTCATCCAGCCAGCTACAATGTGAGGTATGCTGAACGGCGCCAATACTTCTCCTATAGACGGCAAGCCGTGTTGTCCTCTTACAATGCAGACTGGGTCATCTTTTCCGACGTACCGCCCTGCGATGAGGCTCAACCTAGAAGTGCTCGCCACAGATGCCAGCATTTTGTCCGATGTGCGGTATATTCTTTCGACCACATAACGTCCTGGAGTACCTAAAAGGGCAATCAAGTCGTACATTTCCGCTGGGCATGCTAAGTCCACGGTTTTGTGTTCCATGATGTCCATTACTTTAAATGTAAAACCACCATGTATGGATGGGTCGATTACCAAGCCTGCTGTGCTAAAGGGGTCTGCGAATATTCTGAATAGTGGAAGGTTCCATGCTCCAGGTTCTGTCTTGTCAGCAGCGAAAACTACTATAGGGTCACTCTTCCTTTCTTCGAACTCCATTTCAGCAACACCGGGGCCCATTCCCCTCACGTTACCAGAGAATGCTTCACCCAGCAGGTCTTGTCCAGCCGCGTAAAGCTTCAGCGGCTTGGAGACAGTTTCACTTATCTCTTTAAATGTATTCCATGCAAACTCGTGTATCTTTGGGTTGTTTTCTCCATTCCCGTGAGTCATCAATAGCTCCAAATCGTCGCCGCAGTGAAAAACATAATAGTCTGTAATCAAGTTATCTTTGCGGGCTTTTTCCAGGTGTTGGTTGGCAGCTTCGATTTGTTTGGAGTGGACTGTATGATGTCCAGCTACAGAACCTATATCGGCTTTAATTATGCTTACAGTAGTGCGCATTTGTTCACCTTTTGCATATCTCCCTTTCTTTTAAAATTTCTCCTTTAAAAGGCTTACGCATATGAGATAACTAACGCTCCAACCAGACCCGCAGCTACCGATGCGGCAAGGATAAGCAACAAGGTCGGCACTGGGCCCGCACTGACTTCTGGCTTTAGAGGTCTTCCACGGAGACGATACAACATGTGTATTGCCCGCCGAGTACCCAAATGTGCGGCCCACAGACAGAGCGGCAGGTTTACAGTCAAGACGAGCACGATAAACAGGACCAGCCAGAACTCGTTGGTCGGGATATTTGGGAAGGACCAACCTCCCACTATTTGCTCGAGTTGGGTGATGAGCGCGCTATCGTAAACCCCTCGCGAGAAAATGAAGACAGCGGCCCCTACGCCGAAGAAGAGCTGGGAGAGTACGAAGGTTGCGAGGACGGTGAATGCGAAAAAAACGAGTGGCTGCCACCAGGCACCTAGTTCGAGCGGTGAGGGCACGCGCACGGCTTGGCTGAGATCAACGAAGAATTCTCCGCCACCGTCCCATCGTCCGTAAGCAACGCCGAAAATCCAACTCCCAACAATTAACAACCAAAATGCGGCATGCCAGTATTCACCGCGCATCTCTTCACCGATGATGTTAGACTACCTATATTTTCGTTCATAGTCCCGTCGAGCAGTTCTTATAGCTCGGTTGAGGTAGTTGTTGTTTATCTTGGTCGGTTGGGGAGAGGTTGGCTTCGGTGGGGGGGGCGGTGTCTTTAAAGTGCCAGGGGAACGCTCCAAAATGCTCAATCTGCGCTCCAAAACTGATAATCTTTGAATTAATGAGTTTAATTTGTTTTCAATAGATGAAATACGCTCATCTCTTGAGATTTGTTCCGTCTTCTCACCTTCTCCTTTGATTTTTTGAAATCTCGGGTATTTAAAGGTTGGTTTTGTTTTTAAGGGTTCGAAAATTCCTTCATTTTCCCGCCAGTGAATGCAAGTTCTTCGATTTCGCCGCAGGGTTTTTTCTCTTTAAACACTTGTGCTGAGAACTTGCTTATGCGCACCCCCTCACGAAGCCAGTAGTCGGGCATTAATCCTGCTTTCATACAGGTATGTGAGAGGAACTCCTCGACATCCCACCCCCACTCTACCGGCACTTGGGGCAATAGCAGGCCGACGTAGCCGGACCACTCGACGATTAGGCCATCCCTACCAATCGTGATGTGTTTCGGATATTCGCGTGGTCTCTCGGCCTTGATTATTTCAGGCTTGGACAGTACACTCACCTCAATTTCTACTTCAGGTAACTCCCCAAGTGTTATCGACAGGAAGCGGGGATCGCGGGTAGCGGAACTAATTGAGGAATCTATCACGGCATCGACAAGAGGCATCCGGGGGAGCGGGTGGCCTATGCACCCTCGAAGTTCACCTTTTTTGTTTAGAGTAACGAAAACACCTTGATTTTCGCGCAATTTCGCAGGCACTTTTGGGGTTTGCGGTTTCCTGCCCTCGCGCAGATAGGTTTCGATAGTTTGCCTAGCGAGCTTTACCAGCAGCTTCCCTTCCTCAAGCGTAAGCATGGCATTTACCCCACTATTCGATTGTACCGCGATGCCATTTCAAGTATTGTCTTCCAATGTGTGCCATGCCAGTATGTCTTGCCGCACTTCCCGCATCGCCAGAACTCTCGTTGCGTTTTCAGCACAGTTGCTGGCACCAAGTTCTTGACATCGTCCTTGCTCGCAAGCTTGAGTGAACCGTTGCACATCGGACATCTGGAGTTCTCAGGCTTGATTTCGATTTTTTGCCCGCAGCGTTTAGAAATCTCGACGAGTTGTCTGACGACATCATTGCTCTCGATATAGATACTGCGGATGTCCGCCCTCTTGGCTCGACGGTGCAGTACCAAGTCGCACGTCAGCAGTACCCTTCGCTGGAATTTGGCTCGCTCGAGCAAAACATCGTCCTGCTCGTTTGCGGGCACTCTAAGATTACCTATGTAAGTAACGTCATAACCAGCTAGCCTGAGCCAGCGCGCCAGCTTTCCAAGCATGCCGTCCGCGACGAATTTCACTAAATCGCACTCTCCTTTGTCGAGCTCCAAAAAGTAGTTGTCGATTCGTGGTGTAACGTCTCAACCTTAAAAAGTGAAAGAAGACATTAAAAGGTAGTGGAAAAATGCGCCAGCGAATAGAGGTAACTTGTCCCATCTGCGGCAAACCCTTCAGCGTGGAACTTGAGATAAGCACCTACGTCACTGCTGAAGCGGCGGCGCCTCCGGCGAAGAAGAGCGGAGTACCACTAGTTTTGCGGGGCCAAGAGGTCAAAGTTGACTTCATACTTCGCGCAATGCGGGCGCTGGCTAGTAAGGAGCCTAGTGGAATGATTGAGGTCGAGGAAATTGTTGACATAGCGGGGAAGGTTGGACTCGCGCGCGACGAGGTAGGCGAAATTTTAACAGGGGAGAAGGAGGCTGGCCACATCTACGAGCCGAAGTCAGGAGTTGTCTGTTTTACCATCCCGCCTGAACGAGCAAAAAGTTAACCATCTTTCTCAAAAATCTGTTTCTTTTCGAGGTCTTTCTTGAGCATACGCTACGCAAATCCAAACAGTCTTTAGTGAAACATTTTCCATCTAATAAATAACTAATAACTAAAGGATGGAGGGAGACAAATGGTTGAAAGATATGATGTAGTTGTGGCTGGGGGTGGTCCAGCTGGATTGGCCGCAGCGAGGGTGGCGGCGGCTGAGGGGGGAAAAGTGCTGCTGCTTGAGCTGCAAGCCCAGATAGGTGGACAGGCTCAATCCGCTACTTGGGCGCCAGCCGATTTCATAATACCCCCACTGAAAAAATCGATTGTCGCGAACGTGAAAGAAATAAGGCTTCACTCGCCCCACAAGGAGCTCTCGGCAAAGGGGGACTTCGGCGTCATCGTTGATCGGCGCCTGTTTGACAAGCTCCTAGCCGCAGAGGCCGTAGCGAGCGGCGCCGAGTTATGGGTGAGTTCCCCTGTCAAGGAACTTTTGTTGAAGGGGGATGCCGTACGGGGGGTGCACGTCGAAGCTGGAGATTGGGCCGAGCAAATCGAGAGCGAAATAATAATAGACGCTACGGGCGCCCGAGGCGAGTGGTCGAGTTTGTTGCTCAGGAAGGTGCTGAAGCGGGATTGGAAGCGTGAGCTGCTCGCGCTAAGCAACGAGTATCTGATGGGGAACGTGACAAACGATCAAAGTATGGATCTGTTTTTTACTTCATACTTCGCCCCACTCGGGCACGCTTGGGTTTATCCCTTCGGCAAGCGCTTCGCGATGACGGGGGTTCAAGGAGTGCGTATCCATCCGGATGCCGCTTTAGACGAGTTCATAGGGCGACGTGGCATGCCTAGACTCGAGCGAGCGGCGCCGGTGGCTGCATTCCGTGGTCAGCTTCCCCTTGAGGGGCCATTGAACCAGACATGCGCAGGCGGGATAATCGCAGCTGGAAGTGCGGCTGGCCAAATCTATGCGTTATCGGGGCAAGGACTTCGTTACGCGTTGCGCTGCGGAGAGATTGCAGGCAAGGTAGCAATCAACGCGATTACCGAGGGCGATGTTTCGATAGAGGGGCTGGCCGATTATGAACGGCAATGGCGAGCTGAGTTTGGTGCCGAACTGAGGGCCGGGCAACTCCTACACTCTTCATTGAGTGTTTCACAAGACCAGCGGATGGATGCGCTGCTGGGTGCGCTAGAGGACAAGCCCAAGCTCCAACAGGCCTTCATCGATGTGTTCACAGGGTTCAAACTTAAGGGTCCGCTTGAAGCTTTGTTGAAGGATGAGGAGATTTCCCGAATCTTTGGACGAGAAACGATTGAGAAAATACTTGCTCTGAAGTAGTGCGATTTGAGGTTTTTAAATGCGCTGCCCTTCATGCAGCAGTTCAGCGGTACTACACGACACGCTTAGAGGGGAACACATCTGTACGCGCTGTGGCCTCGTGCTCATGGAACACTCGCTCGAACTCAAGCCGGAATGGCGCAGTAGGCCGGGGGAAGAATTGGAGCGCGCGGACGTTACGGCGGGCATAGATGTAACGCAGCATGATTTTGGATTGGGGAGCAAGTTCAGTGTCCCGAAGGACCTCCCCCCAAGCTGGCGCGCCAGCCTGAGGCGGATGCGGCTCTGGCAGCAGCGCTCGCGCGCAAACACATGGGAAAAGCGAAGTTTGCGTGAGGTTTTAATAGAGCTAGATAAGCTATGTGAGGACTTATCGTTGCCTAAAGGGATCAAAGCCGAGATAAGCATTTTTTATCGGCGGGCTAGGGCAGCGAGGTTGACTAGCGGCAGAGAAACTCACCAAGTTCTCGCTGCGCTTACATTTATTGCATGCAGGATGAGGGGTTTACCGCGCACAGAAGGTGAAATTTCGCGCACGCTTACGGACCGTTTGGGCATAGGAAACTATGAGGCTTCACGTAATCTTCGTCGGCTCACAAAATTTTTCACTCAAAAGTTGAAGCTTAAATTGCCCCGCGTTTCAACTGACGATTACATCAACCGTTTCTCCGTTCAACTAGGATTTTCTACACAGATAATCAAGCACGCTCACGAACTTTATCATTCTTTGCCCAAAAAATTCAAACAGACGAGGCACCCACTTTCACTCTCAGCGGCCGTACTTTACCTTGCAGCAGAAGCAAGTGGTGAAAAAGTTCCTCTCAAAAAAATTGGGGATGTAACGGGGTTTGCAATTTCTTCCATTTCTAAAAACGTGGCGCAAGTCCGAGAACTCACAATTTCCCGTGAGGAATGATTATAGTTCCTTCGCTGATTTCGCCGACTTCTTCAGTTTTTCCCTTGAGGTGGAGTGCACCGGTCAGCGCAGCTAGAGTCGCGTCGATTTCATGTTTATTCGCGTTTTCTTCCAATTTCATACCCTTTTTATTAAGCTTGACTATCCATCGACGACGATTATGAGTTTTAAAGAGAAGCATGCCTGAAGTCCGGGGGTGTATTTCTATTACCCGAAGACCTTTCGCTCGAAGTGCGCCTGCGAGGCGTATACCTCGCTCCGTGAGCGACAGCATGCCGGCGAAAGTGGGCGGAAAGACTCGGAAGCCGCGCTGAATGAGTAGCATGTCAGCCCGTCTTAGGTTTCCCTGCTGGGGCAGACTAAGCGGGGCATCGATCGCAACCAGCTTGGCATCCGAGCGCGTACATTGTCCCAAGATTTCATCATCAGAGTAAATCAAGCTAGTCTGAAGTTCGCTGTTCGAAAGTCGTGCAAAGCCGCTAGGGTTCTTCGGAACGCCGGCGAGGTCAAGCCCGATGATCATCACTTGGTTCTCCCAAGTACTGAAGTGACTAGCATGGGGAGGATAACTGTCACGTCGCCTACCACGGTAACGAGTTTTGCATCTGGCGTAACTTTCCCCCACGATTTTGCCTCTTCGAGGGTTGCTCCGCTTAGCCCTCCGTGCTCGGGGCGATCCATTGTGATCTGAATTGCATATTTGAAAGATTTAGGCGTGAGTAACATGCTCTGGAAAATGAAGTTCTTTGAGACACCCCCGCCTAGCAACACCGCTGCCGGATTCTTCGCGTCGCTTGCCAAATCAACCATCTCATGCACATCGCGCAGGCAATCGATGTTCAGCTCGTGTTCTTGTGAGTAAAGCCACGCCTGAAGCCCGAGGATCGAGTCCGCTATCGCCGGACAGAAGACAGGCACATTTTTGGTTGCGGCGGCTTTCACGAAAGAATTTTCATCCTCAAGGTGTGACCCGATTCTTCGGAGGAGTTCAGCCGATGAAAGTCGCGCTCCCTTTTTCGTGACTTCATCGAACATCGGTTGAATCTTATCCTCGAAGAGTTCGAAAATCTGTTGTGGGACATAGACATCGAAGATGCGGCTTATGCCTCGCTCGCGTAACCCAGCATCATCCACTAGAGCCTCTCCCCGCGCATGGTGGCCACCGAATGCTTCGATAAGATCATGGGTCACGTTCGCTCCAGTGGTGACGATGACGTCGACAAGTTTTTCATTAATCGCTTTGGTCAGAACTCGGCGAAGACCTCCAGGGATTATCGCGCCTCCAACGCCCATGAAAATTGTTGACCCGGCCTTGAGCATCTCGTGATAAATTTCAACGGCCTTTGCGACCCTTCCTGCACTGAAGACGCCCGACTTGCCCATCTCCTCTACGAGTTCGTCAACCCGCATTTCAGGTTTGAGCTCGATGTGCTCGACGCGTTTTTCCATCAATATTCTCTCCTTGGATATGCCACCCGCACGAGGGGCCGAGCTAGATGTCTACGGGCGCGTGGTGGAACTTCGAAAGCCCCCACTCCGATTTCCCTCTTTACCTCCAAGATTTTTGCCGCGTTGGTTGGCACCCTAACCTTGCACCGTTTACACGAATATCCTTTGCCTTTTCCTTCAGACTTCATCCGCTTGCCGCAGCTTGGGCACGTCGGATTAACTTTTTGGAGTACCGGCACAAGCTTTAGGATTGAAAGTTTTTCCAAGTTGATGGTAAGAGGTAGCTCGGGCTTCTCTTTAACTCCACCGTGGGCAACGACTTTGTCTCCGACCATGAGCTTCTTTGCAACGTCGCGAAACTGGCGGGTAGGCTCGTAGGCAGCGCAATCGATTTCTCCAGTTTTATCCCGCATGCTGAAAATAACATGACCTCCCGGAATAATTTTTGGCGTGCTTGACACCTCACCTTTGACAATTACCGACCAATAGGGTTTGACCCCCGTGATTTTAGCTCGCCTGAGGTGTTCATCTGTTCCTTGGTTAGTTTTGTAAATAATGAAGCGTTCGATGGATTCCAAGGCTTTCACGAGTTTATGAGATTTTAGCGTGATTTTAGCGTCCTCTCCACGAATACCGTAGAGAATTGGGCAGGGTGTGTGTGGGGTGATACGGAACTCTCCGGTGAAAGGGTCCAAATTGTCGAAAGTTTTTGGGAAAGTTTGGTTGTTCATCCTAACAACTGAGGCAGCATCGACTTTTCTCGGGGTCCCTCGATTTTCTGGCGTGCGGTACGCTATGAGTTCGAACGTCCAGTCACGCTTGAGGGTGTTACCGATTGCAGCTAGAGCGCCTATGATACCACGCCCGAGCTTGAATTTGTGCACTTCCGCGCCGATTTCCATCGCCAAGGTTTCAGCTTCCTCAATCGTTGCGATATCCTGCACAATCTTCTTCGAGAATTTTCTCAGCTTTATGGGAACCTTTTCACTTTCATAAAACACAACGCCAGGGTTCGTGGTTTCGATGTGGAGTTCGGCCAGTTCTTCAACGGTGCGGAGAATTATTCCTTTAACAGTTGGGATTTGATGTTTTCGTACCTTAACTGTAAAAGCTATAGCGCAATTTCCTCTCGTTTTTAATTTCCAATTTGGGTTGAGTCTGATTAATTTGGGATATCCCTCGATTTTGATATCTATGGCTTTTAGACGGTAGATAGCCACAGCTCCAACGTATGTTGTGCACATGCCCTGCTTCGAGTCCGTGTCGTCGATGCCGATGTGAAGCAGCGCCAAGTTCATCGCCATTCAACTATTCCATTCAATTAACATAAGGGGTGTCGCTTTTGGCGGCAGTTTTATAGATTTTTAAAACTAAATTTAAAAAATTGGTAAAACTTGAGAGTGTTTTGTACAGACATTTTTTCATGCTTTTTACTCTTAAGAACAGTGCAGATGGGGACGGCACAGCAAGTCGAGCTGCTCGCAGGATGATGCATCTATCGGCAGTTATCAGAGCTTCTGAAGCGGCTAAGTTTTCCAGACAAAAGAATGAATGCGCTAACGATGGCAACTATAAAGACTAAAATCACCAGTTACGGTTATCACTAAGTCCATTCAGTCTCCTTTTGAAATATTTTGTAAGATATGAATAAAGACTTATTGAGTCGAGCTAACAGGGATTTGGACATCCATGACTAGGTTAGTCAGTCCTTGGGGTGAGTTTAAGCGCGACGTATGCGATGCGTTAGAGGCAGCGCTTTCCAAACTTGGTTGGAAGTTGTCGGTAGGGGTAGAGCAGACATTAGAGGAGCCTCCCGACCCGAAGCTTGGTGACCTGTCCACGAGACTTTGCTTTGAGCTCGCGAAGGCCTTCCACAAGTCCCCAATGTGGTTTGCAGAAGAGTTGGGGAAGGCGATAAAATCTGCAGGCCTGATCGCGCGAGTAGATGTCGTGGACAGCTATGTGAACTTTTTCGTTGATGTTCATAAACTCACCGAACTCACGCTGCGGGCAATCGAGTGGGCTGATGCCAAGTATGGTTGTTTTGATATCGGGAAGGGCAAAAAAATTGTCATCGAGCACACAAGCGTAAACCCAACGAAGCCGCTTCACATCGGTCATGGAAGGAACGCGGTTATCGGCGACACCATGGCGCGAATTCTGCGCGGATTAGGACACGAGGTTGAGGTGCAGAACTACATTGACGACATGGGGCGACAGGTAGCGGAGACCCTGCTCGCATACCGGTTTACTAAAAGAAAGCCTCGTGCGAAGTTTGACCATGTTTTGGGATTGATTTATGCTGATATGCACAAACGCCTGGAAGAGGAGTCGAAAGTTGAGCAGCAAGTGAGGGAAGTGCTCGCGCAGCTCGAGCGCGGGAAGGGTTCCACCGTTCGCAGGGCGAGGCGGCTTGCTGAACGCTGTGTTGAGGCGAACCTAAAGACAACCGATCGACTGGGTGTGAGTTACGATTTGCTAACATGGGAAAGCGATATTGCACGCTCAGGGATGCTTAAAGAAACACTTGATCGACTGCGCGCAACCCCGTATGTGGCCGAAGGCACAGACAAGTTGGCTGGAACTCTGGTCTTGAGGCTGGCAGAATTCGGGATCGGGGACAAGGTGCTTGTGCGCTCCGATAATACCGCCGTTTATACAGCGCGCGATATTGCCTACCAGCTCTGGAAGTTCGGACAGACGAAGGCAGGGCTACTTTTTAAATTACACTCCAAACGCCCTGATGGTACCAACACGTACACAACCGTTCAGCGAGGCAGGTCAAATAGGAAGTTTGGCCGCGCCGATAAAGTGATTAACGTCGTTGGGGCGGAGCAGAGGTTCCCCCAGCAAGTTGTTTTCACAGCCGTAAAGGCGCTAGGGCTGGAACAGGAACACAAGAACTCGTACCACCTCGCTTACGAACACGTCTGGCTCCCAAGTGGCAGGTTTTCCGGACGCAAGGGCACTTGGGTTGGGTTTTCCGTTGATGATGTCATTGAGGAGGCGGTAGCCCGCGCATACGTGGTGGTCAAGGAACACGCCTCTAAGGCGAGCGAGCGATTCAAACGTGAGGCAGCTGAGTTAGTTGGGGTAGGAGCAGTTCGATATTCATTGGTTTGTAACTCTCCCGAGAAGCGAATCACGTTCAAGTGGGAGGAGGCACTCAACTTCGACCGCAATAGCGGCCCTGCGGTACAATACTCACACGCTCGAGCTTGCAGCATTTTGCGCAAAGCGAAGCGCCGGGGCGGAAAACACTTCGATATTTTCAAGTTACCTCAGGAAGAGCGTCTGGTCAAACTGCTGGCGAAGTTCCCTGAGATCGTGCGTGAGGCCGGCGAAAAGCTTCAGCCCCACCTGCCTGCGTTTTACGCGTCCGAGCTTGCGCTGGCGTTCAATAAATTTTATGAAGCAGCCCCCGTGATCGAGGCTGAAACACCTGAACTGCGTGGCGCCCGACTCCACCTAGTGAACTGCGTTCGAATAGTGCTGCGGAACGTGCTTAACTTGCTTGGGATAACCGCGCCCGAGCGTATGTAGGCTAAGTGTGGCTGTGTATAAATTCAGTTTAGTGGGGAATGGACATTCGTAGCCTTTGGAAGATAAGCTGTTGTATATGGTTTTTCTTTTACTTCTTGGGGAATTAACTCTGACCAGGTTTATCGGCTTAAAGCGTTGAACCGCGTAGCTCTGGCGCTAAGGCTATTCTACTCCTAATTCTATTTGAGATGCGATTTTCGAAAATCTCTTTTAAACTCTCTTTGGATTAATCGCTCGTACTACTCACGTTTTATTGGCTCCTGTGCATGAAGCTCCTTTCGCTTAGCTTCGAGCAATTGTGGCTCTTGGCCAATAAGTTCTGAGGCCGAGAGCACGCGATGACCACTTTTTTCGGCTTCGGCGAACACCGGTGTCAGATATTCTTTGTAGTCAAGTGATCTCAAAAGGTGATGGTCGATCACGGTCAGCGGTATTGCCTTCACTATTTTCGCCATATTTTTGAGAGCATTTGCAAGTTTTTCCTCGTTGATCTTGAAGTTTTTGAGGTATAGTGGAGGTCCGCCTATCACCAGCATGTCAGGCCGTTGCTTTAAAATCAGTCGTAGTGCTCCCTCGTCGATCGGCCCCTGTACATCCGAGGCGTGCATGAACGAGCATGTCGGCGTTCGCACCATCAGCATCAGCACAAATCCAAGCTGCGAGTCAGCCGCGCCATGAAAAACAGGTTTCGAGAACTCTAATGTGGTCCGATTGAACTTGAACTTTTTCCCGTCTGCGACTTGTATTTCTTCCGCGATTTCCGAATTGAGCTTCTGGAACATGTATCCCCGTTTTCGTTGACTCAGGTTTATATTGGAATAGATGTCCTTTGTCAGGATCAGCTTGCTGCGGTATAGACGCTCGGCGAGTTCTGGGGAGCTCCAAGTCCATGTCCAATCCTCAAAATTCGGGACGTAGTGGTCGAAGTGGTAATGACTTATCGTCAGAATATCGGCTTCACGTGCTGCGTCGATGATAATCTGCCGTGATTGAGAAAGTGCCATGTACTCGCGCTCGTGAGGGCTTAATCTAAACCGCGGCCCGAGCGCAGAGCCGGGGTCAACAACGAGTTTGACATCGTCGGTTTCAACGAGCGTGGCCATACTCCGAACACCAAAGCTCTCGAAGGCAAGAGGCAACACTCGAATTTCGCCGTTCTTCACAGGTACTGGCTCCATGTAATCGAATCCACTTCTCCCCATGAAATTTAAATGCGAAGCACCCATACACCTAACCATGCCCTTACGCGTGAACTACTTGAAGCGCCCGAGGTTCAAGAAACCAGTGCTCGTTGCAGGCTTACCCGGGATAGCCCACATAGGCAAGTTAGCAGCCGAGTATTTGACCCACCAGCTTCGAGCAAAAAAATTTGTTGAGTTGTATTCCGAGCATTTCCCCGAGTGGGTCGTCCGGGATGATGGCTCGGTCAAGATGTTGAAGATAGATTTCTCCTACTGCAAGCCAGATGGGTTAAAGCGCGATCTCTTGCTCGCTACTGCCGACGCCCAAGCGGCCTCGCCAGAGGGACAGTACAGACTCACGGGTGAAATTTTAGATTTAGCGGCGCAGCATGGCGCGGATACTGTAATCACGATGGCGGCGTACGTTCTTTCTCCTAATGAGTCTAAGGCGAAGGTGGTCGCGGCGGCGTCGGATGTTGAAACGGTTAAGCTTCTCAGCAAGCACGGGGTGAAACTTCTCGATAGTGGGATGATAGTGGGGATGAATGGCTTGCTTCCTGGATTGGCCGCGGCGCGGGGCATGCGAGGATTTTGTCTGCTAGGCGCTACCCGAGGAGGGCTGCTCGATGTCGGGGCAGCGGAGGCCGTTCTCAGAGCTTTGAGCGATATATTGGGGTTCAAGCTGGATTTGGAAGAACTTCACAAGCACGCGGCGACTTTGCCTAGGTTCAAGCCGCCTAGGCTCAAACTGCCAAGCGGCGTCGAGGAAGAAGTCAGCTACATCCGGTGACGCTTTTCGTGGCTGAATTGCGAGCTATTTCTCGCTCGATTCTGTAAGTTGAGAATTTAAATCTTAGAAATTAAGAATGAAATGGGTACCCGAATGTTTCTGGAATTATCGAATAGAGAAATGACGGATTTGGCGAGGAATTTTGTAAGGCGCTCGATGAGAATAGGAAAAAAGCGTAACGGCGGGTATGATGCCGTAAGGATAATTTACAACCGCATTGATCCAAGCTGTGAAAAATTTGCTCTTAAAGTTGAGGAGGAGTGCTGGCAAGTGGGCGCACATACTCTCTTGCTTGGCACTTCATCCGAGAGAGAAAAGATAAAATACGTGGTGTCCCCCAAAAAATCCCTGCGTGAAATAAGCCCGTTCGCGGAGGCGATAGCGAGGCGAGCAGACACTTTGATTTTCATCGGAGAGGAAGACGATCCAAATTGGGCAAAGGGTCTCACGGCGAAATTAAAACTCACGGCACCTGTCAGGATAAAACTTCACGAGATTACTGATAGGCGGAAGACCCGATGGGCATACTTCGGCTGGCCCATCCCAGAGGCAGCTCTAGCTTACGGTTGCGCGGTCAATAAATTTAGGAGAATTTTTTTTGACAGTATTCGAAAAACTTTCGCGTCTGAACTCATCAAAATTTGTAAATTTTATCGTGATGCACTCGCGGAAAAAAATAAAGTTCGGATAACGGCGACAGATGGTACTGATTTGACTTTCCGGATAAAAGGCCGCCCAGTGCTGGTCGACGATGGAATAATTTCTAATGAAGACATTGTGCACGATGACGTTGGGGTGAACATCCCAGCAGGTGAGGTTTTCGTTGCACCGCTTGAGACTAGTGCGGATGGAAAGATACTGTTTGAAAAGGTTGCAATCCCAGGATTTGGAAAAATTGACGGGTTAGAGCTTGAGTTCATGAGGGGTAAGGTAGTGAGTTACGAAGCGGTACGCGGCAGGGAGAACTTCACCAAATTCCTCAAGGTGAACACGGGCGAAAAGGACCGCATCGGGGAGTTCGGTATAGGCACAAATCTTGGTGCGGCTTACACGGGAGGAAGCATAATTATCGACGAGAAGATTTTTGGCACGATTCACATCGCTATAGGCAACAACCGCGGAGCCTACCACGGCAAAAATCGAGCTTCCAGCCATCTCGACCTCATTAAAGACATGCGGCACGGGCAAGTTTTTGCGGACGACAATCTAATCATGGAGCAGGGCAAACCAAGTGCAGAGTAGCCAAGCTGGGTCAAAGAGTTCAGTGGCAGTATCTTAGAACTTGAGCCTAAGGCATTTTAAAAAGTATACCGAATATCTAATTACAGGATTCTCATGGACACCCAAACCATTATTCTCTTCTTTGAACTGACTGTGTTGTTAGCTGAAATTGTGGTGGTATTTTTGCTTTTAACCCATTTTCGCAAGCTTGATAACCACACAAAGGCACTAGACTGCCACATCAAGAAACTCGATAGTCACCTGAGTGAGCTTGATCGGCACACAGAACGTGTCGAGGCGAGCGTCGACAAGTTGTGTTCACTCCTCAGCACCGAGAGGAAAAACCGACCTCCGCGCCGTAAAAGGTGAGTGTAGGTTTGTTTTTGTTTAAAATAATTCAAGCTTATAAACTTCAATTTTTACATAATCGCTTTCGAAGATATTACTAGAGCTTTGCTGTTCATGGGTGTAACCCGAAGGGAATATCTCAAAAAAGGTTGCGCAGGCTAAGGTTTGTTTAAAAAAAGAAAATGAAGGGCAGAGTTTACCTGCCCTTCGCAGCTTCGTAGATTGCCCTCAGTGAAATGACCATCGCCGCCGCACCCACGAGTACCGTTAGATTCGTTGCTAGTCGAAGAAGTTCCTTTGTTAAAATTTCTGGGGCGGGGACTGATGCTAAAGTAAATGCTGAAATCGTTAATGTCCACATTCCCCAAGCAGCGACGATAAATGCAATTGTTGCCAGCAAGAATGGACTGGTTTCGCGGGCCGTTATGTTGAGGAGTCCAACAATCACTCCCAGCACACCAAGCGCTAAGTAGAGCCAACTTGCCGGAGTTACGAACGCTGCAACTAACGCTATTAGTAATCCAATATAGAACGCTGCTGGACCGATTAGGGCAATTTTAACAGCCTTTTCACTTGCCAAGATTCACCCTCCATGTAAAAATGATTTGCTCCTCTTTTAAAGTATATGGTAGTGCCTTTTGGTTCGAGTACATTAAGTGAATGAAAAACAATAATTGGTGGGGAAAATTTGATGATTGAAATAGTTTATAATGGAGAAATTTTTAAAATCGGGTCTGATGTTTATGCGCCGGCTGAAGATACATTTCTCCTTGCGGATAATTTAGATGCGCGCCAAGGTGAACGCGTTTTAGAGATTGGTACAGGTTGTGGATTACTCGCGATTCTAGCAGCCAAGGCGGGAGCTTGGGTCGTTGCAACTGATATAAATCAAGCTGCGCTCGAATGTGCTCGCGTAAATGCTCATGCTCATGGTGTTGCAAATCGTATTGATCTTAGATTTGGGGACCTTTTTGAGACGGTATCCAAGGAACGCTTTGATTTAGTGATTTTTAACCCGCCTTATTTGCCTATCGAACCCAAAGAGGCTTTTGGTACTCCACTCGATTTAGCTTGGGAAGCGGGGCCAGACGGCCGCTTAGTCATCAATCGATTTTTGAATAAAGTGGCAGAGTATTTGACGCCTAATGGTCGCGTGTTATTTGTGCAGTCTTCGCTGGCGAATATTGAGAAAACAATTCGAGCGTTGGATGCGAACGGTTTGCGAGTCGAGGTTGTGGCGCGCAGAAAATTGTCATTTGAGGAACTATTTATATTGCGGGCGAGAGCAATCTTTTAGCTGTTGGCAGAGTTTAGAAGTTGATGATGTTCATGGGAAAGCGACCTCGAAAGTGGAAGAAGAAGGGTCATATGCGTTGGAAGTGGGTACGTAAGCGTATGCGTCGGAAGATGCGCAGGATCAGGCAGAGGAAAGCGTAGGCTGATTAACACTCTAGTTTATCACGGTAAAATCCCGTTGATTAACACGCCCCTTGATTATTGCAAACGTGAGCGGGCCAAAGCTTTTTA
This sequence comes from Hadarchaeota archaeon (SeqCode), assembly GCA_964514965.1. Lineage (GTDB taxonomy): Archaea > Hadarchaeota > Hadarchaeia > Hadarchaeales > Hadarchaeaceae > DG-33. Next base: position 712,753 of record CAZETV010000001.1, on the reverse strand, counting down.
TGTTGGATATATAATCCAACTAAGGGGGAAGCATGTTTGAGGAGATAATGTTTGCTCTAGCCGTCTTTGTGCTCGGCCTATTGGCTCTATTTCTGATAAGTATTTTCAGAGCCAAAATCCTTAGTGGGTGGAAAAGAGGGGCAGCAAAGCTGTGGGGGATCGGGGCGCCAGAGCGGGTGTTGGCTAGGCGCATCAAGCTATTCATTCTTTTGGGGGCATTGTTTATCGCTTTGAGCAAATTGTTGTACTTAGGTGGTGTTACCTTTCCTAACTTCGAGTTGGTAATCCCAACTCTGGTCGTCGTTGGTTGCTTTTCACTCTCCGTTGGAAGTAGAGGTTCTTGGCGGTTCTTGACGCGATATTTCGGAGTAATCGCGCTCGCTAGCGTCTTCTTCATAGATATCGGATTCTGGGGCTTCAAGAGCATCTACGTCTTCACGTGGTCAGGTTTTATCATCTGTTGGCTTCTAGGGATGCGAAACAAGCTTTCGATGTTTGACCGATTCGCACGCCTTCTCTACCGCACCACACTCACGGCCGCTGTTGCGATTATTGCGTTTGATATCTACACAGCTTTTGGATGGGCCATGCTCACCGGTGCAGGACTAACAGCCGTTTTCATCGCCCAATTGCCCTTCACGCTTTATCATCTCTCCTCACTCGTGTTCGTGCCGCCGCTAGTCGGGCTGGTCAAGGCAATGGCGAAGATTAAGATACAAGTCCCGGTATCGGTCTCGGTAAAACGCGGAGTTGGAGTTCGGGAGAGCGCATGAGGGGGTGAGAAGGTGAAAAAGAGGGAGAAAAAGTTCGTCGGCCAGATTGCGGAATTACTTATAGCAATCGGGTTCGTGTGCTTTGCCGCTGGTTTTGTGTTGGCAGGGGGAGCAAAAGCACAAACGGCGCAGTATGCTTACGGCGAGAACATGGAGGTCAACGTGAGCATTCCGGATTTAGGTATCGACCAGCAGGTGAAACTTTTCAAAGGGATGTCGACATTCGATGCGATTTTAAGGGTTATCAGCGTTAAGACCGACTACTATGTGAACATGGGTTCAGTAGTGACCGAGATTGGTGGGAAAGCGCAGTTCTGGGGATACAAGGTGAACGGTGAGACACCAGGGGTAGCGATGCAGGAATACCAGCTTCGTGATGGGGACAACCTTCTGCTTTTCAAGCTCGAGTAGTGAGAGTTAGCGAAGCTGCCCTAGCCCCGGTCTCAGCAGGAACGATTTCGTTAGCCGTACCGATTATGATTACATCTCCTTCGCGAGGTTTGAATTTTTTAATAATGATTTCGCTATCTCTCTCCCCAACTTTGGTGAATCTATCCGGGAACTGAAGTTTACCTCTTGTGAATACGAGGGCCGTCGCCCCCTGAGCGCCGGCTTTTATCGCTTCATCTCGTTGCTCGATGCCCCGTTTGACTTTCTTCGCAGCGCCGCGAATGATTACCGCGACATCAACTTTTCCGACTGTAAGGTTTCCAGCATCGATTTGCGCGAATTCGAGAGGTTTTCCTAGTGAACGTTTGCCTTTGACCGTGAGCGCATGTCCACCGCGCGATGATGTGATTAGTTCCTGCTTCTTCAGTTGGTTAAGGACCGTGCGCATGCTGCCTTCGCCCACCCCAAGCTCTCTGGCAAGCTGTTTACGACCAATTCTTTTGTGCTTCGCTATGAGTTCAAGCGCTCTGCGAACATGAACTTCGGCAAATCGCGGCAAGGGGCCAATGACGCGCGGCATAGACAGCACTTCAATTTTCATACTAATTTTATCCTTGCTGTGACATAAGATTTTTGGCTTTAGATTCGTTTCTTTTATGGGGTTGCTTGATCGCGAAAAGAATTAATACTTCCATAGTGTCGTTATCTTTTAAACCAAGGTAGATGTCAGGAGCGGGAATGACGTGATTCGCGCAGTCACCTTTGACGTATGGGGCACTCTGCTGGGATATACGCCTGAGCTGAGCGAGTACTGGCGAGAGGCTAGAAAAGGGGGCATGTTCAAAGTACTGAGAATACTTGGATATAACTACAACATGGGCGAGGTCAGTAAAGCCTACGATATTTTGGAGCGAAAAATTTCCATGGTGTCGTTATCTAAAGGGGAGGAAGTCCTTTCGCCAACTAGCTGCACGAGTTCTTCGGGGCAGCATTTTGGATCGATGGGTGAGATGACAGTCACAGACCAAGTTGAGCTCTTCCTGAGACTTCTCAACTTTAAAGTTCAAGGGCCGTGGGTTAAAGAACTCGTTAAACTCTATGCCGAAGTTTCACTTGAGAAATTGCCCATCTGTGCGGAAAATGCGCGCGAATGTCTCAGCCAATTGAAGGACGACGGTATAAAATTAGGGATAGTATCCAACGCTGTCAGGACGTCAGGTAGAGTCCTCAGAATCGTTTTGGCTAGGTACGGGATACTAAAATATTTTGACGCCGAGAGTTTTTCAGATGAGGTAGATGCGAGTAAACCTCACCCAAAGATATTTCTTCACGCCCTTTCTCAGCTAAGGGTTAAGGCTAGCGATGCTGTTCATGTAGGTGACCGCTTGCATGACGATGTCTATGGGGCCAAAAAAGTAGGCATGCGCGCGATTCTTTTCCGATCCATCACTTCTCCCACTCTCCCAGACAAGGAAATACTCAAACCTGACGCTTCGATTGATAAGTTAATTCAACTTCCAGCTATTTTGAAGTCTATTTAATTTCCAATCAAGCTAGCTCGAATTTATTTTTCTAGAAAGAATTTCTACATAGTTAAATATATTTTAACTGATTAGAAGCTTACTTTTCTTTCTTTTTAAGTAAAGCGACGAGTAGGGCTTTTTGTACATGCATTCGATTTTCGGCTTGATCCCAGACAACCGAGCGCGGCCCATCGATGACATCGTCCGTGATTTCTTGTCCTCGGTGAGCTGGCAAGCAGTGCATGACGATGGAATCCGGCTTTGCTTTATTTAACAACTGGGCATTAACTTGGTAACCCTTAAACGTCTTCATCCGTTCTCGGGCTTCTTTCTCCTGCCCCATCGAAACCCACACGTCTGTATAGATGACATCTGCTCCATCAACGGCTCGTTGGGGGTCGGGCGTAAATTCTATCTTTGCGCCGCTTTTCCTCGCGTTGGCCCGTGCCTGCTTTACGATATCAGCGGGCGGCTCATAATCATGCGGACAGGCAACTGAAATGTTTGTACCGACTAGTGTGCATCCCAACAATAAAGAATTGCAAACGTTGTTCCCATCGCCAATCCACGCTATTTTAAGTTTATTGAGTTCACCTTTGTGCTCGCGAATTGTGAGCAGGTCACTTAAAGTTTGGCACGGGTGGTGTAAGTTGGTCAGCCCGTTAATTACAGGTACGCTTGAGTAACGCGCGAGTTCGGCAATGATATCGTGTTTAAATAATCTTGCCATCAGCACGTCAACCCAGCGTGAAAGGTTGTGGGCTACATCAGGGACGGATTCCCGCTCTCCCAGCTGGATATCAGTGGGCGCCAAGTAGATCGCGTGCCCACCGAGTTGAGTCATCCCAGTTTCGAATGTTACACGTGTGCGCAAGGATGGTTTTTCGAATATCATGCCAAGCGTTTTACCTTTGAGCAGTTCGTGCGCTTCCCCTTTTTGAAGTTTTTCCTTGAGTTCCGCGGCTTCATCCAAAATTGCCTTGATTTCGCTCGAGCTTAGGTCCTGTATGGAGAGGAGGTGTTTAACCATCACTTCTCAACCTCGACAAATATTGAATCCAAAGCCTCTATCAAGCGATCGACATGTTCTCGCTCAACTATCAATGGCGGGACGAACCTCAAAACTTTATCGGCGGTGCAGTTTATCAGGAAACCTCGTTCTCTAGCTTTGACTAGTGTAGTGTCGGCAATTTGTTTGGTGGAGAGTTCCATCGCAAGCATTAGCCCGAGCCCTCGCACCTCTTGCACGCACTCGTGTTTGTCTGCGAGTTCATTCAGGCGCTTTTTGAAGTACTCACCAATTTTCGTGGCTCGTTGGGGGAGCTTTAACTTCATCATAGTTTTTATCACGCTTTTTGCAGCCGCACATGCCAAGGGATTCCCGCCAAAAGTTGAAGCATGGTCACCTGGCGAAAAAGACTCCATCACTTCAGCTCTAGCGCTGAGGCACCCGATTGGAAAACCGCCGCCAAGCGCCTTCGCCATTGTGAGTTCATCAGGTTCCACACTCCAGTGCTCGCACGCGAACCATTTACCCGTGCGCCCCATTCCAGTTTGAACCTCGTCGCAGATTAAGAGTACTCCATGCTCATCGCATAGTTTTCGTAGTCCTGGCAGGTAATCGTTGGATGGCAAGTTTACGCCGCCCTCGCCCTGAATTGCCTCTACGATTACAGCAGCCGTTTGCTCGCCCATCGCTCGCTCTACAGCAGCCAGGTCGTTGAAAGGCACGAAATCGAAGATTTTGGGGATGAGGGCCTCAAATGGCTCACGGTAACTGGATTTCCATGTAGCGCCAACGCTAGCTGCCGTCCTGCCGTGAAAGGAGCCCTGCATAGTGATAATACGCTGACGTTTGGTGTGTTTGATCGCGAGCTTGAATGCACCCTCGATAGCTTCTGTGCCAGAGTTGCAAAAGAAAAACTTGTTGATACCCTTTGGGACGACACGTGCGAGCAATGCTGCTAGCTCTGCTTGTTGTTGGATATAATAAAGATTTGATGTGTGCATTAACTTCTTTGCTTGAGTGGAGATTGCTTTGACTAGGGCTGGATGGCAGTATCCTAAAGAGCAGACCGCTATCCCCCCCACGAAATCTAAGTAACGTTTTCCCTGAATGTCCTCGACGAACATCCCACGGCCCTTTACAATTGCTAAAGGTTGGCGTCTGTAGGTACTTGCAATGTAGCGCTCATCGAGTTCTTTGATGCGCTGCATTTACTTGCCTCGTTCAATCATTGTGCCTATACCGCTTTCGGTCAAAATTTCAAGCAAAAGCACGTGAGGCGCGGTGCCGCAGATAATGTGAGAGCGCTCCACGCTCCCCTGCACGGCCCGCAGACAGGCCTCAATCTTTGGGATCATACCCTTCTTTATGATTCCTTCTTGGATGAGCTTCTGTGTTTCCTCAGCAGTTAGCTGTGAGATGAGTGTTTTTTCATCCTTCGGGTCGCGCATTACGCCTATAACGTCAGTGAGCAGAATGAGCTTTTTTGCATGCATAGCGTCTGCGAGTTCGGCAGCCACGACGTCGGCATTGATGTTCAGACTGCGCCCTTCTGCGTCTATGCCTATCGGAGCTATCACCGGAATGTATCCTGTGCCCACGAGATAGTTTATGACGGTTGGATTTATCTGCTCGACTTCACCAACCAACCCAAGATCTACTTCGACCTCTCGCCCTTTGCTCGTCGTGGTCTTGTAGAGGAGTTTGTGAGCACGAATGAAATTCCCGTCCATACCCGAGATACCCACCGCACGCCCTCCATGTTTGTTTATCCCCAGCACGATTTCCTTATTGATTTTTCCCGCGAGCTGCTCATGCAGAATCTCCATCGTTTTCTCATCAGTCACGCGGAGCCCTTCGACGAACTTCGGCTTCTTCCCCAGTTTGCGCATCTCCTCACTTACCTCAGGTCCGCCGCCGTGTACGATCACGATCTTCATGCCAACGTAGCTTAGGAGCACGATGTCGCGGAGCATGGCATCGAGCAGTTTTTCTTTTCCCATCACGCTTCCGCCGAGCTTGATAACTATCGTCTTGCCGTGGAATTGCTGGATGTAAGGCAGGGCCTCGAGCAATATTGTGGCGCGGTCTTGCATTTTCATCCTAAATTGATTTCATTAAATTACATGTTCTTAAAGATAATCCAAACTAGGTCGTGTATTTCGAGTTGATGCGTACATAGTCATAAGTTAGGTCGCACCCCCAGGCGGTAGCACAGGCTTTTCCGGCGGCGAGATCAGCGTGGATTTCGATTTCTTTGCTGCGCATGATGTCACGCGCCCGCTTGAACGCTCGCTTTGCTTTAGGTTTTCCGTGCACGACTAAGTTAACGCGGCCTCGATCGCTGACTAGCTCTAAACTCAGTTTTGAAGGGTCAAACGACGCTCCCGAATAACCAAGGGCAGCGATTATACGACCGTAGTTGGGATCGCGTCCGAAGATAGCAGCTTTGATTAAATTCGACCCCGTAATCGCAAGGGCGGCGCGGCGTGCGTCCTCTCGGTTGCGGGCGTTTTTAATTTGGACCTCGATTAAATGCGATGCGCCCTCCCCGTCTTTGGCGATCATCCACGCAAGTTCAGTAAGTACATAATCGAGCCCTGCCTGAAACTGTTTATCTTGGCGCTTTAGAGTGATTGGACGATTTTTTGCGCGCCCGTTCGCGAGCGCGAGCACCATATCACTGGTGCTTGTTTCGTTGTCGATATTAATCATATTGAAACTCTGATCGGTCGAGTTTTGAAGTGCTGCCTTGAGTGCTGCAGAGCTCACCACGGCATCTGTGACGATAAATGCGAGCATTGTTGCGGTTCGTAGATTTGGGCGAATCATACCGGCACCTTTTGTCATACCCGCGATAGTTACAGGTGTTCCATCCTCGAGGTCGACCCGGATGGCAATTTCCTTGGGTGTGGTGTCAGTGGTCATGATTGCCTTAGCTGCGCTCAGGCTTGCCTCTCGCGAATTCGATAGTTCTTCGACGGCCGCACGGATTCCAGTCTCTATTTTCCGCATGGGCAAGTGTAATCCTATTATGCCAGTCGATGCAACGGCAACATCATTTGTGCGGAGTTTCAGCAGGTGCGCCGCGAGGCGAGTCATCCGAAGCGCGTCCCGCAACCCCCGCTTACCAGTGTACGCGTTCGCGCTTCCCGAATTCACGACTATCGCTCCGAGCGTTCCGTTTTTTATGTGTTTCATTGTAACGAGCACCGGGGCGCCCTTCACTAAATTTGTGGTGAAGATCCCCGCGGATGTAATCGGTCCATCTTCACTCGCGAGTAACATCATGTCAAGTCCGCGGCGTTTGATCCCAGCTCGCACGCCAGCCGCTAGGAATCCAGGAACCGTTGTTACACCGCCCTCAAGCACAGTGATCATGCGAACACCAATAAAAGAGGTACGAGGACAACTTTAATCTTTTCGCGCAGGGTTTACTAGTTTCGACCATAAAGCTGTCATGGCCGTAACGCTGGGGCCTCTAATCCCTTTGTTTCATCAAATCCGAACATCAGATTCATGTTTTGAATAGCCTGTCCCGAGGCGCCCTTGACGAGATTATCGATAGTCGAAACCACGACGAGTCGATTGCTCGTCGCGTCGAGTTCGAATCCAATGTTGCAGTAGTTTGATCCAGCCACGAAGTTCACCTGCGGTAGTTCCTCAAGTATCCGCACGAAGGGCTCGCTGGCGTAGAACTTTTGGTAGAGGCCAAGTAACGATTTTTTAACAGTCGACTTTTTCAGGAAGACATGTGCTGTCGAGAGGATTCCTCGTACGATTGGGATAAGATGAGGTGTGAAGTGGGCTTTGACCTTTTCTCCAGCCAGCTTGCTCAACTCTTGGTCGATTTCAGGGGCGTGGCGGTGGGTGGTCGCGGCGTAAGCTCGAATGTTTGAACATACTAATGGATGATGAGTCACCTCACTGGGTGTAGCCCCCGCACCGGAGGTTCCAGTCTTAGCGTCGATTACGATGTGGTCGAGGTCAATCAGGTGTTGTTTGACTAGCGGTGCCAAGCTCAGAATTGCAGCTGTCGGATAGCATCCCGGATTTGCGACGAGGCGTGCACGCTTGATTTTTGCGCGGTGAAGTTCAGGTATCCCATAAACTCCTTTGACCATTGGACTCTTGTGCTTGGTGTAGTATCGCTCATACACTTTAACGTCATCGAGTCGGTAGTCCGCGCTAAGGTCAATTATCTTTGCTTTCCCCTTGAGCAACTCTGGCACAAAGTTCATCGCGACACGGTGCGGAGTAGCCACGAAGACGACGTCGGCCTGCTTTCCGATTTTCATGTAGTCGGGTTCAGTTATTTTTAGATTAACTATTCCACGAAGATTTGGATGGATATCACCCACGAGTTTCCCGACGTTTTGGATGTCGTAGGCTCCAATGAGACTTACCTCGGGGTGGCCGGCGAGCAGCCTGAAGAGTTCTACTCCCGTGTAACCTGATGCTCCAACTACCGCAGCCGTGATTTTCATCGCGAACGCCTCTTGGCTTCCTTCAATAACTTTACTTCTGCTTTTGTGATTGCTCGCCTTCGGGTGCGCGTAATCTTTGCGCGGTGTTTTGCTCCTCGCTTTACTAACTTGAGTTGATTTTTAACAGCTTTTGGCGCGGGGCCACCAGGTAGTTTCCGAGCAGCAATGCATTTGTTGAGGTCGAGAGCTTCTCTCAGCTCCTCGGGCGTTAGTTGAACCTCTTTGTCGAAAACTTCTTTCGATGCTGCTTGTAGGTCCTCTATTTTCAGCTCTCCTAAAGCCCGGCCCTCTTGGGTTGCGCGGGCAATTAGTCTTCCAACGATTGTGTGAGCGTCCCTGAAGGCCAACCCCTTCCACACAAGCGCATCGGCAAGTTCGGTCGCGGTCGCGAATCCTCCTTCTGCCCGCCTGCGCATGAGTTCTCGATTCGGCTCGGCTGCGCTGATTAGTTTTGCCATCACTTTCGCGCCATTCCTCACCTCGTCGACGGAATTCCACAGTGAGGGCGTTAAGTCCTGAAGGTCGAGGTTATAAGATTGGGGGATGGCCTTCATCACCGCAAAGGCCCCTGAGAGGTTCCCGAAGACACGCCCAGCCTTCGCGCGCGCAAGTTCGGCCACGATTGGGTTCTTCTTCTGTGGCATGGCGCTGCTTGTCGCCGCGAATTCCTCGGGCAATTCGATGAAGTTGAATTCCTCCGAACTCCAGAGCACGAGCTCCTCGGCCAGCCTGCTGAGATTAACCATTGCGATTGCTAGGGCGCTCATAACCTGCAAGGCGAAATCGCGTGAGCTGACGGCATCCATGGTGTTCTCGTCGGTACGCTTAAAACCCAATATGTGCGCCACCCGCAAACGATCGATGGGGAAGCTCGTTCCCGCGAACGCACAGGCTCCCATTGGACATGAGTTCGTGACCTCATAGGCCTGTTCGATGCGATCGATATCACGTAGAAAGGCGAAAGAGTAGGCGGTGAGGTGGTGCGCGAAGGTGGTGGGTTGAGCCACTTGGAGGTGAGTGTAGCCGGGCATTATCGTATCGATATTTTTTTCGGCGAGTGCGACCAAGGTACTTACTAGTTCTAATAGACTATCCTCAACATCTAGTAGGTTCTTGCGCAGAGTCAAACGGATTGCCGTGGCGACTTGGTCGTTGCGGCTCTTCGCAGTGTTGAGCTTGCCTCCAACTTCTTCGCTCGTCGCTTTTGTCACAAAATCCTCAACTGCCATATGAATGTCCTCGAGCTCTGGGCGAAGGTCCAACCCACTAACGCCTTGCTCGTGAAGCTTGTAGAGCGCTTGGAGGATGGCAGCCGCGTCTGCGCTGTCGATAATCTTGCGCTCAGCGAGCATAATTGTGTGGGCCATGTTGATTTGCACGACCGAGTAGAAAATCCTAGCATCAGCTTCCATCGAGGAGATATACTCGCTAGCCAGAGGGTCCATTTCTTGCTCAAAGCGTCCCCGGCGAAGCACCTAATCACCCTTCTTCTTGTGTAGGATCTTGCTCTGAAGTGCGTGGAATTTTATAACTCCGATAGCATCGCGCTGGTCGAAGCCGTAGCGCTCAAATGAAACAAGTCCCTTGTTGTAGAGGGAGTACGGTGAGCTGCGGCCCACCACGCGCGAGTTGCCGCGGTTGAGTTCAACCTTTATCTTGCCAGTAACTCTCTTTTGCGTGCTATCGATGAAAGCATCTAAGTCCTCGCGTAGAGAGTCGAACCATAGCCCACTGTACGCCAAGTCCGCCCAAGTTTGGTCGATTATTTGCTTAAATGCCAGTTCCTGTTTCGTCAGCACGAGTTGTTCAAGCGCTCGATGAGCTTGTATCAGGACAGTAGCTGCCGGTGCTTCATAGTTCTCCCGCGCCTTCAGCCCGAGGATTCTATCTTCGATGAGTTCGATTCTACCGACGCCGTACTCGCCAGCTATCTTGTTTAGTTTGGTGATGAGTTGGATACCGTCCATGCGTTTTTTATCGATAGCAATCGGCACACCTTTCTTGAACTCGATTTCAATGATGCGTGGTTTGGGGGGAGCTTTTTCGGGTGGGCGAGTACGCACGTAAATCTCTTCAGGTGGAGCATGTGAGGGGTCTTCGAGCACACCTCCCTCAATGGATCGTCCCAATAGATTTTCGTCAATGCTATAGGACTTACCTACTTTAGGGAGGGCGATGTTCTGTTTTTTCGCATACTTGAGTTCCCACTTCCGATCGAGATTAAGTTCTCGAATTGGCGCAATGATTTTGAGTTCGGGGGCTTTGATTGCAATGGTTGTATCGAAGCGAAACTGGTCGTTTCCCTTACCTGTGCAACCGTGTGCCACGGCGTCGGCCTTTTCTTTGCGTGCGACCTCAACGAGTTTGCTCGCGATTGGATAACGGGCGAGAGCTGTAGAGAGAGGATACCCCTCGTAGAGCCCGTTCGCTTTGATGCTGCGGAAGATATAATCTTCGACGAATTCTTTGCGCGCATCGACGTGAATGTGTTTAATAACACCTAGCTGTTTCGCCTTTGCTGCTATTTCCTTTAGCTCCTTGGGATCCTGTCCGACATCAACTGAAACTGTGATGACATCGGCCTTGTACTTGTCTTGGAGTAAACGAATCGCGATGCTAGTATCCAGCCCTCCGCTGTAAGCGAGCACGGCTTTCATTTCCTCACCACTTGTTGTTTATAAAGTTGGCATAAAAGGTTTGAGGTGTTTTGGGTCGAATGCGGGAGGGCAACGTAAATAAATCGTGCTTTGCCTCCGAAAACCTTTTAGTGTTCGCCCTCCATCGCTACAGTTGAGCCTTCGGGTGTGGAAATAGCGGGGATTGTATAGATGGAAGTGGTAGTAAAGTTGCACGGTGAACTGCGCGAGAAGGCTGGCACTAGTACGATAAAAGTTTCGATTGGCGAGGACGAGACTGTTGATGCCTTGTTCATGAAGCTCAGCCGGCGTCATCCTCGGGTGGTAGAAATGCTCCTTGACCCGACAACGGGGGAGCTTCAGGAGAATTTCAACATCTTGCTTAACGGCCGAAAGATTCAACATATCCGCGGGATTCACACGAAGCTCAAGCATAAGGACGAGGTCGCGATTTTTCCGCCCGGTGCAAGCGACTAGTGCTGAAGTGCTCAGTAGAGTCTCTTGGATAGTTCCTTGATATCTTCCAAGAATCTCAAAATCGAAGGGTCCGAAAGTCGGTACATTATCTTTTTTCCCTCGCGCCGTCTATCGATTAGTCCGCACTTACGTAGGGCTTGCAGATGGTGTGATATTAACGATTGCTCCTTGTTGAGTTCGTCCATAATCTCGCACACGCAACGCTCGCCCTTTTTCAATGTTAGGAGAATCTGGAATCTCGTTTCATCTGCCACGCATTTGAGTAATCGAAGTTGTCCATCAGTCAATTTTACTCGCTCCATTTTTCGGGAACCAATGTTGGGTTCGAAGGCATATTTTCACTAGCGTGAGCATGATGGGGACTTCAATCAAAACCCCCACTACAGTCGCGAGCGCGGCTCCAGAGTTGAGGCCAAAGAGCACCGTTGCCACAGCAATCGCAACTTCGAAATGGTTGCTCGCGCCTATTTGCGATGTAGGCGCAGCATCCTCGTATGTCAGTCCCCCTACTTTGGATATACCATAGCTCACCCAGAATATCAGGAAAGTCTGGATCATCAGGGGCAGAGCGATCATTGCGATGACCAGTGGTTGTTGAATGATTACATCCCCTTGCAAACTGAATAGCACCACGAGTGTGATGAGTAAGGCGATGATTGAGACGTAGTGGAGGCGGGAAGAAAAACCGTCGAACCACTCGCGCCCCTTCCTTCGCAGGAGTTCCTTCCGTGAGAAGTAGCCCGCCACCAGCGGTAATCCTACGTAAACTCCAACGGAAAACGCAATCGTAATCCACGGAACCGGAATCTGTGCAACGCCAAGCAGAAATCCTCCGAGGGGTGCATAGAGTACTAGCATAATCAGAGAGTTTATGGCGACCATCACCAGCGTATGCCCCATGTTACCTCGAGAGAGATAGCTCCAGACCAGCACCATCGCTGTACACGGGGCGACACCTAAAAGTATCATTCCCGCCGCGTACTGTGAGGCCATCTGAGGAGTTATGAACGGGGCCCAAATCACTGACATGAAGAGCCAAGCAAAGAAGGCCATGGTGAAAGGTTTGATTAGCCAGTTCACGAACAGTGTTATCCCAACGGGTTTTGGGGTTTTCCCAGCTTGGATTACCTTTTTGAAGTCGATTTGAATCATTATCGGATAAATCATGAAGAAAAGGCAAATCGCAATCGGGATTGAAACGTTGGCGTACTGAATATTGCTGAGAGTTTGAGCTAACGTGGGAAGGAACCTACCTAGAACTATACCAGCGATTATACAGGCGATGACCCAGACTGTAAGGTATTTCTCGAATACGCCCAATCTTCTTTCGACCATATTTTCATCTGCTAAGATATGAATATACATTCATATAAATTGCTATAGTTTAGTGGTCATAGTGGTAATTGGGTAAAGATGGAGATTGTGTTAGTCGGCCGCTCGAACGTCGGGAAGTCGAGCGTAATTCGGCAGCTCACGGGAAAGCGGGTTCGAGTGGGCAAGCGGCCCGGGGTGACGCGTAGACCTTACCGTTATCGGTACGGTGAGGTTGAGCTGGTTGACATGCCGGGCTTTGGTTTTATGGTGGGCGTCAGTCGCGAAAGGCAGGAAGGAATAAAGACGAGTATTGTGCGCTACTTGGAGCGAAATAGGCGAAGGATTATTTTTGCACTTGAGGTGCTCGATGCCCGTGCTTTCGGCGAGATTGTAGAACGGTGGGAACGGCGGGGCCAGATACCCGTAGACGTTGAGATGTTTCAGTTTTTGCAGGAACTTGAACTCCGTCCAATCGTTGTCGCGAACAAGATCGATCTCATTTACCCTGAGGAGCGCGATGAAGTGTTCGATAACATTTGCGAGAAGCTTGGCATGTCTTTTCCATGGCGTCAGTGGCTCGACATTTTGGTCCCGATTTCAGCCAAGACTGGCGAGTGCGTTCCCGAGTTAAAGAAGTTAATCGGGAAAAGGTTGAGAGCATCAGGTCAGGAGTACCTATTGAGGTATCTCAGAAATCCGCTAGGTTAGGCTTAGTAGAACAAACGTTCCCTTAAACCGCGAGGCGTGTAAACCAAAACTTACAAAATCTGATGGTTCCTTTGAGATATTTATGGCGGGAGCAGGTCTAGTAGACGTCATCTGAATAACTCAAAACGAGCTATTTTTAGCAAGACTGTGAGTTAGTTGGGGGGGCGGATGAAGCTCAAGCTAAAACCCAAGGACCTAAAGGCGATCGAGGCCCACACGCTGAAGAATTTCCCCTACGAGTGCTGTGGTCTGATTTTCGGCAAGTCCAGCGAGGACGTAATTGAGGTCGAGGAAGCCGTCGAAGCAGAGAACGTGCTCGGATCCCCCGTTGCGTTCGAGGCAGATCCTGAATTCGTGTTTAAGGCGGTCGACCGCGCGGAGCGGAGTGGGTTCGAGCTTGTTGGGATATACCACTCCCACCCTAACATTCATGCTTATGTGAGTGCGCGTGATGCAGAGATAATGAATTTATGGCCGGAGGTAGCGTGGCTGATTTTGAGCGTGGTGAAGGACCGGGTTTTAGAACGAAAAGCATACATTTTGAAAAAAAGCAAAGTTGAAGAGCTGGAAATCGAGACCCACTAGGCCTTCTGGATAACAATTCGCCACTCGTGCTCGCCTATCTTTGCGACCTCGAGCACATTGTGTCCCTCGGCCTCCATGCTACGTGGCACATTCTCGGTCGCGGGAGTGTGGTCGACGATTACCTCCAATACTTGACCGCTCTTGAGACCCTCAAGGGCGAGCTTGGACTTGACGAAGGTGTAGGGGCAGACATCACCACGAATGTCGATTTTTTGGTTGACCTTGTGTTCAACCATCAGAATCGCACCTCGCAGACATGGCCGTAGTCCACTTGGGATGGATCCTTGATAATAGGTTGGTTTCCACAGACTTGGCACTTGGGGTCTCGCTTTAGCTCAAACTCCTCGAAGCACATCTCGAGCGCGTCGAAGAAGAGGATGCGTCCGACTAGGAGATTACCGGCGCCGAGCAGGTATTTCAAAGTCTCTGTGGCTTGGATCGTCCCAATCACGCCTGGTACCGCTCCCAGCACCCCGGCCTCCTGGCAGGTCGGGATCATCCCAAGAGGGGGAGCTTCGGGCGTCAGGCAGCGATAGCAGGCCCCCTTGCCGGGAAGGATAGTTGTCGTCATCCCCGTGAAGCGCAGGACACCACCATGGGAAAGTGGAACACCTTTAAGCACACAGGCGTCGTTTATGAGAAATTTTGTGGGAAAGTTGTCGCTTCCGTCGAGCACGAAGTCCCATTCCCCGACGATGTTTAAAGCGTTATCAGTGGTAAGCTTCTCATTATAGGTGATGACTTCTATCTCAGGATTTATCTTTAAGAGTTTCTCTTTGGCTGACTCGATTTTCGGTCGGTCGATGTCGTCATTCGTGTGGAGGAGCTGCCGCTGGAGGTTGCTCAGGTCGACTTTGTCGCTGTCGATGATTCCAATCTTTCCTACGCCTGCCGCAGAGAGGTAGAGGGAGGCGGGCGAGCCGAGGCCCCCAGCACCCACGACCAATACCTTCGAGTTCAGGAGCTTTCGCTGCCCCTTGCCGCCGACTTCCTTCAAAATTATCTGTCGGCTGTAGCGCACGATTTGGTCCTGAGTGAAGCCGAGAAACTCGCTACCGCCCGCGACCGCAGGGATCAATCTCACCTCGGCCCCCTCTTCAAGCTTCGTGTCGACCCCCTGTAGGTTCCGGATATCCTTGCCGTTAACGAAGATGTTGACGAACCTCCAGACTCCGCCCGTCTTCGCATCTAGTATTCGCTCGCCAAATTGCGGTCCAAACTGTTTGATCAGGGTGTCAATGAGATCCTTTACCGTCTCACCCGCCATATCCACAGTGGTCGTAGTGGTCTCTGTCGCGTCCTTGAACATCACCGAAAATTTCACATTTACTTTCACCATTTTACATCCCCTCCAACCATTTTACTCCGGGAGTTTGAAGTTTGTTGACTAGCCCCCTAAAACTTTCGATTGCTGGCTCAATTCGGTGAGTCTTGGGAAGCGCAGAGGCAATGCTTTCCTGCGTCTTCAGCCCGTTACCAGTGATGTAGAGTACCACTTGTTCGTCGCGCTCAACCTCGCCGTCCTCAACAAGTTGTTTGAGTGCAGCAACGACGGTTCCACCCGCGGGCTCGGTGAATACACCTTCCGTCTTGGCTAGGAGTTTGACGCCTTCGAGAATCTGTTTGTCGTTAGGATTCCTGCCTGAGCCCTTGGTGGCTCGTACGGCTTGGATGGCGTAGTACCCATCGGCGGGGTCGCCTATGGCAAGCGATTTGCAAGTAGTGTCTGGCTTCTCGACGGGTTTTATCTCGCTAGCTCCTTTCAGTAAAGCTTGAACTACTGGAGAACAGCCCTCAGCTTGTGCTGCGGAGATTCGGGTACTCCAATTATCGATGAGCCCGACTTCCTCAAGCTCTTTGAGCCCTCGCCAAGCAGCGTGAAGAAGAGCTCCCGAAGCAACAGGTATGATGATGTGTTCGGGCGCTTTCCAGCCTAACTGTTCACAGACTTCGAACGTCAGCGTTTTCGAGCCCTCGACATAGTAAGGGCGAACATTGATGTTTGCGAAGGCGATGTTGCTCGTAAGGGCTATTTCTGTGGCAAGCCGGTTCGCTTGGTCGTAAGTGCCCTTGACTTCGATGATGTGGGCGCCGTATGAGAGCGTTTGAGCGACCTTTGAGATTTCTAGGCCCTCGGGGATAAAGATGAAACATGGCAGGCGAGCTTTAGCAGCATGGGCAGCCATCGCTCCCGAGAGGTTGCCCGTCGAAGCAGCACCCACTGCGGGAGAGCCGAATTCGATCGCCTTAGAAACCGCGATGCTTGATGGTCGATCCTTGAAAGAGAAGGTAGGATTGACCGAGTCGTTCTTCACGTAAACTTCTTTGAGACCAAGCTCACTAGCGAGGTTATCGGCTCGCAGTAACGGGGTGAAACCTACGCCTATGTCGACTATTGAGGCATATTGCTCGATGGGCAGGAGATCTCGGTAGCGCCAAAGGGTCGGGGGGCCACAGGCGATTGATTCTTTCGACACTACCTCGGCAATTTTCCCATAATCGTAGGTGACGTCGAGTGGGCCGAAGCACAGACTGCAGGCGTGGACAAGTTTTTTAAGATAAACCTCGCCGCATTCTCGGCACCTCAATCCGGTCACGTTGCCCATTTTAACACCTCAAACCTAGTTAAATATCTAGTTATACTTTAAAAGGATTATCATTCCTCGCAGTTATATCTGAAAGAACCCCAGCACGATGCAGCGAAATTGACGCTGGCGGGGTTATTTCGCCTCGCGCTAGGGCTTGACCTCCGATTATTCATTTTTTAGAGGTGATAGGTAAGCGCTCTTCTACTCAAGAGCTAGCCCAGACATCCCACGCGGGCTTGGCCACGTCATTAGCTGTTCTTAACCCCATTTTTTTGAATATACCAAAGCTGGCGGGCAAGTCGTGCATGAACGGCCACACGACGAGTTCTTTGTTGAGACTTCTTGTGAAGTTAAAGAACTTCGTGACGAATTCGGCCTGTGTGCTGGCCGTGGTATCGGCATCCCACGCAGTGTTCAGCGGCGCGGACGCCCATGCAATCTCGGTAAATAAGATGGGCTTGCTGGTGTGCAATGCTATCTCTGTGTAGTAGTTGTCCGGGATTTCGCTCGGTTTCTTAAACACCAGCTCAGGGTATGTCGTGAACCCAACTGCGTCAAGCTTGAAATCATCTATGAGTTGCCACGCCTGCTGGTGCGACCCGGACAAACCGCTAAGACCTTTAATCGCCTCAAGCTGGAATACTGTGAAAACTTTTGTTTCCGGAGACTTCGCCTTCACGGCATCGTAGACCTCGTTGTAAAATGAGACAAATTCATAGAAATCTTGGGGATTTTTTTCGTACAATATGTTAACCTCTATACCCAATCCCAACCATCTCGGATGGTGCTCCCATGCGTAATTCTCCGCAATTTCCTTATAGTTCGTTCTATTTGCGTTATCAAGGGGGCGGAGAAGTTGACCGTTATCCTGATGGAAGAACTGGAATATCACAAGCGGGATGAGGTTGCTTTGATTTGCGTCATCTGTGACCGTACGTGCTACTCCACCGGGCCCACCATCGTCCCAATCGCCGTACCAAGCCATGACGCTGTTGCCCTCTTTCATGTGATCTAAAAATTGCGTCATGTCGTCATAGCTGTTGTACGCGAAACCGCGCAGGTAGGCGGGTGTAGCGGGTGACATATCTTTTTTAGTCAGGTTTTTTACTATTGAGTCGCCCGCTATTAATATCAAGAGAACTAAAGCAGCTGTGACCAGAATCTTTTTCATCTTATCTGTCATCGCGGTATCACGCTGTTATATCGGAGGCATGAATATTTAAAATATCAGATTCTATTTTCGCCTTTCTGCCACTCTGATTTCTCCGCCGTACTCTGCGAGTCTTCGGTGGATGTGGAAATTTCTGAACTTTTGCCAGAGGCGTGAGTCAATTTGGTCAAGCGCAGCGCGCGTTTTTTGCCCACGATCTAAAGTGTGTTTGCACCTCATGTTGCATGGGATGTAACCCATCGATCAGAGGTAGAACTCATCAGGCACGCCCTCGCTCCGTTCGAGGAGTTCGAGTTCCTCGAGCGTGAGCCGCTTTCGAAGCTCCTCCTTGTCTTTTCCCTGATAGTTCTGGATATAGCACTCGGGGATGCCGAACCACTGTCCGCGCGAGACCGAGTCGGTACCTGCTTGGTTATATCTTCCTTCGAGCAAGCAACAAGATAGAACCCGTCTTTCCACTCATAGATTAATCCCATTTCCTTGATAATCCGCTCAAGCTCTTCATCTCGTTGATTTCGCAAAATCTCTGAGCCAGTTTTCAGCCCATTCGCGGTCATCACTAAATCTACCACGGTCGTCGGGGGCTGGCGAAGCAATCGATCGGTGAGTTCTTCGGCCATATTAACCAACTACTCCCAATTTATAAAGAAGGTTATTTAGGGTTATAACCTGTGAATGTTTTTCAAAGGTGAGTTAATGGTTAAAATAAATGTCGATAAATACAAAAACCTTCGCCGGGTGGTTGACGAGAGTTGGATTAACGTCCATCCCATCCAACGCGGTGGTGTGTTGCCGCCCGAGTCCAGAAAGGCTTTGCTTTCCTTCGGCGATGGATACAGCACCTGCGACCTCTGTCTTGAGAGCCGTATAGACCTAGTAAAAACGCCGCCTATTTTAGATTTTGCAAGTGATGTTGCAAAGTTCTTGAATATGGATGAAGTCCAATTCACGCCTGGAGCTCGGGGCGCAAAGCAGGCAATCTTCAAGTCAATCGCGGAGCCAGGCGATACAATTGTGATTGACTCGCTTGCGCATTACACCACCTATATCGCAGCTGAAGTTAACGGCCTCAAAATAGTTGAAGTGCCTCACGGAGGATATCCCGAATTCAAAATAAAAATCGATGATTACGCGGCGAAGATTGAGGAGGTCAAGCGGGAAACAGGAGAGCTTCCAGCGGCAATTTTGCTCACGCATGTGGACTACCGTTACGGGAACCTCGTCGATGCCGCTGGGGTAGGGGAGATAGCGAAGGAATACGGAGTGCCCTACATTCTCAACGCTGCTTATACTGCGGGCGTGATGCCTGTCGATGGGAAGAAACTGGGGGTTGATTTCTTGGTTTGTAGTGGGCATAAGTCGTGGTCATCGAGTGGTCCTATTGGAATGCTCGCCACCACCTATGAGTTCTCGGGAAAGGTATTCCGAACTTCGACGATTAAGGGGCCATGGAGTGGTCGTGCTTTCACCAAGAAAGATGTCTACCTTTTTGGGTGCCCGCCGGTCTTTGGTGCCCCCATCGCGACGTTGATGGCGAGTTTTCCACATGTGGTCGAGCGGGTCAAGCGTTGGGATGAGGAGGTGGAAAAGGTTAGGTGGTTGGTCAAGGAGTTCGAACGCATTAAAGACTTCCACCAACTTGGGGAGCGCCCACGACAACATACATTGGTAGCCTTTGAAACTCCGTCCTTCCACAAAGTCGCGAAGAAACACCCGCGGAGAGGTTTCTTCCTGTATGAGGAACTCAAGAAAAGGAAAATTGCGGGTATTCACGCGGGGATGACCAAGATGATGAAGCTCAACACTTATGGGTTGACCAAGGAGCAGCTCCAGAAAGTCGTCGATGCATTTTACGAAATCGCTCGAGCTTACGGTGTTGAGGTGGAATAAGTGAAAAGTTTAGAGGAGCTTTCAAAAAAGTTCAAGAAGTTCTTTCAGCTCCCAACTAGTCCCGTGGCGATAAAAATTTCAGACGAGGAAATCAGTGCCCCGCGGCCTAAGGCGCCCTCGCTATTCTGCGAGTTCGTCCGGAAAGCAGCGCATGAGGGCGAATCTTACTTGATAACCGAGAACGACCTTCACAACTTCACCGCTCGAGTGATTCTAGGGTTCACAGAGCCGAAGTATGTAGATATTTATCCTCGAGTGAAACCGGCTCGGACGAAGTCGGTTTTAGTGGCACCTTTTGAGAAAAGCGAGCAAGAGCCAGACGTAGTGATCACGATAACCGATCCAGCGCGAATGATGCAGATTTTGCAGGTGTTGCACCGATCGACCCGAAAGCGGCTTGAGGCAAGCATGACGAGTGAAGCCTCAGCTATAGCTGGAGAGGTGACGGCCCTACCCTACGTAGAGAAAAGACCGAACCTGACACTGTTATGCGGGGGAGCGAGGGACATCGCTGGCTATAATGAGAATGAACTCGCAATTGGTATTCCGTTCGATCAGTTCGTTAAACTCGTCAATTTGTTGGTTGAGCCTACATTAACGGCGGCACTCTGCGGGTGCGTAATGGACAAGGTTCCGAAGCATTTGAAAGAGGCTTTCGTCGAGCTAGGATTTGACAAGAGCACTGATCACTTCTATGGTGAATTCGAGGGGAAGGTCTTCCGGTTCTACCTCAACAAGGATGAAGTGGGGCTCATGGCTACGGCGATCATCCACTACCCTCTGAAGTTCAAATCGGAGCAGGAGGCTCAAAAATCGATCGAGATGGCGGAGGAACTGCTTGCGGGGCTGGGAGGAGAGAGCACTGTGATTCCTCGCGAGAACTGGCTTGATTTGATTCTGACGATTAAATTTCCCGATGGATTGGAGAAGGTCGCCCTCGATAGGAAGAAGTTCGAAGAGACTCTTTCGATGATTTTGAAGGGATTCGTTGCGGTCATCGACAAAGTTTCCAGCTAGGTGAGGGTATTGAAAGTTCTATTCGTGTGTGGAGAACTCCTGTCGCAGCCAAATGGCAGAAGCATTTTTCAATCAAATGTCAAAGATAGCGACGGCGAGCAGCGCTGGAACAAGACCTGCCCATAGTGTAAACCCTTTTGCGATTTAGGTAATGAAAGAAGTTGGAATCGATATCAGCCAAGTGAAGCCAAAACTGTTGACTTTTGAGATGTTTGGCGATGTTGGTCGAGTTATAACCATGGTGTGTGTGGTTAGTGACATTTGCCCTAGCGCGATGGTTGAGGCCGAAGACTGGGGCATTGAGGATCCAGATGGCAAGTCCATAGAAAAATTCCGAGAAGTTAGAAATGTGATTAGGGAGAAAGTTAAGCAACTTGTGAAAAATTTAGAGGGGTGAGGACATGAAAATCTGTAAAAAACACGCGACAGTTTTAACAGCGTTTCTCATGTTTGTGTCGATGGCATTTTTAGTGTCATTAATACCCACGTACATACACGTTGGTTCCCCCCTGACTTTTTACAAAAATGGTTGAGGAGTTGTTTTTGGATTTCTCGTTGGGTTGTCGATTGTGTTGGTGACGTTCCCAATCGTGAGGAAAGTGGTGGAAAAACGGGTAGCTCTCGGGGATTACGTAGCGGTGTTGCAATAGACCTAAATTTGTAGCATCGAAATTTCATTTGGTCGAGTGAGAGTTTATGAGCGAAAGAAAACTTTACCGGGAAACGAACCTCCTAATCATATTCAGCATCACCCTGATGGCCGTCCTGGGTGTCGCTAGCATTACCCTTGCTTTCCCGATGGTGGCACAGGAACTGAATATCCCGACACAGGATGTAGGGTTGCTCATCACGATTTTTACCTTCCCTGGAGTACTACTCACGCCGATTTTGGGTATACTAGCTGACCGATGGGGAAGGAAGACGGTTCTCATCCCATCGCTGATGCTCTTCGGTATAGCTGGAGGCACATGTACGTTCGCACGAGATTTCAACATTCTGCTAGCCCTCAGTTTCTTTCAAGGAATAGGTGCCGCATCCCTCGCTTCACTTAATATCACACTCATCGGTGACCTTTACTCGGGAAGGGAGCGCGCGACCGCCATGGGATACAATGCAAGCGTGCTGAGCGTAGGGACGGCGAGCTATCCGGCTCTTGGAGGGGCGCTCGCGATGTTGGGGTGGTACTACCCTTTCCTCCTTTCTCTCGTCGCCATCCCAATCGGATTCATTGTCTTGCTTTTTTTTGAAAAATCCCGAGCCGAAGAACACCCAACCGCTCAGGTTGTATCTGGTGGGGGTATGGCATAGTATGAGGAACCGTCAGGCGTTCGCGCTCTTCACAGCTGGCGCCATAACTTTCATCATTCTCTACGGCTCCTACTTGACATATTTCCCGTTTTTGATTAGGAATTCGTTTGGAGCTCCCGCGCTCGTGATAGGTTTGATAATGACGAGCATGTCCTTCTCCACAGCGGTGACAGCATCGCAGCTGTGGAGGTTAGCGAAAACATACTCGTGGAAGACGCTTCTCAAGACCGCCTTCGCTTTGTACATCCTGGCATTGGTAATGATACCCTTTGCCCCAACCTAGCAGTTTTGTTAGTGCCCACAATGATATTTGGGGTCGCCCACGGCTTGAACATACCTAGTCTCCAGACCTCTTTGACTGGATTGGCACCCATGAGGCACCGCGCGGCGTTCATGTCGATAAACGGAACGGTCTTGCGGCTGGGGCAGACCTTGGGTCCCATGCTGATGGGGCTGGTCTTCGTCGCTGGTGGGCTTGACGTGACGTTTTACGTGGGTGCGGGATTCGCGGTCGCCGTGTTCGCCCTGTTGGCCGCGCTTATGCGATAGGAAAAAAACGGCGTAGAACGCCTCTAAATCGTCAGGAAAAATGGGAAAATTAACTTCATGAATCTATCTAGCTATTTTTGGGTGGTTATTTTTCGCGTGGTCTGGCTGAGCTGGGGGACCGTTTTATCATTTTGAAATTTCTCCAGCCGCATTTGTTATGGCTAGCAGGATGATTTTGAGGTCATTGTTATCGTGTTCAGCAGAGGTAAACCAGCACTCGAGCTGCGAGGGCGCGATGAAGACTCCGCTCTTTAACAAGGCGCGGTGGAGGGCATGAACGCTTTTGCCATCATCGGCCGACCCGGCTTCTCTCTCGGTGAGGAATACCTGAAACATTGATGCAATTGGTTCACGGAGAGTTTGAGCTCGCGCTTAAGAATTTTCGTTGCCTTGCTAAGTTGTTTGCTTGATAACATTAGCTCTCTCGAAGGTGTCGATGGTAGCCAGTTCGGCGGTCATGGTGATCGGGTGGCCACAGAAGTTTCCCTAAAACTCAACTTTTTTTGATGATGATTTTCCAACTGGTGTCATCGATTTTCATGACTTCTAATACCTTGTGTCCTAGCTCCTTGGCAGCGGCTGGAACCGTCTCGCAGGAGGGCATGTTGTCGATAATGAATTCAAACACATCACCTGACGCAAGTTTTTCTAAGGCTCTCCGCGCGAAGAGCTCAGGGTAGGGGCAAGTATATCCTCGAGCGTCCATCGTGTAGTGCCCCTTCCCGGCAGGTTTTAAACCAACTTTTTCAGCCACTCCATCACCTTATTCGGTCGCAATCAATTTCAGCTCTTCCAGCTTATGAGCGCGGCAGAACTCCCCAAAGTCTTTGAATCCTTCCTTCAGGCACCCCACGACGAGCTTCTCAATCATTGTTTTTACCTGCTCTGGCTTTAGCATTTTCTCCACGAGTTCAGAGAGCGACGCGTTTGCGCCCAAGGTGCCGCCTAAGTAAATGTTATAAAATTCTTTACTCTCGTTCTTCTTTACCTGCACACCGAGCAATCCAATGTTCCCTATTGCACGCAAGCCACAGTCGTTAGGACAGCCAGTTACGAGCAACTTTAGCTTCAAATCGTTTAGCGTAACACCGAAGCGGTTCTCCAAGTAATCAACTATTTCCTTCGCCATCTGTTTCGGGTAGGGCTCGATTGACTTCCCGCAGAAATCTGCGGCGCAGCCAATGGTCGTCCAGCGAAGTGGTGTGCCCTTCACTGGCAGGCCCGTTCCCTCAAGCTGCTTTAAAGCCTCGTCGACCTTCTTCTTGTGAATGTTGATTAGAATTAAGTTTTGGAAGGGAGTGAGTCTTAATTCACTACTCCCGAATTTGCTGGCAATATTAGCTACCTTTCGTATTAACTCGCTCGAGAGGATTCCCCCGATTAGTGGGATATTGATAAAATAGTGGTCGTCTTTCTGTCTTTGCACACCAATATGCTCCTCGCCACTAATCTTTGGTTTGAGCTCATATCGCTCAAGCTTCTTCCCAAGTTTCTCCTCTAGTTTCTCCCTCACTCGTTCTACGCCCCAGCTGTCGACAATCCACTTGAACCGCGCTTTGGTCTTGCTTTCACGGTTGCTGTAGTCACGGTGAATCTCCGCCAGCGTTTTTGCCACTTCTAAAACTTCGTCGGGCTTGATGAAAACGCCCAGCGGCTTCGCGAGCCTTGGTCCTGGCTGCGTCGAGCCGACCGACCCGCCCACGAGAGCCGCAAATCCGATCTTGCCTTCGTGCTTTACCGCGAACAGACCTAAATCTTGAATTTCTGGCTTAGTGCAGCAAAGCTCGCAGCCCGTGATAGAAATCTTGAATTTCTTTGGCATGTCAAGGAAGTTCCGGTTACCTAGGAAAAACTCGTTTATTTGCGTGGCGAGAGGTGAGACATCAATGAGTTCGTTTTTGTTTACACCAGTAATCGGACAAACGACGACATTCCGCACATCACCATAACGTGCGCCAGGAAAAGCTTGGCCACATTTGTCTGTGGTGAAACCGAGCTTTTCAAGCCGAGTGAAGACTTCCGGCGCGTCCTTTCCTTGGACCCAGTGCAGTTGAATGTCTTGGCGGTCAGTTATCTCAGCATAGCCCTTGCTGTAGTCGTCCGCCATCTGCGCAATCTCACGAAGCTGTTCAGAGGTCAGCGTGCCCGCGAGCACTTTTATTCTCAGGAAGTGCCGGGAGCCCATTCCCTTGTCCCTTCCCAGTGAGTACTTGTCCGTGAATCGCATGATATCGTCGGTTGGGATTTCTAACGTGTGCTTCATTCAAATCACCCACATTTTGAGTTCATTGTTTTAAAAATTTCGTTAGAAGCAATGGTTATCGCTTTTTTCGTAATTTCGAAATCATCTTTCGTATGCGCGGCAGAGGTAAACCAGCACTCGAACTGCGAGGGCGTGGCGAAGACACCATTTTTTAGCAAAGCGCAGTGAAATCGCATAAACGCCTCTTTATCGCACTTCCTAGCGTCATCGGCTGAGCTGACATTTCCTTCAGTGAAGAACACTTGAAACATCGACGCAACTTGATTCACGGGTAGCTCGAGCTCGCGCCTTAAGGTATCTGCCAACTTGCGGGCAAAGTTACACGCTCGCTCGATCGCTTTCTTCCTCTCTAGCGTTTTAATGGTGGCTAACCCGGCAGCCATGGCGACCGGGTGTCCGCAGAAAGTTCCAGCATGGTAAACCTTGCCAGCAGGTGCTACCAGCTCCATAATTTCAGCATTACCAACAAATGCACCGATTGGGAAGCCTCCTCCAATGATTTTTCCTAAGGTAGCGAGTTCAGGTACAACGTTGAAAAACTCTTGGGCACCACCGAGAGCCAGCCTGAAGCCGGTAATCACCTCGTCGAATATCAACAGCGCCCCGTGCTCATCGCAAATCTCCCGTAGCCCCTTCAGGAAACCCTCCGCTGGTTGGATGCACCCTAGGTTACCCATCACCGGTTCAACAATAATTGCCGCGAGCTCGTTTTTTCTCGCGATTTTTTCAACACTCGTGAGGTCGTTAAACGAGGCCACAAGGGTGTTCCGCCTGAGCATGTGTGGGATACCTGGGCTCTTCGGCCCCTTTTTTCCAAATAGAAAGTGGTCGTTAGCCCCGTGATAGCAGCCGTCGAAGATGAGTATATTTTCCCGGTTGGTGTAGGCCCGCGCTAGCCTCACGACGCTCGTCGTCGCCTCGGTTCCAGAGTTTACGAATCGCACCATATCCGCGCATGGAACGTGTTTAGTAATTTTTTCTGCTAGCTCAAGTTCAAGCTCGCTCGGGATGCCGAAGAGGATCCCTCTCTGAATTTGCTTCTTGACTGCCTTCATCACACTTGGTGGTTGATGCCCAAGAATCAGGGGGCCATAGGCTAAGCAATAATCCACATACTCGTTGCCATCGACATCACGAATTTTTGAACCCTCGCCCCGCTCGATGAAGAATGGATGAGGCTCGAATGTACGCACAGGGCTGTCAACACCTCCCGGCAGCAAACGCTTCGCCCTCTCGTAAAGCCGACGCGAGCGAGACCTCATCTAATTCCACCTCTTCTGAAGAGCGAATCAAGGGTCGGATGTTCGGGCTCGTGGTTTACCTTGATGCCATTCCCCAACGCGCATTTGGTTATGTTTTCGCCTAGCGAAATGACAAAGGTTCGATTCATTTTTCGCACGAAGTCCTGCCTGAGCCCGAGTTTGTCCGCCGCTTTCAGTAAGTGCTCGAGCAGTCCAGCACTCGTCAGGAGGGTGAAATCATCCTTTGTTTTGATATAACTGTTTACGGTTCGGGTAAGGTTTTTGAACTTGATATGGTAAGCAGGGATATTGACGGCGCTCGCAAGCTTGCCCTTAGCCAACGGAGATCTGAGGGCTAGAACCGTACGCCACTTTTGCTCTTTCAAGAGTTTTTCCACACTTTTCACATTCTGTTTTCTTGGAACAATAATGGACTTGCAACCGAAGCGCTCGAGTTCCCGTTTCGTCCTATTACCGACTGCGATGGTTACGCATGTTTTTAAGTCAAAGAACTTTGCTCCCGATCGAACCCCATTGGTGCTCATGAAGACAAGCGCCTCCCATTTCTGCTTACTAGCCCGCTTTAGAGTACCATCGGCCGGATTGATATCACATATCTCGAAGACGTTAGGGGCGCCACCGGTGCGTTTAATCAGTCTCTCGGTCCGCTTTATCTCGTTGCTCGCTCTGAAAGCTGCTACACGTCGCCCTCTGAAGTCGAGCAGGGCGCCAACGACCTCTCCAGCAACAAAAACTGCTGGCGGTTTGAACCTAAGGCGCTCCGCAGCGTCAGCAATTTTGTCTAGAGTTGATACAAATATTCGTTCTTCTGTCATCGTCCCACTGCTTATCAGCGCGCAAGGTTTCATCCTATTTTTGCCTCCTGAGAGAAGCCTACGGATTATCCAGCCCAAATTCTCAAGGGGCATCAATACGACTACCGTGTTGCCTAATCCGCTCCAGCGTGGTTTCCTACCGCCCGCCCCACGACCGCTCACGATGGTCAGGCTTGAAGACACATCTCGCTTGGTTAACGGAATTTTTGCAATTCCCGGCAACACGAGAGCTGAGGAAAGCCCGGGAACGACTTCTACCTCGATGCCACGTCCCTGGAGATACTGGAGTTCCTCACCCCCTCGACCGAAAATAAAAGGGTCGCCGTTTTTAAGACGTACAACAACTTTCCCCTTTTTAGCCTCTCGATAAAGGCGTTTATTTAAATAAATCTGTTTCCACGCTTCACCACCGTGTTTTCCACTATACACCTTCCTCGCTCTCCTAGCATATTTTAAAACAGTCGAGTCTATGAGGCGGTCATAAAAGACTACGTCGGCTTTCTTCAGAATTTTAATGGCGCGAAGAGTTAGAAGGTCCGGACTACTTGGACCACAGCCAACTAGATACACTTTACCAAATTTTTTCTTTTCCATATTTTTCACTTTTTTCGCGTTTTTCCAGCAGTTCTTGTGGTAATTTCAATTTTCGTGGCACGTTTTCTCAAAGGGTAATACAACTTTTTGACGAGGGATTTGCTCAGCCCCTCGATAACTTCTTCGGAATCTTTGGTAGTCAATAAACGCAAAGCTTTTTTCACCTCTTTTTTCCTTATTCGTTCGGCGTGAATGTAAAGTTCACGTAAATTATCTCTATTAGCGAGCTCAGAGTCTATGATTTCCTCAACTTTTCTAATTTCTTTTCTCCGTTCACTCATATTTCTGTTAGATTTCTCGGTAAGGTCTCGAAAGGAAATTAGTTTAACATTTTCAAGCTCTCGTATCGATTCTTCAACATTTCGTGGAACTGAAAGGTCTACAAGTATAATTTCTTGTTTAGCCACTTCAATTTTATTTTTAGTAAGTATTGGGTGGGGTGCACTCGTTGCACAGAAGACCACATCCACTTTTCTGAGTAGGTCTTTCAATCGCGAGAGATGATAGGCCGAACCAGCTATTTCTCGAGATAATCTTAAAGCCTTGTAATAGTTACGATTTGATATTAACATTTTTTTAACGTTCATGTTTTTGAGGGCCCTTGCAACTTTTGTGCCTGTTTCGCCTGCTCCAACCACCAAAAATTTTTTTCTTGTTAAATCGCCGAGCAAGTCTTGGACATACTCAAGTGCGAGTGAGACTGTGCTCACTTTACCAACACTTATTTTTGTAAGTTTTCTGGCTTTTCTCCCGACTTTAATTGCATTCATAAAATACTTCGCAAGTTTCCTTGAACAATGCTTTTCTTTTCTGGCGAGCACGAAAGCCTTTTTGATTTGATTTAGGATTTCCGTTTCTCCTATGACAAACGATTCCAAACCACATGCTACTCGTAAAAGGTGTCGAAATGCCTCGGTTCCGCTTTCGAACACGAAACCATCAGGCGATTGAGAAGTGCTATCAAGATAGTACAACTCTGCTCGGTTGCAAGTTTGTATAACAACATAATCGCCGATGGACTGAGTGACGACAAAATTTCTGATGGCACGCCCCGCTTCAGGGATCTTTTCGACACCAACTTCCTTATGGGTCAAGCGGATGTTATGTATTATATCACCTCTTCGATACCATCTTCGCTGCTTTTATTCCGAGATTTTTAGGGTCTTGCCCTCTTAGCTTCAGCAATTGCCTGCCGTTTTTATGAATAACGACTATCAGCTCGATTTCACCATCCATTAACCTTGCAACAGCTCCAGCAGGCGTTTTGCAATCGAATCTTAGTTTCTCCATGAAGGTGCGCTCGCACATCGTTTCACGCCAAGCTACATCATCGTTGATTTGCGATATTTTATCGAGAAAATCTCTGTCTCGTTTGCAAACGACCCCAAGTGCTCCTTGGCCAGCCGTGGGTACTATTTCGTCTAGTTCAAAGCGCTGAGTCACCAGTTTCTGAAGACCGCATCTCTGGAGAGCGGCGAGGGCGACGATTATTCCATCATAGGATCCCTCCTCCATTTTTCGGATGCGGGTGTCGATGTTACCGTGGATGTCCTTGAACTTCAGGTCGGGACGAAGGTGGATGATTTCAGCTTTCCTCCGGGGGCTTGAAGTTCCAAGCACCGCTCCATTAGGCAGGCTGTAAAGGCCGGTACCACCGCGCGAGATGAGGGCATCGTTTGGGGCAAGCCGCTCGGGCACACAGGCAAGTGAAAGACCTTGGGGTACTCTTGTTGGCAGGTCTTTGAGGCTATGAACACCAATATCAATTTTTCCCCGAAGCACCGCTCGATTTATCTCATTCACGAAAACTCCTGAATTGATCTTAATTCGCCGCAAATCTCTGCTGGTTTTGATTATCTTAATTTCTTCCTTAAGGTTGGGAATCACAGTTTTCATTTTTTCTATCACTCTTCGGGTCTGCAGAATTGCTAGCTTACTACCCCGCGTGCCAACCCTAACTCTCACTTAACCACCGAGCAGCGTCAAGTGCAGCATAAGTTATGATAAAATTTGCGCCGGCTCGCTTGATCGAGGTCAGAGTTTCGAGGAAGGCTCGTCTTTCGTCAAGCAGTCCGCGCAAGCACGCCAGCTTTATCATCGCATACTCTCCACTTACCTGATAAGCGGCCAACGGTAGGTCGAACCTTCGCTTAGCTTCACAGATCACATCGAGGTAGGGCAAAGCGGGTTTTATCATGGTGATATCTGCGCCCTCTTCCACGTCGAGCGAAATTTCGCGCATCGCTTGCTCAAGCGACCGGAAGTCCATTTGATAAGTGCTTCGGTCAGCGAGGTAGGGCAAACCCTGCACGCGCTTCGGGTTGCTCTCAACCACTTCTCGAAATGGCCCATAAAAGGAGCTGGCGAACTTGGTGGAATAACTCATTATCCCCACATCCTTGAACCCGCTTGCATCTAAGGCATCACGAATTGTCTTCACTTGCCCATCCATCATGCTCGAAGGGGCGACGAAATCTGCTCCAGCGCGAGCATGGGATACAGCAGTTTTGGCTAGGAGCCTGAGCGTGCGATCGTTATCAATTCCCTGTTTCGTAAGCACTCCGCAATGACCGTGCGTCGTGTACTGGCAGAGGCAAACATCCGTGAAGACAACGAGTTCAGATTTTTCCTTCACGCGTTTGATGGCTCTTTGCGCAATCCCGTTTACATTGTACGCCCCGCTCCCGCAGATGTCTTTTTTTCTTGGGGTCCCGAAGATAAGCATTCCCAGCACCCCATTGGTTTCGCATTCCTCGGCGAATTTGCCCAATTCGCGCAGTGAGTGATGATACTGTCCGGGCATACTGCGTATCTCGCTTCTGCTAGTCAATCCTTCCTTCACGAAAACTGGGTACACAAAATCATGCTTGTTGAGAGAAATCCCGCTTACCAACTCGCGTATCTTTTCGCTTTTTCTTAATCTTCTCAGTCTAGCTCTTGGGAAGCTCATGTTTGAGCGCCTTCTTGATTTGCTTTGACAGCCGCGGGTTCCTTCCGATTGTCGCGAAAGATATGATGCCCGCACCCGTTTTGACAACGGCTGGAAAGAGTATATTCCCATTTTTAAAGAGGTCAGCACGGTTAATTAAGCAACCTTCTCGTTTAGCGTTTCTTGCGATAGCAGCGTTCAATTTTTTATCATCGGTGGAAGCCACGACAAGAAAATATTTTTTGAGGGATGGGATATCATTCCGCCGCAAACTTTTTTGAATAAATCTCACGCCTTTTTTGACTCGCACCTTCCTTCGATCAATGGCTGTAACGCTTGCGCCGGCTTTTAACAATTTCTCAGCACGCCTTTTCCCGACCTTACCCAACCCGATGATCAAAACTTTCTTCCCGCGCAGGTTAATGTGGAGCGGGAGGTACATCCTATCTCGCCCCTTTGGATTTCTCGATAGCATAATGCTCTGCCAAAAGTTCTGCTACTTCGGGGCGGACTACCTTTTCTGAGATTCGTTTATCTTCAAGCAAGAGTTCTCTCACTTTCGTGCCACTGAGAGCTATTCGTGTGCTCTTCAGATGCGGACAAGTTTTCTTGGTTGCCATCGCGTCGCACAACACGCAGAAAAATGCATTTTCAAAGAACATTGGAGTTATACCGAGTTCTCCTTCCTTGAATTCATAAAAGATTCGCTGAGCGTCATAGGGGTCGTAATAATCCCCAACCCCGGCGTGGTCGCGACCGACGATAAAGTGAGTGCAGCCGAAGTTCTTCCGTACGAGCGCGTGGAAAATCGCTTCCCTAGGCCCGGCGTACCTCATCGCAGTCGAGAGCGTCGCCAGCAGGAATCGGTTGCGCGGATAGTAGTTGTTCAAAACTATCTCGTAGCTTTCAATTCGCACCTCAGCTGGCACATCTCCCTTTCGCGTCCAACCAACAATTGGATGGATGAACAACCCGTCTACGACTTCAAGGGCACACTTCTGGAGGTACTCGTGTGAGCGGTGGATGGGGTTGCGGGTCTGGAATCCGACAACGGTGCGCCACCCCCTCTCCTTGAACTCTTTCCTCGTCTGTGCAGGGTCTAAGTTGTATCGCTCGAAGACATGTTTTGGGCGGTTGACTAGATCAATTTCTCCACCTAATAGGAAATCTCCCCAGCCGTAAATCGCTGCAACTCCAGGATGTTTTTCATCGGCGGTACGGAAGATTTTCTGAACCATGCGCTTTTTGTCGTACTTGAATTTTTCCTTCAAGTGAAGCACGGCGATTGAATTTTTTGCACTATCCAGTAGAACTACATCATCTCCTTCCTTGAGCCCGCCCGCTATTTTTTCATCGACGGGTAGAACAATGGGAATGGTCCAAGGTGAGCCGTTGACTAGGTGCATGTGCTCAAGGACACTTTCGAAATCCTCATTTGTAAGGAACCCTTCGATTGGAGTATAGCCACCCGTGGCGATGAGTTCGGCGTCCATGATCATTTCGGCGCTCGCTATCACGGACGGGTATTCTTTCAGCTCCTCCAACACCTTCATCCTTTTCTGGCTGGTCAAAACCCTATTGACAAGCTCCATTCAAGCACCTCCTGCAGATTTCCTTTTTATCTCAAACTTTTCCATTTCGCCGCTGGCATCGGTCAAGGTCCACACGGTTTTATCTTTCCTCATTTCTGGTGTGAGTGTGGCGTCGTAGGGGGCAATCGATTTTGGGAGCTTGAGAGTGATGGCGTCCACGGGGCAGTGTTTGACACAGACCAAGCAATTCCAGCAGTCAGAGTTGTCCCAGATGAAAGCTTTTTTCGACTTCGGTTCTAGAGCCAGCAAGTCGCCTGGGCAAAGCTCCACGCAGATCCCGCAACCCGTGCACTTTTTCTCGTCGATCAAGACAGCCATTCAAACACCTCACGGTTTATATCGATCTCCTGATACGATTTGTTTGTAAGGAACTTTGAACACCTTAATCTCCCCGGTCTTCGGGTCGCGTCGGCTGTTGGCGAAGCATAGCCAGTTCTCATCGTCGAGCTTCGGGTGGTCGAGCCTCGTTTGGTACCCTGGCCATCGAGTTTCCATTCTAAAGATTAAGTGTTTCACCAACACCTGCGCCACTTCGATTCGGTCGATTACATCGTGGGCAAGCATAAGCTCATGTAAGTTCTTGGCAATCAAGTTTTTGGTTTGTTTCTTTAGTTTTTGGAGCATCCTGTGTGCGACTAGAAGGCGCTTCTTATCCATCTCGTAAAATGTGCTTATACCTCCAGCGTACTCGTCCATCACCTTTTGTAGTTCCTCTTCCAACTCCCTCGGTCGCACGCCCCCACTGGCTTTTTTATCTCTGAGAGGGGCGTAGACCCGCTCCATTTCACGTTTGACTTGTGTGGTGCCGATTTTTCCGTGCTTGTTCGCTCTAGTAAATTCTACAGCTGCGCGGGTGGCGATAATGCCCTCCGCCCAGCAACCCGAAACGAACTTGTAGGGCACTCCTCCAACGATATCGCCAGCCGCAAAGAGACCCTTGAGAGTGGTCTTTCTGTTTTCGTCCACCCAGTAACCAGCTTGGCAGTGCCCACCCACCACATAGGGTTCGGTGCCGGCAATCTCGATTGGTTGCTTGCTCGGATCGATGCGGTTCGCCGCGAGATAGAGGGTCATCTGAGGGTACATGTCGAGATAGCTGGCTTTGAGTTCTCTGACTCGCTCCTGGCTGAGGTGACGAGTGTCTAGGTAGCACGGTCCCCTCCCTTCCTTTGCCTCCTGGGTCGGAGCGTAAACTCGGATTGGTGTCGGGGCGCCCTCGCCGCCAAGGTGAGCATAGCGCGTTTTCATATATTGTTCACTCCTCGCATTGACTTGTGGCGCGCCGAAGCCTAAGGCGAGCGTGCCCGTGGGGGCGATAATGTTTTTCACGCGAAGTGCTATGAACCGCATTTCAAAACTAGTCATTTCGGCTCCCCCGCGGATACCCATCGCATATCCAGCTCCCGTGTTGAAGGGGCAGTACCACATTGTGTGGTGGGCATCGCTTCGGTTGTTCGGGCGGTAGATACCGGAGGCGCCGCCAGTGGCGACGATGGTGGCATTTGCTTTAACGACGTAAAATTTTTTGTCACGAATGCTAAAGCCGAATGCCCCAGCCACGCGGTTCTCATCGAGAATGAAATTGGTTGCGACAGTATGGTTAAGTGTGGTAACCTTCGACTTCTTTACAGCTTCGGCGAGGATCAGTTTGAGAGCTTCCCCGTTAATCCTGACGTTCCATCGACCCCGCCGTGAGTAGTTCCCATTTTCATCTTTTAGGATGGGAAGCCCCCACTCCTCGACGCGCTTGACCGCTGAGTTGACCTCCTTGATCATGCTGATGGTGAGGTCCTCACGACAGAGTCCCATCGCTTGCCATCGCACATAGCGGGTAAAGCTTTCGGGAGTTTCCCCGGGGTGGAGGTAAACGTTGATGGCGTTCATTCCCCCAGCTAAACAGCCGCTTCGGTCGATGTGGGCCTTCTCCATGATGACAACTTTGAGTTTCGGGTCTAGCCACTTCGCCTCGACGGCAGCCATGCATCCAGCTGTGCCACCACCGATTATCAAGATATCTGTATCGATTTGTTTTTGTTCTACGGTATTTCGTTTTGGTCGTGTCATTTAAATCATCTGTTTCACCAAGACGGATGCGCCGAGCACGATAACAGCTACGCCCACGATTAGTTTTAACTTTCTGGACGGAAGGCGTTTTGTGGTGAGTGCGCCGAGCAAAATAGCAATTGACCCCCCAGCGAGTAACGATAGAATGATGTCCGCTTGAATGCCGTTCAGGAAGTAGTAGGTTGAGGATCCGGCCAAGGCGACGATGGATCGTGCCAGCAGAGATGAACCAACCGCAACGTGAGGGGTGACTCCAACTATAATTAAAAGAGGGACACCGATCGAGCCCCACATTGCACCCGACGCCCCATATAAAAGTCCCACGATAAGGGCGATTGCTGTTATCGTGGGTGTACTGACTACCCGAAGTCTTTTTTTGACAGAGGGGAGTGTTAACTTTCGCTGGTTGGTTCTAGGGTATCTAACTGTGATTAGCAGGCCTGCAGCAATGGCTGAGATGCCTACGAGCAGCTTCAACACATCTGCAGGTAGGTGTGTGGAAGCGTTGGCACCGAAGAAGGCCCCCAGAACCCCAGCTAGAACCAATGGAACTAAGATTCTTCGCCGTACGTGTCCAAATTTGTAGTGAGCGATCCCACCAAGAGGAGCTATCAGCACATGTAGCAGCAAGCTTGAGCCAATCGCGATGATGGGGTCAATGCCGAGCAAAATTAGGCCAGGGACTACGGTCGCTCCTATGCCCGCCCCCACGATTCCGCCGAGATATCCGCCCAAGGCCCCGACCAGCACGATCGCGACTAGTGTCTCAATGGGCATCGGACAGACCCCTCACTAGTTCTATAACAGATAAAAAGTGATTGATTGAAATTACCAAATTTACACGGTCAGCTGAAAACCGCGTAGTGACTAAGTCAGCAGCAAACACAGCACGGGCAAACTAAATCCCTCATCATCATCACCATTCTTTCGGTTTTTCTATAACAGTGTTATATAAAAGGCTTTCGGCGGGTATTAGGAAGTCCTTCTAATGTGTTTTGGTCTTCTCGCGAATAGGTGGGAGAATATGGCATCGCTTGTGCAACAGGGGGCCCATACCGCTATGAACAATAACACGAGCACGAGTGGAAACCTCAGACATGGCAAGCCCCCTTCTTGACTGGACGCTTTTTCTGGAACAATTTCACATCTTCAACTAATTCACGATGAATCCAACGGCTGGGGCTATTACTATCCATGGGTCGCCCAGATATTGCCAGATGAAAAGATCTGCAAAAAGTCCCAAACAGCAGAGCATTGTTTAGTTCTTCTTCATAAGTAGTCCACTTTTTTAGATTGTCCCTTCAGGTACTTCTGCGGACGCTTCCTGAACCATCGTATACACACGACCGAGCAGAAGGGGTATACCTTTCCACGATAGTTCTACCTGAACTCCGCTTTTCGCTCATCTACGTCCATGACGCAGACTGGATTTTTCACCATCGAATATTCTTCTAGTTTTTCTAGCAGCGCCCACCACCGTGATGATGTGCTTCCGTTCCCTTCGTATACTTCTCCGGGTTTGCTTCGAAGTCAGTCTTGCACACAGGAGCGCAGAAGTAATACGTTTTGCCTTTGTACTCCGCCTTGTGTTCAGCCTTAGCTTCGTCCACTTTCATTCCGCAAACCGGGTCCTTTGCCATTTGCTCTCACCTCCTCTCATCTCTCAGATGAGTAAGAGGGCTGAATATTGATCCGTCTCAACAGGTTGGCGTTGCTCACCACGCTCACCGAGCTCGTCGCCATCGCCAGTTCAGCGATAACGGGATGAAGTAGCCCGAAGATCGCAAGGGGTATCGCGGCGGTGTTGTAGCCGAATGCCCAGAAGAGGTTCTGCTTGATTTTGCGAAATGTTGCCTGGGAGAGCTTTATCGCGCTTACCACACTCGAAAGGTCGCCGCGCACTAGGATGACATCGCCAGCCTCGATTGCGATATCCGTGCCCGTACCAATCGCTATACCAACATTAGCTTGTGTTAGCATAGGTGCATCGTTTATTCCATCGCCTACTGCCGCCACCATGCTACCGCCTTCCCCTTGTAGGCGCTTGATTTCCGCAACTTTTTGGTCGGGTAGCACCTCCGCAAGTACACGGTCAATTCCAACCTGTCTTGCAATCGCATTGGCAGTGCGTGGATTGTCACCGGTGATCATGATGCTCTTTAGCCCAATTTTGTGTAACTCCTTGATCGCTTGCACCGAGTCCTCCTTTAGCGTATCGGCCACCGCGCAGACCCCAACGAGCTTGTTGCCCGAGGCGACGAGCACCGCGGTCTTGCCCTCATCTTCAAGGCGCTTTAGTTCACTTTCAAGCGCGGCAACCTTTATGCTGGTCTCCTTTAGGAAGAGGCGATTCCCGACTAAGATTTGCTTTCCATCGATGGTAGCTCGAACGCCCTTTCCCCGCACCGCTTTGAATCCCTTAGACTTCACGGGCTTGACTTTCTTGGTGTGTGCTCCATATACAATTGCCTTGGCAATGGAGTGTTCGGATCCAGCCTCGACGCTCGCGGCCAGCCTCAGAACCTCGCCTTGGGTGAAGTCCTTTGTCGCGACGACATCGGTGAGCGCTGCCTTACCTTGGGTGATGGTACCGGTTTTGTCGAAGACGATTGTATTTACATCCTTGAGTGTCTGGATGGCCTCGCCCCTTCGGATGATGATGCCATTTTCTGCACCTAATCCGCTGCCGACCATAAGTGCGGTAGGTGTGGCTAAACCAAGGGCACATGGACAGGCGATGACGAGTACGGCGACTGTGGCGAAGATTGCGAGGGTGAACGCACCCAATGTTGGATTGACCCAAGGTAGGAACGATTGTGCCCAAGTGGCGACACCTCCTATAAAACCCGGCACGGCAATCCAGAGAATGAAAGTTGCCGTGGCAATCAGCAGCACGGCGGGTACGAAGTAACCGGTGACTTTGTCGGCGAACTCTTGGATTGGAACCTTGGTTCCCTGACACTCCTCGACCATTTTAATTACTTGCGAGAGGAAAGTGTCTTTTCCGACCTTCGTGGCCTTGATTTTGAGGAGGCCCTCTTGGTTGACCGTGGCTCCAATGACTTCGTTCCCTTTCTTTTTATGCACGGGCATGGACTCACCTGTTGCCATTGATTCGTCAACCGCACTTTCGCCCTCAATGATCACCCCATCGGTTGGGATTTTCTCACCGGGGCGCACGATTATTACATTGCCGACTTTTATATCCTCAATCGGAACTTCCTTCTCTTTGCCCTTAACGAGAATGCGCGCAGATTTGGCTTCGAGCATTAGGAGCTTTTTAATAGCTTGGGATGCTCTACCCTTTGCCTGGTTTTCGACGTATCTGCCAGTTAGATTGAATGCCATAATCATCGCGGCAACGCCAGAATAGTTCAGAATGGGAACTCCGAAGAACATGGGTGGTCCAGTGAGGAAGGCTATCGATGCTCCCATAGCGATGAGAACATCCATATTCGCAGTTTTATGGGAAATCGCTTTTGCAGCTCCACGAAGCGTCGGCAGGCCCACCCAGAAAAGTACGGGGATGGCGAGCAGGATGAGCCCCAAGTTGTAAATTTCCCAATTCGGCCAGACCACGCCGAAGACCATCTCGGCTACCATCCAGATGATGGTGGGGATGGTGAAGCCCCAAGCTATGAACATACGCACACGCGCTCGCTGCATCTCCGTCAGTGATTTGTCGACTTCCTCCTCCTCACTTACGCCGTACCCCACATCTCGGACGGTCTTTCGAAGGTCAACCAGCGTCACAATATCGGGAGCGTATTCAACAGTTGCTTTTTCAGTTGCGAAATTGACGCTAGCACGGCGAACTCCATTCACACTTTTAAGCGCTTTCTCGATTTTGGTTGCGCATGAAGCGCAGGTCATCCCAGTGAGCTTGAGACTTATCTCACGGGTACGACCTTCCTCGCGGGCGATGCCAACAGGTTCGTAGCCCGTTTTCTTTATGACTTCTCCGAGTTTTTCGGTGTTCATCTTGTCTGATTCATACTCGACTGTGGCTTTTTCTGTGGCGAAGTTGACATTGACATTCGTGACGCCTGCTTGCTTCTTTAAAGCTTTCTCGATGGTTTGAGCACAGCTCACGCAGCGCATCCCGCTGATTCGGACAGTGATTTTTCCCCTGGTCATTTTTATCAATATCTCTTTTTATGATATATCATATTTAAATATTTCTTCTTTTCATGTTAAAATGGTGTGTTCATGGTCGGTGAGCGAGGGGATATCACAAACCTAACCAAATTTTACATGCTTGTGCTTCTTAGTGAGACCCCTCGGCACGGGTATGAAATAATGGAGGAGTTGGAGAAAAAACTTGGCAAGAAACCGTCACCAGGGCAGATTTACCCGCTCTTAAAGAAGCTGGAGGAGAGCGGGCTGATGACCCACAAAGTGGTGAAGATGGGAGACAGGAAGAAAAAAGTTTACACGCTAACGAGTGAAGGAAGGAAAACTACTTCTCGAATCTTGGGCAGATTTAGTGATATTGTTTCTATAATTTTGGAACCAAAGTTGACCAAGTGCGCTCACTGTGGATGCAAGGTCTACGAGGGTGGTCACAAGGAGCGAATGGATGGAAAAATGTTGATGTTCTGCTGCGTGCATTGCGCGAACTCCTACAAAAGACATCTTGCCCGTGAATAGGTAAATGGTAATGATATCGACTTTTGACACTCGTGGCTACAAAGAGTTTGTGGTTCGAGCTTTAACTGAATTTAATAAATGGTGCGGAGTCGAGGCTGTTGCTAAGCTCGTCAAGCTGGAAGACCCTTCTGTCGTTATCGAACTAAGCGGCCCATTTTATGACTTGTGGCCTTCGATTACTTCGACGACCTAAGGCTCGAACTCGAAAAGATGCTCGGAAAGCAGTTGGGGGTTGCAAGTTAATAGCGGCGGTGACGAACGTTACGTGACCATCTATAAGATTGGATGTGTGCAGGGTGGGCAATGAAAAGTGAGATATGTGGGACGGTGAGAATCTAATGAGGGCCAACGAGGGAGAAATAGTCCACATCTGCGAAAGTTGCTATAACCGTCATTGTGAGGGTTATGAACCACTTCTGTAGGAGGTGAGAAAAATGACGAAATTGGAGGAGTACCTCAAGAGCTGGACGCGAGGCGAGACATCGGAGGTCGGCCTCTACCTAGCAATGGCTAAGCAGGCGGAGCGCGAAGGTTACCCCGAGATAGCTTCAGTGCTGCAAAGGATTGCGTGGGAAGAGGCGGAACATGCGTCAGAAGTCGTGCTGCTGGCGAATGGAGTTGGTGCGACTAAGGAAAACTTGGAGAAGATGCTTGCTGGCGAGCAGAATGCTGCTAAGGTCAGGCTCGAAGAAGCGAGCCACCACGTCGAGCCAGAAAAGGCATACTTCTACACGACCGCCAAGGACGAGGAGCGTCATGCGGGAGCGTTGCGAGGGCTGTTAAAGCGTTACTTTCCTGAAAGTTTAATTCCTTGAACTCAACACCACATTGATTCAAAAACTCCTTTGCAATCTTGCAGTAGAGGCAAGGAGGTGTAAATTTTGGTCTTCATCTTACCTTTCCACCAGACACAGGAGGGAAGATTGCCACCACATCCCCATCCTTTAGAGGCGTTTTAAGTCCTTGGGAGGCACTTATCCTTCTACCATTTACCAAAATGTTCACAGTTTTGCGGAGCTTTTGTCTGTCGGGAGAGTAAAGTAGTTTAGCTAACTTCTCCCCAAACCTGCGGACGAGTTCTTCAAGAAGGGAAGCAGCGTCGCTTACTCCTTCAATGTTTTCCTGTCTTTTCCCGGTAGCTTCACGAAATTCCGCGAAGAATTTTACGGTGATTGTCATTGATTTTTAATATCACATTGAAGTTCTATAAAATCAATGCTTGTTCTGGCTTGTAATTTTGATATTTTTTCTGGGTGTTTGAAAGTTCATGGGATTCTGGCGATACCTGAATTAGCTCAGGGAGCTTGCCCCAAGTTCCAATGTGTTCTCTCCTCATGATCAGACACCCCCTAATTTCTCGGATGCGTTTGGCCCGGCTCAGCCCCTGCTTGATTGAAGATTTGAGGTTCTCTCCCCTAACCGAGTTCGCTATTGAGGTAGCTGCTGCGTCCGCCACCGAAGTTTCGCGCGCAACCGCTACGACAGCATCTGATTGTCCAAAACTCAGCGAATGACCGATCGTTCCCGAACTCGTGCAGATTCCTATTGGCAACTCCACAGCCCGAACAAGGAAGCCTATTTTTCCGGAGTTCTGTGTGTCGTCCGCGAAAATCCCTATATGAAAATCTCTAGCGCCGATTATGGTCATATCTCCTCCATTTTCCACCAGCACGTTTTCGGCGCCTGCACTTCGTGCTGCTTCAGCTGCGATTTGTGAGATGGCTCCGGCAACAGCTGCAAAGGGCCCTATCCCTGCGAGTTCACCTGCTTTCAGCATAAGCTCGATGACTTTTGGATGTTCGCCTT
This sequence comes from Hadarchaeota archaeon (SeqCode), assembly GCA_964514965.1. Lineage (GTDB taxonomy): Archaea > Hadarchaeota > Hadarchaeia > Hadarchaeales > Hadarchaeaceae > DG-33. The sequence continues at coordinate 672,356 of CAZETV010000001.1, read as the reverse complement.
CTAACTTCAGGGGCTCAAGCGACCATCGAAACTCTGGATTTGTGAGGATGTATCGCTCGATATCGTTTCGAGCCTGTAAGCTGGCGTCGATTGCAGAGTCTATCGCCCGCTCATCGTCGCACTTTATGTAGAGATTGGTCTCCTTGAAGGACCAAGTTTGAGAGTATATTTGAATCACCTAGAACTTTGATAGCTTGAGTGCTCGCACCGGACATGATGGAACGCAAAGTTCGCAGTAAATACATTTGTTCTCGTCGAGTTCGACCGATTTGTCGTCAATCATGTGCAGCGCGCTGGTCGGACAGAGTGAGAGACATGCCCCACAGTCGAAGCATGAATCATGGTCGAGTTGGATAGCGCGTTTAATCTCCTGGACCTCAATGCCTTTTTGCTTGAACAGCGCGATTGTTTTATCAACCTCTTTGTCAGAAGCATCGATTGAAAGCAGTATCTCCCCACCTTTTGTGCCGACTTCAGCGTACAGAATATTGGGCAGGGTCTCAGTTTCTTTGATTACTGATGTTAAAATGGGCTCTGTGGCTTTCTGAGTGGAGTACCTTAATAGTATCTTTCGAGTCATTTTCCTCGTCCCCCCAACAACTTAGATAGATCCTGACTCGTCAGGACTCCTCTGGGCTCGCCACGGGCGTTTATCACAGGAACCCCAGAGATTTTGTGTTTTTCAAGTCTCCTCGCTACAGCATCGACTGGCTCGTCCTCAGTTGCCGTGATAACTTTGGAAGTCAGAACATCTGATAATTTCTTCTTACCAGTCCCGACTGCCACGGCGATGTCCCACGAAGTCGCTATTCCCACGAGTTTCCCTTTGGCATCTACGATCGGTAGATGGTCGAAGTTGCGCTTCGCAAGTATCTTCGCCGCGCTGGCGATCGAGTCGCTCGGCTTGGCGGTTACTACCTCTCGTGTCATAACGTCCCTGACAAATGGGACGCCTGCGAGTTGTTTCATTGGCTTGAACACTTGGTCGATAGGCAGTCTCTCCGCTGGTTGAGAAAGGAAGAATCTTTTTTCTTCAATCCACTTTTTTAAGACGCCAGCGATTTCTCTCGCTCGCTTCAGGCTGCTCAAGGGGCTGACGAGTACTTCATCGTTGTTGATTTCAATCTTCCCAGATTTCAATTCAGCATAGGTAACCTTCCTGAGAATAGGGCGGCTCCTTCGAGGAACCCCGTAGTCAGTAAGGTCTGTTTTTATCTCCTCATCACTTATGCCCGTAGTTTTTGCAACTCTCTCGTTTATAATTGGAATTGGAATCCCCAAGCCGACGTAGAGCGAAGTCCCGTACTTTTCGACCGTTACTCCCCTGATGTAGCGTGCGTCCATTTCTTTCAAGTTCCCGACGGTCATGATGGTGCCCATTGCATTAGTTGGGGCGTGTTGAGTTCCCTCCCAGAATATGTAGCCTTGAGCACCCCCTAGGAAAATTCGCGTCCCGATCCCGATTGTTTCGTAGTTGGGGTCGTTGTGGAGCGGGCTTAGGCTGCCGGACCCCGAATATGTTACGTTGCCGTAGTTCGGCAGCAGGGTGCCCATGTAGGTGTAGATAGTTTCATCACGCGAGTTCGTGGCTGCTACGTAGCGCTGGTAGGCGTTACGGGGGTTGCAGAGGACAGCTTGATTAATGTCGTCCTTGGTCACGGTGGTCTCGAGTTCCTTACGCGGGTAGCAATCGGTGCCGTATGCGATCGCTCGGACTTCCATCTCTTTTCCACGGATCAGATCTTCGATAACGTGCCCTCCACCATACTCGAATCCGCGGGTCTCGCTGAGCTGCGTTGCACCTATGTATGCATCGACAGCGGCAACTCCTGTATACGCCTCGACATCGTTAAGCCATACTCGTTGCATTTTGATTGGCGGGTCTGCGTGTCCAAAGTTCAGCCAAGTTCCCGAGCTGCACATCGCCCCAAAGGTGCCAGTAGTGACCGCATCCACTTCCTTAGCAGCTTCGACTTCACCTCTTTCTCTCACGATTTCTACCATTTCCTCCGCTGTCACGATCACCGCATCGCCGCGCCTGATTCGGTCGTTTATCTCAGCCACCGACTTGTTAACTTTGGTTTTAGTCAACACAATTCCCCCTATTTCAGGAACAAGTGATAAATACTGATATTTATATTTTTTGGATTAAAAAATTACTCACAGGAATAACCATAAACCTTAGTTTATAACAGCGTTATTATTTATAAGGTAGCACATAATTGATAGAGGGAAAAAAATGGTAACTTTCGAACCGGTAGGGGAAAAGGAAATAACTCGAGCGATCGTGGGCGAGTTCGCGAAGGAATTCCAAGAATACGTTGAAAGTGATGTAATTGTGGTCGGCGCTGGTCCGAGTGGCCTGATAGCTGCGAGGGATCTTGCAGAGAGAGGAGCAAAGGTTCTATTGATTGAACACAACAATTACCTCGGTGGCGGCTTTTGGATCGGTGGTTACCTAATGAACAAAGTTACGATTAGGGCACCCGCTCAGAAAGTTTTAGAAGAAATTGGGGTCCCCTGTAAAAAATTCAGTGAGGGTCTGTATGTCGCGGAGGGCCCCCACGCTTGTTCGAAGCTGGTCGCGGCAACCTGTGATGCTGGAGCGAAAATTCTTAACATGACTCGCTTCGAAGATGTCATATTGCGTGAGAAGAACAGAGTTGGCGGAGTCGTAGTGAACTGGTCCCCAATCCATGCGCTACCGCGAGAGATCACGTGTGTTGATCCTGTTGGGCTTGAGTCAAGGCTCGTAATCGATGCAACGGGGCATGATGCAGCTATCGTGCGAAAGTTGGAGGAACGAGGCCTGATTAAGACTTCTGGCTTCAGCGGTATGTGGGTCGAGCACTCAGAGGATTTGGTGGTGGAACACACAGGAGAAGCATGCCCAGGTCTCATTGTCTCGGGTATGGCAGTAGCCACGACCTATGGGCTCCCTCGAATGGGGCCAACTTTTGGTGCCATGCTACTCTCGGGCAAAAAAGCGGCCGAGGTAGCATATGGGAAACTCCGCGATTAAGCTAACGTGAGAAGGTACTCTCCGAAGTTTTCCTTAAAAGTCCTGACCTCTAGAATTTTTTCAGAGTTCCTTTTAATAAGTTCATGAATTTTAAGGTCTTCTATCACTTTGTCAAGTATCTGCGAGTCTGCCTTGGTATCTGGATATTTCGGCGTGGCAAAGCAGCATCCAGCATGATGTTCGTGCCAAATCCCCAGAGCCTTTGATATCTTCACGATTTCATTTTTGTCTAGACCCAGCAAAGGTCTCAGGATTGGAAACTTTATTCCCGTAGAAGTCGCCCTCAAATTGGCCAATGTTTGCGTTGCTTTTTGTCCCAATGATTCGCCAGTTACTATTCCTGCCGCGTCTTCTTTTTCACAAATCATCTCAGCCACCTTAAACATACTTTTTCTACAAGCGACGCACGCATAGCTCTTCTTTTGACGATTTTTCAAAGTTGTATCTAAAATTTCGTTCCACGGATAAACAATGGCCTTTTCAAACTCAATCACATCTTTCAAGTTTTTTAGCACTTTCATGGTTAGAAAGAAAGTTTCCTCACATGTGAATGGGTAGAGGCAAAAATGGAGTGGTACACATTTAAACTTTTTTGCTACTAAAGCACATGCAACTGGGGAGTCTATCCCTCCTGAAACCAAGCACACCACTTTATTTTTGTTCATTTTAAAACTTCCATCGGCGGATTTTATGAATGAATTTTAGCTAGTTTAAACTTTTTAAGCAATAAGGAATTCCCAACTACGCATATGTCGCTCGTGATCGTGGCGATTGCAGCAATTACAGGAGAAACTACTACAGTATGGAGGAAGGGATACAGGATTCCGGCTGCTATAGGTATCCCTAAGATATTGTAAAAGAATGCGAAGAACAAATTTTGTTTGATTTTACCCATTGTTTTTTTGCTTAATTTCATGAGACAGGCTACATCCATCAAATCGTCCTTGACCAAAACAACATTTCCAGCTTCAATTGCGATATCGGTTCCGGAGCCGATCGCAATCCCCACATCTGCTTGCGTGAGCGCTGGAGCATCATTTATGCCATCTCCAACCATTCCGACTATTTTTCCCTCATTCTGCAACTTTTTCAGCGCTTTTGATTTTTCTTCTGGGAGAACATTTGCCAAAACCTTTTTAATCCCAACTTTTTTTGCTATTGCGTTTGCTGTTTTCTCGTTGTCTCCCGTTAGCATAATAACTTCTATTCCAATTTTTTGAAGTTTTCTTACAGCTTTCGAAGAATCTTTTCTCAATACATCTGCAGTGGCAATAATTCCTAAAGCTTTTTTGCCGACGGTCAAAATCATCACAGTTTTTCCTTCTTCCTCAAATTTAGTAATTTGTTTTTCAAAATGGTCTATACTTATTTTGTTCTTTATCATCAATTTTCGGTTACCGAGTAAGATAATCTTTTCTTTATATCTAGCTTTCACACCATGTCCGGGTATGGTTTTAAACCAATCAGCATCAGGAACCTTCTTCAATTCTTTTTCCGCTTTGCTTACGATGGCGCCTGCGAGAGGATGTTCCGAACCCTTTTCAGCGATAGCCGCAAACCATAACACATCTTTTTTGTTGCTAGATGCAACGACGTTTGTAACTTTCGGCTCTCCGACCGTTAATGTATGAGTTTTATCAAAAACTATAGTATCTATCCTATGTGCTCGTTCCAGCGCTCCACCCCCTTTTATTAGTATTCCGTGTTCCGCTCCCTTCCCTAAACCAACCATTAAGGCGGCTGGCGTGGCGATTCCTAAGGCGCATGGACAAGCAATTACTAAAACACTAACGAAAACGGTTAAAGCAAATAAGAAGGTGAATCCCTGTACAAAAAACCAAACAATAAAACTGATTCCGGCCACAGCCAGAACTATCGGTACAAAATAATTCACCACCGTATCCGCAATGTTTTGAATAGGCGCCTTAGATGTCTGGGCTTCTTCTACCAGTTTAATTATCTGGGATAGTGTAGTCTCTTTTCCCACTTTTGTGGCCTTAAACTTCAATGTGCCCGTTTTATTTATCGTTGCACTGATCACCAAATCGCCCTTTTTCTTTTCAACGGGGATAGATTCGCCAGTAATTGCCGATTCGTCCACGGAGGAATATCCGTTGATAACTCTGCCGTCGACTGGAATCCTTTCTCCTGGTTTTATGATAACAGTATCTCCAACTTGAACCTCTTCGACTTGAACTACAATTTCTTTTCCATTTCTTATTACAACAGCAGATTTGGGTTGAAGTTGCATGAGTTTTCTAATTGCTTCCCCTGTCCTCCCCCGCGCATGCTCTTCTAATGTCATACCGATTGCGATTGTAGTGATAACTACCGTGGATGCTTCATAGAAAGTTGGTCCCGCAATAAAAAATGTCGCCCCTACGCTGTAGAAGTACGCAGCGGAGGTGCTTAAAACAACTAGCACATCGACACTTGCAAATTTTCTCTTCAACGAATAATATGCTCCTCGATAGAAACGCCATCCAACAATGAACTGAACAGGGGTTGCCAGAAGAAAAAGAAAGAGAGCTTTTTCTGAGAATTCAAGAAAAAGTTCGGTAAGGGCCACAGGTATTGTTAGGGATAAACCAAATAGTATAAAGAGGATATGCTTTTTTTCACGCCATCTTCTCTTTTCAAATAACTCCTCTTCTCTCGCTTTGTAGCCAATGTCCTCTACGCATTTTTTTATTCTCTCTACGGTCACTTTTTTGGGGTCATACTCGATGGTGGATTTTCTAGTAGTAAAGTTCACGCTTGCACGATGTATACCTGCAGTTTTCACTAACGCCTTTTCGATAGTGGCTGCACACCCTGGGCAATGCATACCCTCAATGGTCAACTCAATTTTTTTTCCCGCCATACCCATCAACCGTTAATTTTATAACGCCGTTATATCTATATTTTAAGTGCCGGGGTGGCCGAGTAGCTCAGGCAGCGGTCTGCAGAACCGCTCACGGGGGTGCAATTCCCTCTCCCGGCTCCAAGTGATCACATGAAGATATTGTTTGTCCACGCTGATTATTTAAATTACAAGGTGAAGCAAAAGGCTAAATTCTCGGAAGAGATTAGACCAGAAAACAGGGTAGGGAGGGTGCGAGACCCACTCATCGCTTTCGCCTGCGTGGAGAAGGTCGATGAACTGGTGGATGGACTGGTTGAAAAAGCCGTGGCGGAAATTCAAGATATCGCGTCTAAAGTTAAAGCCAAAAATATCGTGATATTTCCGTTTGCTCATCTTTCATGTGATTTAGGTTCTCCTACTTTCGCGCTCCAGTTATTGACCAGTATCGGAACCAAATTAGAAAGGGCTGGCTACAGGGTTCTTCGAGTACCATTCGGTTGGTATAATATGTTTGAATTAAAAAGCAAGGGGCATCCACTTGCGGTTCTCTCGAGGACTGTGTCAAGGTCAACCAAGACAAATCCGGCAGCCTTCCTCCTTTAGATAGGGGGCGGATTTTGCGTGTAAGATACAAAGAATTTCTCTTTTCTTTATATGCTTGCAGATGTTACAGTACATTTGGAGGGTTTGACTAGGCTTAACCTTCCCGCTGGCAATAGTATCCGAGAGCTTCCTCACCGATTGTGCAATCTCTCGCCTCTTGAATAGTCCCGCGTAACTCGCACCTCGAAGTTCGCTGAGGTACTGGCTAACCGCTGGCTGAGTGATGCCCATCTTTTTCGCAACCTCGACCTGATTCAGCTTGTGGCGCTTGATAAGGTCCCTTACGAGCACCGCCCTTATCGCAGGTAGGATATCTTTGACCACAATTTCACAAGGAGGCTTCATGGTTATCACATAACATTGTTATAAAAGCTTCTGTTTTAACTTTTTAATGTTTTTACCCGCCCAGCTTCTGCCAGTAAAATGAGTCCAATGGCTGCATCTTCCTTGGAAGGAGCCTCCATGGTGAAAAACAGCGCAAGATATTTTGCTGCCCGTAGGTAGTTTTCAGACTCATCAGGGGATTTTCGCGCTTTTTCGAGATTGGCGTACACTTGATATAACAACTCAGCATTTGGAAGTGCATCGGCCTGCACAGCCACATGCTCCTCTAAAGTACATTTCCCACACTTTCCGGACGCGCAGTTGAGAGTCGGTTGTTTGCAGACTTCACATACGGCGGCGCCCCAAATCAAACGGGAAACGGAATTCGCGACTTTCAAAAGTTCATCGCGGCCGAGCGCTCGCTGAATTTTCAACTTTCCATTTTTGAATATGCTTATTTCTTTACCCTTCCACTTGAGCTTTGCCACACCCAAACTTGGGCTGCACTTCAGCTCTGCAAAGCGCCGTCGGTGGGTCTCGAGCAGCGAGCAAAGGGTTTCAGGGTCGATAAACTGTTTAGTGGGTTCCTTGGTGAGTTCGATGTCTGCCATTAATTTTCCCCGCTCTGACGCGCATGGCTGAACATACATCACAGTCTCCTTTCTCACCCTCATCAAATCTAGAACTTCGACTCCCTTTGAAAGTAAGCATTCTTGCTTGAATTTTGGGAGTAATATTTCGCCGTCCCTTGTCATCTTCACGACCCCTTGGGATTAGTCCGAGTTTAGCCTGTCAGCTTCCGCTCGTACTCCTGCAACGCCTTTTTAAGCGTTTTGTACGCGAGCACAGCGCAGTGCATTTTCAAGGCGGGAAGGCCACCTAAAGCATCCGCAATTTGCTTAATGGTGATTTTCTTCGCCTCATCCACGGTTTTTCCCTTCACCATTTCAGTTGTCATTGAACCAGTAGCGATGTTCGCTGCGCACCCGAAAGAAAGGAATTTCACGTCTACAATTTTGTCGTTTTTAATTTTCAAAAACATCTTGAACATATCGCCACACTTAGGATCGCCTTCGACTGCGGTCACAGTTGGGTCTTCCATCTCTCCGATATTTTTGGGGTCCTTGAATAGCTCGATTACCTTTTGGGTGTACTTAAGTAGGCTCCGTTCTGTAAATTCAACTGGCACTGGCTCACCTCAAAGTTCCTCAGGTTTTATTGGGCTTATCTTGCGCAGGTTTTCAATAACGCGCGGCACTACTCCCAGCACGTAGTCAATCTCCTTGGCCGTGTTGTACCGGCTCAGCGTGAATCTTATGGATCCGTGGGCGACTTCTGAGCCTACTCCTATAGCGGTTAGGACATGGCTTGGTTCGAGCTTTCGCGTTGAACATGCGGAGCCAGTAGCGACTGAAATCCCATTCAGATCTAAGTGGAGCAACACCGACTCGCCCTCTACTCCCTTGAATGAGTAGTTCACGTTCGCAGGGCTGCGTTTCTCCCCTCTGGGCCCGTTAAGCAAGATGTGGGGCACACGCTCCTCAATTCCGGCCATGAGCTTGTCGCGTAACTTCCGCATATGCGCTACATGGCTGTTGAAATTTGTAAACGCTAACTCGGCCGCCTTGCCAAAACCGACGATTGCCGGGATATTTTCGGTGCCTGGTTTTAGTAGAAACATGGAGATGTAGCCGTAAGACATCGGATTGATTTTTGTATCCTCTCGTACATAAAGCGCACCAACGCCTTTAGGGCCGTGAATCTTGTGGGCACTCAGGCTCATGAGGTCTATGCCCATTTTTTGCACATCGATTGGAACTCTTGCATACGAGGCGGCGGCGTTCACGTGGAAATATATCTTATGTTTTTGCTCGTGCAACATCTTCCCTATATCTGCTATAGGTTCTATCGTGCCTATCTCATCGTTAACTTGCGCCACGCTGACGAGAATGGTTTTTTCGTTTATCAGATCTTGGAGTTGTTTTAAATCGACAAATCCCTGAGAGTCAACGTTTAAATAATCGACTTTGAACCCCTCTTTTTCTAGTATTTCGCATGGCCGCAAAACTGATGGATTTTCAATCTTCGTCGTGATTATGTGGTTGTCACTTTTTCTATTGGCGTGAGCAACACCTCTGATGGCAAAATCGCTGGCCTCCGTCGCGTTTGATGTAAAAGTTATCTCTTTTTGCTCAGCGTTCAGAGTATCAGCTATAGTTTTTTGGCTTCTTTCCACGGCATCTGCAGCTTCTTGCCCGAGTGAGTAAAGAAAAAGCGGATGCCCAAATTTTTCGGTGAGGTACGGTAGCATGGCCTCGATTATCTCTCTAGCTACAGGAGTTGTTGTACCATTGTCCAAGTAAGCTCTCATCTCCGCCCCTGATATATATAAAGGCGTTATATTTTTAAAAAGATTTGTGTGGAGCGCACTAAAGCTGAAATGGAGTTCAAAAATGGACTTCATGGCATTCGCGAGGTCTTGAAATAAGGGTATAATAGCAAGCGAGAGGTTTTAAAGCGAGTTGCCGAAATGAGTGTGAGGTGGAGAAATGGTGAATGCGTATAGCTTAATTTCCGCCGAACCGGGAAAAACGTCAGAGATTTTCCGGAAAATCAAATCCATCGAGGGGATTAAGAAGGCGGAGACCGTTGCGGGCCCTTACGACATAGTTGCCCAAATTGAGGTCGACTCACTTGAGAAGTTGACCAAAATTATTTTTGGCGACATTCGGGCCACCGCAGGTGTCACCAACACTACTACGTTGATCGTGGTAGGATTGTAATGGCTCTTGAGGTAATAGCCCTCGTCGGCCTTCAGGGTTCAGGGAAGACTGAAGTGGCTAAGGCTCTTGCTAAATTTGATGTCGTGAGTATTCGGATGGGCGACATTGTTTGGGATGAGATCAAGTGCCGTGGTCAAGAGATTAAAGAATCGACCGTCGCGGCAGTCGCGAACGAGTTCAGGAAGCGCGAGGGCCTAGGCGCGATTGCCAAGCGATGTATCCCGTTGATTGAGTCTCGGGGCAAGGGAAAGCAGGCAGTCGTCGTTGATGGAATTCGTGGCATAGCTGAGGTTGACGAGTTGCGCCACCTCTTCGGTGACAGTTTTCATTTACTTGCGGTTTGGGCGAGTGAAAAAACCCGTTATTCCCGAATCGCCTCTCGAGGGAGAGTCGACGATGTGATAAAATTAAAATCATTTCGAGAGAAGGACCGCCGTGAGCTCAGCTGGGGGTTGGGTGAGGCGTTCGCGCTTGCAGATTTCATCATCGTGAACGAAGGAACGCTCGATGACCTTTATAATCGTGCGGTCAAACTTTTTGAGAACTTGGTTGGTGGCAAGGCTTGAGGTTGCAGGTCGAGGTAGAAGTAAAGCCGACTGAAGATAAAGAGAAGGTTAAAGCAGCTGTAAAGAAAATATTCCCAACTCTTGAGTTCAGCCAAAATGGAGATTTACTAGTTGGGGAATCCATCCGCGCGGAGTCGCTTGATCAATTGCATCAACTTTTGAGAGAACAAGCCATCCGTGACTCAGCCCGTTCGATGATGCTCCGAGTCAAGCGAGGGAATTTGGTGCAATTTATGTTAAATAAGCAGGTGGCTTTCGTCGGGAAAGTGAACTTCACCAGAGGCGAGTCCCCACTCGATCCCATCGTCGTGACGCTGGAAGCCCCGGACATTGAACGTTTGATTGATTACATCGCCCCTCAAACACGTGAAAGCCCATTCACGAGATCAGATATTGACCAGCAGCGTAAGCAGGGCTCCTAACAAGTAATATCCGATGGCATTATAGCCCTCAAGCAGAAAAATTTTCGTTACGAGTTTTTGGGGCTTTTGTTTTAAAAACTTCCAAGGTCTGACACCTAGATGCATCAGGTAAAGCTCGAGGGGCCCTATAACAGCGAGTACCAATAGGATTAAAATTAAGGCCGTCAAGAAGTTCGAGAACCAGCAGATGATGAAGCCAGCTGGCAGGTATCCAACCCACCGTTCGATCGTTCCAAGCTTCGCGTGCTTTATCGGAACTCGAACTCCAAGTGAATGGTAATATGCCAAGATTCGTTTGAGCGCGAAAACGTCGATAATCGGGAGCAACCAGAGCAATACTTGGAACATATTAAAAACTTAAAGCTTGTTTGTAAATGTACTTACTGGGATTGGTTTGTACAAGATAATCACTAAGATGGAAATTGCCCCGAATATTATTTCATTAGAAGTCGCTGCTCCGATGATTGCAAAGAGTGGCAAGCCGGGACAGTTTATAATTTTGTTGATTGATGAAAAAGGAGAACGAATCCCAGTGACCGTCGCCGACTACAACCGAGAAAATGGGCGGATACGCATTGTATCCCAAGTAGTGGGCAAGACTACAGCTAAGCTCTCTCAAATGAATGAGGGAGATGAATTTTTTGCGCTTGTCGGACCTCTAGGTAATCCGTCCAAAATCGACAACTATGGAACCGTGGTAACCGTGGGAGGGGGAACGGGTATCGCCTGTGTATACCCCATAACACGGGAGCTAAAAGAAGCGGGCAACCGAGTCATTTCAATTATCGGCGCAAAAACAAGAGATTTGATTATAATGGAGGACGAGATGAGAAAAGTTTCCACTGAGCTCTTGGTTACCACTGATGACGGCAGTTACGCGAGGAAGGGTTTCGTAACGGAGATTTTGGATGAATTGTTGCGAACGGAGAAGGACGTGAAAAAAGTATGGGCCATTGGTCCTGCTCCGATGATGAAGGCCATATGTGGGGTTACTAAGCCGCATGGGATAGAAACAATTGTCAGTTTGAACGCCATCATGGTTGACGGAACGGGCATGTGTGGCTCATGCAGGGTTACCGTGAATGGTGAGACAAAGTTTGTTTGTGTGGATGGTCCAGAGTTCAATGGGCATCTGGTTGACTGGCAAGAGTTCATGAACCGACTAGCGCGATATGAGCAGATGGAAAAACTCTCCTTCGAAGCTTACAGAAAAACGTGTGGGAAAGAAAATGGCTGACTTAATACCCACTTCTGAGCGAATGAAAAGGTCTCAGCGACCGATGCCCGAGCAAGATCCCAGAAAAAGGATTTGCAATTTTGACGAAGTGCCGCTGGGGTATACTAAAGAAGACGCTATCTATGAAGCGCAGAAGTGTTTGCAGTGTAATCCTCCGCCATGTGTGGAAGGTTGCCCGGCTGAAATTCACATCCCACAGTTTATCCTTAAGATAGTTGAGGAGGATTTCGTTGGCGCATATCTTGAAATATTAAAAACAAATAGCCTCCCCACTATTTGTGGAAGGGTTTGTCCGCAGGAGGAGCAGTGTCAGAGCACATGTGTTTACAATAAAATAAGTAAGCCTATCGCAATAGGGAGGCTGGAACGTTTTGTCTCCGATTGGGCGAGAAAACAGAATGCAAAAGAGAAATTTCCGGAGAGGGAAAAGAAAAATAAACTGGTCGCGGTCGTGGGTTCTGGACCAGCTGGTTTGACCTGTGCAGCAGACCTAGCGAAAATGGGTTATGATGTAACGATATTTGAGGCGCTCCATAAACTGGGAGGTGTTTTGGTTTATGGCATTCCCGAGTTCAGATTGCCTAAAAAAATAGTAAGATATGAAGTAGACAAAATTAAGAATCTCGGGGTGAAAATCGTAACAGATTTCGTGGTGGGGCTTACAAAAAGAATCGATGAACTAGCAGGGGAATTTGACGCAATATTTCTTGCGAACGGTGCTGGCGCACCCCAGTTTATGTACATTCCTGGGGAAAATTTAAATGATGTATATTCTGCCAACGAATTTCTGACACGTTCTAATCTCATGAAGGCTTACAAATTTCCCGAATTTGATACACCCATCAAGGTTGGTAAAAAAGTGGTTGTCATAGGAGGAGGAAATGTAGCTATGGACGCAGCGAGGACTGCCTTGAGGCTGGGTGTGAAGGAGGTACATGTTGTTTACAGAAGAACCAAGGAAGAGGCTCCAGCTAGGGCAGAAGAAATTGCTCGCGCTGAAGAAGAGGGTATAAAGTTCAATTTTTTTACTCTGCCCGTGAGAATTCTGGGCGATAAAAAGGGCAACGTTACCGGAATGGAATGTATTAAAATGCGGTTGGGAGAACCTGACGAATCCGGGCGGAGAAGACCGCTCCCCATCGAGGGGTCTAATTTTGCCATGCAAGTGGATATGGTTATCTGTGCAATTGGGACGACGGCGAATCCCATCGTGGCGAGAAGTGCAACTAGCGTACAAACGAACAAACGTGGATATTTTACAGTGGATGAAAAGACTTGTGCAACAAGCAGAGAAGGGATATTCGCGGGAGGGGATATCACTCGTGGGTCGGCGACGGTGATTTCTGCGATAGGGGATGGAAAAAAAGCTGCTAGGGCTATAGACCGCTATCTTTCTTCGGGCGGTAGCTTGAGAAAGAGCAAAAAATAATTTCGCCAACCTTCTATCCATAGTTTGTTAGGGGGCATGAAATAAGGATTAAAGAATGTTACAGATGTACTTTCAAACAGGAAAAGCCTATATTCCAGTCGTAAAAAGGTTTTTGAAATCTAGTAGATAATGGATGGTGGGTGATGTTCTGAGACCAACAAAAGCTGAATATTATTTGGAGATTGCGAAAGCCGTATGTCTTAGGTCTCCATGTCTGAGAAGAAAGTTTGGTGCAATCGTAGTTCGCGAGGATGTTGTGGTAAGTTCTGGGTATAACGGCCCAGCAAGAGGAGTGATCAACTGCTCCGAAGTTGGTTGTATTAAAGATGAGCTAGATTTGCCCCACTACTCAAGCTATGATGAATGCCCGGGGGTTCACGCCGAAGAGAACGCAATCTTGAATGCGGCGAGGCACGGAGCAAACGTCCTAGGCGGAATTCTTTACGTTTTAGGGCAAAATGCGAACGGCTCGTTAACTGAATCTAAACCCTGCAATAGATGCAAGCGGGTGATAATCAACGCTGGCATTAAAGAAGTTGTAATAAAAAAATCAGATGGGAGCATAGCAAAAATTGATGTCTCGGAATGGGCGAGCGAAGATACCAAAAGATATCTGGAGAGAATGAAAGAAGTTCGAAAAGGAAAAATAATTCTAACAACCAGATAATTTTACCTGCCAAAATTTACTCACTTTTGCTTTATTGCCAAGTGTTCTGATTCGTAAACTAGTTCAAGAACGCTCCAAGCGAAAATTAAAATACCTTGAATTCGATTAAAATTGGGCGATGACGAAAATAAGATTATGCGACTTCAGATGAGCTAAACTTCCATCTGAGCCTTCTATTCTTGAAATTTCACATCGAGTTCCATCAGGTCGCTTGCTAGGATGGTGTTAGGAAAAATTTGTTTGGCCTGTTTAAGAAGGATTGAATCCTCTTTGTAGCGCGGACTCACATGCAGGAGCACGAGTTGTTTCACGTTTGCTCGTTTAGCAACCTCCGCAGCCTCGCTTGGAGTCGAGTGTGCGTTTTCCGCCGCTTTGTCCGCAAGTTCGTCGGCGAACGTGCAGTCGTGAATTAACACATCAGCATCGCGCGCGAGTTTGACGATACTATCACATGGGCGGGTGTCGCCGGTATAGACAATCTTTCGTGCGGCTCTGGGGGGACCCAGCACCTGCTCTGGCTTGACAACGCTCCCGTCGCGTAACTTGACGATTTCGCCGGATTTAAGTCGGGAAAAATTTGGTCCCGGCTTTACACCCAACGCGACTGCTTTTTCAGGATAAAACTTGCCCGCGCGCTGGTTTTCAAAGAAAGCGTAGGCGAGCGAGGGCACCGAATGTTCAGCATCTGAAGTTAGGATGCGGTATCCCCGGCGCTTGATTTCCTCCTCAGGCTCTAGCTCTTGCACTGTTACTTCGAAGGTGAGAGTGTAGTGTGGAATTTTGAGGTATTTCTCGATGCGTTCGCCTTCACCGTAGGGGCAATAAACTTCAAGCTTTCGGTCCCGGCCCATCAAAGACATCGTCTGAACGAGCCCGGCGAGTCCAAGGAAGTGATCTCCATGCAAATGGGTTATGAAGATTGCGTCAATCTTTAGGGGGCTGAGCTTTGCTCTAACCATCTGGCGTTGCGTCCCCTCCGCGCAGTCGAAGAGCAAGAGTTCGCGTTCGTGCCGCAGGGCTACCGCGGGCAATCCTCGCTGGGAGGTTGGGATGCTTCCGCTACTCCCTAGGAAGATGAGTTTCACCCTACTTCCTCCTGAATATGTAAATTTTCCTAGTCAAACTCCGATGTACCCGCTGTTCATGTATTTCAATCGTTCTAAGTCCAGCGCTTATAGCTGGCTCTTCAAGTTCAAGCTCAGCGGGAGAGGAAACGCATGCGTATCCCTTGCGCCGGAGTACCCCTGCTATTGAGGGCAACGCTTGTTCATAGAGTTCCTTCAATTGGGCTCCGGCTGTAGAAGTCTGGCGACCGAATGGGGGATCAGTTGCGATGGCATCGACCTCGAGCGCGGGTAGCTTGCGGGCGTCTCCGACCATGAGCTGGAAGTCGATAACATCGCTCGCTTCCAAGTTCTTTCGCGCGCCATCAATCATCTCACGATCGATGTCTATGCCAACGAGTTTCGCCCCGATCAGCCCCGCTTCGAGCAGGATACCGCCCACACCGCAAAATGGGTCTAATAGCACACCACCTCTAGGAGTCCTGGCGAGGTTGACCATGCAGCGGGCGGACGTGGGCATGAGAGTACCGGGATGAAATGCGGGTCTGAGCGTTGGTCTGCGCCGCGTGAACTGGCGTCGATCCACCCTCGCGGCAGTTATTCCAAGTATGCACTGTTCTCCAGTCAATACTCCCAAGAACTCGATGTCAGGGTGGGCTAAATCAACTTTAAACTCGACCTCTTCCGCGATGGTGTTGGCGATACTCTTAGCGAGTTTCAGTGTGTTGATTCCGGGTGAACTTCGCTTCACACGCTTCAGATGCACCGCGAAGCTTTTTCCGTGGGGGATAAGGTCCACAATGTCGGAACTTCCCACAGATTCAAGGATGTTCCTCTCACGAGCGCGAGCAGTGCAGAGGTGCAAGCATATCTCGCGGCACATCGCTAGACGCGAGGCGAGCACCTCCGGGCTAGCTTTGGTTTCGGCGACGAGCACTTGGTTTAGCTGTTCAATCACCCGGTAGGCGCGGTGCTCGGCCTTGATTGCGGCCACTGCTTCAGCCGTTGGCAATGTTGGATGCTCGCCTGAGAGCACGAACATCAGTCTTTGCATGTTAAAACCCTTGCTGGATAGCCCTTGTGATGATGGGGGCAACTGAGACCACACTTGTTTGGTGCTCGATGGTATCGGTGGCAATGACTGCGTGCGCGCCTGCCTTCAAAATCTTTTGGAGGGTATTCTCAGCGAGCACTGGATGGGTACAAACCGCGTAGATTTTGCGTGCGCGCTGGCGTCGAAGGATTCGTGTTGCCTTAATGATTGCTTCGCCAGTGTTGATAATGTCCTCCACCAAAACTACATCCCGCTTTGAGGTCTCTGGATGTTTTGGTTCAGTGGTGGGTTTTTTCGGGGACACTTTCGGCTTTCCCAAGTAATCATAGTCGGCCTTCAGCTCGGCAGCCACTCTTTGAACGCACTCAAGTGATTCTTGGTCGACCCCTAAGATAACTGGGTCTTGAAGTTTGAGTTTGGCAAGATATTGTCCTAGCAAGGGCATCGCAGTGAGATTGTAGATTGGGATTGAAAAATTCTGCATGGCTCCGTTATTATGCATGTCTACGGTGATGAAATCGTCAGCTCCAGCTTGTTCGATGAGCTTACAGATGGTATGATTGCTTGTAGCTTTTCTAAGCGTGAATCGCTTGTCCTGCCGGGCGCATGTGAGATACGGGACGGCGGCTGTAACACGTTGGGCTCCCAAATCCTTAGCAGCCCCGAGCAGCAAAAAGAGTTCGATGAGGTTGTCGTTCTGTGGATGGTGGGTTGATTGAACAATTACTACATGTTCCCCCTCGAGTTTGTTGTCGAGGCGCAAATATAGTTCGCCATCGGGGAAGTGTTTTATTTCAGGGGTTAACAGTGGGCATTTTAGCTGCTTTGCAACTCTCCCCGCGAGCTTGGATGAAGCAGACCCGGCGATGATTATCAAGCTATCCCTTGCGCAATTCTTTAGCGTGACGATTTAAAATATGTGATTGGTATCCCTGTGTGGCGGGTCTTCAGGCCTGACGCGGTAGCGGTTCTTCGCGACCGGAAGGCGCGGAAGTCGCTTTCACGTTACTTTGCGGTCATGGAAGGCAAACTCCCGGCACGCTTTTTAGTGTGCAAGCGCGTGCCAGCGAAGGTAGGCCTTTCGGTAAGTGATGGGGAGCTATGGCGCGCCCACGAGCGAGGATTGAAGGAGTTTCGAAAGTTGCTCACGGATATTGATAAGGGCAAAACGAAACTCGAAAATTTAAAGCAACCTGATCCTTCGTTGCTCGATTTGAAAGTGGAACTTGCCAAACGGATTCTGCACTCGTGTCACTTCTGTGAACACAGGTGTAATGTCGATCGAACGGCGAGTGAAGTGGGGGTCTGTGGAGTAGGTGAGCGGTCGCGGGTAGCTTCAGAGTTCATGCACTATGGGGAGGAACCAGAACTTGTGCCGAGTTATACGCTTTTCTTTAGTGGTTGTACATTCAAGTGTCAATTTTGTCAGAATTGGGACATTAGTCAATTTCCAGATTCCGGTGTAGAGGTTTCACTGCAAACGTTGGCTGAGCTGATCGAGGATGCTCAGAAAGATGGTGCTCGGAATGTGAACTTCGTCGGTGGAGAACCGACACCTAATTTGTGCACGATTTTGGAAGCATTGAATGAATGTAGAGTTAACATTCCGTCGGTTTTTAATAGCAACATGTATTGTAGCATAGAAACCATGAAATTGCTATCTAATACTCAAGATGTTTATTTAACAGACCTAAAATATGGTGATAATGTATGTGCACACAATTACTCAAAAGTACCGGATTACTTTAGAATCGTCACGCGTAACCATCGGATTGCATTTACCGATGCCGAACTAATAATTCGTCACCTTGTTTTGCCTGGAGGTCTTGAATGTTGCACGCGTCCGGTGTTAAAGTGGATAGCAGATAATCTCGGAAGTATGGTTAGAGTTAATCTAATGAATCAGTATTCCCCGCATGGCATGGCTCATAAATATCCCGAGATTTCCCGCAGATTAACCACAACTGAGTTTGAAAAAGCTCTCAAGGTCGCTCAAGAAGTTGGGTTACAAAATCTAGAACCATAGCGAATGTTAGTATCATTTTTCCCGTAACAAGAGCGTATTCTCAAGACGCAATTTCTCTATGATTAATTCGGTCTCCTGATCGGTAAGAACCATTTTTAAGCGACTTTAGAGGGGTCGCCAAAAATAATCGATATTTAGTACTCTCCCGTTTTCATCCCGATGTGCTTACTAACGAATGAAATTAAAAAATGTGTACCACAGGCAAGTTATATGGCGGTTTAAAATGTCAGTAATCATGTAGCTGGTGAGAAGAATGAAGATAAGCGGAATTAAATGCCCAAAATGTGAAACGGGGACTTTAGAACGTTGGACTGGGGGAGACGAAATCACCGATGATGCTACGTGGGTAGTTTACCGTTGTGCCAAGTGTCCGTATACTTTGAAAGTGAAACATGTTGATTAAAGAGAGTATAACGCGCCCCTGATACTTAATGTGGGAGAGTTAAAAGTTTATTCGACAAAATTTATCTATGTTTAGGGAATCGAATACCAGAAAAATGGGTTATTCTGGATGTGATGGGTGTTATTTTTGAAGTTAGTGACGATGTAAATGATTTGCTTGTGCCGTACATCCAAAAGAGAAACAAATCAATTTTAGCGGAAAAAATCAACGAAATGTACCTGAAGGCAAGTCTTGGCAAGATTTCATCATTTGATTTTTGGAATGAGTTGGGTTTTGATAGTGAGTACCCAGAAATCGAGAAAAACTATCTCGGCAAATACTTGAGGATAGACCCCGAATTTATGGGGGTTGCAAAGGAGTTAACAAAAGATTATTCTTTAGCGATATTATCCAATGACGTAGAAGAATGGTCGAATTACTTACGCGCCAAATTTGGTTTAGATGAGTTATTCAAAATTAAGATTATAAGTGGTGAAGTAAAGTGTCGCAAACCTGACAAAAGAATTTACAAAATTTTATTAGATAGGATTCAGTCGGCTCCTTCGGACTGTGTCTTTATCGATGACAGGCCCAAAAATATTCGTCCGGCATCTGAAATGGGCATCAGGACGGTCAGGTTCGTTCGGGAAGAATCAAACGATAATTTTGCAGCCGATTTTGAAATCAGTAGTTTTATAGAATTACTAGAAGCTGTGAAAAAAGTATTCGGGTTTGTACACTCCTAAAAAAGTTTATTAAAGGACAATTCAAGGCTCGTTTATGCAAATCCATCAAATAGGCGGCTTGGGCTTCGATTCAAACATCTACTTGATTATCGACGATATCATCGCGCTCATCGACGCTGGAACAGGAATTAACTTTGAAATAGTTAAGCGAAATCTGAACGAATTTAGCATAAAGCCAAGCGACATCAAACTAATAATCAACACTCACTGTCATTATGACCATGCGGGGGGTAACCGAGATTTTGTACAGGCTGGAAGTTGCGAGGTGGCGATCCATGAGTCCGAGGCGGAGCTGCTTCGAAAAGGTGATCAGATTATTACACTTGCGGGTGGTCTCGGCAGAAGGCTCGAGCCCATTGAGATAACACGAGAGCTAAATGAGGACAGTCAGATTAAACTGGGCGAGCTTACACTTGAGGTTCTCCACACACCCGGCCACACTCGAGGCAGTATAAGTCTTTACGAGCCCGAGCGAAAAATTTTGTTTTCCGGCGACACGCTTTTCTGTAATGGTGTGGGACGCACGGACCTGCCGACAGGTGATGGGAGAGCGTTGGCCAATTCGCTACGGAAGCTTGAAAAACTTGAGCTGGAGCAGCTTTACCCCGGGCATGGCCTGTTCGCCGAAAAGGATGCACGCAGACACGTATTGGGAGCGCTCGAACTCTTCGGTTAGCTTTGGGCAATACCTCAAATAGTAAATTGGTTAAATTTTAATGATTTAAATGGGGTCACGTGATGTGTTGAACAAGTTGAAGTGGGGCGGCGAAGACGAGCTACAAAGTTCTCGAGTCACGATTTTGCATCGCGGCGCCCCAAACGATAAACGTGTCATCGAGGGTAGTGACATTCTTGAGCTTGGGCGTGGCTTCATGCACGTAGCTTCACCTGAGGGAGAAGTTGAGATCCCTTATCATCGAATCCTACGAATCGAAGCGCACGGGCGCATTCTCTGGGAGAAGTGAGGGTAAAGTATGGAATTCTTACTCGCAATTCTCGTGCTCCTCCTCTTCGCAAAGCTCTTCGGTGAGCTTTTGCACCACTTCGGCTTTTCATCCTTGATAGGCGAGGTCGCGGTTGGTATCATTTTCGGCCCGACACTGCTCGGATGGATTGTTATCCCCGCGGCTGGTGAACCTGTCTCCGCAACCGCTGAGGGCATCCATGGGGTGGCGATGTTGGGTTTGATAGTGTTGATGCTCGTCGCTGGAATGAACTCTCGGTTCGACATGTTGATGAAAGTGAGGTTTAAAGCTTTAGCGATCGCGGTTTCGGGAATGGTTGTATCATTCGCACTGGGGTTTGGGGTGGCCTACGTTTGGACCCAACAAATTTTGCCTAGCCTCTTTGTTGCGGCAGCACTAAGCAATACTGCCACTGAAATAGTCACCAAGTTCACCGAGCGCAGCCGATTCAGACACCTCATGGTTGGGGCGGCGCTCATCGACGATATCATAGCGGTCTATGTTTTGGGCATACTCTCGACGGCCGTAATCAGGGGTGGCGTCTTCGATCTCGACATGCTCATGTGGGCGACGATTGGCATAGTGTTGTTTTTCGTCCTCATCGGTTACCTCTCGCGTAAGTTGATAATCAAGGCGGATATAATGAAGAAACTCTGGCGGTTCGAGCGCCAAGGAGTTCCGCTCGCCTTTGCCCTTTGTCTTGCTCTAGCCCTCGCTTTGATAGCCCACTCCATCGGACTCCACGAGATAATAGGCGCTTACATGGCCGGTCTCTTCATAGGCAGGCTGCGCGAGCGTCCCGATGCTCTTTTACTGAGCCGAATAAGACTGAATGCTATTTTGGACGACGCGACGGTCGCATTACAAGCGATCCTGACTCCGGTGTTTTTCGTTTTCGTAGGGCTTACGTTCGCGCCAAACTGGGGCCAAGTGAATCTATTCATACTCTTCGCGCTCATCGTTGCAGCATTTGCGGGTAAACTTATAGGATGTGGAGCTGGAGCTGCGGCGGTGGGCTATAAGCGGAGGGAGTTAGTGGAAATAGGGACTGCTATGTGCTCTAGGGGCTCACTCGAGCTGGCTGTGCTCCAGTTTGGGTTACTGAGTGGCATATTGTCGGCCGAACTCTTCGCGGTGATGATTGTGGTGACGCTCACAACGACGATGCTCACGCCGGTGTTCTTCAAGTTTGTTTCTAAGAGTTGAGTTAGATGGTAGAGGAGTTTATTCTATACATCCTAGCATTCGTGGCCGCTGTCGTGCTTATCGCCAAGGCAGGTGATGTTTTCGTCGACTCGGCATGCAGGATTGCCCGTGCGCTCGGCGTATCGCAAGCCGTGATTGCGCTCACGCTGGTAGCTTTCGCCACTTCAGCACCGGAGTTCTTCACTTCTATAATGGCAGCCAGTTTCGGTAATGTCGGTATCGCGTATGGAAACGTGGTCGGCTCGAACATCGTTAACATCACCCCAATTTTGGCGCTTGCTGCAATATTCGGGATGGTTCAAGTTAATCGGGAGCGGCGCAACGAAGGAATTATCATGCTGGTCACCGGAGGGGCGCTAGCGGCGATGGCGCTCAACGGCGTAATCGGGTCGGTGGAAGGCTTGCTTCTGTTAGCGATTTTTGCGCTCTTTCTGAGATTTGTGATGAAGAGAGAAGCGAGGAAAACTAAGAACAAAATCCAAAGCGAACAGAGGAGGTTGAATAAATCGATCATTCTGTTCATTCTAGGTACGGTTGGAGTGATTATTGGAGCGAGGTTGTTGATTTACTCCGGAGTGGGGATTGCCTTAGATGTGGGTGTTCCTGAGGCAGCAATAGGTTTCACATTAGTTGCAATCGGGACATCGATTCCCGAGCTGGCGACAATAATAATTGCTATGAACAAACGATTACCGGAATTTTCGGTGGGCACCATTGTGGGATCGAACATTTTCAATACTGCACTCATTATCGGAAGCGCAGCGCTGATAAGACCTTTAACAGTGGACTCCCAAGCGCTCTGGTTTAGCAACCCCATGATGTTGGCCGTGATGGCGTTGTTGCTTGTCTTCATGTGGAAGGGACAAAAGTTGACGCGCTGGCAGGGTGCGGTGTTGGTCGCGTTTTACGCAATTTATCTCATCGGGCTTTTCGTGTTCTACGGTACCTCCGTGGCCACCCTACCGTGATTTTTTCTTTTATAAACAACCTCCACCCAAAATCTCGACGGGGGAAATGGCAAGCGGTGTGTCTGCGTCGGATGTGATTCGGTCAATGATGCGCATGGGATTCTCGCATGATGAAATTTACGATATGTTGACCGGAGTTGGTTTGCCGGGGGAGCAGGTTCAGCTGCTTACCGACCGTGTTTCGGTGGAGTTTCGTGAGGCAAAGCTTGGATCTCGGACTTCTCGGTTGGGGGTCGAGGTCGAGAGAGTTTTTGAGGGAGCTTTCGGAGAATTACGGTGTGAGTTGTTTGCACGAATGAACTCAATTGCGCGGGAGCTTGAATTTATCAAGGTGAAGCTTGAGAAGCTTGGTATGCGAGTGGTCGAGCTCCAAATTCTCGTTGAGCGAGGGCAGTTAAGTTCAAATTTAAACCTTGGTCGAGCACGTTGCAGAAGAGGTAAGGGTGTAAACTAAAAAAATGGTTGAAACAAAAAATTGGCCCGAGAAGTGAAATTTTGACCCGTGAGGGATACCTTCAGGATATGCTGAAGGGCTTCAGACTGATGATTACGAGCCTGAAGTTGAATGTATTACTCGGCATCTCGTGGCGGTACGCGAGCGGCTTGTGAGTGATGAACTCATTACCCAGCATGTCATAACTCAGCGGCAACGTTGGGTTATCAAAGTCAAAAATCTCTTCGATGGCCCCATTTTCAAGTTCCAGAGTTATATCCCATTGAGCCCACCAGAGCGTTACGCCTATGAACCAGAGTGGGATAGGGGTGGGTGTAGGCGAGCCAAACCAACCAGCGGGGTCCTCTCGTTCGTATTTAACTTCCTTGATTTCGAAGTCGTGAAACACGGAAAGCCCAGGTTGGGATTGGATTGGGGGCGGGGGCAGAAGTTCGTAGAGTTGCTCGCGGTTGATGCCAGAAAAATTTTCCGCGTTCAGCTCAAGTTTTTGCTTGAGTGCCTCGTCGATTTCAATGTTCTTAATTTCATCGGGTGCTGGTTCAACCCTCCCAGCGAGCCCCTTCATTTCGTCGAGATTATTTTTCGCATTTTGTAGGATAAGTTTGAGGGCGCTGATTGTACCCTCCCATTCACCATCGATATACACAGGTGCTGTTTCTCGCGCTGGCTCGGGTGGCTCTCCTTCATAGCTACCGGGTTTGGCGTAGTTAGTAAACTCAACCCAGCGCTTCGGAGTGGGTTCGGCGAGTAATTCTTGGGCAGAGAAAGTAATTTCATCTAGTAAATTCGTCATCGAGTTTTTGAGCCCAACGGCGGTGTTTTCGGCATCCACCTCTTGTGCAAAGTTGCTGATGTTTGTTTCGAGATTGTTGAGTTTCGCCAAGATGCCCCTGACTCCCCACGTTATCTGTTCCTGAGGGGATGGGTAATCCTCCCTCATCCGATTCACGAGACTCTCGCGTAGCGTTCCCATTATCAAATTTTGATCCGCTGAGCGCGTGATGAAATTAATAAGTTTTCCAAAGTGTTGACTTACCTCCGACACATGATTTCGAGCTTGGGCAACGCTTGCAACGGCACCCTCAAGCGCTATTTGCACGTTTTCGAGTTTTGAGTTAGCGTTGTCCATGGTTTCATGGATTTGGGCGAGGAGGTCGTTCGCGTGTTGAACATGTTCTTTCGCTCCTGCTAGCGCACTGGATGCCTCGGTGAGTGCTTCGAGGGCGTGGTCGATATATCCGCGCATTTCATCAACATCAACGGCTTTCACAGGTGAGACGATCAGGGTGTTATTGAAAAGGTTAGAAATGATATCTCCGCTTGTTTCGTTTGAGTCAGCGGATGCGTTAGTCAGCCCGATTACCGTCGCTGTATAGTCGGCTGATCCAAAAATGTTAAGCTCATGCGCTGCCCACGCTAGTTCAAAAAACGCTTTGCTGCGGGAGATGTCTAATTTGACGTTCCCATTCAACCACGCTCCGGCCCAAGCCGAAACGTACTCCATTACCGTCCAATTTTTGCTTACATTACCGATTCCGCTAATGAATGCCCGCATACGATCTTGAAGGAGAAAGTACCGAGAGTCAATGAAAGCCTCGAGGTTATCGCAGGGTAGTTCTAGAATCAAACTGTTGTCCCAGGAGCTGACCTCTACACATGTCCCTTTTGGTAGCCTAACATCAGCCAATGTGTACCCACCATCACCTTCCCACAAATTGAAGATTAACTGAGCATTTGTATCTCCTAAATCGAGTTCGATGCGCGCATCGTGTTTTGCATATGCATTTGGCAGCGCAGCGATTCGTTCCGTGAAATATTTTGTCGCGAGACTTTTGATGGCCAGTTTCCTTACCTTATCGTTAACATAACTGTTCGCATTTTTGCTGACGTCCCAGAGCGCGTCGTAAACGGCGTATTGCATTGCAGCTCGCATGTCATTTTGAACACTAGTGGCGAGCGTCAGAAGTGACGAACTTGAGGCATAATCCACTGTATTTAGCGAGCGCTGGTGTCGCAGTTCTACAGTTTGTCCCACCATTGCTATGACAAGTATTACAATGACGATACCTGCAGCGCTGAAAGACATAAACCCGCGCTCTTTCATTATGACCACAGCTCTAAGGTTATCTCAGCGCCGATGTCGGGTTCAAGTTCCAAATTGGTGTTGAGCCCTTTTTGAATTCGTTGGGTTAGCTCTTCTTGCGAGATGGGCAGGGTTGCAACAATTGTTTCTGAGCAAAGCTTCAGTTGCACGCCCTCGTCTAAATTTTTAATCTCGCTCTCGAAATGAACCCGGACAAAGTCAAGGTCTAACGGCAAAGTTCTCACGATGAGGCGGTATCCGAAACGTTCACCGATGAGTTTATCGAGCACCTCTTTCAAAAATTTTTGAAGCTCGCTGTTTATACCCCAGCTTGGTCCGATTGGTTCAAGCTCAACTCCTTCAGCTTCGATGCGCAAGTTGAAAAGCGCATCTTCAACCAAAAGTTGCGTGAGAGTTTTATGGCATAAGTCACGTTTGGCCGATTCGTTGAGTAAAGGCACGTTTTGCTCAAACAGAAGAGTATCCAGGTGATATTCAAATCCTCCGAAATCATCCGCTGTCGAGTGTTGGAGCGCCAGTAAAGTGCTCTGCGCGAAGCTCGCGGCGTATCGAGTACTCTCAATTTCAGGGTCGATTGGGCTTGCCCCGACTAAAAGTAAACTGGCGAACGAAATCAAGAGAGCGAAGACTAATAGGTCTGCTATGTAACTAATGCCTTGTTCGTCCATTTTACTCCCCCTCAACCCACACGACTAACTCGCAAAGCTGCGCTGATCCTTGGTCGCGCGTGACTGCCACTGGTAGGCTGATCGAACAAGGTGGCGGAAGATATCCCCTAAGCTGGTTTTGCTCGGGGCCGTAAACTAGCAACACCTCCCCTCTAAGAGTTCTAACCTCAACTCGCAGCTCAATGCCGTCTCGGACGAGAAGTTTTGAGTAATTCTCAAGCTTGTCGGTCGTTAGATCAATCGACCCAGGTGAAGTAGCCAAAACACAATTTTTGATGTCTTCAGCGATGTTCAACGTTAAGTCAAAGCTCTCGTAGGTGTTCCTCCTCTCCTCGTATAGGTGGTAGGAGTGCGTGAGTGCAGCGACAAAGAGGACGAACAAGCCAACAACCGCGAGCGTCGCGAATAAATCTTCGCCGGCTGAAAGTTGCTCCGTCTAAATCAACTCCAATTGAATCCAGTCCGTTTTGCTCAGGCGTATCGTGCTCGGGCTCTCTTGGATGATTGAAAACTCTCCTCCGTTGACTTTTTGGCTGAGCATCAGGATGCGCTCGACTCGCTCCTGTGACTCCACGAGTATACTGATTATTTGTGTCCCCTGGTTGAGTTCACCGATAATTGTTACCTTGGTCTGATGCGTGATGGAGGGTAGCACTCTTTTCATTTCAATCTCGCCAGGCATACTGTCAACGGCTCGAATCGCTTCTGAAATCGTATTGGCAAGCATCGTTAGGTCCTCCCTCTCCGCAGTGCACTTGAACCCAAAGGACATCGTGAGCACAGCGCCGAACAAAACCAGTGCAGCAAGTGCGACTCCGATTTTGCAGACGAGAAAATCGGCTAGAAACCCGCGTTCATTTATACTAAAGCCCCCTTACCTCCAGAAAATATCCATATTCATCGTCACGTTGGAGTTTGATTGAGTAGCTTCCGGCGCCGATTTTGAAGCCTCCACCTTCTAACACGATGGGCAACGGTAGAATTTCGCTCCGCAGTACTTCTTCGTCGTAAGTTAGCTGCACGAGTTTCGCATCAAAGACGAGCTTGCCCCTGTTCAGTTCAAGTTCGACCTGCTGTATGCTGCCGATGCCACCAGCGCTGATAATGCGGGCCCGCTCGACGAATGAGTTGAAGCTATTAATTGCGTGCTGTCGTTCATCAAGCCTTTGTGTCCGGTCAATGCAAGTGGTGCCGATCCCCAACGTAGATGCAGCCAGCATGGCGCCGAGTAGCAGCACTATCGGTAAGGACTCGACGCCCTTAGCGTTGTGTAGCGTCATGCTTCTACCTTGTTCTATGAACTGCGGCTTCCCCTTCCCACGGAATGTAGCTGCTATGTGTTACGCGCACCGTTACTACAGTGTACGATTCCGTCTCCATGGGTACGGTGAAGGTGTATTGGTTCGAGTTCGTCCCTAGAGTGTGGGCTTTCATACCTCCAAGATACTTTACCACGATGGTCGCTCCTCCTAGGGCATCGCCGCTCGCGGCGTCATATACCCGAACAGTCAGTTGATTGCTCGAAGTGCTAAAAGTCACGTTCATGTCTTTGAAAACTGTTCGTTCGGCCGTGCCCACGAACTGCGTCAGCACGCCCATGGCCATGGTTCCAATCACTAGCGCCATCACCAGCTTGATAGGCACTCCCATGAGCTGTCCTTTCTCTTCCATCTCTCCCGCCGAGGCTTTGGGTGGAAGTTCTTTATAAGGGGAAAATTTAGCCCGAAGCGTCTAAGTCCACTGAAATTCTGGAAACATCGGGGCGTATAGAGCAAAATGTATGAACAGGAATGTGGCAACTAATCCTCCCAGCAAAGCCAATCTCCATTTGGTTGAAGTGGCGAGTCTCAGAATTGCCACGCCCGCGCCCACCACATATATAGCGTTCGCTACCGCGTACAATGGGATCAAGTCCCCGCATCCATGCGAAATTAAATGAGTTGCATCGTTGTTGTAAGGGATCCAAAGGAAAATTAGCAAAAATAATAAAATATTCGCCGTTTTCAAAATCACTGAGTGCTTGCTGCGTCCCATGACCTCCCATATCTTCAGCATGGCCCAAACTCCGAATATTGCCATGGATCCATTTGCCAGATGGCCCCACAGCGTAAAGCCGGGAGGGACGTTAGAGCCGTAGGGTTGAAAGTTGAAGCCAAAAACCACAGATAGCAAGCGGTCCAAAATCATGAAGAAAAAATACATTGCAATTATCACGTATAAAATGGTCGTCACTGACCTAATTTTAGTATTTCCAATCAACACCCACACCATTTCACAACTTCTTCAAAAAGCTCATCGCCATTGCAAGGTTCTAGCTTGAACTCGTTTCCTTTTTTCTTGTAACGCTTCACTACAAGTTCAGGGTCTGCCTGCTCGGGCTCAAAGTGATTGAGCTCCTTTAACCCCAACGGCATTGAAATTAGCCCAGTTTTGTAATGCATGCTGTAGGGCGCCCGCACATCGCCCATAGGCTTGATAATAGACGCATCAAACAGGACCTTGTCGACACGGGCCTCCTTCTTCGCCGTCTCGGCCGTCGTCAACCCCGGCAAGCGCCCCGCTACATGTGACTCGATGAACCGCACGATATCCGCGTAGAAGCTGAAGAAATTTCGCTCCCGACGCTCGGTCCGAAGTTGCTTGGGTTTATACTCCTTAGGTAGTTCGTGCGGCTTGAACTGCGCCCAGATTTGGAACCCGCGAGAGCCTGAGAACTTGATTGCTGGGTCGATGGCATACTCGGAAAGCACTTCGTGTGCCGCCTCGACGGCCTGCTTTGTTCTTTCCGCAGGTACTTTTTTTCCTGCATCAAAATCGATAACTAGCCAGTCCGGACGGTCGCTCTCCATACGGTGGATATAAGGAATAAAATCTATCCCGTGCACGTCTAGCCATCGTTGTACATCCTTTGGACTTTTTACCGTGATGTATCGAGGGCTGAGTTTGCGTTGAAGCCACGCACGCCCAGTGAACAGACGAAAGACAGAAACCCAGCGGTCACGGCAAAACTCAAGCACGGTGTCAACCACATGGGGATAGTACTGCTTTGCGCGGTAGACCTTGAGGTAGTCTTGGTTTAGCCGAGCTCCAATTTCCCGCCACCGCTTATCGAAGTATTTGTGTCCGACATCGGTGATTGCGTACTCGCCATCGCGCTCCTCGAGTAGGCCTTTCTTTACCAACTCATCAAGTAGCTCACGCGTCTTGCGCTCATCAAATTTTTCACCCGTATCCCGGCTGAGCTTTTCTTGAATGTGCGGTGCATCAACGAATTTACCGCGGCGCTTAATAGCTAAGGTCATCAACGCGTGGTCCTTGGGGGTTGCTTTCACCAAGTAGCTCGCCTAAAATCCCTCAAGCTTCTCGCCTAGCAATTTCTTGGCGCAGCCCCAGCACACGAATCCAGCCTTCGCCTCGCCTGGCTTCACGACTTTGAGATAAGCGGCATCGTAGCTCATGATTGAGATGCCTTTACCGCAAAGCTTGCACTTAGGCCCTTTCGTTCGCATGGTCATCGAACTTACTAAGCGTTCGAAATTTATAGCTTCTGCGTAAAAGCGATATCGGGTTCAATGCTTCCAATCCTGCGTCCCCCGAAATTCGACCTCGACGAGCTAGCTCGACTCCAGAAACGGATAGCAAGGCGAGTTGTCAAGGAGGATCGCTTCGGCAATCTTAAAACTATCGCAGGTTGTGACATTTCCTTTGCGCGGGGAAATCTTGCCTGTGCTGCTTGTGTGGTGCTCGATTACAAAAGTCTTGAGGTACTCGAACAAAAAGCCGTTGCGGTGAATTTGAAGTTTCCATACATCCCAACCTTCTTGGCTTTTCGAGAACTCGGTGGGATGTTGAAGGCCGTTGATGGGCTAGAGGCAGACGTTTATATGGTGGGGGCCCAAGGGCTTGCACACCCCAGACGAGCAGGCTTGGCCTGTCATCTTGGCGTGGCTCTCAACAAGCCCACGCTAGGTGTCGCGAAAAGCAGGTTATGCGGTGAAGCAACATTACCGCCCAAAAGGAAAGGAGCACATTCGATGCTCAAGGATGGTAACGAGATTGTTGGGGCAGTACTCAGAACCCGGAATAATGCAAGGCCTGTCTACGTGAGCATCGGTCACAAGCTCTCGCTCAAAACCGTTATTAAAATCACTCTCAAAACCACACGCAAGTATCGCTTGCCTGAACCGCTCCGCGCAGCACATAAGCTTGCGACTGACACCATGAGAAAATCCAAGCTTTAAATTTGAGTAAAACCATGTGCATAGATGATATCATGAAAGTGGGTCTTTCGAGTATGCCTTTCGTCAACGCTTCGATTGAGAAAGCAATTGGTACGAGCGCCGAGTTCGGTGCCGAATGTTTTGAGATAGTTTATGATGTTCCCCACTTCCCACCCAACTACGACCACCGCAAACTTTCTGGCATAAAGGAACTCCTAGACATTCACGGGCTTCAAGTTTCAGTTCACGCGAGCTTCTGGGATTTGAACCCAGCTAGTCATTACCGCGAACTCTGGGAGCTGACAATGGAGCAGACGCGGCGAAGCATAGATGTCTGCCACGCTTTAGACGGAGAAATCGTGGTGGTTCATTTCGGGAAGTCCCCCATACCCAATGCGATAAGGTTCATCGAGAGGACAAAAAAACTATACCGAGAATTTATCAATAAATGCATTCCCTACGCGCAAGAGCGGGGCGTGACTTTGACGATAGAAAACGCTACAGGGCAATCGTTTTTCTACCCGTCGACCGTTGAAGAGCTCAGAAAATTTTTAATCGGTCTGGAAGGTGTCAAAGTAACGTTCGACATCGGGCACGCGCATTTGGCCGAGCGAAGAGTCGGAAAAAAGTATACTGGAGATGCGATTGCCAAATCTATCGAGGCCCTACGCGGGTATCTGGTCCATGTACATGTGCATGACAATCACGGCGTTGAAGATGAGCACCTGCCGCCGGGTGATGGCGATATCGACTTCAAACCCGTGGTTAACGCCTTGCGGTCGATAAAATACGATGGGCTGTTGATAGCCGAACTCTGGAAGTCAAAACACCCGCTGGAGGCAGCTCGGAAGGGAATAAAAAAGGCCAGAGATATTTTCGGGTAGCTATTCGAAATCCGCGATCACCGTGGTGAAAACTGGTCCTCGAACATCGATACGCTTCTTGTTCGCGGTTATGTAGCGTTGCGCTGCCTCGTCGATTACCAAGTTGATGTCGCTCAGAAATTTTGCTGCTCGAGCGCGCACCTTCACCTGTGTTTTGCCACTTTTTGCAGCTCGTTCGATTTCCTGCGCCGCGAGGGCCGCGAAAGCGCTGATATAATTGATACCGGTTAAGACTCCCTTTTCTCGGACAGAATTCAAAAATTCATCTTTTTCCCAACCCTTTGGTGGCACACCTACAACGTTGCCGTCATAAACGTAAATCTCGTTGAAGCCCGCGGGTCCTATGAGCTTCGTGTCGCGCTCGGATTCTACCACTCTCACGATAACTCGCTTACCTCTAAGTTTGCCCTCAAATGCTTTGAACTCGCATGGGCTCGGCTCGTCGGCGTGCTGCTGTGCTGTTTTGGTAATTGCTGCGGCTATTGCTTGGCCAGTCTCGGTTTCCGGCTCACGTTCGCGCTTTATCGTGTCTGCTAGTTCCTTGTCCGAGAATTCAGCGGCTTTGTAGAGATAGGGGTATATCAAGGCGCGTATGTCAGTCTCGCCCGTTTGGATCATTAAAACGCGCTCGAGTCCTATGCCTAGGTTGAAGACGGGGAAAGCGATGTCATAATGGCTGAGAGCGACTGGGCTGTAAAATCCTGCATCGCCCACCTCTATGAACTCGTTTGTCTTGGGGTGTTTGACGAAAATCTCAAACTCCATTTGTGGTGCATAGTATTTCGAAGTTGCAGTTTTTATAGAGAATTTCACTTCTGCGAATCCCAGCTTGTCCAATATTTTTCGAGTTATTCGTTCCCCGTCCTCAAGACTTATCTTTTCAGCGGCGATGACCATCGATGCCGTCCACGACTCATAGAGATGCGTCGAGTCGAGTTTCTGTTCCCGCCTGAACTTTGGGCCTATTAAGAATAGCTGGAGTGGCAGAGGCTCGCGCCGCTGTAGCTCACGTAAAACCAAAAACCAACCCGCAGTGGTGTGAGATCGTAATGTTAGGTCCATCGGCACGGGTTTCAGCTCCTTAAGTTCTCCAAAAAGCGCAAGTAGTCCGGTTGCCTGCTCTTCGTGTATGCCCAGCTCTTTAACCATAACCTCGACCAAATCGTCCGCTACTACCTCCCCTCGTTTATACCGCCTGAAAATTCCTTGAAGTTTCTCAATCTCCTTAAAGTCCGGTACTAGCTTGCGGATTTCTTGGATTTTCTTTTGGCTGATGCCTATGTCTGGACGCTCCAATCCCGCAAGGAAGAAAACTCGATCAAGGATGACAGGCGCTTCGGGTCCATATTGGGCATAAACTTCTTTCTTGTCCACAATCATTGGCGCAACTGTTTCTGTGAATCCGAGTTCAAGCATGGCACGGCGCGCGCGCTCGATTAGTTCGAACAAGGGGTGAGATTTCGTTTTATTCTTGAGTGAAAAAAGTTTTCCCCTTTTTTCCATTAACTCGGCGCTTTCGAGCCAAGCTCTCTCGTAATCTTTCTTCGCGCTTGCTCTTAGCTGTCGGATGTCGAATTTCTTCATTCACTGCTTCCTCGCTCGGCTCGCTCAAGAGCACGTTTAAGCTTTTGCTGTCGGATGGCGATTGTGAGGTCCCCTCGTGTGTTCTCAAGCACTCGTCGAACCATGTCCTGCTTTCTCTTCATCCCGGGCAAAATAGCATCTGGGTAGTCGAACTCCATCAGCAGCTCAAATATTTCCTCCATGAGTTTGAGCGCTTGCTCTGCCCGCTCGACCTCGTCGGCTCTTATCAAGTCAAGCGCGTGCCGTCTGAGCTCACCTGCCGCATCCGCGAGGGCTGCAAGGTATGGTTTATAAGGGATGTTAAGCTCCTCTGGCGTCAACAGTTTTCCATCACGAATTAGTTTCTGAACCAATGTGGCTTCCCCGTACTCTTGGTAAGCCGAGAGTGTGATGCCTGAATTAGCCAAGTGGGGTTCTGCCTTCACGGCCTCCTCGAGAGTCATAAGTACATCGCGAGCTTTTGATAAGAATTTGTCAGCACTTGCTTGATCCTCACGATGAGTCGCGGCTATGGCTCGGGCGGAGACCCTGATGACCTCTCGCGATGCGTCCAACATCCTTTCACGAAGTTTCTCTTGAGCGTCGAAGTGCTCACGCATTTGTTTGAGCATTTCCATTAAGTCTACCTCATCTATCTAGGTGGCCAGCCTATTCAAGGCTTACGCAAAAGAGACAACGTGAAGAATTGCGCCAGACGAACTCAATCACTTTACTAATGGTTCAGTCTTGTTTACCGCCCACTGAACTCCTTGCTCACCTTTAAAATATTCGTCTTCCAGTATCGCGTCTTCGTTATCGCGTGCTTCCGTTCGAGATTGTTTACGAGGGCGCTTAGCTTGGACTTGGACATGTCGAGCTCGCGCCTGAGTTTGTCTTGGTAAGCCTCACCGCCCGAGCGCACAATTGCCTCGAAGACCCGACGCTCATCATCAGTGAGGACCATTAAAGCTATCCGCAAAGTGCGTTCGGAAGCGTAGCGTTTGAAGACAAAGACGAGCACCGTTGCGATTGACCCAGCGACTGCCGCCATTACTGCGATCGCAATAGCAATCGAGTATAGTTCTAAGCCGGGAGTTGGTGTTATCACGTAGATCAAAATACCCAAGCAAAGCTGGAGTAGCACAACCAACGCAATTATGCCAAATGCTTCCCTAAGTGTCATCAGTTGACCATATGAGGTATTGGCCGTATAAATTTTTAGAAGTAAAAATGGCCCCAAAACCAAAAATCAGAGTTATTAGGTTTATTTGAACGATAAAGAGGGGAAAATAATCGGTTTTTACTTACAAATCGGTTTCTAGAGCTGGAACTGAATTAGAATTGGACGGTCTTTCGAGATTTGCTAAATACCCTTTTTCCAAAATTTTACCTGACAATCAATGAACCGTACGCGCGATAGGGGCCGTATGGGGAGCTAAACCCGAATAAAAAAAGAGGAGAAAAATGTTTGGAACTGAACAGAAGGGCGTCGCGGCGATAACAGCAGTAGTAATCATTGCCGCGTCAATTGGTGCGGGAGTGGCAACTCCTGTGATAGTTGACACTGTGCATGTTGACCCCGACTCACCGTTCTACGGGCTTGAGCGCCTAGGCGAGCAAATTAGGATGGTCAGCGACGAAGATCAGATGAAAGAACGCTGGGGAGAGTATGTCAGTTTAGTCAATCGCGGAAAGGGCTTAGCCTATAAGGAAACCCTCGAAGAATTCGTGGAGAAAATGCGTGAGGTTGTTCCGGGAGACGTTGAAACGAAACAAGAAATCGTGCAATGGATGCAAGAGCAAATGCCTGAAATTGGCATGGTGCAGCTAAAGTTGTATGGAGAACTATGTCAGCAGCTGAAGCAAGAGCTGGATAATACGCCCGCAGCTGAGTGGATTGAAAACTGCATAAGAGAGTGCGAAAACTTAGAACAAAGTGGGAATACACACGAGCTACGCGCGCAAATCCGTGCACGTTTGTGGCTGATTAGGGAAACAATAGAGAACATCACGAATAGATACCGCACGCAAATAAACAAACCGATGGATGTGGATGTGTATTTTGACATAGATAATGCGCTCGCCGATTTGGATGTCACGGAGAACGTTGAAATAAACATAAGCATGGAAAATTTCCCCAATCTAAGTGAGGCATTCGAGAATAAGCTGGAAGAGTTCAATACCTCGCTGGTCGAAGTCCAAATAATGTTAGAAGGTGCCCCAGAAAATACCGATGGTAAGCACGCAGCAGAACGATTGGTTGAAGTAGCCGTTGATCTTAAGGACAAAGCGGTGGCCGGTTTCGAAGAGGGGAAAACTAGGAGAGCACTTGCTCTTATCTACGCCGCAAAAGTTCATCTTAGCGACGCTGAGAAGATTCTAGAGCACGCCGACGAATGGGAACCTGAGTTCGCACTTCAATGGCACACGTGGAGAAATCAGTGGGAGAACATGAAGCAAGAATGGGCTGGAGAGAATATCTGGGAAAATATCATTGAAAACTACCACCAATATGCTGGAATGGTTAGAGAGCGGTGGGAAGAAGAAAAGAATAAAGGTCCTGCGTGGTAAGTCTTCTTAAAAAGACAGGACGATAATAAGAACCCGCCGCTCATGCCTTTTTTAACAGTACCACCCGACTTGGTCTAGACTCTCCTGCGATAGAGTAACCGATCTCCCTAGCTAACTCTCTGGCGAACCCGTTTACCTCATCATACAGGGGCATGTTTTCCATCATCAGCCTCTTTCGAGAAAACCCGACGAACATATAGGCCTTGGCTTCGATGAAATCTGCCCCAGCTTTCTCGATTATTTTTGCGTATTGTTCAGGTTTCTTGAGGTTGAGCCCTTTAACTAAAGTTAGTCGGATTGCTTTCCTGCACTTTAAACACGACATGAGTTCTAAGCTTTGGTTCAATCGCTTCCAGCCGTCGGAGACTGTTGGTCGGCAGACAACCTTGTAAGTTTCGGGGTCTGGGGCGACAACGGAGATATAAAGCTGTGTGGGTTCGGCGATACGTTCCAAAACTTCTGGTGCGTACCATTTGTGACTAAAAAACTAGTCATCCCCCGCCTACCACACTCCTCGATTAATTCATTGATACCAGGATAAAAAGTCGGTTCCCCAGCTAACGAAATCGCGCAGTGTTTTGGTTCCTGAGCTTCCTTTAACTTTTTTTTGTCCGCATTGGGATTGCCACCGAATCCGCTGAGCAGCTTTTTCTGCGCTGAAATTGCTCCGTCCAAAATATCTGCTGGCTCATCGAACTCGCCGACCCAGCTCGGAGTTGTCACATCGGTATTTCTCCAGCAGTAAACGCAACGGTGGTTACAGAAAGGTAGGCTAGGAGTGAGCTGAAGACATCGATGGCTCCGAATGCCAAGTTCTCGTCCATAAAAGCGTTCTTTATAGCAAATCTCATGATTAAGCAAGCTCTTTCGAGTCCAGTGACAGACTTTTACTGCGCTGTGTTTGTGCTCTCCCAAGAAACGATACCCAGCGAGTTCTAACTCCGATAGGTCTTCAGCCGAAACTACCATCAAACCACTTTTATTTCGTCGGCTTTAATTTCTGTTGTAGTAGCCCAAACAGATATTTTTTGACTTCTTCAAGCTTCCCTTTGCCATGCATGCTTGCTGCACCTGCATGGCCTCCTCCACTTCCCTCGAACTGTTTCCCCATCTCTTCCATTAGTTCGCCCAAGTGAAGTTCTGTTAATTTCAAGGTCTCTTGGCGCGCTCGCCCACTGATCCTCACCTCTCCTTTTTCCTCCGAGCCCACGAACGCTGCATCTGCTCCAATTCGCACTAGCATCCCGGCTGCGTCCCCCTCAAAGGAGCCTAGCTCGGAAAACACCACCAAACGTTTATGAATCCGGCGGAGCTCCACGCGTGAGGCGGCTTTCAACATTGCGACGCGTTTAGAATAATCCTCGGGTAATCTTAGACTCTCACTAACGCGTGCGTAATCGCCCCCTGCCTTGAGGAGATGATGCACTGCTTCAAATGTTTCATCCTTCGCGAACCTGAAGTGTCCGGTGTCGCTGATGATTCCGGCGAACAACAAAGAAGCCTGCTCAGGGGTAGGCTCCATCCCCAGCTTCTTGAGCAGCTGTAGAATAAGTTCAGCCTCTGAGGTAAACTCCTCTCGAACAAAATACGAAGTCGCTAGTTGCTTCATCGCCTCGACTGGACGATGGTGGTCGATCACTACCAGCTTAGACATTCCTTTCCTCAGTTGCTCGCCAAGCTTACCAAGATGTTCCAAGCTTGAAGTGTCAACGAGTACAACGAGGTCTGCGTCAAGCGGGGGATTTATTATGATTTTTCGGTCGAAAGTTTTCAAAACGTTTTGGGAAATAAGGCTGATATCCTCCGAAACCCCAGCCTGAGCCTGCGCGCCTAAATGGTTGAGAGCTTCGGCGAGCACTATTGCGCTAGCGGCGGCGTCTGGGTCGGCATTGTGATGACAAAGCACTAAAATTCGCTGCTTGTGCCTAGCAGCTTCCGCTAGAAAATTAGCTATTTCTTTCATGATTTCAGCTCGGGCTATGCTGCTTCTTCGCCAAGCTGCTTTCCTTTGAGGGCCTCATCGAGCTTCTCGCGCATTTCGCGCAGGCGCTGGACGATACGTTCCTCTTGACGCCCGAGCGTTTTGATTCGCAAGTCAAGGGTCTCTTTCTGCTCGTTCAAACTTTTTTTGAGTTCTTCCCGTTCTGATTTGACTAAGATGGTTCCCACGCTCTTGTAGACTGCAGCACCCTCTTGAAGTTTATCGAGTTCCCCGAGGGCCCGTTCGGTTTCCCGCATGAGCAGCTCGAGCTGTTGCTTCTGCGTCATCAAAGCCTGAGCTTGCTGCTGGGCCTGCTGGAACTGCGCGAACTGATGGCGCAGCTGAGGTGATAGCTTTTCCATTTATTTTCTCCTTGGTTTAATCATATCGCGCGCGACGATTGTCCATCTGAGGAACGAATTTAACGCCGCACGCAAAGCTGCTGTGTTTTCTGCATCTACCCGCAAGCATAAAACGTTTTTCCTGCGCTGGATGTTAGCCTTACACCGCGTCGAGGCGGGCAATGCTTCCTCGGGGTTGAGCGCCTTTTGTACTGCTCCTGCTTCGCGCGAGGTTCGGAAGGTGAACTCGACCGTTGCGCTAGCTTGTTTCGTCTTTACCACGTGATCTCCCAAAACTCATAATTTGCAGCACCGGTCCTATTACCTCGGGACTCGGCCTTAACTGTAACTGGAGCCTAAGCTGGTTGTTGGAAGTTATCAAGACAACAGCACCGGTATTTGGCAGTTCACTTGAAACAGTTAGGCCCAATAACTCACCAAGAAAATTTGCAAGATTTCGCGCCTTTTGTTCTTCGGCATAGACCTTCACCTTCTCTAGTTTGATTTTCTGCCCGAGATCTCGCTGGAGCTTGACCTCGCCCAGCTCGACCCATGCGTCAAGCCATCGCCAGCCATTGCCCACATCCAAAAATCTTAATTCTATCGGTCCCCCGCCGAGATTGCTTACAACCATCACACGATTATAGCCGAGTGAGGCTGCAAGTGAGGCTATTTTGTTTATTGTTTTCGTCCCACGCGGCACATATTTCGCGTCAGGGAGAACCCGCGCGAGTTCCCGGCATAAAATTCTCGTACATTGTGTTGATTTCCTAGAAGTGGAAATCAGCATTTACCTCGCCTTGATTTTACGGACAATCTCCTGGCGAGGTTTATGCAGTATGCGGGATCCACACTGAGGACAGCGTACGCGCCCCTCGGGAAGTTTCTCAATTAGTATTCCACAATTACCGCACTTTAACACTTAACTCTCCTCCACCCCACTAGAATTTTTCATTTCGGTAGGGGGCGCCAGAGCTGAGAATGAGTAGGCCGCGCCAGCAAACTTCACCCCGCAACGTCCGCACTGCCAAATCGAAGTGCTAATGCGTTTGACTTTTAGCCCTCCACAGCTCGGACATTTGTAGCGCTGCTGTAGCTTTTGATCTATCGTTAGGGCGAGCTTTCGAATCTTTGTTCCATAGCGCGGACCGAACTTGCCCATGGAGCCTATTTTCTTCTTATGAGGCACAAGTTCACCCCAATTTTGCTCGAAGTTCTGTTGCCTTCGCCAGGGCCAGCTCGTAGGCCTGCTCTAGCTCCTCCCGCGAGAAATACCCGATGCCACCCTTCTGCATCGCGCATATGCTGCCATCCTCGATCGTCGCTATGGTTATTCGCGCGTCCATCACACTTTCCTCGTCCAGACACGGGTCAACCATCAACTTGCCGTTTATTTTCGCTATGGTCACCGCTACGGGCTTTTCCTGTAGCGGGAACTCAGGTAGCGTCCACGCCTCGTCTTCAGGCAGCTTTACATTCAGGAGCGCTGCGATTGCCGCAAGCGCCGAGGCATCTATCAAGTTTCCGTCGTGGTCGAGGGCGTAAATATCGATGAATACTGCCCACACGTCCTCGCCAGATTTTATTGCCAGCTTTTCTAAATCGATTGCCTCCGACTCACGTACGCCTCGGTCGACCACGCGAGCTAGCTCGATCGCATTTTCGTCGGGTCGCCCCGGCTCGAAGGTGGGCGATGCTAAAGGCAAAAGCTCAGCGTTGACGATTAGTACCCCGCTATCCGGCCGGTCGGTAAATGGCTCAGCGTGCTCCAACTTGACGCCAGCAAGTACCTGTGTCTTCCCAATCTTCACGAGAGCTGAGCCTTGAGCACTCTTGATTGGGCCAAAGTCAACCGATACTTCCCGGAACTGATCCAACATCCGGGCGCCGACACGCTTGTCTTGGCGTGCGAGGTCGGCGATGTAATCACGCTTTACGCTCGAAACTATACCGTACATTTCCATGCTTTATTCCTCCTTTTTTATTGCATACTTGTCTCTTAGCGCTTGCCGCTGTGCTTCGTATATCTGCTCACATCCCTTAAATGCGAGGTTCAGGGCTTGTTTGAACTCTTCTCCGGTAAAGTTGCCGTCCATCTGCAGTAGTGTAATCATCTTTTTCCTGGGGATCATTGCTATCGGCATGTCAGTAGTTCCCTCTTGGTCCTCTGTCTTAGTCAGGTCAAGTACTATTGTATCGTCCACCTTTCCGACCGCGATCGATGAAACCATGTCTCGCATCGGAACGCCGGCATCAGCCAGTGCAACAGCTGCAGCGGTTATGCCTGCGGTGCGCGTCCCAGCACCAGCCTGCAGAATCTCGATAAAAATATCGATGACCGATCTCGGGTAGAGTTTCAAGAAAACTACTGGCTCAAGAGCCTCTCGTGTCACCTTCGATATCTCTATCGAGCGTCTATCGGGCCCGGGACGCTTTCGCTCATCTACTGAGAACGGGGCCATGTTGTAGCGGCATCGTAGTACCGCCGTGTCAGGCTGCTGGTGGTGGCGTGGGTGCATTTCCCGCGGCCCGTAAACTGCCGCGAGCACCTTGTTAGCTCCGAGCTCAACATAAGCCGAACCGTCAGCTCTTTCCAAAATGCCCGCCTCTATCTTCAAAGGTCTTAACTCATCCGGCGCGCGACCATCAAGCCGTTTGCCGTCCACAATGAGTTTTTTATGTTCTTCCATTCATTCCCCTCCTGATTTTATTTTTTCAAGCATAAGGTGCACCCTATCGGTCAAGCCGGAAGTGTGCGCCTCGCGCTCGATCATGAGTAGGGCCTCGATGACGATGTTGGCCATACGCGGATTCTTTCCCAAAATCATTATCCGTCCGTTCTGTCCGACTTTGATCCTGCACTCGCCGACATTCTCAAGGGTTTTGAGCATCGAGCCCTTTCGTCCGATAACACGGGGGATTTTCATAGGCGAAATCTCAACCAATTTGCCTTCTTCAACCCGGCCCATCCCAGGTTCGCCTGCCTCAAGCTGGACCCGCATGCGCTCGTTTACATCTTTGATTCCTGCGACCACCACATCCCCCATTCTTAAGTATTGACTGATATCCTCACGAACTAGGTCAACCTTTCGCCGCAGTAAATCTGAAACAAAAAGATTTCCAGTGTAAGGTGAGTTTATGTCGAGAATCCAGCCCGAGTAGTGGGAATCCACAACTACCCCTATCACCACATCGCCTACCTTCGGGATGTAGCGCCCCTGTAGTGGGATGATTCGGATATTTTGCCCGCGCACATCCGCGAGACCCACAACCGATGCATAGACATGTTTGTCCTCTAGAAACGCGCCTTCGTAAACTTGGTAGCTTCCCTCGGCGATTAGCTGCCCGGGCACTACCAGTTCGCGATTTTGAACGTGAAGCATTCACAACACCTTCGTTTCTACTTCGCCTCGGGTCAAATTGTTAAGCGTTTCGAAGAACTCCCCTTGGATGCCAGCAGGGATTTCCACGACCACGGCCCAAGAACCATCATTTAACCACTGTTCCTGCTTGACAGTAGCGAAGTTCCTTACCACTCTGTTGGCCTTGCCAGTGTAGCTTGCGGGAATTTTGACTGCAATTCTTCGCGTCTCGAACTTTAAGGGGATAATTGGCAGTAGCACCTTTACAATATCGGGGAGTTGTTCCTCAGCGCTCTTGGATTCGTCGACGTGTACCTTGGCCTCAGTTAGTGCGCCCTCAATTCGCGCGGGTGGATGGGGCAGACCCGTCTGGGGGTTTATCGCCCGCTTCGAGATGAGAGTCACGACCTGTCGCCACCGTTGCTCGCGCATCTTTCGACGCTGCTCGGTGGTCACTTGAACCTCGCCCTTTCGGATTATTTGTTCAGCAATTTTAAACACATCGAGCGTGCCGAATACCTTCTGCATCATTTCCTCGGAGGCTGCCTCGCCCTTCTTGGAGTCCTTAAAAATTTTGTCGATTGCAAGCATGTTATGCATGTCCACCTCTTCTCCTGTTCTTAAAGCAAGGGCTAACTCGGAGTCGACAAGTACTTCAAAAGCCGTGCCATGACTTGACATCTTAGCGATAACTGCATCCTCAACCCGTACCATAACCCGCTACTCCTTGGCGGGCTTGGCTGACGGCTTGGGACTCATTTTCTTTATGTATTTATTCAAATCTTCGGACCCCAACTTCTTAAAAAGCTTACTTTTGCTTGGGATGATTGCCATCTCTACTTTCTCGGGGGTAATTTCCCCTTCGGTCACAGTTCGTAGAGCCTCTAGAGCGAGGATAATCGCGTCATTGAGCGACATCTTATCATCATAGTGATGCTCTAGGAACTCTGTAACCGTCGAGGCCCCGCCCCCTATTGCTTGGCACTTGTACGCTGCAACCACACCACTTGGGTCGGTTTCGAAGAGATGAGCGCTCTTCACGTCGACACCAGCAATTAGCAGCCTAGCTCCAAAGGGTCTAACGCCGCCATGTTGGGTATAGAGTTGCTTGATATCGCCGATACGCTTCGCCAATGCCTGCACGCTAATCGGCTCATCGTAGCGCAACCGGTTAATCTGCGCCTCGACACGCGCGTGATCTATCAGCACGCGAGCGTCAGCGATTAACCCAGAAGCTGCAGCCCCGATATGCTCGTCCACTTGGAATATCTTCTCAATCGACACTTCCTCCACTAGTTTGTTTCGAACTCGTTTTTCCGCAGCCAAAACCACTCCTTCATTTACTTTGATGCCCAAGGCTGTCAGGCCCCGTTTCACAGCCTCTTGGGCGTACTGAACCTGGAATAGTTTACCATCTGGACTGAAGATGGTAATCGCCCTATCGTAGCCTGCTCCAGGTGGCACAAAAGCCATACATTTACACCTTGTTAATTGATGATCGTGACTATATCATCTAGGCAAGAGCATTTATTAATACTTTGTTCAAGTGGGATCTAAGAACTTCTTCTTTGCTGCCTTTATCGTGCCGGAAACGCCCAAAATCACGAGCGATGCTTCTTTGCCACTGACCTTCTTAATGCTCAAAATCGCTGCCTTGACCTCGTTGGTCTGCTTATGGCCGCAGCGCAGCAGACCTCGTCGCGAGTCAATGTCGTAATGTACGAGTTTCAGCATCATTTTGTCGACTTCCAGTTCACGGGCATGCAAAACTTGGTTAATTGTCCAAGAGATGTCTTTCTTGCTTGAGTCGCCTATGAGTTCGAACGCGATGTATCTGTGACGTTGCCTCACTTTTCCCCCATTATCAGTTGATGACCCATGTTAATAACGAACTGTATTTTACCCTTAAACCACTCCCACCGAAAACCTAGAGTGTAGTAAGTCAGACTGGGTAGCCTAGATAAATCGCAAGGGTGATTTCATTAAGTTATACATGTGAATCAATAGCGGTGGTAGGTGGTGGGAGATGGTGTTATTTAAAAAAGGAGCTGAGGCAAATCTCTACCTCGAGGACTTTTCGCGCGTGCTCTACCGCGTAGATAAAAACAGAGTAATCGTCAAGCACCGTATCTCGAAGCGTTACCGCGTTTCTGAATTGGATAAACAGTTGCGCGAGTCTAGAACCGCGCTCGAAGCAAAGTTGCTCGCAGATGCAAAAAAAGCCGGGACACCCACTCCCACGATATTTGAGGTCGATCTCGTGAACATGCGGGTTGTGATGGAGTTCATAGAAGGCAAGCAGGTCAAGCTGGTGCTCGACAAGCTGAAATCTTCCGAGAGGCAGAGGTTATGTAAGTTAATAGGCAAACAAGTCGCTAGATTGCACCGCGCCGGCATCGTGCATGGGGATCTGACGACATCGAACATGATTTTGACCCGCGGGGGCAAGATTTACTTCGTCGATTTTGGGCTTGGTGAATACAACCCATCGCTCGAAGCCCGCGGGGTGGACCTACACTTGCTCAGACGCGCACTTCAAAGTATCCATTTTCGTATCACCGACGAGGCTTACCGCGCGGTTTTAGCTGGATATAAGCAAGAGTTAGGTGAGGGTGCGAATGAAGTGGTCAAAAGAGTTGAAGAAGTTGAGCGTCGGGGGCGTTACGTATCCAAGGAGGAGCGGGCATGGCACTAATCTTCGTCACGAGTAACCGCCACAAGTTCGAGGAGGTGAGCGAACTCGCGGTTAGGCACGGCGTTAAGCTTGAGCACAGCGACACACCCTACATAGAGATTCAAGCGGACGAGCTCGAACAAGTTGTGTGCCCGAGCGTCCAGCAGGCATGTGCCCTGATCAGACAACCCTGCTTCGCCGAGGATGCGGGGTTATTCGTTCGGGCTCTTCAGGGTTTCCCGGGGCCATACTCCAACTTTGTTTTTCGGACATTGGGTAACGAGGGCTTGTTGAAGCTCATGAGCGAGGAAAAGGATAGAAGAGCCGAGTTCAGGTCTGCCATTGGGTACTGCGAGCCTGGTAAGAAACCCGAGGTCTTCACAGGGAAGGTTGAGGGCACAATCACGCTCGAAGCTCGTGGCACGAGTGGTTTTGGATTCGACCCGATTTTCGTGGCCAGCGAGGGTGACGGCAGGACTTTTGCTGAAATACCAATGGACGAAAAGAATCAATTTTCTCATCGAGCTCGTGCAATCGAAGCATTTTTCAAGTGGTACAAACAAAGAGAAAAAGTTCGTGGGTGAACGAATGGAAAGCGAACAAATGAGACATACGGGCGCAAGACTGAGTGAGCTATCGGCCAGCGAGGTTGAAGAACTCGTGGTGAAGCTGGCGAAGGAGGGCATTCCTCCGAGCAGGATAGGTATGATTATGCGTGACCAACATGCCGTACCGAGCGTCGAGGAGACTACAGGAAAGAGCATAAAGCAGATAATGGATGCCCACGGTCTGAAGCCCGAGCTACCTGAAGACCTCATGAATAAAATTAGAAAAGCAGTACCTCTGCATGACCATCTCGAACGCAATCCGAAGGATTTCGGGGCCAAGCGCGCTCTAGAAGTAGTTGAGTCCGAGATTAACAAGTTGGCCAAGTACTACAAGAGAAAAGGGATTTTAGCTCCTGACTGGCGATACGATCGTGAACGGGCGGCCATCTTGGTGCGCGCTTGAATTAACTACATTTTTACTTTGTAACTTCTGGCGAGAGTTAACCGGTGCTCTCCTTTGGATACTTAGAATAGACATAGCGGAGTAGCTCGACTAACTTCATCTCGTTGAACCGCTTCAATGACTGCAGGGACCGTTTTGTCGCCCCTGGCAATTTGGTATAAATTTTCTTCGCCGCTTTCTCCCCGTTGGGCGTCAACCTATAGCGCCTCTCAACAACCCCGTCGCCTGCGTCAATGACTTTCCCTTCGACTTCCATTAATTTCATGCTGATAAGCCCGGTCACGTCGTCTGAAACTTCTTCCGAGAACGGTCCATGCGCGTACGGAGCGAACTGGTAGGAAAATTCGAGTCCAAATTCATGTTTTGACAGGAAGAGCAGCTTTTGGAGTTTTATTCCTCCCTCGATCTTTCCCCCCATGGCGTGCAATAACGTTAGCAGGTATTTTGCCCGGTCTTCTGATAATGCGAATTTCTTAACCGCCCTTTCAGCGGCTCCGA
Organism: Hadarchaeota archaeon (SeqCode); assembly: GCA_964514965.1. Lineage (GTDB taxonomy): Archaea > Hadarchaeota > Hadarchaeia > Hadarchaeales > Hadarchaeaceae > DG-33. The sequence continues at coordinate 627,716 of CAZETV010000001.1, read as the reverse complement.
AGAAGCCGCCTTCGAGCTTTAAGAGCTTCACCACTTCCGCCCCGCGGTCTGTCAATTTCAGGACCTTTCTAAAGGGCCAGATATCCGACTCCTCATAGCGAATCCACCCCTCTTTTAAAAGTTCGTGGATGCGCATTTCCAAAGTTGAGGCACTACCGCCGACTTGGGATTGCAACTCCCTCACGTGCTTGGGGCCCTTTAGCAACTCGAGCAGGATTTCAGTGGCTTTGCTCCTTCTCAGAACTCTCATTACGGTCCCCCTGTTGTGTGTGTTACATATAGCGTAACATATAAATAATTGGTGTTACACACAGAGTAACGAACTATCGATTAAGAGGGTTATTAATGGAATTTAAAGGATTTCAAAAAGTTTCTCTACTCGATTACCCAGGGAAAATTGTTGCCATTGTGTTTGTAGGAGGATGCAACTTTAGGTGCGGTTTTTGTTACAACCGAGACCTAGTTTTGAATCACCAAACTTTGCCGTCCATATCTGAGGAAGAAGTTTTGGAATATTTGGAGAAAAATAAGGATTGGTTGGATGGATTGGAAATAACCGGCGGCGAGCCGACCATTCATCCAGACTTACCGAGTTTTCTGGAAAAAGTGAAAAAATTGGGGTACAGCGTCAAGCTCGACACGAACGGGTCTAACCCGAAAATGCTGGTGGAGCTGCTCGAAAAACACCTCGTTGATTACGTCGCGATGGATGTGAAAGCGCCCCTCGTTGAGGATAAGTACCAAGCGGTGGTCGGTATTCATGTAAACGGGGCACTGGGAGATGTTGAGAAGAGCATCGAGTTGCTCCGAGGTTCGAACGGATTAGATTACGAGTTTAGGACCACGGTGGTGCCCGGGCTAACAAGCAAAGACGACATCGCGCTCATCACACAGCAGATAAAAAACGCGAAAAAATATTTCCTTCAACAGTTCAAGTCCAATGGCCCCCACGTTGATGAGAAATATTCTAACATTGCACCTTGCCCGCTCGGATTTCTTCAGGAACTTCAGAAGCAAATCGCCCCCAATTTCCAGGCATGTAAGGTGAGAGGTGTGAGATCAGCATGAGCGAGGCCATCAAAAAAGTCAGCTTGAGGAACAGAAGAATAGTGGCCGAAAGAGTTAGAAAAATGGCTAAGCTGCTGAGGCAAGATGATGTGGAGGGAGCGGTCGAATTTGTTGATGGGAAACAACACAATTTATTGAATAGAACAGGTTGTGCGAAGGTCGACTCCGAGCAAAGAGGTAATATCAATGTTTGCTTGCAGTGCGGGAACTTTGACAAATTGAGTTTTGTTTGCAGAGTATCGTGAGCGTAAGGTGAGTTCATTATGAGCGCGATCATCAAAAAAGTGCGCAAGCGCGATGGTAGGATAGTGGATTTCGACCAAGAGCGCGTCATCAATGCGATTTTTGCGGCTGCGGTCGAGGTCGGTGGGCGAGACAGAAGAATAGCAGAAAGGTTGTCTAATGAAGTTGTAAAAGTTTTGGAAGAAAAATACGCCAGCGAAATCCCGAACGTTGAGGATATTCAAGACGTGGTGGAAAAAGTCTTGATCGAGCGAGGTCATGCGAGGACCGCCAAGGCGTACATCCTCTATCGAAAGCAGCACGAAGAGATGAGGAAACTCAAGTCCACGTTCCTCGAAGTCGAAAATATAGTTGATGATTATCTGGGCATGCAGGACTGGAGGGTCAAAGAGAACAGCAATGTGGGTTACTCTCTTTCGGGCTTGCTGCTTCACATCGCTGGCTCGGTAATTGCGAACTACACGCTCGACAGGGTCTACCCCATGGAGGTTGCGGATGCGCACGTTCACGGAGATTTCCATGTCCACGACTTGGGCATGGGGATAACAGGCTATTGCGCCGGCTGGTCTCTCAACCAGCTTTTAGCGGAGGGGTTCAACGGCGTCTCCAGTAAGGTCGCGTCAAGGCCCCCAGCCCACCTCGACACGGCTCTGCTCCAAATGGCGAACTTCATAGGCAGCCTGCAGAACGAGTGGGCCGGAGCGCAGGCCTTCAATTCCATCGATACACTTCTCGCACCTTTCGTTCGCAAGGATGGGCTCGACTACAGAAAGATAAAGCAGGCGATGCAGACTTTCGTGTTCAACCTCAATATCGCCTCGCGCTGGGGCGGGCAGACGCCGTTCACTAATATCACGCTCGACCTGACCGTCCCGGAGGACCTCGCGGGCCAGCACGTGACAATCGGCGGCAAGCTGGGCGAGAACACCTACGAGGAATACACGGAAGAAATGGGGATGATAAACCGCGCGCTCATGGAAGTCATGATGGAAGGCGACATGAACGGGCGACCTTTCACCTTCCCAATACCCACCTACAATTTGACCAAGGACTTCGAGTGGGACAACGGCATTTCGTCGGCGCTGTTCGAGATGACCGCGAAGTACGGGCTGCCCTACTTCCAGAACTTCATCAACAGCGACCTGAGGCCGAGTGACGTTCGCTCGATGTGTTGCCACCTCCGTCTCGAGTTGGCGGAGCTGAGGAGAAACGTGACGGGCGGGCTATTCGGCTCGGGAGACTCGACCGGTTCGGTGGGAGTCGTGACGATAAACATGCCCCGCCTGGGTTACCTTTCCAAGAGCGAGGACGAGTTTTTCGAGAAGCTTGGGTACATAATGGAACTGTCGCGGATTTCACTGGAAGCAAAGCGCGACAGGGTGAAGAAAAACATGGACAACGGCCTGCTGCCTTTCACCAAGCGCTACCTCGGAACTTTGAACAACCACTTTTCGACCATCGGGCTGGTGGGCATGAACGAGGCCTGCCTGAACTTGCTCGATTGCAGCATAGCCGCCGACGAGGGCAAAAAGTTCGCCGTCAAGACTCTCAAGTTCATGCTCGGGCGCATCCAGACCTTCCAGGAGGAGACCGGCAACATCTACAACCTGGAGGCGACTCCGGCCGAGGGCGTGAGCTACAGGCTCGCGAAGATCGACAAGAGAAAGTATTCGGACATAATAACTGCCGGTGAGCGCGCACCTTACTACACTAATTCCACCCTACTGCCCGTCAACAGCGGCCTAGACCTGATTTCGGCCCTGAAGCACCAGGAGGAGCTGCAGACGCTCTACACGGGAGGGACGGTCCACCACATTTTCCTCGGCGAGAGCCTCGAGGACGGGGAGAGCTGCATGAACCTCGTCCGCAAGGTCTCCCACAACACCCGGTTGCCCTACTTCACCGTGACGCCAACCTACACCATCTGCGACGACCACGGTTTCATCCCGGGGGAGTACCCGAAATGTCCTTCTTGCGGCAAGGTCACGGAGGTTTACTCTCGCGTGGTGGGGTATTTCCGCCCCGTGAAGAACTGGAACGTTGGGAAGCAGGAAGAATTTCGCCAGCGAATCGAGTACCATTAGGTTGAGTGGAAGGTAAGGGGTACTCCGAGATTAGGATGGCGATAAGGGGCCGATGAAGTTGGTGCAGTATTTGATGGGCAAAGAGGATAACTACATACCTATTGCGATTTTGGTCATTGGGATTAGAGAAATGAGGGAGTCCATCTATGAGAGATGAAAAAATAATTGAGAAACTATCAAATCTTATTAAAGAAGGCAGGAATCTGGCAATGGCACTAAACAGTGAAGATAAGTTAGATAGTTATTTTACTCATAACCAATCTGAAAATGTAAAATTATATCCAAGAGCGATAAAACGGTCACAAGATTCCATCAATTTGCTAAAGTTAAGATTTGGCGCAGACTCTGTATTTCTGAAAGATTTTGTGAATGAAATAAGCAAAAAAGTTGGATATAGGGGTGGCCGATTCTATAAAGAGAATGTTGCAAACGCGACTGCTATTCTTGAACACGTTTTAGATGCTGTGGTGAACGAGTTAACAGAAGATTTATTCTATAAGCGAGAAATTCTGGTATTCAGCGATTTGCTTGAACAAGCTTTTGAGTTCCTTGAGAGTGGTCATAGGATAGCGGCAGCGATTTACGGTAGAATTGTCTTAGAAACCACCGTTAGAGAATTCGCCAGAAAGGAAGGAGTCGAGGAGAAGAAATTTGACCAAGTTATAATCAAATTGAGGCAGAAAGGGATTATCCAAAAACCTCTTGAAAGCAGCTTAAGGGCCAATTACCAGTTAGGTTCTATGGCGGCTCATGGAGATGAAAAATTTAAAGATTATTCGAATAGCGAAATAAGAGAATATCTGAATTTTATTAGAGACAAGGTTTTAACTCTATGAGTAAATTTTAATGGTGCAAATATGAACGTAATCAACAGCATACTTTTTGTCTGTTTTGCTCTGCTTATTGGACACCTAATCTTCCCACCGCTCTTTCACCAAACTACATACTGGGAAGCAATACTCCCGTTAAGCATAATTGTTATTGTATGTATTGTCGTGCAACATCCGAGGGTTAAACAGTTTAAGTCCCCCCTCTTTAGCGCCGAGTTTTACAATGAATATACGAAAAGGAAAAAGCCTCCAACTAAAATTGAAAAAGAAACAAGAAGAATGTTGGAAAATGCTACAACACCTACAGCCAAATTTGTAGAGTTATCTATAGAAATCGAAAAAAGAATGCGTTTAATCGCTGCTAAACTGGGGCTGACGGGGATAAGATATAAACCGATGTCAGAACTTGTTTCAGCATTGAGTTCAAAAAACATCATTGACAGTAATTCAGCTATACTTACTCAAACATTTTGGCGTGCGCGGAGTGAAGCAATCCATGGTGTAAGAGAATTATCAGAACATGAATTCGTAAAATTGATGAATATGGGCAAAATTCTTTTGAGCGAATTAGACCGTGGTTATCATCGATTAAAGAAGTAGTTTAAATTAAAAAAGACTGAATTTTTCTAATCTGCTCATTACCCAATTAAAGTACACATTTTCCGGGGAGTTGAAACAACCTTTATATTTTCAAATATCAAATAAAAATCAAACCAAGGCGGTGGTCATGGCGGATGTATTTGGAAATATTTTCGATAAGGTTTATTCAATTATAAAAGGGTGGAAACTACAAAAAGAGTACACCAATGAGAACGGTTACAGGGGCGAACTCATCCAATTCTTGAGAAATGAGTTTGATAAGCCTGATTGGATGGGAATGTCTCGCCAACATTCCATCCAAAAAGAGTCCGGTAGACATTTGGCAGATATAGGTATTGATAGAAAAGTTGGTGTAGAACTCAAATTCAACCTCAAGGGAAAAGCACAAGCGGATCGTCTAGTCGGACAAGTCAACGGTTTCTTAAAAGATTACCATGAGGGAGTAATTGTTGTATTGTGTGGAAAGACTGATGCAGACAAGGTGCATTATTTGAGAGATTCACTAAGGGAAAATCTCGGTCGGTCCTCAGCACAATTTGCATTGTTTAGACAAAAAAGGGTGGAACTGATTGTAAAAACTTCATCACCGCAAAAACAGCCAACCTCTATTTTTTAGTTTGACCGTGCATAAAATCGAGGATTTAGATAGACTTTTTGACCCTTTTAAAGTGCCCATTTCCAAGCCCAAAAAATATGCGATTTGAAGAATTTAAGTCGAGCTATTAGTTAAAATATCAGAATGAGAGCCGATTTAATATCCCCAAACTAGAAAAGATGGTGGAGGATGGCCAAATTTGTGGAGAGCGTTAAATGGGTTTATTTGAGATGAAAAAGACAGCCTTCGAAAACGCAGTTCGAAGGTGTTCTGAGGAGAAAGGTCTCGACCCGCCACCTCGTGTTTCTATAACTGAAAACCCGTGTCCCTTCTCTTCAGGTGATATAGCACACATCCACATAGAGGAGAGAATTATTTGCATATGGAAAAAGAGGCTCGAAGAACTTACTCTCGATCAAATTGACAAAGTGGCCGCCCATGAAGTGGCCCACCTAATCTCGATAGAACATGATGGAAAACATGCGCAAGCACAAGCTGAAATCGAAATCGGGATTTGGCGTCCCCCTTCCGGAGTGGTTGTAGTTGATGGAAGTAAAAAAAGCTCTGGACATCGTGTTAAATCTAAAACACATCGCCCACGAAAAAACGTTTGTTCCTATCATCCGTGTAGAACAAAAATAAAACTTCATGTATGCAGATATTGCGGGAAAAATTTTTGTGAAAAACACCTAAACCCAAAAATTCCCATGCTTCCACCATTTAAAGGCAAACCAAAAGAAATGGATGAATGGAGAAAAGATGGTCATCCTTGCCCAGAGTATCCACCCTATTTGAAACTAAAAGAAAAAGAAGAGCTTGATAAAAGATGGAAGATATTGGACATTTTAAGTGGGCGCCGTATAGGGCCTGTTGAAACTGGCAGCCGGATAGAACCTGTTGAAACTCCAGTTAAAGAATCTAGACCGCATCGTTTTTTGATTTCTGCGGTGCTAATAATCGCAATTATAATTATCTTATTAGCACTTATTTGGCTCTCTCCGGCAGTCTAAATCCCTCGATTATGGAGCGGGCCTTAGTAGTTTGACTATGTACAGCCTAGCCCATGAGAATGCTACTACTGAACCAATGATATTTGCCGCGACTATGCCCAACCAGATTCCAATCAGTCCTATGTTAAAGCTGAAAGCTAATACGACCACAAATAATGGAGTTAGGATAAGCGTCCGCAAAATTGTGGCGATTAGAGCATTTATCCCCTTTCCAGTTCCTTGGAAAACCGAAGCAGAAAGCATTCCGAATGCCGCTGCTGGGTAAAAAATGCAAATTATTCTAAGGAAAAATATTAAATCGGGTGCGATATGTGCCGCTCCTTCAGATTGTGTGAATACCGCAGCTATCTGGGGGGCAAAAATGAATGTCACCGCTGCTATAACTACCTCTATCATGGCACCGATCTTCACGGCATAGAAGTGAGAAACTTTTAACTTCTCGAAGGAGCGTGCACCAAAAGCAGCGCCACTTACCGGGACAACAGCGGTGGCGATGCCAAGCAATGGCAGGGTTGCTATCGTTACAACTCTCCATCCTGTTGTGTATACCGCTACTCCATCGGTACTGCCTGTCCCCAACATCACTATTATGACGTTTATTATTATCATAATGAGCGCCATGGACAACTGTGATATTGAAGCCGGAAGCCCAACTCCAAAAATATCTTTAACGATGTTTTTATTGAATTTGAAATTACTGAATTTGAACGAAACATATGTGTTCTTTTTGAGGAATAACCAGTTTGCCATTAGGATAGATGTAACACTCAAAGACATGATTGTGGCCCAGGCAGCGCCCGCAACACCCATGTTAAAAGTGTAGATAAAAATCGGGTCCAATACCATATTTAGGCCAGCACCCAGCATCGTGGCATACATGGCTCTCTTGACATCCCCTTCACTCCGGAGTATGGAATTAGCTGTATTGCTGAAAAAAATAAAGATACCACCAGCAAAGATAACGCTGCCATAGGCCGCGGCCATGCCCGCTGTTTTACCGGCGCCGATTAGGACAAAAATATCTCCAGCAAAAACAAAAAGGGGTATGGTAAAAACAACTGTAAGTAACAGCATTATAATTATTGAATGAACAGCTACATTGTCCGCGCCCTCTTTATCCCTAGCACCGATTTTGCGCGATATGGCAGACCCAACACCTACACCTATCCCGGTAGAAAGTGCGATGGCCATAAAGTAAAATGGGAATACAAAGCCGATGGCGGCGAGTGCGTCAGCGCCAAGACCAGAAACCCAAATTGCATCAACGAGATTATATAATGTTTGTACTGACATCGCGATTATAAGCGGTATTGCAAGTTTGACAATGGCTTTTTTAGGTTCCCCGAGAAGCGTTTTGACGCCTTCTGTCTCTATTTCCTTAGATGGCAAATCGAGAATGTTATTTTTAAATTCTCTGTCTCTCATGAAAGCAGTCTCCATTTTCTATTTTAAAATGTCGCGTTCTGGACTGTTCGTTTTAAAAAATCTAAAAACAATTTTCTTTCGTCCTCAGTAAAACCGGATAAAAGAGTTTCGGTCCATCCCGATAATATTTTTTTTATTATGGGCTCTATTTTTTTTGCTTTTTTGGTAAGAAAAAGTTTGTACGCTCTTAGATCCAAATCGTCCCTCTGCCGGGCCACATAGCCCTCTTTAACCAACTTTGTTATTGCTCGTGCAGTCGTCGCTTTATCTAATTTAAGGGATTGAGCAAGAGTTTCTTGATTAATTCCATCATTTTGATATAAAACCATTAAGAAATTAAATTGCCCGCCCCCGATATTGTAAGGTTTCAATTCATTGCCTATGTGGATTAAACCATATCTGTAAATGCAGGATGCCAGTCTCCCAACTGATTCATGACTAATTTTACTTGCACTTTTCGTTGATGGCGTTGATATCACACAGTTGCAAACGCAACTATTTAGTTGTCTATGCAACTAATCTATATAAAGGTTGCGTTTTTGTTGTCTGCTCATGTATGGCATCAATCCACTACTCTGATTTTCAAAATAGATTAAAGACAACAACTTTTTAATCGTACAAATAAAAAAAGCAAGGATGGAAAAAAAGTTGGAGGGATGTTGAATGCCGAAAGTTTTGGTCCTTTATCATTCGAAAACTGGGCACACAAAGGAGATGGCCGAGTTGATAGCCGAGGGTGTACGAAGAGAAAAGGATGTTGGGGTTGAGGTGAAGGCTGTGCAGGATACTAAAGTTGAAGAGTTGCTTGATTTTGACGGCATAGTCATCGGATCCCCGACCTACTACGGGTCTATGGCCGCAGAGATTAAGAAGCTCATAGACGATAGCGTTGAATTTCACGGAGACTTAGCAGGGAAAGTTGGCGGGGCTTTTTCTTCTTCGGGCGGCATCGCCGGTGGCAACGAGACAACGATAGTGAGCATATTGCAGGCCTTATTGATTCATGGCATGGTGGTTCAGGGAACGCCAGATGGTGACCACTATGGACCCGTGGCCATCGAGAAACCGGATGACAGAAGTAAAAATTCGTGTAGAGAGTACGGTCACAGAATAGCCAAACTTGTTTTGAAAACAGCCACTTAACTAACAACGGTTTTTAATTTTATTTGAAAAGCGTCAACTAAACATCTTCAACCATCTATCTTTAAGAGTTAAACTTAATTGCGATAATCTTTTTACTAGTGGACTGAGCAAACATGTTAAAATCCGACCGATGGATAAGCGAGATGGCCCTCAAGCACAGGATGATAGAACCTTTCGTCGACCACCAAGTTCGAGAGGGCGTCATTTCCTACGGTCTTTCAAGTTATGGTTACGATATGCGCCTAGCGGACGATTTCAAAATTTATGAACCCAAAGCAGAAAGCGGACTCGATCCAAAAAATTTCGACTCAAATCTGTTCAGAGATTTTAAAGGAAAAACATGTGAGATTCCCCCGAACTCTTTTGTGCTCGGGAGGTCAGTCGAATATTTCAGAATCCCTAGGAAAGTTCTGGCTCTGTGCTTTGGGAAATCCACTTATGCCCGGTGCGGAGTGGTGGTCAATATCACTCCTTTAGAGAGTGAATGGGAGGGATTTGTCACGATAGAAATCGCTAACTTGGGTCCGGGGCCCGCAAAGGTTTACGCGGACGAGGGGATAGTGCAGGTAATTTTTCTGGAGAGCGATGAAGAATGTTTGTTTAGCTACAAAGACAAAAAAGGCATTTATCAAAAACAAAAGGAAATAACTTTACCTAAAGTAAAGTGATTGGTAAAAAAGTTCTTTGAATACCTAAAAAGCTGGCCCGTTTTATAAATTTATTTTTTCGTCGATTTCAAAATCCGCGTCTGGACTAATTAATCAGTTCAACTTTTTGCTTATCATCTGCCTCAAGCGTAACTTATCACGATGCTCCTTATCACGTCCGCGACATCTTCGCAACGATCCGCAACATTCTCCATTCTATCGATTGTTTCCTTTAACATCACACAAAATCCGGCCGTCTTCGATCGATTGATCCAAGTGACGAGTTTCGGCACAAGTTGATTCATCCGGAACTCATCGATTCTCTCCTCTATCATCTCCGCTTCGTTTGCTAGATTAATCGCTTCGCTTGGGTTTTGGGTTAACATCCTCAGCGCGTTGCTCACCGACTCTACTATGTCTACGAGGTTATCGGACATAGCCTTTAGTCCCGTCTTCAGCTCCTTATCGATTTTTCCTATGGGGATTATTTTCAACCTTCTCGTCGCCGCTTCAGCATTCGTCGCGATATCGTCAGCTGTTAGAATGAGCCTTATAATCTCTTCTCGATTTATCGGATGAAAAATTCCCTTGGAGAGTTTTTCGATGACTTTTCTCTTAATTTCGTCCGCTTCTCTTTCTCTATCGGCGACTTCCTTGAAGGCACTCTTCATCTTTGTCGCGTCCGATTCGCAAAAAGCGTAGACTGTCTTTTTTAACCCGATGATGGTCGCAATGAGTTTGGTCATGTGCTCCTCGCAAAGCTTGATGATGTCCTTTTCCTTTTCTTTTCCTAGCCAAATCAGCGAACTTCTTGATTTCAATCTTATACCTCCAAGAGATATTGAAATTGTTCTATTTAAAATACGTCATCTTATCACGTTGGTATGAAAATGTTGAACAGTCCGAATAATACCGCGCTCAAAATAACTACGACGGGAATAGTTAGCCCCCATGCCAAAATGATTCTTCCAACCGTACGTTTGTTCACGCCTCCAAAACCCATTGAAGCTATACCAACGCCTATGATTGAACCTATGCTTGAATGGGTAGTGGAAATGGGTATTCCAAACCCGATGAGATAGTACGGGACAATCGTGAAAAGGATGATTACCAACGCGTTAGAGTACTCGCCTGCGAGCCCGGTCAGTGGATCAAGACGCGTAACCCTGAAGCTTGCAGTTCTAATCACACGGTAACCCCAAGTAAGACCGCCTACTGTCATGCCAAAGCTTCCGAGCAAGGCGAGTAATATCATAACTTCCATTGTCGGTGCCCCCGATATTGCCATGGTGGGGGTTACGAAGGCTCCGGTAGCATTTGCCATGTCGTTCGCACCAAACGCGAAAGCAGAAAAACATAGAGCTATGATGAGGAGGTTGGACATAAGTTTTATAGTCCCAGTCTTATCTGCGCGATTACCGCTTTTTGTGGTTTGATACCTTTTGTGGATCCAAGTTGTACCAATGGTTCCTAGCATTATCGCACTCAGTAAAGTTACAACGAGAGATTCAAGCGGGGGGAATTGAAGAACTTTCTGGCAAATGGCAAGCGTGGTGGAGAAACCTAGGGCGAAGAGGAGTAGATAGCTCAAGATTAGGTTCGTTTGTCTCTTCCTAGGTTTTCTAAAGTATGCGCGGAAGGCATAGAAGAGGCCAAACGCTACAAAAACGGATAAGATAGGTGAAATCAACAAGCTGCCAAAAATTATGAAAACCTTATCCCAGTTCACCAATTGAGGAGATGCGATGAGTCCAAAACCCAGAACTCCGCCAACGATGGAGTGGGTAGTGGAAGTTGGCAAGCCTTTCCATGTGCAAAAGGCAACGAAGAGGCCCGCTGCAAGTATCGCGGCGAAACTTCCTAGAATCATCACTCCTTCAGGCAGTGCCTCCTTGGGGATGATGCCCTGATCGATTGTTTTCATCACGAATGGGCCAAGGAGTATTCCGCCGAGCGAAGCAAATATCGCAAAGAGGATAATCGCTTTTTTCATCGAGATGGCGCCTGAGCCCACTGCACAGTCAGTAGGGTTAGCAGCGTCATTTGCCCCTAGGTTCCACGCCATCAGGAGGCAAAGGAGAATGCCTATAATATAGACGAGTAGGATAATCATTGGCCGTCTCCCATCCCTTTTCATGCTGTAGTAAAAACAATATATACCTCACTTTTCATCAAAACTTAAGTTAACAGCGCCGATGAATTCTCTGGTAAGCGTTAATAGTTGAAGCGAATAAATAAAAGAGGAAATCACCAAAAGGTGGTTAAAGTTCCGCCTAGTCGTGCTGAGGTTAGAAAGTTTCAGTGGGCTGTTGATGGGGTAATTTCATTCCTTAAGCCGAGGCTAGGCGGCGACACCCGCGTCAAGGTCATCTCCCATGCAGATGCCGACGGTGTAGCCGCAGCAGCGATTATGGCGAGATGTCTTTACATATACAACGTTCCCCTTAACGTCGAGTTCACACGTCCGTTAAAGCCGGACGAAATAGCCGAACTCGGGAAGGGAAAACACGATTTCTTCATATTCTTCGACCAAGGGAGCAGTCAGATTGAAGCGATTCACAAGTTCATCCTCGGTAAGAAGCGCGATGTCCTAGTAATAGATCACCACCCCGGGAAATTTCTGGACCACCCCAACTTAGCTTATTTGAACCCTCATGTGTGCGGGCTAAACGGCGCGAAAGACGTGAGCGCTAGCGGTGCAGTTTACTCAGTCGTTGAGCAGCTAGACCGGATCTTCAGACCCCTTGTTGGGCTCGCGATCGCGGGAGCAATCGGTGACCGTCAAGAGCTCTCCTCGGGTTTCACCGGCATCAATGAGATTTTAGTGAAGCGGGCGATCGACTTAGGATTCCTGCGAGTGGGCAAGGGACTTAGACTGGTTGGGCGCACCTTGAATCCTGTCGTAGAATGTTTAAGATTAATGACGCGGCCTTACATTTCTTCCCTTTCTGGAGACCCATCTGCTTGTCGCTCCATCGTTGACGCACTTGGTCTCTCGCCCTCCAGTACTTTGGCCGAACTCGGATTGGAGGCGGAGCGAAAACTGCGGGATGCAATCCCGGCTCGAGTCGGCACTCCAACTAATGAAGAGTTCTACCGTATGCTTTGGGGAGCAACTTACACATTAGTTACGGATGACTTGGTTGGCCCACGTGACATCAGGGAATACGCAGCGATGCTTGACGCCTGCACCAATCTCCGCAAACCCGAGTTCGGCTTCGCCGTGGCGGTGGGTGATCAATCAGCGCAGGCTGAGGCGCTCGCCCTATTGAAAAGCCACCAAGAGCAAATGCTGAAAGTGCTAGAATGGTTCGTCTCCCACCTCGACTCCTTCAAACTCACGCCAAGATTGAAGTACATAAACTTCGGCAGTAAGGTCGGTTCGAGCATGGTGGGCGAAGCGCTCGCGCTCGCGATAGAGTCCGGGCTCGTCGCCGCAGACCGCCCGATTCTAGGGATCACAGACGTTAGCGCGAAGGAGCTCAAGGTCTCGGCCCGAAGTACCTCCAGACTAGCGATGCAAGGTGTAGATGTTGGGCGGGCTCTGGCTGAAGCTGCGAAAGCGGTAGGGGGGAATGGCGGAGGTCACGATGTCTCGGCCGCGGCGCGAATACCACGGGAGAGGATGGACGAATTTATCGCTAAGGTCGACCAAATGCTCTCGGGAGGCAGTGAATGAGCTGCGGGGGATGCTTATGAGAATGCGCGCGGAAGTGAGCTGCACCTATGGAAGCAGGGGTATTTCAAAGGCGATAGCCGTTGCGCTAAGACCAGACAGCCATCAAGCTCCAAAAGGTATTCTGGTGGTGACAGATGCACGGGGTACGCAAGTGGTCAGCACGATAGAGCTTGACGGCAAAATTGAAACTCTCTTGGCAACGCTCGACGACTTGCTGGCGTGCACTTCTACTGCTGAGAGCATCCTGTAGTCGCCAATTTCTGACCTATTTTTTCGGCCCCGAGGTATGGCACCAATGCGGGCGGAACTAGGATTGAGCCGTCCCTCTGCTGATAGTTTTCTAGAATAGATATTAAAACCCGTTCAGTGGCCACCAGTGTGCTATTTATGGTGTGAACGAATTTTGAAGGTTCACCAGTTTTGTCTCTATATCTTATGTTTGATCTGACGGCTTGGTATGACGTGCAATTGCTACATGAAGCCGCCTCTCGATATTTTCCTTGACCTGGCAGCCAAGTTTCAAGGTCGTATTTTTTCGCTGCTACCGTTCCCATGTCGCCGCTGCAAACGCTCACTACTCTGTAAGGCAGCCCGAGTTTTTGGAATATCTCTTCAGCGTTGGTAATCAATTCCTCGTGTCGTCTCCATGAGTCCTCAGGTTTACAGAAGATGAATTGCTCGACTTTTTCGAACTGATGAACCCGAAATATGCCTTTTGTATCTCTGCCGTGGGTTCCAGCCTCTTTCCTAAAACAGGGACTCACTCCGCTATACCTAATCGGCAAGCTTTTTCCATCCAATGTCTCATTCATGTGTAACGCCAGCAGCGCGTGCTCAGAAGTAGCCAGCATGTAGAGGTCTTCTCCCTCAATTTTGTAGATGGTATCCTCAAAATCAGACAAAGCGACCGCCCCCTCGAGTGGTTTCTTCTTTAGCATGTAAGGCGGCTGAAATAGAGCAAACCCCTTTCTTGTGATAAAATCGAGTGCAAATTTTATTATGGCATAGTTTAACTGAACAAGTTCTCCCTTTAGGTAATAGAACCTCGCTCCAGCCACCCTAGCAGCTCGCTCAAGGTCAACTAGGTCGAGATTCAATGCTAGGTCGATGTGATCTTTTGGTGTGAAGTCAAATTTGGGTATCTCGCCCCACTTTCTTATTTCGACGTTGTCGTTTTCGTCCTTGCCTAGCGGTACAGACTCGTGCATTAAATTTGGAAGGTTAAGGAGTATATGATCAATTTTTTTTCTGTAGTCTTGCACTTTCTGTTCTAGACTTTTTATTTTTTGTGGGATTTTTTTTGCTTCTTTAGTTTTCTCCGTTACATCCTTGTTCTCTTTTTTAAGCCTCGCTATTTCCGCAGTGATTCTGTTGCGCTTTTCCCTCAATTTGTTTGTTTCTATTGCCAACTTTCTCCAATTTTCATCGTGTTTCAGTAAATTGTCGACCAACTTTACTTTTGCTAGGTCTCCTCGCTTGGTCAAATCTGCTTTTACAAGGTCAGGATTTTTGCGCACAAATTTTAAATCAAGCATCGCCAAACCTCACCGAATAAATTTTGTTCCTCATCTAAAAATCTTTGTAAACATCCATTTTAGCAAAAATTTTTTGAAAACTAACTATTTAAGTTCATTAAGAGAGAAAGGCACTGAAAACAGTTCATAAACAATAGGTGGGATTATGGAAGAAAAGAAACGGGTCGTAAAGAAGTCTTGGCGGGAGAAAGGGTGGTACGACATCATCGCCCCCCCTATGTTCGGCAACGCAAAGATAGGTGAAACTCTCGCCTCCGACTCGAGTCAGCTTATCGGGCGGATATTTGAGACTACGCTGGGCGACCTCATCGAGGACTTCTCGAAGTCTCACATCAAACTATACTTCCAAGTGAAGGGTGTTGAGGAGGGCCGCGCGCTCACCAGTTTCATAAGCCACGATATGGCTCGCGATTACATCCGGAGCCAGATTCGCAGGCGGGCGACGCGCATCAGTGATATTTCAACTGTGGCGACCCAAGACGGTTACAGGCTTAGAGTTAGCTCGATTATAACAACACTTCGTCGTGTCCAGAGTTCGCAGCTCGAAGCAATACGTAGGGATATGCGGAAGGTTGTTCAAGACCGAGCTGGGGAGCGGACGTTCGACCAATTCGTGCAGGAAGTCGTGCTTGGGAAGCTCTCTGCCGACATCTATAAAGAAGCAAAGAAATACTGTCCTGTTAAGCGAGTCGAGGTTTGGAAAACGAAGGTTTTGTCCGAGCCATCGTAGTAGTCGGTTTTCATGCGCAAGCTTTTCGGTACCTCTGGCGTTCGAGGCATGGTGGGAAACCAAATTACTCCTGAGCTTGCGCTCGATCTCGGTCTAGCGCTTGTAACATACCTCAGGGGCGAGGGCAGAGTCGCCCTTGGCAAAGACCCCCGCACTTCCAGTGACATGATTGAGAGCTGCTTAACATCGGGGCTACTTTCTGGGGGTTGTGATGTTATAAAATTGGGTGTAGTCCCAACTCCTGCCGTGAGCTTCGCGGTGCGGCAGTTTAGAGCTAAAGCCGGTGTTATGGTCACCGCTTCGCACAACCCGCCCGAGTACAACGGGATCAAGTTCTGGGGCGGTGATGGGATGGCTTACACCCCCGAACAGGAAGAAGCGATCGAACGAATTTACTTCGGCAAGCAGATGAAGCCTTCCGCTTGGGATCGAATAGGCAAAGTTGAGAAGATTGATGTTCTGCCGGGCTACATCGACGAGATTTTAGGCACCGTCAAGCTAAAGCGGAGCTACAAAGTCGTGGTTGACTGCGGCAATGGAGCGGGCTCCGTGGTGACTCCTTACTTGCTTAGAAAGTTGGGTTGCAAAGTGGTGACGTTGAATTCGCAACTAGACGGCTTCTTCCCCGGTCGCGGGCTCGAGCCCTCACCCGAGAATTTGGGGGAGCTCTGCAACGTGGTGAAATCAATCGACGCAGACCTCGGCATCGCACATGATGGTGATGCGGACCGAGCCGTTGCTGTTGACGAGCTTGGCAGGGTTGCCCAGTCCGACAAGCTCTTAGGGTTAATCTCGGCCCATCAAATCAGGCGAGAGAAGGAAGTAGTGGTAACAACAGTTGATGCTTCAAGTGTCGTTGATGATTGCGTTGCTGATCGGGGCGGTAAGGTACTGCGCACGCGTGTTGGCGATGTCAGCGTGGCCGCAGCAATTAAAAAACACGAAGCAGTCTTCGGCGGGGAGCCCAGCAGTGCATGGATTTTCCCCCGCGTTCACCTTGCGCCAGACGGGCCTCTCGCGACGATTAAAATTTTGGAACTACTCGATTCAACTGGTAGGAAACTTTCAGAATTGCTTGACATGTTGCCGGAGTATCCGACCGTGAGGAAAAAGGTGGAATGCCCGAACGAGAAAAAAGCGTACGCAATGAAAAAATTCAAGATTCACGCAAAGCGAGAGTTTCTTGATGTCAAGAAAATTCTCACTATAGATGGTATCAGACTTGAGTTTGAGAGCGGTTGGGTACTCGTCAGGCCTTCAGGTACCGAGCCGTACATTCGCGTGACCGTGGAAGGAAAGACCTCGTCGCGAGCGGAGGAAATCGCTAAAAAAGCGGTAAAAATATTGAGCGATGCCATGCGAGACTAATTTTTAATTATCTTTATCGTTAAGTTTACTTGAAAAAGACCATTTTGTTACTATACACTGTCCTGAAAAAGTTTCTCAAAGCCACGATGGAAAGTGTACGGCCGTGAATTATTGTTGATGAGTAGCTTTACCATGTTTTTATTAGCCTAACATCAACTAACATTTGGGATGAGCGGTGAAAGCGGTCGTTCTTGCAGCGGGGCTTGGAACTAGAATGCGCCCGCTCACGTTCACGAAGCCAAAATTCTTGCTCCCAGTGGCGGGTAAACCGGCTCTCGATCATGTGCTGTTGCTCCTGAAAAACGCCGGTATCGACGAAATCGCCATGATTGTAGGTTACGGGCGAGAACAAATAGTCGAGCGCTACGGCGATGGTTCAGAGCTTGGAGTGAAACTCAAGTACTTACATCAAAAGAAGTTGCTCGGCACCGCGAACGCCGTTTCGCTTGCTAAGGATTTCGTGAGTGGAGAGAGTTTTATCGTGATGAATGGCGACACCTTGATTGACCAAGAGTCGCTCAATGCTTTCATGAAAAGCTACGAAAAAAAGAAGGCAAGCAAAAATTTTGGTGGAATCATGGCGATAATCGAGGTTGATAAACCCGAACAATTCGGGATAGTTTTTCTGAAAGGGGAAAAAGTTAGTGAAATAGTTGAGAAGCCGAAGCGGGTCAAGAGCAGGTTGGCTAACGCAGGTATATACATCTTCAATTACACACTTTTTGATGCAATTGAGAAAACGAAGAAATCCAAGCGAGAAGAGTACGAGCTAACAACCTCGATGCAAATTTTGATTAACAGTGGTAAATCAATCTATACTTCACCACTAAATTTATGGGCTGACATCGGCAGGCCTTGGGATTTGTTGGTGGCGAACGATTATTTCTTGCGAGGACAGCGCGGTGAAATACACGGCGAGGTTGAAGAGGGCGCTTATATAGGCGGTAACGTTTACATCGGAGAGGGTTCGCGAATTCGTTCGGGCTCCTACATCTTGGGGCCAACCTATATCGGCAAGAATTGTGACATCGGGCCAAATTGTTTCATAAGGCCGTGCACGAGTATAGGCGACAAAGTAAGGATTGGCAACGCGGTCGAGGTAAAGAACAGTATCGTCATGGATTACACACACATCGGGCATCTCTCGTACGCGGGTGACAGCGTTATCGGGAGTCACTGCAACCTAGGAGCGGGAACAACAATTGCGAATCTGCGTTTGGACGAGAAGCCTATTAAGATGGAAGTCGGCGGTAAGGTGGTTAGCAGCGGTAGGCGGAAGCTGGGAACGATAATTGCCGACAATGTAAAAACTGGCATCAACTGTACGATAAACGTCGGCGTGAAAATCGGTCCGGATTCTGCTGTTGGACCCGGAGTGGTCGTTTACAAGGATGTTCCGCCGAATATGATGGTATACGCGAAACCTATTGTTAAGAAGAAGGAATGGAAACCAGAGTAGGTTTAAATATGAGTGAGTACAACCGCAAAGGGTTCCGAAGGAAATATCCGAATTTAGCTGGAGAGTTAGGCGGGGCCGGAACAGTCAAAATCCAAGCTGTTCGAACGAATGTGAAAGAGGCTGAGAAGATATCGCACAGCTTGAATGGTTATGAGCCCACCGCCGTAGATTTCATCAGGCGCTGCGAAAATAATGACCAAGCGCTCGAGATAATAAACTTTCTTGAAAAGAACAGAAAAATCGAGTCGAGTTATGCACGGCATTTGCGCGCCCAGCTGGCCGAGCGTGGGCTACAGAGCTTCGGCAAGCGAAGGAAGTCTGGCTGCTACTGGTGCGACGAGTAGGGTTGAGCATGCTTGAATTGGGACTCGTAGGTAAACCAAATACAGGCAAGACCACCTTTTTTAACGCTGTAACGCTTGCGGATGCTCCAGTGGCAGGTTACCCATTTACAACAATCAATGCTAATGTTGGCGTCACCTACGTGCGAAGCCCGTGCCCCTGCCGCGAGTTCAAGGTGAATTGTGCCCCCCAAAATTCGAAGTGTGTTGGCGGGGTTCGGTACGTGCCTATCCGGATAATCGATGTCGCTGGTTTGGTAGAAGGGGCCTACATGGGGCGGGGATTGGGCAATCGCTTTCTCGACAACCTTCGAATGGCAGCTGCATTAATTCATATTATCGACGCAGCCGGAGCAACTGACGCTGAAGGTAAATCCTGCCCGCCAAGTACCCACGATCCTGTTCAAGATATAGATTTCCTCGAAGTTGAAATCGCGGCATGGCTGCGGAGCCTGCTCGTGAAAGATTGGTCGAAGTTTGCGCGCAGGGCGAAGTACGAGGAACTCGACTTAGTTAAGGAGATAGCCGGGCGCCTGAGCGGGCTGGGGATAAAAGAAAATCATATTGCACAAGCGTTTCAGCAGACAGGCATTGACCAATCGAACCCAGAAAAATGGACGGATGAGGACTTGCTCCGATTTGTGGCAGAAGTTCGGAAAGTGAGTAAGCCAATTTTGATCGCCGCGAACAAAGCCGATGTACCGACGGCCGAGCTGAATATCGAGCGTTTGCGTCAGCGGGGATGTATCGTAGTTCCAACTTGCTCTGAGGCCGAGCTCATTCTGAGGCGCGGAAGCGAGAAGGGGATTATGCGCTACGAACCGGGCGGCGACGATTTCGAGGTTCTCAAGCCAGAGGAACTAAACGAAAAGCAGAAAAAGGCAATCGAGATTACTCATGCTTTGTTGAAAAAGTGGGGCTCGACGGGCGTCCAACAGGTGGTAGACAGGGCAATCTATGAACTGCTAAATCTAATCGTGGTTTACCCTGTTGACGATGAGCACAAGCTCACGGACAAAAAGGGTAACGTGTTACCTGACACATACCTTGTCCCGAAAGGTACTAAGGCCCGAGAGTTTGCTTATGTAATTCACACCGACCTCGGGGAATCTTTCATTCACGCGATAGATGCTCGAACGAAGCGAAGACTGGGTGAGGATTATGAGCTCAAGGATAGAGATGTGATTAGGATAGTCGCGGCTAAGGGAAGGTGAATCGTTGAAAATCGTCCTCATTAATCCAAACACCGGACGAGCTGAACGTATAGAGAACGAGGCGGCTTGGCCCCCGCTGGGTCTGCTTTACTTGGGGGCTGTACTAGAAAAATTTGGGCATGAAATCAAAGTCATCGATAACGCACGAATCCAGCTGCCGATCGAGAAAATCGTCGAACGGGTCAAACGGGAGAATCCGGGAGTGCTTGGAGTGAGTACTCTCACTCCGACCTTCAAGCAAGGCATAAAAATAGCGAACGCCGTAAAGGCTGAACTCCCAGATTTAAAAATAATTTTTGGGAACTATCACGCCACTTTTACCTATAAGAGACTACTAACGAAGTACCCTTTCGTTGACTACGTCGTGCTAGGCGAGGGCGAACAAATCTTTTTGGAGCTTGTTAACGCTCTAGAGAGAGAAGAGGGGATAAAGAAAATTAAAGGAATCGCTTTCAGACAAGATGGTGGGGTGGTCAAAACGCCACCGAGACCATTCATCCAAAATCTCGACGAACTGCCTCTTCCTGACCGAACTTTGTTGGAGCAGGAGTATCACTCCGAGGTGGTTGGGATGCTGGGTAGTAGCGGAAAGTTCACCACCGTGTTGACGTCAAGAGGCTGCCCCTACAACTGCAGATATTGCGCTTGCTCGTCCTTCTCTTTGCGGAAAGCTAGGTTTAGATCTCCAAAATCGGTGGTAGCTGAGATGGGGCAGTTGCAGATGGAGGGTTACGAAGAAATTGGATTCGTTGATGACAATTTGCTCCTGGACCGAAATAGAATGGAAAAAATTTGTGATCTGTTAAAAGAGAATGGGATCAAGCTCACTCTTTGGGCAGAAGGGAGGGTTGATAATGCATCGCGCGAGGTGCTGCACAAGTTCGCGCGTGTTGGTTGCAAGACGATTTATTTCGGAGTCGAGAGCGGCAACCAGAAAGTCTTGGACTATTATGGGAAAAATATCTCGCCGGAACTCAGCCGAAAAGCCATGCGTAACTGTAAGGAAGCTGGCATTGAAAACATCATAGGCTCATTTATCGTTGGAGCCCCTATCGAAACTAGGGAAGATGTCCAGCAGACTTTAGATTTCGCCCTAAACTTGAAAGGTATGGATTTCCCGCAGATGAATGTCCTCATGCTTTCGCCAGGAATGGACCTATGGGACATGGCAGTGCGCGAGGGCTACCTTGAGGAAGAGAAGTATTGGGAGGATGCGGTTACCGCAATAAACGTTTTTCCATCACATTTGAAAGAAGAGGAACTCTGCAGGATGATTGACCGCTTCTATGCAAAGTTCATCAAACGACCGACTTTTTGGGTTCCACAAATCCTGAAGACTGTGCAAAGCAAGTATCGCATGAAGATTTTTTTGGCTAACCTCAAATCCAGAACTAGTCTCAGGGAGACTGTCCGACAACTCACTGGTGGATGAAGCAACCCGCGCAGATATAAGTCAGTTTCACTTAATTTCTTCGAGCATATGGGGTAAGTGGCATGACGAAAATATTGGTTGCAGACCGCATTCACGAAGATGGCCTTGAGGCGCTATGCGAGTTCGCAGAGGTTGAGGTGGCCACTGGCCTGAAGCCGGCCGATCTACTCGAGAAAGTTGGGGGATATGATGTGCTGGTGGT
The DNA here is from genome assembly GCA_964514965.1 of Hadarchaeota archaeon (SeqCode). Taxonomy (GTDB): domain Archaea; phylum Hadarchaeota; class Hadarchaeia; order Hadarchaeales; family Hadarchaeaceae; genus DG-33. The sequence continues at coordinate 606,111 of CAZETV010000001.1, read as the reverse complement.
TCGAAGCGCGACGAAGGTAACAAAAGAGGTAATTGATGCGGGTAAAGAGCTAAAGATAATCGCCCGAGCGGGGGTAGGGCTTGATAATATAGATATCAAAGCCGCCGAAGAGCGGGGGATTAAGGTACTCAACTCTCCAGAAGCCCCAACCATCGCGGTCGCGGAACTCGTGCTTGGGCACATGTTGTCATTTGCAAGGCATTTCCCGCACGCGGACTTGAGCACGAAAGCTGGAAGGTGGGAGAAGTCTCAACTCATGGGTACTGAATTAAGGGGTAAAACGCTCGGCATAGTGGGCACGGGGAAGATAGGTAGGGCGGTTGGCTACAGGGCAAAGGCATTTCTGATGGAGTTGCTCTTATATGATATTATCAAGAATCAAGAGTTTGTCGAGCGGACTGGAGCGAGATACGTCGATTTAAAAACGTTATTTCGAGAATCGGATTTCGTGACTCTACACGTACCACTTATATCGGAGACCAAACACATGATTGGAAAAAGTGAGCTCGAACTCATGAAACCGACCGCAGTGTTGATAAACACCTCGCGTGGCGGAATCGTTGATGAAGCGGCATTGGTCGAAGCTTTGAAAAACAAAAAAGTCGCGGGTGCCTGCTTGGACGTCTACGGGCAGGAGCCGCCCCGGGATAGCCCATTGCTTGAGTTACAGAATGTCGTGCTCACGCCACACCTCGGAGCTTCAACACGCGAGGCGCAGCGAGATGCAGCGATGATTATAGCCCAAAAGATAAAAGATGTACTTGTTCAGTAGAGGTGTTACAATGTACAAGTACTTGAGAAATGAATCGGCAGAGTTAAACAAACTCATGCGCAATCGAATGCGTGAGTGGCGACGTGGGCCTGCGATAGTGCGTGTTGAGCACCCAACTAGGCTAGATCGCGCTCGTGCGCTTGGGTACAAGGCAAAGCAAGGTATCATCGTCGTCCGAGCTCGAGTGCGGAAAGGCGGTAGACGCAAGGTGCGACCATGGCGTGGACGTCGACCAAAGCGTATGGGAGTTAGTAAGCTCGTTCCTAAGAAGAGCATCCAACTGATTGCAGAGGAGCGAGCAGCCCGGAAGTACCCTAATTTAGAGGTTCTGAACTCCTACCCGCTCGGCCCTGACGGCACCCATGAATATTTTGAGGTTATTATGCTTGACCCGAACCACCCTGCAATCTTGAGCGACCCCCAGTTAAAGTGGGTAGCTGAGAAAGAGCATAGTGGGCGAGTTTACCGAGGTTTGACGAGAACAGGGCGAAAGTCGCGGGGACTGCTCAAAAAGGGCAAGGGTGCAGAGAAAGTCAGGCCGAGCGTTCGGGCACGTCGGCATGGCTAAAGTGATTATGGATGAAATTTCCGTTCAGGGGTGCGGTTGTTAGCACCTTTGCGCATGCCACCGAGGCCGAAAAACGAGTTTTAGATGCACTAAAAATTATGCTACCAGAAGAGGTTGAGGTTCGTCGTTCGAGGCTTAAAGGTCATCATGGAAACCCAATCGTGAGCTTTGAGGCTCAGATTGGGCGCAAGGAGACTCAAGAAATCTGGCGAAGAATCTTAGCCAAGCTATGTGGAGGAGAGTTCGAAAAAATTGCTATGGTCGTACCGGACAGAATCGATAAGGCCTGCCATCTGCACCTGAGGTTCGATAAACAGCTAGCATATGTGGGTGAACTCGTGCTGACCGAGGGTGGCGATATTATACATCTTAGATTGAAAGTTGCGGCTTACCCCGCCAAACGAGAAGTTGCGGTTGACTTGGTCGCGAAATTTTTGCGAGAATCGCTTTAGTTTTTTTCAGGGATATCGGATTCGTAGAAAAGCCGTGAAAAAATGACACTTCTTTATTCTTGATAGCTATTTTCTCCACGGAATGTCGACTTGGTCGGTTCGCCAGCGTTGCTTTACCACACTTTCTTCGAGTTTTTGTCTTACTCCATGCTTGTACGCTAATATCCCTGTCCAAGCGATCATGGCCCCTTGATCACAACATAGGTCCATAGGTGGTACGTAAAATCGTGCTTCGTGTTCCCTCGCCATGAGTTTAAGCATCTCTCTTAACCTTCTATTTGCCGCGACTCCGCCTGTTAGCATGACCTCGCGTTTTTCGGCATGCGCAACCGCCCGTTCAGTCACCTCCACGAGAGCAGCGAATGCCGTTTCCTGCAGGCTGTAACAGAGGTCGCGGATATCAGCTCCAGTACGATGTTTACGGACCGCTTCAGTCATTAAACCTGAGAACGATAGGTTCATTCCCTTAACCACGTAGGGTAGTGGGATGTAGTGCTTACCTTCGCGCGCGAACCGCTCGACGTTAGGTCCGCCGGGGGGCGGCAATCCAACTTCACGCGCAAAGACATCAAGGCAATTGCCGACAGGAATATCGAGTGTTTCTCCAAAAACACGATAGCGCCCTGCGTCGAAGGCGATTACTTGAGTGTTGCCCCCGCTGACGTAAAGAGTGGCGGGGTCTTTAGTACGCGCTACTAAGCGGCCGATCTCAACGTGGGCAATGCAATGATTTATTCCTAAAATCGGGATGTTATGGAACGCTGCCAAAGCCCTCGCAGCCGTAGCAGCCGTGTGGAGACAGGGGCCCAGACCCGGCCCTAAAGAAAAAGCAATCAAATCAATATTTTCAATGTCTATCATTGCTTTTTTTAACGCTTCATTTAATACTACACGGGCGTTTGCTGCGTGAAATTGCGCAGCTTCTCTTGGGTGAATTCCGCCTTTCGGAGGCCTGTAAACTCTCGAAGTGTTAGCTAAGATTTTCCCTTTTGAGTTAACTATACCCACGCCAAAAGTATGCGCCGTGCCTTCGATGCCGAGACAAAGCATACTGAACCCAACTTTACTAGCCCGGCTGACCAAAAAGTTTTCAGTTTTTAACCCAGCTATCGCTGAACAAAGCAAAAAATGCTAAAGTCGAGAGTAATGGATTCACTCTGTAACGACTTCAGCTGTCGCAAATCTTTGTCGCACCGCGGTGATGCGAACTTTTACCTCATCCCCAGGATTGGTGCTGGGTACAAAGACCACGAAGCCTTGAATGCGGGCGATACCATCTCCACTTTTGCCCTTCGCCTCAATTTTCACATCTTGAACGTCGCCAACGTTCACCGGAGCCAGTGGTCCTCTTCTCTCTCTAGGTCTGTACACTTTTTTCAACTCCTTTCATGTTACAAGCTAACGTGGAGGACTTATAAATTTGCGTGAGGATTAGCTTTTATTAACATTAATGTTTAACTAAAGGAAAAGTTTTAAACAAATTAGTTAAATAAAAAGGAAACATGTTTATAAAAAGCATTGGTGCAAAAAAAACTATTGTTATTGCAATGACGATTGTCGTTATCTCAGGCGTGTTTATATTCTCTGGAGGTGGAAAACCTGTGCTGAAAATTTACCATGCTGGCAGCCTCACAGTACCTCTTGAGAAAATTGAAACACAATTCGAAAGCTCTCACGATGTAGATGTGCAGCTCGAACCTCATGGAAGCGCAGAAGCCATTAGCCAGATAACCGAACTTCATAAAGTTGCGGACATCCTCGTTTCAGCGGACTACTCGCTGATCCCAAAAATGATGTTTCCTGAGTATGCCGATTGGTATATCCAGTTTGCACGTAATGAAATTGTGCTCGTCTATACTACTGAGAGCAATTATGCGAATGAGATAAACGAGAACAACTGGTATGAGATACTCAACAGAACCAACGTGAAGTTCGGATTCAGTGACCCTAACCTTGATCCCTGTGGCTATCGCACGTTAATGGTTTTACAACTTGCAGAGATTTGTTATGATAATTCCACAATTTTTGATGATTTAATCGCGTCCAATACTAACATTGAGACGATTGAGGAAAATGACAATTATTTAATCCAGGTGCCAGAGGACTTGAATCCAAATACCAATAAGCTGGAGATTTCAGATAAGTCGGTGAGCCTGTTTATCAAGTTAGAAGTGCATAGCATTGGCTACGCATTCGAATATAGAAGTACCGCGGTCCAGCATGGATTTAAATTTGTAGAACTCCCTGATGAAATCAATCTAACCAACACAGACCACGAAAACACCTATAAACAAGTTAAAGTGCAGCTTGCGAACGGCAAAGTGCTTACCGCTGAGCCTATCGTCTATGGGATAACTATACCCAAGAATGCGCCGAATGAGGATTTGGCAGTCGATTTTATAAAATTGTTGATAGCCGATTATGGTCAAGAGGTTTTTGAAAATTGTGGCCAGCCACCAATAGTCCCCGCCGTGGCGAGTGATATCGACAAACTGCCGGAAAATCTCCAACCATTGGTGGTACAGTGAAGATTGGGAAAATAACCGCTTTATTCGGCGCGCTTGGGATTCTCATTTTCGCTGTTCTCGTTCTTCCGATAGCTAATATTCTTTTCAAACAATTTGCATTTGACCTAACCGGATTTTTAGGTGCTATCACTGACCAAGAGGTTCTAAAGGCGGTGGGATTGAGCTGTTTTTCAGCATTCCTTGCGGTGATAGTGACGTTTGTGTTTGGCGTTCCTCTAGCCTATTTGTTGGCGAGGAAGGACTTTCGGGGGAAAAAGCTCATCGAAGGTATGATAGACCTCCCAATGGCAGTGCCTCACGTTGTTGCTGGCATCATGTTGCTGACGGTTTTTGGATTAAACGGATTAATTGGCGGACCAGTCTCATCTTTTATTAGGTTTGAAGGCGCGCTCCCTGGGATTGTAATCGCGATGTTATTCGTTTCCGCGCCATTTCTCATCAACTCCGCTAAGGAAGGATTTCGAAACGTTGACCCCCGTCTAGAGAAGGTAGCACGATCTTTGGGCGCTACAGAATGGGGGGCTTTTCGAAAAGTGGCATTTCCGCTTGCATTTCCGCAGATATTCAGCGGGGTTATAATGAGCTGGGCGCGTGCGATAAGTGAGTTCGCAGCGGTAATCATGCTCGTTGGATTTTTTCCAATGATTGCCCCGGGAATAATTTGGAGCAGATTTTACAGCCTAGGACTCTATGAAGGAATGCGTGTCGCGGTAATACTTCTCCTGATTACCTTATCGGTTTTCGTTGGCCTAAAATATCTACAGAGGAGATTGCATGCTGAGCATTAAAAATTTATCAAAAAAATGGGTCGATTTTTCGTTGAGGAACATAAATCTGGATATCAAAGAACGGGAGTACTTCACTGTGCTGGGTCCAACGGGGGCGGGAAAAACCCTCATGCTTGAGTTAATCGCTGGGTTTCACCGTCCCGACCTAGGTGAAATCTGGATAAACGATAAAAACATGACAGGTATCCCCCCTGAGCAGAGGAGAGTAGGCTTCGTTTACCAAGACTATTCGTTGTTTCCTCATCTGAATGTTGAAGAAAATGTGAAATTTGGATTAAGGTTGAAAAAAATTCCGAAACCTGAAATCGATAAAAAAATGCGACGTACCATGAATTTGTTGGGTCTTGTGCGTTTGTCTAAACGGCTACCAAAAACACTGAGTGGAGGAGAACAACAGAAAGTGGCTTTAGCTAGAGCGATCGTGCTTGATCCAGAAGTTTTACTCTTGGATGAACCATTGAGCAGTTTGGATGCACAGACGCAGGAGAAGTTAAGGGAGGAGTTAAAGGATTTCCACGAGAAATCTGGTCTAACCACAATTCACGTTACTCATGACCATGTCGAAGCAATTTTGTTGGGTGACAGGATAGGTATCTTGAGCGATGGAAAACTTATCCAGGTGGGGAAACCAGATGAAATATTCCGGAAACCAAAATCGGAATTCGTTGCAAAATTTGTTGGGGTTGAAAATATTTTTTCAGGAAAATCGAGGCTAAAAAAAGGTCTCGCCAGAATAGATATCGGAAATGTATTGATTGAAGCTGTGACGCAAAAAGAAGGCAACGTTAAAGTCTGCATCCGACCCGAAGATATTCTTCTATCAAAAAGACCAATCAAATCAAGCGGAAGAAATATGTTGGAAGGTAAGATAACTAAGATTTCCGATTGTGGTGTAACTGTAAGGTTAAAAGTAGATATTGGTCGCGAGCTAGGGGTAACAATCACAAAGCGCTCTTTTTTAGACATGAAATTAAAAATCGGTTCCGGAGTTTACGTTGCGTTTAAAGCGTCTTCAATACACGTGATTTAATTACAGCTTTTGTTTCGGCTGCTCCGAACATTTAAACAACAACTCAATCATGTATAATTGGCGAGTTGATGTTTCTCCGCAAGATTTTCGGAAGAAAACCAAAAGCGCCTGAACCTCAAGTTGAAAAATTATCTGTAGATTCTCTTGAAGGACGAGTGGGCAAACTCAAGCAGGAAAAGTTCTCTGAGACCCAATCCAGATTAAATTCTATGCTAGACAGGCTATCCGGAGGGCAGGAATCGTTTTTAGAGGAATTGAAAACCTTTTCCGAGGTTGAACCCACTGAGGAAGTTTATCTTGGGTTGCGCAAGACGGCGCTCGAGGCTCGAAGACTCCTCATTGATAAGCTAACCCGCGCGGTCGCTGATGTCGAGCGGGGAAAATTATCGACGAACGACCTTGCGGCACTAGGTGGCAAGTTGACGAAAATGGTGAAACTTACAACTGACGCACTCGTAACCCACAGCCGCTATGTCAGAGCATTGTTCGGACCTCACTTTAACGCGATCGAGTTACGCTTGCGACAGTTGCATGAATTGGTCAGGGAGATCAACGTTCTCATTGAAGGAACCCTCCGAGAAATGCGCTCGTTAGACTCAATCTCCTCGAAAATATTATCTCAAAAAGAGCTTCTTAACCGAATTAAAGATATTCGGACTGAGGTAAAATCATTGGAAAGTCAGGTTGTGACTCTTGAGAAGTTGATTGATGACGAGAGCAATCAACTGGCGATGCTTATCAACAGTAGGGAATTCAAGAGCTTGGACGCATCTGGGCGCGAGCTCGAACGAATTGAACGCGAGATAGCTCATGTGAGGGGTACCGTATCGAGTGCGATTTCAGGGCTTAGCAGACCGCTAAGGAAGATGGAAAAGCTTGTGAAGGCGGGCGAGTGCCAGATGGATCGAGAGATGGTGAAAGTACTTGAACTTTGCATAGAGGACCCACTTGGGGTATTTTCATCCAACGAAAAACTGGGGGCTGTTGATTCGTTGTTGCAAAAAATGATTGAACTTCTTGAGGAGGGAAAAATAAGCATGGATGACCGAGAACGGAGGAAACGAATTAAACTAGCTCGTGAACTTCTGGAGGAAAAAAAGCTCCTGAAACTCAAAGAGCGACTCACCAGACTCCACACCGATATAGAAACCCAAAAACGCGTTCGTGAACAAACCTCGCTTTTACAACAAAAGGCTGAACTCGAAGAATCAATCGAAAAATATCGGACGGAAATAAAACGCGCACGTGCGACAATCGAGGAACTTCACCATGAATCGCAGCAGGTTGAGAAGGATATTGATAAAAATTTAAGCGAGATGGAAAAACTTGTGGTTGAGGTTATCGGCGCAAAGGTTGAATTCACTTCTTGAAATCAGTATATCCGCACTTCCCGCACGCTAAGCGGTTTCCATGGTCAGCCATGAAGACTCCTGGACCACAGCGCGGGCAGGTCAGACGCAGACGCTCCAACTTTTCGCCCTCGGATTTGTAGAACTTTGCCTTTGCGGCCTTAACTTTCTTTGCCACTTTCGTCTGCCTCCGATGGTTTTTCCTTAGCCTCGAATTTTTCTTCCTTCGGCTTCTCTACTTTCTCATCTTTTGGTTTTTTCATTTCTTCTTTTGGTTTCTCGGCTTTCTCCGGGGGTTTCTCAGGCTTAGCTTCCTTTGGCATGCCTCGTTGAAGCAAAAATTTGGGTTCGAGTCCTTCGAGTTGTTCGCGGGAGCTGTAAGCGCGGGCAATTCCAGAGGCCATTTGGCGACCGTGAGTGCTCGCCAACTTCTCGATAACGATGAGTTCCGCCGCGACGCCCAGCTGGTTCGCGAGCTGAACGCGCACGTCCAAACGCTTTGGAGTTGGCTCCCCCGCATGATCAGCTTTGAATTTTATTTCAGTGCGCTTGAATAGCGGGTTATCCGTTTTCTCGATTATCTCGACCTTCATATCAACCCATTTCCTTTCAAGCTAAGCCAAATTAAACTTTTTCCCGTTAATTAGTTCTCCATTTTTCGAGATTATTCACTGTTTGAAAGTTTCACTTACGGGTCTTGAATTGCCCTAGTAGCATTTCGAATTCGTGGCGCTTGGGTTCGGTGACTTCGACGATTACAATCCCTTCGTTTGGCTGCCCATAAACGACAACCGACCCTAGTGGGGCGGAGAGCAAGGCTGGTAGGGTGGCGAGGTCTTCTTCCCCCTCGACGATGATTTTTATGGGGGGTTTTGCCTCATTGATGGCTGTGCGCAATTCTTGAGTTATAGTTCCTGCGGGGTTTTTTACACGAACTATCTTTGCATCGAACAAATCGATCGTTTGCCGTATTTTTTTATCAACAGGAGATCGCATCACAAGGAAATCGACCACGGCCACATCCAGCTTCATACCAGCTTCGATCAAGTCCGCGGTAACGATATCGCCGACAGCGATTAACCTAGTCGGACGGAGCTGCTTCAGGCGCTCAATCGCAGTTGCAACGTTAGAGAAAAGTTGACCAAGTGGACGCTTCAGGAGTGACCGCAATTCTCCGGGTAGCTCTAACACCTTAACGAACCTTCAGCGCGTACTTTCCGGGCTGGGTAATCTTCAATCGCTTGGCGATTTCAGAATTCTCTGGGTCGAGCACGACGATGTATCCTGACCAGTCTTCCGAGAGCGATGCACCCCCGCAAACCGGGCAGGTATTTTTCGCGGTGATGAAATTACAATTGCGGCAAGCCTTTTCGGTCAAGCCTTTGCCTCCTTGTGGGCATCCTCTTCAATCCATTCGAGCTTGCCGAGTCCAAACTGACGCATCGTCAGCCCTATCTTCCCACCATGGGGGGCCCGTCGTGTACTCACCGTGACCACGCGCGCACGAACTCTGTCCCCTTCCTTCAGCGCTCGTTTTGATTCCTTGCCGTAGAGTGCACCCTTCTTCTTGTCATAACCTACGAAGTCGTCCATCACCTGTGAGACATGTACCAAACCATCAATAGGCCCAAGACGCACGAATCCGCCAAATTCGACGATTTCGACCACTTCACCCAACACCACCTCGTTGACCTCGGGCTTGTAAACAAGCGCCTCAAAGGTGATATCGTGATAGCTGGCCCCATCACCCATGATTATGCGCCCCGTGCCGACCTCCTTGAGTTCGGTAATTGCGAGTATTGTGCCAACGTCTTTGTCGGTTAACCCTTCGTAGTTCTTGCGCAGGACATCGATAATTACCTCTTCTAGAGGCTCACCGAGTCTGCTGGGGAGCACCCGCACGGTATCACTTACGGTTACTATCTTGTACATTCAATCTACCTCAAATTTTTTCAAATCTTCATGATGCGAACGATCACCTTGCGTGATTGTCTAGTCTTCGCCACTCGAGCATCTTAGTTCCCTTTCCCTTTAACTTTTTGCCCTTTTTCGTGAGTAAACCCGATTTCTGCGGAACATCAGGGCCAAGTTTAACATCTTTCAAAAAATTGATCACATCATACACCCCAAATCTTCAACAGCAGCGGGACGAATAGCAAGGACACCATGGACATGAGCTTAATCAGGATGTTAAGCGAGGGACCCGAGGTGTCTTTGAACGGGTCTCCGACGGTATCGCCTATCACCGAAGCCGCATGAGTTTCACTTCCCTTTCCACCCAGATGCCCATCTTCGATGTACTTCTTCGCGTTGTCCCAAGCTCCACCGGAGTTTGCAAGAGTAATTGCTAGCAGCAGACCCGTGACTATCGATCCTGCAAGCAGGCCCCCTAGCGCCTCAGGATTAACAATGCCCACCGCGACGGGAGTAAGAATAGCCAGCGCGGCCGGAAATACCATGTTTCCAAGAGCGGCAGAGGTACTAATCCTGATACACCGGTTGTAGTCTGGCTTCGCATTTCCCTTCATCAACCCAGGGATAGTTCGGAACTGTCTTCGCACTTCGTCCACGATTAGAGAAGCTCCCCTACTCACTGCCCGCATGGTGAGCGCACAGAACAAGAACGGTAACATCCCTCCTATAAACAGTCCGACAATTACTGCTGGATTAGTTATGCTGAGATTCATAGTTACCCCTGCATCAGCCATTCCTTGGGTATAAGCTGAAAAAAGTGCAAGTGCCGTCAACGCTGCCGAGCCGATTGCGAAGCCTTTGCCGATTGCGGCAGTTGTGTTTCCAACGGCATCCAGTCGCTCGGCACGCTTGCGTACTGTTTGTCCCATCTTAGACATCTCGGCAATTCCAGCGGCATTGTCTGCGACTGGGCCGTAAGTATCCGTGGCGAGAGTTATACCCAATGTGCTGAGCATGCCCACCGCGGCAATCGCAATTCCGTATAATCCATTTGGTAAGGTGATGTAGTAAGCAAATGAAATTGCGCCAATAACTGCGATAATTGGAATCATGGTGCTGAGCATTCCAACTGAAAAGCCACTAATGACGTTCGTCGCGGGGCCAGTCTGAGATGATATAGCAATTGACTGTACTGGTGGAAATCTATTTTCAGTGTAGTACTCCGCAGAAAGCCCAATTATAATCCCCGCCACTAAGCCGGCAAGCATTGCCCAAAATATCTCCACTGTACCAACGAGATACCATATCAGAAAGAACGATGCCACGGCTATCAAGATGGCGCTTCCAAATACCCCCTTGTTTAGCGCAGCGTGTAGTGCTTTTATCCCAGCACCCCTTTTCGTTTGCACGAAAAATGTTGCTATGATTGAGCAGAAAATTCCGACTGCAGCGAGCAGCATGGGGAGCACCACTGCATCCGTTTGGTTGAGCACGACGCCTCCAACGGTGACCCCGGTGAAACCTATCACCATGGCCGCGATGATGGAGCCCACGTATGATTCAAACAGGTCCGCTCCCATTCCAGCGACATCCCCAACATTGTCGCCCACGTTGTCTGCAATCACCGCTGGATTTCGTGGGTCATCCTCGGGAATTCGGGCCTCAACCTTCCCGACTAAATCTGCGCCCATGTCCGCCGATTTTGTGTAGATGCCTCCGCCAACACGTGCGAACAGTGCTATCGAACTTGCCCCGAAGCCGAAACCAACTATTATCCCAGGTGTTTCGAACAGGTAGTAGAAAATGCTTACGCCCAATATCCCCAGCCCCACGACACACATTCCCATCACCGCGCCGCTGGAGAACCCAATTATGAGTCCTTTGCTAATACCTTTCTTAGCTGCCATTGCCGTTCGAGCGTTCGACTTGGTCGCCACGCGCATTCCGATGTTACCCGCCAGCGCTGAGAAAAATGCCCCAGTCACGAATGCTGTTGCAGTCTGATAGTTCACGACCAGCAGTAAGATCGCCGCCACGATAACCGCATAGACAATCATCACTTGATACTCCTTGTTCAGAAAAGTCATCGCTCCCCGGTGGATGGTTTCGGAGAGTTCCCGCATTCGCTCGGACCCAACAGGCTGTCGCATGATCCTGACGGTTAAGTACCCAGCGAACGCGAGGGCCAAAACACCCGCTATCGGCGCCAACATCACTGGTTCAAATCCGACCATTTTACGACCTCTTGAGGAAATTTAACCTTCTTGAATCCAACCATCTATTGCAAGATGAGACTTCTGTCGTAAATATATTACTGGCACTCCACAACGCCGGAGGTTTTTTCGCAGAGCTGCATCAGTCGTTCCCACCACATAGCCTCCATTGAGTGCCAAGTTCAGTATTACATCATCCGCTGCACCCTTGACTTTTGTGACCTTCCCAAGTTTAGCTAGAATCAATCCAATTTTGGCTGCCGTATGCTCCTTTAGCTTGCCCCGCTCGGAAATTTGCCTAAGCTCTTGAAGGACTGGACTTGGGATGATGAGTTCATAGGGTTGTTCAAACAACCTGTCGAGTTCCCTCACTATATCCACGCTAAACATACCGGGAATCATGAGGAAGCTCGTGTCTGCGATAACCTGCAACTAAATTCCTCTTCAACTTATAATGCCGTAGCCAATCAGACGCCATCTTCCAGCGACGCGTCGACTCAGTGCGACTCTGGCCCCTCGGTAAGTGCAGACTGGCAGCTTGAGTTTGATGTTAGCTCGGCCTCCCTTGGCACTCGACATCGTACCCACGGTCATCGCCGTCCCAACATTCAACATCAAAGGCTCACCCGTGACCAAGGGTTTTACCTCAAGTTCCTTGGGAAGTCCCACGACGCGCTTCATCAGGTGGATCTCTAACTCGATCGTCTCCAGCACCTCGGGCAAGCTTCCAGACGCCCCTGCCATCGAGCCCACGAGTGAATCACCTTTGGTCAGCGAGGGATCAAGCTCGGTGCCAACGCCGATAAGACCACCCGGCATAACCTCCTCAATCCGGTTTCTACCTGTGTGTAAGCTCACTATCTTTGAGTCTAAGGGTTGCCACGTAGTCTTTCCCTCCCGGCTCACTCGTATGCCGGGGCGAATCTCTATTTCCTCACCCTCGTGAAGCTTTCCTTGAAGGAGCGAACCGCCCAAGACTCCCCCGACCAATTTTTCTGGCTTGGCGCCCGGGTGATTGACGTCGAATGAGCGAGCGACATGCATCCGCGCGGGCTTCGAGAGGTCTCGCTGCGGGGTCGGGATATGCTCCTCAATTGCCTGAATCAGCGTATCGATGTTTGCGCGGTGAATGGCGGATATTGGGATTATGGGAGCATCGGCGGCGAAAGTGTCCGAGAGGAACTTCTTGATCTGCTGGTAATTCTGCATCACCTTCTCTCGTGAGACTAGTTCGATTTTATTCTGCGCCACCACAACATTGCGCACACTGATTAGATTGAGGGCCATCAAGTGTTCTTTCGTTTGGGGCTGGGGGCAGGGCTCATTCGCAGCTATCACAAGCATGGCTCCGTTCATTATTGCTGCGCCCGATAGCATAGTGGCCATGAGCATCTCGTGCCCTGGAGCATCAACGAACGAGATGCGACGAAGGAATTCTGTTCGGCCCCCACAGAAAGGGCACTTCTCCTTGGTGCTGTACCGATTGCACTCAGTACACTTCATAAACGAAGTATCCGCATATCCCAAACGGATTGAGATGCCTCGGCGGATTTCCTCGCTGTGCACATCAGTCCAAACACCAGAAAGCGCTTCCGTGAGAGTGGTCTTCCCGTGATCGATATGCCCAACGAGACCTATGTTAACGACGGCTTGAGTCATTTGGATACCTTGCTCAAATTTTCTGCTTACTGAATATAAAACGCACACGCTCGGCTATAACGCGCGCGACGTTTTTACTGAAACATGTGAAAGCGTGACTCCTTAATCTTTAGATTAGGTCGTCTTCGCCTCAGCTTTCTTTGGGGGCAAGAACTCCTCGATGGGCTTTTCCCCACGTTTCACGATTTTCGCGTTGACCTGCACGATTGCATCGGAGATTCTAGAACCCCGAACTCGCTTTCGGCGGCGCTCTCCTCTCCTTCGCGGAGAAAATCCAGGGCCGCTAGCCAGCAAGACGCTAGTTCTCCCCGGACCGTAGATATCTAGGCGCATGGGGAAGCCATCTTTATCGGTTCCGCCCGTGAGTTGGAGCTCGTACCCTGAGAGTCCCACGACCGCTCCATCGAACTTGTCCCCTATCCGAAGCCCGACCAGCTTTCGAGCATCTGGCTCACGAGCCTCGAGAGGATAGCCCTTGCCTGTCTCGGGGTCAGCGACTACGACCTTGAACACCATTACACCACACACCGTAATCAGTAAACATGCCAATTACTCCTACACTCATAAAACCTTTTCGAGTTCTTGATAGATAAAATAATTAGTCGCACGAGAAGTAACAAAGTTAATGCGCTCCTTTCAAATGTCCAACAATTCAAAAGGTGTGTAATAGACATTTTTTCTGATTACATTACCCCGTAAGTTGGGTCTTCTTGCTGTTTAATTGCAATTATCTCATCTAATACCGCCAGCTCATCACCCGAAAGTAGGTCTGGTAGGTTCCGCTTCAAGGAGATCACATGCTCTCTTGGAACATCTGTGTATAGAATATCATCCTCCCGAAAGTTGCGCCCGATCACCCCACCCTCGATCGAGACCGCGAGTTCGTCCCCTAGCTTCGCCTCTTGCACCGATTGCTTTTCTTTTTGTAATCCGCGAATTGTGCCGACCGAGTGCCCGTCCCTGCGCATGAGCGGGTATTTTGGCTTGAGCACTCCCCCCAGCACATCTACTCCGACAATTGCAGGGTGGCTTCGTCTGAAAATATAACCAGGCTTCAACGCGAACTTTCCCGGCCTGATGTAAACCTCGAGACGCTTTTCCCGAATCTCCTCGCGTTTCTTTTTTGTCCAATTTTCGTAGCTCTCCAAGAGCTTGTAGATGATTTCATCATGCAACACGGGAACCCCCTCGCGCTCTGCCCCGATTTGCGCATCGGGTGAGACTTTCACGTTGAATGCTAGCACCACTCCAAGAAGGGGGTCACTCTTCACCACGCTCGCTGCCTCGACCACATCACGTCTCGAAACATCGCCAATATCTGCACGGCGGATGGATATGCCCTTAGCTTTGAGTTGACCCTCAAGCGCTTCAAGCGAACCCAAAGCATCTGCTTTAAGCACGACCCCTTTGGCGTCCGTACTTATCCGAATGCGCTCCATCTCTTGTTGGAGTTCCTGCCAAAGTTTTTCCGCCTCTGATGTATTCTCAATCACCCATAGCGGGCCCCCAGCGACGACTCCCTCAAGATTGGGTGCTGCGACTTTAACTCCGGCCGCCGCGGACACACGCTCGACTAGTTTGAACTTGTCTTCAGGATCACGGATTTCGTCGAGCGGCTTCGGTTGGAGCAGGGCGCGAACCTTAGAGATAATCACTTTATCGAGCCCTCCTACGGCAAATGTATTCCCCTTAGTGAACGTGCCATCGTACACGATAACGTCAATGACTTTCCCTAGCCCGACCTCCTCTTTCACCTCAAGCACAGTCCCCCGCGCCGGGCCCGTCACTTCTATCACCAACTCCTTTTCGAGAAATCGCTGCGCCAAACCAGCCAGTATGGTAAGCACTTCGGGCACCCCCTCACCGGTCTTGGCGCTTGCCGAGACGATGCCCACCTGCTTTCTAAAATCGTTCACTCGGTCGAACCGTTCGGCCTCGAAGCCCAGCTCGTGGAGTTTTCCGATTAACTCGTAAATCTTGTTGTCAAGCGCGTTCTGCACCTCAACGCGCTGGCGGGCGAACGAATCAATAAAGCATGCCTTGGGCGAGGGTTGCCACCGCGGCAAAAGGTCGATTTTGTTCGCGACAAGCATGAAGGGAGTTTTGTACGATTTCAAAATCGTTAACGATTCAAGCGTCTGAGGCATGAAGCCTTCATTGATGTCAACGACCAAAGCAGCGAGGTCGGCGAGTGCCCCCCCGCGACGGCGCAGGTTGGTAAAAGCTTCGTGTCCAGGAGTGTCAATGAATAGCAGTCCAGGAAGAGTCAACTTTATTTTAAATTTCTCAAGAAGAGCACCACAAGTTTGTTTGATGGTTTCCGCTGGGACCTCGGTCGCCCCGATGTGCTGGGAAATTCCACCTGACTCTCTGGCCGCGACTGCCGTACCTCTGATGCTATCCAGCAATAAGGTCTTGCCGTGGTCGACGTGCCCGAGAACCGAAATTATGGGCTGGCGGATTTTTCTCTCGGTCATCTTCATCGCCTCGTTTTTAACATGCGTTTGCTTTTAATTTAAACTGGGTCGCTTTGCAATCGTTTTAAAAAAGGCTAATTCTTAGGCTAAACGTCACAGTAGGAGACTATTGGCCAAATGGACTCAGAAGGTATTTAAATAATGTAGAGACTTACTAAATGTGCGCATTATGAAGAAGAAAGAAGAGAATCCAAAAAGTAAACCTAAGGTTCCAATCGGTCTCCCGGTTGTTGTTTGCCCGGACTGCTATAAACCAATGGACCTCTTGGGTAAAGTAGATGTGGATAAAGAAGAGAGAACCTTTTTCAAAAAACGAACTAGGACCGTTCCACACATTGAATTTCGTTGTCCAAGTTGTGGAATGGAATGGAAAGAGTCGCTTGAGCGAAGAGGTGGGGGATGTTTTATTGCAACGGCAACTTTTGGGACCCCTATGGCGTATGAAGTAAACATACTTAGGAAATTCAGGGACGTGTTCCTATTACAAAATCGCACGGGGGAAATGTTTGTTCGTTTATACTACAAGTTGTCTCCTCCAATAGCCCACACAATTGAAAAATCTGAAATGTTGCGTCGTGTCGTGAGAATTCTATTGACCCCAATAGTGAAGCTATTCAATTCGATATATGGAAAACATTGAGAGCAAGTTTCTCATTGGCTATTTTTGAGACAAATAGGCGCTAAATCAAAATTTAAAATTGACCTATATGGCCTAAATTAAAACACAAAAAAGTTAAATTTTAGCTTGCTCGAATTCTCATGAAAAAGAGGCTCAGGCTCCTCCGAAGAAAATTCGCGTTTCTCGTCCAGCGTTTTCTGCGGAATCTGCAGCGTGAATAATATTTTCTGTAATGCTCGACCCGAAGTCACTTCGAATCGTTCCTTTAGCGGCCTTAGTCGGGTCTGTGGCACCCAAGAGTTCACGAATTCGCGCTATTGCACGGTCCCCCTCGACCAGCATAACGACCACCTCTCCTGAAAGTACGTGCTCGACCAAACGTTCGAAGAAATCTTTGCCCCGATGCACCGAGTAAAGCTCTTCTGCGAGTCCTCGATCGAGCTTCATCCGACGCATCGAAACTATTTTTAGACCAGCCCTATCGATTCGCGCAATAATTTCATCAGTTAGGCCTTTTGCTACTCCATCTGGCTTCACCATGGCGAAGGTCCGCTCCCTCAAGCCTTTCCCCTCGCCTTTCGGGAGCGCTCGGTCCACTTCACGCGGTGCGGTTTCCGCCCCATCTCGAAGTTTCGCTCGCACTTGCTCGAGCACAAAAATAAAATTGACCCATCGCGCCGAACGAGCATCAAGCCAGTGCCAGGCTCAACCCGCCCACCGCAGAAGGAGCACTTTCGCGCGACCGGCATTCAAGGCACCCTAATTTCTTTTGCCTCTCGCTCAGTCTCTCGGAGCATGAGAATATCGCCTGCGCGTACAGGCCCCTTGACGTTGCGGGTTATAATGCGCCCCTTATCTCGCCCCTCGAGTACACGGCACTTGACTTGCAAAATTTCTCCTGTTACGCCTGTGCGAGTCCGAATCTCGATTATCTCGGCCGGAAAGCCTAACTCCTCAGCTGGCATGAACTCACTTCTTCAGATCGCGAATGCGCTCGACTATTTCCTTTACAATTTCCGTCGCTCGTCCGGCTTCGACTATCGTTATTGCTGCTGTCCCGAGATCTATGCCTGCTGCTGCCCCGAGCTCGCGTTTGCTGGAAACATAAATATATGGGACGCCCTTCTCATCGCAAAGCGGGGGCAAGTGAGCGACGATTTCAGCTGGCTCGACATCCTCGGCTATGATAACCAGCACGGCCTGCTTTCGCTCGACTGCCTTGGTTGTTTCGTTAGTACCTTTCCTTAGTTTTCCCGTATCTCGTGCGTTCTCGACTGCCTCGTAAGCCTTATCCGCCAGCTCCTTCGGCACCTCAAATCGCACGTAAATTGGTTTGGCCACTTCAAACACCTCCTTCGGCTTCACCTTCATCATTCATAGGTTGTGACCTGTATCATACGAAGTTCAGTTTAGTATTTTAATTTACCGATGGGCGTAGATCGCAACGAGTTTTGGCCTGACTGCATCAACCCGAACGAACCCGTATCGCTCAAACTGTAAGATGGTGTCGACCTTGAGACCTGCCACTGCCGGCTCTGCTAGTCCAAATTCACGGGAATCGTCAGGTTTTATCACCTCAACCTCCACCGCCCCTGCTGAAACCCACTGGATTTTCGGCACGTCTGCGAGCTCAAGCCCCTGAAACTCAGTCTCAAGCATCTTTCCCTTCGAGCTAAGAGTCACATTCATTAAGTCCTTAAGGCGGAAGGTTTGCCCCTCCTGTAGAGCGGTAGTATCTTCGCTAGCGAGATAAAACACGAGCGCATCTCCCTCGCGCGCGAGCGGCAAGATTCGCTCCCCATATTCAGGATGGCTCGGATGCAAGCGAAGCTGGGCCTGCTTTAGGTCAGGCGCCTTGTGCACTAGCACTTTCACAGGGTTCGGGACGAAGAAATAACGGTTTGCCTGTTCATCTGCGAACTTTCGGTTGTAAGCGTAGAGCGTCTCCCAGCTGAGCGAGGCATCAACGAGTGTAGGGCCAATATCTAAGATAAGTTGTTTGATTGCATCGGGCGCGAAGCCCCGGCGCCTGAGTGCTGTAATCGTCCCCAACCTCACATCGTCGTAGCCTGTGAGCTCACCGCTTCTGATGCCCAGCATTATCTGGGTCTTGCTCAATGCCATCCCGGCCATGTTTAAACGCCCGTGCTGAATCGCCGTAGGGTACTCCCATCCAAAGTGCTTGAAGAGCGTGCGCTGGCGCTGTTCGTTGACTTCGTGCTCCTTCCCTCTAAGAATGTGCGTCACTCCCATTTCATGGTCGTCGATTGTGACCGAGAAGTTGTAGAGGGGCCAAACCGAGTAGCGCTCTCCCACACGCGGGTGAGGTTTAGCCGTCACCCGAAGCGCAGGCCAATCGCGCAAAGCAGGGTTTGGATGGTTTAGATCGGTTTTGATGCGCACAACTGCTTCTCCCTTAGCGATTCCACCGGACAGCATCCGCTGCCATCGTTGGAGCTGTTTTTCGCTAGAAAGCTCGCGACATGGACAGGGCTTTTTCCGATCGCGCAACTCCCGGAAGTCCTTGGTGGGGCAGGTGCATATGTACGCCTTGCCCTCGTGCAAGAGTTGCTCTGCATAATTGTAGTATAGCTCGAGGCGGTCGGACTGCGCGTACTCTTCGTCCCAGCTCATGCCTAACCATCGGAGGTCTCGGCGGATGAGTTCGTACATCTCAAGCAGCGCGTTCTCGGGATTCGTGTCTTCGAAGCGAAGGATGAATTTGCCTTTATATCGGCGGGCGTACTCGTGGCTGAGCAGGGCAGTCCTGGCATGCCCTAGGTGCAGCGGTCCATTAGGGTTCGGGGCGAAGCGTGTGGTAACCATCGGGTATTTTTCAATATCTGGAAGCTCGGGCAAACCGTGCCGCTCCTCGGGCTTCAGTCGCTCAACAGGGCCTACCTCGCGAAGCTTGGATAGCTGCTCCTCGCGGGGAAGCTCGTTGACCTCAGCCACGACTTGCTCAACCATTGCGGAGAGCTCCTTGATTTTGGGACGCCAACCCGGTAGCTCCGCCACAAGCTTTCCCAGCACGGCCTTTGCGCTCGCTCGTCCCTTGTGCTCAACGGCGTTTGTGAGAGCCCATCGTAGTGCTTCTCTACGAATATCCTCCAATCAATCACTCAACAGACATTCTATTGAAGTCGCAAATAAAGTTGAAGTGTGGCGCGTGAACAGCAATTTTTCCTGAAATTTTGGGGATTTCTAAAAAGTATAACCCGAAATAATACCAAATTATGGGTTGCACTATTTCTTTTTGCCTGCTTTCTTCATGAAGGTTCCATGTTCATATTTTACATCCGTAACGGCGTACAGGCCTCCATTATCCTCTGTTCCGACCATCTTTATCAGGGCGGGTAATTTCTTTCTTTTGAGAACAACGTGATAGATGTCGTGCGAACCCACACCAGGGTTTACGGTAACGCCGAAACCTGCCTGGCGGAGTTTCTCAGCTAGTTTATAATTTTCTTTCGGTACGATATGCGCAAGGGCATATCCCCTCGCTATTTTCTCATCGATGGTCACGCCGATATAGTTCCCAGCTGCAAAGCCCAAAGCAAAAGATAAGAGGAAATAGATGTTGTTCAAGTTATTTATTATTTGACTTACCACGAGCGCCCAGATGATTATCTCAAAAAAACCTATGAGTGCGGCTAGGGATTTCTCACCCTTTCCCTGCATGATAATCCGAATGGTACCGAGAGTGACATCAACCACTCGAGCAAAAAAGATACCTACGCACTGGAGCAAAATGAGCAAAAACGTCTCCATATCCCCACCCGCCCACCACCCTATATTGGATACGGGAATATGCTGAATTGAATATATAAACCTTATTAGGGAGGTATTCTTGCGATTTTCAATGAAGTTTTCGGTGCGGCAAAAAACATTCCAGCCATGCTTGTGTACGCGATTAAAGTAATGATAACAGCTGTTTTTGTAGAGATATCCGAAAATTTTTTACCTTTCATGTTCATAAATTATAAATTGAGCAGAAATAGAGGGGGGTAAAAATGGTTGAAGAAATCGGTAAAGAAGAGGTAGGATTTCCTGTATTAGGTCGAAAAGCTCCGGCCTTTGAAGCAATGACAACGCAAGGAGTGTTGAGGCTTTCAGATTTTGAGGGCAGTTGGCTCGTCTTGTTTTCTCACCCAGCTGATTTTACGCCCGTTTGCACGACAGAATTTATTGCTTTTTCTGGAATATATGAAGAGCTTAAAAAGAGGAAGGTAGAACTCTTGGGTTTGAGCGTGGACAGTGTTTCTTCGCACATAGCGTGGATGAGAAACGTAGAAGAGAAAATGGGTGTTAAGATACCGTTCCCAATTATTGCAGACCTAAACAAAGAAATTGCTAAAAAATATGGAATGATACACCCAGATCAAAGTAAGACCGAGACCGTTCGATGTGTTTTCGTGATTGACCCTGAGAGTAAGATAAGAGCCATGATTTACTATCCACTCACTACCGGCAGAAACATGAAGGAAATCCTGAGGTTAATAGATGCCTTACAGACGACAGACCAGCATAAAGTAGCTACACCTGCCAACTGGAACCCGGGTGACCTGGTTATAGTTCCTCCTCCAACAACAGCAGAGCAGGCGGAAGAAAGGCTTAAAGAAGGTTACGAGTGCAAAGAATGGTACCTCTGCATGAAGAAACTCTAAAAGGAAGCTGAGATGTCATGCCTTGCGTATCTCCAGACGGTAAGCCGACATCAAGCGGGATAGGTCTGCTGAAATCGTTAAAGAATGGAACATTATCCTCTAACGAGATTGCAAACAAAACGGGTCAACCTTTATTCCGAGTAAGAAGTGGGCTCCGAGAGCTCAATAAAGCCGGATTTGTGGAGGAAGATGAGGGGAAGTATCGCCTCTCCAAGAAAGGGGAAATGCTCGTGCAGTAATTGGGGGACTGGCCCCATCAAAACTCCCGTTTGACCGTGAAATCCGCTAATTCTGACAAAACTTCCCTCGCTCTTGACTCTGGCAATATCTTCAACTTCGATTTAGCTTGGGCAATGAGATCCCGCGCTCGTTCGGCTACATAATCAATTGCGCCCGTACGTTTTAGTACTTCAATCGCTGCATTCAGTTCGGCTTCCGATGCGTCTCGCTTGCCAAGCGCGTGTAAAATCGTGGATTTGTCCTCCTGTGGTGCAGTAGCGAGGGCCCTGGCTACGATGAGCGTTCGCTTGCCCTCTCGAATATCGCTTCCTATTGGCTTACCAAACTTTTCCTGCTCACCCGACACGCCGAGCACATCATCCCGCATTTGAAATGTCATCCCAATCAATCGCCCGTATTCAGCGAGTGCGCGGACTTGCTCGGGGTTTCCTCTCCCCAAAAGAGCTCCAATCTTCGTGGATGCATCTAGAAGCGCCCCCGTCTTCCCACTGACCATGTGTATGTATTCAGCCTCGCTCACGTCTGCGCGTCTTTCAAATAACATGTCAAGCACCTGCCCCTGACAGATTTCAAAGCTAGCTTTGCTTACAGTGTCGAAGAGCTCGACCACGCGGGTGCCATCGAGCTCAAGCCGTTTGGCGTTCGCAGCTAAAGCCTCAAAGACCTTCGCGGAGAGAGCGTCGCCAGCTATAATCGCAACAGGCACGCCCCATAGTATATGCACCGTCTTCACGTTCCGCCTGAACTCATCTTGGTCCATTATGTCGTCGTGGATAAGGGTGAAATTGTGTAGGAGTTCAAGCGCTGCCGCTGCTTCGAGGGCATCCTCTTTTTTACCCCCCACCGCTTCGCACGCAGTGAGCGCAAGGCATGGGCGGAGCCGTTTCCCTCCAGCTTCAAGTAAGTACCGCGTCGCGCGCGCTAATATCTCAGGCTCAAGTTCACGAGAAACCCAACGGTCAATCTCGCGCTCAACTATGCGCGCCCGCTCCGCCATATACTTCAGTACGTCCATTTAACCACTCAACCTTAGGCGTGACCCATTTCTAAGCAAATGCATATTTTCATTCGGATACCCAAGCTCTCGCCCCAAGTCTGCCATAAGACTGAGCTTGTCCATGGTGCTATGGCAAGGGATTAGATGTTCGGGTTTTACGAGCTCAAGGAACTCCATGGTGTCAATCCGCCCGGCGTGACCTGAGACATGGACATCGCGGTGGATGTTGGCCCCTTGGGCTTGAAGCTTCGTTTCGAGGAGTTCACGATTGGATTCATTTATCGGATTTGGAATAACACTTGCTGAAAATATTACCTCATCACCACGCTTGATCTTGAAAGGAAGCTGCCTGTTCGCGATACGCGAGAGCACCGATGTCGGTTCCCCTTGGTGTCCTGTGCAAACGAGCACGTAGTCCCCCCTCGATTTCTCAACCTCACCGAGCAGGTTGTGAACCGCGTTCGGGCGTCCATGAATGCGTAGCTCTGAAGGGAAGTCAACCAAATCAAGGTGAAGTGCAGCCGTGCAGTAATTGCGGAGTGAGCGTCCGATTAGCACCGGGGTACGCCCAAGCTCGAATGAAATGTCGACTATCGATTTTAGCCTAGCGATGTGTGAAGAGAAAGTTGTCACGAGTACCGCCTTGCCAGTGGAGCTTGCTTCTCCCATTGTCTTTTGGAGCATCTCCTTCGCGTAATTCTCTGAGGGGGTTGGACCGGGTTCATCTACCCTTATTGCTCCGACAAGTGCCGCTAGCACTCCATCTCTAGCCAGCTTTTTCAAGCAGGCACGATCTGTTTTATATCCCAATGGGGGTTCTTCGTCTAATTTGAAGTCGCTGGCAAAGAGAACAACCCCATCCGCGCTATGAGCGGTGATGAGGGTCGTTTGAAGGATGCTGTGGGCAGCGGGGATGAAATTCAGCTCGATGTCGTTCACCTCCACGCTATCTCCCGGCGTCACCGTGCGAAGCTCGTTCTTGGGCTTGAAAGTGCGTTCCTCGCGTATAACGTGTTTCACGAGTTCGATGGTGAACGGAGTACCGTAAATCGGGGCGTCATAGAAGTGGGCTAGCTTGCCAATCGCGCCTATGTGGTCGAGGTGCCCGTGAGTGAGTACGATTGCTTGAACCTTCCGGTTGCGGAGCGGGCTATCGTCGGGAATGCCGTTTATGTTTATGAGTTCCTCACGGCTCATATTCCCTATCTCGGCATCCTCGAACGCCATGATACTGTCGAGCCTTACTCCCATGTCGATAATCACGTACTTGCCATCGAAACCTAGAGCAGTCATGTTTTTGCCGACTTCACCCAAACCGCCCAACGGGAGAATTTCAACAGTCATCATCGTCGCCCTCGTCCAAACTCATCTGGGTTCAAGCCGCGAGCTAGGAACCACTCGCGTGTCCTGCCCGTGATCACGATAGGCACTTTATGCAAATCCTCGACTCGCTTGCAGCCGGTGAGAAACATCGCGGCCTTCAACTCCATAATGAAATTGTTTAAAAGCTTGACAACAGCTTTTCTGCCTCGGGGGACGGCACGCAAGAGGGGAAGCGCCAAACCGACGAGATCGGCACCTAGCGCAAACGCTTTCGCGGCATCCAATCCCGTGCGTACGCCGCCGCTTGAAATCACTGGCACCCTAACTTCCTTGACCACCTCCGCTGTGCATACCGTTGTTGGGATGCCCCAGTTCCAGAAGACATGTCCTAAGCGAGCGTGGGATTGTGAGCGAAGCGCCTCCACTTTAGCCCAAGAAGTTCCTCCGGCGCCGCTGACATCAATCGCCGCAGCCCCAGCACCGACCAGCTTTCTTGCAACTTCTGCGCTCACTCCGTTGCTCGTCTCCTTGGCTATCATCGGGCACTTGAGCGCCCTACAGATTTTGGCAAACTTTGCAAGGGCGCCTTTGTATCTAGGTTCGCCTTCAGGCTGCACGAGCTCTTGGAGTGTGTTCATGTGGATTGAGAGAGCATCTGCGTCAATCATCTCGACAGCTCGACATGCTTCCGCAACTCTATAGCCATGTGTCAGCTGGGGCATGCCCAAATTGCCCACGAGGAAGATATCTGGGGCAACGTTTCGAACTTTGTACGTCTTCGCCAATTTTTTGTCCTCGATTGCCGCGCGCTGGCTTCCAACGCTGAAAGCCAATCCGAGTTCCTGCGCTACTGAGGCCAAGACCAGATTTATTTCCCCTCCCCGCTGGTAGCCGCCCGTCATCGCGCATATCATTATTGGCGCCCCAAGCTTAGCTCCTAGGAAGGAAGTGCCCAGGTCGATTTCCTCAAAGTTGATATCCGGGAGGGCATTATGGACAAGTTCGATGTCTTCGAAACCGGGGCCCTTAAGGGGGGCTTCGACGTTTTTTTCTAAACAAATTCTGACGTGATCAATTTTTCGATTGACAGTCCGCTTGCTCATTCACTCACCTCGCCACAACCCTCGTGCCGAGCCCGCATTCTCCTAAGATTGTCCGCCTCAGGATGTTTGGCTTCGCCGCGTTAACTATCTCCGCATCCACCCCGCGCTCGGTCAACGCAAGTAACTCACGCACCTTGTTCGCCATACCGCCCGTGACATCTCTTCTGCCGATACCGCTACTCAACCGCTTCTTAACCGAAGACCAGTTGTTCAAAGATATCTTCTGGACAAGTTCGGCATTTTTATTGGTCTTAGGGTTCACCGTATAAACACCATCAACATCAACACCTAGGACAACCCGCTTAGCCCCTAGTTCGCACGCGAGCTGAGCAACTAATTGATCGCC
Source organism: Hadarchaeota archaeon (SeqCode) (assembly GCA_964514965.1). Classification (GTDB taxonomy): domain Archaea; phylum Hadarchaeota; class Hadarchaeia; order Hadarchaeales; family Hadarchaeaceae; genus DG-33. The sequence continues at coordinate 581,066 of CAZETV010000001.1, read as the reverse complement.
CGAAAGGATACTCATCCCCCTGCCCAAATCTGGCACGGCATCCCCATATAACACAGGTACTAGCCCGAGATTGAGTAGTTTGCGCAAAGGTCTGAGTTCCATCGATTTGATCCGTCCATTCTTAACCACAACACAAGCAGATGTTTGCATCGCCATCGCGGGTATACCCGCTTGCTGAAGAGCTTCTAAAACATAAGCGTTGAGTCGTTCCATCGCGCGATGAGTCAGCGCAAATCCAATCAGCTGTCGTGGGTGCCCATATCCCTCGGCGATCTTGTACTTAGATGCTACAGGGTGCCCGAATGAGCCGCCCCCGTGTACGAGCACGAGGGGGCACTTGGCTACGGTTAACTCTCGGGCAAGCCTATTCAATACTGCCCGCTTGACCGTGAACCGCCCCTTTTTGTCTGTAATCACGCTTCCGCCAAGTTTTACAATCAATGGTTGTATATCAATCACCTTGAGACCGCAATTGAACCATAACCGACAACTTGTGCCATAGGACCCGCAGTTTCCCCGCTAGTTGCATATTTTAATAGCTTTGCCTTTTTTGCCCCTAGCTTTTTCGCGGCCTGTAACATAGCCGAAACTGGTCCATAACCGCACATGGTGATGCCCTCTTCTTCGACGGTGCGAATTAACCCTTCTGGGTCAAGCGCCAGAATTTTATCTATTGCTTTGTGGTCTTTCGTGGTGGCCGAACTTTGAGATTCGTAATGGGTGAAATCAGTTGACGCAATTATCACTACATCTTTCCCTCCCGAGGCCTTGGCAATAGCGTCTCCAACCTCTTTACTTGTCTTGATATCCTGTAACATTATGCATATCGGCACGATTTTGAATTTATCACTGAAGAGATGCTGGAGAAATGGCAACTGAACCTCGAGCGAGTGCTCGTAAGCATGAGCGACCATGTCGACATCGATTATATCCGAGGTCTGTTTGATTGCCTTGCTCAGCGCTTCGTCTATTTGGACCTCCCCTAGAGGAGTACTCCACTTTCCCGAAGTAATTATCGAAACACCCGAGCCCACACCTCTGTGGTTGGGCCCAATAATCACAATCGAACTTGGCATGCCGTCCTGTGCCATGTATGTGAACCCATGCGCAGCGACTGGTCCGGAGTACATGTAGCCTGCGTGGGGGGAAACTAATCCTACGAGTCGCCTCGGCCCAGCACGCATTCTCGGCGCTTTTCCTGGCCCGGATGGATGGGTGTAACACCATTCAATTTGTTCGATGAGTTCCGATCGGGTGCCAGCGTAAAATTGTCCTGCGACCACCGGGGGTCTCAACTATTCACCACCGGACTTGGTCTCAAATTCCTCCACTGAAACCTCGAACGGCTTGTCCGGCGAGAGATCGCCCCGCTCCTGAAGCACTTGGCGTGCGAGTAACCAGTAGACGAGTGCGAGCGCTCTGCGCCCCTTGTTGTTCGTTGGGATAATGAAATCTATGTCTGCCGTTTCGTTGTCGGTATCGCAGAACCCCACCACAGGTATGCTCGCCTCGGCCGCCTCGCGCATGGGTTGCTCATCCGCTAGCGGGTCTGTGATAACGAGCGCGGCTGGCTCGGTATATCCCTTGTGAAAGGGGTTGGTGAAAGTGCCCGGGATGAATCTACCCACCATGGCCTTGGCCCCAGTTACCTCGCAAAACTGCTGGGCTGGACGTTGACCGTACTGTCGCGCCGAGACCACGATGATGCTCGCGGGATCAAATCGTGCTAAGAATTTCCCAGCCAAACTTATCCGCTCGTCGGTCTTCCGGACATCGAGTACATATAGCCCATCGGGTCGCACGCGATAGATGAACGAGGCCATTGCACCCGTCTTTTGTCGAGTCCCTATGTGAACACCGCTCGAGAGGTAAGTGTCGAAATCCACCAGCCCGACCACACCTTCCGTAAACTCAGGTGTACTCATCGAAGCTTCCCCATTTTTGCCGTCTTTCCCAATCCTTCTTCAATTCTGATTAACTCATTAAGCTTGGCTATCCGCTCGCCTCCGACTGCGCCCGTTTTGATAATCGGACAGCCCCATGCTACAGCTAGGTGGGCGATGGTTTCGTCGGGAGTTTCCCCCGAGCGATGGGACACCACAGGAACATAATTACTTTTTTTCGTCAGTTGCACAGCCTTGTGGGTATCCGTAAGCGTACCGATCTGGTTCGGTTTTATAAGTACTGAATTTACGGCACCAACTTCTATCCCTTTCTGAATCCGAGCGACATTTGTAACGAAGAGATCATCACCGCATATCAGGCATTTTTCACCGACTTTTTTCGTAAGCTCGGCAAAACCATCAAAATCTTCTTCGTGCAGCGGGTCCTCAACGAAAAAGAGCTTGTATGTATTTATCAAATCTAGGATGAAATTTATTTGCTCGCCCTCGTCCCGAGATTTGTCTTCCCGTTTATATCGGTACTTTTTTTCATGCGCATCATAAAGGCTGCTTGCAGCAACGTCGAGGGCAGGTCTTATTTCAAATCCAACCTCACTGCCAACTTCCTCACATGCCCTTGCGACTATTTCGAGAGCCGCTGAGCTATCGAGATTTGGGGCCCATGCGCCTTCGTCACCCTTGCCGCCAGTGAAAGTTGGATCTTTTGCCTCGATAAGGTCTCGCACACGCTTGTGAACTTTGGCGTTGGCGAAAAATGCATCGACAAAACTTTTCGCGCCGACTGGGATAGCATGAACTTCCTGTATGTCGGGAGCTTGTCTGCCAGCATGGGCTCCACCACCGAGCATATTTCCAAGCGGGTATGGCAGTTGAACTGCTTGATCGCCGCCCAAATGCTTGTACAAAGGTAGACCACGAGCTGCCGCCACTGCCTTTGCTGCGGCCATGGAGATAGCCACCGCCGCATTTCCTCCAATCCTCGAGAAATTTGGTGTCCCATCGAGTTCATGAAGAAGGGAATCCACTTCCTCCAACCTGTCAGCTGGGCTACCGATTAGCTTCGGTGCTAAAATTTCTTTAACAGCTTTAATTGAAGCGTTAACACCACCCTCGGGAAATGCTATGACCTCGTGTTTTCCCCTGCTCGCTCCACTAGGTGCTGCCGCTCTACCAACGCCCGCCTCCGCTACGTTCTCGCTTTGTACCGCAACATCAATCTCAATGGTCGGGTTACCTCTGCTGTCGAGAATCCCGCGTGCGGTCAAGCTCTTAAAGATGAACTTTTGCAAGTTTACACCCTTTTGACATAGCTGACAACCTTAAAATTACTTCTGTTGGCCTGTCCCTTTTTAAGAGTTTTTGATGAAGCCAATAGATGGGCTATTCCATAAACAGTTCGTTTTAAGTGGTGGGGTCGCCGAGATTTGAACTCGAGTCACTGGCTTTTTTGCGCTGGTCTAACGTCCCATTTGGCAGGATCGCTTAAACAATCCTTAAGCCAGCAGGATGGACCAGGCTACCCCACGACCCCAAACAAAACTCAATTTTGGAAAGATAAGCGTTATGGAGATTTCTCAATTCTGACTAAATTTCCTTCACTGCCAGTGGTGCTGAACCCGTGACGCTCGTACCAAGGAACGCGTGCCTCGAAGACGCTCGCCACAATTAGAGTACCCTCGAAGTCTACCAATATTTGCTTGAGCAATCTTGTTCCTATGCCCCGCCCCCGATAGCTCGAGCTGACATTGATGTCCTGCAAGTAGGTCTGCTTGTCATGCTTCCGGACGACCGCGCTCGCCATTACTGAGCATTGGTAGTCGTCCCAGCACTCGTACTTGCACGCGTCCTCCTGTTCAAAGCGTTTGATTTGCATAATATTCGGTGCACTTAGGGACCAGGATATAAAAAGTTTAAGGTTACGCTTTCACTCGCCGCTTTTCCGTTGCGCTCTGCCCAGGTGACTCCTCGACCAAAACGGTTATTAGACGCACGTTCGGGTAGGACAAATTCTTCATCATCTCGTCAGCGATAACTCTTGCAAACTCCTCTACGGTGGTGTTAACGACGGGAAGCCAGACGACATCTTCGCTGGGGAACTCGAACTCACGATCGTGCACAGAAATGCGGGTATTTTTTCCCTCCAAAAGGCGTTTGAGAGAAGAATTATTTTCGGGCAGCAGCACGCGATGGTCGTAACTATCACACAAACTTTTTAAAAAACGTTCGAGTTCTAAAAAATCCACGACTAGACCACGCTCGTCCGGTTCGCCCTCGACGGTCAACCCCACGCGCCAGTTGTGCCCATGCAGGTGTTCACATTTCTTGTGACCTATAATGAAGTGTGAGGACGAGAAACCCAAACCCTTCGTGAACTCGATCAACATCAGAGCACCTTAATCAGTTTGTGCATTTGGGGTATTATCGCTATCTGCTTGATCCCTGAGCGGGCGGCGGCTTGAGCGAGTAGGTACACATGCGTCATCGATGGAGCTCTGCGAACCTTTCGCGCGGGCGTCACTGGCTGAATTACGAGGGGTATCCGAGCGATCTGCATGAGATGTTTGCACACGTGCGTAATAGTTTTTGGTTTGGTGGAAGGGAGCACCACTATCTTCACGAAAGTTTCCACACCCCTCTCGATTGCCAGTTTAACACAATCCAACTCCTTCTCAAACAAACTACGCCAGCTTCTGCGCGGCACTGCTCGGTGCTCGGGGAGCTTGATATCGATTGCGGCGAAGTCGATGTAGCCGATAACCTTCGCCATCGCCTCTCTGCTCTCGCCGTTCGTCTCTAGATAATTGGCGAAACCAGCCCGTCTGCACGCGCGGGCGACATCGACAAGAAAATTCCCCGCCAGAAGGGGTTCACCACCGGTCAGCGAGATGCTGTGGATGTCTGGAGTTGCCAAACGCTTGACATATCGAAGCACCTCTCCGTAGGTCATCGGATTTCTCACGAGTTTGAATTTCATTGAGCTGGGTTTAGTTTCAACTTTGCACTCTTTTTTGGAAAAATGTTTAAACTCCTCTGTATCGCAAAAATTACAGTTGAGTGAACAACCCGCCAGCCTTACGAAGACCTGTCGCCTACCAACATAGAGCCCCTCTCCCTGAATAGAATTGAATATCTGTCCAACGTACCCTTTGCTCATATCATGCCTCAACACTACTAGTGCAACAAGACTTAAGGTGGAGCCGCCGGTGGGTCACGATCCCACGACCTATCGCTTACAAGGCGATTGCTCTTCCAACTGAGCTACGGCGGCTTCATTATTTTGTGTTCTTTCCCATCTTTAAACAATCTACGATTTCACCAGCTATTCCAGAACCACCCGATTCTCAACCCTACTCAAATCAACAATTCATACAACTAACGCCAGTATCGTATGATTTCATTTTCTTACTTTTCTACTTCTTCTTTTTGTCTTGCGCTTTCGACGAGGAGCGATGCGTTTGCGAGCCTTCAGATGGGATAAGATTGCCTGCGCGAGCTTTCGATACTCAATCGCAGCCGGTGATTTCGGGGCGTAAAGGACGACAGGAGTTCCACGGGTCACTGCCTCTTCCACCATGTCGTCTTCTGGAATCACCGTCATAGTAGGCCAGTTCAACGTCCGTTTGATATCTGAGGTCGGAATCTCGAAGCGTTTCCCAGTGACACGATTCAGAACTACTCCAAATATCGGAATTTTGAGACGATCAGCGGCCCGGAAAGTCTGGAGCGTTCCTGCAATCGCTGGCACTCGAGGCTGGCATACAACCAGAAGTTCGTCGCACGTCTTCATTGCCGCAAAAACCTCAAGGCCGAAACCAGGGGCTGAGTCGAGTATTATTATATCGTATTTTTTTGTAAGCTCATCCAAGATGTCGCGAAGGTCTATTGAGCCTAGCTCGCTCGTAAATGCAACAGAGCCTGGGATGATATGGAACCCGTAGTCGTTAATCATGATTGCATCATTTATCTTGACCTTGCCAAAGATGACGTCCTGAATTATCACTGGCGGGTCGAGGATGCCAAGGTGCAGCCCCAAGTTTGAGGCAGTCATGTTGGTTTCTACGATGATGACTCGGTTCTTAAGCTTCTGAGCCAGAGCCGCACCTAGGTTGGCCACAGTAGTTGTTTTGCCAACACCGCCTTTGGCTGAGAAAACGCCTAAGATTAGCCCCTGCTTTAACCTCATTCAGACACCGCAACCACTAGGATTGGGGTTTTTTTCCGTGCCGCCTCATCTGAAAAACTAACTTTTAGTTTTTCAAACCCCTTACTCAGTTATACGTTACGGCCTATTTAAAATATTAAGGCAACATATTGCTGTCTTATGTGGCATAAAGAAATTCCACAAACCTGGAGTAGATGCCGAAAAACGTTTTGATTACTGCGTTCGGAGTCAATGTAGTCAAATTTTTCAACGGGAGGCTCGGCGCGTAGTTTTCTCAGTAGCTTCGGTGCGTAAATATTTGTAAGTTTCATGGTGGGTGTCGAAACCAAGTGTCTTCTCAATGAAACCGTCTGGAACCTCCCCGACCAGCTTACCGACTTTTCTGAGACGGTCCGACATTCTCTTTTTCATGCAAGCCACCTTTTTTCAGGTTGGCTAGTTTGAGCAGGTAGTAGATTGTGCAGATAATCAAAAAGAAGCCAGCCCAAACTTGTCCGAGTTGACTTAATTTGTACTAGTTCCGAGAGGCAAAGCACGCTTCCGGTTAAGTGTGCACGGGATTCAATCCTGTTCATTGCACTACGGCCTCCGCTTCTTTTCCTTGAACACTTCCTCCTTCAGGCGCTCAAGTGAGATCCCGGGCTTCGGCGGCGCTACTCCACGTTTCAAATGGTCGAGAATCTCGGGGGATGTCATTGTTTTCGGCACGATCCTTCTAGATCCGACCGCAGGCGGGCGGGTGACTATTGGGATGGGTTTAAATGGGCCGGTGGGCAAATCTGGGGCTGGAGTTATCGGGGCTGGCTTCAGGCGCTTGAGGGATATCGCTGGCTTGACACGCGGGGGTATCTCTAGGCGCGTTGGGGTTATAGCCGGTTTCTCAAGTATCATTCGCTTCAGGGATTTGATTGACGCAAACGGCTTTATGCGCCATGTCAAGGAGCGGTATAACGCTAGACCGCTTATGCCGACCGAGAACATCGCCAGCAGCGTGTAAAATACCGGCGGCACGGTGGGTGATTCGGGTACCGGGGGCGAGGGGGAAGTTGGAACAATCACTGGCGGAGTGGGTGCAGGCGGAGTAATCGTCTGCTCCCCAACGACCGCGAACAGTGAGAACCCGGATGTCTCGGCCTCGAAGTATAGGTAGACTGAGTCAGACCTAACAAAAATTGTCGGCAGCGTCTGCCATCCTCCGCTATACCTAAGCAATTCGACGTTTCGCTCGTCAATGTTCATCTGAGCTATCCAGGATCTCGGCACTTGGAACCCAATGGTTGCTCTTCCCACTTCAGCGGCGTCAATGTTGGTTGTGATATTGAAGCAGGAGTAGACTGGTAAAGTGGTTGCCGGTGCTTCTGCTGGCTCATAGGGTACCACGTATACTTCGACGTTTGACACATCATGCTTGGGAGTTATTCTCACCTTGTTTATGGCCATTCTATACTGCGTGAAGTCGGCAGAGCCTATTTCACCAGCCCTTATTGTACCTATCGTCACGGTCAGCGCTCCTTCTGGAGGCGGAGGTACAGTCTCGAGGGCGCTGGCTGTTCCCGTCCATGTTTCGATGAGTCGCCACATAATTGGAGATTCAACCGTGCCGGTCCATGTTTCGATTACTTGCCATGCTGCAGGAGCATTGATTGTTCCTGTCCAAGTTTCAATGATTTGCCACGCTGCCGGAGAGTTGGCGCTTCCTGTCCATGTTTCGATTAGTTGCCATGCTACGGGTGCTGAAACTGTGCCGGTCCAGGTTTCAATCGATTGCCACGCGGCGGGAGAGTTGGCGGTTCCTGTCCAAGTCTCGATTACCTGCCATGTGGCAGGGGCACTGGCCGTGCCAGTCCAAGTTTCGATTGCTTGCCATTGGGCTGGTGCTGACACGGTTCCTGTCCAAGTCTCGATTACCTGCCATGTGGCAGGGGCACTGGCCGTGCC
>CAZETV010000001.1:572887-572962 GCA_964514965.1 Hadarchaeota archaeon (SeqCode) | reverse complement strand
CCATTGGGCTGGTGCTGACACGGTTCCTGTCCAAGTCTCGATTACCTGCCATGTGACTGGGGCGCTGATGATTCC
>CAZETV010000001.1:0-572787 GCA_964514965.1 Hadarchaeota archaeon (SeqCode) | reverse complement strand
CCACGCGGCGGGAGAGTTGGCGGTTCCTGTCCAAGTCTCGATTACCTGCCATGTGACTGGGGCGCTGATGATTCCTGTCCAGGTTTCAATCGTCTGCCATGTGGCAGGAGCGCTAACTGTTCCTGTCCAAGTCTCGATTGCTTGCCATGCTGCTGGGGCATTGATCGTTCCTGTCCATGTTTCGATGAGCTGCCATTGGGCTGGAGAGTTGATGGTTCCGGTCCAGGTTTCAATCAATTGCCATGCTGCTGGAGCTTGGATTGTTCCTGTCCATGTTTCGATTAGTTGCCATGCTACGGGTGCTGAAACTGTGCCGGTCCAGGTTTCAATCGATTGCCACGCGGCGGGAGAGTTGGCGGTTCCTGTCCAAGTCTCGATTACCTGCCATGTGACTGGGGCGCTGATGATTCCTGTCCAGGTTTCAATCGTCTGCCATGTGGCAGGAGCGCTAACTGTTCCTGTCCATGTTTCGATTGCTTGCCATGCTGTAGAGGGGGTATAAGTCCCATCAATCCGGACATCATACACATAAGCGATTGCCCCATCAGGACTGGCCTGCGTTGTTCCATTAACTCTAACTCTTAGATTAGCAATATTGGGAAATCCAGAACCTCCCCAATCCGCTGAATTCAATACTACACTAAATTCTTGTTTGGTGACTGCTCCTGTAGTAGAAGCAACTATTGTATGTTTTAGGTTACCATTTTGGTCAGTGACTAAAACCTCAACTGTGTCATTCGTGCCTGATGTTTTAGAAAACCATATATAACAAGTGGCTGCTGTCCAAGTTTGGGACTTGGTTTGCCAAGCATTCGTAGTCTCTCCGGCTGAGGCGCCACCAAAAGAAATAGAGGGAGTTTTGTTTATGTCGGAGTAAAAAGTGCTGGTTCCAGTATTGCCATCATAGCCATTTGCTGGTGTAGTCCACTTATTTGGAGAAATAAAAGCATCCGTTGGCCTTATTGTTTCAATATCTGGAGGATCTGCAACAATAACCCGCCAGTCATCGCTGACCCCGCTCTCTCCTTGGTAGGCCAGCTCGGAGTGGAAGTAATACTTAGTCGGTGGTGACGTTAGTTGTGGGGACATGATCACATATGATCTAGAAACGGAATCGCTGACCGAGCCAACGCTCCACTCTATCGTGTTGAGGTTGACTGTCCCTCCATTCGCGTCGGTCACGGTCCAATCGCTCGGGAAATAATCAACCAGAACCGCGTTTTCCACCTGACTTGAAACGGTCGCGGTGATAGTCACGTTCACGGAGGAGAGCGGTGGCGTCTTGTGCTGACCGACCCGATCTCCGGATAGTTGTCTATCTAACGTTACCCCAATGGCAACTTGATTATCGATGCTCTGATTTTCAGGCACGATTTGGTTCTCGGTCGTCTGGTTATCGGGAGATTGATTTTTGGACATGACCCCAGTCCACGTCTCGACGAGTTGCCACGCAGCTAAGGTTTGAACGTCCCCAGTCCAAGTCTCAATGAGGGAATAATTATCAGATATTTGGTTGTCCGTTGGTTGATTTTCTGCAGGTTGAGATCCAGCGTCTTGCGTGCTGGCAATCGCGGCCGCTGCGGGTGCGTTGAGCAAGAACAGCACGAGTAGAACAGGCATAGCTAACGAGCCAACCCTCTGCCCTAATCGGCTTCGTCCAGTCCCTCGCTTACTGTCCACAGAGCTCATCCTCCTTAGCGACGGATTGTATGGGGTCGTGATTTCCAGCATTTCCCCCGTTACCGGCCTTCCTCAGCATGTCTGTGAAGTACTCGATTCCGCTCGATGTGAGCCTGCAGAACTTTCTGGGGCGGCCCCGGGTGAAACGAGGCTCATTCTCGACATCGATGAATCCCAAAATCTCCAATCGCCTTGATAACCGCGAAATTTTCCAAGAAGGGAATCCCGTGGCTAGGTATAGGTCAGTCTGGCTGACCTTACCATTGGAAAGGAGCACCCTCCCTACGGTTTGGATAGGCATTTCCTTGGGAGGTCGCCGCAAATTTTTTGTATCCTTTTTTACCATTTTTTTCAACTTTTTGACATTTTTTCATGATTATTATCTTTTTTTACATGCCACTTTTTTTACCTATTTTTAGGCCATTTTACAGCACTTTTAATGTAATTTTTGGCATATTTAAGGTTGGAAATATAATCTAGCCGTTACGGCTTTTATCGAAACCTTTAAAAATAACTTGCAAAATTGTTTAGACTAAACCGATTTCGGATTTTTTCGAGATATATAAAAAAATGGACTTATCCAACAATAAACGAAAATAATCAAAGAACGACATCAGCTATTAGAGGCGACGAAAGTTAGGTCGAGTTCTCTAGCAGGTGGGCCTGTTTGTTTTCTGTAGATTATCTCCCTCTTTGGTACTGAATCGATAATGGGGCACAAAGGCGAAGAGAAGATAGCGGCCCTGCATAAGCGCAAATGGTGAATTGAGCCGGTTGGGAAGAGTGAGTGTGTAAAATGGATTGGGTTAAAGAAAGGTTTGGCGTTATTACAAGTTACAGAATAAGATTGAGAAGGGCAGTTATCCTTTGTGCAGATTTCACGGATATCGCGCGTGTTTGCACTGATAATCCGTGATTCTAAGGGTTATAGGAGTATATCACGCCGATCACGAGGCCCTTGAGGTCGTTCTCCGATACATAATAAGCGCTGATGGCAGTTTCCGCGTCCGATTCCGATCGATTGTCTCCTTTGGTTTCAAATCGATATTCTCCATTTTTCATTATTTTGATTATCCTGTGAACGATGGTTCCCTCCGCTGGTTTAGTCGGGTGATCATAAACAATAATATCGCCAACTTTGAGCTCTGACGGGTCGACTTCTACCCAGAGGACCTTGTCGTTTTCCCCGAAAGTTGGCTCCATGCTGGTTCCGCTAACGGTGGAGTAATAGATGTTTTGATCGAGGTAGGCCTCATATCCATGAAATAGCTCGGTCCAATTCTCTATCCCTCCGGGGAGAGGACGCGCTCGTTCAGACCTCAACTCAGAGCTGAGCCACCCGACTCCAGTGACCGTAACCAGAACGAGAAGCGCGAAGATTGTCGTCGTCTTCTTGTCCATCACGTTTCACCTTTCAACTAAGTAGGTAATTACTCGAGAGATATAAGTTATTTACTTCGCATCGGGATCTTTCTTTTCGTGTTTGATCTATAGCTAGCGCTAAATCAGAAAAAATAAAAAAAGGGGCTTAGGAGCTAGGTCTCTACTTCCAGCCCCACAGGTTTATGTTTTCTAGGGTAAGAGTCCCGTTGGCTGGTAGCTTGTAACCGTTGTTATTGTTGTCCCACACTGCGTTTATGCGGAGCCAGCCAGAAGTCGTGCCGTAGTTGCTGTTTTCGTACGGTACTGGGGCCATGTGAGAATAGGTACCGGGAGCGTTTTCGTCAGTTTGGGTAAACGATCCGGTGATAGCTAATCCCACTTTCATGTTGTCTATCGTGACGTAGGCCATGTTGTCAGATCCCGATTTTACGGCGACGACGATGTCGAAGGACGTCTCATAAGCGATGTTCACAGATCCCAAAGTGGCTGTGATGACACCAAGAATATTCTCATTCCCGCATAAGTTGTCATTTTCATTGTAGTTGCCATGCTGTATTATGTACACGTTCTCTATTCCCGAGGCGGTGTCGAGTGGTATACTGGCAGCGAAGACAGTTCCTGTTCCTGCAATTCCCGTTATGGTGGCGGTTCCTGCGGGTGCTTGTCCCAAAAGCGTCCATGCCCCTAGTCCTACTACTATCACTATGATGGTTGCTGCTGCTACCCAAGGAAGTTTACTGGTCATCTCTTTTCTCACCTCCTTTTTTTCCATTTTAATTCTGGGTGCCCCCGCGTATTGATAATCCAATCTCCCTTTACACCGCGGGCATTCCTTTGGTTTTGGGATCTTCGACTCCCACTCATATCCACATCGAGGACACTTCATACGGATAGTTTTCTTGAAAAACGTGCATAAATAGCTTTGCTAATTTTGCTACTACTATGATTATGAAATTTTTAGATATAAATATATCGGTTTTCCACGAAACATTGATAAGAAAGTTCAGCGTTTGTTGGGTATTCGTTACGTTAATAAGAGGGTTATACATCGGTAGATACGTGAAGAAAATTAATCGTGTTCTGCGAGAGATTCTTTACCGAGTCTATGAGCAGAATGAGCTCTTTATGAGTCAGAAATCGCTTGCGCAGGCGTGTGAGCTGTCAATGGATACAGTGAACCGCGTGGTGACCAAGCTCAACCAGTTCCACACGATCAAGAAGAAGCCCCTCGGGTTCAGAGTGGTGAATCCGGAGAAGGTTCTCACCTACTGGGCCTGCACTCGCAACCTTGCCGGCGATATCTCCTACTCGACTTACTCACCCAATTCGGTTTCCAAGATCGAGGATGGGATGCCCCGCGGTGCTGTCTTCACGGCATTTTCCGGCTACCGGCGGAGATTTAGGGGAACCCCAACCCATTACGAAGAGATATTCGTTTACGCCAATCCCGATGAGGTGCGACGAAGGTTCCCAGAAAGTCCCGCTGAACGAAAAAACGTTTTTGTGTTGAGTCCGGACCCACATTTAGCGCAGACGAACAAGAACGGTGCGGCTACGCTTGCTCAAATCTACGTCGACCTCTGGCAACTCGGGGGGGATCCCGCTGACCGATTTCTGTTGGAGCTAGAAACGAAGCTCAAAGGAAAGCCCGTCGATGTTCTCAAAGTATTGGCGGGGAAGAGCTGATTTTCCAATTCTAAAGTCACGAACGCAAATGCTGTAGAGAAGAAAATTATCTTTGTTTGCGAGAACGCCCTCACGCTACTACCTAATTTCGTTTCACTTAGTTATTCCCTTCGCGACGTCCAACATCGCCGCTCGTGGGTCGGCAGCCTTCACAACGCTCGAGGCAAGTAGCACGCCCTCGGCACCCAGCTCCAGCGCGATTTGCGTGTCTTCGCCGCTTGTTATCCCCGCTCCGCAGAGCACTCGGACATCAGGGTTGACCTCGTGTACTAATTTTACCGCGTCGCTCACTACCTCGGGCTTGACTTTTGACACCGGTTGACCTGTCCCTATCAGTTCTGGAGGCTCGACCGCGACCATATCTGGTTTGAATGCCGCGACCTTCTTACAGACCTCCGGGTCCTTCGCACAAACCACGCTCGTTAACTCTACTTCTCGCAGACGCTTTACCACCTTCTCGATTTCCTCGGACTGAATCTGGTGCTCCGAGTGATTGATCAACGAGCCAATAGCCCCTGTCGCCTTCACCGTCTCTGCTAGCAACCATCCCGTGCGGGCACCCGGGGCAATGGAGTCAACGTGCTGCGCGAGAACTGGTATGTCGACCTGACTCGCGACCCGATAAAGATCGAGGTTCTGAGGGGCAACCGCGACGCTTATCCCCTCCTCCTCGGCCACCTCGGCGATTGCCTTGGCAAGTTCCACAGCTCGCTCGCCCACCGATTGAGGGTAGGTTTTGAAGTTCACGATTACGATTGGTGTTTTCAGCAAACTATCACCTCCGCAAACTTGGAGCCAACCCTATATAAATTATTTAGTGCCGTCAATCCTTGATGGAGGTCTGAAAGTTTTTACTGGATTGATGCCGGAGCGGGGAGTCGAACCCCGACCTCGAGATTTCTCACATCATCTCGTAAATCAGCACTCACAACCGCTAGTAAGGTTATGAGTCTCGCGCTCGGACCGCTTGAGCTACTCCGGCACTAATCAATTCATGTCTCAAATTCTTAAGCTTTGACGCTTTGCACAAACTTCAGAAAATCTTTCTTCGATCGCAGTTTTGCGCAGCCTCTTTCATATCCAACTAGCACCAGGTCTGCGACGTCCACAAAAATCCCGTTTTCAACAACACCCGGCACGCGATTGATCGCCGCCTCGAGCTGAGCTGGTTTAGCTATCCGCGCGAACTTCACGTCCACGATGTAGTTGCCGTTATCGGTCACAAAAGGTGTTCCAGCCGGAGTCATCCTCAGCTTAGGTTCTCCGCCGAGCTTCGCCAGATGTTTCATCGTGTACTCGCGCGAGAAGGGCAAAACCTCGACCGGCACGGACATGCGCTCACCCAAGCGTCTGACCAATTTTGTCCGGTCCGCAACGATGACAACTTTTTGTCCCGCGCTCGCAACGATTTTCTCGCGGGTGTGAGCTCCACCTCCTCCTTTGATCAGGTTGAAATTCGGGTCGACTTCATCGGCTCCATCAATCATTAGATCGAGTTTTTCGTGGACATCGAGTGAACTTAGTTTTAATCCCAACTCGTTCGCAAGCCTCTGGGTGGAGAAGGAACTCGGGATGAAGACCGCCTTGGGCCTCAACTTCGCTAGGGCCCGAACAACCAGCGCGACCGTCGTGCCCGAGCCTAGGCCAACGAACATGTGTCCCTTTACAAGCTTCGCCGCCGCCTCGGCCGCTGCACGCTTCCACTCTTCGACCAAGTTAAACCCGTTGAAGTTTAGTATTGTAAGTTTTTAAATACCATAATCCATATTGAAGAACGGTGAATCCGTGAAGCGTGTTGCTTCAGTCAGAGACGCGATGGCTGACAAGGTTCTCACTGCAGGCCCAAACACTACTGTCAACCGGGCAGCGAAACTCATGGCCGAGCGCGGAGTGGGAAGTATAATTATTGTGAAGAAAAAGAAGCCAGTAGGAATTTTGACCGAACGGGATCTGTTGATGAAAGTTGTGAGTTTGGATTTGAAACCTAGCAAAGTCAAGATCGGCAAGATCATGTCGAGTCCAATAATGACGATTAGCCCCAACATAGACATAACCGATGCCGCGCGAATGATGGCCCACAGCAAGATTAGACGTTTGCCAGTGGTCGAAAAAGGAATCCTCATAGGTATCCTCACCGCAAGTGACATCACCGCGATTTCTCCCGAACTCACTGAATTAGTCTCGCACTCAGAGATGTTCGAGCGCGAGGAGGTCGGGCAGAGCGTATGCGAGGTCTGCGGCGAGGTTACAACTGCCCTCTCCGAAGTAAACGGTATGTGGGTTTGTGAGAACTGCCGCGACACTGTGGGCGGGTAGATGGTGGAATGGCATGCCGGGGCCTGCTCATGCGGGTCAGCATCAGCGATGTGATGCAGCCCTGCCTCATTTTTGTTAGCTCACGGGACCTAATCACCAGAGCTCGGGCAGTCATGCGCTCGAGCGGCTTTCGAGCCCTTCCCGTCATCGATGGGGGGAGGCTCGAGGGAATCATCACTGCCCAACAAATCATTCGCATTACCTCAACCCGCTCCAACATCCCCGTCGCAGGTCTCATGTTCCCTTCACAACTCATCGCAACCCCCGCAAGCGATTTAGCTAAGATTGCAAAAGACATGGTCCGGCTTGGGATATCAAATGTGCCGGTGGTTCAGAGCTACAGCGATAAAACTGTGATCGGACTCATCAAGCTGGATGACATCCTCAAAATTGTGGAGAGGATGAAGTCGAAGCTTACGGTCGGGGACGTCATGGTCAAGAAGGTTGTAATTTGCGAACGAGATGACGAGATATCTCGCGTCTGGGGCATCATGGAACAAAATCGCTATTCGGGTGTGCCGGTAACACGCTACGACAAGCAAAAACACAAGCTCGAGGTAGTCGGCATGGTAACCCGCTCGGACATAATTCGCTCAGGAGAAATTCGATTGGCAGAGGAATCGGCAAAGGGTGGGCGTCCATCTACCAAGGTGCGAAATCTCATGCGCACTCCCGCGATAACCGTTTCTCCCAAGGTGCCTCTCACCGAAGCCATCGAAGTCATGCTCAAACGCAACGTTGGAAGGCTCCCAGTCGTCGATGAGGGCAACCTCGTGGGAATTGTGAGTCGTTCAGATATTGTAAGAGTAGCATGTGGGTGGTAGGGTGCGGAGATTTCCCCATTACAAGTCTATCAAACGTGGACCGCTGGCTTTCAAGTCGAGACGCCATCGAGAGGAAGGGAACATCATGTCGCTCGCGCGAAAACTAGTTATAACAGTTCCTCCGACAATGCAGATAAAGAATGCGGCCGAGCTCATGATTGAGCGGGGTGTGCGGAGGTTACCTGTGGCGACCCCCGGTACCAAAAAACTCATGGGCATCATCCGCACGCGAGACATCATAGACTTCTTGGGCGGAGGCGAAAAATTCAGAATTGTGCAGGAGAAGTTAAAGGGCAATTTCTTCGCTGCGGCTAACGAGCCTGTGCGGATTATTATGTCCGAGCGGGTAATCCACGGTACCACCGACATGTCTATAATAGATGCCGTGAAGCTCCTTCTCCAAACAGGTGTTGGGGGGATACCTATTCTTGACGAGCATGGACAGATTGCTGGTATCGTCTCGGAGCGCGATTTCATAACCTATGTGCCGGCCAAGACTGGGACACCCGTGAGCTATTACATGACCCGCCATGTGATCACAGCTGAGCCCGAACTTCAAATTCGTGAAGCGGCAAGAAGGATGATTTCTAGAGGAGTTCGACGCCTGCCCGTGGTACGCGAAAGAGAACTTGCTGGGATTGTCACGAGCGTTGACATCTTGCGTTACTTCGGAACGAGTAAGGTGTTCGAGCACATGCTCTCGCAACGCGTAGACGAAGCGATGTCTGTAGGTGTTGAAGAGATAATGACTCGTGACGTGTTGACCGTGGCACCTGAGACCGACCTTGGGGACGCCACGGGGCTCATGTGTGAGCGCGGGTGCGGCTGCGTGCCGGTAGTCGAGAGAGATGAACTCAAGGGGATAATAACTGAGCATGATCTGTTGGAGTTGTTGGTTTGAGGGGTTTAAATGCGTGTTAGCCAAATCATGAGCTCGCCCGTCGTGACGCTTGACAAGGATCAGCCTTTAGCGAACGCGATCGATTTGATGCAACAGAAAGAAATCTCTCGCCTCGTAGCGCTTCAGACGGGAAAAATCGTGGGCGTGATTACCGAGAAGGACATCGCTCGTGAGATGGGGTCGAGCACAGCTTATCGCTTGTCTCTCGACCGGATATACGTCTCGAATGTGATGACCCTTAACCCGATCACAGTGGCCCCGGAAGTAATGGTGAAGCGGGCTGCCGAGATCATGCTCGACCACGACATCAGTGGACTTCCAGTAGTCGAGGAGGGGCACCTCTCTGGCATCGTGACCAAGCTGGACTTCGCGAAGGTTTGCTCGGAGTACGAAGATGTTTATGTGGGGCAGGTGATGCAGGCCAGCCCGACGACCGTTTCGCCGGGAGATCGGGTTGTTCACGCGCGGCGGCTGTTGCTCGATGAGGATTTAATCGGTTTGCCGGTCATGGAGGATGGAAAGCTTGTCGGCGTCGTAACGGTGCGAGACGTGGCAATGAAGCTCGCAGCTTTTCAGGGAGCCGTTCCAAATCAGCAAAAGAGTGAGCACATCAGAAATTTGTTAGTAAAGGAAATCATGACCCAGCCGGCCACGACGACGCGAACGGATGCCAGACTCCCAGAAGTTTCGCGTCTCATGTTCGAGCGTAGATTCTCCACCCTCCCCGTGCTGAACTTTGAAGGAGAGCTTGTGGGGTTGCTGACAAAGACCGAACTCACTCAGGTCGCGCGGGAACGGCTCTAGGATTTTCTCCAACCTCCTTAGCTTCTTAACACCACTCCTGACACCCGGCAAACTCCGGCTTCTCGCTCGACAGAAACGGGCTATCCGAAGAAGACAAAAATTAAAAATTTAATTAGAACTGGATGACATTTAATTGTGCGGCCGTGGTCCAGTCTGGTTAAAGCAAATGCTGCCAAAGGACTCAGGCTTCCCATGAATGCTCGGGAAAAGCCTGCTGCGCGGGTTCGAATCCCGCCGGCCGCACTAAATTCAATTCTAACTTGTCTGTATTTTTTTTCTAACGTCTTGCGGACTTTAGAGATACGCTCTTATACAATCAGTCATCTTCACATCTAGCTCTGCGAGAGTTTTCTTTGTTCAACGTGCCTTTGGTGGGGGAGATGTTTGGGCAGTTCCGAAGCCAGAGTTGGAAATATTATTGACCGCGGCTTCAAAGTCTCCGAAGGGCAAACCAATTATGAGTTCATTTGGAGACAACCTAAACTCTTGTCTTGAATGTTTTGTCATGAAACATATTTCTGGTCCTCCCTTCCCTAACGTGTTTGTTATAACTGAACACGTGTTGCTTACTGGATAATAAGCGAAGGGTTCAGCCTCTTTAAAAGAAACCAGTCCCAATATCCTGTCAGCTTGCTCAGCGTTTGCGAAAAGTAAAACCATGTCGGGGTCTGTCTCAACCTTTTTTAGAGGGCTTAAAATAAGGAAGTCTCCCCTCTTAACAGGTTGGGGCTGCTTTTTTAGCGATGATAGTGCGATGTCCATGGATTCGTAAGCCTTATGTGCCTTCGTCCAAACACCCGCAATTGCTTCTAGTGGAAGAACTTCTAGACCAGTGTAGCGTCTACCACCTGGACAGACACAATTCTCTTTAGATAAGTTGATTGTCACGCTTTCACGTCTAACCACATCAATGGCTTGACAAACTTTAAGCTTTCTTGGAATTCCCTTCTCATCAGCACTATCCGAGAACTTTACGGCCACAGGTTCCCATTCTAAACCCAGTGTTTTAACTATCTTTTCAGTCTCATTCTCAAAAATTGGCATCTATTTCCACCGAGATGTAATACGTTTTGAAGTATTATAAAACTAGTTGGATTATTTCTTCCCGACTATAAAATAATAAAAACTCAGATTTGTACGCTCCAGAGGATTTACGGAATCTTCTAAGAATGCGCTATCTCAAGTTCAAGGGAAAGTATTCCAGCTGCATAACCTGTACAGGACCAGTCCTAAGGCAAAATCCTGCTTCGATCTTGCTTTATTTTTTGCGAACCGGATGAACATCGAAATTACGCTCATATCGCGGCTCGAATAGCTGAGGTCCGTGCTCCCTTACCCCGTGAACCAAGCAAATACCGCAGTCCCTAGGAGTGAAACTAACCCTCCGAAATAAAACACCGAGTAAACACCCAACATATCAACGAGTCCCCCGCCCAGGACCGGACCCACGAACATGCCTATGCTCATCGCCATTGTAAACATTCCAATGGTGGATCCCATGCCGTATTTTCTGCCTTCATTAACCGTTAGAGCGGAAGCGGCAGGTACCGAGATCGAGCCCCCAAGAGCGCCGAACGCGCATACAGCCAGCAATTGCCAAAAGGTTACGCACAGCGGGATCAAAAAAAGAAATGTGACATTGGTCAAGCTCCCGCAGATGACTAGCCCTCTCCTGCTGAACTTGTCCGCGATTTTTCCGAATCTAATCTGAAACAGTGACATCAGTAAAATGTTGACAGCGATCAGAAGCCCCGTCTGGGAGGCCGTTAACCCCAGATAAGAGGAGGCGAGGATCGGAAGAAAGCACGTGAAAGAACCCCTTCCAAAGGATCGCGCCAGTCGGTAACTGAAGAGGCCCCTCATTACCCTGCTTTCCCTCATTTTACCTGAAGGTGCATCACGACCCACGATTTCACCCATGCGGCGAACCTCTGGAAGAAAAAACAGGGCGAAGAAAAATGCCAGCAAATTGAGGGCGCCCATAATGTAAAAGGGAAAATTCATGCCGAAGCTATCGGTAAGAACTCCCCCCATAAGAGGACCGAAGCCAAAGCCCATAAAAAAGGCGGCATTAAAATACCCCATCCAAGTCCCCTCGTGTCCCGTTGGCGCGAGGTCTCCGATGTAAGCTTGGGCAATTGGCAGAATCATACCAGCGGCGGCACCGTGCAACACCCGGATGAGTGTTAACTCGGGAACCTGCGTCGCCCACACATAACCGATGGAGATCAGAGCATATACGAGAAGTCCAAAGCAAAGGAACACTTTCCTGCCCCACCGGTCCGATAGCCTCCCGATGACCGGCATGAACACGGTACGGGAAATGGAATACGAGGCGAAGATAATTCCTATCCAGACCCCGGTGGCCCCCATGTTCTCGGCGTAGAGGGGGAGGATTGGGACTATGAGCCCCATCCCCAGCATGGAAGAGAAGATGGATAGGGCCAAAATCGGGAAAATTCTATGCATATGCTTTTCTTTGCGTTTTTTAAGATGACCTGCAGCCTCCCCCATATCCACAAACGAACCGTCTGAACGCGTCGCATCCGCCATCTTTTACCAACCCACAGAATGTTATTAACACCTTAAACGCGTAGAAAACTAAAGAATTGTGGGTTCAATGGTCTAATTTGGTGTTTTAACTGGGAAAATAAGTATAGTGAGAGCCCTTGTTGGGTTACAAAAACCCTTAAACCCGCCATCTCGTAGGTCTCAGCCTTTCGGGAAAATAGTCGTTATAGTGCCGCACCTTTTCTAGCTTTTTCTCACCCATTCTCTTAACTTGATCAATAGGACAAATCGTGTTAAAGGCGTTTTTAGGTCGGCAGGAGTCCCAACTCTCATCACCAAACTTTTTCAGGAGGAATCTAAGTTCTTCTTTGCTTTAGTTCTTCCACAGTCTTCCCGCCGACTATCCAGTTCTCTGATGGAGTCTCATAGAATATTACTGAAATGGCTTCTTTGGGCAATTTCGGGATCTCGCATATCAGAAGGTCGGATACGGCGTTAGCTATTTTAACTTTCTGCTCCTCGGACAACTCTTTTTCCACCAAACTTATTTCAACCAAAGGCATGTTGTTTACCTCTCGCTAGTTTATAATTTATTCACGTTTTAAAATATTTGTTTAGCAGACCATAATATCAACCTGTTTTGTAAATCTCCCCTAGTCATTCCGGTGAGCAGTCTGCGTAGTACCTCGTTAAGACACCTTCAAATTCCAAAAAGTGAGGTGGGATTTGAACTCCTTTCGTTTTCTATATTTAGTCCATTCTTGAACCATCAAACCTGAACCCACTGTGCATGAGCCAGCCAGACGCAGGACTTTTTATAAAAAGGATAAGTCAACGGCGTCAAGACGGTGCGGGGGAGTAGGTTCAAGCCCCCGTTTAAATCTACCGTAACCTGTGATCCATTCAAGTGCAAAAATTGAGCAATTTTAACGCTCGTTTTAAGCTTTAAGCAAAAATTTTTCCCTTTTTTTAATGCGGGCGGGAGAGGTACGCTTAATAACAGCGCTGAGTGCTTTGCAAAAGTTTTTAATACTATAATATTACAGTATTTTCGATAATATATCAAAAAAAATCGGGGTATACAAAGGTGGTATTTGATGTGCGGCGGCGAATGTGACGATTTCGACTCAAAAAAGTTCAGTAGGTTCCAGATGTACTTTAGGGCTCTTCATTGCCCGACTAGATGGATGATTATTCACATTATAGGGAATGAAGCAAAAAGCACTAATGAAATCTTTGAGGGGTTAAAGAAAGTTGGAGAAGGCATTTCAAGGTCTGGACTATATTATCACCTTTCTGAACTAGAGGAAGCAGGCGTCGTTGAATTAGCTGAGTATCGAGAGGTTGGAGGGGGGGCACCTGAAAAGATATGGCGACTAAAAACGAAAGAGATCAAAATTAACCTTCTCACTGACTTGCCAAGGGAATCTCCATGAACACTGACAATGCCGTAGAAGTTTCAGATCTAACAAAGCATTTTGGCGAGTTGGCGGCTGTTGATCGCATCAGTTTTCAGGTGCGGAAAGGAGAACTTTTTGGTTTTTTAGGACCAAATGCTGCAGGTAAGACCACTACTATCCGGATGCTCACTGGTATAATTAAGCCAGATGATGGTACGGCTTCCATATTGGGTTATGACATCTTAAGAGAAGGGCTTAAGGCTAAACAAATGATGGGCATCGTTCCCGAGATGGCGAATGCGTACGTTGACCTCTCAGCTTGGAATAATCTCATGCTAATTGGGGAATTATACGGAGTTCCTAAAAAGGAAAGACAAGAAAGAGCAAGCAAGCTTCTAAAAGAATTTGGACTCTACGACCGAAGAAACCAACTTGTTAAAGGCTTTTCAAGAGGGATGAAACAGAAACTACTGCTATGCATGGCTCTAATAAATAAGCCCGAGATTCTCTTCTTGGATGAACCAACCTCTGGTCTGGATGTAGAGAGCCAACGACTTATAAAAGACATGATTCGTGATTTCAATAAAAGTGGTGCAACCGTTTTCTTAACAACACACAACATGGAAGAAGCCAATCAGCTTTGCGATAGAGTAGCAGTTATCAACCACGGCAAAATCGCGGCAATCGACAGTCCGGAAAAACTCCGGATGAGAAGTAGCAGATTGCAGTCGATTGAAGTCAGCTTTGACAGGACAATCCGCGTTGATGAGTTGTCAAAGATTCACGACGTTATGGAAGTGAAAAAGATGGGAGACAAGATGAGGCTGTATGTGGATGAGCCAAGTGCAGTCTTAGATCACTTGGTTAATTTTGCGCGTTCAAAAAAACTTAAAATAATCACCCTCAACACACTCGCACCCACCTTGGAAGATGTGTTTCTTAAACTTGTGAAAGAGGGTTAGAAAGGTGATGCTCTAATGAAAAGCTATTTTTATCTGGAGCAGTTTAGACGGTCTCTTGCAATCGCCAAGAAGAACGTACGCATCTACTACTCAAAGGGACCAGTAATTATTTTTGGGCTTCTCTTACCCTTCTTTCTTTTTCTGGCATTCTACATTGGACGAAACATGCCAGCTGAAGCACTCATACCAGGATTACTTGGAATGACAGTTTTTTTCACTGCTACCTCTGTTGGCCCAGTCATTGTTCCTTGGGAGGCAAGAGCCAAAACTCTAGAACGACTCGTATCCTCTCCCATCTCCATCTGGACAATTTTCCTAGGCGACATTTTTTCTTCGTTCTCTTTTGGAATCATTGTTTCCATATTTCCCGTAATCGCCAGCTTGGTCATCGGCGTCGGAATAGTCAATCCATTAATTCTCGGATTTGGGATTATTCTTGCAACATTCTGTTTTGCATCTTTCAGCATATTGTTATCTGCCTACCCCCCCACGGACTCCCCTGCCAGCGTGATGATGCTGTCGTCCATGATCAAATTCCCACTAATATTCATAAGCGGAATTTTTATTTCACTAGGGGAACTGCCAGTCTGGGGGAAGGTAGTCTCTTCAATTTCTCCTTTAACATATTTTACAGATTTGGCAAGACATTCTATACAAGGCAATGGCTATTTTCCGATTGAATTGGACCTTACCGTTCTCGTAGCATTCGCAATCGTCTTCTTAGTTATATCCATCAAGATTCACGAACGTACCATCCAGAAAAGGCTCTAACAGTTATGGAAAATCTCCCCTATCCATTTTACCAGTGAAATGAGAGTTTATTTTATGGTGCGGCAGGCGGGATTCGAACCCCTTCTGTCGATCATTTCTCGAATTTATGTGCAAGCAACGGAATTCATGAATTTATGTGCAAAAAAGCGGTCGTTGGGGAACTGGGGAAATAACTAAACGATGCGGTCGGCAAAAAGTATTAGTTATAGAGCGTCTTTTCTGATTTAACTTCGATCTCCTCTACTGGTTTGCGATCGGGTACCTATTGGGGTGGATATTCTGAATTCCAAAGATCCTGAAATAAAAAAGGATTTCAAAAAGTAGTTTCCGCTATCTCGAGTTTCCAATTGTTTTGATCTCTTATTTACCTCTTTGCAGTTAAAAATTTGCCAAATGTTTCACTCGGGGGCTGGCATTCTTGTTCACTCTTATTTATCAGGCAACCAGCACCAGTAAGGTGGGGGAGAGTACATTGGAGTATAAGCTGATTTTCACGGAGAAGACCACGAGCCCCTCCCTAGGGGATGCAATAGAGCTGGCCAAATCGATGCCAAATTACAAACAAGAAGAGGGCAAGCACATCGTTGCTGTAACCAAGTTGGAGCTAGCCAAAAGGTCGGAGCTGAGCGAACGTTTTTGTGAATTAGTCGGGATGACTGGACGTTGGTCCGCGACTCGGGTTGAGGTGGACGGAAAAAAAATTCAATATAGGGAGCTGAGTGCCATTACTTGTCATTACGATCATAAAAAAGACTGCAACGGCATATGCAGATGGCTTGGATTCAGTAATGCTGGCGTTAGGGGGTTATGGGGGCCGAGATACGGCGCTGAGGAGATAGGGATCACACAAGGAAAATTCGATGAAAAGGGAATTTTTCATGTGAACAAGAAGAGAATCAAAGAAAATGTAAGCTCCGAGATTAAGAGATCGAAGTACAAGTACTGCCCCATTCTGAACAGGAAAAAAATATTTAAAAAAATCGATGAACTGCCAGATTCCGTGGATTTAAGGAGCGATTTTGAGTGGACCTCCGATGATATCTACGGTGGAATTTCCAAAAAATCTGGACCACAAATCCCCGAAGTTTTACTGAAAGAAAAGATGGAGACCCTTGTAACCCAAAGAGAAGAGGAACTCAAAGAAACCATGAGGATATTTGCCGAGTCGCTTAAGCCAGCAATAAAGGAGGCATTTGTAGAAGCCATGAACGAAGTCCTCGCGAAAGAGGGAAAAACGGCCAAGAAAGTCTTTCGGCCCCAAAAGGAGGCGAAGAAATGAGTTTGAAAATCGGCATCCTCTCCGATACGCACTTGGGTGCATCTTCGATAGACCCGGAGTTGCGGATGGATCCGTTTGAGACCTTTGAGGAGGGCCTAGAGACCCTTGTTAACGCAGGTGCTGATGTGATACTTCACGCGGGGGACTTCTACGACCGAACCGACCCCCAACCGTGGATTCACGATAAAGCCACGACAATTCTCCGTTCGATCATTACTGGCCGAAAGCCGAACCTAGAAGTTTTGGAAGGGAAAGTCAATTTTGAGGCCGAAGACGTGAGCATTGCTGTACCAGTTTTTCTAATACATGGCACGCATGATCGCCCAATCGGAAGACCAGCACCTGCGCCGCCTTTTCAGCATCTCGTATCGGCGGGGTATGTCAACTACCTCGATGTGGACCCCGACAACAAATTTGCGTCGAAACATATTGTAATAAAAAAAGGTGGGACTAGAGTTTTGCTAACGGGCGCGGGCCACAGGCCCGAGGGCTACATCAACGAATCGATATCAAAGTGCGGCATCCCTCACAAAACGGGTTGCGTCAATATCTCGTGCATCCATAACGCGGTTGAGGGAACCGTGCCCGCTTCCGAGTATGTGGATTTGAGCCCCTTCCAGAATATCGATTATGTGGTGATGGGACATGCCCACAAAGCGTGCTTGGACGGCAGGGGGGCTCTCCAAGCTGAAAAACGAGGAGACCTTAAAACCAAGATATTGGTTCCTGGCGCCACTAACGCGACCAGCGTGTCCCAGCAAGAAGAGGGCAGAAAATACGTGCACCTTATTGAAATTGGGGCCGAAAATCGCATCGCCTTAAAATCTTTCGAACTCAAGAAAGCGAGGCAGGTGTTCCACCGAAGGATTACGTGCGAGAATTTAACCGCGGGGCAGGCGAAAAACAAAATTCTGGATGTGTTGAACGACCTCCCGCTCGACGGGTTGGAGAAAAAACCACGCGTTAAGGTTTACTTAACGGGGAAACTGGCCTCTAAGACCAAGCGGGCGGAGCTAGATTTGGAGGGGATTGCCAGCGGATACAGGGACAAGGTACACAACTGGTCAGAGATGATGATCCCGAGCGACCTATACACCGAAGAGGAACTGGAACGTCTCGAAAAACTGCGTGGCGCCGTGGAAGCCGGTGCGATGTTTTCCGCCCCTCTCGAGCGGTTCTGCCAAAAGCTTCGCCAGCTCGGCTTTTCGGGGGAGCATTTCTCACCCGAGGAACTCTACCAAATTTTTTCTGAGGTAAAAACATCCGCCGCTGCAAAGAAAAGGGTCACGGAAAAACTGAACGGGGTGCTTGGAGTTGGGTCTGATTAACGCGGCTGAGATGAAGAATTTCAGAGGATACGGAGACAAGAACAATGTCGTCAAATTTTCGCCTGGGATAAACTTAGTTCTCGGCGACAACGCGACCGGCAAGTCCTCCATAGTTACGCTGACCCTCTTCAATCTCCTGCACAAGAAAATCGATGTTAGCCGATTCGATGAGTACCGCACCTTGGAGCCGAGGGATATGGGTCCCTTCGAGGCGACCCTCACCATAACAGATAGAGACGGAAAAGAATATTCAATAAGAAAATATCTGGTGGGGGAAAAGGTCAAATGGTCAATAATGTGCGATGGAACAGAGCTGAAAAAAGTTGGCGAACTGGAGGTCGCACGTCGTCAGACCGATATGCAACGACTTGTTATGGATCGGCTGGGAACCACTGAAGAGATACTCGAAGACATACTGATTCAAACACAGGATCCCGTGAAACTCCTCTGGCCCGTAAGGGCGCCTAAAGACGTGGGGGCAAAGCTTTCCAAGCTTTTTAGATTCGAGGCCCTTCAGCGCATCTACACGAACGCCAAAAGTTCGTTCTCGATGCTCGATGATGAGTCCGAGAGATGTAAGGAAGAAGTCAAACGCATTAAGCGGGATATAGAGAACCTGAAATTGGCGCCGCCTGAAGAATATGAAAAGCAACGAAAACTGTTAGAACGAAAGCGAAACGCGGAAGAAAGGAAAAAAGCTGAACTCGAATCCGTGGCCACGACTTTGAGAGAAAACCATGACAAACTTGAAAGCAGGATCACAGGTTTAGAACAAAAAGTTGGTGGCCTGAATAAATTGGACGAGCAAATCGACGGAAAAAGACGAGAGGTTGATGGAAAGGCCAAGCCCAAGAAAACATCCAACTGGTTTAAAGCAAGGGAAAAAAGCATTGATGGTCAGCTCAGAAGCTTGAGAACGAGGCTGACAAGCGTTGGTGCGGACGCCATAGAGCAAAAGAGGGCGGTGGAGAACGCAACGAGGAAAAAGGACGAACTCGTGTCAAAAATTGAAAAGTGCTCTGAAGAGTATCGTGCTCTTATCCGGTCTTTAGAAGAAAAAGGGATTAAAGTTGAATTCAAGAACGCCAAAGACGTTGATCGCTTCAAAAAATCTCAGCAAAAGGCGCTTCAGAAACTCGCAAAAGGGATTGGCGGATTAGAGGCCCAATCGAGGGACCAAGGCGGCTATGTGAGCATGCTTAAAAAAGCGAAAGCCAACTGCCCCGTTTGCGATACAAGCCTCACCTCGGAAAAGCGGGAGAGAATCTTGAGGAAAAAACTGGAACTCCTAAAAAAACTCAAGGCCGAGGTAAAGAAAAAAACCGCGGAGTCCAAGAACGCTGGAGAGATTATTACTCTAATAGAGAAAGTGACAGACAATCTTCGAAAATTGGGTGATTTTACTAGTAGGCTATCCGAGGCGGAAAGGAATTTGAAGTCCGCAGGAAAGAAGCTACCATCGCTCCTTAAAAAAGAAGAAGCAATTAAGAAAAAAGAAAAGAAGTTGGAGCAGTTAATAGACGAGATTAGGGAAAAAATACAGCTGGCGGAAACCTTTGAAGATATCGACAGGTTAAACCAAGAGGTCAGGATTTTAAAAAGAGAAACCAAGCTTTTGCCCAAGTTAAAAGAACGGTCAATAAGGTTGAGGATTCGGAACGAAAGACTTCAGGAAAAGTTGCGGAAAATAGTGACGAAGATAGGGGGATTCGGACCCCAGATCAAACTCGTAAAACAAAACGAGGAGAATGCAAGAGTTTACTACGGTAGACTCGCTGAAGCCGAAAAGAGGCATGAAGTAACGTGCGCTTTTGCCGATGAAGTCAAACTGGCATGCGAAGCAGCTAAGGTATCCCTCCACGAACTTCTGGTGGAATACAGGGACATGATCAATCACAACCTACGGTGGATTTGGCCATTGCTCTACCCACGGTCAGACCTGCCAATGGTTGAGTTGGAGGTCATGGTTGAAGAGGTGGAAGAAGATGGCGAAAAAACTCTTGTCACGGAAACTCTGCTCGTCCGGTTAAGCGCAACTGGTGAGAAAATACCCTTCAATACGATTTCAAGCCACGGGCAGAGGGTCTTGGCATCAATAGCATTCCGCGTAGCCTTCCTCAACCTCCTCTGGAAGACATCGGTTCCGCGAATTTTGGTGCTTGACGAGCCAACCATATGGGTCGACAATAGAAACAGAGAGCGGCTCGGGCAGCTCCTCGCCAACCTCGTCAAGGAGATGAAGGGAGGCGCCCTCAAGCTGGAACAGGTAATCGTAGTGTCGCACGATCCCGCTTTCCTGAACGCGATAGACCCAGAGGGAGTCAAGCGCACCTGCCTCAAAAACGAGGCAGGTTTCTGCGAGGTTAGAACGGCCGAGAGCTGATTGGAGCGAACCTTATGAACTACCGCCAACTCAAGGGCCTCGCCCGCCGCGCCGACCGTGCCAGAGGTGAGGAAAGAAAACGGTTAGTGGAGAAGCTAATTCAAGAACTTCCCAAACTTGACCCGTTTGAAGGTATGGATGAGTTCACGGTGTGGCTTGTGAAACTGGTGGCGCGGGTGAGGTGGGTTGATTTTGATGAGTTTTCGTAAGGAGTGGGAGAACCAGTCCGTTGAGTCTCGGCTCCTAGCGGTCTTTGAGGATATAAAGTTCAACGAGACAAATTGGGAGGGGTGAGATATGCCCAGAGCACATATGCACTGGATACGAATTCCCCCAAAATCCAAGGTGGAAATGGGGCCTGAACAATTCAAGGATTACAATGAACAAATGCGCCACTTGAAGTATATCAGGGGGCATTTTATTGAGTTGATTATCGGCATAGAGGAAGACATCAACAAGATTATTGAAAAAAGCATGATTTCTAAAAAATCGAAATTCAAAACCGTGTTGTCAGAAAAAATATTGAATTCTCGTTCTATCCCCTTAACAGTGAAAATCGATATTTTTAAGGAGATTGTGAAGGTGGGTAAATACCTAAAACAAGACGAACAAAAAGAGCTTTTCAAATCTTTAGGGGCATTGATAACCGAGAGAAACAAATGGGCGCACGGGCCAATTTTTTACCAACAAGAGCCTAACCTAAAATTCCAAGCTTGCTTACAATACATTGACGGAAGGGGAAAACTAAGTGAACAAAAATTAACTGACAAATATTTTAACGATTTGAACAAAAAACTTCAAGCTATTCATGAAAAAATAGAAAAAATTCTTATAAAATTGAAACTACTGCCTAAACCAACCAAAAAGATGGAAGTTCATTGATGTCGGTGGGCAAGTTAAAAAAAGCGTTGGGGGCATTTAAGAAACCTCACTTCAAGAAAGATTTGTTTCTGTTAGTCGTGGTAATTCCCGCTGTGCTTTTGGCGCTATTTTTGTTTCCGCCCTCAATAAAAGACAAATTGATATTGCATCACGATACTCCAAGTCTCGTTTCTTTTTATACCACTAATTTTATCCACGAAGAGTCTGGGCATCTGGTAGGGAATTATTTTTGGTATTTTATGTTTGTAATCCCTGTTTACTTGTTGAGCCAACAAATAGGGCAAAGGAAAAAATTCTGGTTGATGATGGGAATAATTTTTGGTCTATTGCCGTGGTTGGTTGCTGCCACTTCTTATTTTATCCCTGCTAGCGAGACTTTTCTGTCATTACCTGCCAGTAAATCTATGGGATTTTCAGGGATTGTTTCGGCACTTTTTGGAATTCTCCCTTATTTTACTTTGAATTACCTTAAGAAATCGTGTAATTGGAAAACTGGAATTTCGGGTTTTATGAACCTTGTTTTGCTGTTAAGTTTTATCCTAGTCCTCCCCACATACTTCGACCCTGCTCCCCACAAAATCGTAATCTTGTTAGTTTTGATCGTGGCATTTTCTGGCCTTTTAATCAAAATTTTGAGAAATCCAACAACGAAAGCCTGTTTTAAATCAGCTCAGATACACTATGCAGAAAATAGGTTTTTTCGCCCAATACTTTTTATCTACATTTTTGGCCTAGCCTTCATTTTTCCTGAGAGTTTAAGAATTGGTAAAGGGATAATTGACATAAATGCTCACCTTATTGGATTTGCTTTCGGCTTTGTTGTTTCTTATCTTTTCGTTAGGGGCGAATTCAAGCAGAAGAAGTAGTTATTAAAGTGGGGCGATGCGGGCGGGGGTTAAATATTACTTTCGGTCACCTCTCTGGCAAATCTATTTAAAAGACGAAACCACGTAAAATTAATTGGACAATTGAGTGGAGCTGGACCGATGGGGCACGAATGGGAGCAAAAGATTTACCGATTACTTTCACGAGAACCAGTCACGCCTAGTGAAGTATCCAAAAAATTGAAGATTTCTTATAAGACAGCGCAGCGGGTGCTGTTGCGCCTCGCAATTGAAAGGAAGGATGTCGCCCATAAAACCAGTGGTAGAATCTATTTATTCTGGAAAGAGGAGGGAAAAGCCTGACCCAAGGTGGTACTGAGTGGCAGACGTAGTTCGAGAAGCTATGATGGCCGAACTCCGTGAGCTAGTGGAGAAGTACGAACGGAATCGCAACCAGTATGTTCGCTCTGACGCGGCTTACAAAGAAATCCAGACAAGGCAGGAGTTCATCGACCCTTTGCTCAGGCTCCTAGGCTGGGACGTGGAAAACAAGAAGGGTGCTCCACTCCACCTGAGGGAAGTTATTCACGGGACATCGGTGGAGGCCGAGGAAGAGAGCGGTCAGCTACCCAAAGAGCCCGACTACGGTCTGAGAGTCGCTGGAAAGCGGAAGCTCTTCGTCGAGGCAAAAAAACCCTCGGTTCACATCGAGAGGAATAAGCAGCCTGCTTTCCAGCTTCGGAGATATGGATGGACGGCTCGCCTTCCTGTATCCGTATTGACCAACTTCGAGCACCTCGTCATCTACGATTGTCGCTTCCTTCCAAAACCAGAGGACGATGTCCGTGTAGCTCGTCTCAAGATTTATAGCTACAACGAATACGTCCAGAAGTTCGACGAGATTTATGAACAGTTGTCAAGGGAATCTGTCTATAGCGGCCGGTTTGACAAGGTATTCGATGTTGAGAGGGAGATCGAGGGAACCCAACCGTTCGACGACTACTTCCTCCGACAGATAGAGGGCTGGCGAGAAGCACTCGCTAAGGATTTAGCAACGCGCAACCCCTCGCTGGCGCAGGATACGCTCAACTTTCTCGTACAGAGGCTCATAAACCGAATCGTCTTTTTGAGGATATGTGAGGATCGAGAACTCGAGAAGTACAAGAGACTCCAGAAGGTTGAGTCATATGACGAACTCAAGGAGCTCTTTCTCAAAACCGACAAACGATACAACTCAGGCCTTTTCGACTTCGTTGAGGACCAACTCTCCCTCGATGTCGAGGTGGGTAGCGACAACCTGATCCAGATCTTTCAGGAGCTCTACTACCCCGAAAGCCCGTACGCTTTCTCGGTCATGGACGCAACAGTCTTAGGTGAAATCTACGAGCTGTTTCTCGGCAAAGAGGTACGACTCGGTGAGGGAAGAAAGGTCGAGATTGAGGATAAGCCAGAGGCGGTCGAGTCCGGCGTTATCCCAACCCCATCATTCATCGTTGACTACATTACTGATCAGACAGTTGCTTCGGCTTGCGACGGGAAGACACCTGACCACTTGTCGTCGCTACATGTAGCAGACATCGCCTGCGGCTCTGGGACATTCTTGCTTGCTGCGTACGAACATCTCCTCAACTACCATCGTGAGTGGTATCTCAAAGATGGTTCCGAGAAGCACAAGGACAAACTATACAGGGGACCGCAAGACCAGTGGTACCTCACGCTACGAGAAAAGCAACGGATACTGTTGAACAATATCTTCGGCGTAGACATCGACATACAAGCCGCCGAGGTAACCCGATTCAGTCTGCTACTGAAAACGTTAGAAAATGAGACTGCCGCAACAATCAAGGATCATCTCGAACGCCATAGGGTAAAAGCCCTCCCCAACCTGAGCGACAACATTCAGTGTGGCAACAGCTTGGTGGACACCTCGTCTTATCTTAAATTCAATCCCGATGGTCTAGATGATGAGAACCTCCTGAGGAGTATCAACCCATTAGACTGGAGGGATGCTTTCCCTGAAATCTTTAAGGAAGGCGGCTTCGACATCATTGTTGGCAACCCCCCCTACATCCGCATCCAGAATATGGTCAAATACACCCCCGAGGAGGTATCTTTCTACCAGAGTGGAAAGTGCCCTTATGAGACATCCAAGAGCGACAACTTCGACAAATATGCTCTCTTCATCGAACGCGCGGTTTCCTTGCTGACCGAAGACGGCGTCCTCGGATACATCGTGCCTCACAAGTTTACCAAGATTAAGTCTGGAAAAGCTCTCCGCAAGCTAATCTCCGAAGGTAAGAACCTTCGGTGCTTCGTCGACTTCGGAGTCCAGCAAGTCTTCCATCCGCGCAGTACAACCTACACGTGCATCCTCATCTTGGGCAATGCACCCGCAGAACGGTTCGTCGTTGAGCATGTCCCGGACCTATCTGCGTGGAAATACGAACGACGAGGGGTAACAGAAGAGTACAATGCTGATGACATATCCGAGGAACCATGGGTGTTCCTCCCGCCAAGTGTGAAGGAACTCTTCGGGCGCCTGAATCAGGAGAACCCGGCTACGTTGGAATCAGTCGCGAACATCTTCGTAGGCGTCCAGACCAGCGCAGACGAAATCTACATATTTAGGCCGGAAAAGGAGACCGATAACTACATACACTTTACGGACAAGGACGGCACCCCAAGGAAGGTCGAAAAAGCAATTGTGAGGCCTTCGCTCTTGGATGCCCCATTAGAGTGCTTTGGAACGCCAAAGGCCAACACGTACATTATTTTCCCTTATAAGGTAAAGAGCGGGCGCGCAATAGTTTACACGCCCAGAGAAATGCAGGAGAACTTCCCAGAGTGTTGGAAATACCTACAGGATTACCGAGACGAACTAATTGAGGACAGAAGCATCCAGGGGGGCACCCCAGAAACCTGGTACAGATTCGGCCGATCCCAGAGCCTAACCAAGTTCGACGGACGAGACAAGCTCATCTGGCCAATCCTCTCGCTCGAACCACGATATGTTCACGACGATCACAACATCCTATTCACCGGAGGGGGGAACGGTCCATACTACGCTCTCAGACCTAAGGATGATAGCGAAATCTCAATCCACTACCTGCAGGCAGTCCTGTCGCATCCTGTCTTCGAGGCAATGGTCGAGGAGCGGTCGAGCAAGTTCAGAGGAGGGTACTACTCCCACGGTAAGCAGTTCATTAAGGACCTTCCCATCAAGCTGACGGACGAGAACAACAAAGGAGAAGCGGAACTCTACAAGAAAATCGTCTCGCTCACGACCAAACTCATAGATGTGACCGCGAAATGGGAGAAGGCCCAAACGCCCCAGACAAAAACACGCTATCAGCGACTCCTGACGCAACTGAGAAAGAAGTTAGACGAGACAATCGAAGAGTTCTACGAGGTTAACAAAGAGGATGTGGGGGTCCTAGAAGAACTCTCACGCAAGCTAAGGGGGGTCGAGGAGGAATGAAAACCGAGCCGTCACCTCAGAAACTGCGTGGGGGTTACTACACACCAGACCCTCTTGCGAAGTTCATCACGAACTGGACGGTTCAGTCCGCCAACGCAAAAGTCCTCGAGCCGGGCTGCGGCGACGGCGTGTTCTTGAGATTTGTCACCGAAAGACTTGCAAGTCTAGAGGCGAAGGATTCCCTCAGCAGTCAGATTAGGGCGGTTGAGCTCAACCCCAAGGAAGCCGAGAAGGCTAGGAAACGCCTACGAATGTTAGGGATTCAGGGCGCTAGGGAGATTGTTCGAACGGGGGATTTCTTTGAGTATTGCCGTGCCCGTCTGATGAAACGTGACCTTTTTGACGCTGTAGTTGGTAACCCCCCCTTTATCCGCTATCAGAATTTTCCGAAGAAGCAACGAGAGATTGCGATGGAGCTGATGCGTAGCACAGGTCTCCATCCTAGCAGATTGACAAATACTTGGATGCCATTTCTCGTCGGGTCAACGCTCTTGCTGAAAGAGCACGGACGCCTGGGCATGGTCATTCCCGCCGAGCTTCTTCAGGTCAGCTACGCAGCTGAGCTTAGGGAATTCCTGAGTACATATTACAAGAACATCGTCCTCGTCACCTTCGAGCGACTCGTCTTCGGCGGAATCCAACAGGAAGTTGTACTCTTTCTGGCTGAGAGTGGCGGAGCGAACACCACGGGGATTCGCGTCGTAGAACTCAGGAACATGGGGGACCTCAAAACCTATGACCATGATGAGATTCTGAGACGGGAAGTTAAGCCGATGGATCACACTCGGGAGAAGTGGACGCAATACTTCCTTGACAAGGATGAGATTCTCCTTCTGAGAAAACTGCGAGAGAATAGAGAAATCTCTAGGGGAGAAGATGTCCTTGATATAGACGTAGGGGTTGTGACTGGCCAGAACAGCTTCTTCATTCTGACAAAGAGCCAGGCGAGAGAGTTGGGTATTACAGATTACACGGTGCCCATTGTCACGCGATCAGCCCACTTCAGCGGCATCGTTTTCAGCAAAGATGATTGGGAAAGCGACCTGCGAAAGAACCGCCCCGTGCTCTTGCTCAAAATTCCTCCGGAGCCAAAAAACAAGCTTCATAAATCACTAAGGTCCTACATAACGTCAGGTGAAGACCAAGGTATCCACGAAGGGTACAAGTGCCGAATACGAGACCCCTGGTACACCGTCCCGTCTACGTGGATTCCTCACGGTTTCATGCTCCGACAGATTCATCAGCATCCGAGAATAATTGTGAACCGGACCGACGCCACCTCCACTGACACCATTCATCGAGTCAAGATGGTTGGGGAAACAAATATCAATACTGTAGCCGCCGCGCTCCTCAACTCGTTGACTTTCGCTTTCTCCGAGGTCATGGGGCGTAGCTACGGAGGTGGCGTCCTCGAGATGTACCCCAGCGAAATTGCCAGCTTGCCCATCCCCCTTCAAGGAGCTGATAATCTTGACATCGACTATTTGAATCAGGTGCTGAGCAAGGAGGGTATAGGGAGTGTTCTGGATTTGACCGACCAAATGCTCCTCATGAATCAGTTAGGTTTGACAGCTCAGCAGGTTAACACCCTCAGGGGTATCTGGTCCAAGCTACGCGACCGTCGTATCAATCGAAGATAAAGCTACTAAGAATCGGCGGCTCTGAACCCGCCCCCGATCTTAGGATAATATGTGCGCCAGATGAATGGGAGAAGTTATGGGGGGGCGAATAATTTTCAAAATTTATGCGCAAGACAAGACCCTGAATACAATTTCCTATTGGTGTAAATTCCGCCCCTTGAGCTCGCTATGTCTCCATGTTCATATTGATCGCTTTGCGATACTCTTCGTCAGTTAGATAGCATCCAACCATGGTCATCGGTTTCTTCCACGGGATCGGCTTCTGGTACTTCTTCAATCTACCAAGTTCAAACACAAGTATCTTTTTAGTTCTGCCTCTGGCATATTGCGAAATTTCAGTCGTATTGAGAAAAATCCTACCACCGTATCTCTTTCGTGCGTCTTCTAAAGAAATGAGATTTACTTTTTTTAAAGTAGCTTCACCCCTTAATGTTTTATCTGCACGAGAAGCGTAAAAAATTAGACGTTTTAAAAATTTTGTAGTCTCTGGGAGAATCTCGTGAGTTGGAAACTTTATGAATACATCTTTTCCATCATTAAAGAATCGGTCTATGTACAAATCTTTGAGTGGAAATACAACTGCTTCTACCTTTTTAGTGTGGTGAGGCATGATGGACTCTCCTTCTTTGACCAAAATTTCTTATTTTTAATATTGTTTTGCGAGCATGTATAAACTTTGGGACGAGAATGGTGTAAATTCCGCCTTATGCCCGCTACATCCCGTGGGAGAGCCACTCCCTTTTGGCGGAAAACCAAACCTTCCCCGGAGTTCGAGTTGGAAGAAAACAAGGAACGCCGCGAGACCGATTATCGTCTCGAACGCCCCCAGCACGGCCCGCGCAGCCAAGATGTTGTTCCAAGCGAAGTGGAGCAGGGCCGCAATAGAGTACAGGAAAGCAAACATGCCCAGCCCCCCTTTCCCTCGCGTCAGCACGTAGTAGATGCCCACACCTACCATGCCAGCTCCGAACGCGTGGGAGAACGGAGCTATCCCCCTCAAGCCAGAAAATTTCTCGTAGCTGAGCAAATTCTCAAGCAGCCCGAAAACCAACCCGCTAACGTACCCGATTGTGTAGTAGACTTTAGCGGATTTCAGCCAGTCAACCCTTACCTTCCCGATGCGGTTCGCCCACCAGAGCACGGCCGCCAGGAGGATCAGACCAAGCGGTTTCAGGAGCTCCTCCACGAACGGGGCCTCTAGCTCGGCTTGGGCTTTCTCCCCCAAAATCCCCTCGAAGAAGGAGTTGATGCCCACCGCAAGAACGTATGACAGCAAAACGGACACGAGCAATAGAACGGCGCATAGAAGGGGAAGGAGCCCGCGCCCCCACCGCTTGGGGCCAGCCGTTTTCGATTCGGGTTTTGGACGTTTCGGCATTTCTTGTCCCACCCTTCGCTCGATTTCAGCTCAGCTGCAGCTCCACGAAGACGTTGTCGTTTTCTACCACGGCGACGTTTTCCTCATCCCAGAGGCCGCCCGATTCCGCGCGGATCAGGTAGTCGTTCCCCCCCAGATCGAAGATGCAGATGCCATTGTCGCCGGTGCTACTTTCAGTGACATTCCGTGGGCAATCATACTTGTCAGGTTCACGCTGCCACAGGAATTTGCTCTTCACTATTACTGTCGCGCCGTTGACTGGTTCATTATCCTTCGTTACAAAGACAGTCAGTCTTCCCGTGTCCGTGTACCTGCTTGTGATGTCGCGGTTCTCCCCGTTCTCATAAACCGCGTAAACCTGGGATACCTGCACGCTCCGCATGTCTTCGTATCCCCCCGTATTTCCGAATATGTTGTTGCTCGGGTCGAAAAACACAGGCGAGTTATCTATCTCGACCTCGGCCCAAACGTGATCTTCCCCCGGACTGTGCACGCGCCAACTGGAGAGCTTCGCTTCCGTGGCCAACCCCACAAATAGACGTGCGTATTCCTCGCAGGCGCCGTACCTGTAAAAAATAATCTCAGACGGATCGTTGCTCCTCCTCCATATGTACGGGGGCTCGGAGATTGTACGGAAATCAAAAAATTGTTCTCCGAATCCATATTTGTTGGCATCCCTCATGTTGTTGTAAACCCAGCTGTTTATGCTCCTTGCCACTAGTTCTGCATTTGGCTCGCCAGCGGCAATCCCGGAGGCGATCCCCTCGATTTCCCTCCCCCCGAAAATATTTGCGTGCGAGAGGGGGACGAGCCACGGGGAGACCATGGGGATCAAAACAAGCAACAGAATCCCAAGTGTTGCAAGGGATTTGTCTGCCCGCCCCAGAACCGCGAGGGTGGCCAGGAACGAAATGATGGAGAGAGGCACCGCAACGCCGAGAAAAACCGAATAAGGAGTGAGAAACCGCGGAAAAACAACGAATACCAGAACAAGTACTATACAGGGGAGCAACGTAAGCTTTCCTAAATGGCGTAGTGGCAAGCGCCGTGGCGGGCGTCTTCGAGAGCTCAATAAAACCGCAACTGATAGGACAGCTAGGATCGATGGGGACAGCAAGAATCCTATTTTAATCGAGTGGGCGGGGGACCAGCACAAAAGGATGAGGGTGATTGAAGAGACCAACGCGGCGATAAGGAATCCACGGCGCTTTATCCCCCTCCTTAAACCGAGCCTGTTTTCTCCTTTTTCGCTCTTCATTTTTCCCTCTTGAATAAACGTCTGGAAAGAGGGGGGTTATAAAGCCAAATTAATTGGGGATTTGTCAGAAAAAATCGCATTTTTGCGCTGAACGCGAACCCTTTTGGGTGCGGACACCACCAGGCCCGCTTTGCCCCACGGATGGCCGGTACTTGCACCTTATTGGGTATAGACACCGACGAATCCGGACTAATCCGAGTGCTAATCTAGCGGCTCGGGTGAGTCCTGCTCCTGCGAACTTTCTGCCACGCTGTTGGATTTAAATCGCAATTTTGCGCTGGACCCGAACCCAAAACCTGTACGAGTCCCGTCCGGCCCGCTCCCTTTTGGGTTTACTTAAGTTCGCTTGTCATCGGCTTTCCTCAAGCATCCTCTCAAACTTGTAGAGTTCTTTGTCATGGCCAAAAGCCATCATCGGAGGTTTAAAAGCCTAGATTTGCCAAAGTTAAGTTATTGTACCAGATCTGTAAACCTATCCGATAAATTCACATATAGAACAAGTATTGTGGTCTGGGCTTTACAGCTTCTGGAACATTAGCGAGAATCGCCCCAATTTCTCGCGAGAAGCGTAAAGTTACTGGCTCGCGGATGCTATAGTCAGCATTGTTCCAGTTCATTTTAGTTAATCCAAGTATCTCTTTGCAAACAGTTCGAATATCCGAGTCACCGTGGTGCTCCAGTATTTCCAGAGGATGGGGAACATGAAGACCGGGATAAGTTCTGTATAAGGGCACATAGCCGCGGGTGTAGACCAGATAGTTATGCTTGGACAGCTGTATCACAGTACCACGCAAAGGAGGGTACAAGCCTTGCCTCAAAAATCGAATTCCGCGCCTGCCAACTGAAACAAAATCGACTTTGCCGATTCCCTGACAAGCTTCCCTAAACCCAGCGAGTTCGTCGCTCCAATAACGGGAGCTTTTATGTATAACTACTCTCGCAGGTGTTTGTCCCATGTGGCGCTGATAAACGTCCATAGCGTCTCTCAGCAACTTAAACGCATTTTGTTTCGAAAGGTGCGGGCTTTTGCCCATCTTTTTATCCCATTCGAACCTGTCGCCCCTTAACACAAGACCTTCTCCTGTATATGTAAAAATCTGAACTAAACTGGTTCTTGTTCTGGCTGCGCTTAGAAAATATTCCCTGTAGAAAGATACGCCGATATAGCAAGTCCTTGGAGAAGCCTCTGCCAATCTCCACGGAAGCCCTCCAGCCTTATAGTACAGAGCAACAGAGAAGTTCCAAGCTCTCATAGCTTCATCTTGTAATGGCCTTTCCTCTGTGGTCGTCTTTCCTGTAAATGTACTCTCTTTAGCCAGCTGAGTTGGTATCCCAAATCCCATCGCCTTAGCTTTCAATGCTCTCCGGAAATCTATCGCTTCGGGTAGAGGATCCGCAACATCATTTTCTTCTGGAACTGCTACAGATGTTTTTCGACTGCCGATTATACGTATAAGAGCTTGAGGTATGGCACAGATAACGATTTGCGGTCGCGGCTCTCGTTCTACCAAGCTTTGGAGCCTTTCTACAAACAAATCGACAGCTTTATTTACGCAATCTTTATATTTTTCTAGATCTGCAAGTTGCTGTATCTCTTTTTCAGGGATGATCTCTTTCCATTGATCTGCGACATTAAGTACGCAATTGAACGTCTTTTCAAATCCCATGAATGAAGGAGAATGTACAGACTCTTTTTTGCTTGGTATCTCACGCTTTAGTTTTTCCATCCACATTTCGGCGAGACCAACTGTTTCACCTGTACCCACGATCCCCACATTAATCGACTTTATGAGATCGGCCTTATCAGGAAGCTGGGCTGGCCCGTAAAGTGTGAGTCCGATTTTCTGGTCGACATGTCTATTACCGCCTCCGAAAAACAATTCCGGCTCATTTACATGCCAGCTTTGGAAATCATGTTGAGAATTCACCTGACTCCCCCCCCCAAAGTTTACACTTACCCCAGCTTCGCTTACAGAAATAACTATCGAGCCCAGACTAGTTGGTATTGTAATTTTATCTTTGTCAGTTGCGAGAGTAGAAATCCAAAATCTTATGTGCTGCAAATATTGCCTGTTGAACTCATGGGCAATTTTTTTGGTTGTAAGTGGCCCGGCTTTTTCTTTGGGAAGTAACTTCTCCTCATCCTCGGTGAAAACGTAACATGGCTCCACAAGTAGAAAAATCATCTCTTCTAACGCGACAAACCTCAAAGTTACAGAGTCGTGCACCCAATAGTGTAGCTCCCCGGAAGGCAGATATTCTGGCGATGCTACGATTCGCCCATCGACCACCCTCGGCTTGCTATTATCCGGCTTGTAAAAATAGGTGCTTCTAAATATGGGATGCTGTTGCAAACTCGGGTTTGATTTCAGGTACGTATAAAGGGCGTTGTTCAAAAACTCCATTAAGCGCCGTTGTTCCACATCTGGAAACTTAGGCATACTGGCTACCGGAAACAGGTTTGATAGAAGTCTGTCACTTATCTCATCAGGCAAAGTATCGGAGATTTGAGGTTGGGGGAACTTTAACTTTGGTCTAGGAGGTCTTTTCTTTAACGGTGCTACTTGTGCTACCAGCTGTGTAAAGAGTCCCTTCAGATCACTGTCCATAAAACCCTTGTTTTGAAGAATTTTCTCACCGTTCAACATCTCTCCATGGAATACTTGCCCTTCGCGACGCTGCGCAATAGCAACTTTCGAAAATTCCCTGCGAAACTCCTCTTTTGAGATTATTTCAGGACTCGCAATCGCCACTTTTACGTCTGCATCAGATTGTTGAAGCATATTTATGTCATTCAAAAAATGAGTTCTTGATGGAGACCATATTATCTCAATATAGATAGAGACGCCTTCTGGCGTGACGCCAAATATGTCCAGTTCATGGCCAGCTGAAGGGTACTCTGGTACACAAACGCCGAACCATTCTTTCAGTTTTTCAGCTAAAAGCTCCTTTAGTCTACGATGTTGCTCAGTTTCTGAAATTTTACTCACCAGTAATTGATAAAATCGTAAAACTATTAACTCTAATCCCTCTAGAAGCTAACCGGACAAATGTCTTAGCTCACTACCTTTGCCTGAGCGGCAAGCTTCAGACAACAGCTTGCACATGCCCCCATACCAAGAGATTCCGACAAACCAACATTTTCCGAGGAGATTTTCCGTAAATCTTCTGGAGCACAAAATCCGGGTTCAAATCCCGATGAGGCCCGCCCTTCATTGAGTTCGGAACGCTATCGGCTTTCCTCGAGCGTCCTCTCGAACTTGTAGAGCTCTTTGTTCTTCTCCATGGCTTTGCCCAAAATTCCTTCGCCTCTCTTGGGCTCCTCCCAGATCGCGTCCAGAATCTCCCTGACCTCTCCCTCATTCTTGGCCACTTTGCAGATTTTCTGGACGGTTACGGCTTTCGGACATCCCCGCTCGTGCAGCCTCTGGTTGAAGTCGACGGCCTTCAGGAGCTGGATGTTCATCCGGCTCGCGTAGGTGGCCAGGCTCACCTGGGTCCCGTCCTTCAGCTTCACCCCTTCCTTGGGGTTAAACGAGCCTGCCGCGAATATCCCTATCACGCCCTGCTTCACCCGCCTCCCGTCGGGCGTGTTGACCCCGAACTCCTTGCTCCACTTCAGCACCTCCAGGAAGTCGTCGACATCCCTCTTGTTCACTAGGCCCCACTTGCACGAGAGCACGTAGGTCACGGGGTTGGAGAAAACCCCGGGAGTCACCTCCCAGACCCGGTCGACCTCGGCGCTGTTCCTCCTTTCCCCGACTGGCTTGATCAGGTACAGGGCTATCCGCCTCGGGTCCATCCCCTTCGTCCGGTGCTCTTGAGTCCAGAACCTAGCACCCGTGGTAAACTTATCGATGAACCACTCGGGCACGGCCTCCCAGTTGTGCCCCACGCGGTTGTCCCTGCCCTTCACGATGCGCACGTAGTTCTCCTTCATCTTTATTGCGGTTCGGAGCTCCACCTCGCCCATTGACGGGTGGTAGAAGTACTTGTACGCGTTGAACAGCTTCACCTCCCTGAGATCTGGATAAAGCTGGAAAGCCCTGGTGATCGCCCCCTCGGCCTCGTACTCGGAGCACCCGAGCTTGTTTTGGATGTAGGCGGTGCCGACGAGCTCCCTCAGCTTTGAGGATTCCATGATGATGTCCCTGACCATGTGGATCCTCTGCACGAGGGGGCTGCTCAGGCGATTTTTCTCTAGGGCTAGGCTCGTCCGCCCGATCGCCTCGTCCAGCGCCCGCTGCCTGGGCTTGGCCTGGTCCACCCAAGTTATCAGGTAGCCCTCCTTGAAGGGGGTTTCCCTCTCCTCCGTGCGGTAGCCCCGGACGTAAACGAGGCCTGCCCTTTCGTATCTCCGGACGTTCGACATAACATCGCGGGGTTTGACTCCCCTGTCCTTGAGGGCATCCGCTATTTCCTTCGAGAACCAAGCCCTGCGCGAGTTCTTCTTGAGGATGTTCAAAATGAGTTTGGCCTTG
Source organism: Hadarchaeota archaeon (SeqCode) (assembly GCA_964514965.1). GTDB lineage: Archaea > Hadarchaeota > Hadarchaeia > Hadarchaeales > Hadarchaeaceae > DG-33. The sequence goes on along the minus strand of CAZETV010000001.1, from coordinate 538,618 downwards.
CTCTCCTTACCGCCCCCCCTAACGTCGAGATATTTTTTCGAAAAGCCCACGAACTGGTGCCCATCGGGGGTCAACTGCCCCCTCTCCTCGGGCTTCAGCAGGTAGAGGTGATAGGGCCTCAGGATCCTGACGAAGCCAGCCCGTCCTCGAAACACTTTTTCGGATTCGCAGATGGGCTCCTTCGTGCGCAGGACCGCCCCTTCCTTCCAGAACCTGAGAAGGGTGTTCCACACGGCACTCGGGGTGAGCCCAGTTTTCTTGACGATGTCCCGGTGGCTCTTGGACCTGCCGTCGGACAGCGCGGCCAAAATCGCATCCCGGGTCTGAGATTTTTTCCCCATGTCTCCCCCCTTTTAATGTGTCTTTTGAGAGATTTAAACCTAATTGTGAAATAGGAGAATGACGCAAAAATAAAGCAAGATTTAGGCAGGATATTTTCCTAAAATAAGCAAGAATTTTGCTCATTCGGCAGGATTTTGATGGTGCGGGGAGGGGGATTTGAACCCCCAACATTCGGATGTCCGACTGGGTGTCTTCAGTTTTGCCCCGTGTGAGATAGTCTCAACGACGGACCGACACTCTCCCAGGTTGAGTTATCCCCGCACATTTTTATACAGGTTAAGAAACAGTTTAAGCTTTTTCGCTTTTATCAAGTGAAAATTTCATTCATAACCGAAAATTGGGAGAAATTCCTTGTGACGATTCTATACAGCCTTGAGCAGGTCGACATCCTGCACGATGCCGATGAACTTATCTTCCCCGGACAAAACTGGAGTCTGCTCAATTTTGTGCTGTTTCATAAGTTGTGCTGTCCTACTAACAGAAGTCTTGCGAGTTATCGTTAAGAGATCCTTCGTCATAACGTCCCGGACGAGTTTATTCGGAATCTTTAACTCCTGCTTGGTGATGTAGATTCGGTTTTCGCTGTCCCACGTCCAGCTATCGCCCTCGCTTCGTCCTGTCATCTGGCTTATTTTCGACTCGGTCTCGACATCACTCACCTTGAGGATGTCTGTATCATCGATGATCCCAACTAGTTTGCCGTTCTCGTCGATCGTGGGCAAGGCTTGGAAGCCTGATAGGTCCATAATCTCCACTGCAGCCTTGAGCGGGGTTCCGTCCCAGACAGCGATAACGTGAGGGCGCATGAAATCCGATGCCGGGCGATCCAAATTCATCTCGGCGATTGCGCGGTAAACGATGTCCCTGACCGTGATGATTCCGACGAGTTTTTCGTTTTTTAATACAGGCAGCTTGCGGACGTGAGCCGTAAGGAAACGATTTGCTGTTTCTTCGAGGCTATCGCTCAGCGCAACGGTCGGAACGTCGCGATCTACAAGCATCGCGAGTTGATTTTCATCGGATTTCTCGAACAATTTGCGGAGCGTCACCATCCCGACGAGCTCATCAGTGCCCCGCTTCACCACAGGAACCGCGTTTGTACCTATTTTCCTTAGAAGGTCGAGGGTCTCCGCTCGGGTACCGGGTACCTCCACCCACCTAACCTCTTTGGTCATCACATCTTTGACCTGCATGTTTTTCATCCACCATTCACTGTGCTAGTTAACCTTTAAAACATCAATTTTTGGTTGGTTCTCAAGCTTATAAAATTTTGCCGCGCGCGTAAATCGCTCGAATGTTGTCTGATCGAGCCCGATTAATCAATCCTGCATACAAGTTGGTGAGATTCGTGAGATTATTTCCACGGGTGAGCACCATGAACGTCGCGCTACTCCCCTCCTCGACGGATCCCCACGGTAAATTAAAAAGATTTAGGGGTTCAATTGTCGCGGCCTGCAGAAGCTTGCGCGCTTCCTCGCCTCCCGCCGTTGGATCGGCTCGGCGCAGGCACGCCCAAGAGAACGAGAGTTCCTTGAACATGTTCGGCGGGCAAACCGTCGCGTTATCCGTCCCAAGGTAAAAACGAACTTTGGTTGCGATCGCGAGGTGAATAGGAGGTAGGCCGACACTCAGCAAGCTATTCGCCCTTGGGCAAAAAACAACGGGGACATCATTCTTTTGCAAAGACACGAAATCTTCTTCGTCCGCGTGGGTCGCATGGACGATAAAAGAGGGGTGAAGTTTAAGTGCTCGCTCGACTTCGTTTCGGGTAGACGCTAACTCGGCAACATGAACCGAGAGAAGTTTCTTCGCCCGCCTAGTTTGATTAGCGATTGATTGAAGTGCTTTTTCATCAAAAGCATTGAGCGAAGGCAAGCCGATCCCATCCGATTTTTTTAAGGCACCGTTTAGTTCTTCGAGTGTTGAAAAGCGCCCCATGATAATCGATTTTACCGTTTTGTGCGATGCCTCTCGAAGGAGCTCAACTCCTTTCACACCACCCTCCCTGAAATCACAGTGGGCTAGGGTTCCTGTGCGGAACATGTCCTGAAGCGTTACGCGAACTGATGTAAGCAACTCGCTACGCGAATGTGAATTCAGAGCACGAAATTTCTCCCCGCCCGAACCGACAACTTCCTGTTGTGTCCTGCCGAGGTAGAGTTCCTTAGCAACGGAATCTGCAATGTGGGTATGCGCGTTCACAAAAGGTGGTAAAATGAAGCCTCGTTTTAGGTCAGTTGCCCGTCCCGGAGGGGAGCCTTCTGAAATTTTTTTTATCATGCCATCACGGATTACTAAATAGCCGTGAGTGACCTCGAGCTCCTCGCCATTGAAGATTGTCGCATTGGAAAGTACTTGCTGAGTCATGGCGTGCCCAACCCGCCTTGTTCAATCATGGCTTAAAAGTTTACCAGACTCAGTTATAACTGAGGCCGATGGAACTAGTTGTATACAACGCTCGGGAATGCGACCCGAAAAAGTGCACTGCGATGCGCTTACATAGATTCGAAAAAATTAAGATGGTCTTTCAGCCCCAAGAGTTGCCGCAAGGCGCAATTTTGCTTGATCCATTTGCTGAGCGAGCTCTCTCCGGAGAAGATGTTGGGACTGCGAAAAAGCGCGGATTAGTGGCGCTTGACTGCTCTTGGAAGCAAATAGAACAGATTTCCCGCATTCGAGCGCGAATGGTGCTCCGGGCCTTGCCTTACTTAGTAGCAACAAACCCCACCTACTACGGGCGCCCGACCAAGCTGAGCACTGCTGAAGCACTCGCGGCAGCATTAGTAATTCTAGGCGATAAAACCAGTGCGGAAGAAATCCTCAACAAGTTCAAGTGGGGGCCAATTTTTCTCGAGCTAAATCGCGAGCCGCTCGAAGCTTATGCCCGCGCTAAGGACAGCACGGAAATAGTTATTCTCCAGCGTCAGTTCATGTCCCAATTGTGATGATAGAGAAGTTACCTCTATCTCCACCTTCGCCTCGGTTTTCTCTGAAATCTCGGACGCATTTGCACTCTTCTCAAATCGGAAACCACGACCTGCTCACCGAATGTATATATCTCGTAGCGCGGTTCGCCCGTCTCGAAGTCCAAGACCTCGATTAGGGGCCTCGCTAGGTCCGCTTCCACCATGCCGTACGGAACTCTGACCATGAACCTCAACGAATAGACCTCCCGAATTTCGCCGTCCTTGATGAAAATTACAGTGTCGACAATCATGGGAATCATTCCGAGTTCCACCCGGCCGATCAATCTTTGCACGGCGTCGATTGCCCGCGTTGAATGCACCACACCCACCATACCCACTCCGGCCAATCGCATGTCAGTAAATATCTGGAAATCGCTCGTCTTTCTCAGTTCGTCGTAAATTGTGTAATCTGGGCGCACAAGGAGAAGCAGGTCTGCGGTTTTTGCCATGTCGCCGTCAAGCGCAGTATATTGTGTGATTTCATCGCTCACTTGGAGGTCGCGAGGGGATTCCATCGTTTTGACTATTTTTCTTTGCAGGTGATAGAATTCAGCCAACGCCTGAGCAAAAGTTGTCTTGCCCGCGCCAGGTGAACCCGCGATGAGCACTCCCTCCGCGCGTTCTCGCAGACGTTCTTTCAGTTTCTCCGACAATCGGTAATCCTCTAACCTCACCCATACAACTGGTCGGACCGCAGTGATCTCGAACCCGTCGCTGAACGGAGGGCGGGTAATAGCGATGCGGTATTCGCGGAACTGTATCATGCTGGCGCCTTCACGCTCGAACTCGATGAATCCATCAGGATCGCGCGTGGCAAACTCGAGAATCTCTCGCGCTATCTCACGAAGCTCCGTCTCCTCAAGCGGTTTCTCGTCTAGCACTTGAACTTTAAAATTGCCCGGGCGCCCGACCTTGGCCATAGGGCGCACTCGTGCCTTCAGGTGCACCGACATCGTGTTCTTATCGAAGTAGCGCAGGAGTCTCGGCGTCTCCTCCACGCGTGAGGGCTCGAAGTACTTTGTTTCTAGCCCTTCTATTCGTGCGACTTCTGCCATCACGGCATTACTCGTGAGAATGGTCACGTCTTGACTCCGAGCTATCTCTCGAACTTCGGCGTCGATAGTACCGAAATCCGCACCCATCATTTGCTCGACACTTGGGCGTTCTCCCGCGAAATTCAGTTTTATCTTCTCTTGTTCGGCCAACGCCTGCAGGCGCCTGAGCTCCGCGAGCCCGCTTAAGCCCGAGTCCTTACCCAACTTGGATTGGTGTTCGAGCTGGGCGACAATCGCGTTGGCCACAACAATCTCGCTACCGGCTAGCTCACTCTCAACCAGTCGCGTCAGTAAACCGTTGACGATAATATCTGCATCTGGGGCGTATTTTGTCATTGTAATCATGACAACTAAGCTTTGAGTGGTTAAAACCCCAGCGCTCGGATGGAAAGACTTAAACTTCAGAAGTCTAGAAAAAATGATGGTGGTGAGATGCGCGGAAGACGAGGAGAAGAGATGCCTGCTACGGGCGCTGGGTTGATACGTTACTTTAAAGATGAAGGGCACGGCATCAAGATATCGCCAAAAAGTGTGCTAATTTTTACTATTGCAATCATTATTTTTGAGGTATTTCTGCGTTTTTATGGCGAATCTCTGCTCGGATTCTAGAATCGTCCAGTTTTTGCCATCTCTTCGAGCCGTCGAATTCGTTCCTCGGTCGGAGGGTGGGTCGAGAAAAGTCCCCTCATGCTGACCTTTGCGAATGGGTTGACGATAAACATATGAGAGGTCGATGGGTTGCCCTTCTGCATGGGTCTGTTCCTGACCGCCGATTGGAGACTTCGCAGTGCACTAGCCAGCGCGAGCGGTTTGCGTGAAATACTGGCCCCGTCGTGGTCTGCCTCAAATTCTCGTCCACGAGATATCGAGAGCCTTACTAACATCGCGCAAAATGGTATCGTTATCAGTGCCACGAGTGCCAAGATTCCCGCACCTCCATCGCGCCTGCGTCCGCCTCCCGCGAATAGCGTAAAATACATGACATAAGTGATAACCGCCCCGATGATTGCAGCCATAGTATTGACCAGCATATCGCGGTTCTTCACGTGACCAAGTTCGTGCCCCAGCACTCCCTCAAGCTCATCTTGGTTCAACAGATGCATTGCTCCTTGTGTCACCGCGACGACTGAATGAGAAGGACTGCGCCCGGTCGCAAACGCGTTTGGCGTATCCGTGGGGACGATTGCCACGCGGGGTTTTGGTATACGTGCACTCGACGCCAAGCGTTCTACCGTGCGATGCAGCTCAGGTTCCTCTGCCTCGCTCACGATTTTGGCCTTGTAGAGTCGCAGCACCCATCGGTCCGCGTACCAATAGACCCCCAAATTCATTGCTATGGCTAAGCCTAGGAAAATTGCAAGAGTATAGCTGATTGGGGTGCTTGTAAGGTACCCTGCTATAAACCCCACCACAAGCATAAGCCCCGTCAGCACACCCATGAGAATAGCAGTTCTCGCGGTGCCGCCCATATTATCGCTGGGTTAATCTTATCTTGTTCTTGATTAAAAGAGTTTGTTTTTTAAAATTATTTTTTGTAATATTCCTCCAGCCAGTTGACCTTGCCTGGTTTGAGAGAAATCTCACCAACCAGCGCGTTCAGGAATAGTTTCACCACAGCGCTGGGCTTTAGTCTCGTGGTGTCGATTTCGTAAACTCTGTTCATACCGTGAATCTTGACTGCTTCCCACAAAATTATATCCAGCGCCTCCGCCTCCACATTTTCGCGGGTTTTGGTATTTGAGTACTTGCGGGTTCGAAGGCGTCGCTCGAGAATCCTCGGTCGGGTGCGCAGGACGACAATGTGGGTGAGGTACCTTTTAGGTAGCAAGTGGGCAAGCAGTCCCTCTACGATGACCGGGCCGTGAGAAGATTGAATCGCGCGGACAAACTCTTTCCGCATTTTTGGGAGATTGGCTATCTTCGTGCCATCGATGTCGAGCCTGTAAATCTTCTTCTTTTTGATCAATGCGTTGAGATCTATCAATTGAGCGCCAAGTTTTTTCGCGAGCACCCGGGCAAAAATTGACTTTCCCGTCCCTGGAGTGCCGCTAACCGCGATTACCATCCGCGCCATTAGAGTTTCTCCGAGCGGAGGTCGATGATGTTTTTGATGTCTTTGCCCGTTGAAATCAATGTGACTGGTACCTTGAGTTCACCTTCGATGCGCTCGATAAACTCTTTTGCATTCGCGGGTAGTTGCCCGTAACTTTTAATTCCCGAACTTTCCTTGAAAAGCCGGTCGAGGCAAGTTATCGTGAGCTGGGTGGCACCGTTTATCATCGCCGCGCGCTTTGCTAGGTCGAAATCGAACTCCCCGATGCGCCTCCGCCGCCCGGTGACCGTGCCATACTCAACTATGCCTAATCGTTCAGCTTCCGCCATGTTTATCTCGGTCGGGAAAGGCCCCTCACCAACTCGGCTCACGTATGCCTTGAAGATGAGCATGACATCGTCTATTTTAGTAGGCCCCACACCGACATCGGCCGCGAGCGTGCACGCCGATGTGTCCTTGCTCGTGACATAGGGATAGGTGCCGTGAATCAACGAAAGACCAAAGCCCTGCGATCCCTCAACGAGCACGAGTTCGTTCTCCCCTAAAGCGTCGTTGACCTCTAAGGGGACATCGGTGAGAAAGTTTTTGAGTTCGGGGATTTCTTTGGCTAGCTTTGCGACGCGGTTCACTCTTGCCACATTTGCGGGACCACAGCCCGTCCCCGTGGTGCCTATCTTGCCCTTTAGGTGAGCTGAAGATTGGTCATGTTCGATGTGTGAGGGCTCGATAACTGTGCAACGCTGGTCCACGCCAACTCTATCGACCGTATCAGTCAGCTTAACTTCCTTCAGCACAATATCGGGGTTGATGAGCACCCCTGGCCCGATGAGCAAGCGTGCTCCTTTGTAAACGAATCCACATGGAAGCTGGCGCAGGCCGAATTTATTTTCCATCGAGTATACTGTGTGGCCGGCGTTTGGGCCTACTCCCGCCCGCGCGATAATTTTCGGCTTGTCGTTGAGCGCCAGATATGCAACTACTTTTCCCTTTCCTTCGTCGCCCCAAAATCCCCCAGCAACAATCATGCATGGCAAACTTCTCACCCCTTGGTTATTATGAGGCACTCGCTTAAATTTTTATTTAAACTTGCCGATATGGGACGCCTAAGAAAAAAATGCCGCATTATTTTGGCTCAATCATGATTGGCGCGAGTGTAAGCACAAAAATTTCTAACTCATGCGGAGCCATTAAAAACTAGATTTTCACCAAAACCACCGATTTAAAAGCCCATTTTAGGAAAGATTTAAATACTGCCCAAATAAAGGGGAAATTTGCCCCATAAGTGGCTTGAAACAATCGAGGAGGCGGATAAATGGTTGAATTGCCTGTTGCGGCGATAGATCGTATCATAAGAAAATCAGGCGCTAGACGGGTGAGTGAGAGTGCGGCCGTCGCATTAGCCGAGGTTCTTGAAGAGCGCGCTATCACAATTTCGAACGAAGCGGCTAAACTCGCGGAGCACGCTGGACGAAGAACCGTTCGAGACGTAGATATACGATTGGCTGCGAAAAGAATATAGCTAAATTTTAAATTCTCCCCACTCCAATAATTTTGGGGTTTGATTGAGCGGAGCCGAGCCGCGCGTAAGCGAGATGCCACGTCTCTATAATCTCTTCGACATGCCGAAGCTCATGTCTGTGCGAACAATTACAATGCTTCGCTCAAAAGTTGATATTGGCGAAATTCTCAAGCACGTCTCCCGTGCGCGTAAGATAAAAACGTCGAACAAGGAGATTGTGAAATTCGAGCTCAGTCGGGGCACTTATCTTCTCCTTTTTCCTTCGTACTATGTGGAGGTTCACGCTCCCGATGAAGGAAAGGTTCGTGAGGTTCTGCTAGCATTCAGGGACGAGCTTTACAAAAAAGGTCTTATAAAATAGCTGGTTCTAACATGCGCGAGTTGTTAAAAGGTGCACGAATAGCGGTCAAGACCTGTATGGGTGTCAAGCGGGGAGAAAGTGTCCTCGTGGTCACGGATCCGCCTAGGTTGAAGATTGCTGAAGCCCTCATCAGTGCTGCTCATGCGGCGGGAGCCGAAACCACGCTTATCTGTATGCAAACGCTCAGTAGGCACGGCGAAGAACCTCCCGAAGTCGTCGCGAGCGCAATGCGCGTCGCTGATGTCGTGCTCGCACCAACAACTTATTCACTCACCCACACACAAGCGCGACATCATGCCTGCAAGGCTGGTGCTAGAATTGCCACTATGCCCATGATAACTGAAGATATAATGCGACGAGGCGCGATGCTCGCCAACTACCGCGAGGTCGGCAAGCGGACGAAAAAAGTGGCCACGCCCCTGAGCAGAGCTTCTGAGATTGAAATCAATTCTCCCGCTGGAACGGAACTCAGCCTCAGCATTAAGGGGCGAGAAGCTCACTCCGATACAGGCATTTTTCATCAACCGGGTGATTTTGGAAATTTGCCAGCCGGTGAGGCATTCATCGCGCCTATCGAGGGGACCGCAGAAGGACGAGTGGTTGTGGGTGGAAGTATGGTGGGCTTTCCCCGCGAGACGGTCGAAATAATTATCAAAAAAGGAAGGGCTTCCAAGATTTCAGGTGCTCACGCCGCCAAGCTGAAGAAGCTGTTGAAAGCGGTTGGGCCTAAGGCTTACAATTTAGCTGAATTAGGTGTGGGTACAAATCCAAAGGCTCGGCTGATCGGCAACATTATTGAGGATGAAAAGGTACTTGGGACCTGCCACGTAGCGCTCGGCGACAATTCAACTTTTGGGGGGCGAATCAGGGCAGGAATTCATATCGATGGTATCATATTGCGCCCGACGGTTAAGTTGGATGGCAAAATTATAATGAAACAAGGACGGCTTATGGTTTATCCTCGTGTATCTGCCGGACACAAAAACTAGGCAACTTGATTTTTTCACGTGAAGGTAACTTAGAGTTCTCCACCAGCAATTACGTAAGTATACGCAGCCGCCGAGGCATCTCCCGCTCCAACAGTAGATGTGAAACCCCTCGCCTCATAACAGGGGGTAACCACCAGCTCAGCAGCTCCTACCTTGTCACCGTACTTTTTTGTTGCATACTGGGTCATTTTTAAACCTTTTTCTGAAAAAGTTTTTATTTTCATTCGTTTGGTGAGTTCCTTGAGAGTTGGATAAGTGCCTTTCTCAACTCTATAAACTCCTGCAGCTGCCGCGGCAACCTGTGCCTTTTCAAGCAGTTTCCGCCCATATTTTGTACTCAGCGTGGCCTGATAATCAAGGGAGTGGAGCCAGACCGTGGATGGCATTTTCAAGGACTTGAGAATATTGTGCATAGCTTGAAACTCGTCTTTCGTTCTAACTTTAACCGCTCGTGCAACCTGTAACAACTCGTCCTCATTCACCGAAAGAATGTCGAACAGAGAGTAGATTCGACAGAGAAGGCGCCTTTCCTTTTCATCGAATGCGGCTAGTCCCCCTGCCTCCGTGAAAAGGAGAGGATCAGCCACGTCACGAATTTTTTTGATTATTCCTTCTACTAAGCGAAAATCTCTATTGCTTATACCATTTGCGAATAACACATGCCATCCAACCAAGTTCACCATGTTCAGTCTGCCGTATTTTTTGAGGATTTGCTTTAGTAAGCTAGGTAGCTTCCGCAAATATGGCCGAAGTTGTTCGATTCTTCGTCCCTGCCCCTCGCAGAGAATGTATCGATTCGCCCCTTGGGCCTGTAGGATGAAAGAGGTTGGATTATATCTTTTGAAAGTGTGAGCAAATGAGAGATCTGCCTCGTTGAAAAACCTTCTAGTCTTAAGTGGTAACTTGAGTAGCTGCTCAGGAAAAACCCCCCCCATAAATATGACATTTGACTCTAAGGCTTTGAGAGTTGCAACCTCTTGTGCCCCGTTCCCACCGAGCTTGCATTTAATGTCGGCGCCAGATTCTCTCGCCCGCTTCACAAGTTTCTGTGCGTCCTTTACCCATCCGTCTATAGACACCTCGTCGCCACTTCCCGTCGCCACCGTTTCGTATCCTTCCTTCACGTACTTGGTAAGACGCCCATTGTAACCTCGGACAAATCTCGCGAAGTCACCAAGGCTGGGAAAGGTTACCCACATATCGAGGGTGGATTCAAGCCCCACCGCTATTATCGGTCTCATCTCTACCCCTTGAGAATTTATGCGGTTCAACAAGAAAAAAATCTATCTGGGCGGATGTAATTCGTCCAAGCCTAGCATCTAAAACATTTTTAAATAGATGTGCCGAAAAGCTACGCGAGGGGTAGTTTGATAGTCATCGCCGGGTCTGCTTCGCCCAAGCTTGCGGTGAAGGTCGCAAAGCAGCTCAAGTGCCCACTTGTAAAGCCCGAGTTGAAGTGCTCACCCCACGGCGAAACTTACGTACGTATTGATGCCAAGCTAAAAGGTCGGCATGCTATCGTCGTACAGTCGACCCCTTATCCCCAGAATGACAATTTGATGGAGCTTTTTTTCTTACTATATGCTGCAAAAGATTCGGGTGCTAGACGTGTAACGGCAGTTGTGCCATATCTTGCTTACGCACGGCAAAGCAGGCGCTACAAGCTGGGAGAAGCGATAAGTGCTCAAACAATTTGCAAACTCATAGGGCATAGAGCAGATGAACTATTTGTTGTAGATGTTCATGATGTTGAAATAATGAAAGACTTTTTGATTCCAGCTCGTGACCTTTCTGCCGCATCTCTTCTCGGGCAGTACTTCTCTAGCCTTAATTTGAAGAGTCCTCTAATCCTAGGGCCTGATAAAAAAGCATTTGAGTGTGCAAGTAGCGCAGCAGCAGAACTTGGGGCAGAAGCGGACTATCTAACGAAGAAGAGAATTACCCCAACCGAGGTTATAACACAGACCAAATCTCTTGACGTTGCAGGGCGTGATGTGGTGGTAATCGACGACATTATCAGCACGGGCGGCACCATCATCGAGGCTACCAAATCGCTTAAGCAATCTTGTGCACGCAGGATTTATGCTGCCTGCACGCATGCTGTACTCGTTGGCAATACGCTGCAAAAACTTACCGCCGCAGGCGTGACAAATGTTGTAGCCACAGACACGATTGAGACTCAGGTGAGCGTTGCTTCGGTCGCACCAGTCATTGCAGAGGCGATTCTGGAATGAGAGTAATAGGAAAAGTTTAATTTAGATTTACTGATTTTATTAGGGGTTAAAAAAAATGGCACCGTTCAGTGAAAAAAAAGCGCCGCACGATGAAAAATTGACAAAGAGGTTAGATGCAATAGCTCTTTCTCTTAGAAGGGATTCTCTCATTATGACTACGAAGGCTGGCTCAGGGCATATCGGCGGGTCTCTTTCAGCAGCCGACATCGTGGCAGCTTTGTATTTTCATCATCTGCGGCATGATCCCAAAAATCCAAAGTGGGAAGATAGGGATCGGTTCGTATTATCAAAAGGCCATGCTTGCCCAGTAGTTTATGCGGCATTGGAAAAGGCGGGGTATTTCCCAAGAGAAGAGCTATGGAAGTTAAGGAAAATCGGAAGTGTCCTCCAAGGGCACCCTGACATGAGAAGAACACCTGGTGTAGAAACATCTACTGGAACTCTCGGCCAAGGCTTATCCATAGGTGAAGGAATGGCCTTAGCGGCTAGGTTAGACGGGAAATCTCATCGGGTGTATGTCTTGCTCGGCGATGGAGAACTCGATGAAGGGCAAATTTGGGAAGCAGCGATGTCAGCATCACACTACCAGATAGATAATTTGGTCGCGATAGTGGATCTCAACTCTCACCAATTGAGCGGATTCACCGATAAGGTCATGTCGCTCAAACCTGTAGCCGATAAATGGCGGGCATTCGGTTGGCATGTGATCGAGATTGATGGCCACCAGATGAAGCAAATCCTCGACTCGTTAGACGAAGCGGAAAGGATAAAAGGCAAGCCTACTGTGATCATCGCTCGCACGAACAAAGGTAAAGGTGTCTCATTCGTCGAAAAAGCCTTCGCCGAGGGGCACTCCGAATATCACGGGATCACCTTAACCGAATCGGAACTAGCTCGAGCTTTGGAGGAACTGCATGAGTGAGCGTTTGGGCGCAAGCCGAGATGCATATGGGACGGCTTTAGTAGAAATTGGTCGGGCCAACAAAAACGTGGTGGTCTTGGATGCGGATCTCTCGCCTTCGACAAAAACCTCCAAGTTTGCTAAAGAATTTCCAGAGAGGTTCTTTGATGTGGGGGTAGCTGAGGCAAACTTGATTTCGATGGCTGCTGGGTTTGCCTCCGAAGGGAAAATATCTTTCGCAAGTACCTTCTCGGTCTTCGGCACGGAAAAGGGGTTGAATCAATTCAAGCAATCCGCTGCTTACCCCCAACTCAACGTGAAGCTCGTAGTGACTCACGGAGGAATAAGTGTGGGGGGAGATGGAGTATCCCACTTCTGCATCGAGGACATAGCTGTTATGCGCTCTTTGCCTAACGTGACAGTTATAATTCCAGCAGATGCTATCGAAACTGGGGTTGGGACCAAGGCGATAGCCGAATACGACGGACCAGTTTTCATGAGATTGTGCCGTCCTAAAACACCCTTGGTTTACGAAGAGGGTTATCGATATGCCGGCACCGATTTGACTTTTCAGGTGGGAAAAAGTGTGACTCTAAAAGAGGGGGGGGATGTGACAATCGTGGCCACAGGCCTGATGGTGGCCGAGGCACTAATTGCAGCGTCCGATTTAGCTAAGGAAGGGATAGATGCTGGCGTGATTAATGTCCATACAATTAAACCCATTGACCAAGAGGCAATTTTGAGGGCAGCAAGAGAAAGTGGCGCAATAGTCACGGCGGAGGAGCACAGTATCTTAGGAGGTTTGGGAGGGGCAGTGGCGGAATTGCTCGTGGAGAACGCTCCTGTACCCATGGCGAGGGTGGGCATTAGAGATATCTTCGGAGAATCAGGAGATTGGAAGGACCTTTTTGTCAAGTATGGTCTAACTTCCCCCGATATCGTAAAGAAGGCAAAAGAGGTAATTAAAAGGAGGGGTTAGATGAGTTTGAAAATAGCTGCATCGTTACTCTCCGCGGATTTCAGCAGGCTAGGTGAAGAAGTTAAAAATGTTGAGAAGGAGGGAGTTGACCTCATCCACTGGGATATCATGGACGGTCACTTCGTGCCAAATATCACTTTCGGGCCAGCGGTGATTAAGTCGCTAAGGGGTAAAACAAAGTTACCTTTTAATGTTCATCTAATGATTGAGAAGCCGTACAATTTTGTTGAAAAGTTTGCCGAGGTCGGTAGCGATATTATATCTGTTCATGCTGAAGCGTGTGATCATTTGCAGCATACTGTTCGGGATATCAAGAGCTTAGGAGTAAAAGTGGGGGTGGCACTTAACCCTGCAACCCAGCTGAATGTAATTGAATATGTACTGGACGATATTGATTTCGTCTTGATTATGACGGTGAATCCTGGCTTTGGAGGCCAAGAATTCATTTCGGCTGTACTGCCAAAGGTTCGGGAAGCTAGGCAGATGATCGAAACGCGCGGATTAAACATCGATATTGGTGTGGATGGAGGCATAAACGAAAAGACAGCACCGCTGGCTATGGAGGCTGGCGGGAATGTTCTCACAATAGGCTTCGCCATCTATGGTAGAGAACCAAAATTATCTATCAAAAAGCTCAAAGACAGTCTACTTCAAAGAAAAAAAATCTAGGTGTTGGGATGAAAATATTTGTGGATACGGCCAAATTAAGCGAAATCAAGGAAGCTCTTTCATGGGGCATAGTCGACGGAGTGACGACTAACCCCAGCCTGATCAGAAAGGCAGTCGATGAAGAAAGAGAAGTGAATTTAGAAGATTATTTGGAGAAAATATGCAAAGCAGCGGGAAAAGGAAGACCTGTAAGTTTGGAAGTGCTAAGTCAAAAAGCAAGCAAGATGGTTGAGGAAGCTCAAATTTTATACAAGAAATTTAATCCAATCGCTGGAAATGTCCTGATCAAGATACCAATTAACACATATACGGGGCAAGAAATGGCTGATTATGAAGGGTTGAAGGCGATAAAAAAATTGGGAAGAGCGGAAATTCCTACAAATGCGACTTTAGTGATGACCGCAGAGCAGGCGCTTTTGGCGGCGAAAGCGGGAGCTACGTATGCAAGCCCATTTGCCGGAAGGGTGGATGATTACATTAGGAAAAATCTAGGGATTGATTTCAAAAAAAACGATTATTTCGACTTCGAGTTGGTGAGGACGATTTCTGAGGCGAGGCTGGGCGAGTACTTGAAAAATTCGACTGCAGAGGAAATTCCATCGCTCTACTCAGACGAAAAGATAAAGAAAGCGATTGAGGTTGGAAAGGATAATGGAATAACTAGTGGTGTAGATTTGGTGAGAAAAATAGTCGACATCTTCAAAAAATATAACATAAAAACAAAGGTGATTGCTGCCAGCTTGAGAAATTCCCGACAGGTTAGAGAAGTGGCTGAAACTGGATGCGACATTGCAACCATACCTTTCGAGGTAATTCAAGAAATGCTCAAACATCCGAAGACGGAAGAAGGTGTCAAGAAATTTTGTGCTGATGCAGTTCAAGCGAAGTACGAGGAGTTGTTTATTAAGTCTTAGCTAATATTGAGAAAAATATTGGGCTGAATCAAACAACTTCATCCTTTTCGATCTGCCGCTTGATGCTCCTTGCAATTTCAACACCGACGTAAGGCACCTTTGCGAGTTCTTGTTCGGTTACTCGTTTGATGTCCGCAAGCTTCCGATAACCCGCCTTGAAGAGGCTCCGCGCTCGCACGCGTCCTACACCCCGAAGTTGTACCAGCTCTAGAAGCTCTTCCTTGACTCCGTAGCGTACACGCTCACGCAGCTTTCGGAGGGGCCCCACTGCAGCTCTGGCTTTGAACAGCTTGGCGAGTTCGTGAGCAGCGTATAAGAGCCACTCAGCCGTGCTCACTTTTCTCCGAATGTCGCCAGCCCCCACGCCGAACTGCTCGTGAATGTCGTCCTCGCGCGTCTCCTCGAGCCAAGCCTTCAACATCTGCGCTGTCTTCACCTCAGCTAGAAAGAATTCGTATTTGTCGGGTTCGTATTCTTGGTGTGGTATAGGGGTCAAGAATTCATCGGCATGTTCTTTGAGGAAGAGCTCGATGTCGGGGTAATCGTGCCGCCTAAGGTAGAGTCGTCCCATGTCGGGTGTATCGCACACGAGGTGGAGCAAGCCGATGGCGGTAGGCTCCTTGGTGGCGATGTTTTTGATTCCGTCACGCAAGATGACCGCTGACATCGGGTCAATGTAGAGGCGAGAGACATGTTCGCCGAAAGGAGTTGCGAGTAACAATTTCCCATGTGTGCGGATCATCTCTTCCCGCTCAAGGAAATCCAGCACGAGTTCTATGATTCTCGCCACTTCGCCCGTCCCATACTGGTAGGCGAAGAAAGTTTGTTCCATGAACTCCAGCAGTCCATCTGCATCATTCACGTAACCCGCTGCAATTGAGGCGAGCACATGGGTCCGGAGCGCAGGTTCGGCAGCGAGCTTCGAGGTTATTCGCTCGGGCTCGGCTCGGATGAACTCCTCAAAAAGTGCTTCGGCTTCGTCTTTCCCTTTAGCAATCACAACTGCTTCACCATACTTATCGTATTGGGGTCTTCCAGCGCGACCGCACATCTGATGGAACTCTAAAACGGGGATGAGTTGGAGTCCGTAAGGCTCGACATAGCGACGGTAGTCTCGGATAATCGTCCGGCGCGAAGGTAAGTTAATGCCCGCAGCCAATGTCGGAGTCGCGCATACTACTTTTATCAGATTTTTTCTGAACGCGTCCTCCACGGCCTTTCGCTGGGTATGGTGTAATCCAGCGTGGTGAAACGCCGCCCCCTGACGAACGCAGTCGGCCAGCTGGCGGCAAGTTCGAGTGGATTCTCCGAGTGCTTTTTCAATATTTTTTGCAACAACAGTCAGCTGCTCAAGCTCTGCAAGTGAAAGAGTTCCCTTCGTGTGTTTAGCTAGGAGCGTGGCTGCTGACTGTGCGGAGCGGCGCGTGCTAACGAAGACCAGTGTCTGTCCTCCTTCTTGGACAGTATCGATTGCAAGTGCAGCGAGTTTGTCTTTAATTTCAACTTTCACTACCCGTTTGCTCCCATCGTCGAACTTTATCTTTTCGCCGTAGTACACTCCTTTTTTCAGGGGAACCGGACGCCATTCGCTTTTGACGAGTTCCGCACCTAGCCACCCAGCTATCTCTTCTGCATTTTTTACGGTAGCGCTAAGTGCGAGTGTTTGGAGATTAGGGTTGACCTGTCGGAGTCGGGCCGTCAAAACTTCGAGTGTAGGGCCGCGTCCCGGGTCATCAATTAAGTGAATCTCGTCGAGCACTACAACAGAGATAATGTCGGCGAGCCATTTTGCGCGGTGACGGATTAGAGAGTCAACTTTTTCGGAGGTCGCGATGAGAATGTCATAGTGAGCGAGCCTAGGGTCGACAACATCTAAATCTCCGGTGCTGATTCCAACTTTCAAGCCGAGGAGTCCATACTTTTCCCTGAACTCCTTGTACTTCTCACTCGCCAGCGCTCGGAGCGGAACTATGTAAAGGCATTTGCCGCTTGCCTCGAACACGGACTTGAGCATGCAGAACTCGGCGACAAGCGTTTTACCGCTCGCGGTCGGGATCGCCAGCACGAGATTTTTTCCATCAAGCGCACCTTTTCTTATCGCGTCCAACTGTGGAGGGTAAAGAGTCGTTACGCCCGATTTTTCAAGCACTCTCACGATTTGTTCGGGTAATCCATATTTCTTGCAAAGCTCCTCGACTTCCACTTGCACACCATCAAGAAAATAGCTTTGAACACAAATTAACTTAGGGGAGATAGTGGATACCTCTTCGGCAGCTTACCAAGAGATTTTACAAAAAATCTCGAGCGGTGAAATCGCTGACGCGCAAGAACTAGCTAAGGCTAAAATCCAAGCTTGTCGAAAGTTTGGATTATCTAAGCTGTTTAGAAACTCGGAACTCTTGACAGCAGCGACTGGCGAACAGAAGGCCAGAGTAATCCAACTGCTCAAGCTGAAGCCCGTACGCTCGATTTCAGGGGTTTCTGTTATCACAGTGATGCCAAAGCCTTACCCCTGTCCAAAGTCCGAGCCCTGCATTTACTGTCCTGGAGGGCCTAGTGTCGGCGTTCCGCAGTCATACACAGGAAAAGAACCCGCATCGGCAAGGGCCCTTCAAGCGAGTTATGACCCTTGCAGGCAAGTACGGAGCAGGATTGAGCAGCTTCGGGCGATAGGACATGTAGTCGACAAGGTAGAGTTGATAATGTTTGGCGGCACGCTCACTGCTTACCCTCACGATTATCTAGAGTGGTTCACCGTGCAATGTTTGAACGCGATATCGGGCGCGAACGCTGTCACGATAGAGGAAGCACAGCAAGCGGCCGAGGATGCGCCGACCCGAAACAGCGACATCGCACTTGAGACCCGTCCCGACTACTGCAAGGAGCCCCACGTTGACTTCATGCTTCGTCTTGGTGCCACGCGAGTCGAGCTGGGGGTGCAAACACTTCATGATGACATCTACGAGCTCATCAACCGTGGCCATACTGTAGAAGATGTGGCTGAAGCAACACGAATAGCGAAGGATGCTGGATTTGCGGTAGTTTATCACTTCATGCCCGGCCTCCCCAGCGCCAATTACGAAAAAGACTTGGATACATTCAAAACCCTCTTCAAGGATGAAAGGTTCAAGCCCGATGCCCTGAAGATATACCCGACGCTCGTCATGCCTGGCACAAAGCTTTATGAGCTATGGCGGCGGGGAGAGTACAAGCCATATCCTTTCGAGCAAATTGTGGAACTCATCGCTGAGATGAAGCGGCACATACCGAAGTGGGTCAGGATTCAGCGCATCCAGCGAGACATTCCAGTTAACCTGATAGCAGAGGGCGTTAAGCGAGGCGATCTACGAGCTTTGATTCAGGAGAAAATGAGAAGAGAGGGGACGCGCTGCAGGTGCATAAGATGTCGTGAAGTTGGGCATGTGAAGTACAAACTCGGTTTAGAGCCGAAACCTGAAGACATAGAACTCGTGGTTGAGAGGTATCATGCTTCGGACGGTGAGGAACTCTTTCTGTCGTTCGAGGATGTTAAACGTGACATCTTGATGGGGCTTCTGAGATTAAGGGAACCATCTCCAAAGATACACAAATTCGGAATCAAAACTGATAGATCGATGCTCGTGAGAGAGCTGCATGTTTATGGCCCGCTCGTGCAGGTCGGCAAAGAAGCGGGAGTAGGCGAGTGGCAACATCGAGGTTGGGGTGAACGTTTGCTCCGCGAGGCAGAATTTATCTCCCAGAAGGAGTTCGACGCGCGCAAAGTCGTCGTACTCTCGGGCATAGGAACGCGGAACTATTATCGGCGATTTGGCTATAGGCGAGAAGGGCCATACATGGTCAAAAATATCAGTTAATTGTGAGTTGGTTTTGATTAGAGATCTCTTTCACGTTTGCGGTTAATTTTCTGCATGTGCTATTTCTCAAGCGTCGGTTTCAGGGCGTACACAATAGGGGCTTCTGGCGCGTTCTTCACCGCGCTGTGTACTATGAAAGTTTCGGTTTCTCTCACGCCTTTCAGCCTGTGAATCCGCTTTACAAGTTTGGTTAGTTCCTTGCCATCCTTGACCAATACTTCCAATATCGCACTATATCTCCCGAATAAACGGTAAAATTCCGTGATTTGATGAAATTGCTTAATCGTTGTCTCATTTCTCTGCCTAAGTTCTTCCAGCGGGTCCTCACGTAGAAAAATGTAAGCTTTCGTATTCAAGCCAAATTTTTCTGGGTTCAACTTAGCCTTGAAGGAGGCAATAATTTCTTCTTCTTTTAGCTGTTTTATCTTCTTAGCAACGGTCTGCCTTGAGGCCCCTACTCTTTTTGATATTTCTGTTAAGGGCTGTTCACTATTTTTTATAAGTTGGAGCAGTATTTTTTGTTCTAATTCGTTCATTTTTATTCCGTTAACATAATGTTAACAAAAATGCTTAAAAGGTTAACGTTTTAATAAAGAAGAAGGTTAAAACACGTCGGGGGTTTGAGAAAGAGGGGAGAAAAAATGGTGGACAAAAAGACTGTGGATATACTCAAAAATAGGTTGGGCGAAAAAAATTACCAGAAACTTGCTGGGATAAATAATTCAAATCTTCATCAATTCATTGCTGAGTACGTGGAACTTTGTAATCCCGATGAAAGTTTTGTCTGTACTGGCTCGCCAGAGGATATCCAACATATCAGGGAAGAGGCGATAATGTCCAAGGAGGAAAAAGAACTTGCTATAGAGGGGCACACCTTTCATTTCGAGAGCTATTACGATCAGGCCAGAGACAAGAAAAATACTAAATTTCTTCTACCTAGGGGCGTTGATTTGGGCCCTAACATAAACGTGATAGATAAAGAGGAGGGCCTAAAAGAAATTCGTGCTATTTTAAAAAATATCATGCAGGGGCACAAATTGTACGTGTTATTCTTTTCTTTAGGGCCAACAAATTCTGAATTTTCCATACCCTCTGTGCAGCTTACCGATTCCAGCTATGTGGCTCACAGTGAAAGCTTACTTTACAGGCCCGGGTACGAGGAATTCAAAAGATTGGGTGAGTCCGAGCGGTTCTTCAAGTTTGTGCATTCTGAAGGGGAGCTTGAAAACGGGGTGAGTAAAAATGTCGACAAACGCAGGATATACATCGATCTCCAAGAGAATGTAGTTTATAGCGCGAACACCCAATACGGCGGCAACACGATTGGACTTAAGAAATTAGCGATGCGTCTGGCAATAAATCTGGCGTTAAAGGAGGGTTGGCTGACAGAACACATGTTTATCATTGGGGTGCACGGTCCAAAAGGTAGAGTAAGTTATTTCACAGGAGCATTTCCTTCCCTCTGTGGAAAGACTTCTACATCGATGCTTGAAGGAGAGACGATAGTTGGGGATGATATAGCTTATTTAATGAAAAAGGGTGGAGAAATACGCGCGGTCAATGTTGAAAAGGGAATATTTGGAATAATACAAGGCATAAACTCTAGGGACGACACAATACTGTGGAAGACACTAAATAACCCGGGCGAGATTATTTTTTCAAATGTGTTGGTTACTGAAGAGAAAGACGCCTACTGGATTGGTAAGGATGGGGAAGCTCCGAGAAAAGGTATCAATCACTCGGGGGAATGGATCCCCGGAAAGAAAGATTCAGAAGGTAATGAAATACCACCTTCACACAGAAATGCTCGGTTCACGCTTGATTTGAAGCTTTTAGAGAATATTGACCCCGAAATAAACAATCCCGAAGGTGTCGTAGTGAAGGGGATAATTTACGGGGGAAGAGATTCGGACACTTGGGTACCAGTTGAGGAATCTTTCAATTGGGAGCATGGTGTGATAACCAAGGGTGCATCGCTGGAGTCAGAAACTACAGCCGCAACCTTGGGTGAAGAAGGTGTGAGAAATTTCAATCCCATGTCAAATCTGGACTTCCTATCCGTATCCATAGGTGAGTACATAGAAAAGCACCTGAAGTTCGGCGCTAGCTTTAAGAATCCACCTCTTATCTTTTCTGTGAATTACTTTCTGAAAGACTCCAAAGGAAATTTCATGAATAGCAAGGCTGATAAAGCAGTCTGGTTCAAATGGATGGAATTACGCGCGCACAAAGAAGTTGAAGCGATAGAAACACCCACTGGCCTTATACCAAAATATCAAGACCTCAAAAAACTGTTCAAGGAAGTTCTCGGTCGGGACTATTCAAAGAAGGATTACCTTAAACAATTCACGTTGCGGGTATCGGAAAATTTGGCTAAGATTGATAGAATAATCGAGATATACAAGAAAATTTCAGACACACCACAAATTTTGTTTAAATTGTTGGAAGAACAGAAACAGAGGCTAAACAAGGCAAGAGAAAAATATGGGGATTACATCTCTCCGGACAAGTTCTGACTTTTTCTTTGAAAAGAAAATTTGAACTGTTTTTGCCGCTAGTGCAGTTGATGGCTTGCGAGAGCTATCGATTTAAGCCCCAGCGCATTACCGTAAGCTGATAGCGATGTCCGGATACAGGGGCAGGGCTCAGCGACTTTTGAAGGTGGCCTCCGTGAAAGTGGGGGACCGGATAAAGGTAAAGGAAGCCGGAAGAAGCTACGAAGGCGTGCTGATGCCCCGCACCGAACTCGGAGACCCAAATCACCTAGTTCTCAAACTCCCGAGTGGGTACAATTTGGGTGTAAAGATGGGTACTGGCACAAAAATCGAGCTGCTTGAGTGTGGGAAACCCCCAAAACTCAGCGTCCCAAAACTCGAACTCAAACCCGACCCGTCGAAGTCAAACGTAACGATAATAGGCACGGGTGGGACGATAGCGAGCAGGGTCGATTACAGGACGGGCGCGGTCTTCCCGGCCTTCACACCCGAGGAAATCTACAGCGCGGTACCCGAGCTCGCGGAACTTGCGAACGTCAAGGTCGTGGAGGTCTGCAACGTCTTCAGCGAGCACATGACTCCTGAACTCTGGGTTAAAATCGGCAAGGCTATCGCGGAGGAGATAAATAGAGGGGCATCCGGCGTGGTGGTCGCCCACGGCACCGACACCATGGGCTACACTGCGGCGGCGCTCAGTTTCATGCTCAAGGGGCTCCACCGGCCAGTCGTGCTAGTGGGGTCCCAGCGCTCTTCGGACAGGCCCAGCAGCGATGCGGCCTTCAACTTGATATCGGCCGTGACGGTGGCTGGCAAGTCCGACATTGCGGAAGTTTGCGTGGTGATGCACGGCTCAGCGGAGGACGATTTCTGTTTGATTCACCGTGGGACAAAAGTTAGAAAATGTCACACGAGTCGCCGCGACACCTTTATGAGTATCAACGACATCCCGATAGGAAAAGTCAGCAAGCGTGAACTGAAGCTTTTCCGCGATGACTACAACCACGCGAGCCTGAAAGGTAAAGTGGAGGTGGATGGAAAATTCGAACCCAAGGTTGCGCTCCTGAAGGTCACGCCGGGAATGCCTTCGAGTGTCATCGAGGGAATGCTCAGGGCAGGGGACAAGGGCATCGTGCTCGAGGGAACCGGGCTGGGGCACGTTCCGGAATCCCTGTTTGGCGGGGTAAAGCACGCCGTTGCGAATGGAGTGCCCGTGGTGATGACCTCTCAGTGCCTCTGGGGGAGGGTCGACATGAAGGTCTATTCGACTGGTCGTGACCTGCTCCAGCTGGGCGTGATACCCGGCGATGATATGCTTCCGGAGACAGCTTACGTGAAACTCATGTTCACACTCGCCCATGTGGAAAAAATTGAAGAAGTCTCAAAAATTATGCAGAGCAACATTGCCGGCGAAATCACCCCCAGGACCAGACCCGATGTTTTCCTGAAGCCAGCTTTTACTCTTCCCTGAGGGACATATTTAAAGAGAAACACCTCGTGGCAAGTCGCAAGAAAATTATTTTTCCCGACTGGCAAGCAATTTGCGCAAAATTTATGGCACCTTGAGTCCCTCCTTTAAAGATGAGAAAAATGAGTGGCCCGTTTAAATTCTACACCCATTTTCATCTAGTCAGATTACTCGGGATAAGGGCGAGAAATCCAGTTGAATTATTAGAGGGGTTAAAAAAGGTGCCCACAAGTTCGATATACTACCATACCCACCATTTCCTAGAAAAACATCACTACCTGTCCCCCGAGCCGCCAAACGATTTCGCGTATTGGTTGTCGAATATCCTCAACCAAAAAGACTTGGGGGAACTTTTTGCTAGCGTAGACATAATGAGCTTTAAAGAAATGGAGGAAGTGCGATCGGAATTTATCAAGATTTTGGAAGAATACATATCCAAAGGAAGACGCATCGCCGACTGTCCGGAAGGCCATGAATTTCATTTCTCAAGTTGCATAACTATCATACTGCCCACACTCTACGTAGCTAGTAACCTGAAAGAGTTCGTCGAGGTCTTGGATAAGATAAGCATCCACTCCATCTACTTCCACATGTTCGAAGCGCCGATGCGCCTCCGGAGGGGCGCAAGCGATTTTGCAACTTGGTTCCGCGGCATTGGAGAGGAAAAATTGGCGGAGGAAATTTCGGGATTGAGCATCTACACGATTACTCTGAATGGGCTCCGTAAAAAACTCATCAAGATGGTAAGCAAATATGCAAAGAATTGATGATTACGCTGCCGTAGTCGGTCAGGCAAAAATCGACGAGCTGTACCTCTTGGCGGAAAAATTGAAGGGCAAAGTGGTCCAGAACATCAACTCGACGTCAGTTGGCGGCGGGGTCGCAGAGATATTGACTAGGATGGTTCCGCTCATGAAACAGCTCGGGGTGGATGTGAGGTGGGATGTCATAAAGGGAAACGAAAAATTCTTCGGCGTCACGAAAAAAATCCACAATGCTCTGCACGGGATGGATGTGGATGTCTCGGAGGAAGACCTAGAATACTTCCGGCAGGTAAACCTCCAGAATGCGGGGGGGATGCAGTTCTACGGGGACGTGATGTTCATCCATGACCCTCAGCCCATAGCCCTTGTGGAGAAGAAAAGTGAAGATAAAAAGTGGGTCTGGAGATGTCACATCGATCTCTCCCGACCGAAACCCGATATAATGGATTTCTTGAAGTCTTA
This sequence comes from Hadarchaeota archaeon (SeqCode), assembly GCA_964514965.1. Lineage (GTDB taxonomy): Archaea > Hadarchaeota > Hadarchaeia > Hadarchaeales > Hadarchaeaceae > DG-33. The sequence continues at coordinate 514,596 of CAZETV010000001.1, read as the reverse complement.
CATTAAGAATTATGATTGCGCAGTTTTCTCGGCCCCGGCTTTTTCCGCGGATTTGAATATTTCTCAGTTCATGATACCTCCTTCGATAGACCCTCTGAGCGACAAAAACAAGGAGTTGCCTAAGGAGTTCGTGGAATCGGTGGCTGAACGTTTTGGAATAGACAAAGAAAGACCGATAATAACTCAGGTCTCTCGCTTCGACCGTTTGAAAGATCCCATCGGAGTAATAAATGCTTACAGAAAGGTTAAAAGACAATTTGGCTGCCAGCTCGTTCTCGCTGGCGGCAGTGCCCCAGACGATCCCGAGGGGTTCAAAGTTTACGAGGAAGTGAAATCCGCGTCAGCCGATGATCCAGATATTCACGTCATCTTTCTCCCGCCTGCAAGCGACATAGAGATCAACGCCTTGCAAAAGATGTCTACGGTTATCCTCCAGAAATCTTTGAAAGAGGGTTTCGGCCTGACCGTAGCCGAGGCGTTGTGGAAAGCGAGGCCAGTAGTGGCGTCCGCTGTGGGAGGCATCCCTCTACAGGTGGTTCACGGATACTCCGGATTTCTCACGTATTCGGTCGAAGGAACCGCGCACTACTTGAGGATGTTGCTGAACGAGCCTGAATATGCTAGGACCATCGGGCTGAATGGTAGGAAACACATAAAAAACAACTTCCTCATCACTAGGCATATCCGTGACTACCTCGCCCTGTTCATATCGTTATACCACGATGACGACATAATCCAATTTTGATTTTTTAGATTATTATCAGTTTGAGTTGCAAGCAGTTTAACCTATTTACTAAAATACTTCATCATCAAAACTGAGTGGGCGTTCGTATGGGGCTAGAATACACGGGTGGATAAAGATGAAAGTTCAACTTTTGTATATTCTAAATTGTCATTGTTGTGTGGAAACTAAAAAATTAGTCAAAGAAAGTTTAGGAGAACTTGGGGTAAAAACTGAAGTAGAAGAAATTTTAATTGATGCAGATGAAAAGGCGAGGAAATATAACTTCGTTAGCTCGCCCACCGTCAGAATAAATGGAAAGGATATACAGGAAAAAGTTAGCAAGGGGCAATGTTTGTCTTGTGAGGAACTCACTGAACGTGCAAAAGAAAAAAATTGAATCCGTCGAACAAGAATGCAAAGATGGATGCAGAATCTATTCCTATAAAGGAAAACAATACCCTTATCCACCAAAAGAAATGATTAAAGAAGCCATTAAAAAACTGAGTTGATTTGCTACTTTGGTAAGCGTTAGTGATAACCATAATTTATGATCTTTCAAAGCCAAATGTTAGCCGGTAGCGTGCCCGGATGGAGAGGTTAAAACAAAGTGTTCGAATGCGTGGTGGAACTGACAAAGTGATTTCACCGTTATGGACATTCGTTCCGCTTCTATTCTTCGCAGCAGCAAGTATGGCGGTTGTAGGATTTTTAATTTGGGGGTGGCAGGTCCCTATGAGAATTATTCTGACCAATGCTATCTTCTTCGTGGTTGTTGCCTTGATAGGCATCATGGGTGCTCTATCGCTACTAATCCTAATTTACAGGCTAATCAAGCGCAGGAATGAACACTTCAAGCGCCATCAACTGCTGGAAGAAGATGTAGTCGGAGTTCTCACCTCATCGGCTGGGAAAAAGAGATCCAAAATTGAAGATAAGTTGGCCTCCGCTGAGCGAAGCACCAGAGAGGCAAGACTAAGTGAGAAGGAGCAACCAGCCTTCCTATGGGCTATTTTATGTTTTTTCATACCCTTCGTCGCTTTGTATGTGGCATATTTTCTAATGAGAGACTTTTACCGTCACGAAAGGCGTGAGGACTTCTTTCTGGAAGATTTGAAAAAAGCCGCTGGACCCATCGTAGCTTTAGAAATGCCACGCCGGTTTCATTCGATTCCGGATCGAAATGTAATCCTCTATCTTGTGTTGACCATATTGACAATGGGTATTTTCGGCGTCTACTGGCTGTATGCCTTAATAGTAGACCCGAACAACCATTTCAACCATCAAGTCGCTTGGGAAAACAAACTGCTTTCCTCGCTGCCGAAATAACCGCGCTTGGGATAGGTTCGTAAATATCAGAATCCACTTTTCAAATAAGGACAAAAAATCTAAGCGCGAACACTATTCCCAGACTCATGAGTGTGGGCAGAAAGATGCTCTGAGAAGTCGCTTTTACGTTCAAGCCGAATCTTGAGATTATGATTAAGTTAGTGAAGGCTGGCGGCATGAGGGACATTATAAGGAGAGTATTTTTCGTGATTTCAATCGGGTTTAGAACTGCTATTAAAATCAGCGCAAGCGCGGGCGATATCAACAGTCGGTTCAGCGTGATGATGCTGGTGACACGATTGCGAAACACAAACAATGAATCCTTTGAGAGTGGGATGGCCAAGCCAACGAAGATTAAGCTCAAGTAAACGGTTGATAGACCCAAGTCGCTTAACCCACCAAATACCGGACTGAGAACAAAGCTGGCGAACATCGGTCTCGCCAACGCTCCGACGAAAAACGCTATGAGTGGTGGAAAAGTAATCGCGCGAATCAAGACCTTCCTTCCGACCTTTCCGTGCCCCCAGTACGACGCCAAGAATATCCCGAGGGTATTGTGAACGATCAATATCGGCAGGCTGAAGAGTAAGGCGATGGAAAGGTCACCGTAGAACGCGTAAATTAGCGGAAATGGCAGGAACATCGAGTTAAAAAAAGTTGAGTTGAAAACTATTGTGCCCTTTGCTCGCCCCGTGAATTTTCTCGATAACCCATAGCTCACCGAGAAACAGAGCGCTAAGAAAGCCAAGGATACCCCAGCGATGCTTCCGAGAGAAAAGCTGTCGAGTTCTATTTTCAGCATCTCTGTGAACATCAATATAGGGGCGGTGAAATAGATGATTAATAACTCTAGATGCGAGGCCTTCAGGCCCAGCTTGGTCTTCTTCAGCGCGATGCCCAAAAACATCAGGGCCGGAATCAGGGCTATTTTGACCATTTCGTCCAAGTTCGTCCCTCATTAGACGCAACTATCTTTTCCTAAAAAGTTAGAGTATTGGGATGGGTGGGTCAATCTATTTACTGAAATATTACACAATCAAAAATTGATCGGGCGGTGATATGGCGCTTAGATACGAAAAACTCGGCCTGCGTGTCGGGTTTGAAATACATCAGGAACTCCATACCCACAAGCTGTTCTGTAACTGTCCCTCAATACTGCGCGAGGAGGAACCGTCGCTGAAGGTGATGCGGAGACTGCGCCCGACACAGAGTGAGATGGGGGCAGTGGACCGTGCCGCGCTGGCAGAAGTTCTGAAAGGTAAAGGGTTTGTGTATCAAGTTTATCCAGACAGCACGTGTCTTGTAGAGCTGGATGATGAACCACCACACCCCATCAACGAGGAAGCGCTCAACATAGTCCTTGAGGTGGCGTTACTGCTCGGGGCCAAGCAGGTAGACGAGGTTCACACGATGCGCAAGATAGTAATAGATGGCAGTAACACATGCGGTTTCCAGCGTACTGCCTTAGTAGCCCTAGATGGGCGGGTTGAGACCGACGGCAAGAGTTTCAGGATATCAACAATCTGTCTGGAGGAAGATGCTGCTAGGAAGATGGATGAAAATACAAAGTACGCGAATTACCGGCTGGATAGGCTGGGCATTCCGCTCGTCGAGATTGCTACCGGACCGGATTTCTCAGACCCCGAGACACCAGCGAAGGCAGCTCTGCATATCGGACAGATTCTACGGGCAACCGGGAAGGTCAAGCGGGGGATTGGGACTATTCGTCAGGACATAAACATCTCAGTCGCAGACGGTGCACGTCAGGAGATTAAAGGGGTGCAGGAACTCTCGCTGATCTCTGAGGTTATCAAGCGAGAGGTGAAAAGACAGCTTGTCCTACTGGAAATTCGTGATGAATTGAGACGAAGGGGAGTAGAAAAAGTGGAATGGAAGGGCACCGATGTCACAGAGATTTTTTCCTGTACCAATTCCGGCGTCGTCCGCGGGGAGATTGGAACTGGAGGGAGGGCGCTCGCAGTAAAATTACCCAAATTTGCGAGTATTCTCGGCAGGGAACTTCAACCGGGACGTAGATTTGGCACGGAACTCGCGGACCATGCAAGACTTTACGGAAAGGTTGGAGGCATTTTCCACACGGATGAGCTGCCCGGGTATGGAATTTCAGAAGAAGAGACCGATAAACTGAGAAGCACGATCGGAGCTGCGGAGTACGATGCCGTCGTGCTCGTGGTAGGTGATAAAGAAAGAACAGAAATTGCGTTAAAAGCTGTTGTAGATAGGGCGAACCAAGCACTCCGAGGTGTACCGGAGGAGACACGCCGAGCTCTGCGCGATGGAAACACAGAATTCATGCGCCCGCTGCCGGGTGCAGAGCGAATGTACCCGGAAACGGACATCCCGCCAATTCCAATTAGTGGAGATAGATTAAACAGGATAAAAAGTAAACTATCGGAACTTCCTGAAAATAAAGTTAAGCGATTTATCAAAGAATATCGCCTGAGTCAAAATTTAGCCGGCCGCATAAGCCTTTCAGAAAATGTTGTCCTGTTTGAAGATATAGTAAAAAAATATCGTGTAGACCCCACGTTAGTTGCTTCCACTTTAGAAGAAACACTGGTAAGCCTTCGAAGAGAGGGGGTTCCAGTCGAAAATCTCAATAAGACGCATCTGGAGGGCGCGTTTAAACTCCTCTCGCTCAGGAAAATCACAAAAGAATCAATCCCCCAAATCCTTAGCGCCTTGGCGAGGAAACCACGGGAAAAGGTTGAGAAAATTCTGGATGAGCTTGGCCTTAAAGCGATGTCGATACGTGAGCTTAAGGACTTGGTTTCTGGAGTTGTGGATAACAATATTGAGATGGTCAAGGAGCAAGGAGAAAAATCGTATAAAAAATTGATGGGCATCGTGATGAAAGAAGTTCGTGGCAAAGCAGATGGTCAACTTGTGAGCAAACTCCTTCGAAAAGAAATCAAACGATTACTAAAAAAATAAGTTTGTTAGGTTACATGACGCATTTAATTTTTTGGCTTAGAGCACACGGTTTTGGCGCATATCTTAAGTTCCCGCATCCCGAGCTCTGCGAGTTCCTTGGCCCTTTCAGAATTTTTAGCCTCCGAAAAGCACCTGAAAATTGGTTCAGTCCCAGAGGGTCTAAGTAGCAGCCATCCATCATCAAAATTCACGCGTAAACCATCTATCCTATTTAGCTTGTACTGGGCGAACCGTTCTGAAAGCAAATTTAACACTTGTCCTTTGATATCATTCGGACATTTTATTTTTTGCTTGATCAAGGAATATTGTGGTATAGTGCGGTCAAAATTCGAAACTTTTTCACCTGATCGCGCGAGAAGCTCAATGAACTTCAGAGCGGTCATAATCCCTTCCCTACATAAAGCCCAGTCCGGAAAGATTACACTCCCGGTCTCCTCCCCGCCTAGGTCACATCCGTGTTCCCGAATCTCCTGCGCTATCTCGGGCTCGCCCACAGGGGTTTTTAAAACACTTCCGCCCAGTTCTCTCGCAACATCGTCTAGTACCGAACTGGCGGAGATATCTGTTACTATCCTCGGATTTTTCTTTTCTTGGAGGAGGTGAAAGGCCACCAGCGCGAACACCCTGTCTCCGGCGAGCACTTCTCCTTTTTCATTTACAATAGCGGTTCGGTCGGCATCTCCGTCGTGAGCTATCCCTAGGTCAGCACCGCAGGCCACCACGGCTTTTGAGAGTTCCTTGGTATTTTCTGGAGTTGGTTCTGGATTTCTTCCTGGAAAAGTTCCGTCTATCTGACAATTCATCGAGATCACCTTGCAACCAAGCTCTCTGAGGAGTCTAGGGGTGACCAAACTTCCCGTAGCATTGGCACAATCTATTACTACTTTTAATTTCCGTTCAAACTTGGGGATGCGATTTAGAATTCCCTTAATATATGGGGTGAGAGCGTCGAATTTTCTGATTTTCCCTATTTTATTCCAGGGTGCCCGCTTCCAAGATTTCTCTAAGATTATTCGTTCGATTTCTTTTTCCCCTTTGCGGGAAAATGCTCCGCCATCTGATTCCCAGAGCTTGATGCCATTATATTGGGGCGGATTGTGAGATGCCGTTATCATCACTCCGGCATCACAGGAGAAATGGCGGATTGCAAATGATAAAACCGGAGTTGGTGAGGTTCCGATGGCGGCCATATCACATCCCCCAGAGATGATTCCAGCAGTTATCGCCTGCGCGAACATCACGCTTGATGTCCTTGTGTCATAACCGACTGCAACCCTTCCATTTCCTTTAATGTAGGTGGCGAGAGCGAGCCCCACCTCAAACCCAAACTCGGGCGTGAGTTCTTGATTGGCCACGCCGCGAACTCCGAATGTTCCGAATATTTTAGGGATGTGAATCGCCCATAGTTATTTTTTCATGCCATTAAAAAAATTGTGGGATCGTTGTTATTTCGTGAACAAAACACATGAGTTAAACTCAAAAATAATTTTGATGTTGAATGTACCGGTGGACCAATAGTTTTTATTGAACAAGCATTATTAATTTAATGCTTTAAAGATCGAAAAGTAAGCTATGGAGGTTGAGCATGGTGAAGGGGTTATTGGAGGATGAAGTAGGGGTAGAACCTACCGTGATGAAAATCATGGCGGGCATAATCTTGCTCGCTGTGGGGCTGGGTATAGGAGTGACGCTTTACCAGCAGGTGGGCATAGGCGCGCAGGAGACTCTTAGCTTTAGCGTAAACGTCTCGCCCACGAGTGAAACGATTGGAAAACCAACAACTAGCGAGAATACGATTACTGCGCAAGTCACCGTCCAATCAGTGCTGGGTTACGACAAGCAGGTGACGCTCAGCGCGACTGGAATGCCAACTGGAGTTAGCGTAAGTTTCTCTCCTCAGAGCAGCACCCCAGAGTTCGATTCGATCATGACCATAAGCGTCGATAATACTGCCGAGCCAGACGCCATCACGATAAGTATCCGTGTGACGGGCGAAGACGGTACCACAAAGAGCACAACATTTCAGCTGACTATCGTAGGCTAGAAAGTATGCCCGCTTTCAGGACCCTTGCGCTCGTGATACTTGCCGCTTTCGTAGTTTCGATATTCATTTTAGGGTACCAGTTCCTTCAAGGACTCGACCGCGAGCGTAGAGCAAGGGACGCTGCACTTGAACTGAACAACGGTGTTCAAGCAGCGATTGCGACCGGAAACCCACAAACCGTTGAGATTACTGTGCCTAGCGGTTACAAAATCAAGTTTGAAAATCAACGTGTGGCAATAAACGGTTTCGAAGTCCCAGAAAATGGGTACTCGATACAATTAATAGGCCAAGAACTCAGCGAAGGTTCATACGTGCTAACAGTAACGCTTGAAGATAATTCAGTCGTGGTGAGCAAATGACACTAACCCAAATCCTGAAAACACTTACTACATGCATTCTTGTTATCTCTTTCTTGCTTGTGACCGTCTCTGCTTACCAACAACACCGTACCATCTCTGCGCTCACTGAGCTAACTGATGTCACGTCAGCAATCGTCACCCGCCTATCTGTAGAGGAACTGGCGTATGTAGACAACGATGAAAAGTTGCACATGTACTCGATTGATCCTGAGAAACTTGAAAATTGTCCCACCCGCTGGGAGATTGGTGGTGAAAACTTTGATTTTTTGGTTTCGGTGAGCTACGAGGCTGGGAGCGAATATATTCTCGGACCCTATGGTTTAGCCCCACCCGAGGATAAGGCGAGATGTTCGTTGGCGGTGGCGTGCGCACTCTACGAGGATGGCCGATTCTTACCCGCCAAGTTAAGTGTGATCGCATGGCGCGCTTAGAAAATCAGGGCGTTGCAGATATTCTCGCAATCGCTTTCATGTTTGTAATGCTAGTCCTCGCCGCGGTGTTTATGCACACCTACAGCTTGAGACCACTCCAGACAGCCACCGACCGCCAACTCGAACTCAAGAGCGAACATTTGTACATGACATTGGAGCTCGCTTGGGTCGGGCCGTATAGTATAAGCTTTCTGCGAGCGGCCGCCGAAAATCTTCTGCTAGGACAACCAACCGTGCCTGGACTCCACTTGCGCTCCGCCATGGAGAACGCCCTCGAATACCTTTGCCCGCCAGGATATGCTGTGGCGGTCAACTTAAGTTACGATAACTCTTCTTGGGAGCTTTCATGGCCCGAAGGTGTTGGGCCCGGCATAGATGCGGAGAAACAATTTGTTAGACAAGGGGAGGTACGTTTAACCACGGCTGGTGGGGAAAACATTGCTGTGCCAGCGACCGTGAGGATTTTCGAGATTGCTGGGGCCTAAATCAATCAAATCGCTCTGGGACTGTCGCTCGTTCGACCTTCGTTGGCTCATCCGCATCCTTGTTTCGTGAAAAACGATAGAGGTAGCCACTCACCGCTTCCTCTAGCCGCTGTTCATGAGTTATAATTATTATCTGCTGCGCAATTTCTGGGAGGCGCTCCCTCAAAACTTTCGCGAGTTCCTGAATACCTTCCTCGTCGAGATTGTGCGTAGGTTCATCAAGCACGATCCAGCTGAGCGATGGCGCGAGCACAATCGCAAACGCTATCCGGAGGGCTAGGCAGGCATCGGTGCGTTCACCTCCGCTCGCGATTCCTTCGACTGGAGTCCAATTTCCAGAGCGATCGCGGAGTTGCAGCACGTAATCGCTTCCTCGTTCACCCCCCTCGACAGCAAGTTTGATGCCTGTTAAATCTCCGTAAGGGTAGATGCTCTCCCAGAGTTCGCTCATCGCCTCGTTAACTCCATCGATGAATTCCCTGCGCATAGCCACCTGGGTTCGCGCGAGCGCGGCTTGAATTGTAGTTAGCCCTCTCACTGCGTCCTCCAGATGTTTGACCTCTATCTCACATCGCAAAATCGTCTCACGCTTTTCTCGAATATTCTCGATGAGTCTCCGCTTCTCCGCGATCAACTGCTCCTTCCCGACAAGTTCAGTTTGCAAACGCTCATGAGCGCGAATGAGTTCCTCGTATTTACGTTCGAATTCTTTTACCCGTCCAGCGTCATAAGTGCGCTTAAACTGATCCAGCTCGTGCTGTACACGTAATCGTTCGTTGAACTTTTGCGCGTGATCTATTTCAAGATGGTTCAAGTCAAGCCTTAGCTGAAGTGACTGCTTGGTTGCGTTGAACTGCTCACGAAGTGTTTCCGCTTCTTTGCGTGCCATCTCGACCTCAATCTTGAGTTTCCTTGTCGCCGTCTGCACATTTAGAAGTTCCCGTTCCAAACTTTGAGTTTGTTGGGAAAGCTGAGAACGTTCTGCCTCTATCGCAGGAAGCTCCTCGGTTTCCTTCGCCAGTAGCTGGGCTTTTCTCTGAAGTTCGAGCTTCTCGTTCAAATTTTTATTCAACTCTTTCACGTGCGCGTCAAGTTCGGCTGCGCGTTTGATTTTCGCCTTAAGCTGTTCTTTGCGCTCCTCCAATAATTGCTGCTTTTTGCTCTCCTCAAGGGGACTTTCACAGACTGGGCACGTTGAACCAGCTGCTGCGAGTTCATCTATTATTTGCTGAAAGTCCTGCGCTCGGGCATGAGAAGCTGCAAGTTCATCGCCAGCGCTTCTAGACTTAAGCTGCAGTTCTTCAATCAACTTCACCAGTTCTTGTGATCTTAATTTTCCCAACTCTTCACTCAACTTGTGTTTTCGTTTTATCTCGCTCGTGAGCCTTTCCAAGCGTTCATGGATCATCCATATCTTGGTTTCTAATTCCCGCACCCTCGAGCTGCTAGTAGTTAAATTAGAGTTGAGTTCAGTCGTACGGGCATCGGTTTTGCGGCATGCCTGTTCAAAATCCGTCACCCGTCGTTTGAGTTCTTCGGGAGCAAACGCGACAGCGGCCCCTAACCTCTCTTTGATTTGCTCGATTTGACGATTCAGCGCATTTATCGCCCCATCGAGTTCGCGAGATGAACTCTCCAACTGTGCGAGTTCCTGCTCGGTTTTGCGAAATTGCTGGAGTTGGGAGGAGGTCGCCTCCAATTCTGGTTGAATTTGCTGAAGCCTCCTCTGGCTCTCCTGCCTCGAGAGTTCAATATCTTTCATCTCCTGCTCGTGGGTCGGCAAGAGAGCTAGCGAAGCATCCTGTCCGAGTTGGTTTATGGTTTTCTTCCGTTCCTCGGTTCGGTCCCGGACGCGGTTTGTGAGCGAGCCGATTTCTTTGCGTGCCAGCTCAAGCTTGTTTATACCCAAAAGTTCATCGATGTTTTCCATACGTTTGCCGCGCGGTAAGGTCAGAAAATAATCCAAACGATTTTGTTCCGCGTAAATCGCTCGCTCGAAGAGGTCGTAATCTAGTTTGAGGAGGGAGCGGATATTCTCACTTACACGTGTTGCACTTGGGCTCTCGATTAACTCGCCGGTAGCTTTTCGAAGTTCCGAAAGTACTGTCCCTTTCCCTAGCTCGATGACACGTTTGACTGTAAATTCGTCGCCGTTAGGCGTGAGGAACCCAACCTCAACCTCTGCTCGATTCATCACATCAGGTCGGTTCGTTATGAGATTCTCAAGCTTGATGCGCCGGGTCTGCACCGCAGGCAGAGTTCCGAAGAGAGCATAGGTAATCGCATCCAATACTGCTGACTTTCCAGCACCCATGGTTCCTATGAGAACATTCGTGCCATCGCCAAAATGCAAATCGGTGTTGCGGTGAGACTTCCAATTTTTTAGTTTAACTTGAGTTATCATCTGATTTCCTCTCCAGCTCAATTTTGACCTGCTCTTCCACCACATCAAACACCTTTTGAAGAGCCTCCCCGCTCCTGTTCTCAACCAAAAGATTGTAGAGCATACGTACGTCGAACGGTTGATCGTAATTGACCTCGCGAAGGTTTGCCTCGAGCAGACCCATAGCCATCTCATCTATTGGTAAGCGTCTCTCCCTCAACTTGCGTAGGAGCTGTACTTTTTCCTCAAGCCCTGGGGAGGTGAGATCGCCCTTGCTTATAGCGACCAACGCTCGATCGGCGAACTCCTGAATGATTGATCGCTCGTCTAACTCGCTGCGCGATGCCCCCTTTGAGAGGGTTCCAGTGAGCCTCAGCCTGATCAGAGGTAGCTTCTCGAAATTGTGTCTGGGCCGCTCCAGAAGCTCCGATACCTTTGTTCTTACCGCTTCACTCAACTGAAGGGTTCCAACACTCTCGAATTTCATTTCTTCGTAATAAAAATCTCGTGTACTCTTAAGCGCGATAAACTCGTAGCTGAGCCGGTCATCGAGGTCGAGCATGTAGAACCCCTTTGGCACCCCTGCCTCCACTTGAAGCAGCTGGGTTCGTTCGGTGCTTCCTGGAAAGAGCAGTGGCTTCCCGTGAGTTGTAGCTTCTGTATGATAGTGGATATGTCCACAGAGGTAAAGATCAAACCCGGACGGCAGATCCGAGAGGTCAATTGTCGGGAACTCCTCGCTCGAGTACACGTACTGTCCCACAGATTGGTGAAGCATCAGGATGTTGAACGCATCTTTCACAGGCTTTGGGTTCCAAGTGGCGAGCACATCTTTTGAATGTTGTTCGGGTACATTGCTCATGCCGTGAATCGCTAACGTACCACTTGAGGTTTTAAAAACCAGCGTGTTGTGATGCAGGTGGATAAGTAGACCTGCAGCTTCGAGAGCTTCTACAGGATTGATGAATCCTCTGGTGCGCCGCTCGTGATTTCCGTGTAAAGCAATTACGGGTGTCCCGCGGAGCGCCACCGGGGAGAAATCGTCCTGATTTTTGTCTATAACACGGCTGAGTGTAATTTCGTTTCGTCCCTTTGCTAGTGGAATTGAGAGGATACGCATGGCTTGGGCCCAAACTTCTTGGCGGGGGATTCTCATATCAAAAATATCGCCGAGTACGAGAATGAGTTCCGCACCAAGTTCAAGCGCTTGCTCAACGGCCTCTCTAGTCTGCTCGAAAGAATCTTGTTCCCGCGCAGTCCCCCACTTCGTCCCCAGGTGAGTGTCAGCGATGACCGCAATTTTCACGTTATCCCATTCAGTATATGGAACTAGAACTTAAGACAATTTTCAGGAGATGGGGCAAGAATATTTTTCTGTTTTCCACGCCCCAATCATTTTAATCAAACCCGGCCAAATTGTGTTTGGTGTATCCATGTCAAAATCTTGGGTTGACAAATACAAACCTCGCAAACTTGGGGAAGTAATTGGGCAACCTCAAGCTCTTAAAGTAATGCTCGACTGGGCGGAAGGGTGGCGGATAGGCAAGCCAAAAAAATCAGCCCTCCTTCTCTACGGGGCAGCGGGGACCGGGAAAACAGTTGCCACCGCTGCATTGGCGCGGGAATTTGGGTGGGATTTAATCGAGCTCAATGCTAGCGACAAACGCACTCTTAAAATAGTCCAGCAGGTTGCCGGCACAGCAGCGACGACAGGAACCCTTTTTGCGGGGGCTGAAGGCAAACGGTTGGTCGTGCTTGACGAGGCAGACAATGTCTACGGAACTACAGATCGGGGTGGATATCGCGCGATTGAGGAATTGCTCAAGCAAACTCAGAACCCGTTGGTGCTAATTGCAAATGATCAATATGCGATTCCGTGGAAAATAAGAGGCACCTGCCTTGCCACAAACTTCAGGCGCTTAACTAAGGATGTAATCGCAAGCGTACTTCAACGGATATGTCGCGCGGAGCACATCGAAGCCGACCCGATCGCATTGAACGTAATTGCTGAAACTGTAGGGGGTGATCTGCGCTCCGCGATAAACGATTTGCAAACCATTACGGCCGGCAGAAAGCGCTTAGCCATAAAGGATGTCGTGCTTTACCGGCGCGACAGGGGAGCTAACATTTTCGACGTGCTGAAGCAACTCGTATATGCTAAAGGAGTCAGAGAAGCCCGAGAGTTGTTATGGGCGCTCGACAAGGCGCCTGACGATGCTCTTGCGTGGATTAATGAAAATATCCCACGGATGTTTGCCGACTCGACTGACCGAGTTCAGGCCTACGACGCCATTTCGCGAGCAGATATTTTTCTAGGCCGTGCTAGAAGAAGACAAGCTTACGGGCTTTGGAGGTACGCTAGCGACCTAATGAGCGCCGGAGTCGCTCTTTCTCGTGATGGTGAGCTAAAATTTGTCCGCTTTCAACCTCCCAGTTCTGGAAAATATTTCGGCAGAACTAGGTCTGTTCGGGCCGTGCGTGATAGCGCAGCGAAAAAAGTTGCTGCCCGTTGTCACACCTCCTCTAAAGTTGCACGAAAAAACTTCTTGCCCTACTTTCACTTGATATTCAAACACGACAAGAAGGTTGCATCCCGAATCGCGACCGAACTTGAACTGAGCGATGCTGAAGTTGATTATCTTAAATCAATAAGATGATTTGGAGAGTTTTTCTGTGAGGATAGTCGAGAGGCTCAAATTGGGCAAACTGGCGACCTTCCTCGTAAATAAGCGAATTCCCATCTACAATTGGTTCTATTTCAAAGAGGCTTTCTCCCGAGACCTCGTGTTCCTACTCGCTGAAACTTGGGGGCTTGGCGAAGGCGACCTCTTAATTGATCCGTTTGTTGGCTGCGGAACGACGCTGCTTGCCTGCAAACAACTTGGGGTGGACAGTGTTGGTTATGATGTATATCCAATCATGTTGTTCGCCTCTCGCGTGAAACTAAGAGATTATGATGTGAAAGAACTCAGGGTAGCTGTTCGGGCGTTGATGAAATCGAAGTTCGAGAAACTAGAAATTGAAATGCCTGGTTTCGTCGCGCGCGTTTTTCCAAAAAATCTGATGGAAGACATCGCATTCTTCAAGCAGGAAATACTAAGGGTTGAAAACGAGAAGGTTCGCGAATTTCTGTTACTAGGGCTGATGAACGCGGCGATGCGAGGTAGCTGGACACACAAGGATGGTGCGGCTATAAGGGTCGTCAAGAAGCCGGCGCATTCCCTTCGAAACATGCTCAAAAGACAACTCCTGCGCATGTGTAGCGATGTCGAGCGATTCGAGGGAAAAGCCTGCAGGGTAACGGTCGAACGCTGCGACGCGAGAAAACTTGGGCTGGCCGAAGAGAGCGTCGATGCAGTCGTTACCTCCCCACCCTATTTAAACAAACGGGAATACATCAACGCGTACCGCATCGAGCAGCAGTTGTTGGGCTTGGATGCTCCAGCTTCAGATCAGCTTATCGGCGTACGTGAGGGAGGTACTGTGGATGATTTTTCTGAAGTTGGAGAATTTGTTGAGGGAAAACCAATCGAAGCGAAACTTTACTTCAGGGACATGTTCGCGGTGATTAAGGAGCTTTATCGCGTCTGCAAGCACGGAGCGAGAGTTTGTTTGGTTGCATCGGATGGATGTTTCCCGGAAGGTGTTATTGATGTCGGCGAAACGCTTAGCAGGCTTGCAGAACGTGTCGGGTTCAAGGCCAAGCGAGTAATCGTGGTAAACAAGCGTTTCTGTACAACTCCCGCGAGGAAAAAGGTCGGAATAGCGCGGGAAAGCCTGTTGATGTGGGAGCGGTAAGTCATGGTTGCGAGAAAAGGTCTGAGGCAATCGCGGAAAGGCAGAAAATCGATTGGGAGCTAAAGGTGGCCGAGCGGAAGATTGAGACTTTGAAGGATAAGCCGAGGGATTTAGAACCAGAAGAGGTAGTGGAGTAATCGAAACTTGAATTGCAATTAAGTTAGAGTGAAGTGAATTGAGGGTTTTGCTTTGGTAGAAGTAGGCGCGCCATTGCATCGTAACTCGGATGTGCGCGTCTCTTTAAGTATTCAATAAATTTCGAAACTGCACGCTTGTCAGGCATTAGCACGAAGGAAGGATATCGGACGTTAACTAAAATAAGTCCTTCCGCTGGCGCTGGCTGCATTGCTTGTTTTGCCCGCCCTTCTAACATTCTTTTGAGCTCGTCCAAATTGAGTTTGCCGGTGCCAACTGCAAGTAGCACATTCACCATTCGCCGTACTTGTTGCCAGAGAAACGCCCGAGCGATGAAATCGAAAATAATAATTTTTTGAACACGAACGTTTGCGTATTTGAGATTCCTGAGAGTTGACCGTCCCTGGTCGTGCTTGCATAGATGCTTGAAATCGTGGGTGCCCTCGAGCAACTTTGCGGCACGGCGGGCGAGAGGCAGATTAAAGTTGGGAAGCGCCTCGCAGACGTAGCGATAATGTTTGCTTTGTGCTTGCCTTCTAGGATTAAACTTTGGCCCAACTTCTATCGCTGTAAGCACTGCGATATCATCTGGTAAGCAGGTGTTAATGAAACTTAAAGTTGGTTCCTTGACGACATCCAACGCCACGACTTGCCCGACTGCGCTGACGCCGCGATCCGTTCGAGCTGCCGTGCGAAACTGTGCTTTTTTTAACTCACGATATGCGCCGCAATTCTTGAAAGCTTTCAACAGTTCTGCTTCGACGGTGGGCTTGCTCGGTTGCCTGACGAATCCAAAATAATGCGATCCATCATACGCAACTCTGAATGCATATCTCACGAGCTACACCTTTGAAATATGGTTCCCGCCTCGCGATGGTTTCGGCGAAAGCTTTGCGGACTCCTTCGAGGTCGTCTATACTGATAGGGGAAAATACATCCACGAGGTTATCGTTGCGCATCAGGCACGGTTTGAGATGACCATCAGGAGTGAGGCGAAGGCGGGTACAATGCATACAGAATTCGGAGTTATGCATCGGTCTGACGATCTCAACCTCTCCCTTGGGCAGAATGTACTTTTTCCTTGCTTGCCCTAATAGGCGTGTCTTGATGTCCAGTGCCTGTTCGCGAATCTTACGTTCAAATGGTTCTAAGCTAACGTGAAAGCGCTCATAAATTTCTGCGATATCGGGCGTTCGAAGCAATTCTAGAATCTGCAGAATTGCTCCGCGGTCCAGTGAATAATCCATTACCTGCTCAATCTCGCCCTCATTAATCTCCCTAAGGACAAGCATGTTCAACTTCACGGGATGCAGGCCGGCATCCAGCGCGGCGTCTATGCCTTCTAGAACGCGTTCAAGCTTCGGCGCATCGGTGATCTTAGAATAAATTAGAGGTTTTAGAGTATCCAAACTAATGTTGACACGATTAAGCCCGGCCTCTGCTAGCCCTCTCGCTTTTCCAGCGAGCTTAGTGCCGTTGGTCGTCATCGAAACATCAGCAATGGAGGGCTGATTAACCGCGGACACTATATCCTCTATATCATCACGCATCAGAGGTTCTCCGCCAGTCAGCTTGACATTTTTGATACCAAATTCTGATCCGACTCGGACTATTTCACCTATTTCGTTCGCTGTCATCTCCCGATCTCCGCCTTGGCAGCCCTCTCGATGGCAGTAAAAACAATTTAGGTCGCACCTGTTAGTCACGGATATTCGCAAGCTGGTGATTGGCCGCCCATATCTATCTTTCATGCCGAATTACCTCGATTTTTATCTCCTCTCCTTTAGCACCTTTCAGAGAGGTTAACATCCCAGCAATGGTTCCGGCTATCAAATTCTGCATGAAAACATTAAGGGGGATTCGTCTGCTATCCACCGTAAGCAGGACGCGGCCAAAGAGCGGTCTGCAACCGTTTTTCGGAGCTTTCTCAGCTAGAGCTGCGAGAAAAAACTCTCTGCAGGTTCTATAACCACAGTCTCCGCAGTCGAGACCAGCTGTAGGGGGAAGTGCTTTCTGCTCGACCAAGTCAGCAATTGCTCTAAAATTATCCGGGTCTAAGACCTCTTTTGCACCGACTCCTTGGCCTATAAAACCGACCGTGAAATCGTCGTCCAACTCCGATGCTTCGTTCTCATTTCGGGCAACCGTTATCTTCACTAAATTTTTAACACTACCGAAGCCCTCCAATATGACAAAATCGAGGTCACGCAAACTCAAAAGTATTCCTCCGAGGTCAGGCTTACGTTTCTCCAGAGTTGCAACTTCTTCAGGGCTTACACACACTATTGTCTTACTCCCCGCTTGGGCATGCCTCCAAGTGTCCGTACCAGATTGATCCAACGTGAATCCTTGTTTCGGGACATGTTTCACCGTTCCCACGCGATAGCTACGATTTATTAGCTCTTTGATTAAACCCTCGATTACTTTGGTCTTGCCGCTCTTCTTGTGGCCGGTTATTAATATTATTCTAAGCAACCTCGACACCTCTGAACAAGTTGACCTCGATGACTTCGCCTTCTTCGACGATTTCTCGATTGATCGGCACATCAATGTATCCGTCGGCCAGCGAGAGCGCAGTTATCGCACCCGAACCTTTGAATAGCGGTTTAGCACAAACTTCTCTCCCTTCTTGAACGAGCTTCACTGGCACGAGTTCTCGTCTCCCCCGCGCCGAGATGATTTTAGATGCTAACTTCGCCTGAACTTTTGCCCGTTCAACTCGCGGTAAGCCGCTCAGGTGGCGCAGGTAAGGTGCAACTAGCTGGTCGAAAACCATCAGTGCGGAAACCGGATAGCCAGGAAGCCCAAAAATCGGTTTACCCCGCACGACAGCCACGAATGCTGGTTTGCCAGGTTTCATCGCAAGCCCGTGCACAATTACACCGGGTTTTCCCATCCGGTCAATCACGGCTGGCGCGATATCCCCTGCACCAGCTGACGACCCCCCCGAGAGTAATATCACATCGCAGGTTGCCAGCCCTCTTTTAACAAAATTAGTCAGGCTACTGAGTTCATCCTTCGCGATGCCGAGATATTTAGCCTCAGCCCCGCAGAGCTTGACGGCTCGACAGATCGCGGGTCCGTTTACATCGTATATTTTCCCCCGTCTGAGTGAGGAGCCCGCGCTGACTAACTCGATTCCGCTTGATATCACCGCAACTTTGGGTGAGTAAACTTTGGCTCGTTTTTTCCCGATTGCCGCGAGTGTTCCAAGTATTTGGGGTGTTATCACTCTTCCTGCGTGCAAAACCTTCATCCCATGTTTAATCTCTGAACCTCTCTTGGAGATGTTCTCTCCCGGTGCAACCGCGCGAAAAATTTGAACGACTTGTGCATCCACAGTTGAGTATTCAACCATGGACACGGCGTTCGCACCTCTTGGGATTGGTGCGCCAGTAGAAATCTCTGTGCACTGCCTCCTCCTGATTTTAATCTTCGGCCACTCGCCTGCGCGTACGCTACCCACGCAAGTGAGTTCAACGGGCGATTCTTCCCCGGCTCCAAATGTGTCCATAGCATGGACTGCATAGCCATCAAAAACAGCACGATTAAACGGAGGGACATCGATCTTTGAGACGACATCTTCGGACAGCACACGTCCAGCGGCCTCATCGAGCGGCACGTTGACTTTTCGTGGCTTGATTTTCCAATGTTTCTCAAGCTTTGTGCAAGCATCCTCAAGTTTGGCCACGTGGAGAAACTCAGGCATGAATACCATCTTAATAATTAAATACTGAGTTTAAAATTTGCGCGATAAGTAATCATTGGTGTTTAACTTAGGGGAAGAGTCGCAAAGTAATCTTTTTGTTCAATGTCTGCGTGAGAAAGTAAGGCGATGGCATGGTGGCTCTTCGAACCTTAGCGAGTGTTATCTTTGTTGCAATTTTCCTCTCGATTTTCGCTACACTATACTTACAATATCAGAATGGGAGCACAGAGACCGTTTTCAGACACCAGGCCGAGCAGCTCGCGCAGCAGGTAAAGCTCCTAGCAGATCAAGACGTAGGGGCTTCTCTCCCCTTCGACATCATGGTGCCCACAAACTGTGAACTCCAATTCGAAGAGAAATCAGTAGTGATCGTAATCGGGCAGACACAGGAGAATTTCGATGCGGGTGCCATGGTCAGTGGGCCGACTCTCAGCGGGCAACAGGCGCGGCTAGTTATCAAGCGCACGGAGAATGGGGTGACGGTAAGTGTCTGATACCTACGAGCTGCCGTTCTATCTGCTCTTCGGGATTCTCATGGCTATTCTGCTTGCGGGGGTCTTCTTCATGCAGTTGACGGAGCAGCGGGAATTCGAGGTCAGTGCTCAGGCCCAAGCGCTTGCGGACGATTTAGCAAAAACCTGTTTTTCAGCTCTATCTGGACAGCAGCCCACTCTTGACTTGCCCTTGCAATTAGCTGGTTCAAGTTATGAGCTCGAAATAGATGAGAACCGCTCGACCTTCATAGTGAGGATAACAGAGGGGACTGGAGCAGGCGAAAGCTACTGGACCGTTGCAAATGTAGGGTTGCAGATGGAGAGTACAAGCATCACACCTGGAGGAAGGGTTTATTTCACGTGCTCGGGTGATGTCGTGCTCGTCAGCGCCTCCCCGATTGAAACGGTACCTGAAAACGTTTTTCACACACCCTCAGGCGAACCACCGGAATTCTATTATTTCGCGCGAGAGAACCAGCGCGAGGCAACAGCGATTATCGCCGCCTACTTTGACGTGTCCCGTGACATTGACGCATACAAATGGGAAAATAGCGATTCGATACTCGTTCGTACTGGTTCAATATTGCTTCGTGTTCAAGGGTACGAAAACTGTGAAAATATCGGACTCGTCGATAATAATTGGGTTATTTCAAACATCGATAATTACTCGGGAGAATTTGACAACCCCTTACTCTGTCCCAGTGCAGAAAACGCTTACTTGAGTGGATGGCTGTACTCGCCTGCGCAGGCGCTTGGTTATTTACGCTCGCGGACTTGGCGGCGTATAAGCGATAATTTAGTAGTAAGCATACCGAATAACGCATCGATTCGAGCTGCTGCAGTGACTACCAACGTTTCCACTTACCTCACTTGGCAGGTAGAATTTGACGGTTACATCTTGCAATATCAAGCTATGCCATGGTGGTATCTGGAAAATACTCCTGGCTTTGTTTTCCAATCGGAGCCCGAGTTAGAAGCTGTGGTTTAAGGAACGAATACTCCTCGAGCCCCAAAGATGTCCCGCACAGTCACTGAAACTATACCGTTCTCATCCACCAGCTCAACCGTAAGCCCTTCGCACGCATAGTTCTCGTTAAGCACTCGCTCCAACTCCACGATGTCTGCGTTCGCCACCATCACCGCAGATAATTCAGCTACTTGTTTTATCCTTTCAAACCTCGGGCGGGACATTGCATGTAAACTTAACCCAAATGCTTTAGGGCCCATCACATGCTCAAAGCTGGCGTCTAGATAACCCCCCGCGCAAATGCCTCCATTAGGTGACCACTCAATCATGAGCGAGTTTTCGTCGCATAGGGGTACGGTGACTTTAAGGGGTGAGCTTGAAGAGGCGTTGATGTCAGAGATATGCGCGTTCATGTATTCGCGAATGTAATTTTCCACATTTTCACGCGTACCACCCGTTAAGCCGACATCATACATCGCAGCAACTATCGAGCTCTCGAGCGTTGAATTTAGTTCGCTTTCAACTTGCGATGCTGTAGCGCGAACTAGATCAGCAGCACTCTCCAGAATAATCGTTGAGACCCCTCGCTCTTCTAGAGACTGAAAAGTAACTATCGCTACGCTTGAGCACAGGATCAAGAATATAGTGAAGACCGCAATCGTTGGAGCGGAAGCGCATTTATTGACCTGCGATTTTAAGGGCATCTTAACCGCCGCAAATTTTAATTTACTTTTAAACTTAAACGTAAGTTTGTTACATTTTTAGTAACACGCAAAAACTTTAAATAGTTGAATATTGCTGAAAAGCTAATGGTGGGGAGGAAGCCAGCAAAGAAGGCTAAACTTTTGTCTAAGGGCAAAGGGGAGCCATGGAAGAACCTAGCGCGGCTAGGGAAGGCAGTGGATAAGACGCGTGGTAGGGCGCGTTGAAGCTGAAGTGCTGGAAAAAGATTGCACGGCAAAAAGTACGGAGAGGGAGACCGAACCGCTGCGGAGTAGTCGCGCGGTCGAATCCCCGCATTTGGTAAATTTAAAAATTAGATTTTAAATTAGTGAAATTTTTAGAAAGTGAACATGTAATATTATACGAGGGGAAAAAGAATAAAATGCAATTTGATGATAAATTAGCAAAAGGCGAAAAGATTACAAAAATATCTATATTCACATTAATTTCTCTTGGATGTCTTTTACTTTTCACGGGATTTCTATCTGGCAGTGTTGCACTGAGAGGGGATGGGGTTCACACGATTGCCGATGCATTTGTTTCATTAATTGTATTGATCGGCTTGAGAATGCTACACAAGAGTCCTAGTGAAAAATTTCAGTTCGGCTATTACAAGATGGAAAATTTTGCTTCAATGATTGTAGCCATTTTTCTCGTGTTTATCGGCATCTGGATTTTTTATAGTTCGTACTTGTCTCTAATTAATCCTAAAGAGTTAACCTTCCCTATCGTTGGGTTAATTGTGTCATCTTTTTCTGCTGCAGCTTTTTTCATATTAGCCGTATACAAAAGAAAAGTGGCAAATACGTTTGGTTCAGTAGCACTTAAAACAGACGCGAAAAATTCGATAAAGACAGGGATGGCGTCATCAATAGTCTTTTTGGGCTTGATTTTCTCTTATTTGGGATATTATCAAGCAGAGGCTGTCGCTGCCATGATAATAGCTATTTTTATCTTTGCAATTTCATACGGCGCGATAAGGGAATCTTCGCTCATCCTTATGGACGGTTGTGCTTGTCCGGGCACTAGAGGTAGTGTCAAAAGTATAGCCGAGAGCGTAGAGGGTGTTGAAGAGGTTCACGAGGTTAATCTCAGAAAGTCAGGACCGTACATTGTTGGGGAAATGCGTATTAAAGTGGATGGAAATCTTTCTGTTTATGTTGCGAATGAAATAGTAGAAAAGATTGAAAAATTGATTAAGAAACGAATTCCTGTGCTGAAAAAATTGACTTTAAAAATTGAACCGATGAGAAAGAATTCAAAATAAAACGATTTAATCATACTTTTTTAAAACAGAACCGAACTGTTAAAGTGATGGCAAAAGCGTTTTTATTTCCCAATCGCTGATTTGAGCCCTGTAGTTTTCCCAATTTTGACCTTTAATGTAGAGGAAGTGATTGAAGAGGTGGTCCCCCATCGCCTCCCGAATCAAGCTGCTTTGTTTCATACAATCAAGCGCCTGCCCGAGGTTCTCCGGCAAGGACCCTATACCCAAGGTCTCCCGTTCTTCGACGCTCATGCGGAAGATATCTTTCTCGACTGGTTCGGGTGGCTCGATCTTGTCCTCAATCCCCTTCAATCCGGCGGCGAGCATCACCGTGAACTGAAGATATGGGTTACCAGCCGGATCGGGGTTACGAAGTTCGATGCGCGTTCGTGCGCCTCTACCCGCTGGTACACGAATGAAGGCGCTTCGATTTCGGTTGGCCCATGATATGTAAACAGGTGCTTCATACCCTGGAACCAAACGTTTGTAAGAGTTGACCGATGAGGCGAGAACCGCGCATGTTTCCCTCGCGTACTTCAGCATGCCCCCGATGAAGTAAAACGCGAGCTTGTTTAGCTTATATATGCCTTTAGGGTCGTAAAAAACGCTTTTGTTTTGCGTCATCAGTGACTGGTGGACATGCATCCCAGAGCCGTTGATCCCAAAGATTGGCTTAGGCATGAAAGTGGCGTAAAGTCCGTGTTTGTTGGCGATATTTTTCGTAACGTACTTCATCATAGCAACACGGTCGGCTGACGTTATAGCGTCAGAGTACGCCAAGTCAATTTCGTGCTGTCCAGGTGCAACTTCATGATGGGAAGCCTCAACGTCAAAACCCATTGCATTGAGATAGGTGACTATTTCTTTTCGAACAGTATCGCCACGGTCGCGCATCAAGTCAAAGTAGCCCCCGTGATCGGAGGGTTTCGTCGTCGGACTCCCTCGCTCGTCCAGCATGAAGAGGAAGAACTCGTATTCCGGAGCGGTGTTGAAGACCCAGCCCTTCTTCTGGGCGCGGTTCATCAACCTTTGGAGGGCCGCCCGCGGATCTCCATCGAACCGGTTGTCTTCATGGTCGTACACATCACACACGATGCGGGCTGTTTCCATGTTGTCTTGGAGCCAAGGAAGCACGACAAAAGTGTTAGGGTCCGGCTTAAGGCGCATGTCGGACTCCTCAATCGTAGTGTATCCCAATATTGAGGACCCATCAAAGAACACGCCCTCCTCAAGAGCTTTTTCGAGCTTAGTGATCGGGATTGTTACATTTTTGACTGTGCCTAAAATGTCCATGAACTGCATCTGAACGAACTTTATCTCTTCTTTTTTCGCGAGTTGCATGATTTCGGATTTAGAAGCCATTTCACCACCACCCATCTAATTACGCGTCGCATTTAAACTTGGTGCTGGGTATATAGTAAGGTGTATAAATCAGGTTCGGTTTAGGAATGAGTTATTTTTCGTTTAAATGATTAATTCACGTTTTAACTTTCGCACTGAGATTTCGAACATTCCGAACTTACTGGAGTATAAATTCGCTTGCTCTCTATCCATCGCCATCACCCGCGCTGATTTACCGCAGTAATGGCAGCGCACTGGCCCGTGAAGCGATTTTGAAATTTTCCAACCCATTTTAAATATTCTAATCTATACCTCTGCGCCCTTTTGGAGCCGATGGATAAACTCACCCAAAAGTGTGCGCGTTCTAGAAACCGCACCAGCAGATTGCGTGGGGGGTATACCCATACCTGTCTCCTCGCCAAGCAACTGCGAAGCCCGCTTTCGCTGCTCGTTAAGCGGTAGAACTTCGATGTTAGCTACGCTCCCTTAATTAAACCGAAACCTAAGTATGCGACAGTGAAAACTATCGTAGTGGACAAGACGGTTTTACCCATCGTAATCCAAAGCTCGACTTTATCGTTGCCAGCACTTATCACTGCCATGTAGCGAGCCATCACCGCCGCGAGAGCTATAGCCGTTAGACCCATCACGAGTTTCAGGAGAACGAGTTCGCTGGCCTCCATTGCGCCCAGCAGGAGGGGTAGATTCGTCAGTCCAGCACCCGCAGACTCACCCGCCACTGTGAACGAGACACCAGACATGAACTCCATCACCCAGACTGACATCGCGCAGACGGTCGGTAACAGAACTACTGTGACTAACCAGAGATTTCCCATCGCCTCCTCTATCCGATCACGGAAGCGGTGTTCGACTAAATGCAACGTCGAGAGGAAATCTGCCGCCATCATGCACGCCTGTCCTGCTGCAGCTTCCGAACTCCGTCGAATGCGTGTAATCACGTTTAGGAAGCTTTGGATGAGGGGGTTAAAGGTTCGCTTGACCAACCCTCGCTCAAATAGCGCGCGGCGCACATCTATGGCATGCTTTTCAGTGCTTTCGACGATTTCGTGGAGCTGATTCGAGACAGGCGACTCTGGCATTAACTCAGCAGTCTCGACCATCGCCTGGCTCATTGGTTTCCCGTCAATCATGCGTGAACCGATAGTGTTGAGCGCCGCTACCCAATCAATTGCCTTTGTCCTTTCTTCTTCTCGAAACTTCTTTCGCTGCCCAGCGTAGAGATATGCGTAGACAGCAACCGCCGCAGCCGTAGCCCAGATGAACCAAAACGCGTTCACCCATTGAACGAGCGCTCCTAACGTACCCGCCTTAATGCCCCCGAAATAGAGGAAACCTGGCCAAGCGATAGCAAGGAAAACCAAGAGCGGTGGCAACCAAGATGGAACTTCTCGCGAGAAGATTCTTGAATTCCCTCGTGAGGGCAGGCGAGGATCATCCTCCGGCACCTCGGGAGGAGGTAGGGTCGTGGGCCTGAGACTGCCCATGTATGTAGTGAATGTGAAAAAGGAGGCCACGAGTAAGAGGGTTGTAAGCACGAAGAAGTGCAGTTGGACAAAGTTTGCCCCTATCGCGCCGAACAATGGAGAGAGACCTATTATCCCGACTATCGCAAGCGAGCCGAATACCATGAACGCCATTGTGGGCATTACCAGCGCGTTTAAACGCTTGCTCAGCTGAGCTTCACTGCTCCCAAGAACACGTTGTGGTGCCCTGCTAACATCAGAGATGCGAGAAGATTCCTCCAGCGCACCAGTAGAGCGGAGAATATCGAAAAGCGCCTGCCTCGTGCCCTCATCGATTTCGCCCCACCTATGAGCTATTACAGTGAGCATATGTCGGACACTCTCATAGCGGTGGCGAGTATCGAGTTCGAGCAGCCCGCGCTGAAGGTCACCCGCGAGTTCGCCTTTGCTTTCGTTAGCAGCTAAAATCGTTGCCCCGCGCAGGTCGGGCTTATGATAGAGAGCGAAGCTTAACAACATAATAGTGTGAATTGCCCCCCCTTGAGCTTCGCTTCGCTTTATCCCGGCGAGGCTTGGAGGATAGAGGTAGAATACCATTCCCAAGGCGCATGCTAATACTAAGTCAAGCATAGGGAGCCACCACATCGCGAGTATGTTCGAGCCTGTCAGACCTGTTAGTAGCCACCCAAGAACGCTCATAAGAATAGGAATGCTCAACATGAGGAAGAACCCAGCCCAGTACTCTCGCGCTGAAATTCTGAGCTTTGCTTGCTCAAGCTCGCGCTGGGTAGATTCGGTCACTTTCATGTTTTGTGTGAGTTTACCAAAAATTCGATAAGCGATCTTGCACAGGCGTTCATAAAAATACGGTGGACGTTTCTCGACCTGTTTGAAACGCTCAAGGATTTCTCGTACATCCTCGCTTACGGGTAGCCATTCCTCTACTTTTAAAGAGTCTTCAACCAACTTTTCCACCTTGTTAGAACGCGCTCGTACTCTGGGTCATTTTCTTTAACGAAAGAGAAGTAAGCGTCGTAGGCGCGACTCACGAATGGTAGCTCAAGATAATCCATATTGCCAGTGCTTCGGGCCAAACAAAGCAAGTCAGATTTCATTTTAGCCTCTGCGAGAATCCCCGTTAGGAATTCTTGCTCATCTATCGCGAACCTCTTGCACATCTTGGGCACAAGTTGACTTCCGCCTTTTTCAGGTGGCAAGAAGTCCAATCTTTGTGTAGCATCTAGAACATTGAGTTTTGAGAGGTCAAAGGAGTTCAAGCACTCGAGAAGGTGCTTATCACCGCAAAGAAAATTTCTTGGCACGAGCAAATCTCGCTGGCGGTCGTCGGTGAAAAGCTCGGCATATTTCGGTTTGTTTTCCCAATCTTTGAGTACTTCAGCCACCTCTATCACTCGTCTAATGGTGCCGGTGGGAGTGGAAAATCGAGCGGTGCTGACAATAAGATCAACGTATTTGTAAGCTGCGTCATGCAATCCCATGATGCGGCACACCAGATCAAACATCTCTTGCTTCGAGCGGGCATGAAAGCTGCTTACGATTGGTTGACTTCCCTGCCGCGTTGCCGCCCCCAAAGCTGCTCTAACCGCCTCCATCGCCCGTACCTCTGTGATGAGCCAGTATGCAGCACCCCCTCTAAGGAAGGCATCAATTTGGCGTTGGAGATGACCCGCATCGGTAATTCGTACATTTTCGATTGAGTAACCATGTGTGACGAACTCCTCAAGGTGGAGTTCCTCCGTATCCTGAAACGCTATGATGCGTTGGTGGGGGCCTATCTCGGGCACTAGCGTCTCGACTTCGCTGGTCTTTGCACTTCCCATCTCGCCTATTATAAAAGCTGAAGCACCTCGCCGAACGAGGTTGCTCACGAGCGAGCTGGCGAGAGGTGTGAGTGTGCTCCGCTCAAGGAAGAGTGGTTGAGTCCAAGCTCGTCGGCGGCGCTTCCTAGCAGATATCGCGATGCTCCTCGACCATATCGCCGGGTATCGACTCAGAAATAATCGCATTCCAAGCTTGGGGATTTCAATGTCCAACTGCGGACGGACTTCATCGAAAGACGTTGCAAGGCGTGAAGCGAGCGTTTCTCCAAACCCCAACAGAGCTGGCGTCGTCCAATGAATACCAGTCTCGCACATATCCCAACGTTCGTGGACGACTCGAATCGGCTGAAGCTCGGGCGGTGCGGGGATGTAAATGTCGGTTAGTTTGTCATCGTAACTGAGTGGTTCAAGCCATCGGTAAGTGAGCCAGCTGGACATCTGCTTGGCTAGTTCCCTAAGCTTACCAGAGGGAATTTTGACATCCGAGCGCTCCCGAAGGATATGTAGCAAAACATTGTACCAATCGTCGAGGAACCCCGAGATTCGCGTTGGGAAAGCAAAACGGGCGTGTCCTGGTTTGGTCTTCGTCTCAAATTTATATGCATCATCCAGCAACTGGAGGTGCTCCGCGGGCATCTTGAATTCTGGAAGGTCAAGTTGGTAGAAAGGCAGCGGACGGTCAAGTTGTTCATAGATTCGCACAATGCCTCGCCGCTCGGCTAACTCATAAGTCTCTAGCAGTTTTAATCTGTGCTTTGGTGGATGACAAATTCCCTCGACGAAAAAAGGCATCACCCGTGCCGCAAAAACCGCCTCGTAATCAATTTTGTCAGCGTTTTGAATTGTTGTAATACTCGCCAATCCTGTCCTTGCGCTCGCGATAAGTTTTAGGAAATAACGTTCGGTGCATTTCGCACATTCGCCTTTAAGTTTACTGTTTTTTTTCACTAATTTCTCAATCGGTGAAAAATCATGTGGTGTCTCTATAATTTTTTCCCATAGTTCGGTCAATTCTCTGCATCGTTTATCTACGCAACCTTTGCACTTGTCTTTCTCACTTGCAGTATAGGATGCACGGTCGAAAATGAGCTGTTTGATAACAGCTAGGGTTTTGGCGAGTTTTGATAGTTCGCTCGAACAGTACACTCGTTTATAGGCCCGGCGAAGGGTAACTTGATCTACCAAGTTTTGCGCACCGAGCTGCTTGAGCACGCAGGCGCGGCAACGCTTATCTTCGAGTGAACTCAGCCCTTTGCAACCATGACACTCTATTTCTGCGACCTGAAGTGGGCCGGAACGATAGATCCGAAGCGTCATAATCCTTACCTGCTTTAACGCTTCGACTCAATCTTGTTGTCATGGTTGGGTAGCTGGGCTTTTCCCAGCGATAGCTCAAGGGAAGAAACTCGGCGCTCAAGCTCGTCGAGTCGATTCCTGAGCTCTGCGATTAAATCAGCTGCCATGTCCTCAATCTTTCCTGTCACGAAATCACGCTCCTTAACGTAATCAAACGCTCGGTTAATAAAGTTCAACCTCTATGACAGTATCCTTTCCAAACCCTTCCACATCTTCAGGAATCAAGAAAAAGCCATTAGCGCGCGTCATCGAGCTCAGGATGCTTGACCCTGTGATTCGGATTGGCTCAGCCAAAAGTTCATCCGCCTCACTCCGGACCCGCACCCGCACCACATCCACGCGCCCCAAGTTTGAGGCAACCTTACGTGTCAGCTTCGCCTGAACCCTTAGGCATCCCCAATCCGGAGGCAGCCCCTGCATCGCCCAAATCGCGGGTCTGACCAACATATCGAAAGCAACCAGCGATGCAACAGGAAAACCAGCTAGACAGAACACTGGCTTACCCCGAACCACGCCAAATGCGGTTGGGCCACCGGGACGTAAGGCGACACCATGGAAAAGCAGCTCTCCAAGTTCGGTAACAATGTCGGGGGCGATATCATGTTCTCCCACTGAACTTCCGCCCGAAATAAGGACCACATCATTTTTCAGTGCTGTTTGTAGCACACGGCGCATCGCTTGTGGTTTGTCAGAGGTGATGCCGAGCGGATTCGCTAGGCCGCCGCAGTTTGTAACCCCCGCGGATAAAGAGTACCTGTTAATGTCCGTAATTTGGCCTGGTTTTAGTCGTTTGCCTGGACGCCTGAGTTCGGGTCCGGTCACGATAATCGCAACTTTCGGTTTAAGAAAAACTGGCACCTTGAGATGGCTGATTGACGAAAGCATGCCGATATCTTGAGGTCTGAGTTGCTGCCCGCGCCTTAGCACTACATCGCCCGCGCGAACATCCTCCCCCCGCGCTGAAACATTCTTGTTGGGTGTGAGCGGTACCAGCACAGCTATTCGTTTTTTCTCGATTTTGGTGTGTTCGACCATTACGACTGCATCTGCGCCGTGGGGCATTGGTGCCCCAGTCATAAGTTTGATTGCCTCTCCTTTTTGCACACAAAGTTTGGTTGGAACTCCAATTTTCGCAGACCAGATTATTCGAAGTCTTTTTGGTTTTGTCTCACTAGCCGTAAATACATCAGCCGCGCGAACAGCGTAACCATCGACGGCCGAGCGATTGAAGGGAGGGACATCTATCTTTGAGACGACATCTTCGGCCAGCACGCGCCCTAACGCTTTATCGAACGAGATTATCTCAGAACTCAAAGGTTTCACTCGCGAAAGCACGAGCTTCAGGGCATCTCCAAGCTTGGTATAGTGAGCAAAGCCCCGCATTCGAACTTGCATCTCACTCACGTGCGTGCTTGATGATGTGCCCCAACTCGGGAAGGATTATTTTCATCGCGACCTCTGCCGCATTTGGGGCCCCGGGCAAGCAAAAAACCAGCTTTCGCCTTATGAGGCCGGCGGTACTCAAGGTCAGAAGCGCCGCCGTGCCGACTTTTTCATAGCCGATGCGTCGCAGAATTTCACCAAACCCCGGCAACTCCTTTTCGAAGAGCGGGCTTAATGTTTTAATTGTGACATCACGCTTTGTTATGCCAGTGCCGCCCGTAGTTATCACGACATCGATTTTTTTGTCCGCGATGAACTCTTGGACAGCTTTTTTTATCTTGCGTGAATCATCTGGGACTATTGATCTAGTCGTCTCGTGCCCGGCTTCTCGCGCGCTTTGTTCGATGAGCTTTCCGGTAACGTCTTCATCACGTCCCTTACGTATGGCCGCCGCCCGAGTATCGCTCACGACAAGAACCGCTATCCTCAGGTGTGTTGGTGCCCCCCTGCGATGTTCGATTCCACTCAACCTTTCACCTTCTTTAACACACGAATGTCGTCGATTGAAGTCACGGGGTACTGTCCTGCCGCATCTTTCTCCAAGCTTTTTATCATGTCCCAGATTGTGAGCAGTGCACTCGTTACGCCAACCAATGCTTCCATCTCGACGCCGGTTTGTCCCGTGCTTTTCACTTCAACCTCAGCGCGAATCCCTTCCTTCTCCAGCTTAAAAATTACATCAGTGCCTGTAATTGTAATTTGGTGGGTTAAAGGAATGAGTTCCGAGGTGCGCTTGACCGCCAAAATCGCGGCAGTCTGAGCAACTGCTAGCACATCGCCTTTGGGCACCTCGCTTGCCTCGATTTTTTTGAGTGTTTCGGGTTTCAAATGGATAAAACCGCCTGCCTTCGCCACTCGGGGTACTGATGGTTTTGATTCGATGTTAATCATTCTGACCATCCGACCACGCTAAAAGCATCACCCGACGAGCAATAAAAGTTTAGGTCTTTTTATCGGGACGCTTCCGCCAAATTGTAGTTTAACCAAATCGCTCGGTTGCTCAAGGATCAAAAGTACGGAAAAGTCAATCTAGGGCACGATTTGCCTAGTAATGCATGGGCGTTAGGTGCGGCTCCTCAATCGAAGACCAAACATAGTTCTTCCCTAGCTTCATGCGCTTCGCGCGGCCGGAGCTCTCGAGCTGGCGAAGCACGCGATTAATTTCTCGAACTTTCCAATCTAAGATATGCGCTAGGTCTGGGGCACGAAGAGCACCGTGGCGACGTAGAATATACTCAATTATCTCCAACCTTATCGTCGCTGGCCAGTTTTCTTCTTCCTCTTCTTCGACGAACTCTGGAAATTCTTGCATACATACACCAGTTTGTAATTTGGTGGCAGTATTCAAAAGACTTGTGATGGGGCCCACAGATAATTTTTAGCTTGAGAACCTTTGAGTGGAGAAAAAAATACTCGACATTAGAGAAAGGAGTTGCCGCAAAAAAGCAGTAAATGAAATTGTTAAGAAAAAGTTAGTGAAAGCGGTGAAAAAATAATGCTATGAAGTTTGTAATACTCTTTGCGCGTCTTCAAACATTCTCTCAAAGTCACTCTCTTTTGAGGCATCCCCAAGACCGATACCCGGACACTCCTCCGAAACCTCGAACTTATAGCCGTTGTTGCCCCTTTTGAGCGAGAACGGGTAAAAGCGGCAGATGAGGGGCCTGATGTTGTAAATCCTACAAGCTTTTCCATCAAGGAAGACGCACTTCCCGCCTCGTTTTTTCATCCTGTAGCGGTAGGGCTGAATACTTAATGAGCGAGAGGCAAATGAGAGCGGTCTTAGTCCTGTTGCTTGGGATATCTGTTTGACTTCGGATTTTATCAACAAGATATTTCGTCCACGGTGTGAACCATCGCCGCAGCACTTGGCGCATCGCTGACACTCAAAATGCACATTTTTGGGGCAACGTAAGTTCATTCATCCGCCCTAAATTATTTAGCGCGACTAGTTTAATTTCCTTTTCCTTGATTTATCTTTGACACATCTGTAGGAAATACTCGTGCAATCGTGTGTCGGATGTGAGTTCTGGATGAAAAGCCACCGCAAGCAAGTTGTCTTGTTGCACCGCGACGATTTTTTCTTGAAACTTGGCCAAGACTTGAGTATTCCCCCAAACTTTCTCGACAGATGGTGCTCGGATGAAGACTGCGCTATAGGGCCTCTCACCCAAAACTGGAATCTCCAAATTTACCTCAAATGACTCGCGCTGCCTCCCGAAAGAATTCCGAATCACGGAGATATCCATCAGTTCCAACAATGGCTGCCCAGTTTGCATGACTTGCTCGTCCCCGCGTTTGGCCAATACGATGAGGCCAGCACAAGTGCCTAAGATTGGAGTGCCACCGGCTGCAAGCTGCTTGACCCGCTCAAAAAGGCCCGTCTTGAGCATGAGCTTGCTGATCGTCGTCGATTCTCCTCCGGGAATGATGATGCCATCTATGCGTTCAAACTGACTAAGTCTGCTGGCCCAGACAGTCTCGCCTTCGATGCCGAGCTTTTGCATCGCCCGCTTCGCCGCCTCGAGGTGCTCGCTCACAGCGCCTTGGAGACCAATAATGCCTATCTTCACGATTGCCACATATCCAAACTAATCTATAAAAAGTGGGTGTTCTTAGACGCCTCTAGCCTGCAATTTCTCGGATTCCTTAAGCTTTTTGATGTCTATTCCGTGCATAGCTTTTGGTAACCCCTTGCTGACTTCTAACAAAACTTGGGGATCATCATAGTACCTCGTTGCTTCTACAATCGCTTTTGCCATACGTGATGGGTCGCTTGTTTTAAAGATACCTGACCCAACGAAGACTCCGTCTACACCTAATTGCAGGACCATCGCACTGTCAGAAGGCGTCGCGATACCCCCAGCCGCGAACCAAACCACCGGTAAACGTTTCAGTTTTACTGTTTCTTCAACCAACTCAGCTGGTACCCGGTACTCCCGCGCTTTTTCCTCTAATCCATCGCGCGATAGTCCAGCCAGCTCGGCTATCTGCTTTTTCGTCAGCTTTATGTGGCGGACTGCTTCAACTACGTTGCCAGTACCTGCTTCTCCTTTTGTTCGGATCATCGCGGCTCCCTCGTCTATTCTTCGCAGCGCTTGGCCCAAATCGTAAGAGCCACAAACGAATGGAACTTTAAATTTATGTTTGTCTACATGTGCTTCTTCGTCAGCAACAGTAAGAACTTCACTTTCGTCTATCATGTCCACTCCTAATGCTTCCAAAACTTGCGCCTCCGCGAAGTGGCCTATTCTGCATTTAGCCATAACCGGGATGGTGACGGCATTCATGATTGCCTCAACAATCGCTGGGTCCGCCATGCGAGCGACGCCACCTGCTGCTCGAATGTCGGCAGGTACCGCTTGCAAAGCCATTACCGCTACTGCTCCAGCCTCCTCAGCTATGATTGCCTGTTCGGGGTTCGTGACATCCATGATTACGCCACCCTTTTGCATCTTAGCGAATCCACGCTTCAGGCGCTCAGTGCCGAAAGCAACGATTTTTTCACCAGTTTTCTTCTGCACGTTTTCACCAATTCATATTTAATCGCTCTTACCTAAAAAGGAAAATGGTGGCGCCGTGTTTTTGCGTCACACTAATGGTTGGCGAGCCGAGTGTGATGTCTGCGACAGGGAATCTGAGGATATCTCGGCTACGTCAAATGGCTATGCCCAATGTGTGTGCGAAAGTTTCGAGGATGCTAGGCTTTACATCGAGGCGGCGCATATTAGCATTAAAAGGCGCCACGGTTTGCCAGCTCGAGCGCCTAAAAATTCAAAAGGGTTCTGCGGTGTGGTCGAAAACATTGACGGCAAAATCGTTAAGTTTGGTATGTCTGATTGAGGCCTACTGTCTTATTACTATAATCTCATTCTCACCACTTGCGTCCCAGCTGAATTCTGTGCGGGGTTGATAGCATATCTTACACCAAGCGCGAGGATGTCGAGCGGTTTGTTAAGAGATGTGGTGAGGAAAGGATTCAAACAGGCAGGATAGGCAATCTTTGGCCCCTCTATTAAAGCTTTATGAAGTTTAAATTAACTTTTAGTCAGGTGCGCACATGGCGGTTCATATAGCTGAATGTGTGTTAGGCGTGTTCGCGTTCGATGATGAGGGGCGAATGTTGGCGTCGAAGCAGTTCCCCCGGGACGCAATCGAAGTGGCCGGGCGGCTGGCGAGCGTTCAGATGGGAGCTTCTACGGAAGAGCACCGCGAGATCATAGCTGAACTAGTCAAGAAAGGTTTCCTTGAATTTACCCTAGAGTCTGAATTGCTCGTCTCACAATTGCGTAAGGAATTTCGACGTACCAAGTTCGAGGTGCAGCTACCGAATCTTGCAGGTGAACTCCTACGTACCAAGCTCAAAAAGATAGCTAAAGAGGTGGGATTTAAGGAGTCAGACAAGCTTGCCCGGGAAGTAACATTCATCCTCACGCGGCAAAAGCTCCGGGAGGAGGCAGCCGAGCGAGACAAGCTAGTCATCCAAGCTATAGGCATGCTTAATGAGTTTGATAAGTTCACAAACATCCTTTCTGGCTTAATACGCGAGTGGTACTCTACCCACTTCCCCGAGCTCGACAGATTTGTTGTTGAGCATCAAAAATACCTGAAACTCATCTTAGAATTGGGCTCCCGTGAGCGATTTACTCAAGCTGCGGTGAAGAGCGTGATTGAATTATCAGATGAAAACGCGGCGCAAATAGCCGAGGCTGCAATGAATTCCTTAGGCGCCCCATTCGACGAACTCGATATCAAAATACTGCAGGGGTGTGCACGAGAGGTGTTCTCCTTATACGAGTTCCGGGAGCGAATAGCCGAATATATCGATGGGTTGATGGCCCAAGTGGCGCCAAATCTGCGAACGGTCGTCGGTGGCTCGGTTGGTGCAAGGCTTATTTCACTAGCGGGTGGTTTGAAGAAACTTTCTCGTTCGCCCGCGAGCACACTTCAGGTACTCGGGGCGGAAAAAGCTCTCTTCAGGGCGCTCCGTTCTCAAGCGAGGCCCCCAAAGCACGGCGTAATCTATCAGTACCCTGAGGTCCGGGGAGCGCCTAAGTGGCAGCGGGGAAAGATAGCTCGTGCCCTCGCAGGAAAACTATCCATAGCCGCGCGCGTCGACGCGATGTCGGGTGAGTTTGTGGGGGACAAGCTTGTCGCTGACTTGAAGGCGCGTATAGCTGATATCAAGGCGAAATATAAGGAGCCGAGAAAATGAAAGTAACCGAACACAAACGCTTTGCTGGGGTCTACTGGGTTAAGCTTGAAGATGGGACGCGCAAGCTTGCAACTGTAAATCTAGCTCCAGGCACACAAGTCTACGGCGAGAGGCTCCTCAAAATTCAAGGGACCGAGTATCGCCTATGGGATCCCTATCGGAGCAAGCTCGCGGCTGCTATCTTAAAGGACATCAAGAAGGTCCCGATTGATCAAGGTGAATTTGTGCTCTACTTGGGGGCCGCCAGTGGGACGACCGCTTCGCATGTCTCCGACCTAATCGGATTAAGTGGCTCTGTTAATTGTATTGAAATTTCATCGCGCCCGCTCCGCGATTTGCTCATAATCTGTAACCAGAGACCAAACATGGCCCCTCTCTTGGCCGATGCTCGACAGCCAGGAAGTTATTGCGCAATCATCGGGAAAGTAGATGTGCTCTACCAAGATGTCGCCCAGCCTGACCAGACTGAAATTTTGTTAGCGAACGTGAAGGCATTTTTGCGGAAAGGGGGGTATGCGATGCTGGCGGTCAAGGCTCGGAGCATCGACATTACCAAGGAGCCGCGCGAGATATTCAGGGACGAGTTAGAAAAACTTGAAAAGGAGATGGAAGTCGTCGACGCAAAGATACTCGACCCTTACGAGAAAGACCATGCGATGTTTGTGTTACGTAAATGAAAGCATTTTATAATATTCGTTATTAATTTCTCAAATATTGCACTAGCTTAATCGTTTCATTTCTCTCCATATGTGACTAATTGCAGCCCTAGTGCGTTATCTGGTAGTCACCTCGCAACCGTCTTCGGTGACGATTACCGTATGCTCAGCCTGTGCCACCTTGCCGCCAGCCCGCTCGGCTAGTACGTAATATGGCCACAACGCCCCGATGCCCACAAGCTCTCGCAAGGTCAGCTCAAGCCTAAGCTTTGACATCTTTTTGGCAAGCCATCGCTCCGAGAACGGGAGGCCATCATAGGATCGCTTAACCTCGTTGAGTAGTTGTTTTGCCATTCGAAGTCGCACTGGGCGGTCTTGTAGATAGCGAAAAATGTAGGCCTTCTTTTGATCTTCGACGTACCCAGCGCCGTCAGTCACAAAGGGTTCGAGGGCCACAACATCGCCGGCCTTTAGCTTTTGTCCAGTCTCTTCCTTGACGTTTGGCACCGTTAGGCCAGCGTGCAGGTTCCACCGCGTTAGGCTATGACCTGTGAGGTTTCGGATGGGCTTGAACCCAGCTGCAGTTGCGGTTTCTTCGACTATTTTTCCTATCTCGCCTACATCTATGCCTGGTTTAATCGCACCAATTGAAGCCTCAAGAGCCCGTTCGACCGTCTGAACAAGTTCTTGTTTTTCGCCCGTCGCTACTGTGAACGCGGTGTCCGCGATGTATCCATCGAAGTGGGCACCTATGTCAACTTTGATCATGTCTCCTTCCTTGATGCTCGTGTCGTCGTTTGCGGGCGGGCTATAATGGGCTGCGATCTCGTTGACCGAAACGTTGCAGGGAAACGCTAGTTTACCTCCTTTTTGCGCGATCGAATCCTCCACCATTTCGGCTATCTCAAGTAGCGTGACTTCAGGTTTCACGAGGGCGCGTGTCTTCTCTCGCACCTCGGCCACGAGTTTTCCCGCTTTTCGATATGCTGTTAGTTCATCTTCAGTTAACATTCAAATGCTCTCCGAGCAAAAACTGTTTAATCCTGCATCCAAATTAAACTTGATGTTATGAGTAAGGACACCTTCCTAACCGAGGCGCAGTCGCGGGTTCTTGAGCTTCGTTTGAAAGGATTGACTCAAACTAAGATAGCTAGAATGCTGAGGACCTCTCGCGCTAATGTTTGCATTCTTGAGCGCAGGGCGAGGGATAACATCGCGCGAGCAGAGCGCACGCTCAAGCTGGCTGCAATTTTTCGTGCCCCAGTTGTGCTTAAGATCAAACGGGGTGACGATATTTTGAAAGTACCCAAAAGATTATTTAAAGCGGCAGATACTGCGAAGATTCTAGTTAAGCTCAGTACACTTGATGTAATATCCAAGATTCGTGAAGGGGCGGGGAATAAATTGCACGGCCGGTCAGTAACTCAAAGTTTTGATGTAGTTTTGACCTCAGAGGGCGAATTGCTTATTAAGTGAACTTCGCTAATTTCATCTGTTTCTGCCGCTCAAAGCGCAAATCCTCCTCCTTGTACCCTAGAACCTCCATAATCCGCATTACAGCGGGTAGAACCTGGTGTCCGACATAGTATTCAGGGTCATATTCTATACCCTTGAAATCTTCTACAGGAATGGCGCGCTCGCTTATGCTTCCCGCACCCTTGGCTTCGATGTAAGCTATCACCATTCCGGGTTCTACCTCTCGCCCCAGCTCACGGAGCCTCTTCGCCGCGACCACGTGGGGGCCTATTGAGCGGTAGCTCTCGATGGGCATCTTGAGCCGGGTGTATATCACGAGGTCGTCCAAACTAGCGCGACCATTAAGCACGTCACGGGTAGTTTTGCGTATGAGTTCAGCTGCTTTTTTCGGTGAGCCATCTTTGAGGATAGCTCTGAGCACCTCTTCCTGGGTTTTCTTTGCAAGTGCTGCCCAATCACGACGGACGAACTCTAGACCTTTAACTACCATTCTCCCCTCCTCGTCAATCATCGCGTAACGCTTCTTGGTGACGAACACGCCGCGGGGGTAAAAGCCCTCGAAATCGAGCTCGATGACGCCTGGAAGGCTCTCATTTACCTGCTTTAGAAATCGCATCGCATCCTCGCGGCTTTTGCCGTTAAGTTTGCAGAAAAGCGAATCTGTATCTCCGTAGATTACCTCAAGACCGAACTCCTTTGCCAGTTCAATCGTTTGACGGATGTAATGTCGTCCAAAGCTCGTAACGCTCTCGGCGCATTTTTTGAAATACCAGCGTGCCCGCGGATAGCCTAACATGCCATAGAAACTGTTTGCGATAATCTTGAGTGCTGTTTGTTGTGCATCGAGCGAGCGATATTCCTTGCTTTCCCGCTTTTGTTTTTTAAGCTCTCGCTTCAAACGCGCGCGCTCTTGAATGAGTTGTTCGAGTATCGTTGATATGAACCCCCGTCGCTTGGTACAGAAGTAATAATCAAGTTCTGGAGCTTGCGTGGCCTCGCTAGGCGCGCAGCAATTGCAGTTGAGCGTTGAGGGGTCAATGTTGTGCGATACTATTATGCTCGGGTACAGGCTCCTGAAATCGAACACTACAATACCCTCGTGCAGACCTTTCTCAGGTTCCATGACGTACGCGCCAATGTAAGTTTCCTCGAGTCGTTCCTCGTACTCCTCACCCATAGGTCTAACAGGTACGAGTTCGTTTCGTTTGTGCGCTTCGCGGATTAACAACCATTCCACGAGTTGTCCTGGTGTCATCCTGCTGACATCGAAGGGTGTTTGTCCGATCGTCCGAGTCAACTCGAAAAATAGCGGGAGCAACTCGAGTCCCAGCTCGAGCGTCGCTTCAGCATCCGACATCGAGTACTCGAGCAATTTTCTCGCGGGTTCTCCTCCATATTCCCAAGTTTTGACCATCTCGGTGAATTCGAAATCAGGTTTCTCCTTCCCAAGCATATGTCGGTAAACATCCTCGAGGGTGTAGTGGATGAGCCTTATCGTCCCTATCGTCGCGAGAAAGGTCACCATAGTGTAAACGTCGATGTGCACCCGTCCTCGAACTCGGGTCGCCGTCGCGAAACTTCGCTTGCGAGTTATTACTTCCGAGCCATCGCGTCCCAGTTTCAGTTTGATTTTTAATTGCTTTGCCCGTTCGCGCAAGTAGGGAAAGTCGAAGAGATCGGTGTTGTATCCGAGTAGGATATCAACGTCACGCTCCTCGACTAACTCGACGAAGCGCCTGAGCATTTCTCTCTCACTTTCCACGACTTCAACGTAATCGAGTTTTACCTTGAAATCCTTCCATGTGATGACTTTTTTGAAACCCCGGTTGTCGGCTAAACTCATCATGATAACCGGATCTTTGTCAGGTCGAAGGGTTCCCGTGGGGTTGTAAACTTCGATGTCGAAGCTCATCACGTTCAACTTTTGCTCAGGTACATCGGCTGGTTTGGGTGGACTATCAAGCATCAGTATTTTGACATCTTTTCCCTCCTCCATCTTGCCGCTTACGCTTACGCCCGACATAGGGGTAAGTTCTCTGTCGACTAGATAGCGCCTCGCGAAGGGAATGTCGAACTCGTAGATATCTTTTACCCCCGGTAGCTCGCGTATCGCATGTCTGAGCCGGGACATATCTTTTGGATGGTGGAAAGCCACCTTTATGGTTTCGACTTCATTTCCGAGGAAAGTCCGCTTGAAAAAATTGACGGATTTCGGTTTGAGGGTGCGCCCGTACTCGTTGAGTTCAAGCTTGGAGATGAGCTTTGCCGTTTTTTTTGCGTCGTTGGCCACAACATAGAGATATTGTTCGAATGTCGGGTCGGTGGCGACAATCATTTCTGTCCCACTCTTCAGGAATAGTCTTATGTAGGGTTGCGCTTCTTCTTCAGCATAGTCGACATCAAGCAGTAAACCTTTCATGTGCGTCGTAAAAACAATCGTCTGCTTTTCAGATAAAAGTTGGCCCAGGCCCCCCGTGAATAACAAGGTTTCATCCAGTTTTTTCTGGTTGATTCAATCGGCTTTCTGCAAGCCATATAAATCTCTCTAAATACAAAGGCTAACTTGCAATTGAAACGTTAGGTGAAAGAATGGAAGAGAGATATTTGTTTGCATTGGACTTCGACAAAACTTTGAGCGTTCAAGATACCGGACTTCTCCTGAGTCTAAAACTAGGAATCTCACGGGAGGACTTCGATGAAAAAATTAGGAGATTAAGGCGAAAAAGCATCGCCAAGTTAGGTGGTGAGCTGTCTTATCTCATCATTCACGATCCTAGTTACAAAGGAAAAGTGACTCGAAAGCTTTTGCGAGAGGTTGGGAAAGAGGTAAAGCTTAAGAGGAATATTCCTGAACTCTTTGGCTTGCTGCGGAAAGGCTTTCGTGGGAAACGCTTTGTCCCTTATGTAATTTCTGCTTCTCCCCAAAAAATAATTGAAGAAGCGTTGAGGGGTATAATCCCTAAAAACCACATTTACGGTACTCTCTACACCTACGACGAGAAAGGCGTAATCAAAGGCGTTGAGTGGGTCAGGGCCGGATCGGCGAAGGTACAGGCACTTAATTTGGCTAGAACTAAGGAAAAAATTCCTCCAGAAAGAACTGTCTATGTGGGGGATGGCCATTCTGATATGTACGTGATGTTGCACGTAAAAACTTACAATGGGTATCCCATAGCCGTCTCGCCCTCGCCTTTCCTTGGGCACATCTCTAAACGAACAGTACTTTCATCGAACGCGTTGTGTATTTTAATCCCGGTTCTGGAGGATATTGTAAAACTGGATGAGGAAGAAGTTAGAGAATTCTTAGAAAAAATTGGGCATCCTATTCAAGAGTGGGATAGGGCAAAAATTGAATGGGTTGATTTAGCTAACTGAGTATCTACTTCCACGACTGTGAAAGGGGTTAACAGAATTAAGGTTAAAAAAAGGGGCAGGGATTTCGGCCCTTCCATTACTATCTCGTTAAGCTTCGGAGTCTCGACCACTTCCGTTGCTCAACGTTTTTTCACATCAGGGCCTTTATCCCACAGTCGTTGCCTCACACCATGCTTCCTGGCGTTTATCCGCGACCATCCGTGGTTTTTCGTCCACGTTTTTTCGCGGCTCCCTGTTGTCCGTAGACTTCAGTTCGGCCGCCTCTGTAGGCTTCTACCCCTGCCATTCTTTTTTTTTGATTTAACTTCTATAAATAAGTTGTTTGTTAAAATTGATATATCTCCGATTTGGAAATAAATTTTACAAAAATTTCTCATTGGGTAGCTTTAGCACTCGGGGCTTGCAACACTTTAGATTCAACCTAACCCACCAGGGTTCGGTAGTTCCATCTTAACAAATATCTGCCAATATTAACAGAATAATGTCTTCAAGCTTGATTTCTTGAGACAATCATTTCGTGAATCTTATTAATCCGTTTGTCTGACTCCTAGATGGATAGGATTCAATGGAAGCAGAATTTTACAGGGCTACGCTAGACAACGGCTTGACGGTGTTACTTGAGCGCAGAAAGTCTCCCGTCGTGACTTCCCTTTTAGCCTGCAGGTTGGGTGCCGCTCACGAGCCAGCTGAATTCAAAGGAGTTGCGCACTATCTAGAACACTGTATCTTTCAGGGAACGAAGACCAAGTCTTCCAAGGAAATTTCGGCCACCGTGGAGAAACGTGGAGGGATACTTAACGGGTTCACCGATGAAGAGGTAACAGCGTTTTGGACAAAATTGCCATCTAAATATTTGGATTTGGGGGTGGATTTGCTTTCTGGCATGCTGATAAATCCCGCTTTTGATGAACAAAAAATAGAAAAAGAAAAGAAAGTTGTTTTAGAAGAAGTAAAAATGAATCACGATACACCTGCAATGTACGTTTTCGAAAGGGCAAAATCCTTTTTGTACGAGAAACCTTTCGGAATGAAAATTGTGGGGACAGCGGAGACAATCAAACCGATCTCTAGGGAAATTCTTTTGAAATTTTTCAACCTTTACAATAATCCCGTCCTTTGCGTTGTCGGTGAAGCCGATTTCGATGAGGTAATCGAAGCTGCTGAACGGAAAAGAACCGTTAAGAGGGCGCCTCCATCAAAATTGAAGATAAATAAAATAAACAAACAGGCGGTGGAGCGGAGAAAAGAGATTAAACAAGCGCACCTCGTGCTCGCCTTTCACACGGCGACTTTGAGGGATAGGATGAGGTATGCGCTTGAATCGTTCAACATCATTCTTTCTGGCGGGGGATCTTCTAGATTATTCCAGGAGATAAGGGACAAAAGAGGGCTTGCCTATCATGTCGGCGCGTATCCTCAAATTGGGGTTGATTACGGGCATAATTTAATTTACGTCGGTACAGATGCGGGGCACTTCAAGCAGGTAAAGGAACTCATCTTGAAGGAAATTAAAAAAATGAGGGAGCTAGATAAAAAAGAGTTTGAAGAGTCAAAAGAGCAACTGATTGGCCGATACAAATTGCTCCAAGAAGATAGTAACAAGGTTGCTGTCGCGTTGCTTATGGAAGAACTCGCAGGGTCTGCAGAAGAATTTTACAAATATGAGCAAAGAATTTCTGAGTTAAAGCTTCAGGATGTGAAGAAGCTCGGCAGGTTGAAAGGGTATTCTTTTGTGGCGCTTATTCCAGAGTAACTTGGTTGCTGAAAGTGATTTATAAACTTAAAAAAGGGGTGGAAACAGCCTTCGGCACTTACGGGGTTGCTCAATTTCGTTCTAGGGGACATGACAAATAAAATCACTTCGGAGCGGGAGGGACCTCTGCCTGAAAGAGCACCTTTATCCCGAATGTTAGGGTACTTGTTTTGGAAAAACGGTTTCACTCGCCTAACTAGCAAATAGCCCTAACGGGAAAAAACAGCCATCTACTATAGATCATCTCATATAGCGCGCGCGTAATGTACCATGTTATGCCGCTGATAATCAGCAGGACGATGGTGGCAACAACTCTGGCACAGCAATAAATCGGTATAAATTCAAAGTTTTAACCATGCGCGCGCCACTGGAATGTTATCCCCACCGTATATAGATTTTTCGGTTAAAAATATGCATAAATTATGATAAAAATGATTAAGAATTTGGCCTAAAAACATGAAGAAATTTATCAAAGTGATGGGGCTGATTGGCATAAAAAGTTTAACAGGATATTCCTTTATTTAAAATTGGTCGAAGAACTTAACAAGAATTTTTTGGTCATGTGTGAAATAAGGCCGGGAGCTTGAAAATGAAGGTATTTGAAGCCATCCGAAGGAGAAAGTCGGTTCGGGCGTACACCCAAACTCCAGTACCGAAGGAAAAACTGGAAAGAATTTTAGAGGCGGCCCGTTTGGCACCCTCGGCCGAAAATCGCCAGCCTTGGTACTTCATCGTCGTTACGGACTTGGAGACGAGAAAGCGAATCGCGGAGAGCGATAAGTTTGCCGGTTTTCTGAATAAGTCCCCAGTAGTGATTGTCGGCTGCGGCGATCGGAAGGCCTCGCCAAAATGGCACGTGGTTGATGTCACCATCGCCATGCAGAACATGGTCTTAGCAGCAACAGGGGAGGGCCTAGGGACTTGCTGGGTTGGGAGTTTCGATGAAGAGCTGGTCAAGAGGTTGTTGAAGATTCCGGAGCACTTGAAGGTGGTTGCACTCTTGACGGTGGGGTACCCGCGCAAGAAATTTGACTTGCTGGCGAAAGTTTTGCACTTTTTCCGTCGAAAGAAGCGATTGAGCAAGATCGTTGGGTTTGAGGAATATAAAGGGAAAGCATCAAATA
Source organism: Hadarchaeota archaeon (SeqCode) (assembly GCA_964514965.1). Taxonomy (GTDB): domain Archaea; phylum Hadarchaeota; class Hadarchaeia; order Hadarchaeales; family Hadarchaeaceae; genus DG-33. The sequence goes on along the minus strand of CAZETV010000001.1, from coordinate 471,732 downwards.
TTTACCCGGAACCCCATGCTCTCTAGCGAAAAGAAATTACGGGTCGCCTGGATTTGTGGGATGGTTGTCCCGGTGGTGGCATTTTCGTGCATTCTCATCTCCATATCCCTGTCCCCTTGGTTTAGCTGGACGAAGAATGCGCTGAGCGACCTTGGCGTGGGCGAAGCTTCGTGGGTGTTCAACTTTGGGCTGATGGCTAGCGGGACCCTCACGATGATTTTTGCAGTCGGCCTGTGGGTGACCTTTAGGAAGCGGGTTCTGGGGCGTGTGGGGACGATAGCGTTGTTTTTTGGCGCCATCGCCTTGTTTGGCATAGGGGTGTTCTCGGAAGCTGCGGGAGTTGTTCACTTCTACTTCTCGGTGGCATTTTTCGTGTTGTTCCCCATCTCGTTTTTCCTACTTGGCGCCAGTGCGATTTTGTCAGGTTCTGGGAAGTTTGGGTCATTCACTATTTTGATGGGAATCTTTGCGGCTATACCTTGGACATTTAGTTGGGATGGTGTGGCGATTCCAGAGGCGATTTCAGGACTCTTCGCATCAATTTGGGTTATCTGGGAAGGTGTGAGGCTTTACCTAGGTCGAGAAAAGAGTTAATTCCCTGGACGAAGGACCAGTACTCGGACAGACGTTTTTTTATCGTTTTGTAGTTTTCAAATTCTTTTCCCACGATTTCCCAGAAAGCCCTGCCGTGATGGTTTTCTTTGAGGTGTGCGACCTCGTGACATGCGACATACCGAATGAGATCAGGCGGGAGACAAATCAGCTGGAGGTTGAAGTTCAAATTTCCATCGGGCGAGCAGCTACCCCACCTTGTTCTTGGTTTTCTTATGGTTATTCGTTTGAATCTCACTCCCAATTTTTTGCTGTAGTAGGTAACTGCCGGTTCGAGTTCGTCGAGGAGCTTTCGCTTTAGGATATGTTCAAGTCGCCTGAGGTGATTCTGGCTGCGTGGGTCAAACTCGATAACTTTTTCGTCGAAGTCGACCTTCAACGACCCGTTTTCACGGAACTCGAATCGCGTTCCCAAAAGGGAAAAACTTGAATTTCTCATTTCATGCGCCCTCTAGCGAATTCGATTCTTTCGGGTTTAGGGTTTTCCATCTACGAGCTTGAACACAATGTCAAATACTTACGTATACACACTTTTACACACATGTGGGAAAAAAAGAAATTGTGGCTTTGAACAAAACCGTTGGGGGGCAGGGCGATTGGTCAACGGGGGTAATCTAGATTTCGCCGTTTCTGCGCGAGCAGACGAAGGATTGGCTGTTACAGCTGGCGTATGTAGTTCGGGCCTTGTTGGTCGACCATGCTTTTGAAGATTATAACAAGCGAATCGCCGTTGCTGCGATGGTGACTACTTTCGAGGAGCTGAAACTGGCATACAACCCTTACGCGGTGAACAACTTGGCGACGCGTATAGACAAAAAGAATGTGAGAACCATAAGGAGCATGATTAGAAATGTCATCAGATAAAGTGGAGCGGGCCAAAAAGCTAATTTTCCTGCATCCCGAGTGGTTCGACGCCCTTGGTATTTACGACGAGACGGGCAAATTGCCACGTTTCCCTACGAAGGTTAGGGTAAACTTTACCGTGGACGAGGAGCTGTACCACAAGTTCAGATAGTTCTGCAAGCGCAGCGGATTTAAAATGAGCCAAATTGTGGAGAAAAAAATTTTGGAATTTCTAGAGGAGAGTGGAGAAATAGCTACCGAGAGAGGATTGAAGAAAAAGTGAAACAATCAATAGCATTGTTGAGGAGTGTTAACCCTTAATCACAGGACTCGAAAGTAATCTGTTGATGGCATGATAAAAATTGTTTCGTTTGATTTAGACGGCACTCTCATCGACTGGAATTTTTCGAATTCTTTCTGGTTTAATGGGATTTCTAGGCTTTACGCCGAGCGATGGGGGATGGGGCCCGAGAAAGCGCGGCAGGAAATAACGCGCAAGTACGACGGGGTCGGGATGGATAAACTCGGGTGGTACGATGTCAATTACTGGTGGAAGGAATTCGACCTGAGCGGGAACTGGATGGACTTGGTTGAGCAATGCAGGTCGAAAGTGAGGGCCTACTCTGAGGTCTACGAAGTTTTGGATAAACTGCATCGGAGGTTCAAGCTCATGGTCATCACCAATGGCGTGCGCGAGTTGGCTGAGGTAGAAATCGAGCAGGCGGGCTTGAAAAACTACATTGACTGTATGTTTTCAGCGACCTCGGATTTCGGGCTCGTCAAGAAGACAGGAGAGTTCTACTCGAAAGTCCTGAAAGCTGTCGGCGTTTCTCTCGCAGAGGTGGTACATATCGGGGACAACTGGATTTTCGACTACATTGCGCCGAGGGAGGCAGGCATTAGAGCATTTTTCCTAAATCGTGATGGGGAGCAGTCTAGAGAGTTCGTGGTGAGAGACCTGATGGAATTCTCGCGTCAACTGTTGTGAGTCCCATGAAAGCAGGACCCGAGTGTCTGAATTGTTTGCGGAATCTCGCGCGCCAGACCACGGAACTCGCGACATCAGACCCGTTAATCAGGTCGGAAATCGAGAGGAGGATTGCAAAAATCCTCGAGCGCCTCTCTCCAAGCACAGTCCCGACCGATTTGTCAAACGAGTTCCACCCAATCATCAAGAAGCTCTCAGGAAACCCGGATCCCTACCGCGAGTGGAAGTTGAGGGAGATTGAAATGGCAAAGTTGGCGTTTTTGAAGGTTAGACCCCGGAGGGAGTTGAGAGGCTACATGGAGATCGCCGCTCAGGGGAATGCCATCGACTTCTTCGTGGATCCCGAAAGCCTCGATCGTGAACTTTCTGTTGGACCGAATTTTGCCATAGACGATATAGCGAAACTTGAGCGCAAGCTGGGGAGTGTAAAAGATATTCTGTATCTGGCAGATAACGCTGCCGAGGTATTCTTCGACCTGCCCCTGTTGGCTTTCCTCAAGAAGAAGGCGAGGGTAGGATATGTGGTTAAGGAGAGCCCGGTCCAGAACGACCTGTCTATTGAGGATGTGCGGGTCATGATGCTTAGGCTTCCTGTTGAGATGATTCCTTCTCCCGCCACGGTGGGCTTTTATCCGGACAGGGCTTCTCCCAAACTCAGGGAGAGGTTCGCGCGGGCGGATTTAGTGGTGGCTAAGGGAATGGGAAATTATGAAACGCTTTCGGAGCTGCCAGAAAGTGGGAAATTCTTCTACATCTTTCGAGCAAAGTGTGGGCCAGTCGCACGAAGTCTGAGTGTAAAAGTTGGAGATTACGTGGCGATGTTGAGATAGTGCCAAATGGGTTTTATCCCAACTTAACGAATGATTCTAATTCTCCACCAATCGCTCCTGAGGCATCATGCCCTCTGTTTTCACCAACATCGAACCCGCACCCGGAAAATCAGATCGTCTTGACCAACTGCTTTTTTGCAACCCTTATATCGCCCACCATCACGGTCTTCCTTTTTGAAATCTTCGCTATATCTATGGCGCCCCTTAGCACATCCATGGCAAACCTCTCTGAGATATTTCGCATCTCCCTCTTCGCAGGATTCGATATTTTCATGTCCGGGCTGATTTTCCTAAGCATTCTTTTGAACGGAGCGATAGAAAGTTCCGCCATTCAAATCACCCATGTATTACTTCTATTTCTTTAGCGATATACATTATAAGTTCCAATTTATAATCCTTAAGGTTTCTAATGAAAGAAAGTAGGGTGATAACTTTAAATAGGAGTTGAAATTATACCCAGCGAACAGGTGAGGAGATGTCCATGAAGTGGAAATACGAAGGCGAGGAAGAAGAGGAAGAGGAGACAGGTTGGGAAGACTGATCGGAAAAGGCACTACCAACTCAGCGATTCTTTGGCATGTCGAATATTGACAGACTTGCAAGGAGGTGAACAGAAATGGCAAAGAAGAAGAAAGAAAAGAAAGAGAAACTCTAGCATTTCACTTCTCTGACGCTCATCCATCGATAAAAAACTTTTTTATTTACTTTTTTTTATTTTTATAGGGAGAATGAGAGCTTACATTCTTTTTCGCCGCCTAGCTGGCTTCAAGAGTGTTGGTCTAGCGTTTGTCATTTTCTCGCTCGTTAATCTTGCGATTTTCGGCTTAGTTTCCCTCTATCCTTCGCTCCTCGAGATCCTGTGGCTTTCCGCCGACCGTCCCTGGGGCATTATGACATCTGCTTTCACCCAAGCCGAACTCCCTCATCTCGCCAGCAACCTTGAAGCTTTCACCTTAGCAACTTTGTTTTTTATCTTCGTGAATTTGGTGTATCCAGTAAGGATTCGCAGACGTTGGAGTCGCATTTTCCTCTGGCTGGTATTTATCGCCGGCATCGGTGCGAATGTGATAGAGTATCCGCTGACGCTGATCGGTCCTGACTTCGAATCTTGGGGGGCATCGGGGATTGTATACGGAGCCATTGGAGTCCTCTTTGCGTCCTGCTTCCAGAGCCTACCAGTACATCTAAAGACACTTTCTAAGGAGCGTCGTCGGGTCCGCAGACGTAAAAAAAGGGGCCCGTTCAGATTAAATCGAAAATTCCTGAAAACTTTCCCCGCTCTCTTCACGTTTTCCCTACTCTTCTCCTTTTTATGGCTAATCTTCACCGATCCTGGGGGGTTCCTTAGTGCTGGACCGGGAATTGATGTGTTCGCTCACGGGTTCGGGTTCCTAGTTGGGTTCGGGGGTGCTATGATTCTCTTCAGATTTGATTTTTGTCGTGTTCGAAGCAAGTGAAAATTAAGTGATTTCAATTTTCTATTTGATTTTTCCGTGATTCAAGCCTATTTCTTAATAAAATGTTACATCTTTTTGTTTTACATTTTTGTAAACGTTTTTATTCTCATGTCTCAATGTATCATTACCGATTGGGTTCGTCAGAATACCGTGATTCTCGTTCGACGGGCTTGAGTTGAAGTGTGTTCCAGATGCGAAAGTTAAAAGTTGTAGTACTTGGTTGGGAGCCCCCATCTAGGAGCAAGGTGGCGACGGGGGTCGGGATGTATCTCGGCTACCTAGCGGAGCTTGGGATGTTCGCCCGTGCTAGAAGCCGAAATCTCAGCCTCACGTTTATCGTCCCTTCGCAGCGTGACAGGCTAGTTCACCGCGAGGGTTATCGGGTGTTGTTTGTCCGCATTCCGGGGTTTCGCGAGCACCGCCCGTACGACGCGGATATCCTGTACCCGGCGACCAAACGATTTGCGGAGCGGTTGCTTGGAAAACACGCTCCCGTCGATCTCAAAAAATTCGACATGATTTTGGCTAACTCATTTGCTTTTGGGGAGCTAATCGCTCGTGCAGGACTTGACAACCTCGTGTACATCTCCCATCGCCCAGAATTTCTGCGGGAAAAATTTGCAGAGCGCTTTGGGGTCCGAGTAGCAAACAAATACAGGCTTCTCCGCGATGCGAGGTTGGAGGTCAAGTCGATTGAGAATTCTAGACGGACAATAACCGTGAGCAAAGCTTGTAAACGAGAGCTCGCCCGGCGGTTCGACCGTAACTGCATTGACGTGATTTACAACGGGGTCGACACAAACTTGTTTAGCCGGGCCAAGTGCGAGTCTAACGGGAAAACTGTCTTTACCTATGCTGGACGGAACCACCCCGAAAAGGGAATCGACCTACTCTTGCGGAGCGTCCGGCGCGTGGTAGATCGGGGACACTCTAACTTCGAACTTAGGATGCTCACAGACGACGGCATCTTGTTAAGGCGGGCGGTGAAGCGCATGGACCTCTCTAAATATGTCAAGCTGGTGGGATGGAGGCGGCTGCGTGAACTTCCCTACTATTACTCCTCAAGCACCTTCACTATCATGCCCTCGTACTGGGAGAGCTTCTCATACGCGACGGCCGAGGGACTAGCCTGTGAAGTGCCTACAATCGTTTCGACGGCTGGGGCGCTACGAGAGATGGTTGATGGTGAGGTTGGGCTAAACTTCCGAGCTGGGAGCGAGCGTGGGCTTGCCAATAAGCTGGAGGAGGCCTGTAGTTGTGACTCGGAGCGTGCGGCTGAGATGGGGCGGCGAGGGCGGAGGAGAGTCAGGCAGAAATTCTCGAAAGAGGCTTTCCTAAACAAATACCTACGATACATCGAGCGGTTCGCGGATGGCGTACTCTCTTAAAAACACATTTACCCCTCTTCAGCCCAGGCGAACTTTCGCTGGAGAGTTTTGGGGTAGATGTTTTTCCAGTCGTATGAAACTTTTCTTGCCCATTTGGTGTAGAGGCGCGGGTTGATGTAAGACTTGAGAGATGTGCCGAGGTTGTAGTCGCGCGTAGCTTTTATCAGCTTTACATTAAGCGTGGCATTCTTTATTCTCCTCTGAATGCTTTTTACCCGCTTTGCACGTGAGCGTGAGAGAGGCTTTTCCTTGATTTCTTTCAGTTTAATTTTCAGAGCTTTCAATCCGTTTACTTTCTTTTCAAGGGATTTCTTCCAGTTCTTCGGGAGTTTTCGTTTGTGGTAGCAGGTAATCGCTGCTTCAAGATTTGCCATCTTTGCTGCATACTTCTTCTCAAAGTCTGGATCTTCCGGTCGAACCTTGGAATTGGACAAATAGTCTCTGACGCTCTTCGAGGCGTGATAAGTCCTGAAGACCTTGGCCGTGAGCCCTGGCATCACTTGGCCCAAGAAAGCGTTCACATGCTCCGATCGAATCCCCGAGAAAATTTGTGCTCTGGGCTCTCCGATGAAGGACTGCAGGTTGTTTACGACTTGAGCAGGGGGCCTGATTGTTCTTACCCATCTCACCGAGTCTTTACCTAGGAAGTCGAATTTTGCCTGTCCGGAGTAGTCTATGTTGACATGTGTGCTTCTCAGCGTCACTGCGCCAACAGTGTCAGCTTCGTCCTTGTCCTTTTCGTCGCCGACCCTCATTTTTAGATTGTCTATCAAGTAAGATACGGTCGCGATTTTGCGCTGGGTGATATCCTCCGAGGCCAAGTTTTCCTCAATGTGTTGCCGAACCTTTTCGACGAGGTTCTCCAGCTCTCGGGCTTTGTTGAACTTCTCAATCTCGCGCTCCTGCTTGAAGCGCGCGGTGTCAGCTATCCATAAATACTTAAGTTCCCCACTGAGCTTGCCCTGCCACTTGGCTATCCACAGGGCATTCGGATCGAAGGTTCTTTCCTTCCAGTGTTTCCCGTCTGGAGGTGTTGGTGTAGGAGCATCGGGTGACAAGTTAAGTATTATATCCGAATAGGTGACTCTTGGCTTCCATCTTCCCCGAAACGGGTGTTTACCTCGCCCCATGAAAATGCTGGGGGGTTCTACGGTGTAGCCAATTTCCACCCGTTCACCGTTAAGCACGGCGTATCCATACTTCTCCTTGTTGGCTTCCCGAGTTTTCTTTCGTGTCTCAGCCAACGCCTTTCGCTCTTCTAGTGACATGTTTTCTTTTTTGATTTTTTCCTGTTCAACCCAACTTTGAATATTAGAGAAATCGAAGTCTTCTATTTTAGAGGGAGTTTCATCCCCTAGAGCTTTGGAGAAGTCTTTCACGAAGTTCTTGGTGAAGACAGGGTCTTTCACGTAGTCTGTCCCCAGTTTCTTGACCCATGCGACGGCCATCTCTTCTTGTTCTGGAGTCAACGAGAGTTTCTTTCCATTATAGCGTATTGTGAAGCCTCTTGGTTCGTAGGTAGGGATGAGAATCCCATTGTGAATCAGTTGCTTTATTCTGGTAGATTGCGGCATTTGCATCGTTCTTTCTAAATCATTTGTTGTAATTAAAGGTCATGGGAATAAATGAATAAAAAATCAATTCATAATTCAAGAGTTGTGGTGCGTTTGAAAAAGTTTTGTGAAGCAAGATATCCCATCTAAGTGTTGCGCGACTATAACCGGATTGCTCGCGTTGGGCAGACCGAGACACAGAGCCCGCAGCCGTAGCATTTGACAGGGTCTAAGCGGGCGATTCTCCCGACGATACGGATCGCTTCGTATGGACAGTACCGCTCGCAGAGCCCGCAGCCCGTGCACCTCGACGCGGTTACCTCAGGAGGTTTGGTTGTGGTACGAAGAGGCTGCTCGGGCAGGTGATGAAGTGCTATGCCCTTAAAATCGTTAATTGAGTTGTAGCCTTTTGCGCGCATGAACTTGGCAATCTCGTCTGCTATTAGCCCATAAATCTTGTGTCCTCGAATTATCGCGGCAGTTGAGAGTTGTACCGCTGAGGCCCCAACCATAATGAGTTCAATCGCATCGCGCCCATTGCTGATTCCGCCCGCTCCAATGACGGGTATCTTCACCGCGCGGCAGATGTCGGCCACGCATCGAACCGCGAGAGGTTTAATTGCGGGGCCCGAGAGCCAACCATAGCCAGAGGTGCTTCCAAGCATAGGCATTGTGTTCTCTATGTCGATTGCTAGGCATGGCCCAACCGAGTTTATCGCAACTATCCCATCTGCTCCCACTTCTTCTACAGCCCGCGCGAACTGGGTCACATCGGGTACGTTCGGGCTAAGTTTTACGAGCACTGGGATATCGACGGCCTCCTTCGCGGCCTTCGTCGCTTCGACCAGCGATGTCGGGCCGTTTTCGAGGTGGTGAGTCAATAGCTCGAGGGCATCCACACCGGCCGCCTTGAGCTTGGGTGCAACAGCTCGGATTTCTTCGGCATTATATCCAACGCTCGCTATCAACGGTAGCTTCGTCCGTTTCGCCTTAGCATATTCATGGCGAAGCCATTGCTCGAGCGGCAGGTCGGTCCAAAGCTCGGCATTCAGCAAGCTATCTTTAACCTTTATTATACAGGGTCGGGGCACATGGGCTGGAGAGACGCTCACAGTTTTCGCGACCAATCCACCAGCGCCACCCTCGGCAGCTTTTACCAAAGCATCTCCGTTGTGCACCGTGGGGCCAGCAGCGGGCAAAATGGGGTTACGGAATTTTAAGCCACATATTTCCACGGATAAATCAACCATTTCATCATCTCCTCTTAATTGTTTCAAGTTTCTGCCAGAGTTTATCCGCCGATTTCTGCGCCACTTTCACCACCTCCGCTTCGTCGAGCGTTTGCATTTTTCGTTCGCGCATTATGACTTTGCCACCTACGACGACCGTTTCGATATCATCGCCGTCAACGGTGTTAACAATGTGCTCGGCGACATTTTCAGAACGTACGGGCGTAGGCGCGTGGGCTGGATTTATGATGATAATATCTGCGAGCTTTCCTGGCTCAATCGAACCTAGTTCGTTCCCTAGTCCATAGATCTCTGCTCCACGGATTGTCGCCATTTTTAGTGCTTCGACGAGTGAAATCGCGCGAGGATCGCGAAGGGCAACTTTGTGCAGCAAGAAGGCGGCTCGGATATTCTCAAATCCGTCGAAGATGTATCCATCGTTGCCCAAACCTACAGGAATATCCATCGTGAGCATTTTCACTATCGGCGCGATTCCAACTGCGTTGAGCATGTTACTCATGGGGTTGTGAGCAACTTTTGCCCCAGTCTTTTTGATGATAGCCAACTCGTCATCATTGACATGTACACAATGAGCGAGCACTACATCCTGTGCGAGTATCCCTTCATCGTTCAATCGTTCTATAGTGCGTTTGCCGAACCTCTCTAAATTGTGATAGAGATCCACCAGCCCCTCAGAGGTGTGGATGGTCACTGGTACCTTATAGCGACTCGCTAGTTCTCGGACGTAGTGGAAGAGTTCGTTGGAAACTGTAAAGGAAGCGTGAATGCTGAACATCCCTCGCACATGGCTCATGCGTTTTTTCTTAATCTTCCGGATGAATCGTTCACTCTCTTTCGTGCCTCTGGCTCCCTCGGCGTGAGTGCGACGCTCGGTCGCCTCAAACGAAATGATTCCCCGCATTCCTGATTGCTCGACTGCTGCGGCAACCCGATCCAGCACGCCGGTTATGGCGTTCGGGCCTGAAAAAGTGTCGGCAAACATAGTTGTGCCTGTCTTGATAAACTCACGGCAGGAAATCAAAGCGCTAGCGTACGCATCCTCTCTGGTCATCTCCTCCTCAATCGGCCACCAGACGCGCTGTACCATCTGTGAAAAATCGGCAGGGGTCTCAATTTTCAACGGAGCGCCACGCAGAAGTGTGCCATAGAGGTGGGTGTGCGAGCAAATGAGGCCAGGCATGACGATTTTGCCGCAGGCGTCGATGATTTCTTCTGGCCTGCTCTTGCTTTTCACCTTTCCTCGATTGACCGAGATAATGCGACCATCTTCAACTGCGATAGAACCATTCGCAATGATGCGAAAATCTTTATCCATCGTGACTATCAAACCGTTTTTAATCAATAAGTCAACCATTCAATCCCTAAGAACAAAATCATCGGCGTGCATTTAAACTTTCGGTGCGTTATAATTGAATGAGTGAGAAACCCATATTCTTCAGTCGTGGGGGGTATTACCAAACCCAAATAAACCCTTAAATCATTTGAATATGGTGACGAGAACATGTCAGAATTTTCGGTCTCCACAATGGAGCGTATTATCCGAAAAGCAGCTAAAGTTCGTGTGTCGCACGACGCCGCTCTTGAACTCAGTGCAATTATTGAGGAATATGCGGCTGAGCTGTCAAATGAAGCGATAAAATTAGCTAAACATCGTGGCGCGAAAACTGTGAACGAAGATGATATCCGAGCAGCTGCCTCGATGATACGCGAATAACTTATCCTAATCCCGGTGGTGTTTTGGCCGATTTAGTCATTCGAAATGCGCGCTTGGTTTTACCTGAGGGAATCATCCGCGGAGAGCTCGCAGTCGAAGAAGGGCGCATATCTGAAATTGCTGCGAGTGGACTGCCAAAAGCTGATCAAGAAATCAATGCGGAAGATAAAATTGTGATGCCCGGAGTTATCGACACCCATGTCCACCTCTACGATTATTGTCATCCCTTTCGAGAAGATTTTCAAAATGGTAGTGCCGCGGCCGCAGCGGGGGGTATAACCAGTGTAATTGTGGCGCCCCTCGATACCTCGATGCTGACGCCAAAAGGGATAAAAAATATCATTGAATCTGGGCAAAGGGAGAGCTTTATCGATTTTAATTTACACGCGGGAAAAATGACTGCTGACTCAATCAAAGATATCCCCCAGCTCTTCACGCTCGGCGTCAAATCTTTCAAGGCATTTACATGTAATCTCTACCGTGTTGAAGACCAAGCATTGGAGAGGCTGATGGCCGCGATAAAAAATATTGGTGGCATTGCATTTGTTCACGCAGAGGACGAAAAAGTTCTGCAGAAGCAAACTGAGAGGCTCCTCAAAGAAGGGCGGAGAGATTCATTGGCTTACGCGGAATCGTGCCCGAATGAAGCCGAAGAAAAAGCTATCGAAAAAATGATAATGCTCGCCAAACGTACCGGTTGTAAACTGCACCTAGCCCACATCACGACACGCCAAGGTGCTGAGTTCGTCAAAAAGGCGAAAGAGAAGAGGATACCCGTAACCAGCGAAATATGTCCGCACTATCTGCTTTTCACGCGAGAAGACATGCAAAGGTTGGGACCGTACCTAAAGGTAAATCCCGCGTTGAAAACAAGTGAAGACTGTGTGGCGCTCTGGAATGCTTTGGCTGAGGGAACAATCGATATCGTCTCGAGCGACCATGCACCCAGCACCAAGGCGGAGAAGGAGATTGGATGGGAAAATATCTGGACAGCTCAAGTCGGCGTTTCGAGCGTAGAAACCTTATTGCCACTCATGCTCAGCGAGGGTGTCGCGAAGGGCAGGCTGACGCTCGAGCGGCTTGTTGATGCACTCTGTACCCAGCCTGCGCAAATCTTCGGCCTCTACCCGCGCAAAGGAGTTATCCGCAAGGGCTCTGATGCGGACATAGTGATTGTGGATCTCAAGAAGGAGACAACTATAGCTGCTAAAAAAATGCATTACAAAGTTGGCTGGACCCCTTACGAGGGAATGAGGATTAGGGGAGCTCCAGTAATAACGATTTTGCGGGGCGTTTTAGTGGCCAAGGATGGAAATGTAGTCGGAAAGCCTGGATACGGGCAGTTTTTAAGTTGATGCTAACAAGAGATTCAACTCCCGCAGCACCGCTTCCGATTTCTCTAAATCTCTTTATCAGATCCTACAGATGCCCACTGCTAATCATTCGTTACGATTCCTTGTGGTGAGACATTCGGGTGGAATATTTTTCCGTTTCCTTCATTTTCTAAATCTCTTCCGAGTTTTTTCATACGAGTAAAGTGCGCATAAAGCTTGAGCAGCTTTTCTAGGTGAAGCATAAACGCAGACATCTTTATCTTGGAGCTTCTCCCGCACAAGAGCGCAGTCTTTCCTACACATCACAATGTCGACAACCGGTATATTCTTCGACTTTTTCATTGCTTTTGTTATTTCCTGAAAATCTTCGAGTTTGAGAAACGTCGACTTGAGTTCATTTACTACTACAACACCATCGACACCTGATTCTGATAGTACTTGTTCAAGAACAAACTTGTAACGATCTCCATTTGCGTCAATGCCAAGGTTCACCCAATCCGCTATGCTGGTATCTGGATATTTCTGGATGATTTTATTCGCGACTTTATCAGATAGTTTCGCCAACGCTAACCTCTCGCGGGATAACATGTCTGCCACCAAAACTGCCGGCCCGCTAACGTTAGTAATTACAGCCACTCTATTGCCCCGCATGCATGGTTGTTTCGACAGAGCATTCGCGACGCTAAGGAGTTCCTCGACATCATCGACTTGAAAAGCGCCGGCCTGCTTAAGAGCGGTGGCGAATATTCTATCTTGCTCAATTCCTTCGCGCGTCGTGCTCCCCTTCAGCACGACGACTGGCTTTTTTTTCGACGCTTCGTTAATCAATTTAAGAAACTTTCGCCCATCATGAACGCTTTCTAAATAAATACAAATTACCTTCGTTTCCTTGTCTTGGGTTAGAAATTCAAGCAAGTCCGTCTCTGTTATATCGGTGCCCTCGCCGATTGACGCGAATTTGCTCACGCCTGCACTATAAGAGCAAGCCCAATCAAGTATCGCCGTTCCAACCGCGCAGTTCTGCGAGATTATTGCGATGTCACCGCATGGTGGCATGATTTCACGCTCAAAAGTTATACACAAGCCATTCACCGTGTTGATTATGCCGGCTCTCACGTTTGGGCCAAGCATTCGAACCTTTTGTTTGGTGGCTTCACGCGTGAGTTCCTCTAGCTGGTTTTGATCAAAACCTCCCGCAACCAAAACTATAGCTTTCACTTTTCGAGCAAACAGCTTCCGTAAATTTTTCATAACAATTTTTGGGGGTAACACTATTACCGCAATATCGCATCCACTGGGGACTTGATTTAAATTTTTGACAGCACCTTCAAGCTTCCCGCTAAAATCAACGACGTGAGTTTTACCCTTAAAGAAGTGAAGCGTGTTTTGAACGAGCGAGCCAAAGAAAGCTGGCGAGGTAGCCCCTACTCCTTCCCCGGCAGAAGCGCCTATTAGTACGACTGATTTCGGCTCAAAAATTGTCTTAACTTCACCCGACATTACTTGCTCCCCCCAAGGACTATCCGGGCGTCGGCTGTTATCGCGCCCTTCCCGTTATCAAACACAAAAATTGGGTTCAGCTCTATCTCGGTTAATTCAGGAAACTCGTGTGCTAGCTGTCCGACCTTTTGAGCTATGTCAATGAGCGCATTGATGTCGGCTGGGGGCGCCTTCTGAATGCCTGCAAGCACGGGGTAGCCCTTAATCTCTTGAATCATCTCGCGCGCATCCTCAGCGTTGAGCGGAGCTAATCTGAAGCTGGTGTCATTAAATACCTCGGTCCATACGCCAGCTAACCCGAACTTCACCGTAGCGCCGAAGGAGGGGTCCTGCAGAGCGCCCACGATCACTTCGCGGGCAGGAGGGAGATATTCTTGGATTGTCACTCCGAGAATTTTTGCGCCGGGCTTGTATGCGCGGACGTTATCGATTAGTTCATTAAACGATTGTCGAAGCTCCAGTTCCGAGGTTAATCCAACTTTGATGCCATTAGCTCTGCTTTTATGAATGATGTCAGGAGAAGCAATTTTTAAGACGAGAGGATAACGAACCTCTCTTGCAGCTTTAATGGCCTCGCTTAGGTCATGGGCAAGCTCAGTTCGATTTACTGGCACCCCCCAGACAGCGAGAATCCGCTTGGAATCGAGTTCCGTTAACTTAAGTCTTCCCTCTTTGCGGATCGAGCTGAGGATTTCAGTAACTTTTTTCTTTGCTGCGGCCAACTCAATCACCAAGAACAAGCTAAATTATGGGCAAGTGGTATAAAAATTTTCCTCTAAATCAACAAAAGTAATCAATTTTTAACTATTTTGCCAAAAATAACCGTATATTTCCATATAAATCCAAAAATTGAAAAATATGCGTCTTTAAATGAAAAATTGGCGGTATTTATGCTGATTTAATCCTCGCGTCTAAATACTAGATGTTAATTCTAAGCCCTATGTAATCGATTGCCCGAGAGGAAAAGATGATGTAAGATTATGATGGTTGATGCTTCATTGCTATATTGCATGTGCCCTCTGTAGTTACGGCACATGGTCCTACTGGGTGCTCTGGGGTGCACGTTTTGTTAAACAGCGGGCATTCACTGGGGTGGATTAGCCCTCTGAGTACCTCACCGCACCGGCATCCCTTTGCGAAATCTGCCATGCTCTCCACATGAACATCAAATCTTGCACGTGCGTCATACTCTTTGAACTCACGCTTTAACTGAAGGGCCGACTTAGGGATTACCGGGAAGCCGCGCCATCGCTTGTCTACAATTTTGAACACCTCACGCATTTTTTCTTGTGCCACCACATTTCCCTCTGGGCTGACTGAGCGGGTGTATTCAATCTCCACTTCGCCCTTCCCCTCGTGCAACTGCTTCAACAACATCCAGACCCCGAGCAGGATATCGATAGGCTCAAATCCAGCTATTACCTGTGGTACCCCGTAGCGCTTTGAGAGAGGCTCGTAGGGTCTAGAACCGATGATAGTCGAGACATGGCCTGGGCAGATGAACCCGTCAAGTGCGGCCTCCCCGGACGCGAGCAGAAATTTCATCGCGGGAGGGATTAGGCGGTGACACACGAGTAAGCTGAAATTCTCGGGGGGTTCGCGAAGGAGTTCGGAGGCAGTGGTGGGGGCAGTTGTCTCAAACCCAACGGCCGCGTGGATGACTTCTCGCCCAGGATTTCGTCGCGCCGTTTCGACTGCATCCGCCACACCGTAGACTATCCTGATATCAGCTCCTTCGGTCTTTGCGCCAGAGAGCGAATTTGGGGTTCCGGGGACCTGAAGCATGTCGCCAAAGGTGGTGATGATATGTCCCTGTTGGGCAAGCTCAATCGCTTCGTCTATTTCCCCCACGTTTGTTACACAAACTGGACAGCCGGGACCGCTAATCACTTCGAGCCAATCGGGAGAAATTGAGCGAAGACCAAATTTTGTGATGGTTAGCTCGTGACTTCCGCACACATGCATGAATTTTACTTTGCGATTTGGGCTGAGCTCTCTGATTCTCCGCAGGATTCGAGTTGCCAAAACGCGATCTCTAAACTTCTCCAGCAACATATTTACCATTTTTAAGACCCAAAACACTTTTAATGCTCTCTGTCGCCTATAAACTTCGGTGTGCAGTTGAAGATTTTAGCAGTTGCCGACTTCCACGGTAGTTCGAACGGCGAGCAAAACCTTTTGAAGTTTCTCGAACGCAGCTATGATTGTCTCGTGCTTATAGGTGACCTTACGAACTTCGGCCCAGCTAATCTCGCTGAGAGCTTGCTTGAGCGGCTCAAGACGATGGGCGTGTCAACATTTGTGGTACCGGGAAATTGTGATCCCAAGCAAATCCTGCAAGTGCTCGATAAGTACGGGGTAAACCTTCACGGAAAGTGCGAGCGGCTCGGCGACATCACCTTCGTGGGGCTAGGAGGGTCTAATTTAACTCCTTTTAACACTCTCTTTGAACTCACCGAGGTGGAGATCCAAGAAGAATTGGCGGCTCTAGCCTGCACTCCCGACGACAACCGGATATTGATTACTCACGCTCCGCCTTATGACACTAAGCTCGATCAGATTGCTGATGGTACTCATGTTGGGAGCAAGAGCATACGCAAGTTCATCGAGCAGAAACAGCCGTTGTTGGCGCTCTGCGGTCATGTGCACGAGGCTCGAAACACCGACAAGTTGGGGCGAACCCTGATGGTTAACCCCGGGCCAATCAGCAAGGGTTATGCCGCCGAGATAGCGATAAACGGCACCGATGAAATTCAGGCCAAATTGCTTGAACTCTAGCGGTTAAGATGAATGAGAGAAGTACCGAAGTAACACAGCTTTTTGCTGTTCTTCAAGGCTTAAATTGTTCTCGTGGATCAGTTCGTCAATATACGGCTGTCAGAAATTTGGATAGCGAAGTTCATTTATCATTGAGGGCGGGAAGCTTGCTGGGAAAAGCAGGAAAAATGGTTGGAGTCGATAGTGAGTGAAGAGTTAAACTCACCAAACTAAATTACTCCTGTTTTTCTCGCCAGCCGCTCTGCTGCGAGTTTGTTCAACCCAGACCCTAGCACAGTGTAGCGTTCAGGTCTTATCTGATGAGCCGTGGTAAGAGCTTTAACTATGCATTTCGCTGGAATGCCGAGTTCCTTCGCGTTCGTAGGGCATCCTATCGTGCGGAGCGCTTCGCGGATTGTTTGCCAGTCCTCTCCATGCAAGTATGTCATCATAATCGTCCCGACACCACATTGCTCACCATGGAGCGCAGGTTTGGGGGTGAGCTGATCGAGTGCGTGACTAAACAAATGTTCTGCGCCACTCGCTGGACGGCTGCTCCCAGCGATTCCCATTGCTACGCTGCTCGAAATTAGCGCCTTCACGACCTTGCGCACACTTTCTTCAGAGTGTTTTTTAATGAGTTTGGCATTCTCCATCACAATCTGGGAACTAAGGAGCGAGAGAGCTGCAGCATGTTCACTGTAGGGCTCGCCAAACAATCGATGTGCGAGTTCCCAGTCACGGACTGCTGTGAAGTTCGCCACGAGGTCTCCGCAACCAGCTGCGAGCAGTCGGTGAGGCGCGCGTTTTATGATAAGCGTGTCTGCGATGATTGCGATGGGAGCGTGAGTTTCTATTGAAGTCGGTTTTCGTCCACCCTTGATTGAGGCTCTAGATGATGCGATGCCATCATGAGAAGCAGCAGTGGGTACTGAAACGAAGGGCTTGCCCTCCTTGAACGAGGCTAGCTTTGCAACATCTATGCATGTGCCGCCTCCGACACCCAGCAGAAAGTTTGCTTTGTCTTTGGCGAGTTTGCACACTTTGGCTACGGTTGCCATATTGGCCTGCTTTACTAACGAGTACTCGACATCAAAACCGCCACGCTTAAGTGAACGCTGAACTCCAGCTCCAACCAGTTTGAAAGTCGTGGTGTCTGCGAGTATTAAAGCGTGTTTGCCGGGACACAAGCGTTTGCAAACGTCAGTGACTTGCGCAATCACGTGTGGGCCTATCCAGACCTCACGAGGCAGCTCTATACGTTTGGGTTCTTTCATCAGTTTTACCGAACTTCTGTTTGCTGATAAACTTTATATACAGTTAACGCCAGCACTAAATTGCTGCTTCTAGTGCAGCATTTTTTCCAGCGAGGGATTAGATTGGAAAAATCAAAGCTTAAGCATCTTGAGGGAACGACGACGGTCGGGCTCGTTTGCCGAGACGGAGTAGTGTTAGCTACGGACACCCGGGCCACGATGGGTTATCTCGTGGCAAGCAAGCGAGCGCGGAAGTTGTTTAAAATAACTAATACCATCGGCGTCACCACCGCGGGAGGGGTCGCGGATACTCAGAGCTTGGTAAGCACACTCCAAGCCGAGGCCAGCTATTACCTGCTGCGTGAAGGAATTCCAATGAATGTACGGGCAAGTGCCAGACTCGTCGCTAATACCATCCGTTCGTACGGCTTACTCCCATACATCGCGAACTTGCTGGTTGGAGGTTTTGATGATTCTGGCCCTAGGTTATTTTTCGTCGACATCGATGGTACTCTGAATGAGGAAACCATGGTGGCTACGGGTTCGGGTTCGCCAGTTGCATATGGTGTGCTCGAAAACGAGTTCAAGGAGGGCATGGGTATCGAGGAGGTTTTACCCATTGCAATCAGGGCTGTAAAAACGGCGATGAAGCGCGATATCGCCACGGGCAACGAAGTTATGGTTGCGGCGATAACAAGTAAAGAATATCGCGAACTTTCGCTCGAAGAGATTAGAAAATTGGCTTAAATTGGCTACTTTAAATAACTGCTTAAAAGGGAAACGCATGGCTGCGGAAGAGCTATTACAAGAGATTAAGCGAATTGTGCGAAAGGAGACACCTTTCGCCAGTGCAATCTCTGATGTAGATTTCGAGGGCCCGAGGGTCGTGTTCTACTGCAAGAACCTTGGTCTTCTGATGGAGAATGGCGAAGTGATAAAGGAGTTCGCACGTAAAATTCGGAAACGAATAATTCTCCGCCCAGATCCTAAAATCTTGACCGAGCCTAAGAAAGCCGAAAAAGAAATCCGATGCCTTGTCCCTACAGAGGCTGGGATAACAGATATAATTTTCAGCCAGGATGTGGGAGAAGTTACCATTGAGGCACAAAAACCAGGAATAGCCATAGGCAAGGGCGGCTCATTACTCCGCGAGATAATGCAGAAAATCAGCTGGACGCCTCGGGTGGTGCGGGCGCCACCTATTAAATCCGAAATTGTGCGGAATATTCGCCTCTCGATAATCCAAGGTGGTGTCAAGAGACGCGACATTCTGCGGAAGATAGGAAGGCGGATACACCGCGAGCCCAAGAGCAAGGGCGACTGGATTCGCTTCACGACTCTGGGGGGGTCGCGCGAGGTTGGGCGCTCCTCGTTTTTGCTCCAGACTCCTGAGAGCCGAGTCATTATTGATTGCGGTGTAAATGTCGCGTCTGAGGATCGGGCTTTTCCCCACCTTGAGATTCCAGAGATTAGGTTGCCTGAACTGGATGCTGTGATTCTCACACATGCTCATCTCGACCATTGCGGGTTCGTCCCTTATCTTTTCAAGTACGGGTTCGAAGGGCCCGTCTATTGTACTCCGGCCACACGTGACCTCGCCGTACTTCTTCAGCTGGACTACGTGGGCATAGCTGAGCGTGAGAATCGACCACTCCCTTACAACAAGCGCGACATCAATACTTTCCTTCGTCACTGCATTCCGCTCGATTACAGTGATGTGACTGACATAGCACCCGATGTCCGGATTACTTTTCATAACGCGGGTCATATTTTGGGTTCCTCGATTGCGCACATCCACATTGGTGAGGGAGTATACAACCTCGTGTACACGGGAGACTTGAAGTTCGACCATACGCGCCTATTTTCTCCTGCCGTCTGCACGTTTCCTCGATTGGAGACTCTCGTCATGGATAGCACATACGGAGGTGCTGAGGACATCCAGCCCTTCCGCGTAAATGCTGAGAAGGAATTCATTCGGATAGTGACTGAGACCACGAAGCGTGGGGGCAAGGTTATCGTGCCAGCATTCGCAGTTGGGCGCGCGCAGGAGATTATGGTACTGCTTGAGGATTACAAGCGAAAGGGACTACTCGATGGGACGCCAGTTTATCTAGACGGGATGATATGGGAGGCGACGGCAATCCACACGGCCTACCCAGAGTATTTGTCTCCAGAGCTGCGCGAACGGATATTCCGTGTAGACGAGAATCCGTTCCTCTCCGATATCTTCGAGCGAGTAAAGGGGTCAGACCAGCGCTCACAGGTAATCGACGGTGACCCGGCGGTGATCATATCGACGGCAGGGATGATGGCAGGAGGCCCAATACTCGAATACTTTAAATCTCTTGCGCCCGACCCGCGTAATTCCCTTGTCTTCGTCGGGTACCAGTGTGAGGGATCACTCGGGCGACGCATCCAGAAAGGATGGCGCGAGGTTCCCCTACGCAACGAGAAGGGGAGGGTAGAGGAAGTGAAGGTAAACATAGAAGTCCAAACGGTCGAGGGATTCAGCGGGCACTCGGATCGGGCCCAGTTGTTGAACTATGTGCGAAGGGTTTCACCCAAACCGCAGCGCGTCATATGCATCCATGGTGATGAAAACAAGTGTATCGACTTAGCAAGTGCGCTGCACAAACTTTTCAAGGTTGAGACGAGAGCGCCTCGGAGTTTGGAGACCCTCAGGCTCCACTAGCGTGTGGACTTCCTCTGAGCAATGCCAATTCCCGCTTAGTCAACTCGCGTTTCTTGGCCCGTTTGTTTACAATTGTGCTGTGCCCGAATGGGTCCATGAGAATCAGCCTTGCCTTTCGCTTCCCGGCGCGCATCTCATCGAGTTTTTTTAGCTTTGCCTGTCCCCGCCGGCGCTTGGTAGCATCAACTTTTTTAATTGCCAGCTTTATTGCCGCCTCTACACGATTAAGAACTCCCTCAATATTCGACACATAGCCCTCGCTCGCGGCCCCTGGCTCTACTGTCACCCCAAGCTCTGGGAGTTTGATTGTTCCCGTGCTCGACTTCACGACTCTAACCTTTAGATCTTCTTCGGATTTGATCTGAAACTCGTAGCGTAGAGGGGGACGCTCGCCTAAACACACGACATCCGTGTGCCTGAATTCGCAGCTGGTGCAGCTTGCGAAGGTCTCCATTATCTCGCCGAAATATGGGATGTGGTCGATTCTACCATTGACGCGAAAAGTGCCTTTGGCTCCGCAAATTGGGCAACACTCAATAGGGAGCAGGAACTCCCTCTTCCGCATAAATTCACCAAAAATTATGCAATTGCTCTTTTGAACTGGATATTGACGAACTTTGGAGTAGCTAACACCTTTGACTCTGTCAGACGCCCCACATCCCCACCGATAGCTTGGCAGATTCCTTTTAGCTGGTCTATCGCCCGCTTGAGTTCAGCAGGGTCTTGATTCATAAGCATGCTGATATCGAGGACCATGATGTTTCCGGTTCGAAGTTCGTCAGCGACCTCTTGAACGTCGACGAGGCTTCGAAGCTCCATACTCTTGACGTAGATAGGCTCAAGCTCACTGACACCTCTCGAGGGGCTACTAACGGTCTTTTCCTCAATTTCCATTATCGGTACTTCCTCGACCGTCTCAGGCTTTACCTTGGATTTTCCCCCGAACAATCGTTTAAAGGATTTCAGATAATCACCCTAACAAATGGTCGGTGGATTTCAATCTATTTAACTCTTTGCTTGAAGCTGCCATATTTCATCGCCCACGTAATGAAGGTTCTTGATCACCTTACCCTTCGGACCTCGCATCTTAGCACCAGGTACAAGAGATTTTCCGACCGCGATGGGCTTGTTGTGCCGTTCATCCACGATTACCACGCCCTCCCCTAGCGTAATTTCCTCGTCGGATGAAACTACACCCGGGGCCATAATGTCAGCTCCGTTGGCGACGTGAGGAACGGCCCCCATATCAACGACTACACGCTTTAGTGGAATTCGACCAAGTGAGTTCAGCGTTGGAAAAATTCCATCACTCACCCTAAAAAAGAGTACTTTACTTTTAACCAAGATGACTTCCCTGCCCTCGCCCAGCTCCATCACTTCGATCGCCCCTTTCAAAAGTTCGCCCGTTTTTTCGCCAAACTTTTCGACGAGTTCCTGTGTAAGTTGCTTAAGCAGGGCTTTTCTAACGTGATAACGGCGCTTTATCAGCATCAATTTAAAGTGGTTCGATAAGGTTAAATACGCAGCTAGCACAGAAATTGGTGATTTTCATGGCGCAGCGACCTCTAGATGTGCTAAACCGCGCCCTAGGTTCATCGGTGTTGGTTGGACTCAAGGGCGGCCGGGAATTCAGGGGAAAGCTAAGCGGTTTCGACATGCACATCAATTTAGTGCTTGAGGAGACAGATGAAATCCACGGAAACGAAACGGTGAAACGCTACGGGATGATGATAATCCGGGGAGACAGCGTAATATTCATCTCGCCTGCTGAGTGAGTGAAATGGTCAAAGGCACTGCATCAATGGGCAAACGCCACAAGGTCGTGCATATTCGTTGTCGACGTTGTGGAAGACGGGCTTACCATGTTCAGCGGGGAGTTTGTGCTGCATGTGGCTACGGGCGTTCGCGTCGTATCAAGCGGTACAATTGGAAGATAAAGACGGTTCAAAGGCTGCGGCTCAGGTAGCTGTTATTTGCTAGTTTAGACATGGTGCTTTTTTGAATAAGCCATATAGTTAGTCTCTAGTTGGACTTTTCGCCCTGTAAATGAAGTTTTTCAGGGGCAACTTTAGGCAATCACAAAATTTCTTAAGCTTGCATGACCATCATTTCTCGGTGGGCCGGTGGATCAGCCTGGAAATGAAGGGGAAATGTCTCCCCGTCAACAGAATGATCGTCCGCTTGGCAAATTGTAAAATCCATCCAAATTGCGGGAGGTCGCGGGTTCAAATCCCGCCCGGTCCACCACCAAAAATATGCTATCTGAGCAAGATTCTTGCTCTTTTTTGCTAAATTCCTTGCCTAAATACTGCTTTATTTTTGCGCGAGATTTTAATTCCCAGCTAAGTTTATATCTATCGCATGGCAAAAATGAGCTGATGGAAGTTTGGTGGGGGAGGCTCTGACCTAGGACGCGATTATCGGCTCACTGGCGGACGGAGTCTGCACTCAAATAGGTGGAGGCTTGGATTGAACGGTAACCTCCGCGGGGGTTTGAAATAATTTTTTGCGGTAAAATGGGCTGGGATCGTTATCGAGAAAGAAATGAAACTCGTTTTTCACCAGTGGTACTGTTTTTCTGACGATATGTTGGTGTCAGTAGATAGTGTTCAATTACTTTTACCGTTGCCCTGTCTGTTATTTATGTTCTAATGAATCTATACATCCCTCTTTCCCTTTTCAACTAAATCCAACTCCAACTCGACCTTTGGCAAACTTTTTTTACCAAATTGGAGCTTGAACTTGGTGTTTTCTTCAGGAATTACAAAAAGGAGATATCCGTCTCTTTCAGCCTTTGGGTCAAAACTCGTTTCCATTTTGTAATCTTCCAGAGGAATTGTCTTTCCCGCTTCGCTAATTAATCTCACTTCCTCCTGATAAAAAACAAAAATTTGTTCAGAAGAATTGTTTTTTGCGCCGATTTTTAGAATTAAAAACGCTTTGTTTTCTGACCCTCTGCGGTTTTTGTATTCCTTTCTTATCTCCGCCGTGGCGATGTTGAATTCGATGCTGTGGTAGTCAACTGATTTTCCCACATTTTTTTTGATTCCCTCAATTTTTCTCATCACCTTCTGCCATTCTGGCTTAGCCATCTCGCTTTTAAATTTCTCTTTAATCACTAGGGGGTGATGGAACGGTAAACTTTGTAGCATCTTTCGCCTCGCCTGTTCGAAACTTTCTATTTTTTCTATTTCTCTTTCTCCCATGTTTAACTCATTCAGAAGTTCATCCTCTATTTTTGTGGGTTTTGGCAACTGCATTTGTGGTGACACCGTAACTTGGTGACCCGGTGGCAAGACAACCGTGTATTTGCTTTCGCTGTCTGTCACCTTGGATATGCCGTTTAGAACTGCAATGAGAGTTGTTCCGTCTGTAACCCGTACTAAAACTACGCCCTCGACTCTTGCCACACAACCGCTAGTATTTACGTAAACTTTGGAAAGTCCTTTTACAGAGGACATAATTTTTCCAGAAAATATCGATAACGCAAATTTTTTAAGACGCGTCCCTCCCGGAAGTTTTTCCTCAATCTTTTTTAGAAAAAGTTCAGTGTTTGAATATGCCTTGACTTTTGAATCGTCCTCCAAAACTATCTCAGCCCAAGTGTTATTTCCCACCCTTATTTTTTCGTCACCTTCTAATAGGGTGAACTTTTCCATAACTTAGAATTCCTCCTCCTATATTTTCATCAGATCCCTCATTCAGGCAGGATTGGGACTGTTCGCGAGGTATTCATTGAGGTGCATACGGGTATCGTGTAGGTGGCAGGAACTCCTCTTGTGAGGCAGGGCGAATCTTGCGGTAAGGTAAATCAAATGTGAGTGTATTAAATGTGATTCAATCATTGTTATTACCTATAGATATTTCCGCATTTAAACCAATTTTTAACAACACCTCTCCCTTTCTCACTTATACTGTCAGAGTCGTGTTCAACCAGCACCCCAACTACTCCTTTATCATTCGTTTTTACATCACGAATAATACCAATATGACTATTACGCTCATTTGTCCAGAGGTTACCAACTTTTGTCTTTTTAAATTCTATTCTTCTTCTCGGTTGGATGATATCATTCACTCGTATTAAGAATTCTTTATAGCATCCGTTATTCCCAGGACGTCCTCCTTTTAAATTAAGTTGGTGAGATACCCAGTGGGCGCAGCCAGTGCCTGGGATTACTCTCCAAAGACACTTACCTTGACCATCCCCCCATACAAAACATTCCCCTGGCATCACGGTTTTTCTCACACGCATAACGGCTTCTTTCCTTGTTTTGTAGTAGCCTTTTGGACACTCATTAGATGGAGGAGGCGAAGGCGGCGATGGGGGAAGAGAAGGCGTCGACAGCGTATGTTTTTTGTTCCATATACCACAATTTCGGATACACGGGTCTGCAAATGGGTTGCCTGTCTTTAGGAATTTACTCCAGCCGCTCGCACTCTGGCCCAAAGTTACTCCATAAGTGCAACCAACAGACCAAATGTTCTTATGGTCACCGAGACATTTCTCTCCATAATCTATTCCAGAAAGACTTGAGATATCGTAGTCGCTCCCATTAAATTTTATAATCGCCGGCATGCTTTTCTTTACAACTTTGCGTGTTATCGTGTTATGAATTTAACGGAAAAGAGGTTGCCAAAAGTCTAAGAACGGCTCTCTCGTCTTTATAGAGGTCTATCGCGAGTTTGTTTACCATCAACTTTCTTCGGCATTTCTTCGAAATTTTTCATTGATTGGTTGAGTTCGCTTATTTTCTGAGACAAAAATTTCTGGATCTCCTCAACATTAACTTCTGAAAATTTTCTTCTTGCAACATTAAAGATAAATTTCTTCGTTAGTTCCGATACGGAAATTGATTTTCTTTCAAAATCTAGAATAACTTTTCTTACACTTTCACGTATAACTTTCCTACCTATTCCTTTTTTTAAATGATGTTGAGACAGAGCATGGTGATGCTACAATGGTTCTCGGATTTCAAGCAAAAAACCTGCTCAATTCTTGCTCGAAAATTGCAATGGAAAAGCGATAGATATAAACACGAGTGATAACCTATCCCGGTCCACCACTTTTGAACTGTGGAGGATTTATACTAACTCAACTCAAATTCATTTTGGGGCCCGTGGTCTAGTGGTTATGACGTCGCCTTGACATGGCGAAGTTCCCGAGTTCGAATCTCGGCGGGCCCACCACCTTTTTTGCTATCAGCACAAGTATCGTTCAACAAGGTCAAGCTGTGAAATCTAGGTAATCCTATGAAGTTCGTCCTCGCCTCTACCGAAGACCCGGCCGCCAAAAATATCGCCATGCAGATGCTGAAAGGTTACGACTTTAAGAAATCACCGAGTTTGACGAACGCATATGTGCACGGAAATGTTACACTAATTACAATCCCCGGTGAGGTGACCCAAATCACCGAGCTGCCTATGGGGGCGGAAGAAGTCATCGTTGCTTCCCGACATGTGAGCGAGTCAGGTATCCCAACTCTTACCGTGCATGTGCCGGGTGAGATTGAAAAGATGAGACTCGCAGAAGCCTCCCCCTCAACGGTAAAAAACGCACTCAGGACTCTTGTGGAAATGCGCGATAAGTTTGGATTGAAATACGGTGTCTCTCTCGAGGCCACCCACCACGGTCCGACTAGGATCGATGTTCCGGTGACGTTCGTGGAGATCGGCAGCTCATCCGAGCAGTGGCACGATAAAAAAGCGGGTGGGGCTGTTGCCCGAGCAATCATGGTTGCAGCGACTTCACTGATAAAATGTCGTCATGCTATAGGGCTCGGCGGACCTCACTATGCCCCACACCACACTAATGTGACCTTGCGCACCGAAATTGGGGTGGGCCACATTCTCCCAAAGTACGCGAGCATTGATGAAAACCTGATTGAGCGAGCAATCGTTCGTACTCGAGGAGGTGTAGAACTGTTAGCACTTGACTGGAAGGGCATGAGCAGTGAGCAACGTCAGATCTCCAGGCGGGCTGCTGAAAGGCGGGGCATTCAATCGATACGCACGCGGGAAATCCTCAGTTGGGAAAAGGTTTAAATTAACTTGGGAGAAATTTGCCAACGCAGGTAACAAGGGGGATTTAAATTGCAGAAGACTGAATCGGCTGTGTTCTCTCCAGAAACAGGATTTGAACTTTCGAAGCCGGGGATTTCTGTTGCTAGAGCTAAAGTGTCCAAGGCAGTTCCCACGGTTACTAACGAGGAACTCGAACGGGCTTTGCAGGAGGCACGAGCCCGTATTGTCGTTGTTGGCTGTGGTGGTGCAGGCTGTAACACTCTCTCCCGTATGATGGGAATTGGTATCGAAGGCGTCGACACGATAGCCCTCAACACCGATGCTCAAGATTTGCTCTACACAGCCGCCGATCGAAAAATTCTCATAGGGCGCGAAATAACGAGCGGTCTCGGCGCGGGTAATGATCCGAAGAAAGGAGAAGCTGCCGCGAGGGAGGACGAAACAATTCTGAAGGATCACATCTATGGAGCCGATATGGTATTCGTGACCTGCGGCTTAGGTGGAGGGACTGGAACCGGTTCGGTACCCGTTGTGGGCGAGATTGCAAAAAAACTCGGGGCGCTAACTGTGGGCGTTGTGACCCTGCCCTTTTCCGTTGAGGGAACGCGCAGGAGAGTGAACGCCGAGCAGGGGCTCATGCGCCTTCGTGAAGTCGTAGACACTGTGGTTGTGATCCCTAACGACAAGTTGCTCCAGCTTGCGCCAGATATTGCTATTGGGGCGGCATTTAAGGTAGCTGATCAACTCCTGATGGACGCGATAAAGGGAATAACTGAGATGATCACGAAGCCCGGGCTCATCAACCTTGATTTTGCTGATGTACGCACTGTTTTGCAGGACGGCGGAGTGGCGATGCTAGGCATAGGTGAATCGGACACAGAAAACCGCGCTAAGGAGGCTGTCGAAGAAGCGTTGAACAGCCCGCTTCTAGATGTAGATATAACTGGGGCAAGAGGAGTGCTTGTGAACGTAGTTGGGAGCCCAGACATGACGCTTGAGGAAGCAGAGCGAATAGTCTCTTACATTTCCGAATCCCTTGACCCCGAAGCCCAAGTCATCTGGGGCGCGCAAATCTCTGAAGACATGAAAAACTCGGTGCGGGTCATGGTTGTACTCTCTGGGGTCCACTCACCGTACGTACTTGGTCCAGGTGAGCAGCCCCCACGAGAGGGCGAGCCCATCGACCTCGGGCTGGAGTCCTTGTAGATGCGAAAATTTTTATCTAACTGTAAACGCGTGCTGCGGATAGCGCGGAAGCCAGACAAAAACGAATACTTGCAAGTAGCGAAAATCACTGGGTTAGGGATCATGCTCATAGGTTTCGTGGGGTTTTTGATAATGCTCGTCGGAGTTTTTTTCGGCGCGACACCAGCAGCGTAAGGTGATCAAATGGAGGAAATCCAGAAGCCAGACGTATTCGCAATCCGATCGACTATAGGTCAGGAGAAGAACACAGCGGATATGATCGTGACGCGTGCGAAAAATTTCAACTTGCCAATTAAGGTCGTGCTCTCGCTCCCAGGAATAAGGGGCTACGTGTTTGTCGAGGCCGCCGGCAAATCTGCTGTAGATCAGGCTCGGGTCGGTATCAAGCACGCGAAGGGCGTCATCCCAGGGGGAATCCCTATGGGCGAGATTGAAAGTTTTCTCGAGCCGAAGCCGACCGTCATGGGTATGGAAGTCGGGGACATCGTCGAGCACACCTCCGGTCCTTTCAGAGGAGAGCGAGCACGAATAATCAGGGTTGACGAGGGGAGGGAGGAGATAACTGTCGAGCTTTTCGAGGCAACCGTCCCAATTCCTGTCACAGTTCGAAGTGACTTTGTGAAAGTAATCCAGAAAAAGGAGAAAGGGGAGGAATCTAAATGAAGGCAAGCGATGTAAAGCCGGGAATGCGACGCATCGATCTGGATTTGAAAATCGTGGAGATAGAAGAGCCGCGCCCGTATCTCAGCCGAGCTGGACGCGAAGGTAAGGTGACCACCGCAATCGGAGAGGACGACTCTGGGCGAATAAAAATCTCGCTTTGGAACAAAGATACCGAACTTGTCAAAGTAGGTTCTAAGGTTCGAATCCGCAACGGCTATTCAAGGCTCTTCCGCGATGAGGTCCATGTCAGCGCGGGCATGTACGGTAAACTTGAAATCGTCGAGTAGTAAGCTGCACCACAGCTTTTTTTAACGTGCGGAGCCTACTTTTGAGGGTATTGCACATATCGTTTAAGTGAGGCGATTGTGATGGAATCGAGAGTCAAGGTGTTAGTCGATGGGGGAAAAGCCAGCGCTGGTCCACCCTTAGGTCCAGCCTTAGGTCCGCTCGGCATCAACATCGGTCAGGTGGTAGCGAAGATAAATGAAAAGACTTCAACTTTCGAGGGCATGAAGGTTCCTGTGACTGTGGTCGTAGACAAGAAGACAAAACAATTTGAAATCGAAGTCGGCTCGCCACCTATCGCCGCGCTGATTAAAAAGAAATTAGGTCTAGAGAAAGGAGCTAAAACTTCTGGCACGGAAGTCGTCGGAAATCTCGCCCTCACTCAAGCGGTCGAAATCGCGAAGCTGAAACTTAAAGGCACGCTAGCAAAAGGATTGAAAGCTGCAGTCAAAGAAGTTCTCGGGACGTGTGTGAGTGCGGGTGTTACAGTTGAAGGCAAAGATGCTCGCGAGGTGCAACGCGAGATGGACGAAGGAAAATACGAAGAGGTGCTGAAATAATGCCAGTTTCAGATGAAAACTTGCTCAAGGCAGTTAAGCTGATACGGGAAAACAGCAGTCAGCGAAAATTTGTGCAGGGTATCGACCTATCGATTAATTTGAGAGATATCGATCCTAAGAAGCCGGAGGGGCGTATTGACCTAGACATTGTCCTTCCCCACGAAGTCGGCAAGCCATACAAGGTGGGCGTCTTCGGGGAGGGGGAATTTATAAGTAAGGCGCGTGATGCTGGCGCAGACCTTGTGCTTGGACGCGCGGACATCGAAACTATCAAGCAGGATCGAAAGCAGATGAAAAAGCTAGCCGATGAATTTCATTTTTTCCTAGCTCAGGCTGATTTTATGGTCATAATAGGAAAATCTCTCGGACCTATATTGGGGCCGAGGGGGAAAATGCCTAAACCGGTTCCATCAACGGTCGACCCGAAGCCACTTATTGATCGTCTCAAGAAAACCCTGAAGGTGCGAACTAAGAACCAGCCGACCTTGCATGCCCACATCGGTGTTGAAAACATGAGCGATGAAGAACTCGTGGCGAATGCGCGGACGGTGCTTGACGCAGTCGAACACAAGTTGGAGGGCCTCAGCAAGGTGCGCTCGATCCATCTCAAGACAACAATGGGGAAACCAGTTAGGGTTGAGGTGTGATGAATGGTGGTGAAAACTGAAAAAATTGCGCCTTGGAAGCAGGAAGTCGTCGGCGAACTCGTCGAGAAGCTAGAGCGCTACCCGGTGGTTGGGATACTCGACATCGCGGATCTTCCAGCCTCGCAGTTCCAGCAAATGCGCCAGAAGTTGAGGGAACAAGCCGAGATTATCGTCTCCAAAAACACTTTGTTGAAGCTCTCGCTCGATCGGGTGGCTGAGCGAAAAGACCCCAAACTCCAAGAGCTCATCAATCACTTGCGGGGACCAACAGCGCTTATCCTTGCGCGCGTGGGCCCGTTCAAGCTTAGCAAGGTTCTTCGTGAAAGCAAGACCAGTGCCCCCGCGAAGCCTGGGTCGAAGTCACCAAAGGATATCGTAATCCCTGCTGGAGAAACTGGTTTCGCCCCAGGGCCCGTAGTCGGGGAACTCCAGCGTGTGGGCATCGAGGCTAGAATCCAAGCAGGAAAGATCGTAATCCTCGAGGATTGCCAACTTTTGAAGGAGGGGGATGTGATATCTAAAGGGGTCGCCGATGCGCTTACGAAGTTCGGCATCCATCCGCTTGAGCTTGGGTTGAAGCTCCGAGCCGTATACGAGGCAGGCATGATATTTTCGGGCGAAGTGCTCGAGTTCGACGAGGCAAAAGCCGTCGGACAACTCCAGCTCGCTTGCGTCAGTGCAGTGAATCTCGCAATAAACGTGGACTATCCAACAAGTGTTACAATTGGAATAATGATCTCGAAAGCTGGCGTTGCTGCACGCAACTTGGCGCTGAATGCGTGTTTGCCCATCTCGGAAGTCATGCCGTCACTGTTGAATAGCGCTTATTCTGAAATGCTTGGTCTAGCCGCATCCGTTCACTCTAAAGATGAAAAAGCGCTCGACGAGGAACTTAAGGGCATGCTTGGAATCTCGCCGGCGCCAGAGGCAAAGTCCGAGGAGAAGCCCAAATCTATGGATAAAAAAGACTAACTTAGTCACTGTATGGGCGAGTAATTCCCACACTTTAAGATTTATATTGGAGTATTCACAAGAACGAAAGGGATTAACATGGAATACGTGCATGCGGCTCTTTTGCTGCACTCGGCTGGTAAGAAGGTGGACGAGGCTAGCCTATTGAACATCCTCAAAGCAGCGGGAGTGCAGGTTGACGAGGCTAGGATAAAGGCCTTGGTCTCAGCGCTTGAAGGAGTGAATATCGAAGAAGCAATCAAGAGTGCGGCAGTTCCTGCAGTAGCTGCACCGGCGGCGGCTCCAGCAAAGGCCGAAGAAAAGAAAGAAGAGAAGAAAGTTGAAGAGGAGAAAAAAGAAGAGGAAGCTTTGGCAGGACTTGGCGCGCTGTTCGGTTGATGCAAGTCCAACCTCTAATTTTTCTTGGATAAACTCGTGTGGCTTCGACCGGCGAAACTTTTAACCTACACCTTGATATTTGCTTGGTGGGGAGAGTGAGGGATATATACAAGGTGGCCCTTTTCAAGCGGGAGGGCTTCGAGCGCAGGCAATGCCAGAGCTGTGGGCGCACTTTCTGGACGCTTGAGTCAGGGCGGAAGACCTGCGGTGACACACCTTGTGACGAATACAAATTCATTAACGCGCCTCCTACAAAACGGAAATATTCGCTCGCTGAGATTGAACGCTCATTTTTGAAGTTCTTCGGGCGCCGGGGGCACGAGGTAATCAAGCGCTACCCAGTCGTAGCCCGGTGGCGCGACGACATCTTCCTCACGATTGCCTCGATTGCAGACTTTCAGCCTTGGGTAACGAGCGGCTTGGTTCCACCTCCAGCAAACCCCCTCGTTGTGAGCCAGCCCAGTATCCGCCTAAAGGATATCGACAATGTCGGGCGCTCGGGGCGACACTTCACGCTTTTCTTCATGGGCGGTCACCACGCATTCAACTCCCGCCGCCAACGCATCTATTGGAATGATGAAACCGTTGCCCTCTGCCATGAGTTCTTGACTAAAGAGCTGGGAATTCGTCCCAATGAAATCTCCTACATCCAGGACTTCTGGGAGGGTGGAGGAAACGCTGGAGAAGACTTTGAAGTAAACGTGCGCGGGCTGGAGCTCGCGACGCTCGTGTTCATGCAATATGTAAACAAGGACGGCAAATATGCGCCGCTCCCTCTGAAGATTGTCGATACTGGTTATGGATTGGAACGATTAGCTTGGATCTCGCAAGGCGTCGCTTCGAGCTATGATGCTATCCTCGGGCCGGTGATTGAACAGTTGTGCAAGTTGGCTGGAATTCGCATGCCTCCAGCTGACGTACTTGAACAAAACTCAAAACTCGCCGGGCTAATGGACATCGAGACGGGGCGAGACCTCCTCATGCTTCGGAAAAGGGTCGCAGCCCGCACGGGTGTGAGTGTTGAAGAGTTGGATAAACTCTTGGTTTCGGTCGAGGCCGTCTACGCAATTGCTGACCACCTGAGATGTCTGGCGTTCATGTTTGGGGATAGGATAACCCCAAGCAATGTCAAGGAAGGATACCTCGCGCGCGTCGTACTCAGGCGCACCCTACGTTTGCTTCGGGAGCTGGGACTAAGAACGCCGCTCGCGGAACTAATAGCACTCGAACTCAAGCAGCTCACGCCTCAGTTCCCCGAGCTGAAAGAACGGGAGGATTATATTTTGGATGTAATCGGGCTCGAGGAACGGCGCTACCGGGACGCAATTTTGCGGGGGAGCAAGCTGGTTGAGCGACTCGCGGGAGGGCTCCGCGCGGAGGGTAAACCCATTTCATCGGGGAAACTCATCGAACTCTATGATAGTCACGGGCTCCCGCCTGACATCGTGAAAGAGGTTGCTAGTAAGGCTGATGTTGTGGTGGAGGTTCCGGATGATTTTTACATCAAGGTTGCGAAATCTCACAGTCGAACCAGACGTGTGCCCGCAGCCGCGGCTCCTGTCTCGAAGGAGAAACTCAACCGCCTCTCCCCGACGAAAACCATTTACTACAAAGACCCATACGCTCGGGAATTCAAAGCGAAAGTGTTGCGGACAATAGATGATTACGTCGTGCTCGACCAAACTTTATTTTACCCGGAAGGTGGAGGGCAGCCGAGCGATGTTGGGTCGCTTGAAGCCAGGAAAACCAGGGTCGAGGTTGTGGATGTCAAAAAATATGGTGACATAATCCTGCACCGCGTGAAGCCGAATCCTTTTAAGATGGGGCAATTTGTGCATGGGCAGATTGATTGGGCTCGTCGCAGCGCTCTCATGCGTCACCACACCGGGACTCACATTCTGCTTGGGGCGGCCCGACGAGTGCTTGGTGACCACATCTGGCAGCACGGGGTACAGAAGGGGGTCGAGCGCACACGATTGGACATCTCCCACTTCAAGCGCATTGAGCCCAAGGAGCTGCGGGAAATCGAACATTTGGCGAACGAGATAGTGATGGAGAACCGCCCAGTGAACACTGAGTGGATGGATCGAAATCAGGCCGAGCGAAAGTACGGTTTCGACCTTTACCAAGGAGGAATCGTGCCGGGAAAGAAAATTAGGGTGGTAGAAGCTGAGGGTTGGAATACTCAAGCTTGCGCCGGAACTCATTGTTCGCGCACGGGTGAAGTTGGTTTTATAAAAATTACACGAACCGAACGGATTCAAGATGGTGTCGAGCGGGTCGAGTTTGCTGTTGGAGATGCCGCGCTGAAGTTCGTGCAAGCACAAGAGCGGCAACTCGCCAAAGCGGCAGAAATCCTGCGTGCCACGCCCGAGCGAACGGCGGCAGCGGCTCAGCAGCTCTTTGACGAGTGGAAGGCACTGCAGAAGGAGCTCGACAGTTTACGCGGTCGGCTGGCTGAGCTCCGGGTCACCGAACTGCGGTCGAAAATCAAGCAGGTGGGGAGGGTGCAAGCGATATGCGAGGAGATTGAGGGCGCCAGTACGGATCAGTTAATCAAAATCGCGAGAGCCCTGACGCGGGTAGATAAAAGGCTGGTTGTTGTGCTTGGCGTGCGCGATGCAACAGCTAGGATTGTGGTGATGGCTGGAGAAGAAGCCGTGCGTGCGGGGGCTGACTGCGGCGCGATAGCTGCCGAAACCGCGAAGGTGCTGGGCGGCGGTGGCGGTGGAAAACCAGGACTCGGTCAAGGAGGCGGCCCGAAAGGGGATTATTTGATCGCCGCGCTCCGAAAAGCACTTGAAGTATGTGAGACGCAACAAGCGTGTTGAGGGACTGCTGCGCATCATCAAGCTTTGTATAAAAACTCTGGCGGGGCCACGAGTAGTATCCTAATCTGTTAGATAAATATTGAGAAATGTAAAATGTGGACACGGTCAGAGGAGCGCCTGCAGAATTTTTATTCTCGATTAAACAAGGATAAATCATGACTATAGTAAACTGGCGGGAAATAGAAACAAAATGGCACGAAGAGTGGCGTAAAGTAAAGCTCTTTGATGCCAAGCCCAGTGATAAGCCCAAGTTCTACTTGACCGTCGCCTATCCGTACGTCTCTGGCCCCATGCATATCGGCCACGGTCGTACCTACACTGTGTCAGATATAATCGCCCGATATAAGCGCATGCGGGGTTACAATGTACTTTTCCCGATGGCGTGGCACTTCACAGGAACCCCAATTGTTGGGGCCGCCAAGCGGGTTGCCCGCCGGGAACCGAGCTTCGTGCGGATGCTCACCGAACGCTATGGAGTTGTCGAGTCCGAACTGTCAAAGTTCGAAGACCCCTACTATTTCGCAACCTACTTCGCCCGCGAGAGCGAGTTGAGTTACCGAAAAGGAATGGAATGGTTGGGTTATTCAATCGACTGGCGGCGGGAGTTCACCACCGTCGACCTTTCCTACAGCAAATTCATCACATGGCAATATCACAAGCTGTACGACATGGGCTTAATCGTCAAAGGCAAGCACCCAGTGAAGTGGTGTCCGGGCTGTGGGAACCCTGTGACCGACCACGATTTGCTTGAAGGTGAGGGTGTTGGGATAGTCGAGTTCACTTTGTTGAAATATAGAGTTGATGACTACGTGCTCCCCGCTGCCACGCTTCGCCCCGAAACTGTTTTTGGAGTCACGAATCTTTGGTTCAATCCTGATGTGAAATATGTTGGCGCTCAAGTGAACGGCGAGAAATGGATCGTGAGTGAGCAAGCAGTCGAGAAGTTACGTGAGCAAGGATATCAGGTTGGCGAGGTTTCACCGATTCAGATAAATTTCGGTAGAGAAGTTGAAGTTCCGCTTACCCACAAGCGGGTCCCAATCCTGCCTGCTAAATTCGTTGACCCGGACAATGCTACAGGAGTGGTTGGGTCTGTTCCATCACATGCTCCTTACGATCACGTCGCTCTACTCGAACTCCAAAAACACCCGGACACACTCAAAGCTCACGGGGTAAATCCCAGTGATGTGAAAGGACTAAAGCCCATCTCACTCATCGAGGTCGAAGGATTCGGCGAGTCTCCTGCGATAGATGTCGTTAATCGAATTGGAATCAAGGACCAAACAGACTCCCGCCTCGAAGAAGCTACTGCTGAGGTCTATCGAAACGAGTTTGCGAAAGGTAGAATGCGCTCTTGGGTCACGAAATACTCGGGCATGCCGGTCTCGCGAGCCAAAACGGCCGTGCGCGATGATATGATGGCTAACAACGAGGCTGCCACGATGTACGAGTTCTCGGAAAAACCGGTAGTCTGTAGATGCGGCACACCCGTGGCAGTTAAAGTTGTCGAGGATCAGTGGTTCCTGAACTACGCGGACGAAGGCTGGAAGGAAAAGGCGCGGGCTTGCTTGGCGCGGATGGATTTGGTGCCGCCTGAGACGCGAGTACAATTTGAGCACACCATCGGATGGCTCCACGAGTGGCCATGCACTCGCAGCATAGGGATGGGGACGCCAGCGCCCTGGGATCCCAAGTGGATAATTGAGTCACTCAGCGACTCGACGATATACATGGCTTACTATACGATTGCATACATTCTCAAAACCATAGACCCCGCGAAGCTCACCGATGAGGTCTTCGACTACGTTTTTCACGGGAAGGGCAGTGTTGATTCGATTTCTCGTTCCACAGGAATCGATCGGCAGGCCCTTGAACAGATGCGTCGTGAGTTCGAGTACTGGTACCCGCTCGACTACCGAATGTCGGCGAACGAGCTGATTCCCAACCACCTTACCTTCCACATTTTCCATCACGTAATACTCTTCCCCAGGCTCTGTCCCCGCGGCATTATTTCGTTCGGGATGGCGGTGCTCGAGGGGGAGAAGATGTCATCGTCGAAGGGAAACATCATCGCGATCAACGAAGCCGTTCGAGAATATGGTGCTGACACGGTGCGGCTCTACTTGATGTCGGTTGCGGAACCCTGGCAGAACTTAGATTGGCGGACCAGCGAGGTTGAGGCGATGAGGAGGAACCTGGAGCGCTTTTACTCATTTGCCGAAGAGATTCTCGAGTTGCCCGAGACGGAACGTCCGAACTTCGCCCAACCCGAGCGGTGGATGCTGAGCCGGCTCCAGAGACACGTTCAAGCGGCGACCGAAGCGCTCGAAGCTTTCGAGACTCGCAAGGCCGTACAGCACGCTTTCTTTTTCCTCATGCAAGATCTGCGATGGTACATGAAGCGGGCGCAGCAGCCTGAAGCACGCGCCAACATGCTTAAGATGGTGTTCAATGTCTGGCTCCGTTTGCTCGCCCCGTTCACGCCCCACATTTGCGAAGAACTTTGGGAACGCGCAAAAGGGGGCGATTTCATCTCGGTGGCTCCTTGGCCGAAGGTGGAGGAGGGACTCATCGACGAGGGGGCTGAGCTGGTGGAAAGCTACCTCGGACGAGTGCTTGAGGATGTAGGAAAAATCCTCCGCGTGGTAAAAGTTGAAAAGCCTAAGCGGGTCTGCCTTTACGTTGCGCAAGACTGGAAGTGGCGGGCTTATCGCATCGCCATGGAGCGTGTGGGGGGAGGAAAGGTTGACTTCGGCGCGCTGCTTCGGGAAATAGGAGAGAAATTGGGACTCAGGTTGCAAAAATCCGACCTGTCGAAGTTCCTCCAACAGACGATGCAGGAGCTTCGCGGTGTGCCCTCGGAGGAACTCGATATCTTGGAAACAACCGAGATCGATGAATTACAGGTTCTGCTCGATGCCGCCGAATTTATCCGAGAACAGCTGAACGTGAAAGAGGTGCGCGTGTTCAAAGCCGATGACGCCGCGAGATACGACCCGCAGGACCGCGCTAGGCTCGCGGTTCCAATGAGGCCGGCGATCTTTATCGAGTAAGAAAAATGAAGATTAGAATAAAAAGGAAAGAGCTTGAATTAGCTCCCTTCTTAAACCGATGACTAATCAATCTGGAACAATGTGTCTGGAAGGTCGGGATTTATCACGACGTCGTAGATCCTCACGGTTGCTCCTGTCGTTGGATCTGTGTAAGTGTAATCTCCTCCGGTCCAGTCAGATAATTCCTCCTTGTACGCATCGAATTGTGTCTGGTACTGCTCAAGATATGGTTGCATCGTCGCTGAGATATCTTGCCAACCGGTGGCGGACATCCACATCCACGCGTTTTCTTCACCTGTATAAATGATAAGTTTGAATTCTTCGTCAACGATGGTTCCATCGATTCTGAACTTGGTGTTAGAACTTTGAATGTCTTTCCCCTTGAATGTCATCGTATATTCCGTACCCATTACTGTCGTGTCCACTTTGAAGCTCAAACTAGTGGCTGTTTCGATATCTCCACTGGGCGCAGCGCCACGCGTGAGAATGTAACCGATGCCAACTGCGGCGATAGCCACTATTACTATAATCACTATAATTATCGGGGAAATTCTTCTTTTCTTATCCATTTTTTCACCCCCTTAACTATTAGTGACCTGTTTCAGCGTATTTTAAACCCTATCCTAAAAAGAAAGCTGTTAAAACAAAGGCTTCAAGAAGCTACATCACAATAGGGTATCAAACGCGATAGGTTGATCGACTTGTCTGGAGTGATATCAGGTCAGGGAAAAGTCGTGTGCGCCGTGGAGGACTTGCGTTACCTGCTCAACCAAGGTTACCCTCGTGAGTCAGCAGTGAACTTCGTCGCCAACCACTACCGCCTTCCGCTTAACCAACGCCACCTGCTGGCGCGGTGCGTCTTCTCCAAACTTGAAATAGCCGAGCATCGCCGAAAAGCTATCCGCGCAAGCGCCGTTCGAGGCGAGCATCTAGGTGTTGACGGCTACAACGTCCTAATAACACTCGAGAGCATTTTCACCCGCAAACAAGTTGTGCGATGCGACGATGGCTACATCCGAGACCTGCGTGCGATATTCGGCAAGTATCGCGTATCTCCTGCAACCACACGAGCGCTTGCGGAGCTTTTGCGGATTATCACTAGAGCAAAGCCAAGTCACGTCGAGCTCTTGTTTGACAAGCAAGTGAGCAGGAGCGGTGAGCTCTCAGGCATGGTGAGGCAGCGACTCGAGCAAGCGGAACTGAAGGGCGATGCTCAAGCGATCGGCGGGGTTGATTTGAAGCTCCGCTCATTTGATGTCGTCGCAAGCAGTGACCGTGCGATAATCAAGCGGGCGAAGGCAATTTGGGATATTCCGGCCGAGTTTCTGAAGCGAAAAAAAGTGAAAGTTTTCGATCTAAAGAAATTTTGATTTAGTTATACCCTACTTTTGATGATTTGTCCGAGCTTTTTGAAATCCGCCTGTAATCTAGTTTTCGTCTCGGCGCCGTAGAGGGCTGCGGCGGGGTGATAGGTAAGGAAAAGCTTGAAGCGCGCACCAGCGTAGGTGCAGTCAAATAGTTTGCCGTGCTCCCTGCCTATACTCACGTGTTTGCCGAGCAGCGTGCGTGCGGCTATTCTGCCTAGAGCAACGATGAGTTTTGGCTTTATCGCAGAAATTTGGCTCTCAAGAAGCGGGCGGCATGCTTCAATCTCGTCGGGTGCGGGGTCTCTGTTGTTTGGTGGACGACACAGGACTATGTTGGTAATGCGCACTTTCTCCCTTTCCAAGCCAGCTTCGCGTAGAAGATCATTTAATTGTTTACCAGCGGCTCCACTAAACGGAATTTTTGTTTGGTCTTCCGTGAACCCAGGACCCTCCCCGACCAGCATCATCTCCGCATCCGCTGCCCCTGAACCGAATACAACATTCGTTCTAGTTTCATGTAATCTACAGCGCTTACATGCCCTTGCTTCCGCTTCAAGCCGAAGTAATTTTTCCACTTTCCTCATGCGTATACAATCACTCCTTATATTTACTTTTCATATCTCTTTATGCCACCTCTTGGCTGGGTTACCCCCAACTTGTGCGCTGCATTAAAAATCGACTGAAGAGATCTACCTAACTTGTACGCTATCAACTGAGGGTGCTCTATGTTATAGTTTTCCCGTATGTACCTCAATTCCTGTCCCGAAAGGCGTCTCCACATCAACTTTCTTTCCAAGTCTACCTTGTAACCAAAAAGAGGCAAAATATGGTTTTTAAACACGTTAAAGAACTTGATTGTTTCTCCGGTGTTGAACCATATGTAATGAGTCCCGCTATCAGACTTTCCAATATTTGGTGAGATGTCCCACGTCTCTTCGAAGTATTTTTTAATCGTGACATTTTCCTCATAAGTGAAAGAATTTGTGGATAGCTGGGCCCTTCCTCGACGTCTTTTGTAATATCCATCATCCATGTACCATACAGCGAGCGAGAAAGGCGTTAAGTTATGAAGTATTTCCTCGCTCACAATTTTTCTGCCATCTTGATAAAACATCTCAAAAAACTCCGTGAAATCAGGGTGCGCTGCAGTTGTAAAGCGGTCCGCGTAACAAACTCCCGTAGGTGTTTTTATGGGAATACCTCTCTTTATCCCGCCCGGAACTATTGGTTCCCATATATCGTGCTTCCACTCAACATATTCTCTTTGTTCGATTCCATGGAAGACTAGCAAGAACGGATATTTCCCATCCTTATGCTTGCTGATGCAATCATCGCCTAACAACGAGCCAAAAAGGTACTCTCTCTGTCTCACCGTGAAGTGTTTTAATCCATAACGTTCCCATCGCTCAACCCTTCTTATATTGTACTTTCTTAGGTAGTAAACGACTTTTTGCGTGCTCACTCCGAAATATTTTGCGATCTCCCAAATCGTTTTGTGGTCCCCCAGATACATTTCTCTCAAGCTGCATTCGTCGAGCGCCCAACGAAAACGTCTCTTCATTTTAATCACCTTCCGCCCGATGGATTGGAGATAGCTTTTAAGCCGCTTTGGGGGAGGGAGGTCACCGAAAGTATTTGGCACATCTTTTTAAAATATCCCAAAATCACCGCTTTTTGTCAAATTGGGCTTAAATTAGCTTTATTTCTCTTTCCGCAAAAGCGAAAGTATTCAGCGTTTGCGGGAGCGGTGGAGCCTACAGAGGGTGCAGACCCTTACTCTTCTTTCAAAGTCTTCCGTAGCAACCCCTATCCCGAGCGCTCGACCTGTGGCTTGAGCTTCTCGTGGACGAGCTTGAGTACCACGATGTCCTCCTTACAGTGTTCGACGATCAGCCTCCGCGCCTCGAGGTCGCCGCGCTCGACCAGCTTGAACAACGTTAGGACATCAGCTCCGTGAAAAT
This sequence comes from Hadarchaeota archaeon (SeqCode), assembly GCA_964514965.1. GTDB lineage: Archaea > Hadarchaeota > Hadarchaeia > Hadarchaeales > Hadarchaeaceae > DG-33. The sequence goes on along the minus strand of CAZETV010000001.1, from coordinate 431,614 downwards.
TGGCTGGCTTTTGTATCCCCAGAAACCGCGCTACCGAGCTCAGCCTGTAGCTGGAAAGGAGCAGATGTCCGCGGGACCACTCGCAGAGGTCGAGCATCGGGATGTTGATGAGTCTAGAGAGGTCGATGTTGTGAGCCAAGGCGCGGGTGCAAAGAAAGGGGATGTCGAAACCTGAACCGTACCAAGTCACGAGCATCTCACAGTCCTCCAGTTCATCGCGGAGCCACTCGAGCACCTTCCGCTCCTCCCCGGGGGTTTCCGCGAAGCGGATTTCCGGCTCTTCCCCCTTGAGCAGGCCGATCGCCACGACCATGCCCCGGTCGGCTTTCGTCGAAGTTGTCTCAATGTCCAAATACGCTATCACTCAATCACTCCCCCATCACGAAAATCGCGAGTCTGCGGGTACGGGGGCCATCCTGTTCGATCACCAAAAAGCTCTGCCAAGTGCCCCGAACTACGCGCCCATCGGCAATCGGCAGGACTCGAGAGGAGCCTATGAAAGCTGACTTCAGGTGCGCGTGCGCATTATCATCGATGCGGTCGTGCTGATAGCCCCCACGCACCGGCGCGAAGTCATCGAGCTTGTTTAATAAATCCTGTTTGAGCCCGCTTTCGTTCTCGTTCAGCACGAGCGAGGCCGTCGCATGAGGAAGTTGCACGATGAGCAGACCATTTTTTATGCCAGATTCTCGAACTGCCGAGGTAACTTTGCTCGTTAGATCGATTACCTCGCGTGCCTTGCTCGTTGAAAAGCTCAGCTCCTTGAACCATGTTTTCATAAAATCACAGTTTTGTTACTGTTTTTTGGGTCGTGCTTCCCCATAATACTCTGCTGTTCTCCTGACCCCATCCTCAAGCTTCACTGTTGGCGCCCAAGACAACTCACGTTTCACCAAGCTTATGTCAGCTTGAGTTTGTTCGACGTAATTTTCTAGTGGATTTGGCACGTATTTGATTTTTAGCGGCTTTACTTCTTGTATCAACTTCGCCACCTCATTGAAAGACGTTTCTCGCCCGGTCCCGACATTAAAAACAAAAGCCCCATCCTTCCCCGCTGCAAGGACAAGTGCCCTAACAATATCATCCACGTGGGTAAAATCCCTCGTCTGGGAACCATCGTCGAAAATGGTGAATTCATCGTTAAGGATCATCTGGGTTATTATATTTGCATACCTTCCCTTCGCCCGCTCGTGGGGCCCGTAGACAGAGAAGAAGCGCAGCCCTGCCGAAGAAACGCCGTGAAACTGGTGGTATACTCGCGCTAGGCGTTCCATCGCAAGTCGGGCCTCGGTGTAATAGTCGAATGGCGCGGTCTGCATGTCCTCGCGATTGGGTCTCGGACAGCCGCGGTACATACTCGAGCTGGAGGCGTAGACTACTTTTGCTTGATTTTGCTTGGCGAGCTCCATCACGTTCATGAAGCCGCTTATCGCCTCTCCGACGAGCAGTGGGTTATCGCGGTACATGGGTGAGCTGGAGGGAATGCCAAGGTGAAATATCAGCTTGGGTTGAAGCTTCAATTTTAGGAGCTCTGTGCAGGACCTCTGAAAGGTTTTTACCCGGTCGTGAACCTTCTCCAAGTTCTCCGCCGTCCCCGTCGAAAAATTATCGAGCACAGTAACATCGTCGCCCCGCTCGACAAGCGCCTCAACGAGGTTTGAGCCTACGAAGCCGGCGCCACCCGTGACGAGCACTCGCATTTGCAACCTCCGTTCTTTCTTCGCTTTGAACCTTATAATAATTCAGCTTAATCGATAGGTAGGTGAGCGGGTTTGGATGTTCGTAGGCTTTGTCTATTATAGTCTAGTCATGAAAAATAGAGGGGGTAGAGATGAAGGTTCTGGTGACCGGAGGGGCGGGCTTTATTGGTTCGCATTTGGTCGACGGGCTTCTAGCTAGGGGCCACTCCGTTACCGTACTTGATGACCTCTCCAGCGGCACCATGGACAACTTGAAAACCCACATAGGCAAATCCTCGTTTCGATTCATTCAAGGCGATATCAGGGATGTCGAAGCGGTCGAACAGGCTTTGGCAGGGGTTGATGCTGTCATCCACGAGGCGGCGATGATAAGTGTGCCCTTCTCGATTAAAAACCCGGATTTCGCCCAGAGCGTGAACGTTGATGGGACGCTGGCGCTGCTCAAAGCCAGCTTGGGGCATGGTGTCAAGCGATTCGTTTTCGCTTCGTCTTGTGCGGTTTACGGTGAACAGGCCGAACTCCCGATAAGCGAGGACGCGCTACCCCAACCGCTTTCACCATACGCTAGCTCGAAACTCGTGGCTGAGAAAAACTGTCTGATATTCCACGAGCGGGATGGGCTGGAGACCGTTTGCCTCCGCTATTTCAACGTATACGGGCCGAGACAAACTTTTGGTGAATATGCGGGCGTAATGATGAAATTCTTCGAACGCCTCCGCAGCGACCAGCCACCGATCATTTGCGGCGACGGCGAACAGACGCGGGATTTCATCTTCGTGAGTGATGTCGTCGAGGCAAATTTGCTTGCCCTCGAGCGGAAAAGCGTGGCGGGGGAGGTAATTAACATCGGGACGAGAGAGGCGACGAGCATTAAAAAACTTTGTGAAGTGTTCTTGAGGTTGGTTGGTAAGAGCGAACTAAAGCCAATTTACGAGGTTCCCCGGAGTGGCGACATCAAGCACAGTCTGGCCGATATCACGAAAGCTAAGAAAATCTTAAGCTTCAAACCAAAGACCTCGCTCGAGGAAGGGGTCAAGAAATTGCTGGGGTTTCTAAAATGAAGGTATGGATCGTGATGCCGGCATACAACGAGGGGCGCTCAATCGGGAGGGTGCTGGATGCCCTTAAGCGCGAGGGATGGCGCAACATAATAGTTGTTGACGACGGGTCGCGCGATCGGACAGCTAAAATAGCTCGCTCGAAGAGGGCACTTGTCATTAGCCATAAAAAGAATACGGGGTTGGGGACGGCGCTTCGAACTGGACTAGCGAAGGCCCAAAGGCTGGGTGCGGACTGTGCCGTCACCTTCGACGCCGATGGACAACACGATCCAAAAGCAGTCGGACTTATGGTCAAGGCCCTAAACGGCGCCGACCTCGTAATAGGGGTTCGAAAACACCTAGGCATTCCCCTCCACAAGCGGGTCGGCAACTTCGGCTTGGACTTGATAACATGCGTGTTCGGCGGGATGCTTACAGACTCGCAATCTGGCTCGAGGGCGTTTAACAAGCGGGCGCTCAAGCGAATCCGTATCCGCAGCAACCACTACGAGGTTTCGTCCGAGATTATTATTCAAGCGAGGCGGAAGGGGCTGAGGCTCCGGGAAGCTCCGGTTAGGTGCTTGTACACCAAATATTCTAAAGCGCGGGGGACGACTATTGCCAGCGGCTTCAAGATATTTGTCAACATACTTAAGCTCAGGTTTAGTGAATTGTAGGCGGTACTGGGAATGAAATTGAAATTTGGTTCGACGGTGCTGGTCACAGGCGCTGCTGGATTCATCGGCAGCCACCTAGTGCAGAAGCTACGTTCGATGGGGCTTGAAGTGGTAGGGATCGACAATTTATCAAACGGCTTCGAGAAAAATCTCGCCGCTCTCAAGGAAGACAGTGGTTTCAAGCTAATCCGTGGGGACATTCTTAACACGAGAGAACTGTCCCGCGCCTGCATAGGAGTGGAATCGATTATCCACATGGCTGCTCAGTCCAGCGTGGCGGAGTCTGCTGAGAATCCAATGAAGGATTTCGAGCTGAACGCCATTGGTACCTTAAACGTGTTGGAGTGCGCCAGGAAAGGTGATGTTAAGGCCGTGCTCTTTGCCAGCTCGTCCACGGTCTACGGTGATGCGGAACTTCCCACTTCTGAGGAACATCCGCTCAGGCCCATCTCAAACTATGGGGCTTCGAAGGCCGCTGCGGAGGTCTACTGTTCCTCCTACAGCTCCCTCTACGGGGCCCAAACCGCAAGCCTTAGATACTACAACATCTACGGCCCTCGCTCGCGCAAGGGAGTGATGTTCGACCTCTTAAAGAAGCTCCAGCGGGACCAGAAGGAACTGGAGGTGCTTGGTACTGGGGATCAGGCCAAGGACTATCTCTACATCGATGACGCGGTTAACGCGGCGCTGCTGGTCGCAGAAAAAGGGAAGCTGGAGGGGGAGGCGTACAACGTTGGTTCTGGGAGGGCCTACACAATGAAGGAGCTGGCCCATTTGTTGCTTGAGGTATTAGGACTGAGCGGCAAGACCAAACTTCTCTACAAGGGGGGCCTCTCGTGGCCGGGCGATGTCCAGAAAACCCAAGCGAACATCTCGAAGCTGAAAAAGCTGGGGATTGCTCCAAAAATTGGATTAGACCAAGGAGTTAGAGCGCTAGTTAATTGGTATCAATCGGAATATGGAAAAGTCGCTAAAGATTAAGGGCTCTCAAAGTTCTTTCGTCAACCGATAAAATGATTTTTTGAAGCGCCTGATGCTTTTTTCTTTTGTGTACTCTTTAGATAATTTCTTGCACTTTTCGATCAGTTCCCTTTTGCCTTTTAAAGCATAAACCTCAGCAATTTTGTCTGCAATCGTTTTCGGGTCGTTCCTTGTCAGAACCAACTTTTTAAGGCTTCCTTTAAACAGCTCGCTCTGCCCGACTCCGGAGATTACTGGAACCAAGCCCGCGTACATGGCTTCCCAGACTACCACTGGGCAGGGGTCGAAGTCGGCGGGGTGAGCGTAAATCGAACAATTTTCAAAATAAGGTTTGAGGCTTGGGACTCTTCCTTCCATGTGGACGTTTGTTATTTTGGCGCGTATCCTCTTGCAGCAGTCGCCCACCAAAAAAAGTTCGAAATCCGGTAGATGTTCCATAGATTTTATCAGATAGTCGTAGCCTTTTTCTTTCGCCTTGTTTCCGATGAACAGTATTTTCTTGTTGAAGCCGCGCCTCCGAAACTTGAATTTGTTCACGAGGAAAGGCCTGACGACAACCACCGGCCTGTCCACGTAATTCTGGATGTCGCGCTTTATCCTGTATGAGACAGCGGCGAATCCGTCCACGAACGGCAGATACCTCCAGTAGAACATTTTTCTCAAGATGCCTAGACGCTCGCTCCAGAAGCTCGTGTCGGCGATTATTGATATTATCTTGCAATTGGGGTTTTTCTTCTTGTACCGCCTCGCGAAGGGCGCACAGTATAAAGATTCCAGCAGCAGGAGGTCCGAGTCCTGAATTTTATCGATGTCGAAAAAACCCATTCCCATTGGAGTTTTCACCACACCGGCACCGACTGATTTTGCCCATGCGAGGTGCGCTGGGTGAGGGCTGATACCGCTCGCGGGATACATGAACGTGATATTCACAAGTTTACCCATTTTTAAATAAAGAGGAGTCGATAAAAACTAAGGAGGTGTCAAAAGCGACACCTTGCGCAATATTAGAATTCCCTTCTGTCAAAGCGAGTCATATTATTAGCTTGTTAAACTGAATTGAGCCAGGGCAAAAGGTGGTTAGATATGTCTGATCAGGAGTCACTCTTGGAGCCAAGTGTGAGGATTGTCAAAGGCGGTTTCGTCGTTGTCATCACTTACCTAATAATGATGGTTTTAAATGTAGTTTTCACAGTCGTCATGCTCAGGCTTCTGGGAGACGAGGGATACGGGATTTTTGGGGTCGGCATGGCATTATTCAGCATACTGCAGGGCGTTGCGGTTTTGGGTATTCCCACAGCGGCCGTTAGGTACATTGCGAAATTCATGGCCCTAAAAGATGTCGCGTCGACGAAGAAGGTACTACGCATATCGGTGAAATATCTAGTCATATCATCCGCAATATTTTCAGCTGCATTGATACTATTGGCCCAACCGATTGCTTCCTGGGTTTACCACAACGTAAATTATACGAATGCCTTCCTTGTGACCGCAGTGATGCTTCCAGCGGGCATACTCATCGTGGGACTTACGGCCTTCTTCCAGGGATTTCAAAGGATGAAGTACTACTTATACGTGCAAACTTCATGGTCCGTGCTGCGCTTGGCGATTTCCGTCGCTCTCGTATTGTTTGGATTCTTCGCGACCGGCGCGCTGCTTGGGGTCGCAATCGGGATGTCGGTCGCATGTTTCATAGGTTTTTTGCTTTTGCCTGGCGTCCTACCAAAGAGGTATAAAAAGGGAAGCGAGAAGAGCGACATACCACGCAAGATGCTGTCGACTGCGGCACCGATGTGGTTGGCCAGCATCGGGGGGCTATTCCTTTTGTGGTATCCTATCCTCCTTTTGGGTGGCGCACTGGCGATAGAAAACGCAGGGTACTACTTCGCGTCCCTCTCCTTGACTCTGTTGGTGATCATGTTCTCGAGGTCCGTTTCGGTGCCGCTTTTTCCAGCGGTTTCGGAGCTCTGGACGATGAAGGATAAGAGACGATTTGAACTCACAGTAAGAACCGCTCTCAAACTAGTTTTCATCGTCCTCCTGCCTCTTGCCACCGGCATGGCTCTCTTTTCTGGATTTATCCTGACGATTGTTGGCGGAGGTGTTTTCATCGCCGGGAGTACCGTTCTAAGCCTTTTGTCTGTCGCGCTTATTTTCCAAGGTTTGGAGGAAGTTAACGACACAATCATGTGCGGGATAGGAAAACCGCGCGTTTTCGCGAAAATTTATTGGGTTGGCGCATGTCTAACGATTACGGTGACGACTCCACTGACGCTCCTCTGCGGGATAAACGGAGCGGCGATTGGTTACCTTATTACAATTGTGTTAATCACCGTTTTGGGCACATACGCCGTCAAGAAACTTACCAAACTGAGATACAACTCCAAATCTTTTCTGCGGATTGCACTCGCTGATGCGGTGATGGTCGCTCTCCTTCTGGCCTTTCGTTCAGTCGTAACGGCTATCCCTATCGCCCTCATCGTGGGCGGGATAGGCATCCTTGTGTATTTAACCGCGCTCCTATTATTTGGGGCTATTGGAAAGGCGGACGTGGAAGTTTTGCGCCATATCTCAAAAGACATGGGGGAACCGAGTGTTTTAACAAGGTTGATAAGATTTTTAGAGAAACGTTCACGATAAATAACAGAACATCGCTAACTATCCTGGGGTCATGAGATGTATAGGAAAAAAATGGAGAAATCGAGGCTCGTCGATAGGATAGCGCTCATTCAGCGTTATTGTAAGGGGAAAAGAGTTTTGGATGTGGGCTGCGTTGGGCATACTGTCCCGCCAACCCACCCTCTCTGGCTCCACAAACGCATCGCGGAGGTCGCCAGTCATGTTGTCGGCATAGACATAGAATCCAAAAAAGTTGAGGAGCTACGAAAGCAGGGGTACAACGCGATAGTGGCGAATGCGCTCAATTGTGATCTGGGTGAAAAGTTCGACGTTATAATTGCCGGGCAAGTAATAGAACACCTCGACAACCCGGGTATCTTCTTAGAGAATATGAAAAAGCACTTATCGGAAAGCGGGGTGTTCATAATCACGACGGATAATGCGCACGGCGCGATGTTTATAAAGGATTATTTGATTAAACGCCCAAATATAAACCCACAACACTGCATGTTTTTCTCCCGAGAGACATTTAAAGAACTGCTTGATCGTCATGAATTTGAAATCGAAGAATTTTACTATTACGACGATGCTTGGAAATGGTTATTCAAAATTTTTCCGCAGTTTTCATCAAATTTCATTGTTGTGTGTAAACCGAAGCGGTGAAGAAGTTTAAAACGAGGGGGTAAACAGGTTAAGGATATGACAGGAAATTTCCGTGAGATTCTTGAAGTTGCCAGAAAAAAAGTAGATTCCCAAAAGTTCAACGAAGTATTTCAAGTAGACGGGATACCCCTCTGGTACTTTTTAGAACCTCTCCTGAAAGCACCTCAGATACCGAAACCATTCAGAAGTCTGGATGGCATAGAAAAGGACGCGAAAGAGGATAAACCTCCATCTTCGCTAGATAGTTTGGAACTATTAATCCTGAGAAAAGGTTTGACCCTCAACGAAAAGCTTAAAATCTGGCTTTCTAGTGCGAAAGTAAAAAAATCAAGGGGGAGTGGTGCGACAGACATTTTGTTCCTCGCGTATACTAATCAACTTTTCGAAAAGAATAGTCAGTTAGAATTTCTGGGATTGGGGGATGTTATAAAAGATTTGAAAAAACTGGATATAGAGCCCTTAGTTTTGATTTGTGATCCAATCTCCAGAAACTCGCTTTTTAGATTAAAAAAATTCGAGAACTTGTTATACTCGTACATCGATTCAGAGATAATCGAGGAAAGCAAAAAGATGTCCCAAGAACTGGCAAAGAAATGGAAAAAAGTCGACAAAAAATCGTTGTTCACCCACAATGGCAAAAATTATTGGAAATTCATCGAGAGTGAAATGAATTTCCTTTTTTCTCAAGAGATAATGAAGACAATAATAAAGTATTACCTGACTTTTAAAAAGATAATCAAAAAACACGATATAAAATTGATATATCTCACCAACATCATTGGAATCTACGAATCGGCTTTATTCGGAGCGGCTTGCAAGTTGGATAAAAAAATTCTTTATTCTCCACATGGATACGGTGGTTATGCCGTCCCGCTATACCTCAGAGAGGAGTTCTATAGTAAACTCATCTTTGCTGCGTCTGGAAATGAAGAGAGAAAGAAATTACTGAAATTGGGAATAAAGAGTAGAGATATTTTCATAACGGGCTCGCCTTTCTTCGACAAAATTGTAGAATACAAATCAAAAAAAGAAGAGGAAAATTTAGGTAAAACTGTAACTCTTTTGCCCACAGCTCTCGTCGAATACAAATTTATCGGAAAAAATGAGTATTTCGATCACATCCGAAAGTACCTAATGCAGATCAGTAAAGTGAAAAACATTAAAAAAATTATAATTAAACTGCACCCCAGTGAAAAATATAAATCTGAGTACGAATCCATCGTTAAGTCATTGAAGCTAACGAATGTAGAAATAATTCAAAGGCCTGGTAAAGAATTCTTGTATTCAGTTTTAAAGGATTCAGATTTATTGTTAAGCTTTGGGTCAACCGCAGATATTGAGGGGCTGATGCTAAGCAAGGATGTTGTCGTCATCGAGGGATTTTTATCGAACAGGGAAGACCCCTATAAAAAGGCAGTTATGCAGGTGGAAAAAGACGATGACCTGACAAGCACACTCGACAAAGTCTTAAATGATAAGAATGTACGAAACGACCTAAAAATAAAGAGGGAAAAATATCTGAAAGAAGCATTTTACAAGGTGGACGGGAAGGCACACGAAAGGGTGGCGGATTTGATAGTTTCATTAATCAGAAAGGGGTGAAGTTAAACCATGACCAAAGAAATCGACCCGTATGCTACCTATGGAGAGGTCAGAAGAACTCCAGACATAATGGATTGGGAGAAATCCAGAGGAAAAGAGTACTGGGAATACCGCCGCAATTGGGAAGAGTACCCTAAAAAAATGTACGCGGGCGATTTCCCTATTCACTTGGACATAGAGACGACCAACGCCTGCAATTTGAAGTGCCCGATGTGCCCCCGGACGATCGGGGAGGTCGAAAAGACGGGGAAGGTCGGTTTCATGGATTTCGAGTTATACAAGTCACTGATTGACCAGGGAGTTGAGAATGGACTGTGCTCCGTGAAGTTGAATTATCTCGGCGAACCCCTGATCCACCCCGATGTAGTTGAACAGGTGAGTTACGCCAAGGAAAAGGGGGTTATTGAGGTCATGTTCAACACAAATGCCGTCGCCCTAACGGAGGATATGTCGCGCAAGCTTCTCGATGCCGGTTTGGACAGCATATTTTTCTCGGTCGATTCTCCCTATCCGGAAAAATATAACCAGATAAGAATCGGGGCAGACTTTCAACGGGTTGTGGCCAACATCAAGAAGTTTGTTGAACTCAGGAACGAACTCGGCTACAAACACGTGCAGACGCGGGCCTCAATGGTCGTAATGGGGAACCCGAGGGAGGAACTTGAGGATTACAAAAAATTTGGTTTCGGGGTGCTTGGGATAGACCTAGTAGGCTACGGGGAACTCATCGATTATACAAAAGAATGGAAGGGGTATCCTGAATATTACAACCCAAACTTCGTCTGCGCTCAACTGTTCCAACGAATGTTCATAATGTGGGATGGTATCGTCACCTTATGCTGTGTCGACAACAAAAGGGAATCGATTATGGGAGACGCTAGGAAAGAGAAACTGAAGGACATCTGGCACAACGAGAAATATGAAAAAATTCGAAGTGCCCATATCGCCAGCAGGTATTCCGAAATCCCGATATGCAGTAAGTGCTACGTACCTGTTTCAGACCTTAAAAAGAGGTAGGTACCATTCTAGCGGTCGGAATTATCCCTGCAAGAGGCGGGTCTAAAGGGGTCCAGAAAAAGAACATCAGACCCCTCGGAGGAAAACCCCTAATCAGCTACACAATAGATGCCGCGCTCAGCAGCAAGCTCGACCGTACCATAGTTTCAACTGAAGACAAAGAGATAGCGGCAATAGCGAGAAAATATGGTGCAGAAGTTCCGTTTTTGAGGCCCAAGCAGCTAGCGATGGACGAGGCGTCCTCGCTCTCCGTTCTTCTGCACGCCTTGCATTATCTTGAAAAAGAAGAGCGATATCATCCGGAAATCGTGGCGTTTCTTCAGCCGACATCGCCGTTTCGGACTCATGAACATATAAACGCGGGGTTGAGGATGTTGTTGACCTCCGATTTTGACTCAGTTATAGGTGTGTGTGAGGTTGAGTCGGGTTACCACCCATATTTTGTCTACGAAAGGAATGAAGAGGGAAATTTGAAAGAGCTGATTGGAGGCATGAACAAACCACTTCGCAGGCAAGAGTTACCAAAACTCTTCAGAATAAGCGATGGACTGATAATCACTCGGAGGAGGTATTTCGATAGGGTCAGTGAAAAATCGCCTTGTTTCAATCCCAAAAGCATGAAAGGTTTGATTATGGACAGGATCAGTTCTATTGGGATAGACGATGAGTTTGACTTTTTATTGGCGGAATTTGTAGTGAAATCAGGGTTGTTCAAAAGCGAGGTGGAAGTTTGAAAACAATAAGAATTGGTAGAAGAAAGATAGGTGATCAACATCCCACATTCGTCATCGCGGAGATGGCATGGTCACATGACGGGTCGGTTGAAAAGGCGAAAGAGATAATAGACGCAGCGGCCAATGCGAGGGCAGACGCCATTTGTTTTCACCTCACATTCATGGAAAATTACATGGTCCCGCAGTACAGGACTGGGAAAGGGCGCGTATCAGCGGGCAAGGAAGCACTGCCCATTTACGAATATCTGAGCCGAATTAACCTGGCTCCAGCGGCTTGGGCTGAGTTGTTTCCGTACGCCAGAAAAAATGGGCTGCTAATATGTGCGATGTGCAACGACTTTCCGAGTGTTGGTCTCGCTTCTAATCTAAAGGCGGATGCTTATGTGGTCTCTCCGGCGTCGCTCGCCGAGGAAAATCTCGTGAGGGGAGTGGCGAAGAAGGAAAAACCCGTGTTTCTGAGGGTGGGTGGCGCCACAATGGAAGAGGTAGAGAGGGCCATTTCTTGGATGAAGGAAGAAGGCAACGAAAATCTCGTGCTGGTTTACGGGTTCCAGAGCTATCCGACTAAGCTGGAGGACATGCATCTGAAATTTATACCAACTCTGAAGCAAAAATTCCAAGTTCCCATAGGTTTTGCAGACCACACGGATGGGGGCTCCGATCTAGCTCTCGTCATTCCGCTCGTGGCACTAGCATTCGGAGCAAAAGTCATCGAAAAGCATCTTACCCATGATAGGAACCTGAGGGGCGAAGACTTCGAATCTGCGCTCGATTCGCCTGTCTTTAAAAAGTTCGTCGTCAACCTCAGGAAAATAGAGGAGGCGTTTGGTTTTTCCGATGTAAGACCCTTATCAAAAGCAGAGCGGGAATACCGGGAGATTGCCCGAAAGCGAACAGTCGCGGCTAGGGACATCCAAAAGGGGGAAAAGATAACTCGCGATAAACTGGCGTTCAAAAGATCGGATGAAGGGATTTTTCCGGATGAAATCGAACGCTTATTGGGCAAGACCGCCGCCAAGAGCATGAAGAAAAACGACCCCATCACCCCCGATAATGTGATTTAATCGGTGATTGATTGAAAACGGCTATTTTTATAACCGTGCGGATGAAGTCGACCAGATTGCCAAAAAAAGCGTTACTTGAGATAGAGGGACGAACGACCATAGAGCACCTCATGGATCGTGCAAAGGCCGCGAAGCGCCCTGACCTTGTCGTGCTTTGTACATCCACTCACCCAGACGACGATATCTTAGTCGATGTGGCACGCAGAAATGATATCGAGGTCTTCAGAGGTAGTCCAGAAGACAAACTCGACAGGTATCTAAAAGCCGCGAAAAAATATGGACTGGACTTCATCGTGAATATAGATGGTGATGACATACTATGTGACCCAGAACTGGTAGATCAGACGATAGACCACTTTAAAGAAACAAACGCGGATTATATCGCCTGGCGAGGCTTCCCTGTCGGCGCGGTTCCCATCGGTATAAAAGTGGAAGCTCTTGAGAGGGTTTGCCAGCTCAAGGAAGAAGCTGATACTGAAGTTTGGGGAGGCTACTTCGTCGATACTGGTCTCTTCGAGGTAAAGTACTTGGACGCGAGCGATGACCTGAAACATCCCGAGTCCAGAATGACGCTTGACTACCCTAAAGACCTAGAATTTTTCAGAGCAGTTTTCAAAAAACTTTACAAATCCGGCAAAATTATCCCGCTGAAAGAGGTCGTGAAACTGCTCGAAGAAAATCCTGAAATCGCCAAAATAAACCAAGAGGTGCAAAAAGCGTACGAGGCAAGGCTAAAAGAGCATGCTAAGCCCAAGTTAAAAAAAATTGGGTGAACCCTGTGAGCAACAAAAGAGTTTGGGAGCGCCTATGGGAGGAGGGAGCGTACGGGGAATTAATGAAAAAGCGAGCCTTTGGTCAGGAGCCGGAAATGGAGCAAGTAAAACAGCTAGTCAAGCTCGTGCGGGAGGTGTACAAACCCGGGATGAAGGTCCTGGATGTCGGTTGCGGTGTTGGTCATTTTTACCCCTCGCTCAAAAAAATCGACCAAAATATATCTTACTATGGCGTAGATGTTTCAGAGCATTATCTAAAATTAGCTCGATCAGTCTTTGCTAAGGAAAAAAACTTTAGAGTTGACAAGGGAGACATTTTCGACTTAAAAATCGAGGATAACTCTTACGACATTGTTATCTGTTACATGGTTCTTCCATTCATTCCAAACTGGAAAAAAGCTGTAAGAGAGCTTGCCAGAGTTACGAAGAAGCACCTTTTCATCAGGCTTCTGTTGGGCGATTTCACTTACATTATAAAAATTTACAAGGAGGGACACAGTCAAAACGCGCCGTACGAGTTTTACAATATTTATTCAAGAGTTCGCTGGTTATCTCAGGGCGGTCGGAGCGGGGAAAGTGGAAATCTTGGAAGACGAAGTCAACATCAAGATGAAAAGAAAAAAGGAATTGCCGTTCAGCAGTTATACATCGGGGAAGTTGCAAATAATCGGGAATATCGTTTTAACGTGGAAAGTAGTCCATGCTATCAAGGAGTGAACTGTATGAAGTTTTTAGTCGTAGGGTTAGGTTCGATGGGCAAAAGGCGCATCCGCAATTTGCAGTACCTTAAAGCAGGTGAGATAATCGGATTCGACCTCAGGGAGGACAGGCGGAAGGAAGCCGAAGAGAAATATAAAATCAAAACATTTGGAGAGTTCGAAGAAGCCATGATTGAAAATCCGGCTGCTCTGATTATCTCCACTCCGCCAGATTTGCACATGAAATATGCCATGATTGCAGCACGAAAAAACAAGCATTTCTTCACTGAGGCGAGCGTCGTCAATGATGGAATGGGCAAGCTGATCTCTCTAATCAAGGGTAAAAAAATAGTCGCGGCACCGTCCTGCACAATGAGGTTCCACCCCGCAATCAAAAAAATAAAGGGACTAGTAGACGAACGCGCTGTTGGCAAGCCACTTGCATTTACATATCATTCTGGACAATACCTGCCAGATTGGCATCCGTGGGAGGACTACAGGAAGTTTTACGTCGCAAGGAGGACCACCGGAGCTGCTAGAGAGATAGTCCCCTTCGAGCTTGTGTGGTTAACTTGGTTGCTTGGAGATGTGGATGCGACATCTTGCTTAAAAGGTAAAGTATCGGATTTGGATGTCGACATCGATGACACTTATCAAGTGCTTCTAAAATTCAAAAGCGGTGCCCTTGGACACATGCTCGTTGACGTAGTAGCTAGAGCACCAGTTCGTGTTTTTCGGCTACTCGGAGAAGAGGGAACAATCGAATGGGATCGAAACGCAAATGTCGTAAAAGTTTTCACAGCTGGAGAGAAAAAATGGGAGGAATACTCAACAGAAGAAGGCAAGCCGGAAAAAGGATACATCATAGGGGAGAGAATGTACATAGAAGAGATGGAAAGATTTGTCAGGGCGATAGAAGGTAAAGAAAAATACCCATACAGTTTTGAGGATGATAAGAAAATATTGGAGATTTTATACGCAGCCGAAAAGAGTTCTGAAATAGGGAAACAAATTAGCCTCGCTTCGGGGCGATAGCCGTGAAAATAAAAAAAGGCCCAAAGTTGTGGAAAGCTGCGAAAAAAGTAATCCCTGGGGGGACCCAGTTGCTTTCTAAACGTTCTGAGATGTTTCTTCCGGCGCAGTGGCCGGCCTATTTCAAGAAGGCAAAGGGCGACGAAATTTGGGACCTTGATAGCAACAGGTTAATCGATATGTCGTACATGGGCATCGGAGCCTGTGTGCTCGGATATGCCGACCCTGATGTAAATGAAGCGGTGAAAAGAGCGATAGACTTGGCTCCGATGACTACTCTAAACTGCCCCGAAGAAGTTGAATTGGCGGAGCTTTTGCTGGGTTTGAATCCGTGGGCGAACATGGTGAGATACACGAAGACAGGTGGGGAGGCTATGGCGGTAGCTATCAGGATTGGGCGGGCATATACTGGAAGAGACAAAATAGCATTTTGTGGTTACCACGGCTGGCATGATTGGTATCTCTCAGCCAATTTGGCAAACGAAAAGAATCTGGATGGGCATCTGCTTCCAGGATTAGACCCCAAGGGCGTTCCGAGGTGTCTGATTGGAACATCGATCCCATTCAACTACAACAAAATAGAAGAGCTAGAGAATATCGTATCAAAAAATAAGGACATCGGCGTGATAGCGATGGAGCCTATAAGGCACCAAGAGCCAAAAAACAATTTCCTGAAAAAAGTTAGAAAAATTGCGGATGAAATCGGCGCTGTCCTGATATTCGATGAAATAACCTCGGGATGGCGTATGAATGTTGGTGGAATTCACGCGCTGTATAAGGTCTACCCAGATATCGCGGTATACGGGAAAGCCATGAGCAACGGATTCCCAATGGCTGCGGTGGTGGGCAAGAGGGAAGTCATGGACGTTGCCCAAGAGAGCTTCATAAGTAGCACCTATTGGACCGATAGAATAGGTCCCGCGGCTTCCATCGTCACCATAAATAAAATGCGAAAAAATAATGTGCCAAAACACCTGTGCAAAATCGGAAATTTGGTCAGCGACGGTTGGAAAAGACTTGCGGATGCCCACGACCTGAAAATAAGAACTATGGGAATACCTCCCTTGACCACATTCGCGTTCGAGCACGACGATGCCCAAGCCATGCACACGCTGTTCACCCAAGAGATGTTGGACAGGGGGTTCCTAGCCTCGAAGAGCCTGTACGCTTCGTACAGCCATACCAAGGCGCACGTATCGAAATATCTGAGGAATGTCGGCGAAGTGTTTGAAATTATAAAGAAAGCAGCGGAGAGTGGCAGGGTCAGGAAATTGTTGAGAGGTCCCGTTGCCCACACGGGTTTCAAAAGGCTTGCCTGACGACATTTGAAAAAAATGGACTGGGGTAAAATTTGTGAAAAATGTAAAAATCTCGAATAAGGTGGTAGGGGAGGGAAAGTCCTGTTTTATTATTGCGGAAGCCGGGGTAAACCACAACGGAAAACTCGACCTAGCTAAAAAGCTAATCGACGCGGCAAAAAAAGCCGGCGCTGACGCGGTCAAGTTTCAGATTTTTCGTGCCGAGCGGTTGGTCACAAAGACCGCCGAGAAACCTGCGTATCAAAAAAGGAGCACGGGGGCAGGCAGCCAGCACGATATGTTGAAGAAACTTGAGTTGACGAGGGACGATTTTAAAAAACTTTCTGGCTACGCGAAGAAAAAAAATATCATCTTTTTGGCGTCCGCATTTGACGAGGAAAGTATTGATTTTCTCGATGAGCTGAAAGTACCAGCATTCAAAATTCCATCTGGCGAGATAACCAATCTCCCGTTGCTCAAACATGCAGCGAGAAAGGGAAAGCCGGTAATCATGTCCACGGGCATGTCAAATTTGGGTGAGGTCGAAGAGGCGCTGAAAACGATAATGGAGGAGGGAGCGAAAGAAGTTGTTTTGCTCCACTGTGTAAGCAACTATCCTGCAAAAGTTGAGGAGACCAATCTTAGAGCTATGGAAACCCTAATGCATATGTTTGGGTTATCGGTAGGCCTCTCCGACCATACCGTTGGCACAACCGTTCCGATAGCGGCTGCGGCTTTGGGGGCAACAATCATCGAAAAACACTTCACATTAGATAGAAAACTACCGGGACCAGATCACAAAGCTTCCCTAGAACCGGGCGAATTTAGGGAGATGGTGGAGCACATCAGAGAGGTTGAAAAAGCCTTGGGGAATGGGGTAAAGAGGCCAACCGAAAGTGAGGAGGCCATGAAGAAAGCCGTGAGGAGAAGCATAGTGGCCAAGGTGGACATATCAAAAGGCACCGTGATAGCTGAGGATATGCTGGATCTCAAGAGGTCGGGCACAGGTCTCAATCCTAAGTATCTAAAAAAAGTTATTGGAAAGAGGGCGAAGAAGGATATAAAGGTGGACGAGCCCATTACGTTTGAAAAATTGACGGGATAGGATGAGAAAGATCGCCGTTTTTACCGGTACCCGGGCGGAATACGGAATTCTGAAGCCAGTGCTTAAAGCGATAAAGGCACATCCGCGTCTTGAACTTGTGCTTATAGTGACCGGAATGCATCTCTCAAGAGAATTTGGATACACAATCAAAGAAATAAGAAAAGATGGATTCAAAATCGATGCAAAAGTAGAAATGCTTCATGCGGAGGACACCGGAGTTGCGATGGTGAAATCAATCGGTAAATGCATCGAAAAAATGACTGAAGTATTGGAGAAGGCAAAACCGGATTTTCTCGTCCTCCTGGGGGACAGAGCTGAAATGCTTGCTGGAGCAGTTACTGCGTCATATATCGGTATTCCGATAGCCCATTCACACGGTGGAGAGGTTTCCGGGGGTGTTGATGATTCAGTTAGGCATGTGATTACCAAGTTAGCACACATTCATTTCCCGGCTACTCAAGAAAGCGCAAACAGGATAATAAAAATGGGTGAGGATCCTTCAAGAGTTTTTGTGGTTGGTGCCCCCGCTTTAGATACAATATTAAATGAAAAGTTGCCAGAATGGACCAAACTCTCCAAAAAATATTCTCTCGACTTATCGAAACCTATTTTATTGGTTTTGCAGCATCCGGTTGTGACAGAATCTAACGAAGCGGCACATCAGATAAAAGAGACGCTGGACGCAATTGTTGAACTTAAACACCAGACAATTTTGATTTACCCAAATGCGGATGCTGGTGGGCGCAGGATGATAAACATGATAAAAAAATACGAAAAATATCCGTTCATTAAATCCTTTAAGAGTATCCCATATGCCGATTATTTGGGCCTAATGAAGGTAGTGAATGTTATGGTTGGAAACTCGAGCAGCGGAATCATCGAGGCACCATCGTTTCACCTACCTGTCGTCAACATAGGCACTAGACAAGCGGGGCGAGAAAGATCCACGAATGTAATAGATGTTGGATACGAGAGAAAAGAGATTGTCAACGCTGTGAAAAAAGCACTTTATGGCGAGAAATTTAGAGAAAAAGTTAGAAAATGCAAAAATCCGTATGGTGACGGAAGGGCCGCACAGAGGATAGTAAAAATACTGGCTGAAATCGAAATCACGCCATCTTTATTGCAGAAGAAAATTATCTATTGATGGTTACTATGGACAAGCGATTCAAAAATTGGAAACCCCCAGAATTCGATGAGAAAGGAATGACCAAGTGGAACTGGATGTGCCGGCATCACGAAAACCTGAAACTGGGGAAAAACACCGACATAGGTGCCTTCACTTACATCAACGCAAAGTATGGGGTTGATATCCAAGAAAACGTTCAAATAGGTTCTCATTGCTCTATCTATTCCGAGTCCACAATTGATGGGAAGAATGGAAAGGTCACGATAAAGAGGAATGCCAAGGTGGGATCCCACACGGTGATTATGCCCGGAGTAACCATAGGCGAAAATGCGACTGTCGCAGCATGTTCGTTTGTAAACAAAGACGTTCCGGAAGGCGCTGTGGTGGGGGGGGGGCCCAGCAAAGCCGATAAAGCGAAAATCCTCCTGATGGGACACGGAAAATGGGCATGCATGGTCTTATCGGCTCTGGTTTCGGAAAGTTATCTAGTAGTTGGAGTCGTGACCGAAACGGACGAATTCAACAGAAAGGAAAAGGAGGCATCCAAAAGGTTTGCAAAGTTTGGAGTATATGACTCCCTTGAGGCGGTAGCACAGGAACTGAATCTGCTCGTCTTTAAGCCCGCTGATGTAAATTCTCCAGAATTTCTGAAAGAGATCACAAAAATAGACCTGGACTATATCGTCGTTGTTTCCTACCACCAGATACTCCGAGAGGAAATATTGAAAAAATTCGAAAATAAAATCATAAATATTCACTTCGGGTGCCTGCCATGGTATCGAGGGAGGGCCCCCATAAACTGGGCCATCATTAACGGAGAAAGGAGCGTCGGGATAACTGTTCATTTCATGACGGAGGTGATTGACGGAGGACCCATCATCCTTCAGAAAGTTATGAGAGTATCGAGAGACGAAAGAGCAATAGATGTATTGCTAAAGGGGTTGCCTAGCTTTCCCCAGATGGTCCTGAAAGCTCTCCGCCTTTTGAAGAAAGAGAAGGTCAAACCGATTCCCCAAAGCCCCTTTGAAGGAAGTTATTTTCCGAGGAGAAGACCGGATGATGGGCTCATCGATTTCCGCTTTGAAAGGGCTTTGGATATACACAACAAGGTACGTGCGTTGGCGTATCCGTATCCAGGAGCGTTTGTCAATTACAAGGGAGAAAAGACAGTAATAGAGGAAACTATTCTGCCACATATCAGAAAAAGGATATCGCCGCTGCCTGGGTTAATTTTTGGAAAAACAGGGTCAGGAGGAGTCAAAGTTACAACAGTGGATGGTTTCATCATAATCAATAAACTCCGAAAAGAAGAACAAGCTTCAGATTATTTTAAGCTGGGCGATGTATTACAATGATGGTTAAATGCCCCAAAATTGGAAAATCCCATTGTTTAAGATATTCTGGGACGAGGAAGATGTCCAAGCGGTAAAAAACGCCATAGAAAAGGGAATGTACTGGGCGATCGGTCCACATGTTGAGGAGTTTGAAAAGGGGATTTCTGGATATATCGGAGCGAAGTATTCCGTGGTTTTCAACTCTGGAACCTCGGCTTTACACGCAGCCCTACTGGCGTATGGCATTGGAAAAGGAGACGAAGTGATCGTCCCGTCTTTCACGTTTATCGCGACGGCAAACTCCCCCTTGTTTGTTGGCGCGAAACCGGTCTTCGCAGATATCGAGGAAAAAACGTACGGACTGGATCCAGAAGATGTGAAAGAAAAAATAACGGGGAAAACAAAAGCGATTATCCCTGTTCATTATGGAGGTTCCCCTTGTTTGATACGGGAATTGAGGGAAATCGCCGAGGATAATGATCTACTTTTGATAGAGGACGCCGCGGAGGCGTTCGGCGCGATGGTTGGCGGCAAGAAGGTCGGCGCTTTCGGCGATGCGGCGGTACTCAGCTTCTGTCAGAATAAAGTTATCACGATGGGTGAGGGTGGGGCAGTAGTGACCGACTCAAAAGAGATTAGTGAAAAGTTGAAACTCATCAGATCGCATGGCAGGCCTGAGAATAGCGATTACTTCACTTCACCTGAATACGCAGATTACATCGATTTGGGGTACAATTTCAGAATGTCCAACATAACCGCGGCACTCGGCGTCGCACAGCTCAAGAAGGTTGACAAGATAATTAAAATGAGAAGAAAAAACGCGGAGTACCTCACTAAAAAATTAGATGAGGTTGAAGGGGTGATTCCCCCATCACCTTCTGAAGGTTATTTCCACGTGTATCAAATATACACGATCAGGGTGAAGGACGGACGCAGGGACACCCTTTCTGAGTACCTCGCCAAGAAAGGTATCATGACCAAGGTTTTTTTCTATCCGGTTCACCTAACCTACTTCTACAGGAAAAAATTGGGCTACAAAACCGAGCTGCACGTGACCGAAGAGATATCAAAACAAGTTTTGTCCCTGCCGATTTATCCCGCCCTGACGCGGAAGGATATGGATTATATAACAAAAGCGGTTGAAACCTTCTTCGAGGAGTCGTGATGTTGGGCGATTTTTTCAGGGGGAAGAATATCCTGATAACGGGGGGCACAGGGTCGATCGGCAGCGAAATTGCCCGAAAGCTTCTGAGCTACAGGGCCGGGGTAGTGAGGATACTGGACATTGATGAGGAGGCACAGTTCGAACTTGCAAATGAATTGTTGCCCACCCCGAACATTCGATTTCTCGTGGGGGACGTGCGAGACAAGGAGAGGATAAAACGGGCGATGGAAAACATAGACGTAGTTTTTCATGCCGCGGCGCTAAAGCACGTTCCGTCTTGCGAGTACAATCCGTTCGAAGCCGTGAAAACGAATGTGCTTGGTACTCAAAATGTCATAGAGGCTGCAATAGACGAGGAAGTCGAGAAGTTCATAACTATAAGTACGGACAAGGCCGTGAATCCTGTAAGCGTGATGGGTACCACCAAAATGCTCGCGGAAAAACTCACTATATCAGCAAACTACTACAAGGGGCCTAGGAAAACAGCCATATCGTGCGTGAGATTTGGAAACGTGCTGGGGTCGAGCGGATCCGTTATCCCGGTTTTCGTGAAACAGATAAGCGCGGGGGGGCCTGTCACCGTCACTGATCCGAACATGACTAGATTTGTGATGACGATGCAGCGGGCGGTGGAGTTGGTTCTGAAAGCCACGCAGATGTCCGATGGCGGTGAAGTTTTCATTTTCAAAATGCCGGCTGTGCGCGTAGGCGATCTGGCAGAGGCTATGATTGAAGAGCTTGCGCCGGGATACGGGCATGTCCCAAGCGAAGTGAAAACTAAAATCATTGGGATTCGGCCTGGTGAGAAGTTCCACGAGGAGCTGATGACCGAAGAGGAATCGGTGTGGGTTCAGGAAACAGGAGAAATGTTTATAGTCAAGCCCCCGGTCGAGTTGCCGGATGTCGTGCTTAAAAAACCAGGCAAGATAGTACACAAACCGCTTACTAAAGAGTATCTCGCGGCGAAAAGGAAAAGATTGGTTTCAAAAGATGCGCGCCTGCTCAGTAAAGATGAAATAAGAGGGATGTTAAAAAGCGTTATTTGAAATGTACTATCTTCGGTATTTCTGTTTGTAAACCGTCTCTATCTCGCTTGTTACTCCTCCCCAATCGTAGCGCTGCGCGAACTTTATCGCGTTAGCTTTCATCTCGCTTCTCAATTTTTCGTCCTTTAGGAGCATCTGAATTTTTTTAGCGAAATCTTCTGGTGTCAATTTAACGAAGAAGCCGGTTACGTCAGTTGGGATTAGCCGCTTGTCTATACCGAGCGGATGGTCGGCAGCGATTACCGGCAAGCCACAGGCGTTTGCTTCGAGCGTCACTATGCTCGCCCCGCCCTCCTGTGTTGATGGTATAACGAAAATTTTTGACGATTTCATCAGTGCCACGACTTCGTCAAAGTTCTCCACAAAACCGAAAAACATTACATTATCCCTGATGCCGAGTTCCGTTGATAAATCTTCAAGGTTCTTCCTCTCGGGCCCGTCCCCGATTATCCCGATCTTCAACCCTGGGAGTTCCTTCTTCAAGGCAGCACCGGCCCTGAGCAGTATATCGACATTTTTGGGCTTGATCAGCCGCCCCAGATAAACTGCATCGAGCTTCTCTGGTGATGGCAACACTTTTGAGATATCATCAAAATCAATTCCGTTCGGGATGATGCTTATTTTGTCCACGCTCACGCCCAATGAAACCAAGTCGTCTTTCGTCTGGTCGGAAACCGCGACGACCCTGTCCGCCAATCCGAGCAAAATCGTCTTCTCCATGAGCCTCCCCACAGCGCCAAGCGACCCGAGGTACTCCCGCCAGTACCCACGCCATACTTCATGCCATGTGACCACCAGAGGTGTTCGCTTCAAAAGGGCGCCGATTTTCGTTGGGAAAGCGTGGAGGTAAGGCGCTTGGTAGCAGTCTATCACGTCGAATTTCTTCTTAATGAGTTCCGGCAGGACGCTCCTAGCAAACGTCATCGCTGCCCTGATCGACCTCCGCCCTCTGGAGTAGAGTGGGACGGCTTTGCAGACCCCGTGGAGGTGAACCCCTTCCCGCTCGATCTCAGGCTCTTCGCCCCACCACCGCATGCCGAATACGTGAACCTCATGCCCACGCTTTACCAGACGACGGGAGAACTCGTACATCCGCTTCTCGGCGCCGCCCTTCACGAAAGGATAAATCGCGTCGTGAACGTATGCTATCCTCATGCCCATCATCAGTTTACAAACAGCGTTCATTGGAAAAACCCTTTTGGGAAAAGCTTTCATGGAAAACAATTTCGGCATTGCTTGACCCAATCCAGAAAACTTTAAGTGGTTCCAAGTGTCAATTTTCAGGGGTGGAGCTATGGAGTTGACCGCGATAATCAAAAAAGGCGAAAAACAATACGTGGCCCTGTGCCCAGAATTGGATGTCGCCAGCCAGGGACACACGGTTGAGGAGGCGTTGGGAAATTTGAAGGAGGCCGCCGAGCTGTACGTAGAAGAGATGGGGTTACCAGAAGAGGTCGGCGGTGAACCAATGATAATCACGAGATTTGGCGTTAGGCATGAAAAAGCTACCGGTGCTGTCGGGTAAAGATGTCATTAGGACCCTTTCCAAAATCGGATTCCAAGTAGCGAGAAGGAAAGGTAGCCACGTTATTCTTGTCAAATTCGTGGAGGGCAAGAAGAAAGGTGTTGTCGTTCCTTATCATAAAGAAATAGACAGGGGCACTTTACTCGAAATCATCAGACAGTCTGGCCTAACAAGGGAAGAGTTCATAAAATTAGTGTAGATTCGGCCACTTCAGGAAGTCGGAGGCTTTCTCACCGTGATTTTGTAAACGAAGTTGCATTCTTGTTATGTGACTAACAAGAACTATATAAATATCTTGTTATTTTAGTAACAAGGTTTTCTTACTTGGGTGACCCTAAGGCGGAGCTAGAGCCTGACGATGCGACCAGTCCTAGAGGACTCGTAAATCCCGCTGACCATCTCGACAACTCTCATGCCGTCGTAGCCGCTGGCCATTGGCTGGCGCTTCTTCTTTATGCAGCTGATGAAATCCCTCAGCTCCAGCTCGTAGGACTGGGGTGGCTCGGCGGAATAGTCGAACACCTGGCGAGTGCCATCTTTTGTCGTGTGTGCCGCAGTGCTGGTCACGAACCATTTCCCCGTGTCAGCCACTCTCTCCCCCCGGTTGTCGATGATGACCGAGCCTTCCGACCCGTAGACCTCCATGTACATGTACCCCGACCACTCCGTCCAAGATGACTGGATGAAAGCCATCCGTCCATCTTTAGCCTTGAAAACTCCCATTCCATTGTCCTCGACTTCTATAGGCATCTGGAGCGTTTGAACTTGACCGAAACAATCGGAAAAATCTCCTATAAACCAGCGGAATAGGTCGAGAATATGGGCCCCGTTGTCCAGCAGGGTCCCTCCCCCAGAGATATCTCTCTTCACGTTCCAAGCGTGCAGAACCTTCTTTCCGTCGTGACCGATCCACCCGCGGATGAAGAGGGGCTTGCCGATTACATTTCCTTCGATAAGCTCCTTAGCCTTCTTCACGTTCGAGAAGTATCTGAGGTTTGAGCCCGTCTTCAGGAATACCTTGTTTCGCTTCGCGGCCTCGACCATCTCTAGTGCTTCCTTTGGGGTTCTCGCGAGTGGCTTCTCACATATCACGTGTTTTCCAGCCTCCAAGGCGGCGACCGTGATCGGGGCGTGAAATTTGTTAGGGGTTGCTACCACGACGCAGTCCACATCGTTCCTTTGCACGGCTTCGCGATGGTCGGTGGAGTGTTCGCATCCGATTTCACGGGCCAGGTCCGAAACACGTTTCTCGTCGGCATCCACCAAGCAAGCTATTTCAGAGTCGATTTTTCTGAGCGCTTCTATCCTCCGGGAGCCGAACCCGCCACAACCGATTACGGCAAAACTGAGTTCCGACATGCGTTCATCCTTCTGCCGAAGCTATCGTTTCGGCTACGAATTTTATCTGGTCCTCGGTTAGAGTGTTTCCGGAGGGGAGGTTTACCCCCTTCCTTCCCAGTTCCTCCGCGGCGGGGTATTTCTCGCCCTTGTAATGCTTCGCATAGACAGGTTGGATATGGATTGGATAAAAGGCCGATCTTGTGTCAACTCCTTTTTCTTTCAGGTATGCCATAAGTCTGTCTCTTTCCATGCCGAAGGAGTCCTCAACCAGAACTGTGTACATCCAGTAGACGTTCTTCGCCCATGGGGCCTCGGGGGGCAGCGTTATTCCGTTGACATCTCTGAGCAGCGAGTTATACAAACTTGCGTTGCGCCTCCGAGTTTCCACGGATTCGTCTATCAAGTCCATCTGAGCAGCACCGATAGCTGCCTGCATGTTCGTCATGCGATAATTGAAGCCGATGTACCGATGGAGGAAGCGTTTTGGCTCGAACGCTTGGTCGCGGAGAAGCCTCGCCATTTCCGCGATATTTTCGTCGTTTGTGATAACCATTCCTCCCTCACCGGTCGTGATTATTTTGTTTGCATAGAAACTGAAACAGCTCGCATCCCCAAGCGCGCCGACCCGTTTACCCTTGTACTCCGCTCCGTGCGCCTCGGCTGCGTCCTCGACCACGCAGAGGTCGTGATTTCTCGCTATTTCCAATACCGGGTCCATATCCACAGGGTGTCCATATGTGTGCATGACCATGATCGCTTTTGTATTATTCGTAATTTTTTCTTCAATTTTAGTCGGGTCGATATTCCAAGTCTCCGGTTCCGAATCCACGAGCACTGGCTTTGCCCCCGTATACATTATGGAGTTGGCCGTCGCGATCATGGTAAATGTTGGTAGTATCACCTCATCTCCAGATTTTATCCCTAAGCTGGCAAGAGCGAGGTGGAGAGCTGTTGTCCCATTGCATGTGGCTATCCCGTACTTCGCGCCGCAGTATCTGCTGAATTTCTCCTCGAAATCAGTGATGTATTTCCCCTTCGACGAGATCCAATTGGTTTTGATACAGTCTGTGACGTACTCAAGTTCTTTTTTGCCCAAGTTGGGTTCGCATACAGGAATCATTTTGTCACCCCATGAGTCCGATGTCAATTTTTAGTACCTCTTAATAACGCTTTAGTCTCGGATTTTTTTTGAGAGAGCAAGTGTAACTTTGACTCTCCGAGTTCACCTCTTGAGGTTATCCTTTTGGCGCAGGTGCTCTATTTTTAGAATTTATGGAATTCTGGTAATTCATCACGATGTCAATGCCAGCTGTATCTGAAAAAGGCGGTTCATCGATACCTGAGCTTGGTTTCGCATTTTTCCAGTTATTATATCATCTAATTCCAAAGCTGAAAACGATACATTCGCATCAGGTGCCGGACTTCATCCATTCTTGGACAGCTTTGACGATGCGTTTTACGCTCTCCTCTATTAGAACTTCTCCCTTTTCTTTAGAGGATTCACTGATTTTTCCACGATAGCCAGCCCAAGCATCCCGACGATTTTCTTCAGACACAACATGAAGTGCCTCATCCACGTTTTCGGGTTTTAGATCGATGTCTTTCCCTTTGTCCAGCTTCACCGTGTCGGGTTTGATCGCTTGAACTACTGAAGTTTCCAGCGGACCGCCGTGACCGTGCCCCCCGCTCTGAGAGAAGAATCCCAACGAATTGACGAAAGACTCGGGGAGCGTCTCCCACCAGTTAATCAGCAGGACAAATCGATCCGGAAATTCGTCGGCGATAACTTTTCCCGCGGCTTTGACCACCTCGATATTTCCGTCGTGCGCGTTTAGCACAAGTATCCCTTTTACACCAGCTGCAAGAATACCACGAAATACCTCGGTTAAATAATCAATCATTGTCTCTGTTCTCACGGATACGGTTCCAAGATATTCCTCGGTGGTTGGCGGGCAATGACTATAAGCAATCAGTGGGAAGAGTATTCCCCCCAGTCTTTTTGCGACCCGTTCTGCGAGAGCGGCGGCGATGATGCTGTCAGTTCCGAGTGGAGCGTGAGGCCCGTGGAACTCGATACTTCCCATCTGGAGAATTCCCAAGGAGGCCCCACGAAGCTGTTCCTTGGCACGAAATCCGGTAACGTTAAGAACCTCAACATGTTCCATTCTATCCTATCACCCATTTCCAATACTTTGATTTAAGATTGATGCAATGGGGCACAAAATGGCGGGCCCGGCGCGATTCGAACTCCCGGGTCTGCAGCTTAGAAGGCTTGCGGGTGTTGCTACTTGCTCTACGCGATTTGAATAGAGAAAGACCTTCATTCAGTTTATTAACCGATAGGTTTATAAAGTAACCTATGGGTTTATAAGTTATGCTACGAGAATTCAGGAAATTCAAAGGCTGGGTAATCCTTGAGTTCTTCCTCACTCATCCTAGCACCAAAATCTACTTCAAGGAACTTGTCCACAAGCTCGGAGTAAGCCCAAGGACGGCACAGATATATCTCAAGACATTTGAGGAGGATAGAATTTTGACGAAAGAGAAAGTCGGGAACCTGACAATTTTTTCCTTAAATAACGAGTTGCCACTGGTTAGAGAATTAAAAAAAGCGCATTTTCTCCTCGCGCTGAATGAACTCGGGTTTCTCGATCATTTTTTAGAAGGGAATTCTAGGACTGTATCTCTAGCGTTATACGGCAGCTGCGCGGAGGGAACCCACGATGAAAAGAGTGATATTGATTTTTTAGTCATTAAACGCGGGGGAGTGGACAAACGTTCATTCAAAGAACTCGAAAAGTGGGCGAAGAAGGAGGTTCTCGTCACATGCATGGAACCCGTAGAGTGGAATAGGAAAGCCAAGGAAAAAGATCCGTTTTATCTCAATGTCGTCAGAAAACACATCCTGCTCTATGGGGCCGATTTGGTGATAGGGTGAACCTGCGTGAATGTTTTGAGAAGGGCTTGTTGGTAAAGGGGCGAGCAAGCGAGGCAACTGTTGAGAGTACTATCCGGTTGGCTAAGCATAGCATCGAGAGGGCCGAAGGAAATTTTAACATTGGGTACTTCGATGTTGCATTCACCCTAGCATATCAAGCGATGCTACATGCTGCGAGAGCGCTTCTTTTCAGGGATGGGATCAAAGAAAGGAGTCATGCTTGCGTGGTGGTGTACCTAAAGGAGAAATACAGAAGAAATTCACGGTTGATTAAGTATTCCAATCTCTTGGACTCTTACAGGATCAGCCGGCACGAGATAGTGTACAGGGGAGGTAACATCCCACGAGAGGAAGCTTCCAGCGCGATTGAAGACGCTAAAGATTTCCTAAATACTGCGGAAAATATTTTGGAGCCGCAGCGGTAAAACGTCTCGTTTAGATATCGCAAAAACTAGCTCAAATAAGCCCCCTTAAAAGCGGGCCCGCGGGGATTCGAACCCCGGGTTTGCAGCTTAGAAGGCTTGCGGGTCTGAGACTTGCCGCCTTATCCAGCTAGGCCACGGGCCCATGTTGGATTTAGTGTGAGATGATTTAATAAGTGCGATACAATTGTTCACGGTACTCATGTCGAAACTCTTCGGCACCTTCGGCGTCCGAGGTCTCGTAAATCAAGAGTTGACTCCCAAGCTAGCGTTTGAGCTCGGCTTAGCGCTAGCAACGCATCTGAATAGCAAGGGAAAAATAGCGGTTGGATACGATAATCGCACTTCAAGCGAGATGTTAGAGCATGCGTTGACCGCTGGCTTAACGGCTGGCGGGTGTGAAGTGCTTAGGCTGGGGTTAACGCCCACGCCCGTACTCTCTTTTGCTACCCGTAACTTCTCGTGTGATGCAGGCGTCATCATTACTGCTTCGCACAACCCGCCCGAGTACAACGGGATCAAGTTCTGGGATGGCGAAGGCGCTGGATTCGAGCGCGAGCGTGAGAGGGCGATTGAGCGAATCGTTTTCAAAGGGGGAAAGCGGGTAAACTGGCAATATATCGGACGCGTAAGTGAGGCCGACGCTCTAGGGTCCTATATCGATGCCGTGCTGGAGCGTGTCCCAAAGTTCAAGCGCGGGCTGAAGGTGGTAGTAGATTGTGGTAATGCTACGGGCAGCGTGGTGACGCCTCGTTTGCTGCGGGAGCTGGGCTGCAAGGTGGTCTCGCTCAACTGCCAACTTGACGGTACTTTTCCAGGGCGCAAGCTCGAGCCGGTTCCAGAAAATTTGGGGGAACTCGCTAAAACCGTCTTCGCCTGCAAGGCCGACTTGGGGGTGGCCCACGATGGTGACGCGGATCGAACGTTAATAGTGAACGAGCGGGGCGAGACCCTCAGCGGCGATCGCATCTTCGCGCTCTTGGCGCTGCATTACCTTCGCGAGCGGAAGCGTCCTCGCATCGTGACCACGGTTGCTACCAGCGCCTTGCTCGATGACGTAGCTTCAAAGCTGGATGGCGAGATCGCACGCACGCGAGTGGGGGAGCCTGAGATTATCGGAGAATTTCGAAAGCGGGGTGGCGACATTGGTGGCGAGGAGAACGGTGGGGTGATATTCCCAGACTGGTTGTTCTGTCGTGAGGGGATAATGACCGCCGTGAAATTCGTTGAGCTGCTAGACCAAACGGGCATGAAAGTTTCGGAACTCGATTCCACGCTGCCCCGTTACTCGCAGATTAAGGAAAGAGTCAAATGCCCGAATGAACTCAAGCCCAAAATCCTCAAAGCCCTCGCCAAACGCTTCGCTAAGTACAAACTGGATTGCACCGATGGTTTGCGAGTAATATTCGATGACGGCTGGCTCCTGCTCCGGCCCTCTGGGACCGAGCCTATCTTTAGATGTTTCGTAGAGGCCCGTGATGGGAAGCGGGCGGAGGAGCTGGCAAAACTCGGTATGCAGGAATTAAAAAATGCGTCAAAGCGACAAGGTGAAATTTAAAACCACCCACGCTTGCTCGGCCTGTACTCACCTACGACGTTTATTTTGGCCCCACATTTCGGGCACTGCTTATCCTTTAACTCGTAGCGCGTGATGCTGAACCCGTAGCGCTCGATTAGCAGCTCGCCGCACTTGGGGCAGTGGGTGTTGTCATTGGCATGCCCCGGGACGTTGCCTATGTAAATATAGTGCAGCTCCTCCTCCTTGGCTATTTTCACCGCTCTCTCAAGCGTTTCCACCGGTGTTTGTGGTCGGTCCGTCATTTTATAGTGGGGGTAGAAGCGGCTGAAGTGGGTGGGAACCTCGGGGCCGAGTTTTTCAAAAACCCATTTACAGAAGTTTCGAATTTCTTCAGCGCTGTCGTTCTCGCGGGGGATCACCAGATAGGTCACCTCGAGATGAATGCCGTGTTCGACCATCCACTCACAGGTTTCTAGGATTGGGTTGATGCTCGGAACCCCGCATATCTTCCTGTAAAAACTATCGTTGAACGCCTTGACATCGACATTGGCTGCGTCGAGATATGGTCCGAGTTCCTGCAATGCGTTGAGGGTTATGTAGCCGTTGGTCACGTATACATTGTAAAGATTCTCACGGTGTGCTAGTTTTCCTACATCGGTAGCATATTCAGTCCAAATTGTTGGCTCGGTGTAAGTATGGGCTATGCCCTTGCAACCGTAACGCTTGGTTAGTTCAATTGTTCGCTCGGGTGGAAGATCCTCGTGGGCAATCTCCTCAACTTTCACCTGCGAGATGGCCCAATTCTGGCAGTGCAGACATTTGAGATTACAACCCGGGGCCGCGAGGGAAAAAGCGCTGGTTCCCGGCCAAAAGTGATAAAAGGATTTTTTCTCGATGGGGTCGGCTGCCATCGAAACGATTGAGCCGTAAACCAAGCTGTAGAGCTCGCCGTCTTCGTTCTTTCGGGAACGGCAGACGCCCAACTTGCCGGGAGCTATCACACACTTCCATGGGCAAAGCGAGCAACGGACTTTCTTGTCCGATAATTTCTCCCAAAATTTGGCTAGTTTTTTCAAACCGCCACCAAAGAAAATTAGTCGGTTTAAGCTTAAAGTTACAGTAGTGATGTTGGGTACCAAACTTTTCATATAGCGGCGGAGATATCAAGTGGGGTCTGGATGGCTGAAAAGGAGAAAAAGATCGAGCGCAGCGCCGAGGAAATAGTCGAGTCATTTGTTGAGGCCGCGAAAGAGCTTCCAGAACTCATAGAAACATACTACAGCCAGGAATCCTATAACATCGTCCGCCCCGACGGAAAGCCGACGCCCGCGGAGGAGCGAGACAAGTTTCGAAAACGGTTCATCTCAAACATGCCTAGCTCCGACGACCGAGGGAACCTTAAAGTGGAGGTTGCACGGTGGGCCGAGGAACGCTAGAGAAACTCGATGCAATCCGTCGCGGGGAGCTCTCCGCTGTGGAAAACGTGCGGCGGGTGCTAGAGCGAATAAAAAAACAGGACAAACGGATTAAAGCTTTTATCGAGCTGAACCCCCATGCGCTGGCCGAGGCTGAAGCAATAGACCGCAAGCTCAAGCGTGGCGAACGGGTCGGGAAGCTTGCCGGGCTGACGATCGGGGTGAAGTCCAACATAAATGTTACAGGACTTCGGGCCACCTGCGCCTCGCGTACGCTCGAGGGTTACGTCTCAACTTACGATGCAGAAGTCGTCAAGCGGGTCCGGGCTGAGGGCGGCATCGTGGTGGGTATGAACAACATGGATGAGTTCGCGTGCGGCTCGAGCGGCGAGACAAGCGCTTTCGGCCCCACCGACAATCCTTCCGCTCCGGGACGCATACCGGGTGGCTCAAGCAGCGGGCCGGCAGCGGCGGTCGCGGCAGGATTTTGTGACCTTTCTTTGGGCACTGACACTGGTGGCTCGATAAGAAACCCTGCCAGCCACTGCGGCGTGGTTGGTTTCAAGCCCACGTACGGGTTGGTTCCGCGCCAAGGACTTATCGACCTCGGAATGAGTCTGGATCAGATCGGCCCTCTTGCACCCGATGTCCATGGAGCAGCCCTCCTCCTTGAGACAATATCGGGCAAAAGCTCGAACGAGTGCGTGATGCTGGATGTGGATCGAGTGAGCTATTTGGAGAAGTTGAGCGACGGCGGGCTAAAAGGGGTTCGCATCGGCGTAAGCTCAAAATTCGCGGAACTCACGGAGTCCAAGATCATGAACGTCATCGATGGTGCTGTGGAAAAGTTGCGTGATATCGGGGCCGAAATCGTGGAGGTGGAACTGCCGAACCTAGAGCACGGCCTGTCCGCCTACTACCTCATCGTCTCGGTTGAGTTCTTCTCTGCTACACGAAAGTTCGACGGGCGAAAGTATGGAAAACGCATCGAGGATGTCTGCGGCGAGGAAGTTCTCCGTCGAATCCTGCGCGGTCAGTACATAAGCAGAAAGGAGTACCGGGGAAAATACTACCAGCGCGCGCTCCAAGTCCGAACCTTAATCCGGCAGGAACTCATGAGGGCTTTCGAGCGAGTCGATGTCATCGTGGGACCTACTGTACCCAAGCTTCCTCACAAGCTGGGAACCGCGCTCACGCCCATGCAGATGTACAGCTATGACTATCTGACAATCCCTGCTAACCTCGCGGGAATCTGCAGTGGCGTGATCAAGGCGGGCGAAGTCGGAGGCATTCCGGCTGGGCTGCAAATTCAAGGAAAGGTACTCGGCGAACTTGATGTGCTCAAAGTCATGCGGGCTCTGGAGGCTGCAGCATGAAGGTGAAAATAGGGTTCGAGATTCACCTGCAACTGGCGACTGAGCGAAAGATGTACTGCGACTGTCCCACCAATTACCAAGATGTTCCCCCAAACTCGAACGTCTGTCCAATTTGCACTGGTATGCCTGGGTCGAAACCCCTCCCCCCCAACGAGCTGGTGGTGGATGCTGCAATTGAGATAGCACTCATGCTAGGGTGTGGGATCATCACCGACCGAACCATCTACATCCAACGCAAGCACTATGATTATCCTGACCTACCTTCAGGCTACCAGCGAACCAGCTTGCCGATCGCGCAAAATGGTGGGCTGCAGGGCGTACGAATCCGGGAAGTGCATCTTGAGGAGGATCCGGGAAAGTACGACCCCATTGCGGGAACGGTTGATTATAACCGCTCTGGCGTGCCCCTCGTGGAAATAGTGACCGAGCCCGACATCAAATCGCCAGAGGAAGCCCGGAGGTTCCTGCGCACGCTCACTCGGGTGCTTGAGTATACGGGGAAGGTCAGACCGGAAGCTGGAGGAGCGATGCGTGCCGACGTTAACATCTCGCTCGAGGGCGGAGGACGAGTGGAGGTTAAGAATATCAACTCAATCAAGGGGGCTTATCGCGCATTAAAATTTGAAATTATCCGCCAAAGTGGGAAGCTAAAAAGAGGCGAAGAGGTCGTTCGGGAGACGCGGGCTTACCTCGAGAGTCAAATGATCACCACCCCAATGCGCGCGAAGGAACTTGAGGAAGACTACCGATATATCCCCGATCCTGACATCTTCCCGTTCATCCTCGGCAAGAATCGGATCGAGATAGTTGGAAAGCAGATGGTCGAAGCCCCCCACCTCCGAGAAGAGCGCCTCGTCAAACAGTATGGAATACCCCGGCCCGCTGCAGAGGTAATCGTCAGCGAACGAGAGCTTGCGGACCTCTTCGAGTCTGTCGCAAATGAAGTGGACCCGAAGCTAGTCGCTACTTGGTTCCAGACGACGCTAAAGAAGGTACTGAACTACATGAAGCTTCGCGCGACGGACGTTAAGTTCACACACAAACAGCTCGCGGGTTTGCTTTGGATGGTCAAAACCAAGCGGATAACTCCCGAGCAAGGGGAGCTCGTGCTCAGAAAGCTTGTAAATCAACCTGCCGAACCTGAAGAGTTGCTCAGGGAACTGGGATTAGAGCGCCTAGAGAATGCGGAGCTTAAGGCCGCTGTTGTTAGAACAATCGAAGAAAATCCAAAAGCTGTAATGGACTATCGTTCTGGCAGAAAAGAAGTTTTGAATTTCTTGGCCGGAAAGGTGATGAAGATCACACGGGGGCGAGCTGACCCAAGGGAAGTCCTAAAGTTCCTGCGCGCGAAACTCGAGGAAAAGAAAAAGCGTCGCGTCAGTCGCCGAACAAAGCGTCCAAAATAATTTCTGGCTTGAACTCGACCAAATCTTCATAGCCCTGCCCAGTGCCCAAAAACAGAATCGGTTGACCCGTCACTTGGGTTATTGAGAGCGCAGCGCCTCCCCTGGCGTCGGCATCCATCTTACATAGGATTGAACCGTTTATCCCTACGGCTTGGTCAAACGTTCGTGCCTGCTCGACCGCGTCGTTCCCAGTTAAGGCATCCCCCACAAAAATCGTGAGGTCGGGTTTCGCCACCCGTACAATCTTCCGCATCTCGTCCATTAGGTTGATATCAGTCTGCATTCGCCCAGCTGTATCGACGAGGACGACATCAAGTCCTCTGGCTTTTGCATGGGCTACCGCGTCGTAAGCAACAGCCGCGGCATCGGCCCCCCTTCGCTGTTTGATTACCTCAACGCCTACACGATTAGCATGAATTTCAAGCTGTTCGATACCAGCCGCGCGGAAGGTGTCTGCAGCCGCGAGTACTGGTTTGTGCCCGTGCCCGATGAGATATCGTGCTAACTTGGCGACCGTTGTGGTTTTACCGTGGCCGTTGATTCCAACAAAAACTATCACAGCGGGTTCGCCCTTAGCGCGCTTGGCCTCAATGACCTTGAGCAAATCAACCTTTTGTTTTGTTGCCAGAATTTCTTGAATTGCCTGGCGTAGGACTTCATCCGCGAGTTTTTTTGGGTCATCCCGTAGCCCCAGCTTTCGTCCCGTTAAACCAGTTTTCACGCGCTCGATGATTTGGTCGGCGACTGGCACCGCGACATCGCTCTCAAGCAGGCCAACTTGGAGCTCCCATATGATATCTTCGACATCTGTTGGAGAGAGCTCCTTCTGAATGATGCGCTTCACTACCCGCTTCAACATTTTGGGTGGTTTTTTGGGAAGTAGGACTTTTGAGGGAGTTTTGGGCGGGGCTTCTGGAGGGGTCTCTGGGAGAACTTCGGGTAGTGCTTCTGGCGGTGCCTCGGGTGCCGCCTTCTGACTAATTCGTTCTACTACACGTTTGAGCTTCTTCTTCAGTTTCTCAAACATCGAGCTCCCCTAGGGCTGCGCTTGCCGGGCCTTCTCGAGGAGCCGCTCCGCCTCTGGCGTAAGAACTTCGATTTGCTTGCCCAGTTTTTCCAGTTCCTCGCGCGTCTTGCTCAAAGCTTGTTCGAGTTCAGTCATTCGATCTTGAAGCGTCACGATTGCATCGGTGATACTACGCTCGGCAACGACATCTGCGCCAAGTCCTGTGATCATTTTTTCAGTCGTTTCAAGCTTGGCGGCGATGAAAGAGTCGGAGCCTATGGGCACGAGGATATCGGTTCCCGGTTTAAGTCTTCTTATCGTCTTAATCGCCTCAATGGTCATCGAGAGTTCGGAAAGTGATGTGGTAATCAATGAGAGGTTTTGTTGAAGGGCCTCAAATGCTGCTTGGTGGTTGCGAAGCTCGCTTAGGGTGCGTTGCAGTTTTTTCTGCTCCTCTTCAGTTATTTTTTCCATTCTATCACTCCAACATAGCCAGTACTTGAGAATTTTTTACCTCTTCGGGTTTAACTTCAACGGCTTCCTCTATATGGATTAGGTTGCGCTTGACTCTATGCTTGCTCCCGACATCCGAGTAAATCCGCTCGAGAGCTTGCCCTTTCGAGAGCGCTAGCAACTCGCGCGTGAAACGCTGGCGATTGAGTCCTTGCTTGAACCAACCCCTAATACGAAATATTTTCATCTAATCACCTCATATGAATCCTAAAGCGCTTTCCGCGCGGCCCAGCTCAGGGCCTGTTGTGGTTCTGCCGGCGATAACACCATTAGAATTCGCCACCAGACACAACCCAACATACTTCACCCCGCCGCATGCGGTGCCAACTTCCGCGGGCACGTCAAGAACACTCGAAACGTGTTTGATTTCTTCGTTTGACACGTCTGGATGTACGAGCACCCCTCGATTAGTTGCTACACCTGTTGCACCCACGTTTTTGACCCCCGCAATCGTCCCTCGTTCAACGGGCACGCTTAAGCTTTCACTCATGAGTTTTAAAATATCATCGGGAAGGTCGGGATTCACCAAGGCGCCATGGTCGTTCACCAGCACGAGATTTCCAAACGCCGTGTATTGCCCAGGAATGCGTGAGACCCTCACTCCAAGATTGGTAAGCCGCTTCTCCTCATCGGACTCAAGTAGCTCAGAGCACACGAGCCCATTGGAGTTGCCAGCGGCTAGAATACCCAGCAAGGGGCTATTGTGTATGTTCGCTCGGGTTATATGTACACCCAGCGCGTCTTCCACAATCTGCTCTCGAAAGTGAAAGTTCTCGGGGAGCAGCGCAATTTTATCTGTGGTTAGGGCGAAAGCTCCCAAGAACGGGATTCTATTGAAGCTCACTCTAAAAATCGGCATGGCGCCACCTTATTCTGCTAAAAAAGCTTCGATTGAACCATCATCCTGTTTGACGACCCGTACCCTGATTCGCGGTAACGGGTGCTTCGCTCCTCGCTCCCAGAGCTTTCGGTTCAACGCTTGATTGAGCTTTATCTCCTCAGACTTCATGTGGCGCCGCAGGAACTCGTGCACGATTTTGACGGCCCTAGATGTCCGCTTTTGGTGGGGGGCACTTTTGGCTTCCCTTAATGGGATGATATATATCCGCTCCTCTGGCATGGATATCACCTATGGTTTTATACGTTGTCTCCGCCAGCTACGTCGCTTTGAGTGGGTGCGCACTTTTCCCTTTGTTTTGGACATCACCCACATGGGGGCACGCCGTGTGTGTTTGGCTGCTTTTCCCAGTCTTCTCTTAAGCGGAGCCGGTTTGTTCCGCGCCATCTAAACCCTCCTTATCCTAAAGTTGTGCTTATTTGCCTGCAATCTGCTTAAAATCTGGCGCAGCTGGGTGTCGGTAATCTTCGATCCAAGTTTTCCCATTTGGGCTAACTGGATGAGTTGAAGTTCCAGTTGCTCAGCGAATTCTGGTTTAGCCGTTCGAATGTTCGCTAATCTGCTTCGGGCCTCGGCGGTTAGGATTTGTTGAATTGCAAGTCTTTTTTGAATCTCGTATTGTCTTCGTTGTTCAGCTTGTTTCTGCTGTTCCTCAATCTTTGCCCTCAGTTCGAGCATCTTTCGCCTGCGCATTTCCTCGATTTCTTCTTCTTCCATCCTCACGCCTCACTTTTCGGTTTTTATCTGTTTAGTCAAGTTATCAATCATCGCTGCACCTTTCGGGGTGAGCTTCCGCCCTCCTCGCTCGATCTTTCGAACGAGGCCAGCTTGCTCGAGCTGCTGGAGGATGACGCGTAGAATTTTGCCCCCCGCTTTGCGAAAGTGCTCGGGTGATTGACCGCGGTTTTGCCGTCCACCGTAATAGCTACGGAGTCTTGAGATTCCTACCGGACCGTTGATACAAACTCGTCTAAGTAACGAGGCCGCGCGCACATACCACCAATCGGGTTGCTCGGGAAGACGTTCCTTGTGGATCCCCGTCTTGACAAAGTGGCTCCATTGAGGTGGAGTTAACTCCTCCAACTTCCCCAGCTCCTCGCTCAGCCGCTTGATGAGCACGTTTGCAGGAACTTCCTTGACTGACATCTTTTCCCTCACTTGTAGTTCGTCCTCTAACCTTCTTGAAGTTGGCGATATTAACGCTTTTCCCACACTTCAACTGTTTTCGACATTGTTAAAGTTGAAGGATTGAGATACACTTAGCTATCCTTTCTTTTTCGGCTTGTAGGGCAAACGCACTATATAACCACACTTCAGGCAAGTTATGGTTACGCGGCCAGACTGAATCCGCACCCGACAGCTGGCACCGGGCTTCCAAAACGACAGGCATTTCCTGCAGAATTTCCTCTTCAGGCGCGCGGGGGGCCTGACGTTGTATCTGGTTTTGAGCCTCCATGCGAGCTGCACGTACCGGTCGGCTAGCTCGGGGCGCCCATCAAATATCTCATCAGCCAGCTCGAATAGGCGCTCCATGCGCTCGGCAGCAATTCGCTTGTGCTCTGCTTTCCATGCGTGGATGTTCTTACGTGACATTTGATCACCTGGCCTGCCTGATTTTCTGGATATCGAACGCATCCTCGTATGCAAAAATCGCCTTCATCAAAACAGTTGGCGCACGGAGGAGTTCTGGGTCTATGCTCACGAGTTCGTTCGAAAGCTCGGTTACATTAGACAGGAAATCACCGCGAGGGAATCCGCCGATGATGACGCATATGTCGTCCTCTTTCAAATTATTGCTGAAGAGGTCTTTGCAATGTCGCATCTGCCCGTGCTGACTGAATGATATTACTTTTGGGGGATTGATTCTTCCGACCAGCTCGTTGAGTGAGGCATTTTCAAGAGTGAGTAAAGGCTTTTCTGGCGGTGCTTCACCAGTGAGGAAGAGATGCTCGATTAACCCAGTGAATCGATTAAACATCCGTGGTAGGCGGGTAGACGGATCTACGGTGATGACTTTGTTGTGCCGGGTATGGATATAGGTGCGAAGTAGTCCTTCTCGGTTGAGGGGGGTGTCGAGCGCGAGCAGCAAACAAATGTGTACGATGTCCGGCCGTCCACGCCGGTCGCCATCAGGTAGTCTTCGCATCGCGGGATAATGGAGGCTTGAGTTGAGCAGTAATTCTGTCGGTCTCCTCCCTAGGTGTCGCGCACTCCACTTTATGACGCGGTGGTTAGCGATCTCCTGAGGTACAGTCTCGAGCTCGGAATCCGCTAGGATTAGGTGAAGCACATCAACACCAATCCCACTTTGATGAAGGGCTATTTTAACCTGAGACAAACGGACATACTCTATTGAAATACACTCGTGTGGGATTGTATGGGATGAAGCCGAGAGAAATATTTGTGGGGTAGAACCTTCACCCTTTTCACCTAGATGTTCTTGCACGGCAGAATCCTGCAAATCCTCTTTAACCTGCGATACCTCTGAATTTTCGGCGACAACGTCAAGGACGTTCTTGGTGGAAATATTTTGTTCTACCTTAGCGCAGGACTTGTGACCGGCCTCACAGATGCTTTTCCTGAACCGGAGTCGATGATTCCAACGATTGAGGCGTCGGGGATATCTGGCCTGCGTGTTCTCGATTTTGCCGGTATTGGTGAAGCTCAGAAAACGTAGGTGAGCGAGGCACGTTTGCACGTTGGGGTATGGCGTCGGTTGAACATCAGGATCAAAACTAAGTGGTGCGGCAGGCGGGATTCGAACCCGCGCCGCGAGCTTGGCAAGCTCGTGTCCTAACCAAGCTAGACTACTGCCGCACTGTTTATGATTACCATTAGTCAGATTTAGCCCTTTTTGATATTGATTACTCTTTCGCGCCGCCACTACAGCCTCTAGAAAGTCTTTTTCTAGCCTTTATTTCTTGTTTTAAGCGAGGCACACTTTATTAGAATGTTAAATCCTAAAAAGGGGAAAAACACGTTTCTTCGTGCTTGATGAAAAAAACTGCTAATAGTGCGGCATTAGCGCTGATGTGTCCAGCAATGTCTAGATTAGCACACATCTTTTATTCGTTCGAGGATTATTGCGGTGTGAGTCTTTTTGACACCCTCAATCCCGCCGATTTTTCGTAGGACAATGTCTGTCAGCTCTTTGTTGTCATGTGCCCAGACCGTGCCCGTTATCATAAATTTTCCACTCGAGGTCGATAACTTTTTTACCTCATCTAGCTTCTTTAGCTGCTCTATGATCTCTTGATGCTTTTCTGGTATCACATCCAAACCGAAGAAAGCCATAGTGTTGTATCCCAGCTTTGCTGGGTCTGTGACGATAGTATAGCGCTCTATCACTCCGGCTTGCTCCAGCCGTTTCACCCGCTTTCGAACCGCAGACTCGCTCATGTGCACTCGTTTGGATATCTTTCGAAAAGGAGTTTTGGCACCCTTATAGAGGGCGGTAATTATCTCATAATCCTTTTCATCCATTATTTCTTTCATTCATTTTTGCCTCCGACTGATTTCGCACTATAATTTATTAATTCGCTTTAAAATAAATCTTTTGGTTAATAAAAAGAATAAAAAGTCACTAGTTCTACTAACTAGGGAATCTAATCGGCAAGTGTGCTTCCCCGCTGCGATGACGGTTTACCCTCTTATTTTTGCTGCTATGAGTGATAGATTTGTTTTATCTACTTGGTTGAGCACTACCTCGATTAGCACATGTCTTTTATTCGTTCAAGGATTATTACTGTGCTGGTCTTTTTGACACCCTCAATTCCACCAATTTTTTGGAGAATATTATTCAGTTCACTGTTGTCACGTGCCCAGACCATGCTCATTACCCCATACTCGCCAGTCGAAGTTAATACCTTTCTTACTTCCCTTAACTTCATTAGCCCGTCTATGACCTCTCGGTGTTTGTCCGGTATAACATCCAAGTCGACAAAAGCCATAGTGTTGTATCCCAGCTTTGATGGATTGACAACGGCGGTGTACCCCTCGATCACTCCAGCGTGCTCTAGCCGTTTCACTCGCTTCCGGACCGCAGACTCGCTCATATGCACCCGCTTAGATATCTTCCGCAGAGGTGTTCTAGCACCTTCTTGGAGAGCTTCAATTATTTTGTAGTCTTTTCCATCCATTTAAATTCCTCAAATTTAATCGATTTTTACTTAGATATAAATTTTTGGTCTAAAAAAGTTGGGACTAATTTTTATTAAAATAATAAAGATGGAGAAAGGATTAAAGGTAAAATAATGTTAATTTTCTATTTTTAATTATTTTTTTTTTTTTTTTGACTAATATCGCACCAAAAATTTTTTTAATATTTTTAAATTTAATTTTTTTCATTTTTTAGCATTTTAAAAATTTAAGTAGAGTATTGGCCAAAAATTTTTCATCTATAATCTATATATTAAGGTAATAGGCATCAAATATGACTAACATAATGGATTTAGAAGTGTATTTTGGGGTAATTTCTGTGATTTAATTAAACGTTTGCTCAGCCGATGATTGCGGTGAGCATGTATTTCCCGACGATCGAACCCAAGGTGAAAACCCCAAGTGCGATGGGTAAGGCCCGTGCGAGCGCCACGCGCTTTGATACTGGGTCATCTCCGGTTTCGATCTCGATCGCGTAGCTCATCAGGGTCGCGGTTAGCAACACAACATAGAACCCGAGCACGAACAGGAAGGTTGACGACGAGACACCGGTTCCCGGGCCCCAGAGACTAACGGGGGCTGTCTTCGAAGCGAGGAAACTCTGCATACGCGCGGCTATAGCGGCGATGAATGGTGCAAAGAAGAGAGCGACCGAACGCATTGATGTCACGACCTCCCCAAGTGAGCGTCGGATGTCGAGCTTCACCTGCTTCAGCTCATTGAGATGATCAGCCGTTCTCAGGATCGCAGCTCCAGCCGCTCGAGTGTTTCGCTCAATAACTTCTACAAGCAGGCAGAGTACGCTTTGGATTGTTCGCGAGGGGATTTCTTGGAGCGCCCCACGCTCTGGGTCGAAGAGTGAGGCTCGAAGCCCCATGCTCCCCAGTCGGATGTTAGTTGATGCTTGGGCGAAAACACCTGCAAGCTCGCTCCCTTGCATGGTGTCCGCGACATGTTTGAGTGCATCCTCGGCCGGGCGCCCTTCGCTTATCCGGTTGCCCAGTTGAACGAGTGAGTCGCAGAACTCTCCCTCTATCTGTTCGATGCGACCACGTCTCTCGAAAGCCCGCGCTGTGGTCAAATGGAAGTATGTGGTGATGCCAAGCGTTAGGGCCCAAAGGAGCAAAATAGCGCGAAAATCGTCTGCGACAGGTGAGAAGAGTCCGATTACCATTAGTGCGGCCGTAAGTGGTCCCGCAAGCATAAGGGCGCGGGTTCGGCTCGTTTCAATCGACACCTTAGGTGGTGAGAATGTGGCTGGACGCTTCGCCAACGTCCAACGGCTGAGCACGTATACTCCAAGCGGGAGAGCGATGCAATAGATTGAGAAGACTTGGATGGCATTGATGCTGATATCGATAACCGAGAGCACTGGCAAGATGGCCACCAACACTAAGGGCAAGAGCACGCCTACGCTGTAGATAAGGAGCGTTGGGAGGTGGAGCCCTGCCGCGAAGTTTATCATCCGGTCGCGCGTGCCGCGAAGACTCAGCTCAAGGGCGCGGTCTAGTGTCCGCAAGCGGGCGACTTCGGTCCTTTCCGACACAGAGCTTCGAAGCAAATAGATTGAGCGATTGAGTTCTTTACAGCATTCTCCCCAGTGCTTCGCGAATCCCGTCAGAGCCTCCCCGACCCCGGCATGGGCGCGTAGGTATGTGCGACGCAGAGCATCCTTAAGGTCCATTCCAAGGAGACCATCCACGTTTTCGGCAGCGAAGGCCGTGGCTCGCTCTAAGTTTGGGACGACTTTCATTGACATCGTGATGTAATTAATCAACAGCGGAACCTCTCCTAGGCCGTGAATTCGTTGTTGCTCAGCGCGCCATTTTGGGTACCATCCAACGAGCACGTAAGCTATCAAAGGCATCGGTGCAATCGGGAGAGCTGTTAGCGGGGATTCAGCCGTTGTAAACAGGATTACTGTTCCTGCTACAAATACCGCGCAAAGAAAACTAGCGAGTAAAGCCAGTGCAACGACCTCCTCGGCCCGAACCCCCAACGCAGCGGATTCCAAATTTTCACGTAACTCGTCGTTTGCTTGCTGCTCCAGCCTGAACCATCTTAATTTACCTGCTAAATGGCAAGCCTCCGTGTAAAACTTTTCGAGCAAGCTCAATCACACCCTTGTGTATTTCCTAGCCGAATCCCGAAGCCAAGAGCGCCAGCATTCAAAAATTGAGCGATAATTAATCTGTCTATTTCGCAATTGTTTTTCTAGCAAAGTATGGAGCACGAGGTTCGAGCGCATCGAGAATTCAGCTTCAAGCAACTCGGGTTTTTTGAGTCTATTAGCCGCTTCGACAAGCGCTCCTTGGACTTCCGCCCGAAGCTCGAGATTCCTCAAGACCTCCCTCGGCTTAGTGCCCCACTTTCTGGCGATGTCCTTGATTAGTTGCGACTTTAGTTCAGTGAGCGCTCGCGTCGGTTCGAGCTCGTCCTCTGCTGGATTGTATTTCATCAAATCTTCGAAGCCCTCCTCGCTCATTGGATCTTCTCGCCAGCCCTTGCGGACCTCGGTTACCTGTACTACCCTGCGCATCCGAGCAACGCTGCCTCGCGGTCGAATGGGCGCTGCCGCGATGATAACGTCCGTAGCTTTGAAGGAGCTGGCTGGGATGTTCAAATCATAGACCACGCGCTCGAAGACATCTCGCGTCGTGGCGCCGTGGATTGTGCCCATGACCGAGTTGCCCGCAGCCCCTACCCGCATCGCCTCGTAGAGAACGCGAGCCTCTTCGCCTCGGACCTCACCTACCACAAGTATCGACTCACCCAAGCGAAGAGCAGCCCGAAGCGCGTCCTCAGCTCGAAGTTCAGCAGAAGTGCCCGAAACGGCCGACTGCACGCGGAGCGATTGGATTTTGAACCCTAGAATTCGGAGTTGCTCGATGGGAAGCTCGGAAGTATCCTCTAGTACGATAACGCGAGACTTCGGCAGGAGCTCAAGCATAAGGGCGCCGAGCAAGGAAGTCTTACCCGACCCCCTGCTGCCCGTCACTAGCAATGATGTCTGGGCGTCGACCATCAGGCTGAGCAAGCCGGCAGCATAGGGAGTCAGGAATTTTGCCTTGATGAACTGGGACAAAGTCCATGGGGTCGGCTTATGCCTGCGCAGCGCAAACGCCAACCCTTCCGGGCTCAGAGGATGCCCGATCGCCGCTATCCTCACGCCCTCGAGATTCAGATCGAGCACCGGGTCGGCCTCAGAGAACGGCCTTCCGCTGATGGCGCGGAAACGAGAGATTAACGACTCAGCATCGTCAGGCGCAAGGTGGATGTTCGTGAGACATTCCTCAAAATCTCGATGATAGATGTGGATTGACGTTCGCCCAACTGGTGCATCGATATAGACATCCTGTACTCGGGCGTCTGCTAGCAGAACTTCGAGCACTCCTAGGCCCGCAGTAAATCTGGCTAGGTGTTGGGCTAGCTCCTCCACCTCCTCCCTAGTGACATCCAGTTTTTCATCAATCACCAGTTTGGTCATGAGGTTCCCACCGAGGTGCGTGAGCTGCTCTCGCGCTCGAAGCGGGTTGAGTTCGAACTCAGGTCGTTGCTCCAGAAGAACTTGGCGTGCCCGGCGCAAGAGCAGCACCTGTTTGTGGGGGAGTCTATGCTCGGGAAGAATTAGGAAGTAGAGGTGCTGAAGCGTACCTTCTAATCGGTAAATTCGAACCTCACTATTTCCAACCCGATAGGCGTCGACTAACTCGGCTCCCGTTGGTGGTTCAAGTACGAGGCGGGAGCTCATGAAACACGGGCGGATGAGCGCTCGTAGGATTTTAGCGTATCCCTCGCGATTTTTCCGCCCGGTGCTTGCTAGCTTCGCGCATTTCAGTGGTGACAAC
Source organism: Hadarchaeota archaeon (SeqCode) (assembly GCA_964514965.1). GTDB lineage: Archaea > Hadarchaeota > Hadarchaeia > Hadarchaeales > Hadarchaeaceae > DG-33. The sequence goes on along the minus strand of CAZETV010000001.1, from coordinate 387,575 downwards.
ATTGGAGCTAAAGCGCGCTCGATGAAGAGCGTTCTGCATCGCTTGCACTTTTCTGCTCCCTGCTTGGACCTCGCCCGCAATTCTCGAACGATGACCTCAAGTTCTTCTCGCGCTCGTGCAGGGTCTCCCGGCATCACATCGAGTACGTCTTTGAGCTGTTGCCTGCGCTCGGACTCGCAACGTTTGCAATCGGTCGGCGCGAGGTGGGCGAATGGCCAGCTTTTGCACGCCTTGAATATTTTTGCTATCTCTTCAAGTTCAGCCAAGCTAGGGCCTTTGTATTCGCGCTCGTAGATGTCTGAGAGAAGTACAGCACTAACCTCTGGATACTCGGCGAGCGCACGCACGACCTCGCGCATGCAGGCTTCTGATTCCTCGATTGAGGCGCCGTGCTTGCAGCCCTCGCACTTGAACCTCAATACCCGTTCATCCCCCAGCCTGACTATCGCTGGCTTGCAGTTCATCCCTTCCGCCTCCCGGACTTTACACTCCTGTGAAGTTTTCCAATCAAGACATCGACTCTAGAAGCCAGCCGAGCAATTTCATCTCCGAGCTGGGCCTGTGATAGGTCGAGCTTGCCGTAAAGCTTCGTCAGCTCCGTGAGGTTTGCCTCAAGCGTCGCCACCCTTCGCTCTAGACCTCTGAGGCGTTGCTCAAGCATCCGCGCGTCGTCCCGAAGGCTGGCTATCCACCGTCCGTGCTCAGCAAGTACTACTTTGCCGTCTTTCTCACCAAACACTTTCGTGCCCTCCTCGTCTCCTGCAGATCGAGAAACCAGCTCGATATGCGCGTCAGCTCGTCAGAAATCCTGCGGTCTTTGAGCGCTTTTCGCCACGCGTTCGGCTGAGTCATGAGGAGTACCCATGTGCGCTCGCTTATCGCCTGCCCCTCATGCAGCTCTTTAAACAATATCTCCGGGTCAACCTTGCTGAAAGTTGTCAACCTCGCCCGCAAGAAAGAAAACTTTAGAAAATCTTTTTCATCAACCAAAAATTCTCTTAAGGCCAGAACCTCGTCTTTGAGTTTGATGAAGTCGAGTTCGGCAAAGCGCGTCCAATCATCGCGCAGGTAGCCGCCACGCTTCGCGTTGAGCAGAGATTGTAGAAATTTCGTAGCCGCAGCTTTAAGTGAGGATACAAGCTTGGCCAAGCGCAAATGGTGGGGTGTATCGAATTTGATTGCACCGAGGGCCCAATCTAGCATGTTATCTAGTTTCGGCCAGAGTCCACCCGCTGAACTCACATCTTTGAGCGGCAATTCCAGAAAACGGTTAACCGCGGCCAAGAATGACTCAAATGTCAACTCATCTCTCATCTCCACCCAGCTCCTCCAACCTTTTCTCAACTTCTGACAGTTTCCGCTCACTCATAGGCTCTCGCCTGAGTTGAAGACGCCGTTTGAGTTCGCTCCTGAGTGTCCTGAGCAGATCCACCTCGACTGAAAGCAGGAGCTTCGCCAGCGGGGGTCTAGTCTGTTTGGGATGGCGTGAGCGCTCGAGCAAAGCTAAGCTTATGTGCCAGGCTATGGCTAGCACGACAACAAAGGGTAAAGTGGTCATCTCTCCCACCGAGGATTTGGGTGTGGGTTGTTTATATTGGATAAAAATTTGAAAAAATTATCTGGATAAATCATAGCCAAAGCGTGCACTGCATGCATGGAAAATCAAACCACTAAACTCGCGGTTGGGCCCAAGTATTTTCAAAATTTAGGCTAACCAAAACTTTAAATTTAGGCATTCCTAAAATTTGTCTATGCCAACAGAAAGCACCGAGGAGTATTTGGAGGCAATCTACTGCCTGTACGAGCGAGGAGAAGCCGCCACCACTACTAGCGTAGCTAAGGAGCTTAAAGTGGCCCCTGCAAGTGCGACCCAGATGCTGAAAAAATTAGCCAAGCAAGGGTACCTGAAATATGTTCCTTATCGAGGAGTCACTTTAACGCCTGAAGGTGAAAAAATCGGGAAAAAAGTTCTGAGAAAACATAGGGTGATGGAAAAGTTTTTGAGCAATCTTGGCCTGCCGAAATCTAGGATTCATAAAGATGCATGTGAGCTGGAGCATCACATTCCAGATGACCTTGAGCGAGTTATCCACCAAAGATTTGAAGGGGGTAGATTCCTGCCCCCAGGCGCCCCCAGCAACATTGTGTCACTAACTAGCCTTTTGGACGGGCAGAAAGGTATTGTATCGTTCATCGGAGGCGGACGGGGGACTTCCCAAAGGCTCACCGACCTTGGGCTAACACCCCGTACAGAGATAAAGGTAGTCAAATCAGCCCTATTTCGCGGCCCACTTATGGTTTCCGTGAGGGGCACCACGCTGGCGATTGGTCGTGGTATTGCAGCCAAAGTTTTTGTGAGGGTGAAATAAAAAATGTCAACAGCCGAGAAGAGAAATTTAACCATTGCCTTAGCGGGCAATGCAAACGTCGGAAAGAGCGTCATCTTCAATTATTTTACTGGGTTACACCAACACATCGGGAACTGGCCTGGCAAGACGGTTGAAAAGGCGGAGGGGACGCTTCATTTCAAGGGGCGCACGATAGATATCATCGACCTGCCCGGTATTTATTCACTCTCCGCGTTCTCGATTGAGGAGCGGGTCTCCCGGGATTACATCGCAACTCAAAAACCGGACATCGTCATAAACATCGTCGACGCCGCAGTACTCGAAAGAAACCTCTTTTTCACCATCCAGTTGCTTGAACTGGAGACGCCGATGGTTATGGCGCTGAACCAAATAGATGCGGCTAAGGGGAAAGGCATAACCATCAATATTCCCCAACTGCAAAAATCCCTCGGTATACCTATAATCCCAACTATTGCCGCAGGGGGGACCGGCCTAGGTAAGTTGATGGGCAAAGCTGTGAAGATTGCGAAGGGCAAGAAGGCGAAGCCAGCTAAGATTAGATACGGTAGGGAAATAGAAGAAAAGATTAGTAAGGTCACAAAGCTCGTGGAAAAGATTCCTATTAAATATCCACCGAGATGGATCGCGATCAAACTCCTCGAAGGTGATGAAGAAATAAAGAGGATTGTCGGCAGGATTGATCAGAAAATAGTTTCCAGCGCTGAGAGGCACGCGAGTAACTTAGAAAAAATTCACGGCGAGCCATGTTCAACTATAATAACATCCGAGCGCTATAACGTCGCGAACAAAATTGCTAGGGACAGCCAGCAGATTACGCCGTTGCGGGGGCCATCTCTAACGGAAAGACTGGACGCGGTGACAACCCACCCGGTCATGGGCTATCCAATCCTGATAGGCATTATGCTTCTGGTCCTCTTCACAGTTTTTACCGTCGGCGGATATCTGAGCGGGTTTTTTGAAGACGTGATGGGGCCGATTAGAGGTGTATTTGGAGGTGAGATAGGGGAGTTGATTGGAGAAGGGGTCTTAGGTGGATTGATAGCGGGGATAGCCATAGTGCTGCCGTTCATCCTGCCCTTCTACCTTATCCTAACTCTCCTAGAAGGCTCGGGGTACCTGCCTCGTGCTGCGTTCATGACTGATAGCCTGATGCATAAGATGGGAATTCACGGCAAAGCATTCATTCCGTTCATACTCGGCTACGGCTGCAATGTCCCCGCGTGTTTGGGGTGTAGGATAATGGAGACCGAGCGAGAACGAACAATTGCTGCGTTTGTTGTGACGTTAGTACCGTGTGCCGCCGTGACGATTGTGGTTCTAGGTTTAGTCGGAGCATTTGTGGGGATTCATTGGGCGCTGGCATTATACCTGCTCAATTTGGCGATAATTTTCATCTTGGGGAGGGTCGCGTTCAAGGCCATACCGGGTGAACCTATGGGGCTGATCATGGAGATGCCACCCTACCGGAAGCCGCACTTGCGTTCAGTGTTGAAAGAGACTTGGATGAAGGTGAAGGATTTTGTTTACATCGCGTTTCCGTTGATTATCATTGGTAGCTTTGTGCTTACTGGATTAAAGGTTGGAGGCCTGTTGGAACCTATCGCGAATACCTTGAGCCCAATAACGGTTGAGTGGTTGGGGCTGCCCGTGATTACAGGCGTCCTGCTCATCTTTGGGATTCTCAGGAAGGAACTCACGTTAGTCATGCTCGCGGCCCTCACGAACACGACGAATTTTGCAACAGTATTAACTCCGATTCAAATGATTGTCTTTGCCATAGTCGTGATGTACTACATCCCCTGCATCGCAACCATCGCAGCGTTGGTTAAGGAACTGGGGTGGAAGAAGACCGTTTATATAACTGTGTTCGAGATAGCGTTTGCCCTCATTCTGGGTGGCATCGCGTTCAGGCTGCTGGTCTTGGCCTAAGCTAAAATATACTTTGTAGCTTAAGAATGGGATCTGATGAGAAGTAATCATAAATTTTGAGGCGCCATAAGGATGCCGAAAATTGAACTTGGAACAATTACTGCAGAAGAAATGGCCGAGATAGATAAGAAAGCAGTAGAATTTGGAATTTCACGTCTCTTACTGATGGAAAACGCTGGAGGTGCAGTTGCGCGAACGATAATGGAGAAATTCAACCACAGATTAAAGATTATCGTTTTCGCTGGGACTGGGAACAATGGTGGAGATGGGTTTGTCGCCGCTAGACACTTAACGAACAAGGGAGCTAAAGTCAATCTTTTCTTAATCGGAGACCCTGGAGGTATCCACACCGAGGAGGCGCGCCTGAATTGGAACTTGATACAGAAGATGGAACGAAATATTAAAATCTACGTGATTAGAGGCCCTTCCGACCTCGAGAAAGCAAAGCGTTACAAAAAGCACGCAGACGTAATCGTCGATGCCATGCTTGGGACTGGTTTGAGAGGCTCGTTGAGGGAACCATTTTCATCCGTAGTGCGCTTGATAAATGAGTCAGGCACCCCAGTGGTTTCAGTAGACTCGCCAACAGGATTGAATCCTTCGACTGGCGAGGTGCACGGGCTTGCGGTTAAAGCAACTTGTACCGTAACTTTCCATAAAATGAAGAGGGGTTTTCTTGAAGCGAAGGAATACACGGGTACGGTTACAATAGCTGATATAGGAATCCCTAAGGAAGTTGAAGCCGTGTCAATAAGTGGGCTCGAACGCTTACAGCAGCCGGCCAGCGTTGCATCGAAACAAGCCAAGAGGCTCGTGAGCGCATGCCTGTTGGGAATTAACTGTAGGCACAATTGTCAAAACAACTTTGATGAGAAAGTAATGTGGCTGGCCGCGAAAGAGATGTTGATTCCTGTCTGCCCTGAGCAACTCGGTGGGCTTGGAACGCCTAGGGAGCCCATGGAGATAATCAAAGGAGGAGGTTCGGAGGTTTTGGATGGAAAGGCGATGGTTGTGAACAGGAGCGGTAAGGACGTGACAGAAAATTTGGTAAAAGGTGCAGAAGAAGTTTTGAAGATCGCGAAGTTTCTAGGAGTGAAGGACGCTATATTGAAAGCGAGGAGTCCTTCCTGCGGGTGTGGGAAAATTTATAGTGGAACATTTTCTGATAGGTTGGTCGAAGGAGACGGAGTTACGGCTGCATTGTTAAAGAGGAGTGGCTTTCACATAATCACGGAGGATGAGCTCTGAAAATAGGCAAATGCAAATAGTAGCTTACTTCTCGCGCTATAGCACAAAAACCGCTCCGGCGAAGACCGTTGACCACATTCCTTCCTTCACCAAGGCGGTCTGTGTCATGTTTGTAGTCCTTACGATTTTTCGAGAAATCTTCCATATTTGTTTTCTCTCGTTCCAGCTTTTGTCTGGGTCAAAAGGTAAACCTAAAGCGCCCGCGAGCATAGAAGCCGCCAAGTCTTCTGAGTAATCGCCGGCTTCTTCCGCCGTTTGCCCGTAGGCATCGTGTTCGCTGATATACCCGTAAGTGTTTTTGTCTGCTGGAAGAGCGCAACCTATGCTTGCGGATATTAGCCTCCTCCGCTCGTTGCTGCAGCATTTTCCGAAAACACCAAAAATAATTTGTCCATCGCGCAGGTGGCTCAAACCCTTTTCCCGAGATATCATTTTGCACCCTGGAGGGATTATGCTTGAAACCGACACTAAGTTGAACCTCGCGACACCCGCATTTTCCAAGGCGTATTCGAATGATTTTAATTTTTCCCGGTCGTGTCCGACTCCGCGGGTGAGGAATAGATATCTCGGCAGAAAGTCCATTTTCATCTCCTCGATTTCTTCTAGGTTGAATTATAAATATTTATTTTTAACCTTTTGGTTACTGCAGTGTCTTTGGATTAGAGCCTCAACCGTTAAATTTAGGAAACCCCTAAACCGTTAAATTTAGGAACCCTAAAATAATATGGTGGGAATGTTATGCGTTCTGAGCTAAGTATAACTGAGAATGAAGCGAAATATTTAAAATTAATATACAGAGGGCAGTACGAGCAATCCACTAGGGTCAGGACTACGGTTGTGGCAAAATCTCTTGGAGTTCGACCAGCCACAGTGACTGAAGTGATGCAAAATCTTTCCGATAAAAAACTTATCTTACATAGGCGCTACCGTGGCGTTGAGCTGACGAAAGAGGGTATCGCAGAAGCCCAGAAGTTACTGAGAAAGCACAGGATTTTTGAGGTTCTCTTTACGGATTTCCTTAAGTACAATACCCAAAGGGCCTGCAAAGAGGCCTCTAAGTTGGATTACCGTGCTTCGAGGGGACTCATCAACGCCATTTGTAAGGCTTACGGACATCCAGAAATCTGTCCATGCAAAAATGTTATCTTCAGCGATTCAAAATGCAAGAAAAAATAAATGGAAGGTGAAACAACTTGAGTTTACTACAGCAAATCATTTATGAACTCAAGAGACACGCTCCCTTCACGGCATTTGGAGCTCTTACCGGAGGAGTTCTTATGAACATTATAATCTTTGTTGGGATTACGTTCGAAACCTCTGATACAATTTTCTACGTTTTGCATCCTCTCCGCATTGTATTGAGCGCGCTCGTAACTACTGCCATGTATCGAAGATATCGTGGTAGTGTTGCGATGGCAGTGGGAATCGGTTTCGTCGGATCGATCGCGATAGGTTCGATAAGCGATATATTTTTTCCTTATATCGGAGGGGTGTTGCTGGGGTTACCCATAACTCTTCACATATCTCTCATCGAACACACATGGCTCATAACTCTCTCAGCGCTTGCTGGCATCGCGATTGGACTGTCATGGTCTAGAACAAAGGTCCCGCACGCAGGGCATGTGTTGACAAGTACTTACGCGTCGCTTTTTTACTTAACAACATTTGTAGCTCCGGCGGACTGGCTCCCGCTATTGCCGCTCATTTTCCCGATACTCTTCGTAGCGGTGTGGATTCCATGCTGCGTGAGTGATATTGTTTTTCCCCTTCTGTTCGTAAGGGGAGGACGACGAACCAAATCTGGCTCGTAATTTGGATGAAAAGTTGCGGAGATTTGGTTTCACTAACGGACTTTTTTTACCCAGTAGGGATTTCTGAGGTCCTCGAAGGCCGATAACGCAGCAACCGCACCCTTGGAACACGCCACCACAATCTGTTTAACTCCACCCGTTACATCACCCGCAGCATAAACTCTGGGAATGTTCGTCCTCTGGGTTTTGTCGGTTGTGATATAGCCCTCCTCATCAAGGGAAATTCCGATTTTCGCCGCGAATTCGCTGTTGGGGTTCTCTCCTATTGACACGAAAACTCCTGCTACTTCGAGGTCTTTTTTAGTATTTTCCTTCGTGTTGTTTATTCTAACCTTTTTCACGAAATTATCACCTGTTATCCCCTCCACTACGGAATTCAAGCGGATGTCAATTTTTTCCTCTAAATTTCTTTGAAGATAATTCTCTGCCCTGAGTTTGTCTCTTCTGTGAATTAAGGTGACATCACATCCCACACTATCAAGGTAAATAGCTTCCATCGCGGCAGAATTTCCGCCCCCGACTACCGCTATTTTCTTACCCTTGAAGAGGAAACCGTCGCAGGTGGCGCAATAGGATACGCCCCTTCCAAAAAATTCATTTTCTCCTTTCACGCCCAGTTTCCTGTGGGTCGTGCCGGTCGCGAGTATCAGGGCTCTTGTGAGGTGCTCTCCTTTCTCCGTGCGGACCAAAAAATCCTCCCCGACTTCTATGTCCTTCACGGGTTCAAATTCTCTAAGCTCAACGTATTTTGCAGCGTGTTCCTTCAATTTCTTCACGAGTTCCATACCCCTTATCGCATCTAGGCCGGGGTAGTTCTCGATCAAGGGAGCCTCTCCCGCTAGTCCTCCTGCCACCGCCTTCTCAAGTATTAGTGTCTTCAGACCGCTCCTGGCGCCGAATATTCCAGCGCTCAAGCCGGCAGGTCCTCCGCCCACAATGATTAGTTCGTGTGGCATCGGTTTCGTACTCCAAGTCTTATTAATAGCTTAGTTCGATTTATCCTTTCACAAACTCATTTTTTTCCATACATCTCCATGAGTGGCTATCAGCGCAGCCATCCGCGCCGCTTGAACATTTGATGGCATGACTATAATGCCGGCTTTTTCTAGTTTCTCACGTTGTACAGGTAAATTTTGCGGGTCTCGAGAAGTTCCAATTACGGATGCCACCACGCTGAGATAGCCTCCCTCCCGGTCAGTTATGCTCTTCGCTTCTTCGACCGCTTTGGTCAACTCATATGCTGGGTCGGAGTGAGCGCCCTGCCCCAGAACGACATCGAATAACAGCGTGGCCACCTCCCAGTCTCGCGCCTCTTTCAGAATTCGTTGACACCGGAGATCGAAATTGATAATAGGGTTGGGTAATCCTCGCGCAAATTCATCCGCCTCGAAATCGACGCATACATGGCGCTTGCTTGAGCGGGGGTCTGGTAATCGCATCTTTGGGCGAAGCGGGACGTTCGAGTAAACATCGCCCACAAGCTTCTGCAAAACCAACATTGCTTCCATGCACAATCCGCTTCCTGAAAAGAGTCCCCTGATGTACTTTTGCCCATAGCCAAATTTTGAATACTCCTGCTCGGCCAGCACTTTGGCTTCACTTGGAAGAAGCGTGGAGCTGATTGTTTTTGGTTTTTCCCCCCGCGCCAGCGCAACCGCCTTGGCCGCCGCGTCCTCCAACGTGGCTGCGGGTGTTGCTCCAGCTTTGGAAATCAGCTTTGCGTCGTCTCCAAGAAAACACACGACTGCGGGCTTTCTAATGGTGCTGACTGCATTCAGAACTAGGCGGGTTATGCTAGTCGCTGGGGCTCTACTTACCAGAACGATGACCTCTGTTGCTTCGTCAGCTTCCAGAAATTTCAACGCCGAGAGCGTCCCAATCCCGCCGACTTTTTGCGAGAGGTCGCGCGTACCCACTCCAAAAATGTGTGAGATTCCAACATTATCGACTAAACATGAAACTTCTTGGATTCCAGTTCCGAGGGTGCCGACAATGCCAATGGAACCTTGGCGCACCACGTTGGAGAATCCGTAACTTGTGCCATTGACGATAGCAGTGTCGCATCTCGGGCCAAAGAGCAAGAGTCCACGTTTAACTGCAACTTGCTTAAGCTCGACTTCTTCCTCCAGCGCGACACCACCGCCTAAGAGCACCACATTTTTTCCGTCTTTGAGGGCATTCATCGCCTCGTTTGCGGCGAGGGGGCCTGACTTAGAGATTGCGACGAACTCAGCCATTTAATCCCGCAAGAAATTGTCTACATTAGCCAAAGAGATTTTTGGTGTGGCAAAGTGCTGAGCGCAGAATCCAAATATAGTCGAAAAACGTTTGCGCGCGTCTATTCGAATGTGGAAATAACTTAAGTCTTTGCACAGATATAGGTTGGGGTAAATGTGCAATCAGAAAGCTATAAGCTAGGCAGGTTTTTCTTGTGTAGGCTTGAGCATAATTCAGCTTTTGTGCAGTCGGTCGTAAATTTTGTAAAGAAGAAACGAGTCAAGATGGCGGTCTTTACCGTGGTCGGTGCAGTCAAGCAGGCGAAACTGGCTTGCTACGACCAAGTGAAGCACGAGTACCAACAAATTAAACTCGACAAGCCCTTGGAGATTGCGAGTTGCTTCGGTAACCTATCCCTTAAGGGCGACGAACCATTTGTGCATGTTCATGCCGTGCTCGCCGACGAAAAAGGCAAGACCTATGCAGGGCACATGATAAATGCAACGGTTTTTGCGGCCGAACTTCATCTTCAAGAATTGATTGGTAAAAAACTCGAACGGGAATACGACCAACCAACTGGCTTGGCGTTGTGGGAGTTTGAAAAATAGGATAAACTCGCTAAGACGATAAGATACTTGTGGATATCCTAATGGTCACGTTGATTGTTTTACCTATGGAGCCTTGGCATAAATCGTCGGGTCTTTAATGCCCGCCTCTTCGAACGCGCGCTTTCTGTTCTGACATGACTCACAGCGCCCACAGTGAAATTCGCGGTTCAAGTAGCAGCTCCATGTAATTTCAAGAGGGATCCCAAACTCAACGGCCAGCTTTATCACTTCGGCTTTTTTTTTGTCTGTTAGAGGTGTTCTTACAGTGAGCTTGGATTCGGTGCCGAGCGATATCGCCTGCGCGATGGCAGAGACAAACTCTTGTCTGCAGTCTGGATAAAATGGTGCATCGTTCCCTTGCGCGCCATAAAAAATTACTTCTGCTCCTATAGTAGCTGCATACCCGGCAGCAATGGAGAGCAGGACACCATTTCTAAATGGCACGATTATACTTTGCTCGAACTTTTCAGGCATTGGCATTTGCGCATCGAGAAGCACAGTGGCACCAGGACCGTAAAGCTGCTTCAGAAATGATATGTCGACAACGCGGTGCTCTTTGGCACCCAGCGCCTCAGCGATTTTTTTGGCGCTTTCGATTTCATTGGTCGCAATTTGTCCGTAGTTGAAAGAAAGACAATAAAGTTCGTAGCCTTCACGCTTCGCTATCGCCGCCGCCGTGGCGCTATCGATTCCGCCGGAAATCAAACAAACTGCTTTCATTCTCTCTTTTTTTACTTTGCGCGCTGCGGATAAAAATTCAACATTTCCAATAATAAGGTCTCAAGAAAACTCAAGCTCGATCAGATTGGTGTGGTTAAAGCAGTGTTAGAATGTGACTCCACAGCAAAAGTTGAATCCAAATTTCAATCATCTAAAAAACATCTTCATGGGTCTTTTAAATGAAGCCGAGAAAAGATAAGCCTGCAGAGGATGTACTTGTAAGGGGAAAATTCATGATTACAGCAAAAGCGGTTATATTTGATTACGATTGCACACTGGTCGACACGCTCAAACGATTTTATGATGTCTTCAATCAACTGCTCGGAGAGCGTAGGGATAAACCACTGGGGTGGGATGAGTTCTTCAAATATTATGTTGCGGACACGCTTGATGACGTAATTACTGCAGCGTTCAATAAAGAACGAGAACGGAAGCTGCATGAATTCTGGCTCGAGTTTTTGCGAAGATATCGAGCGGGCGACCCAGGCAACAAGCTGATTCCGGGCGTGAGGGAAGTTTTCCAAAAGCTTCAAGATGCGGGAGTTCCCATTGCAGTTATCACAAGTTGCGTTGCCCCATCGACCCAAATAAAAGAGGAGCTGGCGAGTTTTGGGCTTGACAAATTTGTGAAGGCGATCGTTACTGGGGATGACGCTATTAAAGATTTAGATGAGCAGCATCACTTCTCCAAGGTCGAGATATTGAAGCTCGCGGCCGAAAAGCTTGGAGTTGACCCTAGGGACTGTGTGGTCGTGGGTGATTACTGGAACGATGTGAGGGACGGAAAAATCATAGGTGCACGGACAGTCGCTGTGTTGACGGGCCTGATGCGGCGGGAACTATTAGAAAAGTACGGCCCAGACGCTATCATCGAGAGCGTTCGTGGCCTGCCAAAAGTTGTTAAATTTGAAAATCAAAAGTTATGAAGGGGGTTGAATGGTTCACATTGAGGGGACGAGCTTCGGGGGAATAACCGTGGAGGGCAAGCACTACTCTCACGATGTTTGGGTTTTAGCTGATGGTTCGATTAGACGACGGGATCGAAACCATGAGTTCACGCTTAACGAGTTCGACTTCCTGCTCAAGGGGAAGCCGGAGTTGGTCATAGTTGGAACTGGTCAGTCAGGTTGCGTCCGAGTTGACAAAGAAGTTGCAGAGTTAGCGGTGAAACAAGGGGTTAAGATAATCGATGACATCACGCCCAACGCTCTCAAACAATACAACGAGGCTGCAGATGCGGGGCGCAGGGTAGCCGGCGCATTTCACGTCACATGCTAGGTGGTCCAAATGGTGCGAGCTTTCATCGGAATTGATATCGACGAGGCGGTCAGACAAAAACTGTCGGTAGCCCAAGATCAACTTTGGACAACGGGGGCGCAGCTTAAGCTCGTAGAACTACCCAACATCCACGTGACGATGAAGTTCCTCGGGGAGGTTCCCGAAGACAAGATTGGCGCGATAACCGAGACGTTGAAAAAGGCCGCCGCTGGAACAGGGCAATTCGATATCGGAGTTAAGGGAATAGGTGTCTTCCCGAACCTGCGCTACATCCGGGTCGTGTGGGCAGGTGTGGTCGAGGGAAGTGATAGAGTCATAGGTTTCCAGCAAGGGATAGACCGCGAGTTGAGGCCACTGGGGTTCCGTTCGGAGCAAGATTTCGTTCCTCACCTAACAATTGCTCGGGTCAAAACAGCTAAACAGAAGGAGCGGCTAGCGGCATTCGTCAAAGAAATGGCCGATGCAGAGTTTGGGATGACGCGTGCTCAAGCAGTCGAATTAAAGCAAAGTAAGCTAACGCCAAGAGGGCCAATTTACAGTACGCTTGCGCGGGTAGAATTCTAACCAAAAAATTTGAAGCGTTATTCAAAGATCGGCTCTTTTTCTGAGATGACGAAAAGGAAATCGCTTTTCTTAAGTTTAAATTCACCCTTTGGGTTAATCTTTATTCCTCCCTCCCTCTCTACGGCTACTAAAATGATGTCTTTTTCCTTTCCTAAGTCGAGAAAGGCAGTTTTGAAATTTTTATTGATATATCCATCTGGTAAAGGAACCCTATAGATTTCGTCCCCTTCTCCAAATGTCAAAAGCGAGGAGAACATCTTAGCCATACCATGACTGACCGATGACTGCAGAATCAAATACTCTCCAAATCGAGCTGGGCAAATGACCTCATCGACTTTTGCTTTCTTCAAATGCCGCTCGTTTTCTGGGTCGAGTACCTCCACACAGGTATAGACATCTCTGTTCAAACTCTCGACGGTTAGAGTGGTAAGAATGACCTGAGCATCCGGATTATCTGACTTTTCATCGGCCAAAATTATAGCCCCATAGGCCGACATAACACCAGCTTTCTTCATGTCTTCATCCTTGGTCGGGTCGCCCGAGACAAAATCGATATCCTCTTCGGGGAGGGGATTTTTCGAGACATTAGCGAGGTAAACTATCAGGTGCTTGGTCTTGATATCTGGAGACTTTAGTTGAGCGATTATCCGCCTTGCCTTTTCGGCCGGGCCGCAAATGATAATGTGGTTCTTAAATTTTTTACCCTTCGTGATGGTTCATCCTTTGACGATATAACTGACAACAGCAGCAATAAATATCGAGAGGATAGCTAGTCCCTCCACGACGGCTAACGTGCAGATAATGCGTCCTGCTGTGGTCGCGGGTATTATCTCGGCCCCGCTCACCAGATAGATGATCATAAACCAGAAAGCTTCAAAAGGGTCGCTGGCAAGGGGATTTTCCGCCCCCTCAAACAACCAAAATATAATTGCTTGGATAAAAATCAAGGTAATCAACACGATGACAACCTTGGTAGCTTTTTTAACGGCACGCTTGAAAGATTTGCTGAAAATCATCTCAATTCTCACCCAGGGTGTTAATTTCCGTCAAAAAATAGGTAGGGTGGATTAAAATTTCCGCACTGCTGATTAAAAAGCTATAATTTACTGGGAATTAGAAGACATTCGATTCTTGTGTCGCTACGCGATTGTTCATTCTAAAAGAAACAAGACATCATCAAAATTTAATGCTGGGTTTTTCATGATTCGGTGGATTTTGTGTATCGAAAAACTTGATGATTGCATGCTTTAAAATGCTGGGTTAATGTGCTAAAATGAATAGACTTAATTTCTTTGTGCTACCGATACCAAGGCAAGCAGCGCGTTAAATATTCGGAGATAAACGCGCGAACTTTTTCATCCTCACAGAGTTGTATGATATTTTTTCCTTTGTAAATCTGATATCCCTTTGCGATTGCTTCACCCACGTGCCTGCCGAGGGTTGCACGTTCCTTTAACGCTTGCTCAAGTACTTCCTCCGCGTTTGACCACTCGCGCTCGAGTTCGAAGACTAGTCTTCCCGCCACATTCGTGAATGGGCCAGCGAATTTTTGTTTTGATTTAAAATGGGTTTGGATGAAATCCTTGACTTCAATCGAAACCGGTGGTCCAATGTGGGTCCGAATCTTGGGAAGCTTCTTCGTCGTCAGCTCAACCAGGATGAGAGCTCGAGAATTCGACCACACATCGCTTCGTATCACCTCAAACCCCGTCCGCGCTAGCCGCGTTACAAGAGTTCGCTCAGCTTTCCGGAGCTGAGGATAGAGCACATCTGGAACGACATCGGGCGGGGAGAAAGTGACGCAGAACAAGGCAGTCCCCCTATTCTCCAAAGTCGCCTGAATCTGCCGCGTGCTCAGCATTCGTACCGGTCTCGGGAAGAAAAATAGCTTGCTCGGCCTGATTGTAAAATCTTGACAGGCGCGGACGAAAGTGGCGAAATTCTGCATCGAGACCGCGGCGCCCACGTTCCGGCTTGCGTCGACTGGATCTATGACGATGATCGGTTGCTCCTCAAACATCCTCTTGGCTTCCAAGGGGTCTGGGTAACTGTGTTTGGGGTTGATGACCGTGTTTGGCTTCCAACCGCTCGCGCCTTCCACTAACTTTTCAAATGATCCATAGTGTAACAGGAGGAGTTCGCAGAGGTATCCTGAGAAGCCCTGTACCTTCAGTTCCGAGCCATAGCAACCAACTCCGAGCATGAATTGTTTCGTCAGCAGTACCTCGTCGGCAAGTTCTGGGGTCAAGTGTCCGGTGATGTAGCGCTGGTGGTGGGGCGAGCGATCGACTGCACTTTTGATTTCACTCGGTTTGGCGACATCGTAGCATGGCACTAGGTCGACATCGAATTCCTTGAACTTCGTTGTCACGTAAGGGTGCTCGGCGTACTGCTCCTTTCCCTTGGCGCCGGCTACCTTCCGCGCTACCGCTAGTCCTTGGCGCTCGAGTTCCTTCCGCGGGAGTTCTTCAGGAAAAAGGATGAAAACATCGATGTCACGCTCGGAGCGAAGCCAAGTGTCGCGCGCAGCTGAGCCCACGAGTATCGCTTTTGCATCAATGTTGAGTTTCGAGCAGGCTGCATTTGTCTGCCCGATGAGTTCGGCCGCCACCTGCGCGAGGCGCTTTCGGTCGGATAGGGTCGGTTTTACTCGCCGTAGAACCAATTTTAAAATTTCGTCCATCTGCTCCCGAACACCAGTTTATATCTGGCGTTAAATGTCTAGCGCTTTCTCATTTTAGATTGAATAATAGCGTACATGACACTCGTTTGTCTACTTCTGTCCTTCAACTTTACACTCGCACGTGACAGACAAGCCAAGGAAATGGAAATTAAAGCGCCATCCCCTTTTCGATGACAATTTTTTGTTTGCCTTTTTCTTCAACAACAAAAACTTTCACTATTGTATTGTCGTCCCACTTTAGCGCCTTGGCTTCAGGCGTCACAAACACGACATAATTATCGTGCCAGTGTACTAGTTTCTTGGCTTTTTTGCTCAGCACTTTCCTATTTATGGGCTCCCTAGTAAATATATAATAAAGACACGTTAAGAAAGTTAAACCGTGTCAAACGTGTTATTTATATGATTGTACATGGAAATGTTTTTGTGGTTCATCCAAAGGGATCGCGCAATCTACTGGCGCGGTTTCCAGAAGGCGCGAGCTTTTGGGTGGGGGTATCCATCAAACCACATCAGCAGGCACAGATGGTGGCGAAAGGTCAACGGCGGCGTAATGAATCGCGCTGGCACGCGAATGTGTGGCAGGGGCGGGTTCAAATGCCCTCATACTCCCCGAGCGCGACGGGGCTTGGTCCCGGGTATTTTTGCACGCGACCGCCGGGCCCGCCACAACTTATAGATCGGGTGTAGGAGTCACGAGAGGCGCGACTTTAGTAATGTGGAGCTTTAAATTTTCCAATAGCTCGCGAGCACACTCTTGAGCTCATCGATAATGCTAGGGCAACGAGGTTCTGTATCTATTGAGGTTTTTTCGCCGGTCAGATTTTTCACGACATTTACTACTCCCGCCACCAAACCATCAAGCATGTAGCCACCTTCAAGCGCAAACACCACTCTACCTTTACACAACCCCTCAGCTTGCTCGACGACAAAGCGTGTAAGCCACCCATAAGCGAGCGTTGATAACCGCAGCTGTGTGAGTGGGTCATCAACATATGCATCGAACCCGGCGGAAACAGCAAAAAGTTCCGGCTCGAACTGCTCGGTGAGCGGCACGAAAATTTCCTTCATCGCACCCATGTACTCAACATCGCCGCTCCCGAGTGGTAGAGGCACGTTGACTGTGTAGCCCTCCCCTTCGCCCGAGCCTACTTCTTCGATGAAGCCAGTTCCAGGGTAAATTGTCAGCGGGTCTTGGTGCAGTGACATGTAGAGTACGCTCGGGTCATTATAGAAAATATCCTGTATCCCGTTGCCGTGGTGGGCGTCGAAGTCCAAGACGAATATTCGCCTGAGCTTGAACTCTCGCTTTAGGCGCTCGATCATCACCGCGAGGTTATTGAAATAACAGAACCCACCACCTCGCGCTTTCATAGCGTGATGCCCTGGGGGCCTGATCAGTGCAAATGCATTCGTATCTCCAGATAGTACTAGGCGCCCTGCATCGATCGTCCCGCCTGCGGCTAGCAGCGCCAGCTCATAGGTGTTCTTGCGCACGGGAGTATCCCCATCGAGCGGTGTCTCAGACTTGCTCAAGCGTTCGACGAGTTCGATGTGGTTCGGATCGTGAACGAGCTCGATATCCTCACGTTTTGCGGGTCTGGGCTCGACCACCTTTACCTTCGGTGTTTCCCAGAGTTTCTCCCGCTTCAGCGCGTTCACGATAGCCTTCAAACGCTCGGGTCGCTCTGGGTGCCCCTCTTCTGGCTTGTGTTCTAGATATTTTTTTGAATAAACGAGGGTTGTCGTCATCCCATCACTTCTCAACAAGCTTTGCATTTTTGATCCGCAGATATCCGTTGATTCCCCGCCAGATGCGCTCGGCCTCCACTACTTCGATTCGTTTTTTGAAAAAAGGAGCGTCAAGCACAAGTGACTCATATTCGCCTCCTTCTGCCGAGATGTTTATCTTGAACTTAGCGTGTAGCTTTTTCAAATCTTCTAGACATCTTTCGTCGATTTTTCTGCCCAGCCAACTCTCGTCAAACCCTTCGGCGGCCACGCTCGTGATGAGGATGTCAAACTTAGCATTCAACATATCGCTGAGTAGCTCGATTGGCGCGCGGCCCCAAAGCGGTGCTATCGATTTGAGATTGAGTTCCTCGCAGATGCGGTCGATGCGGCTTTTTTGATAGTTCGAGGCAATTGCGCCGCTCACCACACCTTCAATTTTGAGCTCGCTGAGAGTTCGCTTCAAATCCTCAAGCTCCTGCTCGCGCTCGCCGCTCGTCTCGGTTTTGATGAGGAGCAAACCTGCGCATTCGGCAAACAGGTCAATAAGCTGAATGTTGGGGAAGTGGAACATCCAGGAGTCCTCCCGCTTGGGAATCATCGCAACTATATGCACAATTTCATGCCCCCGCTGCTGCGCAAGCCAGAGCGCAAGGCTTGAGTCTTTCCCTCCCGAACAGAGAACAGCTACCCGCATTCCCATCAGGAGGAGATATGTCTTTAAATAAGTTAAACCCCAACGATTTTCGGGAAGAGGATGAACTTTACGATGAAATCTGTTAAAGCTTACGTTGCAATAGTCGCCCTCGTGATTGGGGTCTGTCTTTTGATCAAGGGAGCTTACATGATGCAGGACATGTTAGTCGATATAGTGTTCATCGCGGTTGGGGCCGTACTTACGCTCAGTTACTTCTGGTTGATTGGCGACACTATCGAGCGCTGGCTTCGGGCGTCACCGCAAATAACTTTCATGCCGCTCCTGCTCGTGTTGGGGTTAGTAATATTGGTTTTTGGGTTGATTCAACCGGGCTTAGCGACGGCTACGCTAAGACTCTCGCTAGTGATTCCAGGGCTCGTGCTCGCCATCGTCGCCGTGCTCATCTTGTTTAGGTCAGTCAAAAAGTAAGGCGGCCTATAGTCCGAGCGCCGCCAGCACGCCATCTTTTGCTCCAGCGAAATAGAGAATACAAGGGATCATGATGACACCCATGCAGTGGGTTCGTTTAACCTTGGTCACAGCCGGAAGCACCCCGACTGCGGTTGCTGTTGCTAAAATGAGCAGACCCATCATGCCCGCGTACCAGAGTGTCATCGCGACCATACCCCCAATCACCACCAAGCACATCTCCCGATAGGGCAGCCCCCTGATATGGCGAGCCGCGAGCTTGCCGAGTCTCAGATGGAGCACCGCTGCGATTCCGCCTGCGACGAGCGCCACCACGATCAGGAACAGCAACTCGTTGAACCCGACCTTATCTACAAGCTGGTCGACCGCTACCGCCGCTCCGCTCCGAGGGCGGGCAATCGCGTAAAGCGCCACGAATGAGAAGAGTGCCTTCGCCGTGTTCACCCCGCTCACACCAACGATGAAGTCACGCGTGCCGCTCGAACGAGTCGCTAGCTGGGCGAGCACTGTTCCCTGGGAAGGCCCTATGCCCGGGATGATGCCCGTCAGGATACCAGCTCCCGTTCCCGCGCACAGAGCTTTCACATTTGCGCGAAGTTCGAGCGGCTCTGGGTTATCAACGTTCTGTTTTGGAAGGCTGCTCTTGTGGGTTGCGCTAAGGAGAAGCACGCTCACTCCAAAGAGCCCGCTGAGCAATGGCATGAGAGCCACATCACCCTCCACCAAGTTTGTGTCCAACGTGAACAGACCCAGTAAACCCGAGATTAAGAAAATTGTCGTCGCCCACAGGATACCCGAACGTGAGCGCTCGAGCGCAATCATTACCACAATCACCGCGAGCAGCAGCCAGTGCATCTGGGGCTGGATGAACTCGTAGGCGGGGGCGAACACAAGCGAGAGGGGTAGGGCGAGCGCGGCGCTCAGCACTAGTGCACCCAAGCAGCCGAAGGCGGTCAGGCGGACGACTTCGTAGCCCCGTCCTTCAAGTAGCATGCGATGGGCAGGTAGCACCGAGAGCTCGGTCCCGGCCTCGGGCGCCCCCAGAAAAGTCGCCGGGATATAGCTGATGAACGTGTGGGTCGTCGTCATCGCCACGATCACTGCTACTAGGTTCATCGGCGGTAGGTCTGAAACTGCGACTAAACCGACTAACAACGGGCAGAGATTGTTCACGTGCACTCCCGGGATCAAGCCCGTGAATGTGCCCAGCCCCACGCCCAGCAGCGTGCAGGCGAGCACTTCTAACATCTAGGCCGCCTCGATGACCTGCAAGTGCGATGCACTCTTGAGCTTCAGCTCGAGCTCGCCGTTGTAGAGTTGAAGCCATCCGTTGACGCGCACCACGTTGCCGACATGGAGCTCGGGCAGGCCATCCTCGACAACCCACGCAGGGACGAATACCAGCAGCTGGCCACAGTCCTCGCGCAGCGTCAGGAGTAGATTCCCGCCCCCCACTATCTCGCGCTCTACGATGGTGCCCTGGACCTTCACCGGTACGTCCGCGTTCTCCTGGCCCAGGCTCGAAAGTTTGACCGGCGCGGTGTGCACCACCCGCAAGTCACCCGCTCGCCCGGGTATTACTTCGCGCTGGCCTCCGTAGAGCTTCACCTCACCTGTCACCTGAACTACATCTAGGAACTCTATAGGCTCGCTCAGCTCACTCCGCACCCGAGCGAACACCGGGACGCTCACTACGCCTCCTGAGCCGTCCTTGAGCTTCAGGAAGAGGTGCCCGTCTGGATGTTCATAGAGGTCTACAACCTGCCCCGAAATCGCCACCTGTAGGCCGACGAATTCATCGTTCAGGCTCGCGATGGGGGTCATCGTTGGGCTGGCCTGAATCGCCGCGGCGTAAATCGCCGTCAATCCCGTCAGCGAGCAGAGCAGGCTCAGTTTCGTCATAGATTTCTCATCCATTGCATCCCGCCGAGGTTTTGGATGAAAGTTCCTTATAAAGGGGAAAATCAAGCATCAATTTTTGAACACTTTTTATATGTGGCCCGATCAGTTGAGTTGGGGATTTACGTACGAAGGTTCTTGCTGCTGGGAGTGGTCTTGTTCGTGTTGCTTATCCAGCCCCTAGCGAGCGCAGATGAGTCAACGAATTCTGTGGTTTATCGCATTCAGAAAACATATCTGGTTTCCAACAACGGGTCTGTCGCAGCGACTAACGTGGTTGTTGAGCCCCTTTTCATTTTCGATAATAAATCGGGTTGGGCAAGCCAGCAAGTGTTGAGCGAGAACATCCAGTTGAGCGACTCGCTTGATAGCTATGAAATCATCCGCACAGATGACAATCGCATCGTGAAAGCGTCGTTGGGCACAATTACCGCTGGAGCATCAAAAACGATTGTCATAACGCAAGTTTTGAAAGTTGATTACGTCGCCCCGGGGATTACTCCTGACATGGTGTATGGCAACATCCCAGCAGAGAAGCTCCAATACACACAGCCTGTTGCCCACCTGTGGGAAAGTGACGATTCGGAGATTTACAGTAAAGCGCAAGAACTGACCGATAATTATTCTAACTACTACTACAAGGCAAAACAGATATTCGATTTTGTTCAAGATTATCTAACTTACGTGGTGTACAACGAAGAGCACAGCGCCCTCTGGGCGTATACAAATCGCATGGGGGACTGTAGTGGGTACACCAATTTGTTTATCGCTCTCGCTCGCGCAGCTGGCATACCAGCGAAACATGTGGCTGGTTACGCGTATCAACCTCAATACGGTACTGATATTACACGGATGGGGCACGCATGGGCGTTCGTGTATCTGCCGGGTGTTGAATGGGTTCCGATCGACACGCTGTGGGGCGGTCAAGAATGGGATTTTTGTAAACTAAGCCCCGACCACCTAGTGCTGACGACCAGCGACGGCACGAATCTCGTCAAAGATGGCCAAATAATGATACCGGGTGACTGTAGTAGACCATCCTACCAATACTCCGGGTCTACCGATCCCAACTTAACTGTGGACAGAACCGTGTCAACAATAGTGCGCGAGGTAGCGGTGGAGGTAACCCTAGATGTCACATCACAAATCCAAAACGGAGTCTGGAGCTGGCGCGCTGCAGTTCAGAATAGGGGGTACTCAAACAATTGAGAACATACAAGTGCAACTACAGGCAGACCAAACTTACTTCGAGGTGCCAGCCGTGCAGACTATTGATAACCTGTTATACAATCACAATCAAATGGTAGACTTTGATATCAGCGTTAAGGACATCGGGCTCGGGCAGGGAGTTGAAAACAGTACCATAACCGCGCTCGTAACTTATGACACCCCCTACGGCAGCTTCATGACGGAAGGAACACGTTTGGCTAGCATAACTCCTCAGGAGATTCCACCGATGACTTTTGACTACACGTTGATTATCTTGATTGTGGTAATCGCTATTTCAGCAATAGTGATATCTGTTGCAATACTTAGACGATGAAGTTTTATAGTCGGTGCTTTAAATTAGATTTGATAACGATGTACGGATTTACCGGTACAATTGTGGGAGTGCGATGCAAGGATGGAGTCGCCTTGGCTTCAGATACTCGGGGCGCAGCCTACTATCTTGTGCTCAGCAAGCGCGTCAGGAAAGTGTTTAAGCTTGAGGAGCGCATCGGGGCAGCCGTCTCGGGCAGCTCGGGCGATGTTCAGAGCTTGGTCAACATGCTCCGAGCTGAGGCCAACCTCTACCGCTTGAATCACGAGCGCCCGATCTCGACGAAGAGTCTAGCTCAAGTGGCGTCAAATGTGCTTCATGGGCGGCGAGGGTTTCCATACATTGTTGCCGGCGTGATTTCTGGCGTCGACGCTGACGGGTCGCGCCTTTACTTCCTAGACCCAGTCGGGGGAAAACTCGAGGAGGAGAAGTTCGCGAGCGCGGGCACGGGGTCGACGGTAGCATACGGCGTGCTTGAGCAGAACTATCGCGATGAGATGACGCTCGACGACGGGGTGAAGCTGGTGGCGCAGTCGATTAAAATAGCCATCGAGCGGGATGTGGCGACGGGTGAAAAGATAGTCGTCGCCAAAATCGATGAAAAGGGTTACCAAGAGCTCTCCGAAGAGGAAGTCGATAAGCTCGTAAAGTGAAACTTCGCGGAAATCGTCTTATTCAGGCCATTTCTCTCTTTCAAGACCCCAACCACCTGTTTTTAAGTCTAGGAGTGCTTAAATGGTGGCAGTGGTCGGGATGTGGGTAGACGCTTTGTTAGTAGTCATCATCCTACTGCTCTTGGGAATAATCCTCTTTTCCGGCGGCGGCATTATCCGAAGGCGCAGACTTTTGGGGGAAATCAATTCTCTGCGCAGGGAAATGCAAAGATTGCAGGATGCTAACGAGGCGCTCCGCGGAAACGTAGGCGTTGGAACCAAGGAAAGGACGGAAAGTTTTGGGGATCTGTTTGAAATGGTTAAGGACCTCGAGGGCCTCAGGTGTGCGATAGGGGGGTCAAGCGCCTGTCAGCGAGTGCTCATCAATAAATATGGCCTTAAGCCAGGATCGGAACTCCTCAAGCGCATTCTCGCCGCGCAGCCGGGGATGGACCCCATAGCCAAACGGAGGTTCGCCGACGAGTTGCTCGTGGGTGAAATTGGTAGGAGTATCCTGCAAAGTCTTGAAAGCGGTGTGCGTTTGGAGAAGGCAGCCAGCGATGCGGGGGTGCCCGTGTCGGTTTCGAGGGTGCATGTCACCATACTGCAAACCCTCGGTTATCTGGACGCGCACCTGAAGCTGACCGACCAAGGGCGGAAAGCCCTAGCCTAGAATTTTTTTTGCCGCCCGCCTCACTCGGCTCACGTATTCTGGTTTGGTGGCGACCTGTAGCAGGTAGCGGGGGGCCTGCCGCTTCTTGATTGCAGATGCTATCGGCGAGAGATTGGATAACTTTTCCAGCTTCCCCTCCGCGAGCACCGGCACCTCGACCTTCTCCAAGCGGGGCTCGAAGATCAGGATATCGGCGAAAGGCACATCCAAAATAACATGACCGCGTGGGACCCCGGCTTTGTCAGCGATCTGGTTTTGAATCTCTCGGACACGACCCCATCCGCCGTACCTCTTTAAAATTTGTCTCTTCCCCGTCCTCGATAGTTCCCTCCGCTGTTCGACGTAGGCGCTCTTGAAAAGCTGCCGGTACCGGAGGCGCATGACGATATCTCTCGGATATCCGTCCATCGAGTGAAGATGCTCCATCAGCTCGGCGTCCGTCATCAGGTAAAAGTTGTCTCGGGTGATCGGCCCATCTTGCAAAATCGCGAACTCAACGGCGTTTGCGAGCATCAGTTCGGCCACCCGCACCGTGTGATGGAAGTAGACCGAGCTGTACATCAGCGCGCGGGCGGTGAGTAGCCCCTCCACGGCCTCGATTCCCTTGCTGAGGATTGCCAGGCGATTGCGGTTGACGACGAGCGTACGTATCAGGCGGTCGGCGTCTATCATCCCCAGGGCGACACCGGTGAAGTGTGCGTCGCGCAGCAGGTAATCCATCTGGTCGACATCGATGTCGCCGTGGATCAGTTGCCCGAGGTAAGGCTTTCGATTTCTCCCGAGCAGTAGAAGGGCGACCTCCTTGGAATCGACCCCATGGCGCTCAAGGACCTTCGGGACGCTCGGCACCTTCAGCTTCCGAAGCATTTCGAGTTCTTCCCCCGAGCAGACTCCCAAATTGCCCCTGACGATGTCGCCGGTGATCTCCATGTGATTCTTGCCGGCGTATTCGGTCATCAGGTACTCGAGCGTGTGGGAGTAGGGCGCGTGGCCGATATCGTGAAGCATCGCCGCGGCGAGCAGGAGGTTGAGCTCATTCTTGGACAGCCTTAGCTCATCGCCTATGCGTTTTGCGAGGTACGCCACGCCGAGGACATGCTCGAAGCGCGAGTGGTTGGCTCCGGGAAATGCGAGGTTTGCCAGGCCGAGCTGCAGTATGCCCCGGAGGCGCTGGACTTCGGGAGTGTCTACGAGATCGAGCACAAGGCCGCTGAGGCGCATGCTCCCGTGCACTGGGTCGTGGATGGTCTTCTCCTCGAGTGTCACGCTCTCAACCAAGTTTGGGTGTGCGTTGGTGAATAAAAAACCGCTACCAGTTTCCGTGTGATGTCGTACCCTCGTTTTTACCCGTAAATGTGGTTCGGTCATGCCGTGAACAGAACATGAAACCTTTTTTTATTCCCACCACTCGCCCACGAAATAAATCTCCGAATCGTCTGGTGAGAACACCGCCGAATGTATCAGGAAATCCGCCGGGAAATAACCTGGCGTGATGTTCCGGTTGTTTGTTCCGTCCGAATCCATCATGTAAATGTCGTACTTTCCCTCGCCATCGATCGCCGAAACAATATATATCAGCTTGTCTCCCGAGTTGGACCACCACGCGAGCCCCTGGCTGTACCCGGTATTCGTGAGCCGAGTTTCCCCTGACCCATCGGGATTGACTGAATATATATTGTAGTTGCCGTGCTGGCTGGCATCGTTTTCCAGCCTCTCAAAAACAATCTTTGTCCCGCTCGGGCTCAACCTGGGGTCGTAATCGCCGAACGGCAGGTTTGAGTTTCCCCACTCCCCTGCGCGGGGCGGAAAGGTTACCTGAGTCTGACCAGTCCCGTTGTCGTTCATTATCCATATGGCACTATTCGACGTGAAAACGATCCTGTCCCCCACCCAGTTGATGTCCGAGTCATGGGAGCCGGAGTCGAACAACAGTCTGGCATCGGTTCCATCGTTGTCCATCACGTAAATGTCCATATTGTTTTCGCGAAAGCTGAGGAAGGCTATCTCCGTGCCATCGGGAGACCAGACTGGGTACACGTCCCAATATATGTTGTTTGTGAGTCTCGCCAAACCCGTCCCGTCTACATTCAGCGTCACTATCTCTTCGTAATTATTCCCGCTCCCATCCATCTGTTCGGAAAACGTGAATATATCCCCATGAACGCTCAGTCCCAATCCAGTGATCTTGTTCGAGGTGCTGTAGATCAATTCGGTTTTCTCGTTAGCCAAGCTGAGTCTATAGATGCCCCATCTTCCCTCATGTGGAACTTTCATATTTGCCTGAAAAATCACGGAAATCGCCAAAACAACCAAGATCAACGCTGCAACCGGAATCATCGCGTGCTTCCAGGTCATTTTTAAACCTATAGCTTCGTCCTAAACATGGTTTTAACTTTTCCGCTCTAGGGGACTTGCGCATAAATTCTGGAGAATTGTTGAGGGGCGGCCGGCACTCGCTGAAGCGGTGAGGACATGGCGGGTGCTGAGGGGTTGACTGATTCATCGCGCATTCCTTTGGAGCGTCACGGAGGGTAAGAAATCTAATAGCATTCATGGGGGTAGTTGACTCGATTAACCCAAGTTATCATTTTTGAGATAATGTTGGTTAAATCGGCTCCCCACATTTTCCCCATATAAACAACCTTCACTCAAAGCCACGGCGGGAATAATGAGGCCTGCTGAAAACGAGCGGGTTCATGTTGCAAGGCCGGAAGATGTCTTCGAGTTGGTCAGAGAGGAGATCCGGGTCCTCAAGCACGAGGTGATCAAGCTTATTTCCCTCGATCTCCAAAACAGGCTGATAAATTGTGAGACAATATCAGGTGGAGCCGCCGACATAACCCTGCTCCGCCCTCGGGAGGTGTTCGAGAGTGCGCTCAAAAATTCTGCTGCTTCCATAATTCTCGTCCACAATCATCCAAGTAGGAGTCCAGAGCCCAGCGAGTCGGATATCGAAGTCACCAAAAAGCTAGTCAGGATCGGCAAGACGATAGGTGTTTGGATTCAGGATCATGTGATAATTGGGGGCGAGGGTTACACAAGCTTGAGGGCTCGCGGGATTATCCATTAGGTTATCATAAAGCTTATTTAGTAAGCTAAAACAAAAAAGCGTATATAATTTAAAGTTTCCGGAAAATTGGAGATGTATGACACTTAGCAAATGGCTTGAGGAGCGATATTTGGGTTTATGGAACGTATTTCAAGACCGACCCTTTACACGCTCTGATGCCGTCGCTGCGCTCAGGCAGAAGCTGAAGGAGAACGAAAGGAACGTGAACGTAATCCTCTCGGAACTCAGAAAAGCTGGAAGGCTCAAAGCACGGTCGGACCCCTCGGATGCGAGAAAAAGTGTTTACACGCTGAGGAGCATGAAGGAGTTTCTGATAGAGGGCATCGCGAGGGCCGGCGCATTAACCAGGCAGGACCTTGAGGGATTATTGAAAAAGGCGGCCGACCTGATAAGAACAAGAGTAGACTACAAGTTCATCCTCATCCTCCTTTTTCTGAAACGGATCAGCGATAAATGGGAGGTCGAATTTGAAATCGCCTATAGAGAAGCCCTCAAGGATGGTTTGAGCGAAGAGGAGGCTAGAGAGGAGGCCAAGAGTAGCGTTTACCACGATTTCGATTTACCAAGTGAATTTCTGTGGGATAACGTACGAAAGGATGTCAACAGGCTTCCCGCGAGGCTTGCGGAGTGCTTAAAAGTCTTGGCGGAGAGAAACCCCGAACTCAGAGACGTTATCGATAGAGCTGACTTTATCCAGTTCACTAGGAGCACCGAGAATTTTGAGATATTGAGGCAGCTTGTTGAACTTTTCAGCTCCAGAAAATTACACCGAGTCTCCCCAGACATACTCGGCGACGCATATGAGTGGGTTCTCCGATATTTCGCCCCGCAGAAGGCGAAGGAGGGGGAAGTCTACACTCCCCGAGAGGTAATAAAACTACTTGTCGAGATTTTGGACCCCACGCCTAGAGAATCCGTTTACGATCCTGCTTTTGGCTCGGGCGGCATGCTGATACTCTCTTACAACCACGTCAAAGAAAAATACGGAAAGGAGAAGGCCAAGCAGCTTTTTATCTATGGTCAAGAGGCCAACCGTGAAATATACGGCCTTTGTAAGATGAACCTTTACATCCATGGTATCAGGGACGTTAACCTAGCCTTAGGGGATACTTTACTGTACCCAAAATTCAGGGAGGGCAACTTTTTGAAGAAATTCAATGTGGTGATCGCAAATCCTCCTTGGAATCAAAAGGGCTTTGGTGAAGACGTATTGAAGAAAGGAGAGTTCTGGAAACAGCGATATGCTTATGGATTTACTCCAAATCAGTCCGCTGATTGGGCTTGGATTCAGCACATGCTCAGCTCCGCGGATGGAGGGAATGGTAGGGTTGGGGTGGTCATAGACAATGGCTGTTTGTTCAGGGGGGGGAAGGAGAGGAGCATCAGAGAAGGGGTTCTCAAAGATGACCTGATCGAGTGCGTTATCCTCCTGCCCGAGAAACTCTTTTATAACACCGGGGCTCCCGGAGCGATTTTGATTTTCAACAAACACAAGTCGACTAAGAGGAAAAATAAAATTCTCTTCATAAATGCGAGTTCAGAGTACGAGCAGCACCCCGAGGTCCGGAAGCTGAACCGGCTTGGCGATGGCCACATAAGGAAGGTCACGAGAGCTTACCGTAATTTTAAAGACGCGGATGGCTTTGTCAAGGTCGTTTCCTTGGATGAGATCAAGGGGAACGATTACAACCTCAACGTCACGCTCTACGCTTTTCCGCAGGAGAAGGCAGAGGAAATAGATGTTACGAATGAGTGGGACGATCTGCGAAGTTTGGAGGGCGAGATAGCCGAGGTGGAGAAAAAAATACATGGATATCTGAAAGAACTCGAGGGGAAAAAATGAGTTGTGGGGGCCACCTCTGGTTTTATTTTCCGGGGTTATGCGGATGAACTGGACCAAACGTGTTTACATAGATGAAAGCGGCGACTTGGGAAAATACGGCTCAAAATATTTCGTGGTTGCTGCGGTCCTTGTTGACCATCCGAAAAATCTTTCTAGAATAATGAAGCGGCTGAGGGAGAGAAAGCTCAATAAGAAACTCAGGCAGCTCCCAGAGATCAAGGCCAACAACTCGAACAGAATGATACGGGAGTACGTGTTAAATCAAGTCCGGGTGGCCAACTGCGATATTTACGCGATAGTCGTCGAAAAGTCCAAGATATTTGATTACCTCTATGAGGTGAAGGATAAACTTTACAACTACCTCTGTGGGAAGCTCATGGATCGGTTGAACGTCAAGGTCGGGAAGCTCGTGATAACAGTGGACAAGAAACATACCAACACTTTGTTCCGCGCAGATTTTGACAGTTACATAAAAAGAAAAAGGGCCACTTTTCTTGAAAGCCGGAGCATCGAGATTAATCACGCTCCGTCTTATTCTAAAAATGAGCTACAGGTGGTCGATTTTGTAGTCTGGAGCATCAACAGAAAGTTCAACTCCGGTGATGACAGGTATTTCAAAATTATTGAGGATAAAATTGTCAATAAGGGAGAAATGATTCTTTGGCAGTGAACAAGCGGCGGACCCAAGCCGGACATGAAGTGCACCATCCGGTACACGTTACCAACTTGGACTTACCCGCCAATAATTACTTACACCATTTCTCCTTTAAATACTGCTACTACCACCACTCTTGCCACCGCGGGCCTGGTTTACACGTTGATCGGTTGTCGCCATTAGATGCCACCCATGACCATAATGCGAGAACCTACTGTCGAGCGGCGAACCTAATAAATATTGGAGATAATTAGATGGTTCAAGTGTTTATCTCACACAGCAAAAAGGACGAAGACTTAATCAGAATAACGGATCTTAATTTTAAATCTGCGGGTATCTCGCCGCTTTTTATGGAATTTACGCCGGAAAGTGAGCCGCCCTTTAAGAAAATAGAAAAAAATATTGCAACATCTGATGCGGTTTTTCTATTTTTAACGGAGAATCTGAAATCTTCGGACTTCACACAAAATTGGGTTGCTTTTGAAGTGGGCCTGACAAGAAGATCAAATAAACCCCTTTTCGTGGTGGAAGATATCAATAACAGAGTCCATTTTCCTGTTCCGTATTTGACGGATTACATTTTGTATGAGCCTACAAAAATTGAAGATTGGCAAAATATCCAGAAAATTCTACAAAAAATGAAACAGGCTATTGAGAATAACAACCTTCGCATGGGGCTCACAGCAGGCGGTGCTGTTTTGGGTGGATTGTTATCATCAAAAGACAGAATTGGTGGAGCGTTGGTTGGTGGGTTTACAGGATTAGTCATAGGTGGCATACTCATGGCGCTAAAGGAAGCCGCTAGTGTTGACTCAATTAAAACGAAATGCCCAAAGTGTGGCATAACTTTCAATTTATACTCAAGATTCAGAAGTTTCACCTGCCCCTCCTGCCGAATGGAACTGAGGTTTGGTTAAAATGATGCAGACAGCTAACCACCATAAACAAACTCCAATCAGCAAAATCCCAAAGGAGTGGGGGGTTGTGAGATTAAGGGACCAGAATGTTGTGGAGCTAATAATAGGGCAATCGCCTCCATCTTCAACTTATAACGAGAAAGGAGAAGGCCTACCTTTTCTTCAGGGAAAACTAGAATTTGGAGAAATTTATCCCTCCCCAACAATTTATTGTTCAAATCCCATTAAGATCGCTGAGCCCAATGACATTTTACTTTCCGTAAGGGCGCCTGTTGGGGAGGTTAATATTGCTCCATTTAGATGTTGTATTGGCAGAGGTTTATCAGCGATCAGAGCCAAACAGGATAAATTCAATCATTTATTCTTATTCTATTACCTGAAGCTTAATGGCAAGAAGTTTGAAGCTTTATCAGCTGGTTCGACTTTCAAAGCGATAAGAAAACAAGAGATTGAGAACTACTCAGTTCCCCGCCCACCCCTCCCCGAACAGCGCCGCATCGCCGAGATCCTCTCCACCGTCTACCAAGCGATCCAGCGTGTCGACGAGGCCATAGCCCGAACCGAGCGGCTGAAGCGGGGCCTGATGCAGGAGCTGCTTACGAAGGGCATAGGGCACAAGGAGTTCAAGTTCAACAAGGAGCTGGGTTGCGAGATCCCTAGAGAGTGGAATGTTGTTGGGCTTGGAGATAAAAACATTGCCGAGTTAATAATGGGGCAGTCTCCTCCTTCCTCTACTTATAATAAAAGAGGGGAAGGTTTACCGTTCCTACAAGGAAAAATGGAATTTGGGGAAATTTACCCCTCACCGACGATTTACTGTTCTAATCCCGTCAAGACAGCTGAGTCTAACGACATTTTACTTTCAGTAAGGGCCCCAGTTGGAGACGTTAATATTGCTCCATTTGAATGTTGTATTGGAAGAGGTGTTTCTACTATTAGGGTCAAGCAAAGTAAGATTCATCATTTATTCTTGTTCTACTACTTGAAGTTCAATGGCAAGAAGTTCGAAGCTTTATCAGCTGGTTCAACTTTCAAAGCGATAAGAAGACAAGAAATCGAGAACTACCGAGTCCCTCTCCCGCCAATTCTGGAGCAACAAAAAATCGCCGAAATTCTCTCAACCGTTGACAAAAAGCTCGAACTCGAAAGAAAGAGGAAGGAAAAACTCGAGAGGCTCAAGAAAGGACTGATGAACGATTTGTTAACCGGGAAGAGGAGAGTAAAATTATGAACACGAAAAGTGTACTTCTAGACATTGCGGAACGTGACCTAAACGCCTCAAAGTGTTTATTTGAAAAAAAGTTGTACCCACAAGCGGTTTTTTATTTAGAACAAGCCGTAGAGAAAGCCGCAAAATCTTTTGGGTTACATCAGAACATAATTAGTGAGGATGATTTAGAAGAAATTGGTCATGATTCGTTAGAAATTTACCTCAAGGTTGTAGAAGGGCTAAAAAATAAAGTTAAAAGGTTTCAAGAACGAATCAAAAAACTTCCGAAATTGAAACATACCACACTATTCAAAGAATATGAGAATATAGGTTCAGAAAAATTTGACGAAATGTTAGATAAATTCGAATCTTATCTTAAACGTTCTGACCGCAAAATTTCCGATGAAGAAATAGAGAAGATGATCTCAGAATTAATTAATTTAGAAGCAGAAATCGAAAGCCAAAAAATAACGATTGATAAAAATGAAATAGAGAACTTAAAATTTCTTTATCAAGAAGTGGCAAATACTCTTGCTGAGGAACATCCAGAGTTGCGCGAGAATATCAAGGGGGAAATGAAAAAGTTTGAATCATTAACTCCAGAATTAATAGAAGAGCTTATAGTGTCCTTTAGCATTCCTCAAGCAATTTGCAGTACCCATCTACTCTTTTTATCCCTGATATCATGTCCACATGCGATTTCCTCAAGATATCCATATCCGGAGTATGAACACAATCCGCTAATGGTCTACACGGTTGAACATCCAATAATAAAAAAATTTGATCGTCTGACTCAGATAACAAAAGGAGTTTTGGAAAGAATGTCCAAGTTGTTTTCTAAAAATGTTTCAGAAAAACCGAGTTTTGGGTGAACTAACTGGAGGATGAGGATGCCAGTTTTTACAGAAAAATCCACGGTTGAGGATTACATTATCGAGAAGCTGAAGGGGAAGGGTTGGAAATACATCCCTGGGGAAGAGCTTGAGCGAGAAGATTACGCTGAACCCCTGCTCATTAACGATTTTATTCGAGCCATAAGAATGATAAACGAGGATCTGGGGCTGTCGGAAAGCGACGTGAACCGGATTCTAGCCGAGCTCAAGAGCAAGCCGGCTAGTTTTGAGGGGTCCAAGCATATCCTGAGGTCTTTGAAACAGGGCATAGCTATAAAGTTGGAGCGCACGAGAGAGCTGAAATACATCGACTTGCTCGATCGCAAAAATCCTGATAACAACGAGTTCGTGGTCAGCAACCAAGTGTGGTTCGAGAGTTCCCGCGGGAGGATAAGGCCAGATATAGTTCTCTACGTCAACGGGATACCCCTCGTGACCATAGAGTGCAAAAACCCCACCGAACCTAGCGCCAGCTGGGAAACAGCATACAAACAGATCAAAAATTATTACGAAAATATCGTTCCAGAACTGTTTAAGTATGTGCAGTTCAGCATCGCAGCCGAGGCAACCGCCAGATATTTTCCGAATGTCTTGGGCCTGAAAGATGTGGAGACTTATCTTTGGAGGGAGGAAGGCTTCGAGGATGAGCTGGACGCGACCCTTGAGATGCTCTCTAAATCCACTCTAACAGATCTACTGGTGAACTTTACTTTCGCGAGAGAGGAACGCGGAAAGTCTACCAAGGTCCTACCCAGATTTATGCAGTACGATGCTGCAAACCGTATCTACAACCGGGTGATAGGCAATTTGGAGGGAAAAGAAGAAAAGAATTCTGGTCTGGTCTGGCACTGGCAGGGGTCTGGGAAAACCCTCGCCATGATTTTCGCGACTTACAAGCTCTACAGACACCCAAAACTCGAGAACCCAACTATATTTCTCATAGTAGATCGGGATGAGCTGGAGGAGCAGCTGAGGGACGAATTTTCTTATCTGGATCTAGGAATAGCCAAACCCGAAGTTATCTCCTCGGTGAAAAACCTGAAGGAAGTTTTGACCCATGACGAGTGCCGGGGGAAGAGGGGGATTTTCATCACGCTTGTACATAAGTTCAGAGAAGACCTCTCGACGTTAGGACTGGAAAAAGAATCGGAAGAAGTAATTTCCAATAGGAAAAACGTGGTCGCAATAATAGACGAAGGACACAGGACCCAGTACGGAAAACTTGCCGAGCAAATGAGGGATGTTTTGATAAATGCGTTCTTTTTTGCTTTCACCGGAACCCCTCTCACGAAAAAGAAGAGGGATACCTATCTCACCTTCAGCTATCCCAGCCAGAAGGAACTCTACCTCCATAAATACTTCATCGAGGATTCCATAAGGGATGGATTCACTCTTCCCATAGTCGTCCAGACGAGGATGGAGAAGAAAGTAGGTTTAAATAAAAAGCGGCTCGAAAATTTCCTCGCCCAAGAACTGGAGGAAATACCCGAAGATTTTCAGAAAAGAGTTGAACGGAGGATCAGCAGGAGGCTGAACGACGTAGTGGTCTTCCTCAAAAATCCGAGGAGGATAGAGACCATAGCCGAAGATATCGCGAACCACTTTAAGGAGAACCTCAACGGGAAATTCAAGGGCATGGTGGTGGCAGCGTGCAGGGAAGCGTGCATCACCTACAAGGAAAAGCTCGACCGATTGCTACCTCCCGAGTACACGGAGGTCGTGATGACATTCGACCCGCACACCGATCCAGAACTCATCATGCGTTACTACCGAGAGCTAAGGGGAAGGTACCAGGACAAGCAAATCGATGAGATTCGAAGAGAGATAATCAGGAAATTCAAAGAAGAGGAATATCCAAAAATTCTCATCGTCACAGACATGTTGCTTACGGGTTTTGACGCACCCATATTGGAAGTGATGTATCTCGATAAGCCCCTCAAAGAGCACAGGCTGCTACAAGCCATAGCTAGAACCAACAGGCCTTTCATGGGGGTGAAAGAGTCCGGGCTTATAATAGACTACATTGGTATTCTCAAGGAATTCGAAAAGGCGTTGGCAATTTATCAGAAGCAAGACATCAGGTACGTCGCAGTGGATTTGAAGGAAAAGGTGAGGGAATTTAAGGAACGGTTAGAAGAAACAGAGGAATTGTTTAAAGGGCTGGATAGAACGAGAACCGATAGAGAAACCCTGAAGTCGGCAATTAAAATGTTGTTTCACGACGACAAGGCTGAGAAGGAATTCCTTTTGGAATACGATAGGCTACGGAGAATTTACGAGTTCCTTGGTCCACGCTATCTGGAATCAAGAGACATCGAGAGATTCAAGTGGTTGACGGCCGTCTATAACTCCCGCGATAAGTGGATCGTTAGACCGGATCGAGAAGAGCTGGAGAAAGTTAAAGAATACTTCAAGAAATATTTCAACCGCACCGTTGAGACCATTCATAAAACATTGGATGTAAAGATGAAAGAAGAGTTTCCAGTTCTGAAACTGGATGATGAATATTTGGACAAACTTGGGAAAGTTCACTCGAGCATGACCGACAGAGTCTACGACATGGTCTTCGCGCTTAACAAGTACGTTTTGGTCGATAGGTCCCAGAAATTGCTCTATGAGCCGATAGCGAGGAAAGTGGAGCGAATAGTGAGGAAATGGAAGGAGAAGAAGATAGATGTTAAAGAGGCATACGAGCGGTTGTCTGAGATAGTCCATGAGACACAGGACCTGGAAAAAAGACAGAAGGAGTTGAAGCTCTCAGAGCCGGAATATTTCTTGTTAGTGGCATTGGAGGAAAAAATGGGGAAGTCCGAAAAGCTGATTGGAGAAGTAAAATCCCTATGGGGGCGTTTGGAAAAGTCAGAAAAGTTGTTTAAGGGATGGAACAAAAAACCCACAATTTTGAAGGAGGTCGGCAGAGAGATCAGGAAATTCCTCAGGAAGAAGTTGCCGCTAAAGGAGAGGAATGAGGTATATGAAAAAATCATCAAGGGTCTCAAAGGGTTCTAGTAAGTCCATTCAAGTGAACGGGACGGACTTACCATACAAGGTCGAGCGAAGAGATGTAAGATACCCTAGGTTGGAATTTAAAACTGGAGAACTGATGGCAATCCTTCCGAAGAGCTGGAAAGACGAAACTCCCTTGTTTGAGAGAAAGATGAACTGGATATCCAAGAAACATGAGGAAATCCAAAAAGCAATAGAGAAGATTAAAAATCAAAAGAAAAACGGCAGAGGTTTATTCATTTTTGGGGATTTTTTTGAGGTTCATGAAAATGGATCGCTAAAGATCGATTTTGATGAAAAGCGGATTGAATGCAACTTAAGGGATCAGGATCACCTCAGGCGGCTCGTTAACATCTTGAAGAAAAAACTCCTTCGTGAGCTTGTGCCAGCGGCCGAGGAGTACAGCAAAAAATTTGGCGTGGAGTTCAACAGAATATTCATAAAGAGACAAAAAACCAAATGGGCCAGCTGCTCGTCCAAGGGAAATTTGAGCTTTAACTTCTGGCTGATTTGTCTGCCGAGGGAACTCGTTAGGTACGTGGTTTGTCACGAAGTTTTGCACCTGAAGGAAAAGCGTCACGATAAAGCTTTTTGGGAGGAGATGGGGCGCGAATTTGAGAATTACAAACAATTGGAGAGCAGTTTGTTCGAATACTGGTTCTTTGTTCAAGAGTATCCCCGTTCAACGTTTCTGGCCGATTTTATAGGCTAGTTTGACATTTTTCGTTAGATTTAGATTTTCCAACTTTGTGTCAAGGCGTTTTAGATGGCTGAGTAAAGAAAAAGTATAGCTCTACCACTCTTCTTCTTCCCAACCCCAGTAGTCCTCCTCGGCCTCGAAGATCTCCTTGTAGTCCGGGCAGATGTCAAGTTCCTTTATCGTAGGGTTCTTCTCGGCGCACTCAGGGCAGTATGCCTTGCCACAATCGTAGCAGCGGCGCAGCTGGCTCTCCGGAAACTCCCGCCCGCAGACCGAGCACCTAGGCATATATTTCTCACCTTTGTCTTTTCTACCCCTAAATCCTAGGCTACGATATCTAACAAGGATCTCCCGCTCAAGGTAAATCCCAGCTATTTCCTAAGCAATCAGGGATCATTCTTCATCTAAAAGTGCTTCCACGCATATCGACAGTTTCTTTGATAAATCCTGCGATCTTATTATGAGCCAAAATAGATACATCTTGCTCTGTCTTTCTCTTTCGCTCAATATTCCAAACGACCAACACGCCTTTGGGCTTCTGTTTTAGAGTAAAAAACTTTTCGAAATCAGCCAGATACCCTAAAACTTTGTAAACACTATCCACAATGTAGTCCCTATTTGTCGTCCGTTTAACTTCAATTATCATGAATTTAGGTTCCTTCTCAAATTGAAGGATGATATCGGGACGTCTTGAACTGACATCCAACTCATAATCATCGAAGATTTGTTTGTACTTACTCACTTTGAATAATCCTCTAACTCGTTGAAAGTGAACCCGGATGGTCGCCCCATTGATTTTAAAAGATCCTATCGATTTCGCTCCAGGTCTTACTAGATTAAGCTCCTCAGGTTTGCCCAGCGAGTCCATGACTTCAAATAGAACATACAACTCATACAAAGTATCTTTTTCCAGGGGCTCTAGGACCCTCCTTTCTATGAGCTCTCTCAATGCTTTTGCATCTGATTTCTGAACTATTTTCCGGTGTAAAGAATAACTGTTCACAATATTTTCATAATCTTTGTTTCTTGAC
The DNA here is from genome assembly GCA_964514965.1 of Hadarchaeota archaeon (SeqCode). Lineage (GTDB taxonomy): Archaea > Hadarchaeota > Hadarchaeia > Hadarchaeales > Hadarchaeaceae > DG-33. The sequence goes on along the minus strand of CAZETV010000001.1, from coordinate 351,204 downwards.
AATCTAGCCCTTCTTATCATCCGTTCATTTACTTGATCCGGTAACTTGACCTCTCTCAGGTAAACATGTTTTAGTGCATTATTGATGTGAAATTTAAGCCATGATACTCTTTCCGTCCATTTTTCCCTTTCTTCTGTTTTAAGCTCTTCTAATCTGATGTCTTTTTCCTCTATTTTTTGAAGCGACGCAGTCTGTTCTATCATCCTTTTCATATGTACAAGGAGAAATTTTAGTAACTGATTCTCAGGAAGATCGTATACCCTTGAAGGAGGCCTGCACACAAAAATAGTTGGGTTGTATCCTTGAGCGTACCTCTCCTTTATCGTTAGATTCCAATCTATCCTCCCTTTTACAAAACCCTTGTTCGCAACGACTTCCGTCTGCGTCGAGTGTGAAAGCCTCCGGAGAATTCTTGAAATGGCCTCAATGAGTATTTTGACTTCGTCGCTCAAAAGAAAGTGCACGACAGACAGATAGTCCAAATCTTTTCCATCGAGCCTCGTCAGGTTTTGAACAGCATTTTCAAGTTCTTCAATACTTGCACCTTCATGAACGTATAACCAAAGATAGTGTTTTACCTGACCCAAAACATGTTGATAATCTTCATCTGACCAGCAATCGCTAACCATCGTTATCCCTTTTTTATTCAGTAATTTCCTTTAGTTCAAGGCCAGTCATCTCATTTAATATAGGTCTTATTACCTTATTCGGGGTGTCCTTTTCATCAAAAATATTACCGATGTATTTCCAAGCATTTTCAATTCTTTCTTTTTCTATGCCCTCAAGTTGGGGCAAAATATATGCAATGGTAGCTTCTGCAAGTTGAGTTTCTCCCTCCCCTCTATGCTTGATATAGTTTATCATATCCTTGATTATCGCGGGACCAATTTTTCTCTCCTTGAACTCTGTCAGCTTCTCCAGTTTTTCCGTGGTCTTGTCCGAAATCCCCTTTCCCTTGCACCATTCGGAAATTAAATTTCTAAACTCCTCGGGTTCTGGGACATTTAGGTAGACAAAGGCGAATCTTCTCATGAATGCGTATGACATCTCAAATAAGAAATTCATATCGTAAACGTTCATCGTGGCAATTATCCTCCAGTTTCTACCGACTTTGTAAGTTGCAATTTCTTCAAAGTAGCTTTTTTCCTCGTTTGTTGTTTCAATAGAAATGCCTTTTCCATTGAAATGTTTAAAAGGCAATTCAACTCTTTGTCCAGAGAGAACTGTGAATAACTGTCCGAAGGCCTTGTCAATGTCGGCCCTGTTAATTTCATCTATAACCAACCATTTATTCCTTCGAATGGCATCGAGAAACTTTCCTTCTTCAAATTTCAACTTGCCTTCCTCTATCGGCATGTAACCACCAATCGTGTCAAACGTGGTCCAGTCGGATGTCGCGGTTGTAAGGACATACCCATAGCAGAACTTGTTCTCTGTTGCAGCTCGACATATGTCCTCAGCTAATGAGGTCTTGCCAGTTCCAACTGGACCGGTTATAATTACGTGGCTGCTCGCATTCAAACTCGCACAGACTTGACCTAGAACATCTGGAGTAAGCTTGAGTTTTGTTTTAATGAGAGTCGGCTGAAGGTCCAGAGGTTGGATCGCAATTGTGGGTTTCTCAGATTCTTCACTCAATATTCGCATTAATTCCCCTGGAACTTCCGTTAGATAGGCTCCTTCCCTCAATTTAAGGTCGCTTGTATAAAAGAGATCGTGCCCTCCGTTCAATAGATTTTTTAGCAGTTCTTTGTATTTGTCATTTTTTAAAATTTGGGAGTATGTATGAATAGGGTTATCAAATCGTTTGAAGTCCTCTAGTTCACGAAGGTATCCCGGCCGCTTTCCAGTTCCATCGTCCCACTCGGTTCTGGGCAAGCAATGAAAATCAGTAATTAGGTCGGATTTTACTTTAGAAATCCCAATGATCTGATCATTATCTACTAGGTGTAGAACCTGGTCACCTATGCTCAATTTTCGCATATTTCCATAAATATCGGCACCTCGTTTATCCGTTTGAGGAGACCATAATGCTTCTCCTAAAGCATAAGGGCCAGATTCTCTATCAGGTCTACCTGAAACCAATGTTTTTTCAAGCCATACCTTAGGCGGTTTTCTTTCTTCCACAGGTTCATTTTCGTTAAGAACTTTCTTCCAAACGAAATTGCCTAGTTTTTGATCAAATTGAAATGCAGTTAATTTTTCTTTCCAATCATCGAATACTCCGCTGTTTTTCAACTCAGTTAATATCTCTGCGCTTGTCTTAATCGGTCCGGTGTACTCGACTCCTAATCTATTCGATATTTTTTTGATGTTTCGTCTCGAGTGTACATTAACAATCTTACCTGGAAAGTACATTGAAATAATTTTTGACTTCATTACTGGCCAAATCGTATTTATTTCTCTATCTACCTTCTCAAATTCTCCCCTCTCAGCGAAGTCCAATAATTTTAGGATATCTTCCTTCACTTTAGAAAACGCTTCTTTCTCGTCCCTAAACCTTGACTTGTCAAACCAGTATCTACCCTGCTCTTTTTTGTAATATATCCCAAACTTTTCCGCTGACCCACCCCACATGCTTCCGAGTTTTCTAGTCCCATGTTCAAGCCACCAACAGAAACTCTCTTTTCTTTTACCTTCCACATAATCGTCAATCTCCAATTCGCTGAGCTTATCTCTCGGGTACTTTTCCAAAAATTTCTTCCATTTTTCTTCCGATACGCCTAGTTTAGAATCATCAAACTTTTCTTCAAAATCTCCCCTACGCCTTACGAGCGTTTGCTTTTCCATCATCCTGCACCACATCTATACAACGTTGGGATAATTTTAACCTTATACCTTTAAATCACTTCAATTCTTATCTTACCTTGATCCACAGGCGCTTTGGAGAAACTATTAGATTCCTCTTAGCTAAAGCGGGTATCAATTTCGTCTAAATGTTTTATAGCTCTTTCAAGTAGGATGCTCATTGCCTTGACATGCTGGTAATGCTCCTTGTATCTAAGCGATGCTAGCTCTCGTGCCGCTATTATCATCCAAAATATGGGCGAATGGTTTATCAGGGTAGCATTAAACACGATCTGTTTGTCTATGATTCTTGCGTCAGAAGTGGGTTCCTTAACCATGATTTTAACTGTTTCTGGATTTCCACCCATGATCCTTATAATTTTTCTTAAAAACGCTTTAAACCTCTTTATTTTTCTAACCGGAGGTATCCTCATGCCAGGCGCAACAAGTAAAGTTTCGCCACCGATTTCTACCGGCCTAAGGTTGAGTTTGTCTAAAAGTGCGGCATAGTATCTAATTACAATTTTTCTGGATTCTCGAATTGGAACTCTTATTTTCCTAGAGGGTGCATAGATGCCTGATAAATCTATGCCTTTGCCGCCCTTTTTGAATACTTTTTTAGCTTTTTCCAAAACTTCTTTGCGGGAACGGCTGAGGTCAACAATTTCAACGGTCTCTAGTTGTTTTTCGGGTAGAAGCCTTTCAATTTGAAAACTCTTGCCCACGGTGATCGCATAGAGGGGATAGAGCCTGCTGAAGATATCTACTATCTCATCTGCAATTCGGCTATTTTTCGCAAGCGGGTCTCTTTTATCGAATCTAGTGTTGATCCATTCGAATTTTTGTCGAAGTCTTATCTCTAACTCTCTTGATGTAAAGCGCCGAGGAGTAGTAAAATTATTTGTTCTTTCGTCGGAGTCAAATCCCCACTCCACTTTGGAAAGGCTGCTTACCAACTTTCTAAAACGTTTAGGGTGTTTTCTAGCATAGTCTCCTATTTTAAATGGATATCGGAAAGCGTACTCATCATCCCCATGGGATCTAAAACCAATCCAGACTTCGTCCTCAAACAGGTTCACCGTTAGTTGAGGATGTTTATACGCGCCAACTTTTCGATTCGTAAACATGAGCCAAGCGGCATCCCGGTAGTATTTTCCCTGACTCCATGAATTAGAAACTTTTCCGACGAGGTTTTTATCAATTTTAGCGGTGATTTTTAGCTCAATATCTACCTTCAAGTTCTTGAGCGCTAAACATATCCGATGAGCCCCCTTCTTTGTCCCATCACAGGACCTGAACACGATTGATTTGAATCCTCCAAATTTACGCTGTGCCAACCACATCATCCCCTATGCATTGATTCGCGCGATTACCTTACGCGACGAAACTTTTCCACTCTCCCAGTTTGATCTCGGTAGTAAATGGCAATATACCTGTTCCTCGCGCCACTCGACTTCAACGTATCGCAATCATTTTTGATATGCTTCGGCAGGTTCTTGGTGCAAATCATTGTCTTGTAACCATCAAACCGGGTTTTGACTAGCTCGTTCGTGTTTAATAGATAACAGAAATACCAATGGAAGTCTTTTTCGGAGAAGAAACGCATTGGATTTCGGATGAATTCATTCGTCAGTTCTCTGAGAGCAACCTCCACAGTATCTAATATTTCTTTTCTGCTAGCTATTGAATTATCTCCTTTTTTGAATTCCAATCCAAGATTCTCCCCCTCATTTTACTAAAAGCCCACTCGACTATCCACCACTAACCCTCATCGTTGCGAGAAGCCGAGCGCGGCCGTCAAGATAGCCTCAGCCCTCGTGGCGAAGCGACCGAAAAAATCGAGTTATATGCCCCTGTTCTACTAGCACTGAACTAACAATTAAAAAAAGAAATAAATTAAAATTCGCGCGCGCCAGCTAATTAATGTGTCGAATAAACCAGCGCGCGCTTTTCCACTTTCAGGCCGCTTTTAATTTCGCGCCACAGACGGAGCACTTGCCATCTGATGTGATTTTCGGTTGTTCCGGCACTTCCTTTTTACAAATCCCACACTTCACCAAGCCCAACACCCCCCTAAAATTTTAACATTTTTAGGTTTCACATAAAAATTTTTCACCGAGACTCGAATAAGGGGTTAAGAAAGGAGGTTAAGAAACATAGTTCAGAAAAATTGTTCAGAAACATAGTTACTTATTTTTTTCAGAGTTCAATCTTCAGTCTTATCTAACCAAACCTCCAATATTTATCCTAGGTGATGGGGTGCTGGAAGAAATTCTAAAGTCATTTCTATCGCTGTTCGTGATAATGAGCGCTTTCGCGAGCATACCCGTGTTTCTCTCCTTGACGCGGAAAATGGACGATAAACAAAAGGCGCAGGCTGTCTCTTATGCGGTCGGGATAGCGGCGGTAGTGCTTTTCGTGTTCCTGTTCTTCGGTCAGGCCATACTCTCGGTTTTCGGGATCGACTTTCAGTCACTGAAAATCGCCGGCGGCATCGTTCTATCCATTTTAAGTGTTGAGCTGGTATTGGGTCTTTCGTTCACTCGGAAGGAGCACGAGTTCCCGCCGGGGGTTGTGCTCATCGGCACCCCGCTGCTCTCCGGCCCGGGAGTCATCGTCACAACGGTGATTTTCGTGCAAGAATACGGATATGTCATCACCACCATTGGCGCGGTGGCAGCGCTGGCCTTGAGCTGGATCATTTTGTGGAGTTCACGGTATTTTGTTAGGTTGCTTGGAAATTATGGGATTAGCATCATTTCGAGGGTGACCGGCATCTTACTCGTTGCGGTTGCGGTTGAATTTGTTGTGGCAGGGGTAAAGGCGATTATTTGAATTTTTAGGAAAGCCAGCGAGGTCATTTAACTTGAGGTTGTGGACCGTTCACCCAAAATATCTCGATGCGATAGGGCTTGTGGCCCTCTGGAGAGAGTCCTTGCTCGCGCAAAGGGTGCTCATGGGCAAAACTAAAGGATGGAGAAAACACCCCCAACTTGACAGATTTAAGGGGCACTCGGACCCGGTCTCGGCCATCGGCTTTTACCTGCATTATGTTTACGAGGAAGGGAGAAGGAGAGGTTACAACTTTAAAAAAGAAAAAATCATTCGAGAGCCAGCAAAAATCCAAAAAATCAAGGTTTCCAGAGAATGGGTCCTACTCGAATTCAAACAGCTCAAGCAAAGGCTGAAAATAAGAAATCCCGAAAAATACAGGCAGCTGTTGGAGGTCAGGGAAATCGAGCTGCATCCGATATTCCGCTACGGCCGGCGCTCTTACTCTCCATGGTTGTTAGTTTGATAACAAGATATTGCTAAAATGAAGGTAGAGACCTAAATGAAGCTTGGGGAAGCGCTTGAGATTTTAGTGCCCACGTCTTTTTTTAATCTTTTACTAGTTCGATCTTCTTTCTCCCAAGGGCCTGGATGTATTCCACCCTGTCTCCTTCGTGCACATCTCCTCGGAGTTTTACGGAAATCGGCAACTCGAAGGTCTCGCAGGTCGTGAGGTTCATCAGTTGCGCATTGTTGGCCACGATTGCTAGCACTTCGGCAATTCCTCGCTCGATTATGGGCACTTCGATTTTTGCGCTCGTGGGCTGAATGATGTGATGCTTTTGGGAGTCAAACAACCCGGTCGCGGTTATCTTGGTGTTTCCGCCCCCCTGCTTCCCCGGCGGTGAGGTTAAAAAATTGTTGATGTGACATGGCTCGTCGTCGATTATGATGAAATTCCCCTCCTTTAATTTTCCGACTTTGGTCATCTTCCTCATCATCAAAACTCCTTTCTAGATTTTAATCTTCTCGAGCTCTGGTACCCCTTGGCCCGTCGCTGCAGATATGAAAATGGCTTCTTTACATAATTCTTGAACCTCTCGCACCCGCTGCTCATCTAGCAAGTCGGTCTTGTTTATTACCGCTATGACGTTCGAGAATGTCTTTCGGATATCCTCAAGCAGGTGAAGCTGGCGTACGAAATCATAACCGCAGGTTCCGGATGGATCCAGCATGAAAATCACGACATCCGCGAGGTGGCGAAGCGCGGCTATAGCTTGCCGCTCGACGGGGTTACGCTCCTCCAGCGGTCGATCGAGCAGCCCGGGCGTGTCGATGATCTGGTAGCGCTTGTACCCGCGCTCAAAATATCCCAGATTCAGCCCCTTGGTGGTGAATGGATAAGGGGCTATCTTTGGCTCTGAGCCTGTGAGCCGCCGAAGTAGCATCGTCTTACCCACGTTCGGGTAGCCCGCTATGACTATGGTCGACATTTCAATGAAGACGGATGGGAGATCAGCTAGCTTTCCTTCCGCCTCCCGCAGGACCGCCAGATGGTCGCTCGCTCGCTTCACGGTGGAGGAGATTCGGCCGTAAGCTTGCCTTCGGATGGTGGATGTCCCACCAAGTGAGCTCACAGCTCGGAGTCTTCGAATGTGTTCGCGCTCAAGCCTCCTTATTATTTTAGCGGTGCCATCAATCGCTCCGAGCGACTTCCGCACATCATCTACGTTCACCAAAGCGGCCACGAGCTCTTTATAAAAAGGAGGCAGGTTGGAGAGCGATGGTGTAGCCGTGACGAGCTTTGTCAAGATTTCCCTGATGGTCTGGCTCATTACCCTGATGCGCTCGGCCTCTCGCCGCTTAGCGATTTCGATAGGTTCCCCTCTCGCTCGCAGGGCATCAGCTGCCTCCGATGCCCGCCTAAATGCTCTGGTCAGGAGTTCATCGGGGCTTGGAGCGGATGGAAGCCTTCTAAACTCAAGCTTTGTTGTCAAGGATGCGCCAAACTATCTAGTTGTTCAGAGCAGATAGCTATTGCGCATTTAGGTCTTGGTGAAGAACTGACTTTAGGTGCAGAAATCATTTTTTAGCAGCTATCTCCGGTAAGGGCCTCGTCCCCTTCCACCATTATTATAGTGGACGCTAAAAATGGGTTGAGGGATGACTTGGGCAAAACTTTCATCGTGTGCGAGAAGCCGAGCGCGGCCATCAAGATAGCCTCCGCCCTCGCAGAGAAGCGGCCTGAAAAGGGGGAGTTCAACGGCGTCCCCTACTACGAGTTCGAGCGCGGTGGCGGGCGGATGGTCGTCGTCCCAGCTCTAGGGCACCTTTTCACCCTCAAAAACCTGAAGCCCATGCGCGATTATCCCGTCTACGACATCGACTGGGTTCCGGCTTATGAGGTAGACCGAAAGGCGAAACGCACTCAAGTTTTCGTCGAGGCTATCCGGGAGCTGGCGAAGGACGCGAGCGACTACATCAGCGCCTGCGATTATGACCTTGAAGGCTCGGTCATTGCGTTTAACGTGTTGCGCTACATCTGCGGCCCGGAGTCTGTAAATCGCGCGAGGCGGATGAAGTTCTCCACCCTCACCGTGCAGGACCTCCGGCAGTCCTACGAGCAGCTGATGCCCCGCCTCGACTTCGAGCTCATCGACGCAGGCATAGCTCGCCACGTGCTCGATTGGTACTGGGGCATGAACTTGAGCAAGGCGATGAGCGCTTCTGTGGAGGCCGCGCAGGAAAAGTTCGCCAAGCTTTCTGCCGGCCGCGTGCAAACTCCGACGCTGAAAATTCTGGTCGAGCGCGAACGCGAGATCAGGGCTTTCAAGCCGGAGCCATTTTGGGTTTTGGGTTTGCTTCTAGAAATCGACGGCAGGGAATTCATCGCTGAGCACGCGACACCTCGCTTCTCCGACAAGTCGGAAGCTGAGCGAGCGCTGGCCGCCTGCAAGGATAAACCTGCCAAAATCTCCACAATCCAAACCCGCAGGTACCAACGCCCCCCACCTGTTCCCTTCGACCTCGGGCTCCTGCAATCGGAAGCTTACCGCTGCTTCGGCTACACCCCGATGCGCACCCAGCAAATCGCTCAAGCCCTTTATCAGGCCGCCCTCATTTCGTATCCCAGAACCGGTTCGCAGAAGCTACCGCCGACCATCGGTTATGGTGACATCATCCGGCGGTTGGGCGAAGTTTCGAAACAATACAGGAAATTCGCGGACGAATTACTTGAGGTGCCCGAACTGAAACCCAACGAAGGCAAGAAGACGGACCCCGCGCACCCGGCCGTCTATCCAACTGGCGAGAAACCTGAAAAACTCACGGGACCCCAGCAGAAGTTGTACGACTTAATCGTTCGGCGATTCTTCTCGGTCTTCGGAAAGCCAGCGCTCGCGGAGAGCATACGGGTCAATCTGGATGTGGGGGGGCAACCTTTCTTCCTGAGGGGGCGGCGGGTGCTCGAGGAGGGGTGGCTCGCCTACTACGGCCGCTACGGGGCCACCGAGGAGATTATCCTGCCGCAGTTCAGCGAGGGGCAGGAGCTCATGGTGAAAGAGGTGAAATTCGAGGAGAAGGAGACCCAGCCCCCGTCCCGCTACAATCCTTCTTCGATCGTGAAGGAGATGGAAGCGAGAAATCTTGGGACAAAGGGGACTCGCGCCATCCTCTTGCAGAACATCTACACGCGGGGCTACATCTTCGGAGACCAGATCACCGTCACCGACTTGGGCATGGAGGTCATCGACGCCCTCCTCAAACACTGCCCAGAAATCGTGAGCGAGGAGCTGACCGTGCAGTTCGAGCGCGAGATGGAGGCGATTCAGGAGGGAAAGCGTAGCAAAGATGAAATCATCGAAAAAGCGAGGAATGAACTCGACAAGCTTTTGGAAAAGTTCAGAGTGCATCAGATTGAGATAGGCAAGCAGCTGGGTGAGGCCTACCTCATCACCCGCCAGAAACAGCGCATTGTGGGGAAGTGTGAGAAGTGCGGTGGAGATTTGAAAATAATTGTCTCGCGTGCCACCCACAAGCGTTTTGTAGGGTGTTCAAACTACCCGCAGTGCAAGAACTCTTTCCCGCTCCCTCAGGCCGGAATGATAATCTCGCTCGGAAAAACCTGCAAGCAGTGCGGGGTCCCGATGGTTCAGATAAACCGCGTCGGTGCGAGGCCCTACTGTATGTGCATTGACCCGAAGTGCCCGAGCAAAGTGAATTGGGGCAAAAATAAACGGGCGAAATCAGAGCCAAGTAGCTAGTATTTCGACTTCCCGACTAAACCGAAGTGCGCGAGCATCGCCTCAAGCTGAATCCGCTCGTTCGCCCCCTCGATGAGTCTAAAGTCGAACTCGCCAACTTTGTCGATGAGCTCGATCTTCGCACGCTCGGGCAGATTTAAGTTAAAGACTTCTCGGTGGGCCTGCTGCAGGATGTCCTCGCCAGCCAGCCCCTGGCCGATGAGCAAGTCGTAAAGTTTGTTCCGCGCCTCCTCGAATTTTCCCGCAACCGCGAGTTCAAGCATCTCTCGGATATCCTTCGGGTGCGCCGCAGCACTCACCTCGTAGATGGTATTTTCGTCCACCCTCCGCTTCAACGCGGCTGCAGCTTGGAGCACGTTAATCGCCCGGCGCATGTCGCCCTCGCTGATGTCGATTATTGCCTTGGTAGCGTCGTCGGTTAAAGTGAGTTTTTCGCCGCTGGCTATGCGCTTGAGCATTTGGGCAGTATCATTTCCCGAAAGTCGCCTGAAGCGAAATATGGCGCAGCGCGACTGGATGGGCTCGATGATGCGGCTCGAGTAATTGCAGGCTAAAATAAATCGACAGGTGTGGGTGTACATTTCCATTGTTCGCCGCAATGCGTGCTGGGCGTCCGATGTCAGGGCATCGCTCTCGTCGAGGTAAATTATCTTGTACGGGAAATCGCCGATGGGCCGCGTTCGGGCGTAGTCTTTGACCTTGGTCCGGACCACGTCTATCCCACGTTCGTCGCTGGCATTCAAATCCAGCAAATTTGGCCGCCAACCATCGCCAAAGAGTTCATGTGCTATGCAGAGCGCAGCGCAAGTCTTGCCGACTCCCGGTGGGCCGGCAAACAAAAGATGGGGCAAAGATTTTTTTTCGACAAACATTCGAAGTCTGTTCACTACTTCTTGCTGCCCCACGATTTCCTTGAGCTTTTTGGGACGATATTTCTCGACCCATATCTCTTCTGCTTCAACCATTTACTTTCCCCAGTTTTTCTTGTATTAGTTTCTTCGAGGTTTTTTCAAATGATTCGAGCAAGCTATCCAGCACTTTGCCGACCACCGCTCGCTCAAACTTTTTACGGGAAATCTTAACTTTATAAACATACCTCAGGCCGCCCCGTCCTTTGCGCACGCTCGACTTCAGCAGGCCGCGTTTGCAGAGCGAGTTCATGGTCGCATTGATTCTCGAGCGATTAACCGAGTGTTTGCTTTTCAAGAGGGTGTGAACGGTTCTGGCAGTCGCACGTTTTTCCCGCCACATTATTGTCATAACTTCTGATTCAAGCTGGCTCAAGACGGTTAGCGTTCCCTTCCTGTTCAGTTTGTATTCAGTCCAGCCGAACAAATCGACCACCAAAAATCAAACGAAGGTTAACTTGCTTAAATAAAAATGTTAGCCCCCAGCAATAACAACGTTAATTTTATTGACTCGAGCTGTGGGCATCTCTCCTTTAAAGCTGTTATAATGGTTCATGTCAAATAGATTTACAGTACAGCCCACGATATTTTTAGGGTTAAACTCAAACTAGGTTAAGGGTTTCAAAATGATCCAGCCCGCTGCAAAGTCGTACGACGCGCGCAAATCCGAGCCGGAGGTCCAAGCGTGGTGGCGAGCAAACGATATCTATGAAAAGGTGAAGCAGCTCCGCGCGGATGCCAAGCCTTGGTACTTCCTCGACGGCCCACCTTACGCGAGCGGGGCCATTCACTTGGGGACCGCTTGGAACAAGGTAATCAAGGACGCCATCCTGCGCTATATGAGCATGGGCGGCTTCAATGTGCTTCGCCAGCCCGGATGGGACTGCCACGGGTTGCCAATCGAGGTTAAAGTTGAGGAGAAGCTCGGCATCAAAACCAAAAAAGAAATCGAGCAGCGGGTGGGAGTTGAAAAGTTCATCCAGCAGTGCAAGCAGTGGGCCCTCGACCACGTCTCAATGATGGCCGAGCAATTCAAGCGCTTGGGCGTGTGGATGGACTGGGACAAACCTTACGTCACCTTCACCAACGATTACATCGAGTCGGCTTGGTGGACCCTGAATCGCGCCCATAAACGTGGCCTCATGCGGAAAGACCTACGGGTGATTCACTGGTGCCCTCGCTGTGAGACGGCGTTGGCAGAGCATGAAATTAGGGGGGAATATCACGAAGTTCGAGACCCTTCGCTGTTCGCCCGTTTCAAGCTCCGCGACCGTCCGAACGAATACCTGCTAATCTGGACCACTACGCCTTGGACTTTGCCGGCTGACATGGCGGTGTGCGTGCATCCCGAATACGCTTACGCGAAAGTCGCTGTCGACAAAGAAGTTTACATCTTGGCAGAGGCCCTCGTCGAGAAAGTCATGAAAGAAATCGGGATCAAAGATTACCAAGTGCTCAGCTCGATGAAGGGGAAGGAGCTCAAGGGATTGCACTACGAGCATCCGCTGCTCAAGGAGGTGCCGGAGCAGAAAGAGTACGTGCGGCACCACCGGGTGATTTGCGGTGAGTACGTTACGCTTGATGAAGGCACGGGCTGCGTCCACACCGCTCCGGGTCACGGGGAAGAGGACTTCGTGAGTGGGGTGCACTACGGTCTGCCAGTTTTCAGTCCTGTGGGGCCCGACGGGAAGTTCACCCAAGACGCCGGGAAATACAATGGAATTTTCGTGAAGGACGCTGACCGGGTTATTCTCGATGACCTCCGCCAGAATGGTATGCTCATGAAGCACGGAGTCATTACCCATGCGTACCCCCACTGCTGGCGCTGTCAGACGCCTCTCCTCTTTCGCGCGACCGGCCAGTGGTTCCTGCGCGTTTCGCAGATCAAACCAAAAATCCTTGAGAAAAATGTCGAGCGCGTACGGTGGGTGCCGGACTGGGTCGCGATGCGCTACGTGAATGGAGTTGAGTCGGTGGGAGACTGGTGCATCTCCCGTCAGCGCTACTGGGGTATCCCTCTCCCAATTTGGATATGTCAACAATGTAACGAAACGATTGTAATCGGCAGCGTGGAAGAGCTGAAGAGCGCGGCGAAGACATCAATCGACGAAATCGACCTTCACCGCCCCGATGTCGATTTGATCACGTTGCGCTGCCCGAAATGCGGAGCTGATGCAAAACGAGTGCCGGATGTGCTCGACGTGTGGTTCGACTCAGGAATTGCTTCTTGGGCGAGCCTCGGTTATCCGCAGCGGCGCGAACGCTTCGAGCAACTCTGGCCCAGCGAGTTCATAACAGAGGGGGAAGACCAAGTGACGAAGTGGTTCTATAGCCAACAAGTTGTATCGGTCGTTGCCTTCGATGAGATGCCATACAAGGCTGTGCTTATGCATGGTTTCGCCCTCGACGAGCATGGACGGAAGATGTCTAAGTCGCTGGGGAATGTGGTGAGTCCCAAAGAGGTGGTCGATAAATATGGAGCTGACGTGTTGCGCTTCTACATGCTGTCAGCGAACTCTCCATGGGAGGATCTCCGGTTCAGTTGGAAAGGGATAGATGTCGTTACGCGGATGTTGAACGTGCTCTGGAACGTTCACGTGTTCGCGACCACTTACATGGCGCTCGACGAATTCGACCCGAAAAAAATCGATCTAAAGAAGGTACGCGAAAACTTCATGCTTGAGGACTTTTGGATGATTTCCCGCATCAACAGCGTGACGCGTGATGTTACAAAAGCGTTCCAAGAGTTCAACTTGCATAACGCCGCTCGGATATTGACGTCGTTTGTGCTCGAGGATCTCAGCCGATGGTACGTACGCCTCGTGCGCGAGCGCGTTTGGATTGAACGGGACGATCCTAGAAAGCTAGCGGCATACGTTGTACTCTACCAATCCCTCCACACCTTAGTTAGGCTACTCGCGCCGATCATGCCCCACGTGAGTGAGGTGATGTACCGCGACCTAGTCAAGGCTGCAGATACCGGGGCACCAGAGAGCGTGCACATGCTTTCTTGGCCATCTGTAAATGAGCAGTCGATTGATTCTGAGCTCGAAAGAGGGATGAATATCTTGCGTGCATTTGTTGAAGGGGGTGCAGCAGCTAGACAGCAGGCGCGACTGAAATTACGGTGGCCTGTTAGCAAAGCTGTAATCAGGGCTTCCTCGCAGGAAGTTAAGTCTCTCATCCAAGGACTTCAGAGCGTACTCCGTAGTCAATTGAACTGCAAGGAGTTAGTCATACTCGGGCCTGAGGAGCAGAACGTCGAGTTCCGCCTCATGTGTAAGCCTGATGTGCAACGTCTGCAGGAAAGGTTGGGAAAACTCTCGCGGCTGGTCATCGATGAGTTTCGAAGGAGGGACGCCTTTCGTCTGCGCGCCGAGCTGCAACGTTATGGATTTGTGGGATTGCAAGTCGAAGGACAAAAAGTCAGCGTTTCATCAGAAGAGCTGGGCTTTGAGGAGAAACTACCGGAAGATTTTGCCGTAATCCCCACGGAGTTCGGCAAGATAGCGATTGACACTCGAATGACTCCTGAGCTGCAGGCCGAGTGCTTGGCGCGGGAGCTCGTCCGACGGCTGCAGACGATGCGCAAGGAGTTAAATCTCGCGATGGAAGAACAGGTCGACGTAGTGGTGGGCACGGAGTTGGATAAATTTATCACGCTTCTCGCCACCCAGCAAGATTACATCTCGCGGGAGGTTCGGGCGAGAAATCTTCGCATTTGCCGTGCAAGCGAAGTCAAAGAGCCAGGCTATATCAAAGAATGGAACGTCGATGGAGACAGTTTTAAATTGCTCGTGAAGCGTCCATCTACTTAGCAGTTTTTCTTTTTCTTCGTCTTGTTGCACTTTGCCATTTCTTTCACCTTTTTACAATACGATTATTCAAACATTTATTTCTATCCTTTTCGAACGTCGAAGGACAGTTTTCTCGTACTCTGCAAATGTTTGAAACATACCGAAAAGTTTGGCATTCATTATTGATATCGCTGAAAAAGGTCGAACTCGCATCAGGTGATTTTTAATTGCGGTTTTTTGCATGACCCTTAGAATTTATAACCGCATCGCCAACTTTAAAGGGGCAGTAAATGTGCAAGACTTCCAAACTTTCTGGTTTTTACAAACTGAGCCCAGAGAAGAGGCTGAAGATAGTGCAGGAGTTAGCCGGGCTGAGCAAGGATGAAACTGAACTCCTCCGTAAGACCGGCGCGTTGGAGATCAAACAGGCGGACCGCATGATCGAAAACGTGATTGGCGCTATTGAGTTGCCTTTAGGTATAGCGACTAACTTCTTCATCAACAACAGGGATTACCTCATCCCCATGGCGATTGAGGAACCCTCAGTTGTAGCTGCAGCTTCGAACGCTGCGAAGATGGCCCGCCCAGGTGGGGGTTTTCGCACTGAGAGCACTCCGTCGATTATGGTGGGCCAGATCCAGCTCACAGATATCAAGAACCCTAAAAAGGCAAGGGAGAAAATTCTCAAGTCTAAAGAGCAAATTCTGGCGAAGGCGAATGAACAGGATCCAATCCTCGTAAAGTTGGGCGGCGGCGCGAAGGACATCGAAGTGCGGGTGCTCACCACTCACCTCGGTCCGATGACAATCATTCATTTGCTCATTGATGTGCGTGATGCCATGGGGGCGAACGTCATCAATACCATGTGCGAAGCGGTTGCGCCCCTGATCGAAGAGCTGACAGGAGGCAGAGTTTTTCTCCGGATAGTCTCGAACCTAGCCACCCACAGGCTAGCGAGCGCGAAGGCGGTCTTCACAAAGGAGGCGTTGGGCGGTGAGGAGGTGGTCGATGGGATACTCCAAGCCTATGCTTTCGCTGCCGCCGACCCCTACCGCTGCGCCACTCATAATAAGGGAGTGATGAACGGAATCATCGCGGTCGCCCTCGCGACGGCAAACGATACTCGCGCCCTTGAAGCTGGGGCCCATGCCTATGCGGCGATAGGAGGCGCTTACAAACCGTTGACTCACTGGGAGCGAACGGTCGAGGGAAACCTCTCGGGCAGGATTGAGCTGCCTGTGGCGGTGGGGACAATCGGGGGGGCCACAGCTGTTCACCCCGTTGCAAAAATTTGTAGAAAGATATTGGGAGTGCAATCGGCGCGCGAGTTGGGAGAAGTCATGGCGGCGGTCGGGCTCGCTCAGAACTTGGCGGCGATGAGGGCACTCGCTACTAGCGGCATCCAAGCCGGCCACATGAAGTTGCACGCGCGGAACATAGCCGCAACGGCTGGAGCAAAGGGTGAGTTAATAGATAAAGTAGCGGCACGGTTGGTCGAGGAGCGCAAAATTAGGGTCGATCGTGCTAAGGAAATTTTAGACGAGCTGGCTAGGAAGAAATATGATTGATTTAACAAATTTATCCATTTAATAATTTTGAGTTTCTGTACTAATTTTGACCAATCGTGTTCAATCACTGCTTGAGAATTTGGTTTTATCATCTGAAAGTGAATACTTTCGGCCATCTCTCCCTGAAAATCCCTATAAACGAGAAGCGGATAGTTGTTTTGAGGTTGGATTATGGAGCTAAATTTTGAGCAGATGGTTCAAGAAATTTTAGATCATGCGAAAATTGATCATGACGAGCTAATGAAGCGCATCCAGCAGAAGCAGAACGAACTCAGCGGTTTCGTGACCCTCGAAGGCGCGGCCACCATCGTCGGCCGGGAATTGGGGGTTGTTTTTAAGAGAAAAGAACCTGAGATTCGAACCCTACACATCGAGGATCTCATCCCGGGAATGTCCAAAGTAGACATCGTCGGCCGGGTCACCCGTATCTATGAACCGCGGGAGTTCCAGCGCTCTAGCGGTAAAGTTGGGCGTGTAGGAGGGTTGCTGGTTCAAGATAAAACTGGACAGATTAGAATCGCGCTATGGAATGACAAGACCTCGTTGATCGGGGAGGATAAGGTTCGAAAGGGAGATGCGGTTCAAGTCAAAAATGCCTACGTGCGCCAAGGATTGAACAAGCAGCCTGAGCTTAGTCTTGGGATGCGGGGCTCTTTGCTCGTGAATCCAGACGACCCGCGAGTATCGGACCTCCCGCCGCTTGTCGAAACTAAGATTAAGATTGCAGATCTCAAACCAGAGCTCATCGAGGTGGACATTACCGGCAGGGTGGTGACGACGAGCGACATCAGGGAATTTGAGCGCCACGATGGAACCACTGGCAAGGTCGCGAGCCTCATACTCATGGACTCGACAGGTCAGGTACGGGTTTCCCTTTGGGATGAGCGGACGGAGCTCGTGAAGGAACTCAAGCTAGGGGTCGCGGTGAAGCTCGAAAATGCGTCAGTGCGGCCCGGTTTGAGGAACAAGCCCGAACTCAGTTTAGGTGCGCGAGGGCGTCTGCTCCTGAATCCACCAGAAGCGGAAGTGGCGGAACTGCCCGAGCTGCCCGAGGGCCTGCTCAAGTTAGAGGAGCTCGAGGCCAGCATGCCGACGGTTGGCCTTGCTGCTAGGGTCAAACGAAAGCTCCCGTTGCAGGAGTTCAAGCGTGACGATGGAACATCAGGAAAAGTTATCAGCGTGGTTCTCGCGGACGAGACAGGTACCGCTCGCGCCTCCTTTTGGGGTGATGCGGCGGAGCTTGTGCAGGATTTAAAGCTGAATGATATCGTGCTCCTGCGCAACGCATACACGCGCGTCGGCTTGACCGGTAAACCGGAAGTGCATGTTGGCAAAATTGCAAGAATTGAGGTGAATCCACCCGACGTGACTGTCGAGGCACTTGGTCTGAGCGTTATAAAAATTGGCGAGGTCGAGCCGAATATGGACGCGCTTGAAGTAATGGGGAGAGTAATTGAGACCACGGCACCGCGTGAGTTTGTTCGAGTTGATGGTAGCAAGGGGAAGGTCGCGTCCGTTACTATTGGTGATCAAACAGGTACAACGAGGGTATCGCTTTGGCACGAGCACGCGGATAAAGCGGCCGACATCAAAGTCGGTGATGTCGTTAAATTCACAAACTGCTACAGCACGCTGGGCCTCTTCGGACAACCAGAGCTTCACCTCGGCAAGCAAGGACAACTCGAGCTAAATCCAGCAATCTCCGAAGAATTGCCACCTGCGGATGCGATCAAGCTAGTCGCACCGGCACCTGAACGGATCAGTATTGCAGATATCAAGAAAGAGGGGATGAGGGTTCAAGTCAGGGGGACGGTGGTACGTGTTTTTCACCAGCGTCCAGTATTCGACATTTGTCCCGACTGCGGACGGAGCCTGGGGAGCGTGGACACCAGTTTGATGTGCGAGGAGTGCGGGAAGGTCGTTACACCTGAACATCGGGTCGTGCTAAGCTTCTTGCTCGACGACGGCACTGGCAACTTCAGGGTAGCTCTTTTCGGCAAGGTCACGGAGCGCCTACTCGGTCTAGAGGCGCAACAAGTTTTCGAACTCTTCAAGGGTACTCCTGATTTGGCCGAGCTTTACGATAAGTTCAAACTGATTGGGAAGGAGCTTGTCATCACAGGTACAACCAGGCATGACAAGTACTTCGACCAACTCGAACTCCGAGCTAGCGACGTGCAGTTCCCCGAGCCGAAACAGGAGGCGCAAGCGCTTCTCAAAAAGATAAAAACGGGAACGTGAAAGATAAAATGGAGGTTTAATTTTTGGCTGAGGAAATGAAACGCACAATCGAAAGTTTACCTGGAGTGGGAGAAGCGACCGCTGAGAAGCTTCGGGAGGCAGGTTATCGAACGGTTGAATCGATCGCTGTAGCCTCGATATCGGAGCTGCATGAAGCGGCAGAGATCGGCGAGGGGCAAGCAAAAAAAATAATCGCTGTTGCCAGGGAGATTGCAGAATTAGGCGAATTCATCACCGCCGATAAAGTTCTCGAGCGTCGGGAGAAGGTCGGATTGATAACCACGAGCAGCGAGCAGCTCGACACGCTACTCGGCGGGGGAATTGAGACTCAGGCAGTGACCGAGGTTTTTGGTGAATTCGGGTCAGGAAAAACCCAGTTGGCCCACCAGCTCTGCGTGAACGTTCAGCTTCCACCCGAGCAAAAGGGATTGGGTGGAAAGGCGATTTACATCGACACCGAGAATACTTTTAGGCCCGAAAGAATCCGGGACATGGCGATTGGCCTCGACCTCGACCCGATGAAGACCCTCCAGAATGTTCTCTACATAAGGTCTTACAACACCGACCAGCAGATTCTGATAGCCGAAAAGGCCGAGGAGAAAATAGAGGGGGAAAATGTGCGCCTCATGGTAATCGATTCTCTTACCTCACACTTTCGGGCCGAGTACGTTGGTCGGGGATCTTTAGCCGAACGCCAGCAGAAATTGAGCCGCCATCTACTGACGCTTCATCGAATAGCAGACCTCCACGGCTTAGCCATCCTCGTAACGAATCAGGTGATGGCGAGGCCTGACGTTTTCTTTGGGGATCCCACCCGGCCAATCGGAGGGCATGTGCTTGCTCACTCCGCCACGACCCGCGTCTACCTTCGAAAGTCCAAGGGTGGAAAGCGAATCGCACGGATATTTGACAGCCCAAACTTGCCCGAGGCTGAAGCTGTTTTCATGATTAGCGGGCAAGGGATAAAGGACTGAATTGGGTGGAAGTTTGATTAGGTTTGTTGCTGTCGATATAGACGGCACGCTGACTTTTAAGAACCGAAGACTTGATATCGCTGGCGTGAGCGCCGTTCAAAAGGCCGAGGATTCGGGCCTGCCCGTGGTGCTCGCAACTGGGAACGTGCTCGCGTTCGCGGAGACTGCAGCAATCATGCTTGGGACTTCGGGATCGCTGATAGCTGAGGATGGAGGAATTGTATTTGACCCCGCCAGCGGGTGGGAATGTGTGCTAGGCGACCGTGTCGATGCCGAGCGTGGACTGGCCGTTCTTGAACGTGAATTTGGCCCTCTGCAGCAGACTAGGAGTTCAAGGTCGCGTCTCACGAGCATATCCCTGAAGCGCACAATCGAATCTGGGGCCGCCGAGGAGCTCTTCAGACGAGAGAAACTTAATCTAGTCGTCGTCGACTTGGGTTCAACGATTCACATTTTAAGCCCAAAGGTGAACAAAGGAAACGCGCTCCGAAAAGTCGCTTCGTTCTTGATGGTGCCGCTCGCCGAAGTTGCGGCCATAGGAGATGGTCTGAACGATGTCGAGATGTTGGGAGTCGCGGGGACGAGCTTCGCCGTGGCAAACTCGGACGAAGCGGTGAAGCGCGTATCGACCTACGTGACCGCCGAGCCTCACGGAAAGGGCGTCGCGGAAGCCATCGAGAAAATTCTCAGCATGCGGGACTAGCTTTCGAGTGGTGCTGCCAGAAACTAAAATAATCCCGTGCGCTGTTAAAATTTATGTGGGGTGCAGGTTTAAACAAATCTCGCTCCTTTGTTGTCTTGGTGGTATCGGTGAAAATCGGCGTAATAGCGGATCCACACTCAAACCTCGCGGCGCTCAAAGCAGTGCTCAAAGACATGCCTCGCGTTGATGAACTCATTTGCGCGGGCGACCTCGTTGGTTACGCCGCTGATCCCAACGAAGTAGTAAAGTTGGCTAGATTGAAGCGGATGAAGATAGTGATGGGCAATCATGACCATGCGGCAGTTACACGCGATGTGTTGGGGTTCAACCCGCTAGCGGCCAAGGCTGCACTCTGGACCGCCGGTAAATTGAGCAAGGAAAATCTCGAATTTTTATCTAACCTCCCAACCCACCTCACGCTGACGTACGGAAAGCAAAAGGTCTACGTGGCGCATGGTAGCCCCCGTGACCCGCTTAACGAATACATCTTTCCAGATACTTCCAACCGCGTGCTCGCAGAACTAGTTCGCGACTTGGATGCGGATATCCTCTTGCTCGGTCATACTCACATGCCGGTTGAGCGCGTCGTCTTTGGAAAGTTGATTATTAACCCGGGCGGGGTTGGACAGCCGCGTGATCGCGACCCTCGAGCTAGCTACGCGGTTTTGAACTTGGGAAATGAGGTAAAGGTGAGCTTCCATAGAGTTGGATACGATGTAAAGATTACGGCCGAAAAAATGGAAACTGCGGGGTTACCCAGTGAACTCTCGACAAGATTATTCTTTGGGTGGTAATTAGGGTAATATTTCTGGAACGCCGGGCTTCGGTCCCGTCTTGAGTTGCTGGATCGCTAAAACGCGCTCGTTGATGACGATGAAATCGCGTATTGACATAACAGCGCTGAACGGGATCAAAGCATTCCCGCTTGAGTCGCGGGGGATGTTCCCGAGCGTCTCCTTCGAAATTGGTTTTACCACAATCGATTGAACCTTTCCGTCTTTTTCATCAAAGAGAATATCTTGGAGCTTTCCCACCTGCATGCCCCTGTCCGAGATTATGCCTATCGCCCGGAGCTTACTCACCATAACCTGCGGCAAAGTATACCTCCGCCCTAATTTATTTTTGAACCTTATTAAACCTTAGTAGTGCATCCCCGTCGCTTCTTCCGCCACGCGCTTGCTTTTTCTCTCCGTGAAAGTTTCATACGCTTTGGTCATCTCTGGTGTCAGGGAGGGTTTGATACCTTCCATCGCCTCGCGGAAATTTTGCATCCGAACTTCCTTGCCCTTTATGTCTTTTCGCAGCACCCGCATCGCAGCCTCACGGCATAGAGCGGCGATGTCAGACCCAGAGTAGCCATTAGTTTCTTTTGCTAATAATTTGAAATTAACATCTTTCCCGAGGGACATGCCCTTGGCGTGGATTTTGAGTATCTCTAAACGGGCTTTCTCGTCAGGAGCTGGAGCCAACACAAGCCTGTCGAAGCGGCCGGGACGGAGCAGCGCTGGGTCTACTAGGTCTGGACGATTAGTTGCACCGATTACGACGACATTTTCAAGTTTTTCCAGACCGTCGAGCTCGGTAAGCAGCTGGCTTATCACTCGCTCGGTCACGTGAGTGTCTCCGAACCCGGAGCCGCGCCTAGGCACGAGCGCGTCAATCTCATCGAAAAAGATTATCGCGGGGGCAGCCATCTTAGCCTTTCGGAAAGTTTCTCGCACTCCCTTCTCAGATTCTCCCACCCATTTGCTCAATAGTTGAGGCCCCTTAATCGAAATGAAGTTTGCCTCACTCTCGGTCGCCACCGCCCGCGCAAGCAGGGTTTTGCCCGTACCTGGTGGGCCATAGAGGAGAATTCCGTGCGGGGGTTCGATTCCGATGCGCTTGAATGCATCCGGATATTTGATTGGCCACTCGACTGCTTCTATCAATTCCTGTTTTGCGTTCTCCAGCCCGCCCACATCTTCCCAGTGCACATCCGGGATCTCGATCAAGACCTCACGCATCGCAGAGGGCTCCGCCATCTTTAGCGCGTTTTCGAAGTCTTCTTTTGTCACCTGAAGCTTCTCGAGCACTTCTGGCGGGATGATTTTTTCTTCAAGCTTTATCTCTGGCAGTATCCTCCGCAAGGCATTCATCGCCGCCTCCTTGGCCAAGGCCTCGAGGTCTGCACCGACGAAACCGTGAGTGATGTCAGCATAATGGTCGAGATTGACATCCTTCGCTAGCGGCATTCCTCTAGTGTGAATCTGCAGGATTTCTTTGCGCCCATCGCGATCCGGAACGCCGATTTCTATTTCACGGTCAAATCTGCCAGGGCGGCGAATCGCTGGGTCCAAAGCATTGACGCGGTTCGTGGCACCGATGACGATGACATTCCCACGAGTTTTCAGTCCGTCGAGCGCCGTACAGAGCGTCGCCACCACTCGCCTCTCGACCTCGCCGGTTACCTCTTCACGCTTTGGGGATATCGCGTCAAGCTCATCGATGAAGACGATTGAGGGGGCATTTTTCTCGGCCTGCTCGAAAATTTGTCTCAATTTGGCCTCGCTCTCCCCGTACCATTTACTCATAACCTCGGGTCCGGCGATCGAGGTGAAATTTGCCCCCGACTCGTTCGCCACTGCCTTTGCTATCAGCGTCTTTCCCGTGCCCGGTGGCCCATGCAATAAGACTCCCTTTGGGGGCTCTATCCCGAGGCGATCAAAGACCTCTGGGTGCTTTAACGGGAGTTCAATCATCTCTCGGACGCGCTGGAGTTCTTTCTTCAGCCCGCCGATGTCTTCGTAAGTTACAGCAGGCACTTTTAGCTCCTTAACTTCCACCGCCTGCTGGAGCACTTCGATATTAGTCATGTCGGTCACGAGCACGGTGCCAGCCGGGGAGGTGTTGGTAACAGCGAATTTTACCTCACCGAAGCCAAACGGCAAAGCCATTCCACCGAAGATGCCGCCGAATAACTCCTCAAAAAGGTCTCCCCCCATACGTACAGGTTCTTGGGGAGGTGTTGGGGTAATTAAGTCTCCTTTTGTAAGAGGTCTCCCGAGCAAGTTGCGTTTGATTACCTCCCCGGATGCCATGAACTTGACGCGGGGGTCGGTAGGCGCAATAGTGACATTTCTGGCTTCCTTCACCGAGGCTTTCCGTACGACGACTTTTTCACCTATCGACGTGCCAGCGTTGTGGCGGATGAGTCCATCAATTCGGATGATCTCCAGCCCCTTGTCCTCTGAAAAGCCCTTCATCGCAATCGCGCTGGTCGAGCGAGGGCCGGTTATCTCAACCATATCGCCCTGCTTTATGCCGATCCGTTTCATCACTCCATCATCGATCAGGGCAAAACCTCGGTTAACGTAGGCCTGATGACGATTTTCCGCGACCACGAGTTTCAATTCCTTCTCGGCCATTCTATCACCCTCAAATATCGACCTCAAACCTGTGCCAGATTAAATGTTTGTTGAACTCTTTGAAAATCTTTTCGACCATCATGGCGTACTCTTCCTCGATTAGCAAAGTGCTCCTGTTTATAAACTCCCAGACATCATCTGGCATCTCGTCTAGAATCCCCGCAGAATGGCTCATGCCTGCCTTCGTCGGGTAATCGTACCCCCGAAGTGCTCTGTAGAAGAGCGTAGCTGGCGAGCCTCGGGTTTTGACGTCCCATATTATCAGAATTTTTCGCATTTTTCACTTGTTGTATATATAACAAATACATCGTATATAAAGTTTTTGTTGTATCTATAACAAAGATTCTGCTTGGGTCAAAGTGATGAATTTGTTCAAACCGCGGCCAGACCTTTTCGGATGAGAAACGGAAATTATTGTCGTGCTGTAAATTTTTCCGCATTGATTTGCTCGGGAAAAATATTTGCATTGAAGCTGGATTATCTTTCATACCCGCCAAGTTCGAGCCGCTGTTAAGTGGAGCTCGTCAAGCCCGCAAATTCTGAAGCAATTCAAGTTCAGCCGTCCTCCTGTGATAGATTCCACCTTTTGATTAGAATTGGAGTGGTGGCTGCCTGAATAACTATAGTCAACAACACCGCCAAGAAGGTCAGCCCGGCTATGGCGTGACCATACGCGATTCCACGGGTTATGATTATGACAGCAAGGGTTGTGGGCATCACACCTCTCACGTTGCCGGTCCAGCACAGGAAGCCGATTTCCCTCCAGCCCCAGGTTCTTGATTTTGCCAGCAGTCCCAGGAGGTAACTTACAATCACGGTAACCGGCCTCGCCACAAACATGAGGATGAAGATTACCATCAGTCCCGCGATCCCGATTGTTCCAATTTCTGAAAAGCTGACGGTGGCTCCAAGCATTATAAACACCGCAATTCGACCCAAGATGGAGGTACGGTTGAGGAAAGATAGCATTTTCTTGCTCTTGTCGGTGGGGTAATCAGTGGCGAATTTTTCCTGTCCTATCTTTAGAAAGAGGCCGGCGGTTATTGCCCCCATGAAACTGCTGCCTCCGGCGAAATATGTGATTCCATAGGCGCTCATGATTAAGATCGGGAGGGTAAAGATGAAGTGCCTGATTCTGAATTTTCTACCCAGTACGCTCCAGAAAAAACCGGTGACGGCCCCAACCCCAATCCCGACCGCGGATTGGTAGAGGAAATCTGTAACCACGCCCCCGAGACTAAGGGCGCCTATCGAGACTGTGCCGATGAGAGCGGAGGTTAGGGCACCCGCTGTGGCGTCGTTATACCCCGATTCGGAGATCAGGAGTGTCTCGACTTCCCTCTTCACGTGAAACCGGCCTAAGAGCGGTATCAGCACGGCTGGATCGTTGGCGGAGATTAGGCTACCGAACAGTAAGCCGTAGAAGATGGGCCACTGGAGGAGGGCGTTCACGGCATAGCCGATGATGCCGGCGGTCATGAGTATCCCTAAGGTGACCAATATCAAGATTAGCTTCAGGTTCCTTTTCAGGAAGAATACGGATAGGCTATACCCTCCGTAGAATAGGATGAAGGCGAGGCTTAGGTTGAGGATTACGTCCGTGATTTCTGGATAGGCGGAGGCGGAAACATTCAATAGGTTCCCGAATAAAATCCCGATGCCCAAATAGATCAGCACATCAAAGATGCCGGTCCTCTGGGATAACTTGTAACCGCCCAACCCGATGATGATCAGAGCCCCGATCGCCAACAAGAAGCCTAGGCTTTCCACGAATGTCCCTCTCTTGGTTAACTTACTCTATATGATATTCCTAACGTTTTTCCTGCTAGGCTAAAAAGGTAAGTCCAAAGAAAAATTATATGGGACATGAGGTTGGACATCCCAAGCCTTTTAGGTAAGTTTTTTATCTGGAAAGAGTAGGGGTAACTGATGTTTAAAAAGATCCTGGTGCCGGTAGATTCCATCAAGTGGGACAACACCCTCAGCGGAGTTACAAACGCTATCGGATTATCGGCCGGGTGTAGGGTCGATGGCGAACCCGAGCTGATTTTCATGCACATCTTGCACATGAGCTCTTCAGTTGCTAGATCTGAGAGGGACAGGATATTCGATCTGGAAAAAAAGGAGGTGAAAATTGAGTTTGACAACATAAGAAAAATGTGCCGTGAGAAGGGCCTGCGTAAGTTCCGTTTCATCACCGAGGAAGGTGACCCTGAAAAGAAAATTCTGGAGGTCGCGCAGAGTGAGGATGTGGACCTCATCGTGATGGGTTCGGGGAAGCTGCACAACGGAAGCACTAGGGGCAGGATAAGCAAGTTTGTCTACGGGAGCGTCACGGAACGGGTAATCCACGAGACCCCCTGTTCGATTCTGGTAGTCAGACCGATTCCGGAGAGAAAAAAGTAAAAATTATTTAATTTATTGTGGTAGCCCAGTCTAGAATTAAACTGTCGGCTTTCTCCGAAATCATAATTGTTATATATATAACAATACTAAAACTTGTTTTGTTCGAGACCAATTTGAGTTGAAAGATAAAAATTACGAGAATGCTAATTAAGTTTGGGGCTGGCGGAAGAAATTAAAAGTTGACAAATGTGTGGTGAACCTAAATATTGGTGAAGGGAGACTTTACTCGGTGCTATCATGAAACTCGCGTTCATAGACTGCAGCATTGCGGGCGTTTCGGGGGACATGTTGACCGCCGCGCTCATCGACGCCGGCGCGAGCCCCCAACGGGTGAAGAGCGCTATGCTTACCGCCGCTAAGCCATTCGATAGCGTCGAGGTGGGAATCAAACGGGTTAAAGTGAACGAAATCAAGGCAACTCGGGTTGAAGTCAAAACGAGCGATAAAAGCGGGCGCACCTATCCCGAAATTGTTGAGGGGGTCAAACGGCTCAGCCTGCAACCTAAAGTCGAGCTTAAAGTACTCGAAACGCTGGGGGTACTCGCCCGCGCTGAGGCCCGTGTGCACCGCAAGCGTCTGGAGCGGCTTGTACTGCACGAAGTCGGTGCGGCGGATGCAATCGCCGATATCGTGGGATGCTGCACGGCCGCCAATGAGCTGGGGCTATTCGAAGGTGAGGTATTGGTGAGTGAAGTAGCTGTTGGAAAGGGAGTTACAAATTTTATTCACGGCAAGATTCCCCTGCCAGCCCCGGCCACGCTTGAAATTCTTCGAGGAAAACCAATTCGAGGCGTGGCTGCGAACGTCGAACTCACCACCCCAACTGGCGCGGCCCTGATCGTCACGCTTGCCAACCGATTCGTCGATGTATGCCCTGCGATGCGCATTGATGCAATAGGCTACGGCGCGGGTGCGAGAAAAATTCCCTCGCCAAATCTCGTGCGCGTCTGCATGGGCGAGGCGAGCGGGCGCGAGCTCAAGCTTCAGGAGATAGCGGTGCTCGAGACGAACGTCGATGATGTCTCGGGTGAGGTCGTCGGTTACACAATCGAAAAACTGCTCGCGGAAGGCGCGCTGGACGCGAGCGCCGTTCCGGTTATTATGAAGAAGGGAAGGCCTGGCTTTTTAATCAAGGTGCTCGCCAGACCCAAGGATGCCGAACGACTCGCGCGCGTGTTGATATCGGAAACTGGGACTCTTGGTGTGCGCGTACTGCCTACGGTGCACCGCTACGCTCTCGAGCGAGAAGTCGTGCAGGTTGGTGTGAAGCTAGCCGGGCGTGAATTCAAACCTCGCGTGAAAGTAGCGCGAGAGCAGGGAAATCTGGTCTGTTCTGCCGCTGAGTACGAAGATGTTAAAAAAATCGCTGAACGAACGGGCTTGTCACTCCGCGAGATAATAAAGCGCGTTGAGGAAGCCGCCCGCCGGAAAATAAAGTAATTGGGCATTCGAAGGTCGGTTGTTTCACCCCTTTATAATCCTTATAAATTACTTTCGCCGACCTCTCCCCAAAATCCACTTAAATATTCTTCCACATTCCCAAATCGGGGGAGGAAAAATGGGTCCGAGCGGTGAAATGGGTGATCAAATGGTTTCACCTGTACGAAAGTTTGGTTTCTCAGAGGGACACGCAGGACTTGAGGACACACTTGACAGCATAGCCGAGCGAATACGCAAACAGGAAGGGCAAAGGCGAAAGGTTGCCAAGGCTCTCGTTGGGTTAAGGGAGGTGGCTTTGGATGGTGTGGAAGAAATTATTGAGCATTCTCTCGTGGAGCCGATTAAGCAAGACGCACTCGCGGATTTGACGGTAGCGGGTGTAGATGGAGGGATGCTAGAGCAGCAGCTTCATGGTCTAGATCTCATCCTCTTGCGAGCGATTGTTGCAATATTTCACTATCACAAAGCCGGTCTGGAGTGGGCCAAATACTTCCCAAGCGAGATACCATTTCCTTGCCTGATTGACGTTACGGAACCGCTGGATGCTCGAGAATTTGAGCTCCTTGCCGGAATGGAACGTCAGCTGACTGAAATTGAGCTCGCTACCGAGGCGCTCCGAGCAAATGAAGTTAAACTCCTGTTACTGGACGGCTCTGTAGTGCCCCAGTACATCGACCGCTTTCCCCACAACAAAAGCTTGCTTGAACGTTATCACGAACTCCTCAATGCGTACACGAAGCTTTACGAGACCTGCGCGGAGTCGGGGGTTCTGCTTGCAGGCGCGGTTAAGGACAGCCGGGGTGGGCGCTTTATCGATATCATCAGGCATAAAGTGATACCAAGTTTAGGTGGTCTCGGCCTCGAAGAAAAAGAGCTGGAGATTCTAGAACACTCGCGGGACACAGTTCTCCTCGATCACGTGCTCGGAGTGGGAGAACGTACCTCCATCTTCCACTATGCCGAGAGCCCATCGAAATATGTGCTTCGCGACATCGGCAAATGGGCGATGCGAGTTTACGCATTTTACCTCAAGACCGTGCTGTTCGACCGCCCGTTGCGAGTGGAGTTCATCGAGTTCAGAGACGACCCCGTGGCGACTGCAGATAGCGTCGCGCCGCTCGTCTACGCGCTTTCTTCTCACCATGATGCTTTCGGGCTCCCTTCGGTGCTCATCGAGGCGGATGTGTGTGCCCGTCTGACCGAGGAGGATTTGAGCATCGTGCGCGACAGCATCGCGGATCGTCTCGGCCCCTCTGCCTTGCTCGACCTGAGGCGGAACCGGAGACCTTTCTGAGGTGAATTCATGGAATTGGGAACAATTGTCGCTACAGGGGATGGTCCCTCACCAAGCAAATTTTCCTTCGTAGTCACCGAGGCCCAAAGTAAGATGCCGGTTCGAAAAGGACAATTCGTAGAAGTCGAGACCGAGGAAGGGCGGGTGATAGCCTTCGTCACGAACTTGATGAAAACCAATCGGTATTTCATGCGGGCCGAGTCGGTCAAAGAGTACGAGCGGGGCGGCAGACCACTGGCGACAGTCTTTCCTATAGATCGCTGGGAGTACCTCATAGCCGAAGCTCAGGCGCTCGGGGTCCAATCTGAGTATGGGCTTGAGCGGACTACTTTCCCGCCGTCACCTGGGCAAAAAGTGCAAGAAGTTAGATTAGATGTGCTAACGCGATTTCTCGGATTAAATCCGGACGACGGGGTAGGGCTGGGCAAACTCAAGCACCACGAGCTAACTGTGAAGCTCGACCTTACGAGGCTGTTGCGTAAACATGTAGCGGTGCTCGCAATGAGTGGGGCCGGCAAGAGCGTAAGCACTCAGGTGATAATTGAGGAGCTGCTAGGTCGTCTGCCCGAGCGGGGGCGGCCTGCTGTCGTCGTGATTGATGTTCACGGTGAGTATACTGGGTTGGTCGAAAGTTTTCCCGACCGCGTGAATGTCGTCAAAGGCAGAGAACTCAAGATAGGCGTGCCGAACCTGAGCTCGTATCAGTTCAAGGAGTTTATGCCCGACATTTCCGGGATGCAAGCGCGCGAGCTTCAGCGGGTGCTTGGCGAGTTGCGAGCCGAGATGCGTGCGGGCAAGGGTCCGTTTGGGTTGGATGAGGTCATCTCGCGGGTTGATGGGGACGGGGATATCCATAGACAGCTTCAGCAGGCTTTGCTCGGGTGGCTGTTCGACCTCCGTTCACTCGGCATCTTCGACCTAGCCGATTGTCCGAGATTGGAGAATATCGTCGAGCCGGGAAAGGTGGTGGTGATTGACCTCAGCGACGTAGTCAGCTTGAGGAAGAAACAGATTTTCGTGGCGTATGCTACGCGGAGGTTATTTAACGCCCGCAAAAGAGGTTGCGTGCCCCCGTTTGTGCTCTGCTTAGAGGAAGCTCATCAGTTTTGCCCATCTGGCGAGTCCAAGAAAACGGCGATTTCGAGGCCGATAATTGAAACACTTGCTCGCGAGGGCCGAAAGTTTTACGCTTCGCTTATACTCATTTCCCAACGCCCAGTGAGGCTCTCGACAACCGTGCTTTCACAGGCAAACACAAACATCATCCTGCGCGTCACAAATCCCTACGACCTCGAGCACATCAAACAATCTTCGGAAGCGATAACGAGCGAGGTTGCAGACATGATCTCCTCGCTGCCTGTGGGCGAGGCATTGGTCGTGGGCGAGGCCGTGAATCACCCTATCTTTGTGAGAGTTAGACGGAGGAGTTCGCGGGAGTTGGCGCATGGGACTGGTTTGGGTGAAGCCGCACGCGAGTTCGAACGGCGTAATTTACACAAACGCGAGGATGCGAAGGCGTTCATGTAGGTTGCTGAGGCTATTACTTCAATGCATGTGGTAGAAGGAAAACATCATATAATCTCGAAATTCCAAGTATATCCAGCAAAAAAATTTTTTTCTAAGATTCTGTTTGTTGCACCAACTTTTACGGTGTGCGTTCCGAATGATAAACTTTGATTGGGTATCCAGTTGATTTGGACACAAGCTCTGCGACGATTTCTATCGTAAACGGAACTGGGCGAGAAACTTACTGAATTATCATCAACAGACATAGACATTCCACCTATATTTCCGCTTCCCGCGATCTTTACAGATATTGGCGGGTTGGTCCCTTGAAAAATACTAGGGGTTGGGTCTGTAAATTGGGGAAAAGGTGAATACGGCGTATATCCAGCATCCCATGGTCTCATCCATCTGCCTACACAGCCTTGGTCATCACCGGGATTGAATGGGCACTGTAAGGCGTTACGTTGGGCTTGCGTTTCGTCTCTCGCCCCAGCGGCTTCGTATATCCAAACATTGTTTCTACCGGGACCAACCCAACGATCAAAAATCCTAACGTGCCCCCTTCTCAGCAATATATCTCCGGTGCCTAACTCGTCTCTTCTTATTTGCAAACATAATTGTGGTAAATTGGTCGTGCCGTACCAAGTTCCATTTATTACCTTACTCGCAAATCCCCAAGATTTCATTACATACTCGGAACAATCTATTCCTGCAAGATTTCTTCGAATATTTCCAAAATGTCCCGTGCCCCATCCCGTTTGTGTGTCCCAGCCACCGGGGCAGGTTCCATGTTGTACAGCGTTTAAAAATTGATTTACGGTAAGAATAGAGGTTCTACCGTACACGTAAGGAAAGACATCGTATTGCCGTATCTTACATTCTTGACTCACCGGGTCGTCTACGCCATGTACAAAAGCGCTGTGGAAATTTCCATGTGTACTATTTGTCGGGGTCCAAGGTTGAATATTTCTATATTGTTCAGCGTTTCTGATGACATCGCTCCTTGAAATTATATCCAATTCCCTCCTTATACAAAGAATTTTATTTTTTTTCCTCGAAGACTCTCATACTCACAGGGGCAATCTTGAGTTTCATTGCACTGACTTGGTGTGCTTCAAGTTTTTTAAGAGACTCTGAGGAAACATTCACCTTGAGGTCTTGTATCTGCCCTTTTCTTTTCTCCTCCTCAGAAGGCTGCATAATTGAAAACCGCAATTCTATATCTGTATCAGAAATTGTAAAAGCAGGAACACTGAATGGGTAAAGGGCCTTTTCTTTTTTATAGGTTTCAAATAATTTTGCACTTTCTATATCTCCTAAGTGCTTCGCTTCCCTTAAGGCTTGCACGATGCCTCCAACTACTGCGCTTAAACTTATTCCTTCTTTATTATTCGGCATATTCAATCTCTCCTTTCTAGATTATGGCAAAGGGAGGGAAAGTGGGTATTACTTTCGCCCCCCATCTTTTTTTAAACTGGATGCAATTAGGTCGGTGCGGCTATTTCCTGTGGCGCAGTCAACGGGACAACCTTCATCGCCTCATTGAGTATATCTAGAATCCTTCCAAGACCCTCCGGTATCTGGTCCTGTACTGCGTTAACTGTGATTTTCAGAGTTGTTCTTCGGTCCGTCTGGCGCTTGTTAACAGTTCTATTACTATAGGAACCCTTGACGTTAACTTTCCAGAACCAACCTCCCGCCTTTGCATTCATAGATACTTTCTTTTCAGTAGTGGATTCCTTTGTCTCTACATCCTTGATCTGGAATTCAAAGTCAATAGTCATATCATTGATTCGAATATATGGGATCGGTACCATTGCAAGAAGTGGCACTGTAAGCTTGGAAGGTACAACACTATACTTCGTCGTCTTAGTCGGCGGTGTTCCAGCTGGTGCGTCAGCAGCTGGGGGTGTGACCTCTTCTGCTTCTATTATCCTGTCGAACTTGAAATCTACATATCGGGCTTCATAACCAGGTTTGCCGCTTTCTCCAGTTACTTCATCCAGATTGTCTTCGCTCTCAGTAGCTTCTAAAGCTCTTGGTTTAAGACCCACCTCTTTGATAAAGTTCACAGTTGTCTGGGCCGCCAAGGCCTGTGCTTTTATAGCTGCTACGAGTGGCGATCCAATAATGTGTTGTAATGGAAGAGCTCTCAACTCTGCAGGTATGTTTGCCATTTTATTTCACCTCCTGCCCTAAGATTTTTCTCCCCCTTCTAATAGTTTTCCCTTCTCTCTCCACTCTCTCATTTGCTTTGAAGAAACGCCGATGGCCGTAGCAAGATCTTTTGTTCCCTCAAATGTTTTTGTAGCTTGGACTAGTCCCTTAACAGTAAATATTCCCTTACCTCTCAGAAGGGCCGCTCTTTCCGCGCCTATGCCCGCTATCTTCTCAACATCAAGATTTATTTCGGGTGTTGGTTTTTCATCGGTCACTGGAGGCCGTCCACTCAAAAGGTCGGTGAGTACATCCCCCACCCGTGCCATCCCTTCCGGAATTTCTCTAACTATTTTCATGTTAACCTTCATTGTAGTCGGATTCGATTGGCCAAGGGACGTAAAAAGACACAACGAGGGAGAAAGCGAAGAACCGAGTACCGCTGGCGTGATAGTACCTGATTTAATAGGTTCAGTTTTTGGTTCCACTACCTCCACTCCAAATTCAACGTTCATCTCGCGTATGTTCATACTTGGAGGCGCAACCATCGCAAGTAGGGGAATACTCACTTCGAAAGGTTGACTCTTGATTTGTGTTTCAGGGATTCCCGTTTTTGGATCAACCTTTCTCTCCTCAATCATTCTTTCGGCTTTAAAGCGAAAAGTTTTCGCCGCGCCGTTCTCTAGCCCGAGCTGTTCTATGGAGGAAATCGTTTCCTGTAGAGCAAGATTCTGCGCTTTAATAGCTGACTGAAGGGGTAGGGCAAAGAGTTGACTCATTTGAAGAAGTTTCATGTTTATCATCACCTCCTTAATTCTCTTTTACTAGTCCTACGTCTTTATGTATCGTGCGGTTTTATATTTTCCATTTTTGGTCATGTTGAAGTTATAAGTAATATCCAAGCCTTGAACATGTCGGGAGCAACTCGATATTAGTAATAGTAATAATCGTAGATTAGAGGAGATTTTGGGGAATGTGATTAGTTGCATTTGAGTGGGAGACACAGCCTTCTCAAAAGTCGTAAGAAAGTCTAAACGTCAATACGTATATTTTCTGTTTTGCGCTTTATCATCATGTCTGCTATTTTGGATTCGCGACTAGCAGCAGGGCCCGCTCGCAGAGTTCACGTACAACCTCAGGCTGCAATACATGTTGCTTGAGGTACTCGCGCAGGATTGGTGTCAAGTCCCATGTAATGTACCTGAAATTCAACTCCCCCGGATTCGTTCGCGCTTGGCTCAGCTTCCGCACCGCTGTTGTCGCCGTCCGCAGGCTATCGCCGCGCCAGCTCCGGAGTTCATCGACCAAATTCTCGAACGAGTGCCCGTCGTTCAGATTTTTGTAAAGATAGTTACCCACGTCGCCCGCCAGCTCGCGGTAGAGCTCCAGCGCCTCACGGAGTGCTAGCCAGTCGGAATGCGCATCCAGCTGCCAAAGTGCTCGCCCCCCTACGTATTCCCGAAGGCGCTCGACGACTCCTTCATCGAACGTCAACAGGGGCAACCGAAGGTGCGCCGCAAGCATCAGAGCTCGCAGGTCGGTGAGCGGTACTTCTCGCTGCACCTCAAAAAGCAGGCGGCGTGATATCTCATCGAGCAGTTCCGGCAGGTAAACGACGAGCAGCTTTCGGTCGCGCACAAACTGGCTCACCAAGCTGTAGCCAAGCGCGTTGCCTCGGACGGCAATTAGCTTGTCGCGCGCTAGCCAGCTGTAAGTCGCAGACGACAGATAAAGATTGCCACCGTCCAGCAACTGCTGCGCCCGCTCAAAACTCGTGCGGTCGACCAGCGTACTCACGTCGCATACGGCGCCAAACTCCCTAACGTTCATCTTTTTCACCTCACTTTTTCTTGGGTGTGCCGAGAGTCGAACCCGAATTTTCGGCTTTTAGCCGCGCAAGTGACCGTCGGACTGGTATGTTATCTTTTCTCTTTTTTGTTTCTGCGCAGTTCTCCCGCCGAGGTTTTGGGTGGGGGTTGTTTATAAGAGGGAAAATTCGCCTCGAATCAAAAAATAAAAAAATACTCAACGATTAAATTTAAAAACTATTCAGTAACAATTTCAAGCGATACTTGAGGTGATATCGTGGTGAGGAAGCTGGTCATCGTCTGCCGTGACTTCGAAGTCGAGGCTGAGCTTCTCGAAAAGCTCTGCCCCAATACCTGCGACGCGATTTGGAAAGCTTTACCGTTCGATGCGGAAGTGGAAATCTGGAAGGAAGAGGGTTACTTCGGCATTCCGGTAAAAATTGAACCGGAAAATCCAAAGTCCAGAACTCAAACGGGTGATGTTTCTTATTGGCCTGAAGGTCCAGGATTCTGCATATTCTTCGGTCGCTCGCAGCCGATCAGTCCTGTGAACACTTTTGCTCGGATAAAGAGCGGCGTTGAAAAATTTAGGGCCGCACGAACGGGAGATAAAATAAGCGTGCGCAGAGTCTGAGTTAATTTATTTTTAAGTCGAGCACGATGTGATAAACTTTAGTGGCATAAGAGCGAATCGCCCTGCTCTCAAGCAACTCAACCTTTTTCCCTTTGGCTGCTGCTGCAGTGCGAACAAACTCGAGCGAGGGACCAAAAAGATCAGACTCCTTTCCGAAATCGTAAAAGTGCACCACGCCCCCCTCAGGCTTCAGCGCGAGCAATGCGACGTCGAAGAACCCGCGGGCTAGCTCAGGCAGGGGCATGAGTACTCGGTCTGCTTTTCCCATCAGACGAGTTTCGACTACATCGCGGGCATCGCCAAAAATTGGCACGACTCGCCCACCGACCTTGTTGACACGGATGTTCTCGCGCATGTAATTGACGGCCTCCGGATTCTTATCAATCGAATAAATCTTACTTACCTCACTATGCTTGGCAATGAGTACGGAGTAACACCCGACCCCAGCAAACAAATTTGTCACAACCTCACCCTGTTTGGTCTGCTTGGTCACGCGAAGGCGCTCGGTGGCTAGCCTAGGCGAGAAGTAAACTTTCGCGAGGTCGACCTTGAAGCTGCAACCGCCCTCTCGATGCGTTGTCTCGGTTCGGGGCTCACCAGCTATCACTTCGAGTTCTCGTGTTCGAAACTCTCCTCGCACAGGGGTTGTCTGGTTGAGAACTGCCCGCACGTGGTGGTGAACTTTTATCAGCGCTTGACCGATTATCTGTTTTTTTGGAAGTAGTTTTTCTGGAATCTTGACTACCGCGATATCTCCCACTATATCAAAGGCCCTGATCAGTTTGAGTTCCTCGTCTGCTATTTGCCCTTTCAAAGCCTCGCGCAGATTTCTTGGCATAATGACCAAAAACAGTTTAACGTCAGACCAAAAGGTTTTGTGGCTCAGATCATTTCCTTACGATTTGTCACCACGAGGCTTATCCCGAACAGAACAAATGCGTATGCCAACAACACAAAGAAACTTAGGGTGGGGTCTTGGCTAGCTCTTATCATTCCCATCATCGGTCCGCCAAACCCAAATCCTCCAACCAACTGCTCAAGTGGTAACCCGTAGGTGGCGGTGATTGCATCCCCCGCTCGATCGGGCATGAACCAAGGGTCATAGCCAGCGTAAGATAGACTACTTGAAATGATTGTGAAAACTACCATGAAGGCCAGGAGCGTGGCTATCGTCGCCCCCATGCCCCCTTTCAGTATGGAACTGAAAGCGAATGCTATGCTTATTATTGCGCCTGCCAGCATCAGCGTGAGAGTTAACGAACCGATTATCCCTATTGGCACCTGCCCGTAGAACACAAGCAGAGCGCCGGTCGAGATTATATACGCAGTGATTATTATTGTGGCTGTGGCGATGAAACAGGCGAGGTATTTTCCGACTACTATGGTGGTTCGCTTCACGGGGTTTGGGAACAGAATATAACCCGTTTTGCTCTCAAACTCGGAAGCGATGGCGTCTCCCGCGAAGAAAACTGCACCAAGAACGGCCAGCGAACCCATCGATGTCACGAACATCGCGAAGAGTTCGGGTCCCCACTGATTTAAGAACTGTTCTGGGATGTGCATCTGCTTTGGGAGGTCCAGCCCTTGGTAGAGCCCGATGGTTAAAAAAATAGCGAGAAGTGTAATCGCCAATGCCCCGAAGAACCGTTTCCTTCGGAACTGTTTCAGCAGCTCGTATCTCGTGACCACTTTTAGCTTCTCGAATTCGCTCAAATAGCTGCCTCCGTGAGTTTGAGATAAGCTCGCTCGAAAGATCGATATTTTTTCTTCAAGCGGCCGATGTCATCATAGGCGCACAGTTTTCCGTGGTCTATTATTGCCACTTTCTTGCAAATTTGGGCGACCTCGGTGAGAAGGTGTGATGCGAAGAATACGGTTTTCTGTTTTCGCGTTTCTTTCAGAATTTCCCGTATTTCCATCATCCCTCTGGGATCAAGACCCAGCGAAGGTTCGTCAAGGATGAGAATCGGCGGGTCATGAAGCATGGCTTGCGTGAGTGCTAGGCGCTGTTTCATCCCTCGGGAGAACTTTCCTATTTTGGTATTCGACCATTGATCAAGTCTGACAAGCTTAAGTAATTCTCTTATTCTACCCTCCAGCTTACGCCCATTCATTCCTCGGAGGCGCCCCAGATATCTAAGGGTTTCGTTTGGGGTTAGGAATGGATAAAACTCGGGAGTTTCCAAAATAGCCCCCACATTCGAGATTGCTCGCTCACGTTCTTTCAAGACGTTAATACCATTTATGTAAGCCATGCCAGAAGATGGCCGGATGAGTCCACAAAGGAGCTTGAGTGTGGTGGTCTTACCCGCGCCGTTTGGACCGAGCAGTGCGACATCCTCATTCTTTTTTACTTTCAACGAGAGATTGTCCAAGGCTAGAAAATTGTTGTAATATTTGCTCAGTCCATCAATGACGATAGATTCGCGCATGTTTTTTACCTCCAGTCTTCATCACTACCTTATTTTAATATCTTATAAAAGACATCTCAAGAATTTCCTCCGTCGATTTCATGCTTATCATCCACTGATTTTACGGCCCTTAAAAACTAGGAACTCATGCCCAGTTTCGGTAAATCCAATTTTCCCATATATCTTTCGGGCAGTATTGTTGTCAGCTAAAACCATAATTATCATTTTTTCGCTGCGTTTAAAGAGCGCATTAACCAGAGCAGAACACGTCGAAGTGGCGTGACTCTCGCCCCTGAATTTTGGGAGGGTGTAAACGTGGTCAACATAGGACAGGTCTTCTACAGTAACGCCGCTGGCGAAGGAAACTAACTCACCTCCCTCATAAGTTCCGTAGACGAGGCGTCCCCTGAACGCTTTCAGGATATTCTCGCGGGTAATGGAGCCCATCTCAGCTTCTTCATAAAAACGTCTGTACAGGTTACCAACTGCCTTCAGCTCGTTCGCTCCCAGTTCTTTTGGATTTTGCGCGATTGTGGGCTCGAACTTATTTTTATCCATCCCCATGACCAATAAAGTAGCAATTTTCTCTTCGGTCGGAGGGCCCAGACGCCTCATGGGTTCATAAAACGTTTTTATGATTGGGAAGTGTCGAGGCTCTATATTGGTGAGCGGTTCGGTCAAGCTGGTCCTATTCAAAAGTTCGGCTACGCTTTTTGCATCGCCTCGAAGATTTAGATCTTTTCCATTGTGTTCAAGCATATAACCCGAGATTTCTGCATCATCTAGCGCAACCCAAAATTTGGTTTCTTTTCTGTATAACTTCAAATCTAGGAGGGCAAAGAAATTGCTAATACAATCTTGTTTGATGAACGTGAGGAACGAGTCCTCGATAGCAGGAGTTAGGAGTTCTACACGCACGCGCTTAGCATCTCCGATTGCTGTGATACCACATGCATTTAAATAAATACCTAAATTTTTACGTGAAATTAGTTCACTTACCAACGTAGTCCAGCCAAGATTCGTACTTAAGCTCCTTTCCATGGACAGTGTTGAAGAATATGCGTTGAAGCTTCTCTGTGATCGGCCCGCGATTCCCGCTCCCTATGGGTTTTCCGTCCACCTCACGGATCGGTGTCACCTCGGCGGCGGTGCCTGTAAAGAAAGCCTCATCCGCCGCATAGAGCTCATTTGGCTTGAAGTCATGTTCCTCGAAGCTTATTCCCTCATCGCTTGCGATTTTTATTATCGAGTCTCGAATTATCCCAATGAGTACTCCAGAAGAGGCTGGAGGGCTTATGAGCTTACCGTCCTTTACTATGAACACATTTTCCCCTGGGCCCTCCGCCACGTTGCCGTCAATGTTCAGGAGGATTGCTTCATTATAGCCCGACTGCAGAGCGTCAACCTTCGCTAATACAGAATTCGCATAATTTGCTACTACCTTAGCTTGGGGCGGCAGAATGCGTGGATGAATTCGTAGCCACGGAGATATTTTCACTCGAATCCCTTTCTCGAGTCCTTCCTCTCCAAGATAAGTGCCCCAGGGCCAGACTGCGATCGCCACGTTCACCTTAGAGCCCTCGGGATTCAACCCCATTATGCCGTAGCCATAAAAAGCGATGGGACGAATGTAGCACTCCTCAATTTCATTTGTTTTTATTGTTTCCTTGACTCCTTTTATCAGCTCCTCGATTGAGTACGGAAGGTTAATCCCAACGAATTTTGCCGAATTCTCTAATCTTTTTATGTGATCCTTGAGCCTGAAGACTGCTGGACCTTTTGCAGTTTTGTAGCAGCGGATGCCTTCGAAGACACCCATCCCGTAGTGTAGGGTGTGAGTGAGCACGTGCACGTTTGCTTTTTCCCAAGGGACGAGCTTTCTGTCCATCCATATGAACTTCGTAGGAGTTAACG
Source organism: Hadarchaeota archaeon (SeqCode) (assembly GCA_964514965.1). GTDB lineage: Archaea > Hadarchaeota > Hadarchaeia > Hadarchaeales > Hadarchaeaceae > DG-33. The sequence goes on along the minus strand of CAZETV010000001.1, from coordinate 312,215 downwards.
CCATCTGTCTCACAACACGATTTCTTCACTGCTTTATAACGATAGTGTCATCCCGCTAAAATTTTTCAGAAATAAGTCGCCCGTCACGTTGGGGGTTCCATTACTGCACTATCTCAGCAAGAGCCTGAAGCATTTCACCCACATAATAAAAGGGTATGTATCCCATGTTCCCTATTCTGAAGGTTCGCTCCTTCAGCTCACCATATCCTTTTGCCAACTCGAACCCGCGCTCGCGCATTCGTTCGTACACGTCAAGGCCGCTGATGCTTTGCGGAGCATTTACACATGTGACCGTTGGGCTCTCATACCCTTTCTCCGGGAAGAGTGACAGACCCAAGTCTTCGACACCCTCTTTTATTCTTTGGCTTCGCTTAGAATAAAGGTCGAAACGTTTTTGCTTTCCGCCCTCGATTTCAATCACTTCCAACTCTTTGTTGAGCGCGATGATTTGTGGGATCGGAGGTGTCATGTGTGTGCTGCTCTGCTCCTTCTGATACTTTTCGTAGAGCTTGAAATCGAAATACCATCCTTTATTCTTAGCTTGCTCTGACTGCTTTAGAGCGCTATCGCTCACGCTTGCGACGGCTAGTCCCGGGGGGATCCCAAAACACTTCTGAGAACTCGTGAAGCACACGTCTATCCCCCACTCGTCGACCTTCAGCTCGGCTCCGCCCATCGCGCTCACCGCGTCGACGAACAGGAACTTTCCGTGCTTCTTCACGATTTTGGCCAGTTCGGGAAGTGGATTCAGCAGGCCGACGCTTGTTTCATTGTAGGTTATGGTGACTGCCTCGACATCCACGCTCGAAAGCTTTTCATCTAGGAGTTCAGGCGTGGTCGGTTTACCCAGCATAGTATCAATTCGTTCGACCTCCTTTTCGTTTGATTTTCCGACCTCAGCGTACCTTTTTCCAAACGCCCCGTTGACGCAGCACAACATCTTCTGCTCGACGCAGTTCCGGACCGTGGCTTCCATAACTCCCGACCCAGAACTGGGGAATAGGAAGACTTGGTTTTTGGTTTCGAGGAATCGTTGGAGCCGCTCGACAGTTTGCCGATGTGCTTCTTTGTATTCTTTGCTCCGATGGCTGAACATTTGGCGCTTCATCTCCGCAAGAACTTCGGGTGGGCAGGCAACAGGACCAACAGTGAAAAGTTTCATTTTAGCGGCCTCACGTTTTCTCGGTTATATTCCCAGTTTTATCCTTTAAATAAGCGGTTATCATCTTTATCGCACAAAACTTGGAACACATGCTGCAAACTTTTGGGTCAATGGCAGGTGGCCTCCGGCGTCTGAGCTCTTGGGGTTTCTCAGAATTAATCGCGAGTTCGAATTGCTTCGCCCAATCGAATTTTCTGCGCGCTTTCGCCATTTCGTAGTCACGCTTTTCTTCGATACCCTTTGCCAAATCAGCTACATGAGCGGCAATCTTTGTGGCTATCACACCCTCTTTAACATCCTCAACGCTTGGCAGGCAGAGGTGTTCGGCGGGGGTGAGGTAGCAGAGAAAATCAGCCCCAGCCCACGCGGCTAAGGCCCCTCCGATGGCACCAACCCAATGGTCATAACCAGGGGCGATATCAGTCACCACCGGGCCCAACACGTAGAAGGGCGCCCCTTTGCATATTACTTTCTCAAGTCTGACGTTTGCTTCAATGTGATCGAGTGGTAGATGCCCCGGACCCTCGACTATCACCTGCACGTCTCTTGCCCAAGCTCGCTTTACCAGCTCCCCGAGCGTGAGCAGCTCTTGAAACTGGACCACATCGGAAGCATCGGCCAAGCAACCGGGACGCATTCCATCGCCCAAACTCAGCGTCAGATCAAACTCCCGAGCCAGCTCAAGCAGGTAATCGAACTCCGCATATAACGGATTTTCTTGCTCGTTATGGATTATCCACGCCGCGAGGAAAGAACCGCCGCGGCTCACCACATCAATTAGGCGTCCGCTCCGTCTTAGAGCCTCGATAGCCACGCGGGTAATGCCGCAGTGTACGGTCACGAAATCCACGCCATCTTCGGCCTGTCTTCGAATCGCGTTAAAAATATCATCGGAACTTACGTTCATAACATCGCCCTGCGAGGCCGCCTTTGTCCAAGCTTGATAAATCGGCACCGTTCCCACTGGCGCGTTTATTGCTCGGAGGATATGCTGTCTGATTTTGTCGATATCGTCACCGATGCTGAGGTCCATTATAGTATCCGCGCCGTATTTTATCGCAACTTTCGCTTTTTCCGCCTCCTCATCGAGATTCACGTAATCGGGAGAAGACCCCACGTTCGCGTTTATCTTCGTGCTGAGTCCTTCACCAATACCTATAACACCGACATTTTCGCGCCGGAGGTTGCGAGGAATTACCAACTTGCCCGCTGCTACCCCGCGCATGATGAACTCTACTGGTCTGCCCTCGGCCTTCGCAACAGCTTCCATCTCAGGCGTCTTGGTACCATGTCTTGCTTCAGCCATCTGCATAGCTCGTCCTCAATATCAGTTGTGGCTTCAATTGAAAAAGCTTTCAATTTATTAAGTCCTTAGATTCATGTATAATTGGGTAGTAGATGGCAATTCAAGTTGCCAAACGAGATGGCAAGACCGAACCTTTTCAGCGCCAGAAAATAGTCAATGCGTGTACAGCTGTTGGAGCACCAGCAGATGTTGCCGCTAGCATTGCTGACGAGGTCGAAAAGTCAGCGCGCGACCAGATGCCGACTAGCGAGATAAAAGCTATGGTTTTGGACAAGCTTGGTAATCTAAAGCAAGATTGGGTAAAGAACTGGGCTCAGTACGATCAGACCAAAGGGAAGAAGTAATATTTTCTCACAGTCCGAAAACTAAGGCGAATGAGGTAAGATTAGCTTTAGTGCTATTGCGCTTCCCTCTGATTTGGGCGAAGGGCCATTTCGTTGGGGCAATCAAGGGCACGATTCTCGGTGAATCCCGAAGCTAAAATCGTTGATATCAAACATAAGGTGTCGGAATACGACAGTCGGGAAGCAATTATCCTCGCACAGGTTGTGAAGACGTTCTCAGAATCTTATTAACCAGTACTTTCCCAGCCCTATACCCGGGCTCCGAACCAGCATCGAGCGTTAGTGTGAACAGGCGCATGAATGCTTGCACAGTCGCAACGTCAGACCCCGCATATTTTTAAGCGTCTTTATACGAGGGGTCATTGAAAGCGATAAAAAGGTGTGTCTTATGCGTGCTATGATTATCGGACGCTGGCAACCCCCTCATAAAGGGCATATCGAAGTTGCGAAGCAAATCTTGCGCGAAGTCGACGAATTAATCGTGGGAATAGGGAGCGCACAGGAGAGCCACACACTTGAGAATCCTTTCACGGCAGGTGAACGGGTGCTTATGCTCACCCGCGCTCTAGCAGCGGCGGGGATAGACCTCTCGAAGGTGCACATCATTCCCATCCCAGACGTGAAAAACCATGCTATCTGGGTATCACATGTGGTCTCGCTTTCTCCACCCTTTGAAATTGTCTACTCAGGCAACCCGCTGGTCAGACGCCTCTTCAAGGAGGCAGGTTTCAAGACAAAAATACAGCCAATGTTCAAGCGTAAGGAATACTGGGGGACCGAGATTCGCGATCGGATGATTAAGGGTGGACAGTGGGAGGAACTGGTGCCGAAAGCCGTGGTTGAGGTAATGCGTGAAATCAAGGCGGTCGAGAGGCTCAAGGACCTGTCAAAGACGGATTACTTACTCAGTTAGCCAATTTGAACATGCGCTTCGTAAGATCGACCCTACTTTTTTCAATTTTAATACCTTCTTCTAGGAGCAATTTCATCTTTCGTCGTGCACCTAACTTGTAACCTCCAATCTTACCATCCGACCTCACCACGCGATGGCAAGGGATTTTTACCGGATTGGGGTTTCTCGCCAAAGCATTTCCCACTGCTCTGCAAGCACGGGGTCTGCTTAGGGCCATGGCTAACTCCTTGTAAGTAGTTACCTTACCTCGCGGAATCATCGCGACCAATTTTAGGACGCGGGATTGAAATTCAGACATGAAATCGAACAATTATCATTTTTAATTCTTATATCTAGAGCACTTAATTTCTGTTGATGATTGAGGTTGACGGTTCAATCGGCGAGGGCGGAGGAGCAGTACTTCGCACGGCGTTAGCGTTGAGTGCAGTTAGCCAAAAGCCCATCCACATTTACAACATCCGCGCGAAACGGACGAAGCCCGGGCTCCAGCCCCAACACATGCACGGCGTCAAAGCTCTCGCTGAACTCACGAATGCTCGAGTTGAAGGACTGGGGCTTCACTCGGAGGAACTCAAATTCGAGCCCAGCACTATAGATGGTGGCAGATATCGCGTCGACATAGGGACCGCGGGCAGCATCACGCTAATTCTGCAAATCCTGATGCCCGCCGCAGCTTTTGCGCGCAAGCCTGTGGATGTTGAAATCACCGGCGGGACTGATAATCCACTAGCACCACCTATCGACTTTCTAAAAAATGTCACTCTGCCAGCACTGTGTAAGATGGGGTATCGGGGTGAGGTTAAGTGCGTTCGCAGGGGCCACTATCCACGAGGTGGGGGAATCGTATGCACTCACATAGAACCCGTCGAAAAGTTGCAAGCGCTCAAGTTAACGGATCTTGGAGAGGTGGTTCGCATCGCTGGTGTGGCTCACTGCGTTCGCTTACCATCCCACATCGCAACTCGCATGTCTCACGCAGCAAGCATGGCGCTGATCAAAGCTGGCTACTCCAAGGTGGACATCAAATCCGAGTCCTACGAGCCAGCACGTGACCCTCATCTCGGTCCCGGAGCTGGAATCGTGCTGTGGGCTGAGACAGAACGCGGTGGAATCTTGGGGGCCAGTTCTTTGGGAAAGCTTGGGAAACCAGCCGAGCAGGTGGGTCGGGAGGCAGCTGAGAGCTTAGCTAGGCAGTTGGATACTGGTTGTGCGGTTGACTGCCACCTCGCAGACCAGCTCGTCCCATACATGGCGCTCGCAGATGGAATTTCGGACATAACCAGCACCGAACTGACTTCCCACACCATCACAAACATCTCGCTCGTCGAACAAATCATCGGCGTCAAATTTGGAGTAGATGGACAACTCGGGGGTTCTGGGAAGATTCACGTTGAGGGGCTGAGTTTCTTTAGGCACTTCTAACCATTAATTTTTGGTACTTTACTTATGTAAAGAAAAGCTTTATATATGTAAAAACCCAAAAAAGGAGGGTTAAATATGAATTTCGACGAGATGGAAAAGGCCAAGAGGGAACAGTTGGGGGAAATAAGAGGTTTCTCTCCACTGGAGTTCGACCCTAAGAAATGGGAAAAATTGAGGAAGGTAGTATACAAACCGCAGCCATTCAATCTCGACGTGGTTATAGATGACACCACTTTGAGGGAGGGGTTGCAGATGGCAGGACTCGTTAGCCCGCGTCCCGCCGATACCTGTCGCATAGCATGCATGCTCAGAGACACGGGTGTGGAAAGACTCGAGGTGCTCACTTATACAAATTCTGACCAGGGGGCGATAAAGCTCATGCAGGATGAGGGACTTGGAAAAATGCTGGCTGCTTGGTGCAGGGCGACTAGGGCTGATGTCGACCTAGCGCTGAAGTTCGACTTCAAACAAGTCGGTGTTTCTCACCCGGTTTCGTACATACACTTCGAGAAGTGGACCGACAAATCGCTTCAGGAACTCATCGAACGAGTGGTCGACACCGTAACATATGCAGTCGAACATGGACTCACGGTTTTCGTCCATGGAGAGGACAGCACCCGAGCAGATTGGAAGTTCGAGAGAGCCTTCATAAATGCAGTGGCCGATGCTGGGGCGAGTGTTTACCGGATATGCGATACCATCGGATGCGGTCTATCTGATGTATCTGCCCCTCTGCCGAATGGAATCCCAGCCAAGATTAGGCGAATAAAGGAGGATACAAAGATTCCAAACGTGGAGATACACGCGCACGATGACCTTGGCAACGCGGTCGAGAACACGATGGCGGCGATCAGAGCAGCGTCTGGTTTGTTTGACAAAGTGTATGCGAGCACCACTTTCCTCGGTATTGGGGATAGAGCTGGAAATGCTGAGACCGAGAAAATAATTCTGAACTGTTACATGCACCACGATATCAAAAAGTGGAACTTACAGCCCTTTCGGGAGCTGGCAACTTTTCTCGCTGCGTCTCTCAAGTATCAACTACCTCTGAACAAGGCGATAGTTGGTGATGCCGCATTCGCCCACGAGTCGGGGATACACATCCATGGGCTGCTGGCTCTCCCGTTGACATACGAGCCATTTCCGCCGGAACTCGTCGGCCAGAAGCGAACGATAGTGGTCGGGAAGAGGTCGGGAAAACATGGCGTAAGACTCAAATTGGAGGAATTGACGGGTCAAAAAATTGAGGAAGATGATCCTAGGCTAGCAGAGATTGTAGAACTTCTTAAAAATAAATTCGTCACAGGAGAGAGGAGATATCCGATAAGAGACGATGAATTCAAACAGTACGCGCAGAAGGCCGGCTTTAAAATAGAGTAGGGGCGGTACATGCATACAGTCACTTTAATCCCTGGTGACGGGGTAGGCCCAGAGGTAATCGACGCTGCGAAAAAGTGCATCGAGGCCACAGGCGCTCAAATTCAATGGGAGGAGGTGGAGGCAGGGGTAGGGAGCATAAAAAGGTATGGTACCCCTCTGCCTGAAGAAGTTCTCCAGTCTATCAGTAAGAATAAAGTTGCCCTGAAAGGACCGATAACCACGCCCGTAGGTTCAGGATTCCGCAGTGTCAATGTAGCCATGCGGAAGGCGCTAGATTTGTACGCATGCCTAAGACCTTGTAAATGGTATCCAGGAGTGCGTTCAAAGTATACCAACATCGACCTCGTAGTCGTGCGGGAGAATACTGAAGACCTATACGCAGGGATAGAATTTGCCGAAGGGCTCTCAGAAACGAAGGAGTTTACCGAGTTTGTGAAAGAAAAGAAAAAAGTAGAGATAGGCCGTGATGCAGGGATAAGTTTAAAACCGATTTCTCGTTTTGCGTCTGAGCGAATCGTGCGCTTCGCTTTCACGTATGCGCTAAAAAATGAACGTAAAAAAGTTACAGCCGTGCACAAAGCTAACATAATGAAATATTCGGATGGCATTTTTCTGGAGGCTGCCCGAAAGGTGGCGCAGGAATTCCCCGGGATAGCATTTGAGGATCGGATTGTCGACAACATGTGCATGCAGCTTGTGCAGAAGCCTACATTATACGATGTGATAGTAGCACCAAACTTGTACGGAGATATAATTTCCGACCTTTGTGCTGGCTTGGTTGGTGGGCTAGGTGTCGCACCCGGAGGAAACATCGGCGATAAAATAGCTGTTTTTGAACCGACGCATGGTAGCGCCCCTAAATATGCGGGGCTAAACAAAGTGAATCCTACGGCTGCGATTCTCTCAGGGGTGATGATGTTGCGATATTTGGGAGAAAAAAGTGCTGCGCAAAAACTGGAAGGCGCCGTAGCCAAAATAATCGCCGAGGGCAAGTACGTAACCTACGACATGAAGGAGGATCCCCGTGATTCTTCAGCTGTGGGTACGGGAGAAATGGCTGGGGCGATATCAGAAGCTATAAAAAGCGAGTCCTGAAATGCTGTTGATAATTCGTTCTAGACGGTGAGGAGCAATTTCATGAACTCCTCTCCAACGATAGACCCAAACGAGCCCATTTTAGCTGAAGACTCGTTAAAGCGGAGTTTATCCCCACTTGAGTTAGGCGCATAAATCGCGAATGGAACTGGGTCAGAGACATGCATTCGGACTTTGATGGGAGTCGGGTGGTCTGGTAGTATAGCTATTTTGCATTCCTCTGCTCCATCCAAAATTCTACCAACCAATCTCTTGTCCAAATCTTCTATGGTCTTTATTTTCATCTCTAAGTCTCCCACGTGCCCAGCCTCGTCCGGTGCTTCCGCATGCACGTAAACGAAGTCGTTGTTTTCGAGTGCCTTGAGAGCGTACTCCGCTTTTCCTTCGTAATTTGTGTCGTAATACCCAGTTGCGCCGGGCACGTTGACGATTTCCATACCGGTGTAAACTCCGATGCCTTTTATCAGCGGGACAGCAGAAATCATCGCTGCGCTGAGTCCATATTTCTCTTTCAGTTTCTCCAGCTTTGGCTTTTTTCCATTACTCCATAACCAAATCATATTTGCGGGGTTTTTTCCCTGTTTGACCCTCGCGATATTTACTGGATGTTTCGAGAGAACATCCTTGGAATCCATCATGAACTGGTTAAGCTTCTGCACTATTTCGCTATTCTGAGGTTTTATCAAATGATCTGAGATGCACTCTCCAACGATGTCATGTGGTGGAGTAGTTTGGATTTTCGGGTTGCAGTTTCGCATAACAAATAAGTGCCTATAGCTAATCCCTATGTAAAATTCCCCAATTCCTAATTTTTTCATTTCCTCGACCAATTCTCTGGCTTCCTCGGTAGAAATATGTCCAGAAGAATAATCGAGAACCTTTCCGTCTTTTTCGGTGATTAAATTACACCTAAAAGCAGTATCCTCGTCCCCTAACTCAACCCCCATACTGCCCGCTTCTAAGGGTCCTCTTCCAGTGTAATACTGCCTAGGGTCGAACCCCAAAATGGAGAGATTCGCCACATCTGAACCTGGAACCATGCCATCAGGGACTGTTTTTAAAACTCCCATTTTTCCCTTGAATGCGATAGAATCTATGTTTGGTTTGTCGGCGACCTCGAGAGGTGTTTTACCACCTAGCTTTTTGAGGGGGTAGTCTGCCATTCCGTCTCCAACTATGACGATATACTTCACTATTCCCACCTGAAACTTTCCGTTATTCTAATTCTTTACTGCCTTTTCAAGCTTTCCTTTGCGGTTGCTAAAGTTTAAACGCTCAAATCAATAAGCTGAGCATCATAATAGAAAAAAATATCACAAATATTAGAAGTGAAAGATGGGTAGGTCGCCACTTGCGCTCAAAAGCGAGTTTAATGTCGTCATATACCTCTCTAATATCTCTTTTCATCGTTCCCAGGCCCCAAATAAAGATGGATAGGTAGAAGAAAGCGATAATTGCTAGAAAAGTTATGGCTAACGGTAATACTCCAACAAATGCACCCATAAATGCGGGGGAAATGTAGGCCTCGATGGGTGCCGCGAGAAATATCAAAAATGCTCCGAATGATGTGAGCACAAGAAAATCAACCAACAATTCTTTGACTTCGCTTTCACTTTTTCGGATTTCTTGTGTTGTGCTGTTTAAAAGTTTCCGGAACCGATTGTTATTTCTTGTCGATGTCATCAGGTGTCCTATACCTTTCCAGAAGCTCCAAGCTACTCGCAATGTGATCGCTACAACAATGAAAATCCCTGTAAGTTCAAGCACGCCGTGAAGGAAGAGACCTGACAAAAACATCAAAAAAACTACCGCGCCGTAAGCGTGATACCAATATGCGAGATTTATGCCGATCGTGTATTCATTGAACATCAGCGAATCAAAGCTGAAGTAAGATGGAATCCCGACTATGTAGAAACCGACTATCCTCAAGTTGTTTGACCAATAAAAATTAGTTAGCGTCCACTCATCCATCTGCGAGACTGTCGCAATTGCGTTTTCATATTCCTGCACATCTGATTGTTCTAGAAACTCCGATGAATTGTATGCAAAAATGTGGTAGCCTGTGCTCAGTGTCATCACGAGCAAGCTCAAGGCTATGACAAATGATATCGCTGAGGAACTCCGTCTGAAAGCCTCGAGCGTTCTTCCAGATATCCCCATCTAAAACACCCTAAGGAGATCCCCGGACAAAGGCGACACCAACCTGCTACTCACATGTGAGTTATTCACTTGGATTGATTATACACTTTCTCGGGTTTGAACTTTTGCTTGAGCACTCGCACGAGCTTGCCCCGCTTGAGCTTGCGGTAGAAGCATGAGTAATAACCCTTGTGGCACGCAGCGCCCTTCTGCTCGACATCGAAAATCAAGGCATCTCCGTCGCAATCGACCCATACGTCGCGAACTCGTTGATAATGCTTTGATTGCTCGCCCTTCAGCCATAGTTTTCGCCTCGAGCGGCTCCAGTAGTGCATCAAGCCGGTCGTCAGAGTTTTCAACACCGCTTGTTTGTTCTGTTGCGCTACCATGAGTACTTGTTTTGTTCGAAAATCTCTTGCCACAGCTGTGACAAACCCACCTTTAAACTTGAGGATTTTTGCAATCGATCGCGCTCTAGCTGGATTTACCTTCAAAACGATCACCGCCGCCTTCGCTTAAGTTCTTCCATGACTTCGTCCAATCGAATGCCCTTCGCCGCTAGAAGTACAATCAGGTGAAATATCACATCGGCTGCCTCATGTATTGTATTCGCCTTTTCACAACCCTTCGCTGCGATGCTGAGTTCATCAGCTTCTTCCTCAAACTTACCAATTACCTCCGCCTCACCCTTTGCTAGCAGGCCCGATACGTAGGAGCTCCGTCTCGGTTTTTCACGACGGTCTTCGATCACGTTGAAAACCTCATCCAAAATTTCGGTTCCCATTTTCACCCTTCCTTTAACCTCTCTTTGATACTTTGGGCATGCCCGGGTAGACCTTCCACTTCTGCGAGTCTTTCCACAATTGCGGCGACTCGTTTCAAGCCACGCTTCGTGAGTTCCTGTACTGTGGGCAGCCGAACGAAATCCAAAACCGAAATGCCCGAACGCCTGCGAGCTGTACTACCCGTGGGGAGGATATGATTGGGCCCCACCGCAAAATCACCCGCTGCTACTGGTGAGTAAGGTCCGATAAAAATTGCGCCCGCGTTTTTTAACCGATTCAAGATTTGTTTTGGGCGCTTCACCATTAGCTCAAGATGTTCAGGTGCATAGTCGTTCGCGAATTCTATCGCCTGCTGGAGATTGGCCGTTACTACTGCTCGCCCGTACTTGCCGAGTGCTTGTTGTATAATTTCTGCTCGCGGGTTTTCTTCAACCATTTTCTCAAGCGACTCGAAAACCTTTGACGTGAGTTCCAAAGATGTCGTTACGAGCATCGCCGCCGCCGCTGGGTCATGTTCAGCCTGCGCCAACATGTCCGCCGCGATGTACGCTGGATTGGCTGAAGCATCCGCGATGATTAAAACCTCGCTTGGGCCTGCGGCAAAATCTACGTCGACATTTGGGGCGACCACTTGTTTGGCCGCAACTACATAGACGTTGCCCGGCCCGACTATCTTGTCGACCTTTGGGACCGTCGCAGTGCCATATGTCATCGCCGCTATCGCCTGAGCACCTCCAACCTTGAAAACTGCATCGATACCTGCCACATCAGCAGCTACTAGCACGGCGGCGTTAACTCTACCGTCCTTCTTGGGCGGTGTGCATGCAATTATTTGCTCGACCCCAGCAATTCGCGCCGGAATTGCAGCCATGAGCGCGCTTGAGGGGTAGCTCGCCAGCCCACCAGGGATATAAACGCCTACTCTCGCCAAAGGGCGCACGAGTTGCCCGGCGCTAATTCCGGGCTGGAGCTTTGTTGACCACTCACGTGGAAGTTGTTTGCGGTGAAATTTTTCGATTTCCGCTGCAGCGCGTTTAATCGTCTTTACTGTTTTTGCATCGACTTGCTTGTAAGCAGCATCTATCTCTTTCTTACTAACAGGGAGTTGCTTTCGGCCAAGTTTGGCACCGTCGAAGTTCTTCGTGTATTCGATGAGAGCTTTGTCGCCCCGCTCCCGCACATCGGTCACGATTTTGGCCGCTTTAAGAATGACTGAGGAGACATCGAGTTCAGAGCGCTTGAGTAGTTCCCTACGTCCCGCTCGCGAGCATTCCTGAAGGCGAACAATTTTCAACATCATCATAACCTCGATTATATCCTTACCGCTACTCCACGGTCTCGCAGGTAGCGTTTGACTTGTTCGACTGTGTAGACGCCGAAGTGAAAGATGCTTGCGGCTAATGCGGCATCTGCTTGAGCGGTGGTTAATACATTGTAGATATCCTCAAGTTTGCCCGCACCGCCAGAAGCGATAACCGGTATGCTGACAGCTTCGACTACCGCTCGTGTTCCATCAAGGTCGTAGCCCTCTCGCGTGCCATCGGTGTTGATTCCCGTGTAAAGGATTTCGCCTGCGCCAAGTGACTCGACTTTTTTTGCCCACTCGATCATATCAATGCCTGTCGGTTTCGTCCCGCCACTAATGTAAACCTCCCACTTTCCCTTTCCGATGCATTTTCCATCGATTGCATTAACTACGCTTTCCTTTCCGAATTCTCGAGAAAGTTTTTGTAGGAGATTTGGAGCCCTGACTGCGGCGGTATTTATGGATACTTTGCTTGCGCCTGCGTCCAAGATTGCCCTAGCATCTTCAACGCTTCGTATTCCTCCTCCCACTACTAAGGGAATCGAAATTTGTTCAGCAACCCTTCGAACCGCTTCGATTAACGTTGGTTTGCCTTCGGGAGTCGCGGCGATGTCTAGAAAAACGAGCTCATCCGCGCCTTGTTCCTCATAGCGTTTTGCAAACTCCGCGGGGTCGCCCACATCTTTTATGTTTTTGAAGTGTACACCCTTGACGAGTTTACCCCATCTTGTGTCGAGGCATGGTAGGATACTCTTGTACACTAGATGACCCCCTTCGTGCTTGGTACCCCTTTTGCGCGAGGTCGCTTGCTCACGGCTTTCGCTATCGCTACTCCAAGCGCCTTGAAAATGGCCTCCGCTTTGTGGTGGTCGTTCTTGCCGCGCAGAACCTTCACGTGCAGATTAAACTTTCCATTCGTCGCAAGTGCTTGGAGCATGTGCTCGACCATATCGCTGTTTAAGTCGTCCAGCCTCCGCTTCGCAAATTTAGCCTCGATGTCTGGAAAAGCCCGTCCGCTGAGGTCGACCGCAGCGAGCACTAAAGCATCATCCATTGGTACTATCGCATTTCCCATTCGTTCAATGCATGTCTTCTTATCGAGAGCCCGCTCTATGGCTTCGCCTAGAGCGATCATAGCATCTTCGGCAATGTGGTGCTTGAAATCCCCTCGTGCTCGAAGTTTGAGGTCGAAACAGCCGTGTTTAGCAAAGCTCGTGAGTAAGTGGTTGAAAAATTTTATTTCTGTATTCACGTTTGCTTTGCCAGACCCATCGAGGTTTAGCTCGACCTCGATCTGCGTCTCCTTCGTTTTCCGTCTGACCTTGCTCGCTCTCATTTGCTTACCTCCATCGCCTGCTTTAACGTGAACTTGCCCTCGTATAATGCCATCCCGACAACCAAACCTGCTGCACCAGCATCTTTAGCTAGGACCACGTCGTCGAGCGAGGACACACCACCCGCTACAAACACTGGTATTTTGACTGTTCCTATGAGCTCGCGGATAGCTCGAACATTAATGCCCGTCATTCTTCCTTCAACATCTACATTCGTGAAGAGGAAACCACCAACTCCTAGGCGCTCGAACTCTCGCGCTAGATCGAGCATTGATTTTTCTGTCTGTTCCTGCCAGCCTTCGATTGCCACCTTGCCAGAGCGGGAGTCTAGGGCCACAATGACCCGGCTACCTCCCGCGAGCCCAACGAGCTCTCGCACCAATTCCGGGTTCTTCACCGCGGCGGTGCCCAAAATCACCCGGCTAGCACCGATGCCCAGAAGTTCGCAAGCGCGCTCGCGGGTCCGAATTCCACCCCCTACTTGGATGCCAATACGAACGTTCGCAAGCACCTCAGCCACATGTTTGAAGTTATCACCCACACCCATCGCCGCATCTAAATCGATCACATGTAAGTAGCTTGCGCCCTCAGCAACCCACCGCTGCGCTTGTTTAGCTGGATTGTCGTATATCCGCTCAGTCTCCGGCCTGCCTCCAACTAGTTGCACACATCGCCCTTGTCGAATGTCAATGCTCGGTATCACGAGCAACCTTTTACACCCCCATAAATTTTCACGGCAGCACCCTTTCAATCGGTAGGACGAGAATGTCCCTAGCCCCTGCTTTTTTGGCACGCTTCACGATATTGTAGACTTCAGCTTCATCAACCACAGCTTGAATTGCCAACATCGCCTCTGCAGCTTCGACACGAGAGACAGTGGGGCCCGCCATTCCAGGCATCACTTTTTTGATTTCTTCGAGCTTGTTTTCAGGCATATTCATCAATACCAACTTCTTCCCTCTTGCCTTGACTACGCTACTAACTGCGGTAACAATGTCGTCGATTTTAGCTTTCTTCTTTTTCAAACTTTGGCGGTTAGCTATCAATCGCGCTGAACTCTCTAGGATTGTATCGATTATTTTCAGCCCGTGCGCACGCAGAGTCGAGCCAGTGCTCGTCACGTCAACGATAAGATCCGCTAGTCCGATTAATGGTGATATTTCAGCAGCTCCCGTAACGTCGACGAGTTCAACCTTAATCCCCTTTTTTGCGAAATACTGTTTGGTTATCGTTGGAAATTCAGTTGCTACTCTTGCTCCTTTTTTTATATCTCGCACTGATTTGATGCCCGCTTTCTCACTCGCTGCCACTACCATGCGAGTGAAACCATAGGATAACTCCAGCAATTCGACAATATCATCGGCACTTTCACACACTAAGTCGTAGCCAGTTATGCCAAGGTCAGTCGATTCTCTAGCAACGAAATCTGGGATATCTTCAGCCCGCACGAATACTAGTTCTATCTCGGGGTCGTTTGTTTTAGCGAAGAGCTGACGTCCATCTCTACCAATTACCCCGATTCCAGCATCTTGGAGTAATTTGACCGTCGTTTCCTCTAAGTGCCCTTTTGGCACGGCAATTTTTACATTCATTTTCTCCCTCCTTTAAATTTTTTCAGCGTTTGCATGAGTCTATCATTTTGAAGTCGGGTGCCAACGGTTATTCTAACCCATTTCGTTCCGACCCCTCGAAAATTGGAGAGGTCCCGTATTAAGATGTTAAGCTTAGCTAGAAATTCACATATCCGAGATGCATCCGTTCTCAAAGGTGATACATCAACCATGAGGAAGTTAGCATCAGATGGCAACACGCGCATCCCAAGATTTGATAGCTCACGGCACAAATAAGCGCGCTCCTTCTGCACCCCTGTGACTACTTTACGTAGGTATTGCCTATCGCGTAGCGCCTCTATCGCCGAGGCTTGGGCTATAGTATTTACGCTAAAGGGCGCACGAATCTTCTCGAGTACTTCTATCAATTTTGAATTTCCTACAGCGTACCCGACGCGCAGGCCAGCGAGTCCGAACGCTTTAGAAAACGTCCGCAGCACCAGTAGATTTTCTTTTTTCGGGGCTTGTTTCGATATAGAATAACCAGCAAACTCAACGTATGCCTCGTCCACAACAATTAACTTCCCTGTCTTGAGCAGCTCATTTAACCCTTGAATGCTCATGCTGTTTCCAGTAGGATTATTTGGCCTGCCTATGAAAGCCAATTTTACGGCGCCCATCTCGCGTGCAAGTTTTGCAGTTCGCCATTCGAAATTTGGTAATTCAACAAACTTTGGTCTCCCGCCATTTGTGCGACAAGCGATTTCATACATGCTGAAAGTTGGCAGGGGGATTAATGCCTCATCCCCGGGGTCGACGAAAGCTTTACAAATTAAATCGAAGATCTCATCTGAACCATTTCCGACCGCCACACATTCCCGCTCAACGCCGATGTAGCGACTTATCGCCAGCTTAAGCTTTGAAGCTCGGGGGTCTGGATACGACCCTATACGTGTTGATGATTTTTCAAGTGCTCGAAGTACGCGTGGCGAAGGGCCGTAAGGGCTCTCGTTGGAAGCGAGGTTAATGGCATTTCCCGCCTCGATGGCATATTTTCGGGCAAACGGATAAGAAATTTGCGAGCTCAGCATTTCTTTAACTCGTTTCGAAATCATCTTTTACACCTCATTGAGCTGTTTGCGCATAATATATCTTTTACACGTGGAGTTCCATCTAAAGGTGGACTTACCCCGCACGTCAAGTTGCTCAAGCGCTCTTTTTGTTTTAAGAAACTTTCCCATACATTTCCCGCTTAAACTGGCTTATTTTCGTATATAACTTTTACTAATAGAGTATTATAGGAAAAAATATTTCCAACTATACCAAAATATTTAAATATTATCCACTAAATACTCTATACCGAAACCCTGCGGAGTTGAAAAAGTGAAAATTATGGAACTCGACAAAATAGATCGAAAGGTGCTCAACCTATTACAGGAAGATGCTAAAGCGCCCTACGCCAAGCTTGCCAAGCGGTTGGGCATTAGTTCCTCGGGTATCCACAAGCGCGTCAAAAAGCTTATTGACGCGGGCATGATTCAAAAATTCGTGGCAGTGGTTGACCCGCAGGTGATAGGCAAGCTCAAAGCTTTCATGGGCATCTCAACCTCCCCTGGCACCTGTAGAGAGGTAATAGCCCAACTGAGTCAGCGCCCCGAGGTTCTTGAGATTCACGAGGTTGTCGGGGAACATGACCTTTTCGTGAAATTGGTTACTGACGACACTCTTAAGCTGAACGAAATCTTGCACGAGATCGACAAGGTTCCAGGGGTGAGTAGTACTCGAACGCTTATTGTACTCAAGACGGAGAAGGAAACAGGTTTGATTCAGCTTTGACAGAACCCAAGATTTAAGTAAAAAATGGAACTTTAGCTACCAAACTCGCGTGCAATCTGCTCAAGCGTAGATATGAACCGTTCGATTTCTTGCTCCAGATTGTAATAGTGCAACGATGCCCGCACAATTCCATTAATGCCCAAGTGGCGCATGGCCGGCTGAGCGCATAGATGCCCCGAACGAACCGCTATCTGAGCGAGCTCGTCCAGCATCGATGCAACTTCGTGATGACCCAAACCGTTGATGTTGAAACTCACGACGCCTCCCCGTTGCTCGATGTTATGGGGACCGTAAACCTCGATGTGCTCTATATCCGCGATCTTCAGCATTTGCTTGGTCAGCTTCCGCTCGCGTTCGGCAATTTGCTCGATACCTATTTCAAGCACGTACTCGCACGCACGGCCTAGTCCAATGATGCCCGGGATGTTGGGAGTTCCAGCGTCAAAAATTTGGGGCGGTTTGACTAAATCGTATTTGTGTTCCTCAACCTGCCTAACGATGCCCCCTCCAACCAAGAGTGGTTCGAACCCAGCTAGAAGACCTTCACGAGCGTATAGGAAGCCAGTGCCCTGAGGCCCCAGTAGACCCTTATGCCCAGGTGCGACTAAGAAATCACACCCTAACTTCTGAACGTCGAGAGGCATGTGTCCAACCGATTGGGCGGCGTCGACTAGGGAAAGTATATCACTTTCTCGAGCAAGCTTGCAGATTTCTTTCACTGGCTGGATGCTTCCGACCACATTTGAAACGTGATGGGTGGTCACAATGCGGGTTTTGTCATCGATTGCGACTTCAACTGCAGCTGGGTCGATCAAGCACTCGCGCGATACCGGGACGAGCTCAAGCTCGACTCCCTGATGTTCGAGGCGCTGCCATGGGAGTAGATTTGAGTGGTGCTCGAGAGCAGTTGTCACAATCTTGTCCCCTTTTTGCAGCTTCAGACCATGAGCAACGATGTTTATTGCCTCAGTCGTGTTCTTCGTGTAAACAATTTCTTCGGGATTTGCGTTGATTACCTTAGCTATCTTCTCTCGGGTTGTTTCAAATTTCGCGGTTGCCCGCTTTGCTGCGTTGTATAACCCCCGCCCAATGTTTGTGCTGTACTCACAGAAGTACTCGAGCATTGCGTCGAGAACGGGTTTGGGTGTGGGTGTTGTCGCAGCATTGTCCAAATAGGTGATACCCGTGCGTAGGAATTGGATATCTGCCCGAACTTCTTCAACGCTTTTTGCCATATGCACGCCTCTTAGTTGGTTCTATGTGCACGACTACCGATGTTAAGTCGGCTATTCGCGTTTTTAAATTGCGCTCAACGCGTGTTGCTACTTCGTGCGCTTTATCGACGTTCATCTTTGGGTCGACGTAGATGTGCACATCCGCGAATATGCGGGACCCCACCCTGCGGGCACGACATCTGTGGCACCCTAGCACCCCTGGTACACCAATAGTAATCCTATTTATTTTGGCAAAAAGTTCTGGGCCTGGACTCGCTTCCATTAGAATATTTAGCGCATCACGCCCAATGCCGACCCCCCACCGGAGAATGATTGCCGATATCATCAGTGCAACCACGGGGTCCGCCCACGCGTAGCCTAACCTCACTCCAATCAGTCCAGCTATGATTGCTGCTGAGGAAACGGAGTCAGTAAGAGTATGGTATCCATCCGCGACGAGTGATAGACTTTTGACCCGCCTGCCAGTGCGAATTTTGTATCTTGCCAGGGCGCCGAAAATCACGAGGGTTATACCCGCGACCAAGAAAAGTTCAGGTGTTGCATTGACGGCTAACCCCAGTTGAATTTTTTCTATTGCCAAATATGCCACTCGCACGCCAGCTAAGATGAGAACTGCCGCCAACAGAACTGAGGCGAGGGTCTCGGCCTGAGCATGTCCATAAGGGTGATTTCGATCGGGGGGGCGCCTGGAAATACGCAGTCCAGTGAAGACACCTACTGAAGTAGCTGTGTCAGAGATTGCATCTATGCCCGCGGCGATTAAAGCAAGGCTCCCGAATAGGAAAGCTGCCCAGAGTTCGACAGCGCCGACCGCGGTGGTCGTGATAACTGAAACTAAAGCTGCCCGCTCGGCCGGATTTTTCAACATGTTACCGTCCATAAAATGTGACCAATGGCGCCTAAAGGGTTAACGATGCTTGTTCAAATATTCGCGAAAATTACAACAATCGGGTCAAATTGATTACTTGAACATTGCCAATACCGGGCAGGCTCGCGAGTTTTTGCTCGAGCGGCTCAGTCCCACCGGCCGCGTCCGGGATGACCGCGACAACCTGGAGCGCTTCAAGCCCAAAGGCGACCGGTTCACGGGAGATTGAGTGAACTTTAACGTGCTTTTTTACCTCGGCTTCAAGAAGGTCTAGATTAACTTCTGGACTCTCTGGCATCAACCTAAGAGTGACTGCTACCTCAGCCATTCAAACACCTCAGGGCCCCGTGAAGCCACAGCTCGGGCAGCGGTATGGATTGCTGAGGCGCCGACACTTCGAGCAGCGCCATATTTCGACGGAGCCACAGCTGGGGCATGAAAAACGCGTTGCCCGATCACCCTGGGCTATTTCGCGATTGCATGAGGTGCATACAGCCACCATATTGAACCCTATCCATTCTTGTCGAACCAGTTTTTACGCTTTTGCTTGCCACTTCTAGGTGCGTTTTATTTGAACACCCACGTATGTCTAAACGGGCCCGTAGTCTAGCCTGGATAGTGCACCAAGCACCCGGAGAGGACACAAGCCTGCGGAGCTTGTGACCGGGGTTCAAATCCCCGCGGGCCCGCCATTTTATGGGTGAAAATATCTAAATCTTGGACTTTAGTGTCTGCTCATTTTTTGGAGATGATTTTGAAATTTCCATTTTTGAATACTTTGATTTTATACCTATTCTTCTTGTTCATCTTGCTTTCAATGTCATTTATCGTTTTTTCCAGTATTGCACTTTCAGAAAGTTTTTCCTCGATATCACCAAACAAATTCCAAACATTCCGGATGTCGTAAATAGAATTATTGAAACAAACCCTAGTTAAACTCAAAACATCTTTGAACCTTGTTTTTTCGTTGTGTTTACTAATGGGATAATAGACATCAAATAATTCATCGTAATATTTGTTGTGTTTTTCGACAACTTCAAGGATGAATTTTTTCGTATCGTTTATTTTGCACGGTTCCCTCCCACGTACATCTGATGATAAATAAAAAGACGATAACGTGCCGAGATTTTTTCTGACATCTTCCTCATAGGCTCTGTGAATCGGTATTTCATCGTATTTGACATCAGGATAACGTAACTGTCCATCTGTGTGAAAAGGTTGGTGTGCGTCAGCTACATAATGAGATATCACGCCCAATTCAAAAACAACGGCCTTCATAGGGTTATCGATAATTCCGCGAAAGAAGCTGCTCGCTTTTGGGTATAAAATAACTTGGTCAGTGTTATCAAGCATTTTTCTAATAAGTATAGTCTCTTTTTCTACTTTTTCGTGTATTTTACCGTAATGTTGCCCGCTTTTGGTGGGCGTGATATTGTAGTAGTGGTTTGAAAAATCGCAGAATAGTTTATCCGGTGCGACAACTCCCAAGATAAAATAGCCTCTCATGACGGGATCGAAAATCAAATTCTGGAAAAAAGGAGGCATAGAAAGCGCTGCAAAATAGGACATTACTTCATGATTGTTGCTGTACCACTGATATTTTCCCATTTTTCGACCATCCACCCATAATCTCGATGGTGGTTAAGTTAATGAAAGACCAAAATTCGTGAAATAGGTTATTCGTATACCGCTTCACATGATCCGTCTTCTTGTTTGACCCCCCCATAAACTGGGCCTATTTCGATTTCTCCGTCCTCTCCGGCCTGAGGCCCGGTATAAACATGAAATACGAAATATTTTGTACCACTATAGTACATTGTTTCTCCGTAGATTTCAACGTGAACATTAAGCTCGGAATGTGGTGGGAGAGTTTGGGACGGTATAGTCAGTGTGCGGGTGTCACTTTCGCTTCCACTTCCACTTACGCCCGCATATCCTTCAAAACCAGCGTTTATACTCCAACTCTTTTCTAATTTAACTTCAAAACTTTCCGCTGGCGTTGTTATAGGGAAATCTTTGTCGTTCTTAAAATGATATTCTTTATCCCATTGCTTAGTATAGGAGCTAGAACTTTCGGTTATATCCCGGATTTCGTACCACCCATAGCCCGCATAACAATTAATCGGACATTTGCAATTCTTGTGCGGTCTTGAAGGACGATCATCGTACCA
Organism: Hadarchaeota archaeon (SeqCode); assembly: GCA_964514965.1. Taxonomy (GTDB): domain Archaea; phylum Hadarchaeota; class Hadarchaeia; order Hadarchaeales; family Hadarchaeaceae; genus DG-33. The sequence goes on along the minus strand of CAZETV010000001.1, from coordinate 291,369 downwards.
CCCAGTCATTGATTGGCAAAGAGCACATCCATTCTTACCATCAAAATAGTAAATGACTTTCAATCCTATCGACATTTTACGATCCTCCTGGAACTTGGGTAAAAATTTGTTTGAATGTGTCAAGCGACATTCCCGTCTCTTTCTCAAACCGTTGCTCAACATAATCTTTGAACGTGAGATCAGTTTTTGTTAAGCTCCCATCCTTTTTTCTTAAAATGGACCATTCCTCGGCACCTTTGGGAATCAAGTTCTTATCAACTTTTATTATATCGACAAAGACCTTTTGCCCGATTTTGTATTTGGACAAACTGAATAATTTCGCTATTGGTTCTCTCTTATAAAATTTCATTATTTGCAGGTAAGCACCGTCTGGTATTTCACTCAGATCTTTTTGCTTCATAATTAAGGTATCATTTGGTGACACATTGACATGTTGGGATTCGTATTCAGATGCATGCACAGGCGATGAGAACCCATCAGGCGACTTCGTAACGAAAATTTTCAGTTTTGATGGCTTTAACCCAATACTTATCTTCATTTCAAAATCATAGTAATTTTTCTTCTCGACGGATATGGATCGTTCACCGTACGGAATAAGATTTAAAACAAATTCACCTTGTTCATTCGTTTTTGTTGTTTTATCGAAACAGGAGATTGTTGCTCCCTTTATCGGATTTTTTGTTTTTGAGTCGAACACCAAACCGTTAATACTAGATGTGTATGCTAATTTTATTGCTTCTTTCTGCCATTCCGCTGCTGTGAGCAAATCAACCTTTTCAGGAACAATTTTCTTCTTATACGCATTCTCAATCTTTTTGACGATTTCTGATGGGGGAGGGTTAAACAAATCCTCTAAGGTTAAAACATCACTCCGAACTAATGCTTCTGCAAATTGATTGTTTATCCCCGGGACCTGCATGAAGGTTGCCATTGATTTCCATTTCTTCAAATTTGGAAGAGGTATTTCCGAATCTAATTTAGTGTATTCAATTTCAGGGTCAATAAATACCAGATCACCAATGGTATAAATTCCAACATTTGCCAATTTTTCAGCATACGTTTTTCCGACGCCTTCTATTTCGATGACAGGGATTTCTGTTATGGGCCTTTTTCCATACTTATCCACAATATCACCTCATCTAATTAGCTGGGATGACTTTACAAGATACCAATATCATTTTCCCTTATAAATGTATCATTTTGAGTCGGATTATCTATTATTTTGATTTAAACATGAAAAAAATTTAAATAAAGTAATAAATTTTGTAAAAAATAATCAAAAATAGCTCTATAATTGTAAAATATTTATGATTTACTCCACGAATAAAAGAATAGTAAAAATAACCGGTTTCAAACAATTAGGAGAAATGTTAACTTCTTAATATTTCTAAAACTATCTAGATTTGAGGGCCCGTAAAATAGGGAGGTAATCTAATCATTCAAGTAATATTTGTTGGAAAACGTGGGATGCAAAAAGGTTGGCCTCACGCCAATTTTGATATTGATAAGGAAATAAAGATTCTTAAATCACAATTGGAAAAATTAAGAAAAAAATTGAGCACCGAAATAAAATTTACTGGCTTTGATCTGGTGTCCACTGATGAGGAACTTGTTGAATTGTCGGGTAAAATACGTGGTGCTGATGGGCTCCTAGTCTCCTATTTAACTACGGAATTGGGGTCGGCCGCACCAGATTTACTCTTTAAAATTGCAGATTTTGGAGTACCAATTATTCTCTACACAAAACCGTTTAGTACTTACTGGGATGGGTCGGGGCGCTTCAAAAGAGAAAAAAAGAATGTTATAGTCGTGGCATCAAGCAACATGGATGATCTAAACGAAAAAATAGAAATAATTGATGCAATAGCAAAACTGAAGAGAACCAAAATATTAGTGTTTAAAGATAGGTGGATTCCCCCTTCCTATGTGGACAGGGTTAAAAGGATATTCAGTGTCGAAATCAAACAGATAGGACATAAGAGACTTGAAAATGCCTACAATTCTGTGAAGATAGATGAAGCCGAGAAATTAACGAATGAAGTGATGAAAAATGCGAAGAAGATAATTGAACCCTCGAAAGCAGATATCGTTAATGCTGTGAAATTATATCTGGCAGTGAAATATATCCTAAAAGAAGAGAAAGCCAATGCTCTCACCATAGATTGCTTACCCGGTGGTGTAGTTCCGTCAGATGCAATTCCAGCTACACCATGCATAGCCAACTCCCTGCTGAATGATCAAGGGATTGTGGCCGCTTGCGAAGCAGACCTTGACACGATGCTAGCAATGCTTATTTTTCGCTATCTTGCTGATAGACCATCGTATATGTCAGACCCCGTGATAGATACTGATAAAAAAGAAATGATATTTAGCCATTGTACCTCACCCACTAAGATGAATGGATTTCCAGCGACACATGAGGACTATATTTTAAGAAGCCATGCAGAATCTGGAGATAAAGTCGGTTTACAGGTCAAAATGAAAGTGGGACAGACAGTAACTATTGCAGAATTGATGAGCATGGCGCACGCGGATATATCGGGGAGCGAAGCGTATCAGGAAGTGATCGCATCCAAAAAGTTTTGCGGTTACAAAATGATTGCATTCGAATCAAGGATCGAAGATAATATAGAATCAGAGAGAGGATGCAGAACAAAAATAGGAGTTAAAACTGAAACTCCTCAAAAATTCGTTAATAATTTCTATGGCGAACATCGTGTACTAGCTTATGGCAGTCACGCCAAAAAATTGGGAATAATAAGTGAACTGCTAAATATCGATTTTATCGAATTTTAACCGTAAATTGAACTTTTATGACCGAATCTAGATTCGCAATATTTAAATAAACATGAATACACGGTTAATAGTAAAAAAAAAGACTGATTGAGTTTCAGACGAGATAGGTGAAAATGTGAGGATAGAAGTTGACTGGGATAAATACGATTGAGGGGACGGGGAAAGTAGTCATAATAGGTAAAAAAATGATGAAGGAAAGGGGAGAATAGAAATGGCAGGTTTCTTTCCGATTTCCGTGTGGTACGGCGAAGCTAAGGCGCGTGCGCCCATGCTTGCCCAACCTACCGAAGAAAGCTACAAAATCGCCGAGATGGACATCGGGAACGTAAAAAAACTCGGTTTCAACGCCGTGAGGTATTGGGTCGACTGGCTAACAGTAGAGCCAGAACCCGGGGTTTGGAATTTGGACTTCATAGACCGTCTCATGGATTTGGCGGAAAAAAATGGATTAAAGGTGATCATTCAGCTTTATCTAGACTCGGCGCCCAACTGGATCGCCTCTTTACATCCCGATTCACGCTTTCAAGCACAAAGCGATGACATTGTTGACTCGCAGGCTTCACCGGGATTTTGTTGCGACCACCCGGATGTCAGGAAAGAAGCGGAGCTTTTCATGCAAAAAGTGGCCGAGCGAGTAAAGGGCAGCCCAGCCTTTTTGGGTTGGGATGTCTGGAGCGAACCGCATGTGATTAGTTGGACTTGGCTAGATTGGCTCCCTGAATCGGTCGGTTGGTTCTGCTATTGTAGTCACAGTCAGGAGCGATTTCGCCGTTGGCTGGAAAAGCTTTACGGCGATATAGGCAACCTGAACAGGGCCTGGTATCGCGCATATCGGGACTGGGACGAAGTAATCCCGCCGAAGTACGTGACGTTGTCGACCTGGCGGGATCTCGTAGACTGGCAGATCTTCAACATAGAAAAGCTGGCAGAGGATCTCGAGTGGCGAGTTCAGACGATCAAGAAGAGCGATCCCGACCATGTGGTTTCCAGTCACGCCGCCCTCAGTTCGGTTTTCATCCCGCCCCTAAATTGGTATGGTAACCCTGATGATTGGGAGATGGCCAAAAAGGTCGATGTTTGGGGGACATCGATGTACCCGAAACACATCGGCGCGGGCATGCCGCTCGATCCTGCACAGCGCGGGGTGGCTCTCGATGCGACCCGATCTTCTTCTAACAGTCAAGGTAAAGATTTCTGGATTGGAGAACTTCAGGGCGGAGACGGCACGACGGGGATTCACTTTGGAGAGCCGGTCACCCCCGAGGACGTGCAGATGTGGGCTTGGAGCGCGATATCCCGAAATGCGAAAGGGTTGAACTTCTACGCTTGGTACCCGATGAGCTGCGGGTATGAGACCTCCGGGTTCGGATTGATAAACTTGGGCGGGAGCATAACTGAGCAGGCCCGGGCGGCTGGAAAGGTCGCGGAAATAGTCGATAAAAATATGGAGTTATTTTCAAACGCCAAGACTCCGCAAGCGGAAGTAGGTATAGTGTACGACATCTATTCCTACATCATGCTGGCTTGTTCTAGGGAGCGAGCTAATGAGATTGTAAATATTATATCCTCAGCTTTAACGGGCATCTATCGTGCCCTATTGGAGGAGAACATCCCGGTAGATTTCATCCACATCAATGATTTCGCCAAGGGGAAAGTGAAAAATTACAAACTCATCGTCATGCCTTTCGCTATCATGATGACATCCGAAATCGCCGAAGGCATAAAAGAGTTTGTCCGTCAGGGGGGAAAGCTGGTGGCGGAAATTAGGCCTGGGTGGAGCGATGAGAAGGGGCGATGTTCAGATGTGATCCCTGGTCTCGGCCTGCATGAGGTTTTCGGTTGCAAGGAGCGATGGATACGCGAGAGGCAGAAGCCGAATCTACTGGTGGAATCACCGCAAGAGTTTGCGCCATCTCTAGCAGGAAAAATGAAAATTTCAGGGTCGCTTTACGAAGAGGCCTTGGAACCGTCGAAGGATACTGCAAAAATTTTGGCACGCTTTGAGGACGGTTCTCCAGCGATGATAATTAACAGCTACGGCAAAGGCAAGGCGGTATTAGTGGGATCTTTGGTCAGCGAGGCATACGAAAAACTTCGTGATGAGGAAAACGAAAAGTTCTTGAAAGGCCTCTTTAAATGGGCCGGTGTTGAACCTCTGGTGGAAATACACGGGGGCAAGGCGGAAGGGCGGATTTTGGAGGGCGAAGGATACAGGCTTCTGTTCGGCTTTAACCACGGTGACAAAAAAGCCAACATCAGTTTCCGTCTTCGAGTCCCCAATGGAAAATACAGGATTTTTGATATCTCCAAGCAAGCGGAGGTGAACTGGAGCTACGAAAACGGCCTCCAGATTGAGCGGGAGTTGGAATCACAAGAGGTCTGCGTGCTGGAGATCCGTAATTTATATGGGTGAGTTGATTTTCGGGTTCTGCTGAACCTCAGGGACTTTTCACATCCAAATTGCCCGTTGCTGAATTTCGGGACTTGAGACTCTTGTCCAACAAATACAGCCAGCGGTTTTCAATCAATCCCAAATCAAGACCTGCGGCTTCGGCTGGCGTTTTGCCGTCAAGCCCCATGTGCGGTTTGATGAAGTTGTAATAGACTTGGAAACCGTCAACGTAAGTCTGAGCCGATTTGTCCGTATCCAATGCCCTCATCGTCTTGTTTCTCTCTCGGTTCGTGCCGTTGTATCTCTCGATGATGTTTTGGTTGGTCTTGTCTCCCAGCGTCACCATGCGCAAAAAGCGTGTTCTCAGGTCTTCCGTCCAGAATTCCGACAAATATGCGTGTCGATACGCTGGCAGACCATCGGTGACTATTGCCTTAGGGCTTTTGTCAGCCGTGACTTTGGCTTCGTGAAAAAGGGTCTTTGCGTCATCTGTGTATCTCTGCTCGGTCAGTTGCGTGGCTAACAAGAACCGCGTGTCCTTGTCGAGAAGGTTTCACAGCCAGCGATATTTTCCATTTACGTTTACCACCATTTCATCAGAATGCCAAACGTTCGAGACTTCGGGCTTTAGCTGACTGACATAATCCCCCATGACTTTGACATATTTTTGAATCCATTTCAGAACGATCGTGTTGTGAACCTCTAAGTGGTGGAATTGCTTCAAGTGATCCACTATCTTTTGCAGAGAAAGCCCCTTGAAATAGAGGTCTAAAACGAGGGTGACGGTCTCCGGCCTGTAGACCATCTTCCTGAACCCGTCAAGCTCAACGACAAACCTGTGACCGCAATCCTTGCACCCGAAACGCTGGACTTTGTGGTTCTTGTTTCTTCGATAACCCCGTCTAATGAGATTCTCAGAGCCGCAACGGTTGCAAATAATTGGTTCGCAGGATTTCAACTCCCCGCCTATTATTGCGGTTTCTTGTTTTAATGTTATCATCTTGCTTCCTCAAGTATTACGTAATACTAATATTACTCATATGGTTTTAGGGGAGGGGTCACCGAAAGTAATACTATAAAATTAGTATTACCTTTAAATAGTATTACTACTAAATAGAGGTGGGTAGATATGGCAGAAAGGCGAACCACGAGTATCAAGGCCGACCCAGAGATATGGAAAGAGGCTAAAAAATTAGCGATAGATAAAGGATTAACTCTCACCGACTTCATTGAGGAACTTATAACAAAAGAACTGGAAAAATCAAAACACGAGAAAGATAGAAAAAAGAAAGACTAATAAAACAATACACCAAATTAGTGTTAAAAGTAGGATTGGAGAACATACGGAAATATGGCCCCGGACGGTTCGACAGTAAGACCCTTGCAGCTCATGATCTGTTCATCGGGCGGGCGTCCTTAGTTTTCTTCCTTTTGGGAAGGTTCCGTCGCGCCTTCTTTTTCATCATCTGCCGTTTTCCCGGTTTGGCTTTTCCGTAGGTTTACTTTTTTTTCCCAATCCTCCTTAATAGACTCTATGTATTTCCAACGACTTGCCAAGGAGGTATGAAGAATGTCTGAACAAAGTGGGAGCAAGGTGCTTATCGCGCTACCAAATATGCAATTTTTCCATGAAGGGTGGGTGATGGGTCACGTTCTAACTGGGCTGGCACTAGCTAAAGAGATTGTAAATAGAGGTGGGCAGGTTTTGTTTTTAGCGGCGGGGAAAGAATTCGACGCAGTTACAAGAGAAGGCTTTCCTGCGCTAAAACATCAACCACTCCCCTTTTTTGAACAGACTTATGAACATGTCCTAACTAGAAACTATAGAGTCGCCGCCATTTCTGAATTGTATAAACCTGATGTTGTATTGGGGGAGAATTTTTCGTATTTATCTCTTTTTGGAGCAAAAAGTTTGGGTATCCCTCACTTTGTGATAACCAATATGTTGGAGTCTTGGCTGCTGGATCCGACTTATCTTCTTAACGACTTAATCCTGTTTATGTATCTGCAGGATAAACTATCTTCAAGCTTTATACCGGATATTATGCCCAAAAATAAGATACGCTTTGTCGGACCAGTTATTTCGCCAGAGATCAATCACATTAAAAACCAGAACAAAAATGATGTTCGAAAGAAGCTTAACATACCTGAGGATAAGCTTGTTATTCTAGTGACTATCGGGGGGAGCGCGGTACTGCAAGGAATACTCAAAATCGTTGTAAATATATTTGGCATGATAAAAAAAGAAAATCCAGACGCATATATAATTTTAAATGATCCCAATGAAATATTCCCCAGCACATTGGGTGATGAAAATATTATGATTACGAGATGGTTACCAAATCTCCCTGAGTATACTTTGGATAGTGATCTCATCATAAACCACGGAGGATTTTTGACTGCCTCAGAAGCAGCAGCTATTGGCACACCGCAAATAATGATTAACTCTTCTTTTCAAGGGGATCCATCACAAACTTCTTCGTGGATAGAGAACGCGGGAGCGGGCGTGCATTACTCTTTAGAATCTCTCGAGCCAAAAACGCTTGCCGAAAAGATTACTGAAATACTCGCTGACACGAAAAAAAGAGAAGCGATGTCCAAGGCCGGTAAGAAGCTTGTTGATGGAAAGGGTGCTGCTAGAGCTACGCAAGTCATTTTGGATTATGTGCAAAAGAGTAAGCGCTAAATTATTTGTATGAAATCACTGCCGCATCATACGCATGCACTTTTGGGACCATAAATTCAACATAATTGTCTGAAACTTTGTAGTCTAATTTTTTGTTGGTGAAGACTAGAAAAATGTTTTCAATTTTTTTTCCTTTAAATATCTGAACTTTAATCTTAGCATCGTGTATGGGGATTATTTCTTTTATGGCGCTTATTGTCCCCCTGCTTTCCGTGAAAAAAGGAAGACGTCCAGCCGGTCTTATTCCTTCCCTCATGGTAATGTTGGTCTGGTTGCAGCTAACATTGGCGACATGTATTATTGACCTATTTTTGCTGGGTTGATGCCAAAATGTGACTTCAGCTGTAGATGGTGCATTGGTCTCCAGCGGGAGTCCTTCGTTTGCAGCCCACTTGACGGAGTTGCACATTAGCTGTCTGAACCATGGACATCCTCGGTGATAATAGGTGAAGTCGATTCTGGGGGAGTAAACCACTCTACCTTTTCCGTAAGACGAGGTTATCAGCGCTGGCTCATCCGTTTCTTCTCCTGGAGGAGGATTTGGAAATATAAAAGAAGCACAATAGTCCTTCACCATTGGGTCAATCATATTCAGTATCACGTCAGAGCCCTTCTCTGCTTCCACTCTGGGCTGATGTCCGTAAGATAACATCCGTGTCCTCTGGTCAATTCCAATAGTTATCGGATGTTTCTTTAAGATTTTCATATAATGCCAGTCAAATTGACTTTGGCCTTTATAATGCAAGCTCAAAACTTTCGAAAGCCCGAAATCTTCCCGACGATCACCATTTTCATCATACAATGATGTTTCGTATGTCGCAACCAAACCTCCACCTTTCTTTACGAAGTCCTTTATCGCGTCAATTTGTGAATCGCTTAGCGCGGCTGCATTCGGAAGTATGAGGACCTTATAACCTGAAAGCACTTCGGGATCGATATGGTGATCCAGCAATATCCCGAATGGTATGTGCTCTTCTCTCAGAGCCTCATAAAACCCTAAAAAGCAATCAATATGTTTCTCCGGGTCATTCTTACCGTACCAATCTCTCGAATTTTGTGAACACAGCAGGGCGGCGTACTTTGCTGGCTCGGTATCTACCAAATATTCTTCCACGCGCTTAACCTTAGAGTAAACTTTACCGATTGTCTCCACCACTCTCGGATCCATGAAATACATGTGAAAACTCAACCAATACTTGGGAGATCCCCCATTCGCGATTATTTGCCAAGTTTGGGCTTCCAAATCTATTTCGGAAGCTGATGTGTACAGAGAAAAGTCCCAAGCTGGCACATTTGTCCAAATGGGCTTACCTTCACTAATAGCTCTCAGGAGTTTTGTGACCCGGCCTGGATGCCACAAAGTGCCACCGAATTTCCAAAGAGCCTCGGCGTGGGGAACATCAACCAATTTTGGCAAATTATTGAAGTCATGTCCATGCGCCAAAAAAAACTCGAAATATAGGTTATTTGTCACGATACATTCTGGTCGTGTGGACTTGACTACTTTATTGACATCTGCGAGGAATTCGTTTACAGTATCGTAATGCCATTTTATGAAATTTTTCCAAATAGGATTGCTCCAATCGGGTTTAGTCGGAATGTCTGATCCATATCTTAATTTAAACTTCTCCTTACAGTGATCACAATAACATAACATTTCTCCTTTTAACACGTACTGCCAATGAACTTCATCCAACCAAATTCCGTCTATATCGTAATTCGTTACAATTTCTTTAATGAGGTCCAGTAAGTATTGTCGGTATGGGCTGCTGCCGAAGCATGGAGATTTCCCATCGCTATAACAAGCTGCTTCACCATTAGCATATAGCGAAGCCCAGTCCGGATGTTTTTCACAAATGGTGTTATCGCAAGCAACGCCAACGTAAACAAGAATTTTTATCCCATTTCTGTGAGCTTCCTCAACCATCTCATTGAGTAAGTCTCGACCGTTAAGACTCGGATGCGCCGGTGCAATCTTACTGGGGTACGAAACGTAACCTTCGGGAAACTTGGCGGTTGGGATGGCGACAGTTATGTTTGCTTTAGCCATGTCCGCAAAAATCTTCTTGACATCTACCTCGCCGACATATTTCGTAAAATACTCCATAGGACACAGGGCAACTCGCTGGGGGAGTTCATGCCATCTTTTAAGACCAGTAATCAGAATCACCCTCCAAATGTTACTAATAATTGGTTTTATATTTAAAACACCTCATTAAAAAGAGGAGGTTGAAAATGAGCCTTAAGCTTAGCTTAAGGAATTTTTTGCCGATAAGGGGAAACGTAAGAATACTAATCATTCAGACTTTGATATTTAACACAGGACTTAATTTATTTTATGTTGCTTGGCAGCCCTTTGTGCTCTTTCTTGGAGCATCCGTAACCATTCTTGGTGTATTACAAAGCCTTGGCTGGTTATCACTCACAATTTTACAACCATTTTTGGAAAAATTTCTGACAGCATTAGGAGAAAAAAGCCCCTGATTATGGGCGCTGGACTCTCAGTAGTCGCCTTAGCTATATTTACCATTACGTCAGCCATGGCCAAAATATGGTATCTTCTCATCCCAGCCATCATCTTCTGGGGAACATCTAGCGCAATCAGCCAGCCAGCTTGGGATGCCCTTCTGGCAGAGTCCGTTGAAAAAAAGGAGAGAGGAACCGTTATGGGTTTGATTACGGGATTGGGACAGGCCACCGGAATCTATGCTCCGATCATTGCTGGTTTACTTCATGGATACTTCGGGTATCAGATAATTTTTCTGATTTTTCTGATTTGTGGAGCTCTTAACTTTGCTCTGATTTTTTTATTAAAGGAAACACATCGAGGGCAACGCAAAAGGTTTCTAACGAAAAACGACATCAGAAGTATATTTAAAACTATATTTATCCCTGAAAGGAAACTCATTGGATTTTTTCTGTTCGTCATGATTAATCAACTGGCTTGGTGGACCACATGGCCGATTTTCTATGGCATGTTGACGAAGGAGTTCGGCTTTACAGTCCCGCAGATTGGCTATTTATATGCGGCCCTATCATTCAGCTCATTACTTTTGGTGATTCCCTTGGGCAAAATGATCGACAAGTACGGGCGAAAGATTATTCTTTTAATTACTCAAATCATGGGATGCTTTGCGCTCATCGGATACCTTTTTTTCCATCAATTTGAGGCTTTTCTGATACTTCAAATACCATGGGCAATAACTTTCATTGCGTGGGTTCCGGCTACATTCGCTTGGCTCGCAGATGAAGTCCCGGCAAAGAGGAGAGGTCAAGCTATGGGTAGACTATATGCTTTCAGAGCACTGGGATCCTCTCCGGCCCCTATCATCGGCGGCTTACTTTTCGATAACTTCGGATTCAACACGCCCATCATGACAAATTTATTTCTGGTGATTGCGAGTCTTCTGATAGCAACCATCTTTATGCGTGGGACAAGGTAGTAGAAAATTTGTTATATTTGAATCTTAGGTAAAGAAGAAGGATTGATGTAGGATGGCGAAAGAAAAAAAGGAAGGTCTGGTAAAGGACATAGCCGAGAGAGTGAAACAGGGAGAACTCAAACCAGAAGAGGCAAAGAATGAGGTGTCGAGAAGGGGACTCCGCTACGTGCAGTATGAAAGGGGCTCGTACAAATTCAAATACCCATTAATCTTCCCTCTTTTGGCGATACTCGGAACCGCGCTTTGCGCCCTCTCCTTCATAGCAAAGCAAACGGGATGGGGAGATTTAAGTTCCTTCGCCCGGCTGCCTTCGATAGATTTTCCGTTAATAGTGAAGATTTTGATATTTGCATTTTTCATCACTATCTTTACTGTAGGTAGGTATACATCACGTCTAAGAAAGAAGAAGGGAGGGACCAGCGACAGGCGCGAAACTGTGATCTTCATCAGGGAAGGCCCGTACAGAATCATGAGACACCCAGAAGAAATCTCGTTCGCGCTGGTCCTCCTTTTGGTCACGATTGTCCTCAGCGGGGGGATTCCCTTCACCGTCCTTTCGATAATCGGCAATGTCCTTTTTTTCATCGGTTTTTACTACGATGTCAAAGGGGAAGAAGAACTTAACGTGCTAAAATGGGGGGACGCATACAGGCGGTATCAGAAGGAAGTCCCAATGTTTAATCTAGTCTTAGGAATATGGAAAGTGCTAACAAAAATGGATAAAAAATAAAAAGAGGGAAATTGCATTTCCCCCTGCTGTTTCACTATACTCTCTTCACGGCCAAAATTGCTATTATTACAATGACTACAATTCCAATGCCTATGTAAACCCAAGGTATTTCTCCCGCTGGTGTTGGTGTTGGCGTTGTTCCCGCTGGCACGAGATGGGTGACTAGCATCTGCATCGCTCCCGGTTTACCGATTTCCCAAGGAGCCGTTGCGTACAACCACGGGTTGTCCTCAGCAGGCCAGTTTTCCCAATACGTGGTCTGGAATGCGTACCATTCTGGTGAATAAGCGTATGGTATTACCGGCAATTCACTTGCATATATGTATTCGATGTTTTCCACTATCTCTGCCTCTCTTGCGGAGCCCACAGCGGTGATGTCAAGTTCTGCCAGCAAGTTGTCAACTTCCGAATCTGTGAAAGTTGGCCAATTGCCGTAGCCTTCGTAGTTTAGCCAATTACCGGGCTGCCCTGTTAGTGCTGGGCCGTAGAAATTGAGTGGCCAAGGTTCTGAGGATCCTATGTTGGTTTGGATTTGCCAGTCGAAGTTCATCGCTTGGAAATTGGTTATGAAAGTGTTGTATTCAATTGGGTCCGAGGTAGCGGTTATGCCTATATCTGAGAGGTTACTCGAGATGGCCGTGGCTTCCATCATCGTATCCGTCCATCCTTGCACGTTCATAATCTTCCAAGGGCCGAGCGCCACATTTCTGCCCGCGTTGTCGGGGAGCGCATCTTCTATGGTCTCACCGCGCCAAGTAGCGGGTGCATCTTTGGTATACCAAACACCATCGACTTTGATGCAGTAGTTCTCGAGGATATCTAGAGATTTAGATGGGTCATAGTAAAAGTCGTACTCTTCCACGATATCGTTGTCTATGAACTTGGCCAGTTGTGGGAACCACTCGCACAGCAATGTGGGGTTGGATTTTGTAAGGTAGCCAGTCGCACATGCCTCGTTGAGGTAGTCATAATCTATTGCGAATGCTATGGCTTGGTGCAGCCAAGGTTCGTTCAGCGGATAGCGGTCGTAATTGGGCACTAGACCGAAGGAAGATGGTCCACCTAAGAAATAGGGCGCTTCCATGTGCGTCCACGTGTCTAAGCCCTCATTTGGACTTTCCCAAATCCGTGGGTAGAAACCACCGTACCAATCAATCCTCCCTTCGTCCAGCGCTGTATTCGTTCCGTAGTTGCTCGTGAAGTTTAGAGAGCCTATGTATTTGGCCGCAGGTGCGCCGAATACATCGTTTCCCCACCAATTATCGTTTCTAATCAATATCTCCGTGTCCTCTGTCCAGTCGTATGGCAGGTACGGTCCTGATGCGACTTTCCATTCATCTGGGGTGTCCCCGCTCTGCCAATCATTGGCAAAGGAAGGAATCCAGCCTGGATACGTTTCTTCAATATTCTCCCACACGGCTTTTGGCGTTATGAGAACCCCTCCGCCGATAATAGTTTGCCACACATATCTGCTGTTCGGATAATCTTCTTTTATGTGCACTCGGAATACTCGGTCGCTCACCACTTCGAAGTTGTTCTCTGACCCTACCCTTTCCGCGAAGCTAGGAATTTGCCAATACATTCCGTCGGGGGATTCATCAAACCCACCGCAGAGGTAGTAACTGAATTTAACGTCATCGGATGTTATCGGCGTGCCATCGTTCCACTGGATGCCATCTCGAAGGGTTACTTCTATAGTGTTCGGATCAACCCATCTGATGTTATCTCCCAAGATGCCCACGAGTTCATCGGTTTGGTAGTTGTACTGGAACAACGGCTCGTACATGAAGTACGTCCCCCAGGCCTCGCCCCAGCTGGCAATGCATGGGACCCAAGCACCAGGTATTGACCAGTATCCGCTGGCCCATATTATCTCGTCTCTCGGTACTCCCCCGTTGGAACCGACAGGAGTCACAGAAGTCGCAAAAGTCGCGAATAGAAGCGAAATCATCAATGGAACTGTAATCGCTAATTGTCGTTTTTTCATTTATTTCCTCCCTCCTTTTTACATTTGAAATGGTAAATAGATACTATTTATAGGTTACGAATTAGAAGTAGCGATTTTTTTCTTACTTTTGCTTTTCGGTGTTGAAATCCCACTTTTCGTAAAGTTTTGGCACATTAGCTAACAATTCCTTCGTGTAAGGGTGAGAAGGATGTGTGAGGACTTTTTCGCTCGACCCCATTTCAACAATCTCTCCTTTCTTCATCACAATAATCCTGTCAGAGATATATTGGGCTTGCCCTATATCATGCGTTATAAATAAGATCGATAAATCCCTCTTCTTTTTCAAATCGAGAAAGATATTCAAGATACCGGCACGTGAGGACGCATCTATCATGCTGGTTGGTTCATCGGATATCAGCAGCTCCGAACCGATAATCAAAGCTCTAGCGATGAGGAACCGCTGCAGCTGACCCCCGCTCAGCTGGTGCGGGTATCTACCCAGCACTTCTTCAGGGTTTAATCCGATAGACCTCAATGTGGCATTAATGGTCTCTTTTCTTTTTTCATGGGGTGTATTACCACGAAGATCGAATGCCTTGTCCAAAATGCGGTTGATTTTGTAAAATGTGTTATACGCCGAGTAAGGGTCTTGAACAATGGCTTGCACTTTTCGATAATATTTTCGTTTGTTGTAGGAAAATGCGTCTTTACCGTCGAGAAAGATGTGCCCTGATGTTGGTTCGATTAATCCTAAAATCATCTTGGCTGTGGTCGTTTTGCCGCTGCCACTTTCACCCACCAAGGAGACTATCTCACCTCTTTTAACATCGAACTCTACATTTTTTACGGCGGGTATAATAGTCGTCCTTATGTAACCCGAAGTATAATTCTTGTTCAACTTTTTAACTTTCAGAATAACTTTTCTCTTTCTCATTCTCTTCACCTACGGTATAGCCAGCAAGAAATCTGTCTCTCGCGTTTCGATTGGAGAGGGGGCTCTTTAGTCTTGCACATCTCCATACATTTCTCGCATCTGGGATGAAATCTGCAGCCGGGTGGGGGGTTCCTTAAATCTGGATGTACCCCGGGAATGCTTTTCAAACCGCCCTTTCCTCTTTTTTTAATATCGTAAGAAACAATGGAGGATATAAGCCCGCGGGTGTAGGGGTGAAGAGGATTATTTATTATTTCATCCATTTTTCCTGTTTCAACCACCCTCCCCGCGTACATAATAATACATCTATCGCACAGTTGTCTTAAGGTGGAAATGTCATGGGAAATGAACAATATGCTCTTGATTATTTCATCTTTTTTCAAATTCAAAAGTAATCGTATCATGTGCTTTTGTGAGGTTACATCGAGAGCGGAAGTCGGTTCGTCTATTATGAGAAGTTCTGGGTTCCAAAGGGTGGATATCGCTATGACAGTTCTTTGCTTCATGCCTCCGCTAAGTTCATGCGGATAGAGACTGAGGACATGTTCGTCCAACCCCAGCCTCCTTAAATGTTCGCCTGCAATTTTGAAAACCTCGTCTTTACGGGGTTTTTTGCCGGTGCGCTCTTTCACAACGTCCATGAGGAAATCTCTTACCCTCTTAACTGGGTTCAAAGAATTTAACGAAGCTTGGGGGACGTATGACATGCGCTTACATTTGATTTGCGTCCTCAAAACTTCAGGATTGATTTTGTAAATATCGAAGCCATTGACAAGTATATTGCCCCCCTCATAATGTAATAGCGGGCCGGGAGTGCCTGAAACTAGTTCGGCAAGTGTTGATTTTCCACAGCCAGACTCACCGGCAAGCCCCACTACCTCGCCTTCATTAACTGAGAGCGAAACTCCGTCGACACCATGAACGACGCCGAACGTCCCTTTATAGTAACCTCTGAGATTTTTTATTACCAAAAGTGGTCGTTTAGCCAATCAGATCACCTCGTACGTAATCTAGGATTAAATACCTCGTCCATTCCAGAGTGCATAGTAAAAGCAGCCACCATGAGAATGGTCAAGATTATTCCTGGGGGAAGGAACATCCACCAAATTCCCTGCCTAAAAGTCTCGTTCAGCAAAGCCCAATAAAGAAGTGTACCCAGTGAAACGGTGTTAGTGGGGCCCAGGCCTATCATGCTAATGCCAGCTTCAGCCAAAATAGCTCCACCGATCGCGAACACAAAGACCATTGCGACGTAAGCTAATAAATTAGGCAAAATCTCTGTTATTATTATCGTTCTCTCCTTTATGCCAGACAGTTTGGCCAGACTTACAAATTCCCTCTCCTTCAGACTGAGAACTTGGGAACGTATAGACCTCGCCGCCCAAGGCCAACTTATTAAGCCTATTATTAAACCCACCAGCAACAGAGACCTTTCCATGAGAAACGCCGATATGATTATCAACAGGGGTATCACTGGAAAAACCAGCATAATATTGGTTATAAAATTACAAACGTTATCTACTAGCCCCCGCTTGTAAGGTCCTATGGCTCCAAAGACAACGGCCAAGAGAGCGGATATGCCTCCGGCAAAAAGACCAATCGTAAGCGAGGTGCAGGTGCCCACGCTGAGATTTGCAAACACATCCCTCCCGAAAGAATCAGTGCCTAGGATGAACTCACCAGAAGGTGGCTGGTAAGGTTCGCCGTAGACTTTTAACGGGTCTCGGGACACTAGGGGCGCTATTATACCGAATAGTACGATGGCGACTATAACGCCCAGAGATATCATAAATCTCTTATTTCTTAAGAGTAGCTCCCACATTTTATCTCCCCAGATAACCAGTTCTGATGCGCGGGTCTACTAACCCATACGCGATGTCTATCAGGAAGTTACCAAAGATTACTATGAGCATCGTGATAAGGAAACCCCCCATCACTAATGGAAAGTCTAAATTTAACACAGCCTTGTACAGCAAATAACCGATTCCGGGCCATCCGAAAACGACTTCGATGATCAGGGTTGCCCCAACAAGTGTATTGAACATCAAGTTCAAACCCGTAAACTGCGGCAGAATCGCGTTCCTCTGAGCGTAGGACCTTAACTTATCTTTTCTGAAACCCAGCCGCTCAGAGTAGAGAATGTAATCAGAGTTATTCTCGTAAAGCGTCATGGACCTCATGCCTATGGCCCATCCGCCTGTGTACACGATTATCAGAACAAGAAATGGCAAAATATAGTGGCTGACTATATCGAGAAACGCGTTAAGACTAACACCCGAGCGAAGGGTGGGCAACAATTCTCTGGTAATCCACCCATAGGAGGGGAAAATACTCAGCGTTACCGAAAAAACAGCCACAAGAATCATCGCCAGCCAGAAGAACGGCATTTGATTGGCGAGAACAGATAGAAAATAACTTAAATCATTCTTCTTACCTTTTAGAAATGCGGATTTAGATCCAATCCAATTTCCCAAAAAGAAAGTGATTAAAATTGCTGGGATCACGAGAACCAAGGTAAATGGCAATCTTATTAAAATCAGCTCCGAAACTGACCGTGGATACTGACCAAACGATGTCCCTAAGTCCCCGTGGAAAAGTTGCCCCCAAAAACTCGCATATTGATCAAGCAATGATTTATTTAAACCAAAGTATGTCATCATCGTGTTTCGCATATCAGTAAGCACTGTCATGCTCCCGGTTTGAGACGCGCCCCCTATATTTGTCGATTTGTGGCTGATCATAAGGTCAACAGGATTTCCTGGCATCAATCGAGGTAAAAGAAAGGTGAAGGTTATTGCGACAAAAGCCACAATTAAATAGAATGCAATCCGCTTGTAAACGAATTTGGCAAAAGGACTTGTGAGTGAATTTTTTATTTTTCGTGGTACGTTATCTTTCATATTTTTTGCTCCTGTTTCTTATTTTCGTTTTTATGAGCATAGTATATATAATTTTCACCGTTATCAAGTAGATAGGGGTAGATAATAGTACTCCTCCGCCAAAATTTGTGCTTTATTTTACTTCAGAATCAGAGACGGAAACCGTTATTCGCTATTATTCGCTTGTACCAATAAGCACTTTTTTTAGGGGTGCGCTTCTGAGTTCGGTAATCTACGTGGACGAGGCCGAAGCGTTTGGTATAACCTTCAGCCCATTCGAAGTTGTCCATGAGACTCCAAACGAAATATCCCTTGAGTTTCACCCCTTCTTTGATGGCCCGGTACGCCGCGAGTATATGGTCCCTGAGAAAGACTATGCGGTCGTCGTCTTGAATCTCACTGTCTCTTTTCAATATATCGTCACAGGCGGCACCGTTTTCCGTGACATAAAGAACCGGATTGCCATATTCCTCTTTCAGGCGTGTCAATATCTCATGCAGTCCATCGGGGTAAATTTCCCATCCCATCTCGGTCACGAACGAGCTTTTCTGAATTCCTTTGGCGCCCCATGGATTAGTCGGATCATAGGCCACGAGCGAGCGATTGTAGTAATTGACGCCCAAAAAGTTCAGCGGCTGGTGAATTAACTCCATTTCATCTTCTGAAGCAGTAAACATCTTTTTAGCGAGAGGAGGGTACTCGCCCCGAAATAACGGATCGAGGTACCATCGATTCCAAAACTCATCAATCATGCCCGCGGCGTTTCGATCTTTTTCGTCGTTACTGATCGGGTGTGCAGGATTCAAATTCAAGGCGGTACCAATTCGAAAATTCTGATTTGCATCGCGCAAGACTTGAATTGCTTTTCCTTGGGCTAAATGTAGGTTGTGCGAGACCTTGAGGAAAGTGTTAAGGTCTTTAGTACCTGGGGCGTTAATGCCAAGGAAGTGGCCCAAAATCGCCACACATGCAGGTTCATTGAGCACAACCCAATTTTTGATTCTATCACCGAACTCGTGGGCTAAAAGTTTGGCGTAGTTCTCGAAGTGGTGAACGATCTCGCGATTGGCCCAACCGCTTTTTTCCTGAATGGCCTGAGGCAAATCCCAGTGGTACAGACAAAGCCAAGGTTCAATCCCCGCTTCCAACAGTTCATCGATCAAACGGCTATAGAAGTCAAGGCCAAGCTTGTTAACATCATTCTCCCTCGGAAGAACGCGCGGCCAAGAGATGGAAAAACGGTATGCTTTTAAGCATAATTCCTTCATCAAATTCACATCTTCTTTGTAACGATGGTAATGGTCGCAGGCTACATCTCCGTTATCGCCATTTTTTATATTCCCGGGAGTATGGGAAAAGCGATCCCAGATAGACTCGCCCTTCCCGTCCTCGTTCCAAGCCCCCTCAATCTGATGGGAGGAAGTCGAAACGCCCCAGAGAAAATCTTCCGGGAAAGTAATTTTTATTGAGGGCGACATTTTCTGCCACTGATTTGGATTTGGCAGTTACATCCTAAAAATATCACGGAAATTGAGACCATTTAGAAACCAGCTATCAATAAGGTGGGTAATTAGGATATCGCTCCAATTTCAACGATATAGTCGGTGGCGGGGTCTCCATGGACGAACTTATAGAAATCATCCAAAGTATGCAGCCGATATTGCAAATACCACGCGGCTTGAGCATCAAGGAAAATATTAAGGGTTCCTGCGTTTTATCAAAAAGTCATGAAAATTGAAATTTAAGTTTCATTAGAGAGTGTTAGCGCATGGTTTAACGAGGTAATATTTTGGGCTGAGGCGTTAAAGAATCTTCCGCGGCCTTGATCAATTTTGTGCAGAAAACTAATCATTGTGCAAAGCTAAGCTTGCAACATCACTTTTAAATGATTAAAAATCAACGATTAAAAGAGGTTCAAAAAATGTCAGATGAGAAGATAGTTCTTCTCGGAGGCGGAAGTCCTTTCGTTCCATCCTTGATTTATACAATTCTGGAGAACAAGGAAACCCTCAACGGAAGTGAGGTATGCTTGATGGACATAGATTCAAGCCGCCTACCCAAATTGACCAAACTTGGAGCGGAATTATCCAAGAGGAATGGGGCGGACATAAAGTTCAGTTCAACAACCGACCCCAAAGAGGCACTTGAAAGCGCGACATTTGTTTTGCTTGGTTATAGGGTTGGTGGGTTACAACACATGAAGTACGATATCGAAATCCCAACAAAGCACGGCATATGCGGTGATGAAACTTCCGGACCGGGTGGAACATTCATGGCTCAATGTACCATTCCAGCTACTCTCGAATACTGCAGGATGGTAGAGGATTTGTGCCCTGAAGCTAGTGTCATCAGTTATATAAACCCTGCAAATCTCATAGCCGACGCAGTTCGGCGGGAAACTGATGTCAGGTTTATCTCGATATGTGACTGCTTCGCAGGGTTATCCATGACACTCTTGCCGAGAGTGCTCAACATGCCTCCATTCTCAAGGCGTTACTGTGTTAGTGAGGATCTAAGACCGCGCGCCATAGGGGTAAATCACTTGAGCTGGCTAGTGGATTTACAGGTCAACGGAAAAGATGGCTACCCCCTACTGAAAGAACGGCTCAGGAAATATACGGGGGAGAGGCCCCACGATCAGTTCTTGGATTTTTCGATGAAACTCTTCGAAGCATTTGGATACTTGAATGCATGCTCATCTCACGACCGCGTGTATTGGGACTACAACGAGATTTTCAAGGAAAGAAAAGGAAGGCCTCCCGTTGAGGGGTCGCTACTGGGGTGGTCCGAATCACGTTGGAAGTTCGTTGAGGAATTATTGGGTGGGGCCAAATACGACCAACACCCATCCGAATATTGTTTCGAGTTGTACCATTCAAGACAAGCCATAGGCATACTGGTTAGCATATCCGCTGACGATGGAAGGGAGTGGGGAGGCATCAATTTCCCGAACAAGGGGATTATCACGAATCTCCCCAACGATTCTATAGTAGAAGGCCCCTGTACAGTGAACAAGCGTGGATTGACACCTATAGCTATGGGAGAATTGCCCAAGCCTTTCTTGGGGTTGGCACAGCACATCCTAAACTGGCAGGAGCTGACCGTGGACGCTGCGCTGAGCGGCGACAAGAACGTGCTGTACCAGGCGCTCATCGCGTGTCCATACGTCCACGATATGAACGCTGCAAAGGCCATGATGGATGAACTTTTGAAAGCTCACGCCGAATACATGCCGCAGTTCAAGAAGTAGGGCTTGGAACACTAAATTCTTGTTAATTAAAAATATAACGTGGGGTTTAGTGTCGCGATTAAATTTTCGTACTAAACTGTACAATGACTCTTTGTACCAGATTTGCTGGACTGAGTTGAACCTATACAGTGATTAATAATATTCCTGTAAACATGATGACCATCCCTAGAATCGCTCTTTTGGTGGGTCTCTCCCCCAAGAATAATATGCTGAAGAGGAAGGCAAGCGGTGCCACGGATCCAACCACAGGGGAGAGTGCGCTCGCTTCTTCGATTCTCAGAGCATGTTGCCACAGAAGTTGTCCCACAAACAGGCCGATGACACCGGATAGAATGCTAAACCATATACCCCTTCCATTGAAGTTTACCCTCTTCTTAGCGCGGTAAGCGAACATCGTGACGTTGCAAGCCGCAGATGCGGAGACTAATCCCACAAAGAGAAAGATTGCGGGCGACATCCCCCCACTAAGACAGTATTTGTTCAAAGCGATTGGAATCCCCCACAAAATACCCACTAGAAGAGCCAGGAAGAGTTTTGGGTTCCAAAGTCTCGATTTGTCTTGGTCTCCCTTTGGGGCCAGAAAATACGATCCGAGAATCACTAGGGTGACTGATAGAAAGATTGCGGGCTTTGCTTCTTCGCCCAAGAGCAACACCGCAGCTATAACCCCCCACAAGGGCTGAGTATTACTGATGGGAGCAATCCTGTAGGCGGCCTCCCTCTGCATTAGGTAAAAGAAAAACATGGACGCCACGCACCATGCAATTACTCCAGTTAGGGCTGCCAGTGATGTCAGCGCTGCCCCGAAATAGTTCAACCCTTCTGTAGACAAGAGATATACGAGGAGCAGTATCGAAGCGAATGATGTTCTAATTGCATTGAGAACTGGCACATCCACACTCCTAGAAGCTAGTTTTCCAACTATCTGGGCTAAGCCCCAGCAGATGGTCGCTACAAAAGCAAGTGCAAAAGCTAACGGAAGCATGTTAATACTCGTGATAGTTTTAGTTTATCAACTTTATGCGGGACAGATGCCAGTCTCGGTTATTTTTTAGGCAAATTATATCTCCCGCGTCTCATTGGATAATTTTTTGTTAGTTTCACTTGTAATAATCTTTTAGATATTAAGTTAATCTTAAAACTTACAACCTATTCCAACACCACAAATGCAAAACCCTCAGATTCAAAACAGAACCGTTTTGGGAATAGTTTATTAAATTCAGGGATTCAAGTGCACGCGGTGAGCAATTGAGGGTTCTGTTGATTCACTCAGATTTCCTAGAGTTCGAGACCAAGCAGCGTACCCCCATAGCAGAGGATGTTCCGTCTGAGAAACGTTCAGGGCGCCTCGAAGAGGTACTAGTGGTCTTTGTGGCTGCAGAAGAGGAGGACGGAAATAACATTGAAGGAATATCGAAGAACGCCTCCCGGGAAATCGCGGAGGTTGCCCAAAAGGTTGAAGCAAAAAGAGTCGCCGTCTATCCATACGCCCACCTCAGTTCATCGCTCGCGTCCCCGAAGGTCGCCATCAAATTGCTCGATGCCACTGCCGGAGCGCTGCGTGAACTCGGCCTAGAAGTCTACCGCTTGCCATTCGGCTGGTACAAGTCATTCAAGCTCAGCTGCAAGGGACATCCCCTGTCGGAACTTTCACGGACGATAACCGCTGAGACCGTAGAGGCTGAGGCTCAGGCCCCAGAAGGCGTCCCAAGCAAACGGATAATCCTCACCCCCGACGGAGCAGAGCACGAGCTAGACCTCTCTAACATCGACGCTTGCGAACCGCTCGCAAAGAACTCCCAACTTAGACAGTTCGTGCTCAGCGAAGAGCTCGGGCGCAAGCTTGGGGAGGAGCCCGCCCATATCAAGCTGATGCGGCGCTTGGAGTTGGTCGACTACGAGCCCGCAAGTGACGCAGGACATTTCCGCTTCTATCCGAAAGGAGCGCTCATAAAAAGGCTGCTGGAAGAGTTGGCGATCCAGCTCTCGGAAGAACTAGGGGCCAGTAAGATAGAGACTCCGGTGCTCTACCGCGCAGATGAGCCGGACATCGCGGAGCAGGCCGCACGCTTCTACCAGAAGGATTACAAGATTAAGTTTCCGAACCGAACGCTGCTCCTCCGGT
Source organism: Hadarchaeota archaeon (SeqCode) (assembly GCA_964514965.1). Taxonomy (GTDB): domain Archaea; phylum Hadarchaeota; class Hadarchaeia; order Hadarchaeales; family Hadarchaeaceae; genus DG-33. Next base: position 268,186 of record CAZETV010000001.1, on the reverse strand, counting down.
TCGCAGGGGATTTCGGATTATTCAAGATGATGAAAAATACAGTGATGAGCTACCGCCAGATGCCCGTGCGGATATTTGAGCTTTCACCCTCGTACCGGCTGGAGCAGAGCGGCGAGTGCGTGGGGCTCAAGCGCCTTAGGGCCTTCACCATGCCAGACATACATTGCTTTTGCCGGGATCTGAAGCAGGGGATGAAGGAGTACGAGCAACTCTTCAAAATCTATGCCAGGATGACCAAATCGATGGAAGTAGATTATGTCGTAGCGTTTCGTACTCTTGAAGATTTCTACCAGCAAAACAAGTCCTTCTTCGTGCGGTTGCTCAAGCTCGTCAAGCGCTCAGCCTTCATCGAGCTTTTGCCAGAACGCAAGCACTACTGGGTGCTCAAGCACGAGTTTCAGGTGATTGACTCGGTTGGAGGAAATGCCCAACTCGCAACTGTTCAACTCGACATGGAAGACTCCGAGCGATACGGTATCCGATACGTGGATGAGAGCGGAAAAAAGAAAGGGTGCATAATTTTACATTCCTCCATAGGTTCAATCGAGCGGTGGATATATGCAACGCTGGAAGAAGCGGCGAAAGCACAAAAAACAGGAAAAGCCCCAAGCTTGCCGCTCTGGCTCTCACCGACTCAAATCAGAATTATCCCGCTGGCCGACCGCCACATCAAATCTTGTGGGCGAATCGCAAATACTCTGGAAAAGGCTCGCGTCCGCGTCGATATCGATGATCGATCCGAGTCCGTTTCGAAGAAGGTGCGAGACGCAGAGCGCGAATGGATTAATTTCATCGTCGTGCTTGGGGACAAAGAATTGAAAATGAAAAAATTGCCTGTGAGGGTCCGGGGAAAGAAGACTCTTCAACCTATGACCGTGAAGGAACTCGCCGCTGAAATCGTCAAAAAGACCAGTGGCATGCCTTTTAGACCGCTTGCGTTACCGAAGTTGCTTTCAATGCGTCCGATATTCGTTGGGAGCTAAAACCCTTCCTGAGTCGTGGACGAATGAAGCAGAAGGGATTTTTTACAGGAGTGGGGTTCAACGTCATCGTGCTCGGGATCGGCAGCTTGCTCACTGACATAAGCACAGAGATGATATTGCCTCTCTTCCCCCTCTTTACTGTCCAGGTTCTCGGTGCTACTCCGGCCGTGCTGGGGCTCATCGAGGGACTAGCGGAGAGCGTGGCGAGCCTTCTCAAAGTTTTCTCGGGATGGTGGTCGGACCGCATCGGCAAGCGGAAGCCCTTGATTTTAGGAGGCTACTGGCTTTCCACCTTAGCCAAACCATTCCTCGCCCTCGCCAGCACATGGTTCCATGCACTCGGGGTGAGATTTATGGATCGAGTTGGGAAAGGGATCAGGACCTCCCCCCGGGATGCTCTGCTCGCAGACTCATGCGCGTCGAACATCAGGGGGAAAGCATTTGGATTTCACCGTGCCCTCGACACTGTCGGCGCAAGCTTAGGCCCAGCGTTCGCGTTCCTGCTATTGCTCTACTTTGGATTCAGAGACATCTTCCTGATCGCCTCGATTCCAGCAATACTAGCGGTCGCCGTCCTCGCGTTCTTCGCACGTGAGGTGAAGAGAAAGCGGGCTCCCAAGCTATCCTTTAAGGCTGGCCTTGGCTCGCTCAGCCCAAGTTTCAGACGCTATCTCGCAGTTGTTACTTTATTCTCGCTAGGGAACCTAAGCTGGGCATTTCTGATTCTTCGAGCCTCTGAACTTGGGCTAGGAGCCGGGCAGGTGGTGCTTCTCTACATGCTCTTCAACGTGGTCTATGCTTTGGTCTCGCTCCCAGCTGGCGTGCTGTCCGACCGCATAGGGAGGCGCCCTGTAATCGCCGCGGGCTATTGTATTTTCGGCTTCACTTCCGTGGGATTGGCTTTGGCAACTAGCGCATGGCAAGCACTACCGTTGTTCGCATTCTACGGTGTTTTTATGGGCTTAGTTGTGGGAGTTCAACGCGCTTATGTCGCCGATTTGGTAGTCCCACGACTTTGGGGGACTGCAATGGGAACTTTCCACACCGCTACCGGATTGGCATTATTTCCAGCCAGTGTTATCGCAGGAGTACTTTGGCAGGTTATCGGTTCATGGGCCGCATTTGCTTTTGCTGCAATGCTTTCATTCGTGGCAGCGTTGCTTATGATAGCAGCATTGAAGCCCTCGCGTGCAGAAACTTCCGAACTCAATCCCTGATTCCCGCTTCGGCTATCTGAAATGTCGCGCTCTCTGGGGGCAACCCGGGATGGTCTATGAGCTTGGCAACCCTAGTGTTTGCCTTGCTCTTTCGCAGGTAGACCCGCGTGGTCATTGAGTGTCCTATTACGTGTCCCCCGATGGGCTTGGTCGGATCCCCGAAAAGCATATCAGGCTTCGCCATCACTTGGTTTGTCACGAAAACCGCGAGATCGTTTAGCTCCGCAATCTTGTGCAGCGCCGCAATGTGACGCCCCAGTTTCTGCTGCCGTTCAGCAAGCGCCCCCCGCCCGCAGTACTCGACTCGGAAAAGAGAGGTGAGCGAATCTATCACGACGAGTTTTACATCTCCCTCCTTCGCCATCTCTTGGATCTTCTCGGCCAAAAGCATCTGGTGGTCGGTCGTGCGCGCTCGAGCGATGTAAATGTTCTCGAGTACTACTTCGGGTTCTAGCCCCACCGCACGCGCCATCTGCGTAATGCGCTCGGGCCTGAATGTATTTTCGGTGTCGATGAAGAGGGATTTTCCTTTTAGTCCTCCCTGCTCTGGTGGACGCTGAACGTTGATGCAGAGTTGGTGGGCTATCTGGGACTTCCCCGACCCGAATTCACCAAACACCTCTGTCACCCCTTGTGTCTCGACTCCCCCGCCGATTATTTTGTCTAGCGCGGGGCTCCCCGTCGAGATGTACCCGAGGTGCTTCCGACGTTCCATCACCTCGCTCGCCTTTTCATATCCCATGTTCGCTGCATCGCGGGCGGCATTTATCACCTTTACCGCTACCCGCATCCCCACCTCAGCGGCCTCCATTAGTTCGCCTGTGGTGGCTACTGCTATGCTCTCCAACGAATCGTAACCGGCCGAATGGAGTTTCTCCGCAATCGCCGGCCCGACCCCTTCAAGTTCCTCAAATTCAATCAATCTACCACCTCCATGCGCCCCTCTTGTGCATGATTTAAGTGATTTTAGGGGAGAGAGGTCACCGAAAGTAATTTATAAAGCTTATAAAGTGGCAGACCGAGCATCAATTGGGAATTAGATGGTAGGAGAAGCACGGACAGAAACCGAGAAAGAAACGCAGGTTGACCTAGAGAAGTTTATGAATGCCACCGTAGTGGTCAGCGCAAAAGACGGCCGAAAATTTCGCGGCAAGCTGACCCAGTATGACGCCCATATGAACCTAGTGCTTGAGGAAGCTGAGGAACTCTCAAGCGAGGGTTCCGCCGTTAAACATAAAATTTTGTTAATCAAAGGGGGAAATGTTTCAGCAATTTCAGTTTAAACTGGCTCGACGTATTCCATCGCCTTAAATCCTTCAAGCACCTTTCGTCCATTCTCAGTCAGCTTGTAAATTCCCTCAACTCCGGTGACTAAATTTCGGTCGGTGAGGGCACGCAAATGGTTTTTTATAGGCCACCAGTCCTCCGTGCCGAAAAGCTCACGGATTTCTTGGAGCTTAGCGCCTTCCTTGTTGGCAATTATCATGAAAACTTTTTCCACGCCGTCTTCGTCATATTTGAGCCAGTTTATGTCTTCAGTGACTCCCATCCAGCCCCCCATCAAAGCTAGCACTAACTCAAATAAAAGTACTCTCCTCTCTCCTTCTGCTCTCTATCTAAGCTGCTTTCTGGCTTGTTTGCTCGGGGCCTGCCAGTCTGGGGGTCCCGTCGGAAGGTGACCCCGACCTCGTGCAGGAATCGATTCATCCCCTCGCGCATCCCAAGGGGGCCGTGAGTTTTGCCTACTCGACTCGGTTCCCCCGTAAAGACAAGCAAGCGGTCGGAGATTAAGTCGACGCTCAGTACATCGTGGTCGACCACTAATGCAGCAACCTCGCGCTTCTCAATCACCCGCCTTATCACGCGCGCTATTTGCAGGCGCTGCTCGACATCAAGATAAGCGCTGGGCTCGTCGATTAGGTAGATGTCGGCTGGTTGTCCCAAGCATGCGGCGATCGCGACTCGTTGGAGCTCCCCCCCGCTCAAATCTTTTAACTTTCGCTCGAGTAGGGGCTTCACCTCGAGTGGTTGTAAGATATCGGGATCAAAGGTCGGGTCAAACTCGCCGAGCAACTCGTGCAGCCAAGCTTCCACATTTCCCTCAAAATCGATCTTCAGGTACTGCGACTTGTGAGCGACTGTCAGTTTGGAATCGAACTTTCCTATTGTCGGTTTGAGTTTTCCTGCGAGCATGTGCACAAAAGTGGTTTTACCTATGGCGTTGGGGCCGACCACACCAACAACCTCACCAGCATAAACGCTGCCTGGCGTGACCTCTAGCTCAAATCCTTTAAAGCGTTTTTTGAGTCGGGGGTAGCTGAACATCGCCCGCCCAGCGATACGAGCTTTTGACGGAGGGCGGACTTCGAAACGAATTGATTCTCGCCTGAACCTCACATTTTCCTCACGCAAGTAGCCATCGAGAAAGACGTTTATCCCAATCCTGACTCCGTGCGGTGATGACACGACACCGTAAGCACTTGGTTTGCCGTAGAGAACATGCACGTAGTCGCACATGTAGTCGAGCATCGCGAGATCATGTTCCACGACGATTACGGCTTTTCCAGCTATCGCGAGCCCTCGAATGGTACGCGCCGCATTGAGGCGTTGGTAGACATCAAGGTGCGAACTCGGCTCGTCGAAGTAATAGATGTCCGCATCCCGCGCGGTTGCTGCGGCAATCGCTAGGCGTTGGAGTTCGCCTCCGCTGAGAAGTTTTATGTGGCGATCGAGAACCTCGTTTAGCTCAAGTGATTCGGCCAGTTCTTTTGCTACTTTTCGTTCGTCCACCTTCGCGAGGAGTTCACCGACTCTCCCTCGGACCACCTTTGGGAGTCCATCGATCGCTTGGGGTTTGTAAGCTGTCTTTATCTGCTCGATTCGATCGAAGTAGGCCTGTAGCTCGGAACCCTTAAAAAACTCGTTTAGATTTATCGGTGTTGCTGTCTCCGGCGAGCCAAAGTTGGGGGCAAGTTTTCCTGCCAAAATTTCAAGCGCGGTTGTCTTGCCTGCCCCGTTTTGCCCGATAAGTCCCGTGACCTTGCCCGCTCGGGGAATGGGCAACTCATAGAGGGCGAATCCGTTAAGTCCGTAGCGATGGATGCAGCGCTCCTTGAGTTCTTGAGGTACGTTGACTATCGAAATCGCGCGAAACGGACATTTGTGCACGCATATTCCGCAGCCCGTGCACAGCTCCTCCGAAATCACTGGTCTGCCCGTTCGCTCGTCGATGATTACCGTCTCGTCACCGGTTCTAACTCCCGGGCAATAGCGGTAACACTCGAGCGAGCATCGTTTGGGCTGGCATGACTCTCGGTCAATGACGGCAATTCTCGGCATTTATTTTCACCAGTTCTTAGTTTCTCTAGGTTAACCTTTTAAAAGTTCGACGAATAAGCAGAATAGGTGAAAGATTGCGTGGATGGCTGATGTTGGCAGGGGTGTTTGTTCTCGTTATCATACTACCGGTTATCGCACTCACGGATTATTTCGGTTCGTTGGGTAGGTTGATAGGACAGATTGTGCTTAGTATCGTACTCATCATTGCTATAATCTGCAGCGGCCTCTTCGGCTACATCTTCTTCAAGGCTCAAGCCAAGAGATGGGGGAGCGGTCTCTTCGTGGCAGCCATATTGTGTATCATCGTCACTTATTGGTTGTGGGCCGGGCACCTGCCGTTTCTTTAAAGTTTTTAACGTCGCGTCCTATTTGTGATATTCGAAACTGATAAAAAGAATTATATTTCCAGTTTCTGCCAGTGCTCCGCGTTGAGTTGCTTTGCCCGCTCCTGAAGTTTCATCATAATGAAATCTTGGGCTTGCCTTCTTTCGAGATCGCTCTTGAAAGTATCTGAGAAGCGCTCGAGTCTCGGCTTCGCAAACATTTCAAATGCTAGCTCAATGTCGCGGTCGGTGAGCGGAGCGTCTTTTACCTTGTCGGCGAGCAGTTCAGTGGTCTTTTGAACTATCCAGTCAAGCTCCGAGGTTTCGATCATTTTATCATGCCAAATTCTTTTTACGTCCACTGGAGTTTAAATGCTTGGGTGTCTGGATGGACATTTTCGACGCAATCAAAGGTAGATGAAGCGTGCGCGAGGTTAGGCTTGACCCCATAAAGGAGGAAGACTTGAAAAAAATTCTCGAAGCTGCGCAGCAGGCCCCTAGCGCCGGCAATTGCCAGCCTTGGGAGTTCGTTGTGGTGAAAGACCAAGCCCAAAAAGAGCGGTTGGCGCATGCAGCACTAGGGCAGACTTTTATCGCGGAGGCGCCGGTAGTCATTGTAGTGTGCGCGAATGTCACCCGCACTTCTCGACGCTACGGTAGGAGGAGTGAGGAACTCTATTGCATCCAGGATACAGCCGCGGCAACACAAAACATGAATCTAGCCGCTTATGCACTTGGTTATGCGACATGCTGGGTAGGGTCATTTGATGAAGGCACTGTTGCGGAGGTAATCAACGCCCCTGAGGGTGTGAGGCCCCTCGTCATTGTACCAATAGGCAAACCAGCTGAGGAACCGAGCCCTCCGCGGCACATACAGTTGAGTAAGATTATGCGCTATGACAGATTTTGATCTAGCAACTTGGCGCCTCTTCGGTTCACGCTTGCGACGATAACAGCGCTAGGCTCGAGAAATTCAAGAAATGTTTGAGTTACATCCTCAAGCTTCTTCTCTTTCACCAGTGCAAACGCTGCTTTTCCTAGCATCACTTGGCTCACCCCAATTGCACCTGTTTTTGAAACAGCTTCAATCAACGCGCGAAGGTCATCGTTTAAAAGCTCGAGCCCTTCTGCAAATTCACGCGACACTTTCATAAAATTTTGGGGATTAGGTTTTTCTAACAATTTTTTCATAGCTAATCCACCGAGCCGCTTTGAACGCTCGCGAAATTCCTCCTCGCGCAAAAGCTTCGCCGTCGGTAGCTCGGCAAAGGTGCCGCAAACCACCTTTACATCTTTCGGGAGGTGAATTTGCTTCCACTTGTCATGTGGGGGGGCTCCTGGCTCTAGTCCGATTACCAGCCCGCCGAGTGCTTGCGCGCCCACGTCACCAAGCCCCGTGTGACAGGTTACTTCAGCGACATGAGCTATCTCCCTAAGCCTCTCTCGCGACAAGCGTAAATCTAAAACTTTAGAGAGTGCCAAAACAGCGCCGAATGCCCCAGCACCACTCGCTCCATATCCAGCACCTATCGGCACTTGGCATGAGTGAGCTACTTTGATCGCAAGTGGTTCACGCACAGCGTCCAAGAGCGTCTCAATAGCCGCCAAAGTCGTCTTTGCCGCTGATGTTCGCTTATTATTCATAAACACTTTCACGCTAGTTCGAGTGGCAGGTTCAATTTTGACCTCGGTGAGTACGCCGATATCGAGGCAAGGGCCACAATTACGCGAGCCCATTTGCTTTGGATCGCTCGCCTCGCACACTTGAAAAAAACCTGAAATGTGGGCTGGCACGAAAGCTGATGCCTTTCGCATTAATCACGCCCTCGAAGCCTCGCCATCGCAGCATCTAGAATTGCCTTAGCGATCTCAACCTTCGTCGCGCGCATAACTTTAGAACCAGAGGATGTTATAATTATGACTTCGTTGGTATCAGAGCCAAACCCGGCTCCCGTCCTTGCCACATCATTTGCTACGACCATGTCGAGCCCCTCACCCAGCTTTTCCTTTGCCGCCGTTAGAAGCTCCTCATCGTGCACGTTAAACTCCGCCTTGAACCCCACTATAAAAGCATTTGGCGCAAGTTTTCGTGCCTCATCTAGTACACGGGGTGCTTGCACCAGCTTGAGTGTTGGCGGCGCAAGATGTCTCAGTTTCTGCTCGGCTGGTTGTTCGACTGCGAAATCCTGTGCAGCCGCAGTGGAAATGATGATATCGTAAGGTGATTTTAGCTCACACTTGAGGGCCTCACACATTTCTTGGGTGGTCTGAACACGCACGACTTTTACTCTCGAGGGTGGTGCCTCAGTCCCCGGGCCGTAAATCAACACAACCTCCGCGCCCCGAGATGCCGCGACTCGGGCCACTGCCACGCCCATCTTGCCCGAACTTCGGTTGGTAATGAATTTGATAGGGTCTATTGGTTCAATTGTTGGACCCGCCGTAACGAGCACTCGCATACCGTCCATGTCGCGAGGGGCAAAGAGTTCGATGACAGATTGCACAATCTCGTCAACGCTCGCCAATTTTGCTTTCCCTTCCTCGACTTTGGGCTCGAGCAGGTGCACGCCCGCCGAACGGAGTTTCGCCAAATTTTCTTGAAACAGCTTGTGATGGTACATTGATTCGTGCATCGCAGGAACCGCGACGATGGGCTTCTCGAGACCCCAAGCTACCGAGACCACCGAGGTCACAGGTGTGTCGTCAATCGCATGCGCCATTTTTCCCAATGTGTTTGCTGTAGCTGGGGCAACTAGCACTAGGTCGGCCCACTGCGCCAGCTCGATGTGCTCGGTCTTGCCTGTTATCGCGGTAACAACTTCGTTGCCGGTCGCCCAGTGCATGAGTTGCGGCGTTATCAAACCTGCCGCACTGGATGTCATGCATGTTCGCACATCGGCGCCATGGCGCATGAGTTCTCTGGCAAGTTCTGGGCATTTAACGGCTGCCACGCTTCCCGTTATGCAGAGTACTATCTTTCGCTTTTCGAGTTCCTCTCCCTTTGTGTTTTTGATGTTATATGAGGGGTGCATTTAACTCACCTTTGATTAAACAAGATTTGCATAATTTAAACACTTGTCTCTTAGACCGCTTGAAAATTTTTCAACACTTTACCATGAACGTCAATTTCACCATATCGGACTCTTATTGATGATATCGGTTTTCCGTCGTCGGCCAGTACAAATGGAATTTCGATAATTTCCAATGGCAGCAGCCCACGCGATCCTCTGAGCTGGTTCAACTCTTCGGCACGCGCCCGAGTCTCGGGGCTAACCACTATCGCCTCAAGATCGGGGTCTTCCGCCGCCGGTCCGAACGCTTCAGAAATTGCTATTATATCGGCCCGCTCAAGCCAGCCCGTGGAGCTCAGCAGCGCTTCCAGTGCTTGCTTTCGTATGTCGAGCTGTTGAATGCCTGCTGAGTCCTTTCGGAGCAGAAACTGCATTTCGTCTGAGCAGATGCCTACGGTCACGCGCTCTCCTATCTCGAACGCTTTAGCTAATATCGCCTTGTGCCCGTCGTGCAGGTAATCAAACGTCCCGCCGACGACCACTTTTTTGAATTTCACGAAAACACCGGTTATTACTTCTTTATAGTACGCGCGATATCGTTCCAACGCTTCGAGAGCTTTCGATGAACGAACGGTTTCGCGGTTGGGCCGAGGTAAGTGGCGACCGTTTGTCCCTTACCCAGCAAATAATATTTTGAGGTGGCCATCCCATCCAGTCCAACAGGTCCCCGCGCGTGAATCTTGCCTGTAGATATCCCAACTTCTGCCCCCAGTCCATAACGATATCCGTCACTGAACCGTGTAGATGCGTTGAGAATTACACTTGAAGAATCAACCCCAGTCAGGAAATTGAATGCAGTTTTCCCGTTTTGGGTGATTATCGCGTCGGTGTGTTTGGAACCATATGTATTGATGTGTTCAATCGCCTCATCTACTCCGCCCACAATTTTAATTGAGATTATCAAATCGAGATACTCCGTTTTCCAATCCTTTTCTGTCGCTTTCTTGATACCATGCAGGATTTTTCTCGTTCGCTCGCACCCTCTGATCTCGACCCCCACTTTCTCATAGCGTCTAGCTAATGGTGGAAGAAAACGCTTGGCTATCCCACGATGGACTAAGAGCGTTTCAACAGCGTTACACACGGCAGGATACTGAACTTTAGAATCATAACATAAATTTAAAGCCTGCTCCAAGTTTGCTTCCTTGTCGACGTAGATGTGGCATACTCCCTCAGCGTGACCGAGCACAGGTATACTGCTGTTATTTTGGATGTACTTCACGAACTCCTTGCTTCCCCGCGGAACTAGCAAGTCTATATGCTCATCGAGTTTGAGCAGCTCCCGCACTTCTTGTCTCGCCTCGATGAGCTGGATCCATTCGCGCGGGATTCCAGTCCTTTCAGTAGCACTGCGGATGAGTTCAAAAAAAGCTTCATTCGAATACCTTGCCTCTTTACCTCCTTTTAGGATCATGGCATTCCCCGATTTGAGGCACAGAGCTGACAGTTGGGGTAACACATCTGGCCTTGCCTCGAATATTGCCCCAATCACCCCAATTGGGCATGAGACCTTGTACAATTCTAGGCCGCGGTCGAGTTCCATCGCGTAAAGTGTTTTTCCAACGGGGTCTTCAAGCCTCGCGACGCTTCGCACCATCTCAGCAATGTTGCGCAACTTGTAATCACTAAGCTTGAGCCTCTGGACGAAAGCGTTGGAGAGTTCCCCTCGTGCTAAGAGGCGCTCGGCATTTTCAACATCTTTGGCATTTGCCCTCAACAAAGCTTTTTTTTGTTTAGAGATGGCGGAAGCGATTTTTAGAAGTGCCATATTTTTTTTATTGGTTGTAATGTTTGCGAGTTTGAGCGATGCTGTGCGAGCAGCCATCGCTTTTGATATGACTGAGTTCATTTTTTCCCCCTCTCAGACAGAAAGAGTGTACCTATCTCCTCACCGGCAATAACCCGATCGAGCACGTTCTTCTCCTCGCCATTAGCTAGCACTACAGGTATTCCTTTTTTCGTCACCATTTTTGCAGCTCTAATCTTTGTGCGCATGCCGCCAAAGCCGCGGAAATTTCTGCTTACAAGCCCCTCGACCTCCCGCGTAACTCGCTTGACGGTTCGGATGAGACTCCCTCGCTTTCCCTTCTTGGAATAGTCCCTGTAAAGTCCTCCTATATCTGAAAGTATTATGAGAAGATCGGCCTTGGACCCTACCGCCACATGCGCAGAGAGGGTGTCATTATCACCAAGCCTTATTTCCTCGACTTCCACGCAGTCGTTCTCATTCACGATAGGCACTACACCCCATCTCAGCAAAATCGCGAGAGTGTTTTTGAAATTTTGGTAACGCTTGGAATTTGTGAAATCTTCTCCTGTCAACAACATTTGTGCAACTGGTTGTTCGTATTCTCCAAAATATTTCGAATAAACTTGCATCAGAATCCCCTGTCCGACTGCCGCAGCTGCTTGCAATGGAGGCATCTCCCTCGGCCGACGTTCTAAATTAATGCGACCCACACCTGCTCCTATTGCGCCGGAGGAAACGATGATAATCTCCTTTCCACGCGTGCGCAGCCTCATTGTTTCCTCGACGAGCTTTCCGACCTTGCTTGGGTCGAGTCTTGAGTATTTGTCGGTGATACTGCTTGTGCCAATCTTAATCACGATTCGTCTTGCTTTTGATAAGTTCTTTCTCTCTTTTGTGATGTCCATTTTAGTCCCCCCTAAAGCGGTTCCAATTTTTTAAGTTGCGCAAGAACTCGCTTCCGTATCTCCTCGACAGAAGGAAGCTTTGCGGCGATTTTTCCTTTTTTAATTAAAGGAATTAAAACTTGTTTTGTTTTACCTCCGCAGCTCGGGCAACTAGGAGATGCTTCACGAGCGGGCAGGAGTACATCTGTCAAGCATTTCGGGCACCTCCAAGCTCGTTTTAAGCCACCAAGTTTGCCTCGTTTTGCAACTGGTTTGCCATTAAGCTCCACAATGTCCATTGCGAAATCGATTGTCGGTGCATTGGTTAACGGGGTTCCGACACCAAAACCATCAGCTCCGGCCTCGACTAGACCTTTTATGTTGTTATCATCAACTCCACCAGATACTATTATTTTGGCGTGGCCGTATCCTCTGGTGTCGAGTTCCCATCTGACCTCCCGGATTATCTCCGCAAAATCACCTTTCCTTGAACTTGGAGTATCGAGCCTAACGCCTTGCAACCTTTTGCCGAGTGCTTCAGCTGCCATGATTGATTCTATTTTTTCATCGAAGTAAGTGTCCACAAGCATTATCCGGGGCACCTTGGAAAGCATAACCTCGTCGAATGCTCGCCAAGCTTTGACCTGATCGCCGAACGCTATTACCAAAGAGTGGGGCATTGTGCCCATCGGTTCCTTCCCGATCGCCTTCGCTCCCACCAAGCTCGAAACCCCATCGAACCCCCCAATGTAAGCAGCACGATCGAGCATGGGGGCGAGTGCCGGGTGCGCTCTCCGAATACCGAAAGACATGAGAAGTTTGGTGCCAACGATTTTTCTTATCCTAGCTGCCATCGTCGCCACCCCTGAGGCTTGACAGAGCAATCCCAGCAAGGGGGTCTCGAGTTCACAGAACTCTCCGTAGGGGCCCTCGATTACCGCTACTGGCATTCGCATCCCGGGGTAGTCATGCGGGCGGAAGATATTCCCTTCTGACATTGCGTAGACATCGACGGAGTGACCTTCGAAGAGCTTGGCGACCTCATCAACTCCACAGAGCACAGCCCATAACCAATCTCGTGGCAGGTTATTCGCCGTCACCTCTGCAACAACTTGGGCATTGCTTAACCCTTTAGCATCGAGGATTTGCTTCGTGCGTCCAAAGTAAACATCAGTTGTTTTGCCTTGTTTGATTTCTTCATCCGACGCCACGTGGAAAGCTCGCAACTCATCCCCCCATACTTTTAATAAGTTCACTCGAATTGGTTACATTCACGCCGTAAACGCGCTTCATGTACTCGAGCGAGGCGTGTTGGAGACTTTCGTCTGGCGAGGCCACACAATCCTCGAGCACCGTTACCTCATAACCTCGGAGGAATCCTCCTCCTGCAGAGTTTTGTACGCAGATTTCCGTTACCACACCTGTTAGCACGAGCCTGTTCACGCCCATCCCGCGAAGCATCTCATCCATGTCGGTATTAAAGAAGATATCGTAAGTGCTCTTTTCCAGAATGCTATCATTTTTCGTGGGCTTGAGTTCAGGCACCACTTGCGCCCCCTCGCTCCCAGCCATCGCGTGCTCTCCCCATAGTTTGAGTTCGTGGTCCTCTGGTGTGTGGGCGTCGCAGATATAGATTACTTGAATGCCTCGTTCATGGGCGAAATCGAGCAATCTTTTGATGTTTGGAACTATTGCCTTTGCTCGTTCGAATCCCAACTTCCCCCCGACAAAATCGTTGAGCATGTCGATTACGATGATTGCTAGCTTCAACTGCTCCCTCGATAAAGTTTATGTCAAAAGCATAAAAACTTGGGTCATGAACCTCGAGCACAGGTTTGATTTCGCAATTGGAGGGTAAAGGAAGAGGCGCTACCAAATTGCATAGAAGGTAAAATTTTAAATTAAGGTACTTTTCAGCTATCGTCTTGCGATACAGAAAACATCTTCTTCGCCAACTTCACCCGAATCGAGCAGCTTGAAACCAGCAGCCTGAACACAACGTTCAAGCTCGTCCATAGAGTGTTTGTGCTTGAGGGTAGTAATGATCACAATCCCTCCGGGCTTTGTCACTCGTGCGACCTCTCGTAACGTAGCAGCTGGATGGGGCATGTTTTGGAGCATGGTTACCGAGACCACCGCATCAAAGCTGCTGTCGGCGAATGGCAAGTAATCGGCGTCCGCGAGCACGAGCACCGCGCTACCTTTCCGTTTCCTCGCCAGCTCTAGCATCTCAGGCGATGAATCTATGCCAACCACGAACTCGCTTCGCCGCGCGAGTTCGCTTAAGAGCATGCCCGTGCCGCAACCCAAATCAAGAACTTTACTAACCTGAGAAAGATTCTTGGTGACGATTTCGTACTTCTCGCGTTGGATTTGCTCGTAACGTTGTTCGTACATGAATGCTGTTTCGCCGTAACGTCGTTTCAACTCGAGTTTGTGAGTGACCATCGGAGAACATTTTTACCTAGCCTCCTAAAGCTTGATCGGGTTAGTATTTGAAAAAGCATATCAAAAAATTGAAGGATGAACTCATTAAACGTGGGCTGGACGCTTTTTTAGCGATTCAGAACACTCGCTACTTGGCGGACACTACTGCGGCAAAGGCGGTGATAGTTCCCACCGATGAGCCTCCCTTGCTCATATGTAGCAGGCTCGAGTTTGACCAAGCCAAGAGGGAGAGTTGGATTCGCGACGTTCGAGCTTTCTCTAGTTGGAAAGCCCCTCTGCGCCGTGGAGAGCGGGTAAGTTTTTGTAAACCTTGGCAGCTTATCGATAATTGCATGCAAGAGTTAGGTGCTCAAGCCGTGGGCTACGATCATGTGGGACGGGAGTTTATGCGAAAGTTGCGGGCTGCTTATACGGCAAACTACCATGAGCTACCCGAACTCATACTCGAACTTCGTAAAATCAAATCAAGAGAAGAAGTATCCTTACTGCGGAAATCCGCGAAAATAGCTACGATAGGTATGCGCTGCGCCGCGGAAGCGATTGCGGTTGGACGAACAGAGTTAGAGGTTGCTGCGGAGGTGGAGCACGAGATGCGGGTGGCCGGGTCTGAAGGAACATCATTTCCAACGATCGTCGCTTCTGGCAGAAATTCTTGGTTGCCCCACGCTAGCGTGACTGGAAAAAGCTTTCGACGGAGGGAGCTTGTCGTCGTCGATCTAGGCGCCATTTACAAGGGTTACGCCTCAGACATGACACGAACTTTTACGCTTTCGCCGACAAAAAAACAGCTCACGTTGATTAAGTTAGTCAGACAAGCTCAAAACGCAGCGATTAACCGTGTTCGTAGCGATGTTGAAACCAGTTATGTGGATAAAGCCGCGCGTGGAATCATCTCGCGTGCCGGCTATGCCAAATTCTCCCCGCACGGTATAGGGCATGGTGTCGGGATGGAAATTCATGAGCCTCCGAGCCTTGCTCCGAACTCGAAAGATATCTTGCGCGAAGGGATGATTATCACCGTAGAACCGGGCGTCTATGTCCCAGATGTTGGCGGGGCACGTTGGGAGGACATGTTGTTAGTAAAAAAAGATGGTCGAAAGCTGCTCACAGCATGAGATGAGATAGTTTTTTGAGTATAGACGAGAAAATAGTTATCACGGCGGCGGAGGGCAGCTAGCTCGGACAGACGTTGGCTAACGTTTCGGAGGATCAGCTCATACTAACCGTCGCCAACACAAATTGCTCTTTTAGCAGCGTTTCGGATAATTACTTAAATTAAATTGGCGATTATCCCAAGGTGGTGCAAGTGGCGAAACGCGACCTTTGGCAAAAGAAATTTAGCGAGTGGTTCAATGGCATTCTGCGTAGCGCCGACATAGTGGAGACCCGTTACCCCGTCAAAGGACTTTATGTTTGGCTCCCCAACGGGTTGCAATTACGTAATCACATATTTGCGATAATTCGCGAGTTACTGGAGCAAGCTGGGCACCAGGAAGTGCTCTTCCCCCTTTTAATCCCCGAGAACCTCTTCAAAAAAGAAGCGAAACACATTCGAGGATTTGAAAACGAGGTCTACTGGGTAACTCACGGCGGACTAGACAAGCTTGATGTCAAGCTCGCACTTCGTCCTACGAGCGAAACCTCAATTTATCCAATGTTCGCGCTCTGGATTCGTTCTCATGCCGATCTCCCGATCAAAATTTACCAAATCGTCAATATCTTCCGCTATGAGACGAAAATGACCAAACCGATGATTCGCTTGCGAGAGGTGACAACTTTCAAGGAGGCCCACACTGTACACGCCAAGCGCGAAGAGGCAGAGGCGCAAGTGCAGGAAGCGGTGCAACTTTACAAGCGCTTCTTCGATGAACTTGGCGTGCCCTATGTTGTGACCAAGCGTCCACCGTGGGATACGTTCGCTGGTGCCGAATACTCAATCGCATTCGACACTTTGGCCCCAGATGGACGGGCGCTACAGGTGGGTACGGTCCACAACCTCGGGCAGAACTTCGCGAAGGTGTATGATCTCAAATACGAAACACCCAGCGGGGAGCATCATCATGTTTATCAAACGTGCTATGGAATTTCCGAGCGAGTGATAGCTGCGGTGATAATGGCACACGGTGATGACATTGGCCTGTGTTTGCCCCCTGATATCACAAAAATTCAGGTTGTGATTGTGCCGATCCCTTACAAGGATAAGGAAACGCCAGTTGAGCAGATTGCAATCGAAATCAAAAATGAACTCGCGGCGGCTGGTGTGAGAGTTCATCTCGATGAGCGCGACCTCCGTCCCGGTAACAAATTTTATTACTGGGAACGCCGTGGCGTGCCGCTGAGGCTCGAGATAGGGCCCAAAGATGTGGGGAAGAAGCAGGTGATTGCGGTCAGGCGCGACACGGGCGAAAAGCAGGCGATTTCGAGGGAGATACTTAAGACCAAAGTTAAGCAATTGCTCGAGGAGATTACCAACGACCTCCACAAACGAGCGTGGAGTTTCTTTCAAGAATCTGTGAAGAGTACTTCCGATGTGAAAACGGTAAAGCAGATGATGGAAAAACGCGGGGGGATAGCTCGCGTGCCTTGGTGTGGGGGAGAGGCGTGCGGAAAGGCACTTGAGGAACAAACGGGTGGGGATTTGCTCGGAGAGGAATTAGATGGTGAAGCCCCAGCTGGAGTTTGCCCAATTTGCTCAAAAAGGGCAAAAGCTAACGTGCTAATTGCCCGAACTTACTGAAAGATTCTAGAACCTCTTTCTCGGAGGGGAAACCAGTGGGCCCCTTGTATCTTATTTTTAGACCAGCGGCCGCGTTTGCAAATTTCGCCGATTCGGAAACTCCGTGCGTCTGCAAATACTTCGCCAAAAAAGCAGCCCCAAAAACATCACCCGCGCCTGTTAAGTCTTTCGCATCGACTTTTATGGCGTCGACCTCTTCGAACCCTTCATCCGAAAGTACAGCATAGCCCTTTTCAGCTTTTGTCAGGATGGCGATTTTAGGCCCCATCTTGCGCAGCTCTTTCAAAACTTCTTTGGCCTCGCCTCGCAACGCTTTGGCTTCTTCTTTTCCTATTTTTATAACATCGACGTATTTCAAAAAATCTGCTAAGTCATCTCGAGGTGCAATCTCCACTTTTCCCTTCTCGTTTACTCGTCTGAAAATCCCCTGGGGGTCGAGCATGACTAAATTCGTTTCGCGTTTGAGCGCCTTGAGTAATTCAGGCGTTATCTCGCCAGCTATTGGTGAAACGTAAAAACTGTGAGCGTTCTCATACGCCGCGGGGATATCATCTGGTAAAATCTTCGGCGCGACATGTTTGCAAACTTGTGTACGATTGCCTGCTTCATCGTAAGTGTTTTCGAATGTAGTCGTGTATTCTCCACCAACTAAAATGCCTTCGGTGCCGAGACCAAACTTGCTGTATATCGGTGGAAACTTTTCCAAAAAATCAACTCCAACTTTTGAAATAACGCCGACGCTTTTTTTCAATGCAACAAACGCTAGCCCAGCATAACTAGGGGCACCACCGAGTGCATTCTCGATGACACCCCATGGCAGCACGTTTATATCAATTGCAACGTGCCCAACCACGACGACATCAAATTCAAGATTTCTCATCATCTCTCCCTTTCACCAGTGATGAAGTCTTCGACCGCTTTTTTCGCTTCAGTATCTGCCATTTGAACTGGTGGATGTTTAAAAAAGTAAGCTGAAACGCCGATAAGTGGCCCGCCTATACCACGGTCAAGCGCAAGCTTCACTGCACGGATGGCGTCGATAACTACACCAGCGCTATTCGGAGAGTCCTCGACAGAGAGTTTCACGTCTATGGAAAGTGGTATATCCCCAAACTTTCGTCCCCGCATGTGGATGTAACAAACTTTATTGTCTTTGAGGAATGGAACGTAATCGCTGGGACCGATCCTAAGCGGCACTTCATAGGGCACTTGGCTTGAAACGGCCTCTGTCTTGCTCACGCGTTTAGAACTCAGGCGCTCCTCTTCAAGCATGTTCAAAAAATCGCAATTTCCGCCGATGTTCAGTTGGTAGCTTTCCTCCAGCTTAACCCCGCGGTCGATTAGCAATCTCGCGAGCATACGGTGCAGAATTGTCGCTCCAACTTGAGATTTGATATCGTCGCCTGCGCAAGGTAACTTGGCGTCTTCAAACCGTTTGCCCCACTCTTTACTCGATACTAAAAACTCGGGGATGCAATTTATGTATCCGATTCCTGTTTTAATCGCTTGTTGGGCATAATAACGCGAAGCCTCATAACTTCCCACTGGCAGGTAGCTGATTAGAATATCAGCGCCAGCGTCTTCTAGTATCTTTGCGACCTCGACGGGCTTCTGTGTTGGGTCTACTGGGACTACAGGCTTCAGATATCTGCCGAGGCCATCTAGCACCGGACCTTTTGTGACCTCAACCCCCAGCTCCGGGACATCGCTGAATTTGATTGTGCAGTTGGGGGGCGTAAAGATAGCCTCTGCCAAGTCCTTTCCCACCTTGTTTGCGTCAACATCAAAGGCCGCCACGAACTCGATATCTCGGATGTGGTAGCCACCGAAGTCTACATGCATAAGACCTGGGACGAACTGATTCTCGCGCGCATTCTTATAGTACTCAATACCTTGCACCAAGGACGACGCACAGTTGCCCGCACCCACGATTGCCACTTTGATTTTAGACATCATAACCACTTCGTAGTTCGATTCCTCTGAGGTTTAGAGAATTTCTTTTAACATGAGAAGATAAAATTTTCCGTCCATCTCGCATGCGAAACCTACATCTTTTGTCTTGCCACAATAGTCAAGCAAGTTTTTCAGCTGCGAACTCCGGATAAAGTAATTGCGGCCCGCCTTAACATCTATGAAGAGTTTTTTTCCATCTTTTCCAGCTTGTATGTCAATCGCCTTCTTCGCGCCGCTAGGTTCAACTTTCCAACCGTGAAAAGCGAGCAGTTCCGCCAGTTTTGCAGCCGCCCGCTCCCGCTTGCGGGTTTTCGTTTCTCCCAGCATGCGGAGACAAGAGGGGCATCTCTTGCTTTTCCTTCTAGGTCTCCACTCGTATCCACAGCTTTGGCACCGTATTGTTGTTACAACCATATTTCAACCTGGGAAATATCTCAGGGAATTTACTATTTAAGCTTTCCGACTGAAATGAAGTGGGGTTTTCCTTGGCTATAGGGAGAATGAAGAAAAAGACAACTACTGAAATGGTCTGGCCTTACTTCTTGGAGTTGTTGAAAAAACGTCCGATGTATGGGTACGAGCTGCGACAGGAGACTAAGAAGCAATTCGGGTGGAAACCACCTACCGTCACCTCGTACATTGTGCTCTACCATCTCCAGCGCGAGGGCTATGTGGCGAAAGAGTGGCGCGAGCAGCGAGGGAAGCCTGCACGCAAATACTACAGAATAACAAAGAAAGGCGAGAGGTTGCTGGGGGAAGGCAAAAAATACTTGAAGGAACTTTACTCGAAATTTTCCTGAAAATATTAAGAAAATCGCATTTTTGCAGTAAATAACCTCTGAGCCACGGTGAGGTGGGTCAGAATCACTATTAGAACCACTGCGTATTGTGTGTATCCAATCAATGCCCCGATGGCTAGGATGATAATCCGCTCCCCCCGTTCGGCTATTCCCACATCGAGCTTGCCCGAGCCAGCTGACTCTGCCCTAGCGCGGGTGTAGCTGACCATTAAGCTCCCAAAGATGGCTAGAATTCCCCACACCCAACCAGGCAGAAAACCCACTTCAGCAAGCGGGCCGTTGATAAACGCGTAAATAATGCCCGCAAAAATTAAGAAATCTACATACCGATCGACTACTGAATCGAGCACTCCCCCGAACGCTGTTTCTCTATCGATTACTCTAGCAATCGCCCCATCGATGAGATCAAAAAACCCACAGATGAGGAGGGTGATCCCGGCCCAAGGTTGCAGCCCGTAAGCAAAAAGAAAAGCCGCAACAACACCCGCCGCCAACCCGATTAAAGTAAAGACGTTCGGCGTGAGGCCCGTTCGTGCGAAGGCTTTAGCTATAGGCGCGATCAAATGATTTACTCGATTTCGAATTCGACTCAGCACGGCCACGCCTCCAGCACAAAGGATTTTTGTCCACTGTCATAAGTGTTTTTTGGGAGCACATGATATACCTTGGTCCCGCAGGCATACCGATAGTGAGCAAGGAGAGGACGACAATAGGAGGCATAAAATGCGTGGCCGAGCTTAAACTTACAGCGTTTGAGGTTGAATTCGTTAGGCATGTGGGGATGAGTAACGAGATGGCGGATAAAGTGGGGAGGGTCGCGAAGGAAGTAGGTGTGCGTTTATCGGTGCACTGTCCGTATTTTATTAACCTCTGTTCGCAAGAATCTGTAAAACTCGAAGCTTCAAAGAGACGCATTCTCGATTCGGCGGAGCGGGCCTTCCACATGGGAGCTGATGTCGTGGTTTTTCATCCAGGCTTTTATGGTCTCTTATCGCATGACGCAGCATTCAAAGCTGTGGAGAACGCTTGTCGAAATATAATAGATCGAATGCGCGTAAATGAGATAAAGGGAGTTCGACTCGGATTGGAGACCACAGGCAAAGTCAGTCAGTTCGGCAGGCTTGATGAAATAGTCAAGCTTTGTAAGAAGCTGAAGGGTTGCACACCCGTAGTCGACTTTGCGCACATTTACGCGCGCCAAGCTGGCAGAATAAACTACGATTGGATATTCGAAAAGTTGAAGCCGCTGAAGTTGAAGCACTTGCATACACATTTCACGAGTATAGAATGGGCGCCCGCCAAGGCGCCGTGGGAAGGCAACGAACGACGCCACCTCGAATTCAAAGTAAACAAGCCACCCTTCGAACCGCTCGCGCGCGGGATTCGCAAGCGAAAAGTTAACATTACTTTAATTTCCGAATCACCGATTTTAGAACAGGACTCGCTCGAAATGAAGCGGGTCTTCGAAAAATTAGGGCATAAATTTAACACATAGAAATCCCCCGTATTTTTTTCCTGCCTACCTTCGCAATTTCACGAGTTTTCGGGTCTGGTATAAGCTCTAGTTATTGCGAACGTTTGGATATCTTTCGTTGATGAGAGATAACTCATATTTATTGTTCAAAGCAATTATTTTGTAAGGTGATGTAATTGGGACGAATTGTTAGGAGTGATTATTATTTCGAGAAACCCGGGCCAGATAATACCAAAGATGTTGTGGAGGTTTTATCGAAAAGACTGGAGGAAACAGGAATAAACACTGTGGTGGTTGCCAGCGATTCAGGTGAGACGGCGTTGAAGATTGGCAAGAGAATCGATGGCAAGGCCAAACTCGTCGTTATTTCAATGGAGACTGTGGCGAAGGATATTCGAGCCGCTCTTGAAAAAATGGGCGCTGTCATTTATGAAAATTGCATTCCAGCTTTTCGGGCAAAAAATTTGGGTCGCATGAAAAACACTTATTACACATTGGGGCAGGGTTTCAAAGTCGCCATAGAAGTTGTAATCATGGCCGCGTCTGAGGGAGCTGTGAAAGCTGGCGAGGACGTGATTGGAGTTGGTGGGACTGGCAAAGGAGCCGATACGGCGTTAATTGTGAAGGCTGCACTTCCCGAAGATATATTAGGAAAAGATATCAGAAAAAGGTTAGAAATACGTGAAGTTGTAGCTATGTCTCTGACCAAGAAATGGTGGTAGATACTGGCGTGAGGAAAAATCGATAATGCAAAAATAATAGGTGAGATAAGAGAAAAAAGGAAGAAACAGAGAATTAAGTTGATTCGTGGCGGTTACATGTATGCATACTGCGCGAGCGGTTGGAGAATGTGACTTGAATGATTCAAGCGGAATGGGGCCAGTGTGTCGTTTGCGGGCGGACGGTATGGCTCTATTCAGTTAGCGGGTTGACAACTCGGGCTCGTTGCTTTCAGTGCTGGCGGGACGCAGTAAACGCGGGGCTAATTTCGGAAAAGATATACAAAAAGATTAGAGAGCAGGCAAAAGAGAGCAAGGAATGAAAAAGGTTATTTTTTCGAATTGGGATTTACTGATTTCAACCTAGCAACTAGTTCCTGCCGCGGCACTTGCACTTGATTGCCAGTATGCATTTCTCGAAGGGTAACCTTACCAGCTGCCAAGTCTTTAGCACCGACTATGATTGAATATGTGGCGCCGCAAGCGTTAGCATACGCTATGGCCTTGGACAACCGCCGTCTCATCAGGTCGACATCAACTCGTAGGCCGGCTCTGCGCAGCTCCCCAACTATTTTCAAACATTCACTGAGCATCTCCTCGCTCGTGGGTAGAACAACGCAATCCAATCGCTCACACGAAACTATCATCCCACGCTTTAGAAGGGTTCGAGCAATGCGGTCGACACCGAACCCGACACCGATGGCCGGGCAGTGATCACCTCCCAAAAGCTCGATGAGTTCGTCGTAACGGCCGCCTCCTGCAACTTGAACTCCATCGACATAAATCTCGAACACGAAGTCTGTGTAGTACTCAAGTCCGCGGGCGATCCCGAAATCTATTGTAAATTTCTCGACTCCAAACGAGCGAACGTGCTCAAGGATTTCATGTAGGTTATTCAAAGCTATTTTGGCGTTTGGTAAACTCGCAACAAGTTTCTCTGCCTGTTTTAACACTTTCGTGCTGCCATGTAACGCAATCAAAGATATGAGGAGCTCTTTGTCCTTAGCTTTTACTTGCATTCGGCTAAGCTCCTCCTCAAGTCTTGCTTCGTCGTGTCGGTCAATTGCTCTCATAATGGAGTCTTGTGCATCACCCCTCACTCCAGCATGGGCAAGCACCTCTCGGAGCAAACGGATGTGGCCGATGCGGAGTTCATAACCCGTCAATCCAAGTTCTTGCATTATATCGTCAGAAAGTGCTACTACTTCGGCATCCGCTTCAGGTTGGGGCGAGCCGATAACCTCTACTCCTGATTGAAAAAATTGCCTCCATCGCTGCGCCTGAGGCTCCTCGTACCGAAAGCAGTCCCCAAAATAACATAGTTTCACGGGTTGGGGTGCCGATTTTAGGTGAGTAAGATAAAGCCTGATGGCGGGCACGGTTAACTCCGGACGGAGGGCAAGTGCACGGCCCGATTTGTCCTTAAAAGAGTAAAGTTGTTTGACCACTACTTCGCCGCTCTTCTTCTCAAATAGCTCAAGGTACTCAAAAGTTGGAGTTTCGATTTCTTCGTAGCCGTAGCGCTTGAAAGTGTTGTTCATTACGTGGGTGACGTGACGGATGCTCGACAGTTCTTTACCCAGCAAATCGCGCGTTCCTTTCGGTTTTTGCATGGGCATCACGGCATATTTTCATAAATAACTTTTAAAATTTTCACCAGATTATTAGAACTCGTGAAAACGACTTTTAGATAATCGATGTTTTCTATATCCCCTTCGAATACCCTCACACCCATTAGGGGGGGGACCTCAATCGAGTCAATCAATTCAGTGGCTGAGGAAATCAGACGCGCGCCACTCACATTTCCATTTTCGTTAATGTTAATCAATAAAGTTTCTTGAATGTCTGAATATGGATAAGGTTGAAAGCCATATGAGTCTACGAGGTTGCCTTGTTCATCGACAACAAAGACAGCGTACCCATCGAGATATCTAATATTTTCATCGATCTTTAAGTAAGCATTCCACGCGTTCATGTCAAGCACGACATTTTCCCTATTTTCGCCAAAATCGAATATGATGGCGTTGTTCTCAGATCGCCACGAGTTGGTTAATGCTTTGGTTTCAGCTCCCCAAAGCGCGTTCGTAACCTCATCTTGATAAAGCTGCTGGTAACTTTGTTGCGCATAATAATATTCGTCGCGGCTGAAAACTATGTAATCAATTTTAACATTGTAATTCTCGCGATAGGTGCTGATAATCCAACGAAACTCATTTTCATCCATCATTGGGAAGCGTTGGACCTCGATTCGCCTGCCGTTAACTTGGTATCGTATGGCAGGCACATTCACACCATAGATAATACCACTAGTGTCGCGCACATAGTAGATGTAATCGGGTGGACGGGGAACAAAAGATGGATCGTTCTCCCATTTGCCTTTTTCACCCATAACCTCTGCACCATCACACACTGTTGCTCGTTGAGATGTGCCTGTTAGTAGATGCCCAAATGACCATTGGATAGAAACGACAGAATTTTCCGGAGTATTTTCTCGAAGCCAATCGAAAGCCTCCATGAACCCTTTGTCCAACCCCTTGACACCTTGCCATTCGGTTGGGGGTGTAGTTTGCTCGGCAACGGTATACGCATTAAAAACGAATGGTGTGACAGCGATGCTGGTGCAAAGTGCAACCACGAGTGGTACCTGAAAATGCTTCAACCATTCTCCGGACTGCTCGAATGAGACTCGCCGAACAAGTGAAACGAGTGCCGCCACGCCCACGCCCGCCAAGGCAGCTACAAAGGGCCACCACATCCGTTCGAAACGCGCCTGACCCTGCTCTGGCCAGACCATTGCAGCGATAACGATGAGCCAGGGAAAGGCTAACATTTCCCAGCGCTTTCTCGACCAACAGAACTTGAGCAATGCTAAAGCGATTAAAATGAGAATAAATGGAGTCAATATATTCGTGCCGTAAAATTTATTGAGTGTGTCGCCCCACGATCCTGGCGCACTCATCTCTCCTGCATACCTAGTAAATGTAATCTCTCCTCCACCACCCATCCCGACATATCCTAGAAGAGATTGGGCGAAGTTTGCCCATACCATTGGGCTTTGGCCACCGATTACCCAGAGGGCGAGAGTCATCACCGCTAACATTCCCAACACGCCAGCTATCAGACTCAAATTCCTTCGGATGGCTGAAAAAAAGGCGCCAGATAAATCAGTGCTTTTATGAATCAATCCCCCAAGAAATCCGACTAACAAAACGAACAATAATCCACCGATCACGATGGGAGCAATGAAAAGCGACCCGCTCCATGCCAGCCCGAAAATTCCGTACACCAGCCCAGCCAAAAGTGCAAACTTGGGCATTTCGCTTCGGGGGGCTTTGAATAGCTTTATGGTGAGATAAATTGTCCATGCGCCCAAGATCAACTGGATGGCTTCCCGGTCATACGCTCCGACCTTCATCCAATAAATTGATGATGCTAAAGTGGCTCCGAAGAACGCCGCAGCGCAACCCCCGACATCGCCTCCCAACTCCTTGCCAATTAGGAAAATCGGGATGAGCGAGAGAGCGAAGAGCAATGGGGCCCAGTACTTGACGGTGTCCATCAAAGTGACGCTAGGATTGATGGCGTTGACACCTCTGTAGAGCATTACCGTTATCAAAGGTTGGGCTTGCTCCGCGAGGCCAACATTTAGCCCATAAGGTGCGTGAGAAAGGGTGTTGTTCTCTACTAAAGCATTTGTTTGATTTATTCCAGTGGCGATATCGTAAAACCATCCGCTGTCCGAGGTGGTCAGCGTGTCGTACTTCTCGCCAGGGATTAAGAGCACTGAAGTCGTGAAAGTCATCAGCGCTATCAGGTAGCCGACGAGCAACCATCGCTTGTAGTTCAACAATGCACCCGCTAAAATAAGGTCAGGTCAACCTTAAAAATCATCGTTGAGGCCGCTATTTTTTCTTAGATGCGGGTTCTCTCTCGATTTCAGACTCTACCACGCTCGGCGCTGGGGGCGGCGAAGAGACCTCTTTAGTGTTAAACATAATCCACCCCAGCCAGAAGCCTAGGCCAGCAAGGATGAATATGCCGATGATTACCGGTAATACTAACCACAGTGGGGCCGCTCCGTATCCCACCACGAAGGGGAAGTAAATGTATAATGCCGCGATTATAACGCATACAACGCAAAGTAGAGCTCCAATCACCCTTGAAGTATTCACATAACCACCTCTAATATCTAAAGTTGATGGGATAGTGCTTTTTAAATAACTTTCGTCTTGGAGTTTGGGCAAGGGTAACTGTCATAAGTTCTATCTCCCAATTTTACATGGGCCCGTGGCCTAGTCTGGATAGGGCGGCAAGTGGAAACACCCGCAAGCGTCCTAAGCTGTAGATCGAGGGTTCGAATCCCTCCGGGCCCGCCTCCCGATTATATCGTTTTCTGGACTTGACTGCTTGCGCCGATTCTCGATAGTGGAGATTTGAGTCATTGCTTATCAAATCGCCAGTCAAATACTGAGCGAGACCCAAAATTCTATCCGGACTTCCACAAACCGTGGATATTGCAGTATTCTCTTGCTTCAATCATTTCTGTTTTTATTTCGAATTCTGCTTCTGGTTTATCGCTTGGTTTCAAGAATTTTCTGAAAACCTCACCATCGGCGATTATCTCCACCCATTCTATGTGGTGGTTTTCTTCCATTGGGTGGGGAACTGAACCGATTTTTACTTTTATTCCCGCATCTGTTTTTTCTATAACAGGGACATGTTTCTCTAGACCAACATCCTTAGTCTTCCCTTTAAGTAATTCCATCGGCTGTCCGCAACAAACAAGCTCTCCTACTCCTGCGTGCAAAACTTCGACTATATTTCCGCAAACATTGCATTTGTAAATCCGTTTTAGTCCTGCCATGTTTCACCTCCTTTTTTTCTCGCCTTGAGCGTGATTATTCTAGCCTTTCTTCTGAAAGTTTTAAATGATATTTTTCCACTTCGACAAACGCTTCAAATATCTGTTTTACTCTCTCATTCTCAGAATCTGCAGCTGCCTTTTCATAAAATTCAATGGCTCTTGTTTCTCTCGCATGGGATTCTTCTAAATTTTCTTTATTGCTTACGTGACATTGCTCACTCGCCTGAGGTACTTTTTCAAGCTTTAATATTTTCTTCCAGACACTGGCATGTTCTGCTTCTACTTTTCCTAAAGCCTTGAACAATAATTTTCCTTCGTCGTCTGTTTTTTCGGCAGCGCAGAAATAAAACGCAGCGTTGCTCACTTCTACCTGTAAAGCGCGCTCAGCATTCGCTTTATCTTTATCATTCAGTTCAACATCAAAATTAACTTTGGCTTCTTTCACCTCTTTCATGTATTTTATATGTGCCCCACAAAAAGGGCAGTTATTTGGCGGACTCTCCCCTATGTAGGGGTCACCACAAATCTCGCATCTCCACAATTTTACCATGCGATCATCAAATTCCTAGCTTCAATCATGTTTTTTGCTGCAATGGGCTTGTTTTACCCACTAATTCATTAACTTCTTTTTTGCCTTCTTCCAATTCTTTTTCTTGCTCTTTGTCTTCTTTCAACAACAAAGTTTGAAATTCTCCAACATGTGTTTTTTCTTCTTTTGTTATGTCTAAAAGAATTTTCTTAATATTTTCATTTTCGGTCATGGCCGCCATTTGTTCGTAGAGATTTACGGCGTCCAATTCTGCTATTATCCCGATTCTTAGAATTTCTTTATTCAAGTCTTCTTTTTTTACTTTCTCAAGATTTATGGGTATTGTCGATAACATTTTTTACCCACTTAGTTGTTAGTTTTCATAATATTTAATTGTTAGCCGACAATCTTGTTAGATAACCAAAGCCGGCGTGCTGGATGTAACCCGTCTTCTGTTTTAAGGCGACATTTAGCTTAGCGGGCTACCACCCACCTCCAGTAGGCGTTCATCGGCGGTAATTTGCCCTTGCATCCCGCGTGATGGCCGTTTCATCCCCGTCGACTCGACCTCAGCGTCACCGCATCCTTGCGCGAGTCGGGAGGTGTCGTTTCTGTTCCATCTTCCCGATCTCTCGACCGTACCCTTTTGGGTTCGCGGGCCTGCTTGATGGACGGAGTTTCCTCAGGCTTTCGCCCGGAAGTCGCCCACCAGCTCACCGGCGTAATAATTTTATCTTTTGAGGATTAATAGTATATTGTAGAAACTATGGGGATATTTATCGCAGGGCCACTCTTTCCAAGCGAAGTAGAATTTAAACCTGAAGTTTTGACGGGTTCTTTCGAAAGTACGGCGATACAAACACTTAAACAGGCCTTTGGGATAAAACGAAGCTTTTGAAAGGGCTGGAATGCAGGATATTTCTTTTCTCATTGGCGGAGAGGCTGGAGACGGGGTGATGCGGACAGCAGAGCTCTTAGGCAAGGCTTTCAACCGCCTCGGCCTTTACGCTTTCGTCATAAGTGACTATCCCTCTCTCATCCGAGGCGGCCACAACTTCTGTAGAGTGAGGGCTTCAAGTCGTCAGATATGGAGCCATCTGGAAGCGGTGGGTCTGGTTGCCGCCCTTAATCAAGACACAATATCCCGACACGATAATGAATTGACGGAGGATGGCCGTGTACTCTTCGACAGTGACAAGGCGAGTTATACCGGATCACACAATGCTTACCCGATCCCACTCTCCACCATGGTCAGGGAAGTTGGGGGCATCCCGATAATGAGAAACTCAGCTATGATTGGTTCCATCGCCCACCTGTATGGTATGCCTCTTGACCTCGTTAACGAAATCTTGACTTCGGTTTACGGCAAAAAGGCTGAAAAAAACATCGCGATTGCAAGCATGGGGTTCAACCACGCCAAGCAGAAATTCGATCAAATCCTCAAACTCGATTCAGTCAAGCGCGGTCCGACTCCTTTCATTTCCGGGACCGAAGCCGTCTCGCTCGGGGCAGTAAAGGCAGGAATGAAAGTTTACATAAGTTACCCGATGACGCCATCAACCCCGATCCTTTCTTTTATGGGTACACATCAGGATGAGCTCGGGATAGCGGTGGTTCATCCCGAGAATGAGGTGGGCGTGGCCAACATGGCATTGGGCGTCGCCTACGGTGGGGTGAGGTGCATGGTTGGTACAGCCAGTGGAGGGTTCGCGCTGATGCAGGAGGCATTCAGCATGGCGGGCCAGTCCGAGATACCAGCGATCTTCGTGGTGGGTCAGCGCCCGGCGCCTGCTGTAGGAGCGCCGACTTACACAGCGCAGGCCGACCTGGAGTTCATTCTTCACGCCGGGCATGGAGAGTTTCCCCGCATAGTGGTAGCACCAGGAGATCCCGAGGAGGCGTTCGTGAAATGTGGAGAAGCAATGAACCTCGCTTGGAGATATCAGATTCCGGTCGTGGTTTTGGCGGACAAGCACCTGCTGGAGAGCTATATGAGCATCGTGATTGATGAGCGCAAAGTAAACGTTGAGCCCAGCAGTATTGTCGAAAGGTGGGAGGATGAGTACAAACGATACAAATTCACCGACAGCGGGGTTTCCCCCATAGTCCTCCCCGGAACGCCTGGGGCAATTGTTAAAGTTTCGAGCTACGAGCACGACGAGCAAGGATACGAGGTCGACACCCGCGAGGGCATAACCAACATGCTGCAGAAACGACTGCGGAAAATGGAAGGAATAATCGAGGATTTAAAGAAGCGAGAAAATGTGAAAATTCACGGTGACTCCAACGCAGAGAATTTGGTAGTTTCGTGGGGGTCAACCAAGGGCGCGGTGCTCGAGGCGATGCAACTCATCGACAAGCCGCTGAAGTTTCTACAGATTATGTACCTCAGTCCCTTCCCCGCATGGGGCGTGGAAGGGCACTTGGAGCAGGCGAAGAGCATTGTTTGCGTCGAGGTCAACATGACTGGGCAGCTTCGCTCGCTTATCAGGGAGCAGACGGGACGCTACATCGAGAAGGCGATACTCAAGAGCGACGGGAGACCATTCGACCCCGTGGGGCTCGCGGCGAAGCTAAAGGAGGCATTCGAGTGGACATAAGAGAATTCGATAGTCCTGCCAAGAACACTTGGTGCCCTGGGTGCGGCAACTTCATCATTCTCGCGGCAGTCAAATGGGCAATGGCCGAGCTCGTGAGGTCGGAAGACGTGAAGCCGGAGCAGATCGTCGTCTCTTCTGGGATTGGCTGTCACGGTGAGGTATCTGACTACATCAAGGTCAACAGCTTTTACTGTCTGCACGGCAGGGTAGTACCGCCCATCATGGGCATGAAGGTTGCGAACCAGCGCCTGAAAGTTATCGGGTTTGCCGGCGATGGCGACGCTTACGACGAGGGGGTCAGCCACCTCATCCACGCGGCCCGGAGAAATCTCGATGCCACCTTCGTCGTGCACGACAACCAGGTTTTCGCCCTGACAACTTCCCAAATCACCCCCACTACCCCCATAGGGTTCAGGACCAAGTCAGCCCCCAGGGGGAGCTTCGAGCCCCCGCTTAACCCGCTTCACCTGATGCTGGCCTGTGGCGCGACGTTCGTGGCCCGTGGCTTCACTGGAGATATGCAGCACCTGCGCTCCCTCATCTTGCAGGCGATGCGACATCGCGGATTTGCCTTCATTGATGTTCTTCAGCACTGCCCGAGCTTCAACCCCACTCTGGAAAAATTCAAACCCAAAGTTTACGATCTCAACAAAGAAGGGCACAACTTGGAGGACTTCGCGGCGGCATGGGAGAAAGCCAAGGAGTGGAACGATCGAATCCCGATTGGTCTCTTTTACCAAGTGAAGAAAGAAATTTACGAAAAGCAGTTGCTGGGTGACCGAGTGCTCGTCGGTGAAAAACCGTTACCCTCGGTTCAGAGTGTTTTACAGGAATTTATGTAGTTCTAAACTTCCATTATCAAAAAAAATAAAAAGTAGGAAGGCCTAAATATTTTGTTCTAAAGTTTGGAGGGGAATCTTGCCAAATTATGATGAGGCTTCAGTTTTGGAAGTGCTAGATAAAGTCAGTCACAGTGTGGTCAACGTAAGCACGATTAAGCTTCTCCACCACATCTTCTACAGAGTAGTCCCGCTCAAAGGAATGGGTTCGGGGATTATTATTTCAAAAGACCACATCTTGACAAACAACCATGTTATTATGGATGCAGAGAAAATCGGCGTTACTACGGTCGATGGGCATACGTTATCCGGGGAAATTGTGGGGTCATGTTCAATCCATGATGTGGCTATTATTAAAGTGAAGGGTGAAAAGCTCCCGGCCGCAGAACTGGGTGACTCTGATAAATTAAAAGTTGGTCAAAGGGTTTTTGCTATTGGCAATCCTTTCGGACTCACCGGTGGTCCGACAGTTACCTCTGGGGTGGTAAGCGCTCTGAACAGATCTATAGAATCTCAACGAGGCGTGATAGAAAATCTCGTTCAAACCGACGCCGCTATAAATCCTGGGAATAGTGGTGGACCTCTGGTTGATATGCGGGGGAAAGTGGTCGCCATTAACACAGCGATTATCCCTTTTGCTCAGGGCATAGGTTTCGCTATTCCGATAAATTCAGCTAAAAAATGCGCCGAAGAAATAATTACTCGCAAAGGTGTGATTGGGGCTTGGCTGGGTATAAGTGGATTGACTATCACCAGAGAAATCTCATCTTATTATGGCTTGCCTGTTGTCAAAGGAGTTCTTGTTGCAAGAGTGATGTCGGGCAGCCCCGCAGACAATTCTGGAATCGTTCCCGGTGATATCGTTCTTGAATTCGAGGGCAAAACAACAAATAAAATAGAAGAACTGGTGGAAGAAATTCAAAAAAGAAATGTTGGAGAAAAAGTAGAGATACGGATTCTCCGAGACTCGAATATGTGGAATGTCGAAGCTGTCTTGGAAAAAATTCCGTGAATATCAAAAAAACGGCAGCAAGCTTGGACTCGGGTTCTAGTCTACCGGGCCCGCCATCCTGAGAAACTTTTTACATTTGAGCGGGTACGATTAAACGGTGCCCCTGTGGTGTAGACCGGTCAATCATGCGAGCCTCTCGAGCTCGCGACTCGGGTTCAAATCCCGGCGGGGGCATCTTCTTCACGTCGTTCACGTTTAACGAGCCACAAGGTTAGTTCGTTTTATCAAAAGTCCAAAAACCAGTTTAACTTGAATTTCGGTGATAAGGAAAGGCACGTTGCGATTCTCGGGATGGATATCAGAGAACTCTCCTTCTGAAGATCAGGGTCAGGGCACCGAGCCAAACAGCATGAATCACTAGGCCTATCCAAAAGGCACCATAATCCCCAAGCGAAGTCCCCTCATAAAATTTGTATATCCAGTGAGTGGGCAGAAAAGCCGTGAAGGTGCACCAGTCCGTGGAGAAATTACCCATCACGACTATGAATTTTACAACAATGGGAAGGAGCAGGATCCACCCCACTATCTTCATCATCGTCAATGCCTGCATCCTGGTTTGGGGGAAGTCGATTATAAGTAGGGCAAAAATCATCGTCTCAAAAACCAGCAATACTGCCAGCATAATCAGAGGTCCTATCGCGATGGGTGTGTCCAGTATCGTAGGTGCGGCGATGCACAGAGCAGCTGTTAGGATGGCACTCCAGAAAAGTCTGTAAGCCAGAAATCCAGCACTTGAAATCGGCACAACCTGCAGGGCCTGGATGGTCTTCTCTTCCTTCTCGTTTACCACTATGAAACCGGGCGCCATACCGAATACCATAGGGATCAAGAGGATTGTGAAGAATGCAGGGGCAAAATAAAGCTGGGGAGGGATAGCACCCTTTAGACACCGCACCAAAACGAGGAAGACGAGGGTCATCAAAACGGTGTAAAGCAGAATCGGATCTCTTCTGGTCATCTTCAGGTCGGCCTTGAAGATGCTCAGAAATCTCCTGATAAAACTCATTCTCCTCCCTCCACCGCACAGCTGTGAAATTTATGTCTGGCAAGGTAGTATGCGATGATGGCCCAAACTATCAGCGCCACTCCGGAGATGATAAGTGTTTCTGATGGCACGCTCTCAAAGCCCGCTTGAAAAAAATAAAGCGCAGGATAACTCGGGATGATGTATAATATTGTTGTCCACGCACCGCTGATAAGGCCATGGTATGCAGCGAATGGAAGAAGGGAAATTATCAGCACACCTAAGAGCGGGACAAAGTAGTCCTCCAGATCCCGGTATTTCGCCGCTATTGCCACTCCCAGCAGGGTGTAGACAATTGATGTCAGAAAGGTCCCGGGAAGAATGTAACCGTAGTCCGCACCCAGTCCAGTTCCCACCACGAGAATTATGAACGCACCTATCACGGCCAAGATGGTCATCACCAGAGTTTTCGAAATGTAGTAATTTCTCCAATTTATCGGCGTGGTGGAGAGCGCTCCTATGGTGCCATCTTTTTTCTCCGAGAATATTATAGTTCCGACGAAGGTGAATCCGAGTAGCGCAGGTTCAAAAAATATGAGAAGTGGCCCAACCACGTGGTAATAACCCGTTGGCGACGCCCTAATCATCAGCCCGTATGCAAACGCCGCAAGAAGATAAATTGGATAAGTGTAATTCCGAGTTCCGATTCTTAGGTCTATCTCCAGCAGTTGAGCAAAGCTCATAAGAGCCTCCTGCCCGTGATATTCAGGAAGATCTCCTCCAACGTCGGCTCCTCCGTGTTTATTCTCCTCACTTCGTATTTTTTGAGAATGTCCGTGAACTCCTTGCTCCGACCAATTTCCTGAAGGGGGAATTCCCTGCTCTTTGCCCTGTTTCTGACGTAGTATTCGACTTTAACCCTGTGCTTGCCCATTTTCACCTTTAGCTCTTCAGGGTTGTCGACGAGTTTTACCGCACCGTCGACTATAAAGGCGACTCTATCACAAAGTTCGTCCGCCACGTACATGTTGTGCGTCGTCAGAAATATTGTTCCTCTGTCTTCCTTCATCTCCAGGAAGAGGTCTTTGAGTTTTCTTGCGCTTGCAGGGTCCAGTCCCTCAAGGGGTTCATCGAGGAAGAGTATTTCCGGGCCCGGGAGCAGAGCCCTGGCCAGGTCGAGCTTTTTCTTCATCCCCTTTGAAAAGGTCGAGACTCTTTGGTCCGCTTCTTTACCGAGCCCCACGATCTTGAGAACCTCCATCGGTTTGAGATGACTCTTGTAAAACGACGCAAAAAATTCTAAATTTTCAAACGCCGTGAGCTTGGAATAGATGGCGGGAAACTCAAAGGAAACGCTAATTCTTTGGTAGTAATCCTTTCCCCACTTTTTTAAATCCTTGCCGAAAACTTTGATATCCCCACCATAGCCCCTGAGAATTTTTGATAGGATTTTTACGGTTGTTGTTTTCCCTGCCCCATTTGGACCGAGAAAGCCGTATATCTCACCCTCTTTAACTTCAAAGCTGAGCTTCTCAACACCCCGGACATTGCCGTAATACTTCTTGACATTCTTGGTTTCGATCACGGGCACGCTTTCGCCTGTTGTTGGTTTAATCCGAGATGTTTTAATCTTTTGGCGACGTGGCTCAGTACGTGTCGAATTTTTAAATTATTGGTGGGCCAGAGGGCGATAAATAACCGCGGTTTGAAAGTATCTATGGATAAGGATGACGCGCAAGAGGATGGAGAACCTAGAGCGCGAACTTGAGAGGAAGCTTAAGAAAAAGAAGTATCGCGCGGTCTATCGCAGGGCCTACAAGAAAGGGCGCTAGTTTTATTGCCCCATTCGAGAGAGGTTTATCCTGCGGGGGTTCCCGAGTCAGGTCTAAGGGGCAGGACTTAAGAGTCAGGCTAAGAAATCCTGTGGCCGCAGGGCCTTCGCAGGTCCGAATCCTGCCCCCCGCACCACATATAACTAATATTTAGAGATGGAAGTGATTTGAGATGGGAAATATAAGACTTTTCATCTTGTTGCTGATAATTGTTTGAAATCTTGGCGTTTTTATACCGTAGCCGAATATCTTGAACGGATAACTTAAGAGTAAGTCCCCCTCATAAAAAAATGGTTAAAAAAGAGGTCAATCCTGGGGTGTAGATGGTCAAAATTTTTGAAGTCGATTCGAAAAATCCGGAAATCATGGTAATTTCGGAGGCTGCGGCGACGATCAGGACTGGCGGTTTGGTCATTTATCCAACAGAAACGGTGTATGGCTTAGGGGCTGATGCCTGCTCGGACGAAGCCGTTGCGAAAGTTTTCGTGGCAAAGGCAAGACAATTGGAGAACCCCATCCCTGTTGCGGTTAACTCTTTTGAGATGGCCCAGCAAATCGCCGAGCTAACACCCATTGCCGAGCTAGCTTTCAAGAAATTTTTGCCCGGACCACTCACTATGGTGGTCAAAGCAAAGCCAAAGAAAATTTCAAAAATCGTGACTGGCGGCACTGCAAATATAGGGATAAGAATTCCTGATAATCCGGTTGTGCTCAAGCTCGTTGATTTCGTGGGGGGCCCAATCACAGCGACTTCCGCAAATCTCTCAGGAAAATCAGCACCCAGTACAATAAGGGAGGCGCTTGAGCAACTTGGCAAATGTGTTGATGTAGCGCTGGACGCCGGTAAATGCAAATTAGGCACACCATCGACTGTTGTGGATCTCAGCTCCAGATCCCTACGAGTTCTGAGAGAGGGCCCAATATCGAAAAAGGAACTCTCAACAATTCTCAAATGACTATTTTTGTTTCGACCGCTTTGCAATTGAAGCCGCGAAAACTCCTCCCCCGAACCCGTTGTCTATGTTGACAACCGCGATTTTGGGTGAGCATGTTTGAAGCATCGTCACGAGGGCACCTATTCCTTTCAGCCCCGTCCCATATCCGATCGATGTTGGCACTCCAATGACTGGCGCATCAACCAAACTTGAGACGAGTGAAGGTAAAGTCCCCTCCATGCCTGCTACGACCACGATGGCTGCTACTCCTTGCTCAACCATATGCTTAAGAGGTTCAAACAATCGGTGAATCCCAGCAACACCAACATCGTAGGCTTTCAACACCTCACAACCCATCACTTCTGCCGAAACCGCAGCCTCCTCCGCGACCGGCACATCGGCGGTACCCGCTGCAAGTACTCCTATTTTCCCCCTCTCTGGAAAACGGTGCCCCTTCTTTTTGACGACAATAGTTCTAGCCTTAGAATTGTGCTCAATTTCAAAGTTCTTCCGAATTTCTTTTTGAATTAATTTGAGGTGTTCTTTTTTCACCCGGGTCACTAGGGCATAGCCACTCGTGCTTGCAAGAGCAACCGCAGCTTTAGCAACTGTTTTTGGATTCTTTCCCTCCGCTAGCACCACTTCTGGGATCCCAATTCGGTGAACTCGTTCGACATCGAGTCTTGCTAGATTTCCGATCCGCTTTATGTTTAGGGCCGCCAACTTTCGTTTGGCCTGCTCAGCAGTTAGTTTTCTGGCCAATAGCGCATTGAGCACTCCTTCAACGTCAGTGATTAACTCCTTTCGACCTTTGGCTCTCATGCTGCCGCACCGTTTATTTTAAGTCGTGCACCCTAAAATAGAAAAGTGATATTATCTCGATAGCTCCTTTGCCCTTTTCGCGGCGGCCTTCACAGCATTTTTAAGCGCGTCTGCCACCTTTTGTTCTTCCAGCACCTTGAGCCCTTCGATTGTCGTGCCCTTCGGAGTGCAGACCATTTTCATAAACTCCTCTGGCGTAGTTTCTCCACGCAAAATTGTTTCTCCTGCACCTTTCGCTGTCTGCGCGGCAAGCTTGAGGGCAACCTCGCTCGACAGACCGAGTTCTATCCCAGCTTCTTGCAGAGCTTTCATAATAAAGTAAAAATATGCCGGGCCGCTCCCGCTCAGCCCCGTGACTGCGTCCATCAGCCTTTCATCCACTTTAAACGTCGTGCCCATGTTAGCTAGAAGCTTCTCCACCAATTTTTCATCTTCGCTCGAAGCCCTCTTGCCTAGGGAGAAACATGAAGCCATCTCGCCAACACTCCCGCATATGTTGGGTATCACCCTCACCGCGCGGGCGTTCGTTCGCGCTTCAATAAATTTTGTTGAGATCCCTGCTGCAGTCGAGATGAATAGCTTGCCCTCGGAAATTCCTTTGGTTTTTTCTAGCACGGATTCGACGATATCGGGCTTCACTGCGATGAGCACAGCATCGCACTGCTTAACCAATTTTTGATTGTCACTAGTGGTTTCGATACCGAGATTTTTTAATTTAGTTAGATTTTCTTCTCTGATATCGCTCACAATCATCTCCTCAACATGCAGGACCTTAGTCTTTAGTAAACCTTTCACCAAGGAACTGCCGAGATTACCACAACCGATAACTCCGATTTTCATCTCAATCCCGCATCCATATCGTCCGAGGATATTAAATTGCTAACCTCGGAAGCCTTTTAGATTTCAGATGTTAGTTTTAAGCGAGCCGCCGTAGCTCAGTTGGTAGAACGCCACCTTGGTATGCTTACAAAAAGGTGGAGGTCGCGAGTTCAATCCTCGCCGGCGGCTCCACCTAAATTTCGTTCTACAACTCATATCGTTCTATGTTTTGACTTGGCGTAGCACCTGACCTATAAATACAAATACTGGTACTCTATAGAATAGAGCTTGGTGAGTTTGTGACATGGTTGGAAGGTTTGATTATTTTCATCGTTTTTATCTTCGCCGTATTTCTGATGCTCGCGATAAAGGTTCTTCGGGAATACGAGCGTGCAGTGAAATTCAGGTTGGGCAGGTACGCAGGGATTAAGGGGCCTGGAATCTTCCTGATAAATCCGGTACTAGATAGGATAAAGAAAGTTGACCTGCGCACGATAACGCTCGATGTGCCTAAACAGAGAGTGGTCACCAGAGACAACGTGAGCGTCAATGTAGATGCGGTCGTTTACATGCGGGTGGTAAATCCGAACGATGCCATACTGAAAGTTGAGAACTACATCATGGCCACGAGCTTACTCGCTCAAACCACGCTGCGCGATGTACTTGGACAAAGGGACTTGGACGAATTGCTGACTAAACGTGACGAACTGAATATAGGCATTCAGAAGATTCTCGATGAGGCGACTGACGCTTGGGGCATAAAGGTGAGTTCGGTGACGATAAGGGACGTGAGCTTGCCCGAGGAAATGCTCCGCGCGATAGCGAAGCAAGCGGAAGCAGAGCGGGAGCGGAGATCGAGAGTGATAATGGCTCAGGGTGAGTTCGAGGCCGCGAAGAAGATGGCTGAGGCCGCGAAGCAATATCGGGCAGATCCTGCTGCACTAAGGCTTCGAGAACTTCAAACGCTTACCGAGATAGCCCGAGAAAAGAACATGATTGTGGTGAGCCCGACCCAGCTCGGAACCCAGCTTGGAGAAGTGCTCGGTTTAATCTCTGCAGCTCAGAGAAAAGGAAGGGAAAGCACGAAAAAGTAATTAAAGAAAAATTATTTCTTGTCACTTTTTTCGACTATTAGCACCAAACCCTTCACATCCTTGACCACGACTTCCTCGCCCTTTCGTATTCGTGTTTCAGAAGTTGCACGCCAAAATTCACCCTTTAGTTTGACCATCCCGTCTGGGGCGATGTTGGTAGTAGCGACACCAACTTGTCCTACCATCGCTTCTCTGCCCACAGTCACGGGCTTCTTCATGGCACGCCTCGCCAGCGCGATTAAAATGGCAAATAAAGCGAGCAAACCTATCGCTGCTCCTTTCGCCAAGTTGCCTGCGACTTCAATCCACGGCTCTTTATCGATCATCAGCAGGCCCAAGAAGAGGGCAATTCCCCCACCAATCCCAAAAACACCGAAGCCGGGCGTGAAGAGTTCGGCCGCAATCAACACCACTCCAAGCAGGATCAGCGCAACTCCGACATAATTTATTTCGAGTATCCCTAAACCCCAGAAGGCCAGCAACAAACATATCACGCCAGCTATGCCGGGGACCCCTATTCCAGGGGTTGTTATCTCGGCTAAGACACCAAGCAGGCCGGCTATAAACAAGATGGAAACTATGTTTGGGTCGCTGAGCACCCTCAACACTTTTTCGAAGACGCCCATCTCGAGATTTTTTACCGTAGCTCCAGATAAGCCAATGTTATCTAATATCTCGTCAATGCTGCTGGCGCGCAGCTCTATTATCCCGTTGTCGAGAGCTTCCTGAGATTCCATCGTTGAATTTTGGGCTACAAATAATTCTGCGATATCTCCAGGTCGCCCTCGTTGGTCGGTCACTTCTCCTATCCACTCCGCCATCGCCGCGGTAACTTTTGGGTCCTCCGGCCTCGGTTGCGCGGCCCCGATTGTTGTCCCGTTGTCCATGACCGCGGTATCGGATGCTAGAAGGATGAAGGTACCAGCGGAGTAAGCCCATGCCCCTCGTGGCGTGACCCATACAACGAGCTTCACCTTCGCATTCAGCATTCGATCAACGATTTCCTTCGTCGACGAGAGCAATCCGCCTGGTGTGTTCATCTTTATTATCAACGTAACGTTGTCTCGCTCGGCTCGGTCAATTGATTTCCTGATGAAGTTCGAGATGCCGGAGTCGATCGTCCCATTAACATCTATTACATAGACCGACTCTTGCTGAGCTTCACCCAAGTGAGCAGTTGCTACGCAGCCGAAAATTATCAAAAAAATTGCGATCACAAAAATTCGCTTTTGCATCAGCTTGGCTCCCGCTTGATGTCGCCTTTGCCGGGCGGGAGCGCTCGCTCGAGTTCATCCAACGAAACATCTACTTTCCCCGTCTGCAAAAATGCCCGGACTTCACGTGCAAGCTCGGATTTCTTTAACCTTCCCGGGACGACTCTGACAACATTTTGCGAATGTTTTTTAATCGCACTTAAAGGGCCGCAAATGACCACCGGTTCATCATTAACAACCATTGCACCAACGGCCGCCTCGGTTGGAACTTTTAGAAAGTTGCGTTCTCCGCGAATCATATAGCTTCCTTTTGGCAGGTAGGTGCTGGTCGGCGCCCGCTTCGAAACTTGCGCGGGCGTCACCCAGTAGACATCCAGTTCTCCCAGCCCCTCCCGCCACGCCCGTGAGTGCATAGCTGCGAACTCTGCTGCTTCCCTGATGGTGGTCTCAGGTACTTCCTTGCCTGCTGCCTTGACCACGACATGTGGAGCGCCGACTATATCGGCGTGCAGGTATCGATCGCCAGCTTCCATGTGTTTCTCAACAACTTCCTGATTGGTCTTCACATCCCGTCCTCCGATAACCAGCATATCGTCGGACGAGATGAACCACCTATAACGCTCAAACCACCTCATTTTTCTGCGCTTACTTGGCATTGAAACCTTGGGCTTCGGCATGCCAACGGTAAGCAATCGGTCAAGCTCCCGCCTTGTCTGTTCCATAGCGTCCTTAGCTCCCGCCGCTTTTTCCGCTAGTTTCTTATACCGCTTGTACAATCGCGACGCATTATCGAACGCGGATAAACGAAGGTCGAGGAGAATACGTTGCCCAGCTAACTCAAATTCAACTTTTGCAGCCCCTGGATCGACCTTTCTGATAGTCTTTGCCCATAACTCCCCAGCCGCTTTAGCTTCGTCTATTGCCTTGATTGCCGATTGCCAACCTTTCGCACGCCTAAGCCTCTCTAAATAATTCATCAAATCGTTTATCTGCGCATGATGGATTGCGGCGAAATCTGCTTTCTGTTTGGCACTGCTGGACTTCGCATAGAGGTCCGCGAAGTGTCTTTCTTGCTCTGTCAGCCGGCTGCGAAGCTTACTAAGCTCTCTTTCAAAGTTCTTGCTCTGTTTATCTGTCGCTGAGCTAACTGCGAGAGTACCGAAATATTCATCAAGGGCCTCGCTAAATGAATCAAATCTTTTCACCCGCTTTCTTATGTGCGTTTTGAAATCAAACGGTAGAACATCTACAGGTTTACCATCACCATATACGACATGCACCGATGGTTCCTGTGTGAACAAGCTCTTGACGGCCTGAAGGATTACAATGAGTTCTTGTTTGGAGAGTTCGCTTGGTCCGCGACTTTTCGCCACCGCAGCTCGAGCGCATATCTCCTCGGCGAGCGGGCCGCCCACATTCAGGTTTACCGCTAGGGCTCGCACCACATCTGGAGCTCCCTCGAGAGCACGGCGCAGTCCTTGAACATCGAGTTCTCGTATATCAACGCTCTTCGTTGGAGGGTGAAGATATTTTTCACGAGGCTTAAGTACGCGATGCCGCCATACTTCAACTCGGTAGGGTTGGATAATGTCGAGCTGGATGTTGCAGAGAATTAGGTTTCCTTTACCGAAGAGTTCCAAGATGAGGACGCTTTTTTCCTTCCCAGAAAATTTGAACTCGACAATGCGTTCTAAACCGGGCTGTTCAACTGCTGTTAGTTGTGCACCAACCAAGTACTTGCGCAAAAACATCGCGTAGGCACTCGGCTTTTTTGGAGTTTTATATTTTCTACTTGTGAGGTGAACCCTGCGGCCCGGCTCAAGGATCAGATCTTGGCGCCCCTTGTCTGGCGAGCGCAATCGCATAAGGAAAGTTCCGTCTAGCTCATACACGTTATCGACCCAGCCACCGATAGCGTTTTTAAGCTCTTGAGTGCAGACCATAATGTCCAAGGAAGACATGAATAGCTTCATGTTATCACCGGGTGTATAATATGGAACTCGTAGGTAAAATTACCCTTCTGTTTGCGGGCTGGGGGGCGATAGCCGGCTGCATTTCGGGTCTTCTACCGCGCAGCCTATCGTCGGAACAAGGTGCATTAGCTTTACTTGCGATTATTTTCTTTTTCTTTTACATCGCGTATAAGCTGGCTCCACGTGTTCTGAAATTTTCTCCTAGTGAATTCCTAGGTGGAAATTGGACAGGGGGTACTGCGTTTAAGAAAGGATTTTGGGGATTTTTCATCATGTGGCTAATCCTGTGGATAATGGTTTATAGCATTATAATTCCCTGATAAACAGTCATGATTTTCCTCCATTTTTAATCGCTATTTTTATCTTCTCGCCGCATATTTTGAGAAGAGGCTAAGAAATGACCGAACAAAAACCAATTGAAAGGTTCGTTGAAAAAAAGATAAAAATAATAGCAGACAATCGTGAAATTCCATCTGGCGTTGTGCACGAACTCACGCAGCTCGGTGTCGACGTTGAATCACGTCAGCTTAGTGTTGGAGATTTCATTCTGTCTGACCGAGTGGCGGTAGAAA
The DNA here is from genome assembly GCA_964514965.1 of Hadarchaeota archaeon (SeqCode). Lineage (GTDB taxonomy): Archaea > Hadarchaeota > Hadarchaeia > Hadarchaeales > Hadarchaeaceae > DG-33. Next base: position 226,419 of record CAZETV010000001.1, on the reverse strand, counting down.
GAAAATCCACGGCTGATTTTTTGCAGTCAATTGTCGACAAACGGCTCTTAGGTCAAGCCAAGCAATTGAGCGAAACCTTTGAGCGCCCGATACTCATCTTGGAAGGTAAAAGTTTGTACTCACGAAGGAGAATTCACCCGAACGCGATTCGTGGGGCGCTTGCCGCGCTTGCCGTGGAGTTTAAAATTCCAATATTGCCAACCCGAGATGAAAAAGAAACCGCGCTAATCCTCGCCGTCGTCGCTAGACGCGAACAGGTTGGGGAGGCTCGAGAGATTGCCATACGCGGTGAACCCAAGGGGTTGGCTTTGTCCGAGCAACAGCGGTTCGTAGTCGAAGGACTTCCCGGAGTATCGGCTGTGCTCGCCAAGCGGCTGCTCGAACACTTTGGCACGGTTGAACGGGTGATGGCGGCATCCGAAGACAATTTACGGCAGGTGCGTGGCATCGGACGTGAAAAAGCCAAAAAAATAAAGTTAGTGCTTAGCAGCAGTTATGAATTTTCTGAAGCCTAGTTCTTGGCCCCCCTGCGAATGAATTCGAGGTTTTCTCGCTATAATCTTTTTAATTCCTACTTTTATTCGTCATTATCGGCCGCCCTGTACGGCGTATTTCAAACGCGATCTATTTTCTTTTTTATACTCTGGAGCCTCTCCGTTGCTTCTCTCGACTTTTTCTTCTCGCGCTTTTTGGCATTTTTCTTTGGTTTTCTTTTTATTCTCGCCCGCAACAATCGCTCCTTTTCTTCGAGTTCCGCCATCCTGCTATCATATTTTGCCATCAACTCATCGTAGATATCCCTGCTTATGGAGCCATTTTTGAAATATTTTATGGCAGCATCTTTTTTGAGCATTAAGGCTTCCTTTTTTTCCTCCAGAACCATATTTAACATTTTTTTAGGCGAGGGACCTCTTAGGCGGAGCAATGCGACGAATACAACTGCCGCAATCACCAAAAGAATGCCCAACAATAGGGTCAGCGGGAAGGTAAAAGGTGTGTATACCGTCACTTGGAAAGATTTTATCCCCTCGTCGTTCCCAGCGGCGTCTGTTGAGTAATATTCGATTGTGTGCTTACCCTCACTCGAAATCACGAATGTGTTCCCTGTTTGCCACTCGCCGTTATCAACTTTGTGTTTTATTGACGCAACACTGTAAACGTCTATACTGGTCAGCGTGACCACAACCGAGTCCTTGTAACCATCTGTGCCCAGGTCTCCCGAAAGAGAATAGGTGGTGCTTGGTGGCGTTTGGTCCAAGATTATCGAATCTAGAATTGTCTGCCCAATATCTCCAACATTGTCCATGACCTTGACGTAAACGTTTTTGACGCCGTCCGGTGGCTCCAACGAATAAGATTTTAATGTCTGGTAGGGTTCCCATTCACCCCATATCACCCCGTCGTTTGAGAACTGCATCTCCACCGCGTTCAGCGCGGATATGGCCAACTCGACACTCGTGGAATTTGTATATTGATTTTTGGTATCAATTTTAAAAATCAAAATCTTCGGGGCGGTTGTCTTTGCGATGAAGCTCCAAATAGACGACCAATCTCCTGACCCTGCGGCGTTTATTCCCCGGACTCTCCAGTAGTAATGAATCCCATAAGATAACTTTTCGGTTTCGGAAAGAGTCGTGGTCGATTCTATCGTAGTTTTGGTGCGTACGATGTTTGAAAAAGTGTTGTCTGTTGCTATCTCCAGTATATAAGATGTGGCACCCGCGGCATTGGCCCAGTCAAACTTTGGCGTGAGGATATCTGTGGTTATTCCGTTCTCCGGTGAAAGCAAAGTGGAGGCAGCCGGGAATATCAGCTCGGTTATCTCCAGCTTGACATCTATGGTGTGAGTCTGATCACCACTTTTACCGAACACCCTGTAGGTAAAGTTGTCAACTGTTGCAGCTGCGGTTGTTGAAAAAGTTAGAGTACTATCAAAATCTGGAGTACTAGAGGATGGGCTAAAACTTGGAGTAACCCCGCCCGGCGCAGTCCCAATCCATGTGCCGCTAAGGTTGACAGTCCCAGCCGTACCTTGGATAAGCATAACATTAACCGTTGTCGATACCGAGCCAGCCTGCTGGACCGAGAGGCTGCTGGGTGATGCGCTTATCGAGAAGTCGAATGGCGTATAGTTGATCACTACCCATATCTCTGAACACTCTATATTTTCACCGGCATCCAATTTTGACGCCATTATGTCAACTTCCAAAGCTGCCACTTGCGCTTTAGTCCACGGCAGACCAGTTTTAGGATTATTTCCCCAAACATTTGAGTAATCTGTAAAAGCACCCTTGCTTACTCCCATTGTTCCACTTTCATAATCTGTGCCGTCAGTTCTGATGAGGATAACGACTTGTTGTCCTTGCGTACTAGCCAAAACGCGCACATACACGGTAACATTGTTGATTGCAGCGGTATCTTGAAAGGTTGGGTCTTGCAAATTTACAGTTTCTTTATAAGTTATATTTCCAGCGACATAAACAAAAGTGTTATTTGACTCGTCTGAAGTTGCTTCGTAAGAAGTGCCACCAACAGGAGTCCATTGTTGATAATTTCCGTCTGCATTAGGATTTAGTGTACTGATGCTGGCATGGACGGCAGCAGGTAGCGTGATTAAGCATGCCAACAAAGATATTATTACTGCGGCTACCAGCAAAAGCGTTGCAGGCAATCGCCGCAATTTCTTAATTTGTCTCATCCTCCATCCTCTTCCGCGGTACTCCGGTACCTACAGAGATACCTTGGGTTTTCACTATACATATGCTTGCCATTAATATTCTAGTTTCCCCCTTTATAATACCAATAACAAAAACTTCAAAGAGATTTATTGCGCACCAAATCTTCTATTTTATGGGATAAACAAAGTTATCGATTCATTCATGCCGAATTCGCCCTCTCTTTAATTGTGTTGGCCCCTAGAAAGTACAGAATAAACATCTCATGAATAAACATAAGATTTAGAATGTGAAAAATATGGATATCTAAGGAAAAAATGGTAATCTATCAAAGGAAAAACACTAATAAAGGGGCGATTTAACTAATATGAAGTTGGAGGCTTAAAAAAGAGGTTGGTGTAGTTTTGGAAAAGTTAGCAAAAACCGGTATTAAGGGTTTAGATGAATTTTTGGGTGGCGGAATCCCCAGAGGAACATCCATACTTTTGCTTGAAGAGCCAGGGACAAAGGGTGCAACTTTCGCTATGAAAATTCTTTGCGAAGGTCTGGCAAAGGGTGAATACGGCCAGTTCGTTTCTTACGACCACCCACCTGCCTTGGTCAGGTCGATTGCCGATGACCTCGAATTTAACGTGAGACCATATGAGGAGACGGGTAAGCTACAAATAATCGACGGATACACGCAAGTCAGCGGGTTCAAACAAACTCCGACAGATGTGGAGCATGTCATAGAGGACATAAGCGATTTGAGCAAAGTTCAACGAGCTTTTGCCATGGCTAGAGAGTCTCTTGGCGAGAAAGCAGACAACAACTTACGGTTTATCCATCACACTTTTTCTGTACTGATGCTCTTTGCGGGAGAAGCCCCTGTTTTAAAGCTCATGAGGTACCTAAGCGTGTTAGCCAAGCTTAACGGGAGCATAGGGATTTTCATATTAAATCCGCGCTCGCATAGTCAAACAACCGTGAGTTGGGCGATGGATTTTTCTGATGCTGTGTTCGAACTGTCATTGAGGGGGAAAGAAAAATATCATCGCTGGCTAACAATTAAAAAAATGCCAGGGATAAATTACGTCATGAAACCAACCCCGTACAAGTTAACCCACAAGGGAATTATTTTAAAGGGTTGGGGAATTACTGGAGAAGGTTGATATCTGCCGCTGTTTCGTTTGATTACTTGGACTCGGTTAACTAACATAATTAATTTTTATTCAACCTCAAAAATGCGTTCGCCAGGGAGAATTTCTATTCCCTTGTCAGTTATATAGACGGGCACGATTTTGTTTATGTGCTTTGCTCCTCTCAACTTTAATATTTCAACGGCCCTCAATCGCATATCTCGCACCTTGCCGTAGTAAAAGACAAATACACCATCCGCGAGAAATTCTTCTACGCCAGTTCTTGAGTATCTCTTCGGAGCTTCCTCCGTTTCCGTTATCAAAAAGGTCATCCCTCCAGCCTCCTCAAAAAGCCTGAATAGTTGTTCGATATAAATTCTGTAACTCTCTGGTTTTCCTGTGAACGCGGATTCAAGAGCAGAGACCGAGTCCATCGCAATCATGTACGGATTGAAACCATCAGGGATTAATTTCGGCAATCCTTTCATTTCTATCGGCAACTGGCCTGCTGCCTTTGCAAGTAACGCCTCGACAGACCTCGCTATGCGGAATGGATCCAACCTTTTTATAACGAATAAATCATTTTTCTCGAGGGTGTCGATTTTCCAACCAAATTGCTTCATGTGTTTTTTCAAACTCTCCGGCGATTCTTCAAATGTGATATACAGGCATTTATGTCCGTTGCAGGCTGCGTTATAAAGGGTCTGTAAACAGAAAATCGTTTTTCCGGTTCCCGGCCCTCCCGAAATGAGGATATTTGCGCCTTTTGGGATGCCCCCTTCCTCGATTAAGTCATCAAACCCGGGAATTCCAGTTTTCACCCATTCAGGGCCCTCAACCTCTTTTTCACGTTTTTTCCGTTCCTTCGTCAGCTTTTTCACGGTTACATCTAAGGGTGGTTCTTTCTCCGTCCGTTTTAGTAAATTGCGCATGTAATCAAATAGTTATTGCTGAGTTTGAAATAAAAGGTTTCCTTTGGAAAAAGTTTAATTATTTCATGGAGTCTATTCGCCATTTTGCCTAAATTAAAGATGTTATCAACAGTTGTCTATTGTTTTATTGGCAGCACGAAAAAGAATGTCGAACCTTTACCCAGTCTACTCCTCACTCCTATTTTCCCCCCATGCTTTTCCACAATTATCTTGCATATCCGTAACCCCATACCAGCACCTGGAATGGAGTGCTCTACCTGGAAGAACTTTGTAAACAGCTTTGGCAGGTTCTTCTTGGCTATTCCCATGCCCGTGTCTTTTACTTCGACTAAAATATTATCTTTCTTCTTTTTGGCATCAACTGTGATTATGCCTCCTCTCGGGGTGAATTTAATCGCATTATCAATCAAATTGGTCATGACTCCTATCAGCTGCCCTTCATCACCTTTGATCAAAGGTAATTTTGCTATTTTTTGGGTTATTGTAATCCCTTTTTGCTTGGCTAATATTTTCATTTTTTTAACCGTTTTTTGAATGAGTTCCGCTAGTTGCAGGGCTTTCATATCAGATTGTATGCGCCCCGATTCCAGCCTAGATGTTTCTAAAATTTTATCGATTGAATCCCTAAGACGCTTCAACTCCTGAGAAATGGTTTTCACAGCATTCTTTTGTTTTTTAGTAATTTTTCCTAACTTTTCACTGCCTATTAACTGTAGAAAGCTGTTTATAGCGGTCAGCGGAGTCCTCAACTCATGTGAAGTCATGTCTAGAAAATCATCTTTCATACGATCCAGTACTTTCAATTTTCTGTAAGCCTTTTCCAATTCGGCAGTTCTATCCCTTACCCTTCGCTCCAATTCTTCCTTACTTAAGAAAGTTAACTTTTCTTTTTCCAGCATACCTTTAGGCATTGGTTTAGTAATTTCTAAAAAAGTTGCCAATAAGTCGAACTCTTTTGGTATTTTTTCGAAAATCTTGGAGTGAAAAATATTTTCCGTGATTTTTTTCAAACTATTAAAGCCTATATCTTTTTGGATAATAGGAAAACAAACATCTAATGCAGCGGAAGAGGCGGATATTATCTCTTCAACACTTTTTTCGGCGGGTAATCCTTCAATGTCGCTATATAACTTGCTGATATTCACCGTTCCATTGTCGGCTATTTTGACTCCCATAATAATCGGTTTTCTCTTTGTGAGTTCTCTGAATCGATCTCTAATTTCATCGATAGTATTCGGAATGCATTGTCTTAAAAGTGGTTCAAGAATATCTTTGAAAACCATGAATGCAAAGGTTTTCGCTTTTCCCTGTAGGGCTATACCATCTGGTAAATGGAGCAATATCCCCCGTTCGTATAAGATTTCATTATATTTACCAAGCGGTACCCCTACTCTCCCCAAGATTCCGTCGTGCCGCTTGATTCCTACCTCGTTTATTACTGTTGCTGCCATCGCGGTTGCGCGGTCATGCGAGGTGACGGTGCCGTACAAGTCGATGAGCCCTGAAGTAAGACTCGAAAATGCATTTAACAACTTGGATTCGGATTCTCCCTCGCTTGTTTCTCCAAGATTCTTTAACACCGCGTCTGTGTTTATCGTATTTTCATTTGACCAACATCCTTTGAGAATTGGTTGGTCTTCCTCGCGCTTGTCAAATATATTTTTAATTGCTTTGATATCACAAATAAAAACCATGCGGCTCAATAATCTATTTATTATCTCGGCATAGGTTTCAAGCAAAATCACCTGTTTTTTAATGAGTTTTCTCGGACGTTTCTAACATATATTTTGGCGCGCGAGTAATTTTTAATACTTCTCTGCCAGCTAATGCTCCGAGAATAGAAGAGATGAGGGTAGATATCGCTAAACCCACAATAAATACATCCTGTCCAGTTTGAATAAACACATAGAGTAATATCCAGACTAACGTCGCAAAAAAAGCTGAACTCCCGATATATTTCTGAAGTTTGAAACTTATAGGTAAGTAACGTACTAGAAAGCACGTTATTAACATCGTTCCAATGCCAAATGTTGCAAGTAGGTCAACTAGCGTGCAACTTCCTCCTAAGGCTGTAAACTGCAAGGATAGACAGAGGGCCGACAACACATGGATAAATGAAAATGATCCAGCCATACTTATCGAGAACCCCACCCAGATGTAGAAAGAGAATTCCCACAGAGAGTAGTGTGCCACCGATGAAGCCTAATCCTATAGGCATCAAAAGCTTAGGGAAGCGAAGAAAATTCAGGGCTTTGTAAATGCTTAAAACGGAATAAATAACAAACACAAGCCCAAAACTCACAAATAAAAAAATTAATGGCTCAAACATTCTCTTCCCCTTTCATTCTTTAGAGTTACACTTCGATAAAATTTTGTAATTTTTGCAATTAGTCGCGATGACTTTCTTTTATCATTAGGCACTATCAACACCCAACCAGTACCTTAGAGTTGAATCCAAATTTAAATGTGTTCAGATTGACCCCAGTATTATCGCGATAGGAAATATAAATGTTGGTAGCGTGGATATTTCAAAATATTTTCTCCCCGTCACTTTACCAAAATCTTTTTGAAAATAGAAAAGACACAGAAAGGTAATAATAGAACCGATCGCACCTGTAGCCAAGTAAAGGACATTCATACGGCAAAAGAAATCTGATAAGAAAAACAAAAAAATGGTGAATATTCCAAAAAAAGCCGCTACGTAAAACGATTTCTTGACACCTATCTGCATCGGAAGCGTGACACGTCCTGATCTTTTATCTGAGTGCACGTCAATAATATCTGCAATATTTTTCGCGGTCATATGCGTAGAACCTATGAGCAAAGAAAGAGGTATGAGGATGGGGTCATATCTCCACCCACTTGCTGCCACCCACCCGCCTAAGAATGTTGTAATAAATGCGGTGGCCAGTACAATACTCGCCAAAATGCCTTTTGCGGTTGCATGAACAGGGGGTGCAGAAAAGATGTAAGTGTGAAAAAGGGCAATTGTCGCGAAAATTTTAACTGTGAGATTCAGAGGTATGATTATGATTAAGATTGCCGCAGTAATATAATCCAGACCAATAATAATTTTGGCTTGTTTTAAAGTTAACAATTTTGCAGGAATCGGCGCACTTGGCCTGCCAGTTTCATCTGATTTTCTATCGAAGTAGTCATTTATTGGGTGGGCTAAACACTGTATAAACCAGAATAAGAAACCCACCTCTAACATTAGGACCAAATCAAACCCGCCTGCTAAAAAGATTCCGGCAATAGAGATAAGAAACGCCATTATAGAAAGCTGTGGCCTGTGTATCCAAAACACTCCCTTCGCTATTTTCGTCATACTATGTTTTTGCATTTAAACGCCTGCTTCTAGCTGATTTCGTGTTCAGATATATCCTCCATCTTTGATTAACCTTATGTAACTTTTCACATATACACAAATTATTTTACATTCATCTCCTTCATTTTTCTCCTCATATTTGCGAATTGTCTGTTTGAAAAATTACTCGGGTCTATCGTGACTAACAAATTGGATTTGCTTTTGACTATTTTATTCTTCACCTTTTCCAACCATCCTATCACTTGAAACAATTTTCGATTACAATGGACTCTATACAATCGACAATGAAAAAAGTATGTGCTTTGAGATTACACCTTTGAATACTACTCACGTATTGGTTATTATCCCGAATTGAGCTACCAGAATGGCTTTGCGTCAAGTCCCGCCCTTAAAAGAATTGCTGTCTGCCGCTTGGCGCCGCAAGAGTTAAAGAGAGCAAAAGTTCTTTTTTATTTGAGAAAAATGTCGAAGAAGATAATGGTTGTAGATGACGAGGCGCCCATTCGTGAAGCGATGAAAGCAATGTTTGAAGCCGAAGGATTAAAAGTTCTGACCGCTGCAAGTGGACCAGAGTGTTTGGAAAAATTAAAAAATGAACAAGTCGACCTAGTCTTGTTAGATTTCTTCATGCCGGGAATGAATGGCAGGGAAGTGCTTGAAAAGATAAGAGAGGATCCCACGTTAAAGTTCCTCAAAGTAGCGATTCGCACCGTCGCACAATTCGGCGAAGTTGGGAAGAAGAAGCTGCGCAAATTGAATATCGCAGATTACATAGCGAAACCTTTCGACAACTCTGATTTAATCAGAAGGGTAAAAAGGCTTATAAAATAGGTATCGAAAACGTTCAGCTAAACTATCCCTATCTCGAGTATCCTCTCCACTGCGGCCGCGGCGTCATCTAACGCCTGTGCGGGTGTTTTCTGTCTGAGCAACGCGGATTGTATTTCGTTTACCATCGGGTTTGTAAACTCCCTCGCTAGCTCGGAATGATTGAACTCGACCTTCGAGGATTTCAGCTGCTCCTGGACTACCTTGAGGAAAGGTCCACGTTTCGCCACTATTTCAGGGTCTTTCCAAACGGCTTTTAGCGCTGGTAGCTCTCCGTAGAACATGCGACGTTTTGCCACTTCGTAATTCATTGTCATATACTTAGCCAGTTCGACCGCTTCCTCTGGGTAACGAGTGTAAGGAGAAACGATGTATCCGTCCGTACCGATCAGGGATGCCGTGTGCTTAATCCCCGGGATCAGAGCGATGGCCCACTTGTCTTTCACAACTGATCTGGGGTCAATAATCTGACCAATGGTTGACCAATTTACCGCCATGGCCGCTTTCCCCGAGGCGAAATAGCCCAATTCACTCAGTGTATCCAAATACTTCAGCGCAGGGGGGGTGCTGCCGCTTACCTTTACCAAATCCACCATGAACTGCAAGGCTTCTACTCCTTCTCTACTGTTGAAAGCGGGTTTGCCGTCTTCATCGAACAGCTTGCCATCGTTCGTGTACAGCCAGACTAGAAACTTGTTCACCAAAGCAGGACCCCTCGCAAGTGAGAAAACAGATCCATACAGATAAGGGGGCCTGCTGAATTTTCGCGATAGCTCTAGGAATTCTTCCGCCGTGGCGGGTGGAGTTTTGATCAGGTCCGTCCGATAATAAAACACCATAACGTTGGATACTACGGGTAGAGCATACAAAGAGCCCCTGTAATCCATGTAGGTCATGCTGGCTGGAAGGAAACCAGCTATTTTCTGAGGGGTCACATAATCATCTAGATTCAAGACGTATCTCCTTGCCGCTATTGAGGGGATGAGACCACCCCATATCATGGTAACGTCGTATCTGCAAATGCCAAGTTTGGTTGCGTTCATGAAGGCATCATAGGCTGAAAGTGTCTCCGTATGCACTAGATTAACATTGATTTTGCGCTCCTTACCCCAAGTCACCATGCCATAATCTTCAAACCCTTTTTCGGTGTTGAAAAAGAGATCAGCTAGAACCAGTTTCTTAGTCATGTTTTCCTTCCTATTCTAATTTATTATCTTGACCGTCATATTAATAGTTTTGTGTTTTGTTTTCTACGATGAAAGACGAGTGTAATCATTGCTTGAAAGTTAGATTTTGTTTCGCTATTTTTGTTCCGATGTTAAAATTTTTCCTAGATTCAAACACTCTCTCAAAGACTGAAAAGTGTACTTTGCATTTCCGCGTGGCTGGAAGATATTTCGCCCCCTATGTAAACTCTTGGCAAACAAAAAATGATGAAATTCATATTTTTACCGGTAGTTTGAAAAAGAATGTCGAGCCTTTACCCAGTCTACTCTTCACCCCTATTTTCCCCCCATGTGCTTCCACGATCATCTTGCATATACTCAGACCCAGACCAGCTCCCGGAACGGAATAGTCTATTTGGGAGAATTTCGTGAAAAGCTTCGGGATGTTTTCTGGTGCAATCCCTATGCCAGTGTCTATCACCTCGACCAAAACAGCGTCTTCCTGTAATTTGGCCCTGACTGTTATTGGGCGTCCCTCAGGCGTAAACTTGATCCCGTTTTCGACCAAGTTGTTCAAAACAACCCTTAACCATTCTCCATCTGCTCTGATCAGTGGCAATTCGATTACCTCTTGATTAAGAGCAATACCCTTTTGATCGGCTATCGGCCTCATCTTCTCAATCGTGTTTTGGATAAGATCCGTCAGTTGCAAGTTTTCAAGTTCGAGCTTCATCTTTCCTGATTCTATCCTTGATATCTCCAGAATCTTATCGATTGTGCCTCTCATGCGCCCGATCTCCTGAAAAATTATTTTTAAAGCATCCCTCTGCTTATCGGTTACTTCTCCAAGTTTTTCGCTTTCAATCAACTGCAAAAAACTACTCATAGGTGTCAGCGGTGTTTTCAATTCATGTGCGATCATACTGAGGAATTCGTCCTTCAGCTGATCCAGCGCTTTAAGTTCTGCATATGCCTTTTCCAGTTCGGCGGTTTTTTTTCTCACTCTCCTTTCCAATTCGTCTTTTTCCAAGATTTCCATTTTTTCCTTTTCTAGCAAGCCTTCTGGTAGGACGTTGATCGCTTCAGAAAAAACTAACGTGTCAAACCCTGGTGGCAGTTTTTCTACCATCATCAAACGGAAAAAATTTTCAATATTCTCCTTCAGGAGTTCAAAACCTATATCTTTCTGAATAACGGGAAGACAGGCTTTCGCGGCGGCAGAAAACAGTGATACTGCCCCCCTGATGCTCATTTCAGTGGGCAACCCCTCAATTCCATCATAAACCGCGCTGAGGTCTACCGTCCCATCGTTTGCTATTTTAATTCCGGCGGTCATTAGCCTCTTCTCGATGAGTTCTCTGATCAGCTCTCGAACCGCATCGACAGTTTCCAATTTGCATCGCTTCAGGAGGGGCTCCAAAACATCTTTGAACAGTAGAAACGCGAATGTTTTCGCTTTGTCATGTGTTGCCATACCGTCAGGCAGGTGGAGTAATACTCCATACTGGTAAATAACCTCTTCATGTTTACCAAACGGTACGCCAGTCTTGCTAAAGATATCAGCATACGGTTCTATTTCTGCCATCGCTGCTGATGCCGCAGTTATGCTAGCATTTCTAGGCGAAGTGAGATTCGCGTAAAGCTCGATTAAGCTCGAATTAAGCGCCGAAAATGCATTGTAAATTTCTCGTGTAGCTTCCTCTTCACTCATCCGACTCAAAAGATTAATGATTCCATCCGTTTTCAGCGTCCCTTCGTCGGTTATTTCGCAACCTTTTAGTGTCTCATGCTCGGCAACGCATTTATTTAATGTATATTTCAAAGGTTCAACTCGGACAAGTGGCGCGATGATTGCCAAAAAATGATTCGTCAAAAGAGTGTAAGCCCTCAGCACTCTCAACTCCCCACGCAACAGTCCTCTCTCCTCAACAACTACCCCTGCCCTCGAAAATGTGGCGCTGGCCTTCAATTTTTTAGCGGCGATTAGAGCTGATACACTTGCCACCAACGCGGGGACGAGCACATTGAAATGCCAAATCGATTCAGCAACCGGTCTAGGTAAAAAGAGTCCAGCTTCACCCAAGGTCGCTCCTACGAGTGCGATCCCGAACCAAGTCCAAAATGGATGCGGATAAATCCTCCGAATACTGAACGCATAAAACACCGCGAAGAGCATGATAATAAAAGCGACGAAGCTGAGAACTGTCATCCTTTCGCCCTCTTTATCGAGCGGTGCATCCGCATAAGTCCGTACAAAAGTAAAGCCGACCCTAACACTCCGCTCAAGTCGCTTATCAGAAATTCGATTGAGTGTTCATGCCATAGTGAAAAGGCGATGAAGCTAAAACCGTATACCGCGCCCCCCGCTATCAATAACTTCCAGTTCTTACCGCCGCTGAGCATTCTTATAGTTTTTCTGAAATAGATAAGGGCCCAACTGATGATAACGATATATGTGATGGACAGGACAATAGCCACTATGGAACCGATATCAATACTCAGACTTCCACCTCATTTTCTTCAGATTTCATAGTTTTGCCTCCTTAACCTCTCTTGATTTCCGTCAATTGCTTGCCGGAAAAAGAACAGTATTTTTCCGAGGCCCTCGCCTTCGCCCAACCTGTTCACCCCCACTGATTAACATTTATCTTAGACTTTAAAAGCTTCGTAATAAGCCATAAAAAAAGGTGTTTTATCACAATTCCCAAAATTTCAACGAATTTTTTTATAAAATTGGTGTTAATTCTCCTAAAATTGGACAAAAGCCTAGAATAAACAGACTTAAGTAACGCTCTTCTAATCAATCCTAGCAGGTGGCGCCGTGCCTCACCCTTTGCTTACAAGAGATAATTCTGAAATTTTCAATTTTTCCCGTTTATCTAAAAATTTTCTTTACCATTCTGATTAAATCAGAGTTGTCGAAAGGTTTCGCTATGTAATCTGCGATATTCAATTTACGTAATTTCTCCTTCCCTATTCCACCAAATTGCGCAACGGTTAGAAATACTACCGGGAGGGACGCTAATTTTGGGTCTTTCCTGATTTTTGAACACAATTCTCTACCATTCATCTCTGGCATAAAGAAATCCATTAAGATCAAATCAACTGACTCGTTTTTCAACATGTCTAAACATTCTTGACCACTTGACGCGGTTAACACTTTGAACCCTTCGGCCTCCAGATTGATTTTAACCGCTTCACAAATGTGGGGCTCGTCATCTACAACCATTATCTTCTTCGACATTTTCACTCCTAGTATAATTTTTTTTTATGGTATTTAAACTAACGTTTTGCGAGAGCATCTTCTATCCGATCTAGCGCCCGTTGGATATTCTGTATCGAGGTAGCATAGCTGAAACGTACATGCCCCTCACCATAGGGACCGAAGCCGCTGCCGGGCACCGCGGCAACGCCCGCCTCGCGCAAAAGAGATTCGCAAAAATCTAAGGATGAAACTTCCGGTTTTTTGATGCGAGGAAATACGTAGAAAGCACCTGCAGGTTTTGCGCATTCGAATTCATCGATCGAGTTTAATCCATTGACGATCGCATCTCGACGCTTTCGATATTCGTCACGCATCTCACGGACGCAATCCTGAGGACCGCACAAAGCCGCCACGCCTCCAGCTTGTACAAATCCCGCTGCGCACGTTGTCGATGCCTGCTGTATCTTGTTTATCTCCTTGACCAATTCGACCGGTGCAACCGCGTAACCCAAACGCCAGCCTGTCATCGCGTAAGCTTTCGAAAAACCGTTGATGTAAATCGTGCGCTCAGCAGCATTCGCTAGCGACATAACGCTCATGTGTTTTTCATCGTACACCAAGCAATCGTAAATCTCATCGGACAAAACCCAAAGCTCATGATCGATAGCAAGATCGATGATGGGCTGAAGGTCTTTTTGTTGCATGACCGCGCCGGTTGGGTTGTTAGGATAGTTGAGCAAAAGCATCCTTGTATTTCTATTTAGCGCCTCCTGCACTTGTTCTACTTTCACCTTGAATTCATCAGATTGTTTACTCTCTATGAGCACAGGTTTACCCCCAGCTATCCGCACCATGGCTTCGTAAGTCCAACACGGGCTGGGAATTATCACTTCGTCTCCAGGGTCAAGTGTTGCGGCCAAGGCGCAGAAGATAGCGTGTTTCGCTCCCGGAGTAACTATCACGTTTTTCGAATCCGTGGAAATGCCCTTCGTGGCTAAGTGCTCCGCAATCGCTTCACGTAACTCGGGCAGGCCGGCACTCGGTGTATATTTTGTCATCCCCCGCGCAAGGGCCTCCTCCGCGGCCCGCTTGACGTGGGCCGGAGTGTCAAAATCTGGCTCGCCAACTTCCATGTGGACGATATCCTTTCCTTGGCGCTCGAGTTCCTTGGCGAGGTTCAAAACTTTAAACGTGCTCGACGGAGGGATTTCTTTCATACGCTTGGCTGGTTTCAATCTCACACCCGCTAACATTTTAGGTGTACAATATTAAATCTACTCGGTTACATGCACTGGATAGACCGAGTCGCAAAAACCCTGCTCAAACGGGGAAAAAAACATGTTATCGCCAGCGGAATCTCCGTTTCCGGTCACATTCACATTGGCCATTGCAATGATGTCTTCATAGCAGACGGGGTCCGAAGAGCGCTAGAGGAATTAGGGGGCGAAGGGGAGGCTTTTTGGTATGCCGACGATTTCGACCCCATGCGCAGGATACCTTGGCCGTTGAACGAGGGTGAGTTGGCTGAAAAATATGCGCAGTACTTAGGTGTGCCCTACATCGATATTCCCTCGCCCGATCCCAAGTACAAAAATTTCGTCGATTACTTCGCCCGCCCGTTCATCGAATCATTCGACGATTTCGGAGTCGATGTGAAGGTTTACTCAGGTGCAGAAATTTATCAAAGCGGAAAGATGGCTGATTCAATCCGAGTCGCCCTCGAGAAAGCCGACAAAATTCGCACGATCCTCAACCGATACCGTTCCAGACCATTGCCCGAGGACTGGCTGCCTTATGATGCATTGTGCGAGCGATGCGGTAAGCTTGCAACTACTCGGTCGTACAGCTGGCACGATAACTACGTAAGTTATAGGTGCGAGGGGTCTGACTACGCTGCCGGCTGTGGTTATGAGGGAGAGGCCGATTTCACCAAAGGTCAGGGTAAACTGACTTGGCGGGTGGAGTGGCCCGCGCGCTGGAAGTTGCTCGGCGTTACCTGCGAGCCCTTCGGCAAAGATCATGCAGTCGTTGGCGGAAGTTACGATACGGGTAAATCGATCGCAAAACAAATTTTCGGATACAAAGCCCCTTATCCCGTACCATATGAATGGGTCAGCCTCAAGGGCAAACAGATGTCATCTTCGAAAGGAGTTGTGTTCACGCTCCCCCAATGGCTTGAGATAGCCGAGCCCGAACTTCTGCGCTACTTCATCTTTAAGAGTAAATCTATGAAGGCCAAGGAGTTCGACCCTGGACTAGCGCTGCTGGATCTTTACGATGAGTACGACCTCGTGGAGCAAGTCTATTTCGGCATGATTGAAACAGGTGCCCGAAAGGGAGAACAGCTCAAGCGCATCTACCAGCTTTCCCAGATTCACGAAACGTCAAAACGACCTGTGCAGCGTGTACCATTCAAATTTTCCGCAGTGCTGAGCCAAGTCATGCGAGATGAAAAGCAGACAATCGACGTTTTAACTTCCAGAGGAATACTAACGGACCCAAGCGAAGTTGATATTAAACTAGCCCTCCGCCGATTGAGGTGTGCGCAAAATTGGGTACCAAAATATGCACCCGAGCGTCTGCGGTTCAAAGTTACTGAAACCCTTCCTGCCGAAGCTGCAGGGCTCCTCACCCAAAAACAGAAACAGGGTTTGACACAGTTGACTACCGATATATCTTCCCGCGATTTTACCCCGGTCGAACTTCACAACCACATCTATGAACTCGCCCAGCAAGTTAATCTGAAAACACCCGAATTATTCAAAGCTATTTATCTAGTCTTGCTGGGTAGGGAGTCCGGCCCCCGAGCGGGCAGCTTCATATCGGTTCTTGATAAGGAGTTCGTCATCTCGCGCCTTAAGGAAGCTACTTCTTGAGTCGAACTTTCATCTCCGGATGGCTCTCCACCAACCGCTTGAAAACTTCCTCAAAACTTTCGTCTGGCAAAAGTGTGCGTTGGATGAAAATTCCAGTGTGACCTACATCTTTCCTACGAGTCAGGACCTGCACGCGCTCTCGAACAATCCCCAAGCTAACATTGACATGCTTCGCCACCTCAGCTTCCCTACCGATAACTGGACTTTCAACATGTCCCCGTGGTGTAGGCTCGATCAGCATCAGGCGCTTGTCGACACCCGGCACACGAACCGCCTGCCTGACCTGCGCGAAGCTAGCCGCTCCCCCGAAAAAATAGAACTCAGCCTCTAGATGTTTTGGTCTCACAAGCGGGAATGTAACCGAACGGTCTTCTTCGATGTAAATGTTTGCTTTCGGGAGCTGCCAAGGAGTTGCCATAACTATCTCCCGCTTCATCGGCTCAAGCTTGGACTGATGGAGAGCTAGCTCGATCTTGTAGGAGGGCACGACGTAGGGGACGAACACATCTATATCGCTACCTTTGCGGACATCACCTCGAGCGACGCTCCCGTGCACAACCGAATCAAATCCTTGCTTCATTAAGGATTCTATCAATTCCAGCGCACGTTTTCGTAATTCACTGAAAATTTGCCAGTGCTCTTCGCTATACACAACTTCGGCAACATCAGCGGCGTGAACTGGCTTGACCATATCAAAGCCCTACGATGTGTTTTCCACCAAGAATGTTTTTCATGAGACGGGCAACAGAAATTTGACTCATTCGAAGGTTTATCCCGGACGCTTTCTGATGTAAATCTCCGAGCGAGAAATTCATAAACTCACTTCAAACTTTCATCAATCCATTTTAAATATTCAGGTGCCCCGCGTTCGATTGGGATCACTAAAATTTCGGGCACTTCATAACTGTGTAATTCTTTGATGCGCGGGATTAAGCGGTCGAGTTTTTTGTTTGAGGTTTTTATTAAGAGTAGAACCTCCCCAGCTCTTTCAAGCTTTCCGCGCCATCTGTAAATTGAACTTGCGCCTGGCAGAGCGCTCACGCAGGCCGCGAGCTTTTCTGCCACCAACTTCTCGCTAAGTCGCTTAGCTTCCGCGCGATTTTTCACCGCTGTTAACACCAGAGAAAACATGTGCCCCAACAATTGAGCTGAGCGCAGATGTTTAAACTTTGTTGGTTGTATAGATAGACTGTGACTCAAATGATAGAATGGGCGCTAATCGTTATAGCATTGCTTCTATTCTGGGGCTTCATACTTCTAACGAATCGCCAATATCATCTCGAAAAGCGGGGCTTCGCAATTTCCCCCGGCGTGCTGATGTGGCACACTGAACGTGGTTTAGACTTCATTGACCGTGTTGGTCGCTCTCACAAACGAGGATGGCGCATTTTTGGAAATGCTGCCACAGTTACGGGATTCGGACTTATGATCTTCATGTTTGTAGTCATCATATTAAGTGCGGTTTTTATCCTCACATCTCCAAAAATAGCGGCCGCTCCCGCCGGCGTGAGACTCGTGATACCGGGAGTGACCATACCCCTTTGGGAAGGTTTAATCGCGATGTTCAGCTTGCTCCTCGTGCACGAATTTTCACATGGTTTCCTGCTTCGAGCTCAGGGGATACCAACGAAATCAGTAGGGGCCATGGTTTTCATAATCATTCCAGGGGCATTTGTTGAGCCCGACGAAAAACGCCTGAAGAAAGCACCCATCCTGCAGCGTCTTCGAATGTATAGCGCAGGGTCGTTCGCGAATATCCTTTTTGCACTACTTTGTTTAGCCATCCTCCTAGTTGTAGTAGTCCCACGCCCGGGTGTTTACGTTCTGGGAACAGGTGAAACCTCTCCAGCGGAAAACGCGGGCATACAACCGGATATGCGCCTGTTCTCGATTAACGGTGTTGAGATGAATACTTGGCAGGATTACTACGACTTTACAGAGAATATACGCCCCGGGGAAAATATTAGTATTGTTTCTGATAACGGGATATTTACTCTTACCACCGTTGCGAGGGAGGATAATGAAAATCGTGGTTTTATAGGTATGGCCACAATTTCTGCTCTGCCAAGATCGAATTTTACCAATCCCATCTATATCTTCGTTGCAATATCATACGGAATCATGGGGCAACCGTTGTTCCACCCGTACTCCGACAATGTATTAATCCCTTGGCCATTGGTCTCTGTGCTAACTTGGATGTTTCTGCTCAACTTCGCTATAGGAATGTTCAACCTCCTTCCACTCGTGCCGCTTGACGGAGGTTACATCTTGCAGGGTGTGGTTGAGCGAGTGAGTTCCAAACAAACGGCCAAACGCGTGAGCTATATATTCTCGTTCATCGTGCTGGCGTTGATTATCGTGAACTTCTTACCCATGTTCATGTGATGAAATGACCCACATCACGGTTACAGTAAAGCAAGTCGGGAAGAAACACAAACAAGAAATTCGGCTCGACTCCCACACCACCATTGCTGACCTGCTGCGGGAGCTAGACTACAGCCGGGAGGTCGTCGTCGTGAGACGCAACGGGAAGATAGTGGCCGAGGAGGAACGCCTCTCCGATGGTGACCTCATCGAGATTTTGACCATCGTCACGGGTGGTTGAGTGATCAAGTGTACTTTTTGTGGGCGGCGCGCGGCTTACCACCGACGCTACGCGGGGGTACTTCTCTGCGACCGGTGTTTGATCAAAAGCGTCGAAAAGCGCTTCCGGCGTGCAATCGCCGAGCACAAAATGATTTCTCCGAAGGGGCGAATTGCGGTAGCGGTTTCCGGTGGAAAGGATAGCGTCGTCCTCATGCACTTGCTTGCCGACTATTGTAAACAAAAAAAATGTGAGCTCGTTGCGATAACGATTGACGAAGGCATAAAGGGATATCGAGATCGAAGCGTGTCAATAGCCCGGGAAAATGCGAAATCGTTGAGTGTCGAGCATGCAGTCGTGAGCTTCAAACCGATTTTCGGCGCAACGCTCGACAAGATGGTAAAATTGGCAAAACTTAAAAAAACTGGGTTGAACCCCTGCACCTACTGCGGGGTGATGCGGCGCTCGCTTCTCAACCAAGCTGCTCGCGAGCTTGAGGCCGACAAACTAGCCACCGCACACAATCTCGACGACGAAGTCCAAGCAATCATGCTCAACTACGTGCGGGCGGACCTCTCCCGGCTTCACCGCTTGGGGTCAACTTATCCGCCGCAAAAGGGGTTCGTCCCGCGAATCAAACCGTTGCGCGAAATTCCGGAGAAAGAGGTGGCCCTTTACGCCTTGCTCAGCGGACTAAAGGTGCATCTGGGAGTCTGCCCGTACGCAAGCGGCATCCACACGGAGATTCGCGACTTTCTGAATAGCCTCGAGACGAATCACCCAAACTCAAAGTTCATGATCTTGAGGATGTTTGAAAGGATACAGCCGCATATTGCCCGCGTGACGCCAAAGTTTGAAATGCGGAGATGCGAACTCTGCGGTGAGCGAACCTCGATAAATATTTGCAAGAGCTGCGAACTCCTGAAGGGACTGGGGTTGAAACGGTTACAAAAAACCCTTATTTCTCCCAAATCCAGTTAATATTGCGGCGAGCTAGGCGGGCAGCCACCCCTTGCCTCTACCACAAATGGGGTTTATGGTGGGCCGAAGCTCGAGGACGGCGTTGGAACCATATGTTCGACCTGGTTTCCGGCGAAGATATCTCGTCCCGCAGGGTCGGCGGCGGCAGGGCCTTGGTGGTAGCACTAAGGTAAACTGTCTCCACCTGTCGAATCCGGTCAGGGGCGGAAGTCAGCAGCCGTAGATAGGACGTGCGACGCTTGCGGACCACGAGATGGAGTTTGGGGCCAGTAATCGGCATGTGGGGAAGGCGTCAACTTCGGGCGCGCTCGTCGCCTTTTAATCCAGTTCACTTGCCGAAATCTTTGAATTAAGGTTACTTATAAAGGAGCAAACCTCCGATTTCATTTTAAGTGCCGGGGTGTCCCAGCCAGGTAAGGAGCGGGGTTGCTATAGTCAACTGCAAACACCCCGTTGCGCGTTAGCGCTTCCAGGGTTCAAATCCCTGCCCCGGCGCCATTATCCAAGTTCAGAAAGAAAATATTGGCTCAAGAAGATAAAGCCGAGGAGAGAGAAACTCAGTTTATTTTTACTCGTTCCCCTTTAACAATGTAAATTACTCTTTCTCCTATATTCGTTGCATGGTCAGCTATTCTCTCTAAGTAAGAAGCTACAAACATTAGTTGGGACGCATCTGAAGTTTTTCTTGGGTTCTCTATTATATACGAAAACAACTCTCTTGTGACTTGTTGGCACAGCAGGTCAACTCTGTCATCTCTTTCACCCAGCCCCCAGGCTAGGGATGAATCTTGGGTCTTGAAAGCTTTCACGCTGTCTTTCATCATTTCAATTGCCAACTTCGACATTAATGGGATATCCACAAGGGGCTTGACTAGGGGCCTTCCTGCGAGCCCCTTTGATATGACGGCTATATCTTTTGCCCGGTCGCCTATTCGTTCCAAGTCCGTGATTATTTTTAAGCATGCTCCAATTGTTCTCAGGTCTTCCCCCATCGGCTGTTGAAGGGCTATCAATCGCATGCAAGTCTTCTCTATCTCAAGTTCGAGGCTATCTATTTTTTCGTCATATTTTATTACTCTATTCGCAAGCTTGATGTTCTGGTCGGTCAGGCTCTTGACTGCATTTTCCACTGATGCGGTCGCTAGCTCACTCATCTCCATCAAGCGAGTTTTTAGCTCCTCAAGCTCCTCCGAGAAGCGCTTTCTGTGAATTGGCCTTGTCTTGTTCACCCAAATCTCCCCCTGACATAATCCTGAGTTTGCTTATTTTTTGGCCTCTCAAATATTTCATGAGTCGGTCCATATTCTACAAGTTTACCCAAATACATAAATGCGGTGTAATCGGAAACCCTCGCGGCCTGTTGCATGTTGTGAGTCACTATCACTATCGTGTAATCCTTTTTCAGCTCGAACAGCAGGTCTTCTATCTTTGTAGTAGCGATCGGGTCCAATGCCGAGCACGGCTCATCCATCAGGATAACTTCGGGTTCCACAGCCAGCGCCCGCGCAATACATAAACGCTGCTGTTGCCCTCCTGAGATTTCGAAGGCAGACTTCTTCAGCCAGTCCTTTACTTCCTCCCAGAGGGCAGCTTTTCTCAAATTCTCCTCGACCCGTTTATCTAACTCTGCCCCGTCACAATGGTTGTGGAGTCTGATGCCATAACTTATGTTGTCGTATATTGACTTGGGGAATGGATTGGGCTTTTGGAAAACCATCCCCATTTTCCACCTCACCTCGGTTTCATCCACATTTGAGTCATAGATGTTCTTTCCATCGATCAATACTTCCCCGCTAACCCTGGCCCCCTCGGTAAGTTCGACGAGCCTGTTGAGCGTTTTTATGAAAGTTGATTTTCCGCAGCCAGATGGTCCGATTATAGCAGTTATTTGGTTCGCGGGTATTTCGATGGAGAAATCCTCGACAGCATGGTTATTTCTGTACCAAACGTTTAGGTTTCTTGTCTCAATTTTTACTTTCATCTTACCACTTCCTCATCTTTCTATAACGATGTCTGATCAGAGCCGCAATTAGGCTAATCGATAGGACTAACATGAGGAGCACCAAGGCCGTTCCAAATTGGATTGGTCTAACTTCGGAAATATTGGGATGTTCAGTCGCCAGCACAAACAAATGGTAGGGGAGTGCCATCACTGGAGCAAGCACAGAGCTTGGTAAACCCTTCATGTAAAAAACTGCGCCCGTGAAGAGAAGTGGGGCTGTTTCTCCAGCCGCCCTTCCTACCCCTAGGATAGCTCCTGTTATAATCCCCGGAAATGCCGCAGGCGAAACAACCTTCCATATGGTTTGCCATTTACTCGCCCCGAGAGCCATGCTTCCTTCCCTAAATGAATCGGGCACGCTTCTGAGGGCCTCAACTGATGTCGTGATTACAGTGGGGAGGATCATCAGAGATAGAGTTAAGGAAGCCGAGAGTAGACAGGCTCCTAATCCAAGAAATTTTACAAAAAATGCCAAGCCGAAAAGACCAAACACTATTGACGGCACCCCGTTCAGATTGTATACCGCTGAGTTAACCCATCTGACAAACCTGCTTTCGCTTGGAGCGTATTCCACTAAGTAAATAGCGGACATTAGCCCGAACGGAAGGGCTATAGCTATCGCCAAACTCACCAAAAGAAGGGTCCCAATTATCATGGGGAAAATTCCTCCTTCAGTCATTCCTTGGGTGGGGGGTTGGGTCAGAAAATCCCAACTTATGATCCCGGCCCCATTCCAGATTATATAGAATAGCAAATATCCGAGAAGTCCGAGAACAATCAAAATTGCAAATCTAGACGCCCAAAATCCGGCAGTCTGAGAAATCTTTGTTGCTTTCATCTCCTTCCGCTCCAACCTCTTTTCAGTAACCTGCCCGCAAGTGAATTAAGCAAAAAAGTTATGATAAAGAGGACTATTCCTAGGGCAAATAGAGCATTGTAGTGGACACTTCCGAATACAGCTTCTCCCATCTCAGCCGCTATTGTCTGTGGCATTGTTCTAACAGGGGAGAAAATCGAGATAGGAATTATCGGGGAACCTCCGCATACCATCATTACTGCGATGGTTTCACCGATCGCCCTACCAAATCCGAGGATTATGCCTATACTTATCCCCGATGCGGCTGCGGGTATTGTCACGCTCCTGATTGTCCGCCATCTAGTCGCACCTAGGGCCAAAGAAGCCTCCTTGTACTCTCTTGGCACAGAACTCATCGCATCTTCCGAGATGCTCAGGATTGTTGGTAGGACCATTATGGCAAGAATTATTCCTCCAGTGAGCGCGGTTTCGCCTACAGGAAGTCCAAAAGTATTTTTAATAAAAGGAACTAAAACAAGCAACCCGAAAAATCCATAAACTACAGAGGGGATGGCCGAGAGGATCTCTATTACTGGCTTTAGAATCTCTTTGAGCTTAGGATGAGAAATCTCGGCGATATATATTGCTCCTAAAATGCCAAGCGGGACTGCTATCAGCAAAGCTAAACCTGTGACAAGAAGTGACCCATAGACTAGAGGCAGAATTCCAAAGGATGGGGAAGTAGCTGTTGGACGCCATTGGGTATTGAACAAGAAATTAGATATACTAACTCGCTCAAAAATTGGTAAACCTTGTGAAAAAATGAAAACAAATATGAAAAGGATTGCTAAAATAGAGACCGACGCGAAGATTGCCGTTAATAATTTTCCAGAAAAAATTTGAACAAATTTTTTTCCGCTCATAAATATACCTCAAAAAAATAAAGATGGCAAAGATGCTGCTGCGGCTTTTTCAGATTCATGGCAGTGGTACAAAGCCCTGTTCACCTACTATCGCCTGACCGTCTTGGCTCAGCACGAAATCTATGAAGTCTTTGGCAAGTCCTTGGGGCTCTCCATTCGTGATCATGTACAGGAATCTGGAGATAGGATAAGTTCCATCCCGCACGGTTTCATTGGATGGTGCAATGTTGTTTAGTTTTAGTCCCTTAATCCCAGAATTTGTAGCTAAGTAGCCTATACCCACATAGCCAATCCCGTTGGGGTTGTCGCTTACTGCTTGTGCCATCTCACCATTCGAGTTCTTATTTATCGCCTCGACCGTTATCTCCTTGCCACCCGGTTCCATTACTAAATCTTTAAATGTTTCAAAAGTTCCAGATGTGGACTCTCTCGTGTAGACGACTATTTCAAGGTTGGCTCCACCTACTTCGCTCCAGTTGGTAATTTCTCCGTCAAATATCTGTCTAACTTCGTCAATCGTCAATCCGTTGACTACATTGCTTGAGTGAACTATCACGCAAACTGCATCCAAAGCGATCTTGTGTTTAATCAAGTTCCTTCCCTCTTGCTCCTCGGTCTTTAGCTCTCTTGAAGAATCGGCAATATCACATGTCCCATCTGTCAGCGATGCAATACCGACGCCAGACCCTCCACCCTCCACGAAGATACTATCGTTTGGGTGGGTATCCATCCAAGATTCTGCAGCTGCTTGGGCTATTGGCAGTACGGTTGTTGACCCTGTCACCATTATTGATCTAGTCTCAACATCTTCTCCCGAATTCAGTGATGTTATCCATCCGCCAATTAGCGCTGCCACCACTACCAAGCTCATCACAGCCAATATTGTGCCCTTCATTTTATCCTCTTTTTTTGAATTATATATAGAAAATGGATTATTTATGAGTTATCCAAATATTCTATATATTAAAAAGCGTACTATAGAAAACTATATATTTAACTTTTTACTTCGCTTTTATTGGTGAAAACGAATGAGAGATCAAAAAGATGAAATTAGAAAGGTTCAAGTGACAGGTGGATCTACTTACATAATTTCTTTGCCTAAGAGCTGGGTCACAGAAATGAAGGTCAAGCCTGGAGACAGTCTAATAATAAAAAAACAGGGAAATTCTTCATTACAAGTTTTTCCACCAAGTATTAAGGGGCAAAAAAAGCAGGCTGAAGTTACTATTCAAGTTTTCCCGAATGACGACCCCTATAAAATAGCTAGAAAGATTATCTCGCTCTATCTTGTTGGATACAACATCATCCATTTAATCGCTACGGATAATAAAATCAGTTCCCCTCAGAGAGAAATCGTCAAGAATTTCATCCGAGAAAAATTAGTTGGAATAGAGATAATATCGGATTCCGCTGAAAAGATGACTTTGCAGGTGTTACTCAGCTACCCAGAACTCTCCATCAAGGATGCTCTCAGGCGCGTGTGTTTAATAGCGTCATCCATGCAAAAAGATGCTATTTCAGCTTTAGAAAAATTGGACAAAGAAATTGCGGGTGAAGTGATTAAAATGGATAATGAAGTGGACAGATTCAGCATGTACATTATAAGGCAAATTAAGTCGGCGGTGCAAGATTCTAGGCTGATCAAGGAAATAGGCCTAGAGAACGCGAGAGATTGCCTTGGTTACAGGTTGATAGTTAAAAGTGTGGAGAGGATTGCTGACCACGCTTCTTCAATTGCCGAGAAAGTCAAGCTCATCAAAACACCCGTCAGTAAGGGGATCATGCAAAATATCTTGGCAACGAGTACGTTTGCTAATTCCTTACTGGAGAAATCCGTATCTGCCGTGTTTAAAGAGGATTACGAAATTGCAGAAGAGGTAATTGAGCAAAAGAATAAAATCTATAATCTGGAAGAAAAAGTGGTAAAGTCGATTTTCAAAATTCAAGATGCAATGAATTTGAGGCTTATTACAGAGAGTTTGCGGAGGATAGCTGAATACAGTAGTGATATTTCGGAAATAGTTCTGAACTTGACCGCCATGAATTCCAGTATTTCTGCGACATCGGGAGAGACACCAAACTCGGATTAATACTCAAACAAAATCTCGCGGTTATAACGTCATGCCAAGGGAACAAGAATCTTAGCACCGGGATAATCATGATCGTCTGAGAGCTCTGGGCGAGTAAACTTTTATCTGTGGAACGAAAAATCAACTGGGCCCGTGGTCTAGTGGTTAAGACGTCACCCTTACATCCATCTTGGTGGGAGAGGTGAAGATCCCGAGTTCGACTCTCGGCGGGCCCACCACTAAATTTTTTTCGAAAGATTTAGCACATCTTTATAAATGCACTTCTTGGGCGAAATATTCGGTGAGTGCTTCGTCTTTTCTACGATTTCAACTCCAGTCTCCCGCAATACTGCGACGGGAACCCCCTCGGCGGCCTCGCCCATCACAATCTGCGCCGCTGTGGCAAGCTGGTCAGCGAGCGCCCGAAATGTCAAATGGAGCGGCTTGCCGTAGAGGTCGTGCTGCCCCCGACAATCTAAGATAGGTTCCAATCCCGCCACTCCTATCGCTTGGCCAATCGTTCCCATACGAAGGGGCTTGACGTTGCTGTCGGCGATGATTATTCCAACTTTGGCGTTCATCTTCCGCGCGATTGTTTGCTGCAGTTCTCTCGCGGCTCGGTTGGAGTCTTTTGGCAGGAGTATGGCATGGCCTGGGGGGGCATTTGAGTTATCTACTCCCGCGTTCGCACAAATTACTTTATCTTTTAATGTTAGAATAACGTCCTTCGAAATGCTGAGAACGCGGTTCGCCTCGCGCAGCACGAGCTCGACAAACTCTGGGTCCTGACCGCTCTTCGCCGCAATCTTCATAGCGCGCGTCGATGGGCGAACCCTTGCGAGTTCTCGCACCCGGCCCTGCACAGTCGCGATAACCTTAGAGGAGATTACGATGGTATCGCCATTCTTAAGGCCTCCAACCTGTTCAGCCGCTCTGGCTATCATCGTCGAAAGGTCGTCTCCGGGCTTAATCAGCGGCATTTTCAAACCTAGAATCCTCATTCCACCCCTCCCGCATTTCGGATTGCTTCAGCCAACCGGACGGCTTGAAGGGTTTCTTTCACGTCGTGGGTCCGAATCGCGCTGGCGCCGTTGAGCACAGCTATCGCGGTCGCGGCGAGCGAGCCCACGAGACGATCGGCTGGGTCTGGCATGTCAAGCACTTTGCCGATGAAAGTTTTCCTCGATATCCCGAGGCAGATTGGGCGTTTCAACCCCTTCAGCCTCCCCAGTTCAGCTATGATTTTTAAATCAAAAAGAGTTGCGGTAGAGTAAGGCAGTTTTCCGTACGGCTCGTTCGCGTATTTGCCCAGCCTCTCAAGCCTAGCTGGCCAGTACCCAATCGCTGGATCGAGGACGACTTTTTTGAGTTGGATGCCACGCTCACGGCATATGCGCAGGCTTTCCCCGAGAGCTTGACGGACCTCGTTGATTTTGTAGACGTCTCCAGGGGCGCGCTTAGTCGCCATCAGCACAGCTGAGCAGCCAGCGTTGGCGATAATTTCGGCCATCTTGGGGTCGGCCTTGAGCCCGCTGATATCGTTGATCACGGTCGCCCCGGCGTTGATGGCCGCCTCTGCAATTTCCGCCCGTTGAGTGTCTGCCGAAATTGGGACATCGAACTCGCGGGCCAGAGCTCTGATTACCGGGGTTAACTCACGCATTTCCTGTCCAGCCGAGATGGGCTTCGACCTAGGCCCTGTGCCCATCGCCCCTAAATCGATGATGCGGGCGCCCTCCTCGATCGCTTTTGAAGCCCTCCCCACTGCTTCCCGTTCACTTCGGACGATTGAGCCCCTGTAGAAGGAGTCGGAGCTCAGGTTGAGGGCGTAAATTATCGTCACGGGCATGCTGTCACCGACATTCACCGTTCCCAGCACTGCTTTAGCCAATGGATCACGCTCGGCTAGAACTCGGACAGCGCGGATAAAGCTTTGACGTGAAAAGACTCGAAGTGGGGTAGCGTGCGAGAACATTTCTAGGCGGTGCTTTTGCCCTGGTGTGTTAATTTATAAAACTTAGTTCACAATTTAAAATCGCTGAGGGGCGCACGTGAAACGGCTTTACTTTGCTCGCACTCTATCCATTGGGGGTGTCAAAATTCTAACTGGGGGTGGTGGGAACGGCTAAAGTATTCAATGATCTCATAGAGGAGGTGACGACTCCCGGTTACTGTCTCGCCTGCGGGGCATGTGTCGCCTCCTGCCCGTTCGAGTGCCTCGCGATGGAAGGTGTGACCCCAGTTTTAAAGAAGGCTTGCGTAAACTGCGGCATATGCTACGATGAGTGTCCGCAGGTGATCGATTTTAGGCGGCTCGAGGAAAAAATTTTTGGGAGAAAGGCTTCGGACGAGGAGGTGTTCGGTGTCTATCAACGAGCGCTTTCGGTCTGTGCGAAGTCTCCCGACATCAAGACGCGCGCCCAAGATGGCGGGGCTGTCACCGCGCTTCTGGCGTCTCTCATCGAAAACGGGTTCATCGATGGCGCGATCGTTATGGGTGTGGGGGCTCTGCCGTGGCAGCCCACCCCTAGGTTTGCGAAGGGCCGCAAAGAACTCATGGAGTGCGCAGGTTCGAAGTATGCAATGGGGCCGCTCTTCTTGGGGTTGCGAGACGCCGTTGACCTGCACTACTCCTCGCGGGTGGCAATTGTCGGTACACCTTGCCAGATTATCGCCTCGCGCCGGATGCAGCTCTCGGAGCTGACCAACCGCCGTTTGGGTGGGGCGATCGCGCTCCGCATAGGATTGTTCTGTACTCACGCTTTTGAATACGAGAAATTTTTCAGGGGCGTCATCCAGAATCAGCTTCGCACTCACCTCACCGAGGTCGTGAAGTTCGACATTAAACGGGGGCGATTCATCATCTACCTCAAGCAAAAACCAAGGCGCGAGCTTGCTTTAGAATCGGTGGAGCGGTACGTTTGTCAACCGTGCAAAGTGTGTATGGACTTCGCGGCTGAGCTCGCGGACATCTCGGTGGGTGCGGCAGGGTCACCCCTCGGCAGGTCCACGGTGCTCGTCCGAACGCAAACTGGCTCCGACGCCTTCGATATTGCCCGGAGATTTGAGGAACTTGACGTGCTCGATCTCGAGGGAGTCAAGCCCGGCATCGATGCGATCAGGAAGACCTCGAAGGAGAAGAAGCTCAAGGCCGGGAGAGAGTTCCAGCGGATCAAGATGCAGAGGAGACCCCTACCGGTATGGACGCAGGAAAAACCGCTGGCTCCTAAGGAAGAGGAGTCTTTGGAGCGGGTAGCGGAGATTCGCAGACTTTAGCTGTGTAGGCTTGATGTAATGAGGCTCCTTATCAAATTGAAGTCGTTGAAGAACCAAGCGTATGAATTGAAATATCACCGCAAGCTCCAGGGTTTCATCTATGGCCTGCTCAATGAAACGCCGTATGTCAAACTTCACGACAGGCGGGGGTACAAGTTCTTCTGCTTCTCGAACATCTTTCCACCAAAGGGCACGAAAGAGAATCCGTCCGAGAGCATGGAGAAGGGTGAGCTCAGGCAATTTCTGATATCCTCCCCGGAGGTCGGGATCATAAAACTCCTGAACGACAAATTGGAGCGCATAATGGAAGAGCGGGTGCCCGTTAACATCGGGGACATGTCGTTCGGCGTTGAGTCGGTGAAGCCGCTCGAGCCCAGAATCGGCAGGTCTTGCAGGCTGATCACCGGCACGCCCATCGTGCTCCGCATACCCAAGGAGAAATTTGAGAAGTACGGCATCGTCCCGCCCAAGGATTACGATTACATCTACTGGAGGGAGCAATGGCCGTTCGAGCCGTTCGTCAGGCAGCTGGAGGAAAATCTGTTCAAGAAATATCGCGAGTTTTACGGCAAGGCGATTGAGGAGTCCCCGATATTCGAGCAGTTCGAGTTTATGAACACGGCCTGCGCCCACGTTGTGTTCGGGGGAAAGGAGGTGAAGGTTCTGGGCTCCCTTTGGCGTTTCATGTTCAGTTATCTGGACGAAATGCGGAGGGAAATATTGCAGTTCGGACTGGACGCCGGGTTCGGAGAGCTGAACTCGCTCGGGTTTGGATTTATGAACGTGGTGAGGTGACGGTTCAAAAATATCAACGTGGCAGAGAGATGAAGTTAAGAGGGAGAATTGGGATTCAGGACGGAGCCGTTCAATAATGGAAGTTAGGTTTCTAAATGTTTATAAGTAGTTAGAACTATAAATTCTATCATGAGAAACCTCGTGATAAGGCATAACCCTTGGTGGAAGGGGGAAAAAGATTATCACTTTGCGAAATGGGAAGGGATGAGGATTAAATGGGTGCCGAACTGGATAAAAGACATCTCGCTGAAGTCCTTTTCATTGAACTTCGTCATCGGGCCGAGGCAGATAGGCAAAACAACTGGATTAAAGCTCATGGTCGACGATCTGCTGAAAAAGGTAGAGGCGGAGAGGATATTTTACTTCAACTGTGACCTCTCCCCGGACGCATACTCGCTGAGAAAAGTTATGGATGCTTATCTGGAATTCAGAAGGTCTCTCGGCCATGGTTCTAGCTTTATTTTTTTGGACGAGGTCACAGGGGTAAAAGGCTGGTGGAGGGTCGTAAAAGGATACGTGGACCTGGGCGCGTTCAAGGACGATGTCTTGACCATAACAGGTTCCTCCTCCCTAAAACTGAGGGGGGATGTGGAGTTTTTTCCCGGGCGGAGGGGAATGGGGAGGGAGATAACTGTTTACCCCTTGAGTTTCAGGGAATTCTTGGAGGTCCACGGTGTAAAGATAAAGACCACCGGGGACGCGAACAAGGACGCGAAAAAAGCCGCCGTCCAGGAAGAGGAGATAAAGCGAGCGTTTGGGGATTATCTGAAGAAAGGTGGATTTCCGCTCTCGATAAACGGGGACCCAAGGGCGGATGAGGATTTCATAAGGGCGTTCGAGGGGGAGGTCCTGAGGTTGGGCAGGAGCGTTTCCCTATCGAGGGAGGTGCTTTCCTCGATATTCAAAAAGGCCCCTTCCCCGCTCGGCTATACCACGATATCCAAGGATACCTCCGGGTATTCCTACAAAACCGTGGCCGAATATCTGGAGCTGCTGAAAAGTCTGCTCATCCTGGATTTGGCGAGATGTAAGGAGGGGGAAAAGATCCTGCACCGAAAGGAGAAGAAAGTATTTTTCATCGACCCCTTCATGGCTAGGAGTTTGTCCCTCTGGAGCGGGCAGGAGTTTCTGAAGGGCGCTCTGTATGAGTGGGTGGTCCAGTCACATTTGTCCAGAAAATTTGGGGAAGTTTTCTACTTCAGAAATTCCTATGAGATAGATTGCATGGCGGCCGATTTGAAAATAGAGGTGAAGGCGGGGAAACCGCACAGGAAGTACCCCAAAAGCGTGGAGGTACTGGATGAGGACACCCTACCCCTATTTTTGGCCGTGATCTGAGTTTCCTTTCCAAAAGTTGACCGTGGTTTTTTTTTATGAACGTGGTGAGACAATATTCACGTGGTGGAAATGTCCCTAATGGCGCCTCCGGAGGCGGAACATGAAGGCCAGCGCGTTCAAACGTAGGGACCTCGAGGAGTTCAGGAGGAGGGTGAAGGAGGTCCGGGCCAGGGAGCTGAGGCGGGATGCCGTTCGCGCCCGGCGTTTCTCAGGGGAGGAAACCTTCGAGCAGGGATTGGACCTGATCAAGTTTGCGGTAGAAATCCACGAGGCGAGTAAAAGTGCGGGAAATAGATGAGATATTGTCGCTCGTGTGCGGGTTCCTTGGCAGGGCACGCATAGGTTACGTCATGGTAGGTGGCTTGGTGGTGAACTTCCACGGTCTTTCGAGGACCACGATGGACATAGACCTGATTCTGCAGATCAAAGAGGAGGACACGCCGAAGCTGGCCGAGTTCTTGAGTCGGAATGATTTTTTTGCAAGCGCTGAGGGCCTGAGGAGGGCGTTGAAAGAACGGTTCCACTGCATCGTTCAGGACAAGAGGTCGATGTTCAGGTTGGATATTAAAGGAATTTGCAACGAAATGGACAAGCGCACTTTCGAGAGGAGGACATCGTTCAAATACAAGGGGACCGATATTTACATCGCTTCTCCCGAGGACATCATCGCCAACAAGCTGGTGTTCGGGAGCGAGCAAGATTTAAAAGATGCGGAGGGGATATTCGTAAGGCAGCTCGGGAAGCTGAATCTAGAGTATCTGGAAGAGATCTGCAGGGAGATGGGAGTGGAGGATGAGCTGGCCGGGCTGAAAAGGAGAGTTGAAGAGTTGGGTTCGGAATGAATGGCGAGATTTTTGGTTCCATCTGGGGGTTCTCCTATTATCTGGACGGGGAAAAAGCAAGATGTGATTCAGTTCGGGTTGGACGCGGGGTTCAGGGAGGAGAACTCGCTGGGGTTTGGTTTCATGGTGGGGTGAGAACATGAATATGGGAACAAAAATTGTTGAATCAAGTCATAATACACTACAATTCACAGGTAATTGGTTTATAGATGCAGGAATTCTCGGATTTGTAAATTTGATGGAAGAAGTCTATGGATGGGATTTGGAAGAGCTGCGAAAGAGGATTAGGGAAAATAAGGAATTGATTTATTATGGATATTTTCCGTTTGCGTACTTATTCTACCATTCTAGAATTAGAACAGTTAGAAGTGAAATTAGCGGCATAAGAAAAAAAATTACAGACCCAAAAAAAGGCTTACGAGTCAAATTAAGAGAATCTGAGAAAAAATTGAGAGATTTAATTAACGAGAGTAAGAAAATTAAATCTAATGAAAAGCCATCTAAACTCAAATCTCAAGATAAGAAAATTGAAAAGGAAAATAAAAAAATCACTCAATTCAAAAATGAAATCATACAATGCAATAATGAGATTTCTAACAAAGAGAAAAATCTAATAAAAGAATTAGATGAGTTTAAACAAAATATAGAAAACAAAATTTTTGGCATTCTAGTAAACGTTGAAGAAAAAAAAGAAGATATAAAGTCGCTTATTCATAGCTGTGATCTGAAATTACCTAAAGACCATAGGAATTTTTTCATCTATAATCCTAAAAAAGATCTGTATACTTCATTCGTTTACCTTTGGTATTTGCTAAAAGAAGATTATTCAAATTTACGTAAATTTGCTTCTAAAATAAGCGAAAAGAAAAAGAAAGATGGTTTGACTTATGAAATTCGAGCAGATTCCACGATAAACCCTTTTTTGTATTCGCCTGGTGAATTTCCAAACATCGGTTATACCGATCTCCCGAAAGTAATTATGGTTGAGGAGTGGTTAAATGTTAAACAACCATTATACTTATTGCTTTTATCATTTGGAAACTCTTTCCAGTTTATCGAAGGGAGAAACTTGATGTTCTATACCAACTTATTAGAAAGTTCATACGAAATTAACAAAAAATTCGCTCTATATAAAGAAAGGAAAGGGAGAAGGACAGATATGTTCAAAATAACTTGGACTGCTATAATCGACACTATTATTGAGAAAAAGGTAGATTTTTCTTTAGAGAACATGTATATAATAGAATTCGGTGGAATAGAAAATCTAAAGTTAAAAGATGTAGAATTTATAGGCATTCCGAAACTTCGAGCTTCTATTGTTTTAGACGACAGGATTAGAGATGCGATGAACAAAAGAATTCAAGTTGGACCTAAATATCTTAAGGGGGATAAATATGTATGGCTTCTAAAAGAATTCATAAAAGGAAAACCTCTTTACCCATTGGTTTTGCAACACGTAAAAGTTTCTATCGACGAGAGTAGGTACCCAAATTACTCCGTATTTTATGCTCTTTTGATTGAGGCCGTAATTTTGGAGTTTAAGGAAAAAAATAGTAGTCTGTTATTTTCTCAAATCTTTTTCTCTGAGAATTATAGAGAAATGGTAACTCAAGTCAAAAGGACATTCCCAAGTACTTTTTATTACTCAACCCAAGAGACAAAAAGACTAATCCCAGATTTGAAAATGAGAGAGAAAATTGCTTATCTTCTTCTTGATTCTTTATACGCAAATGATAAAGCTGGTTTTCTTATTGTTTTACTTAAATCTCTAAACAACCGCAAAGAAATTATCAACAAAGGCTTTTTAAATTGGGTGTTTAATAAAATAGTAGATAATGAATTAAGCTGGCCAAGGTATG
Organism: Hadarchaeota archaeon (SeqCode); assembly: GCA_964514965.1. Lineage (GTDB taxonomy): Archaea > Hadarchaeota > Hadarchaeia > Hadarchaeales > Hadarchaeaceae > DG-33. The sequence goes on along the minus strand of CAZETV010000001.1, from coordinate 192,826 downwards.
CATTATGCTTAACAGCAGGTCTGGTGTATAGATGATGGATGATGAGATAAAACAAGCGGTGTGGGAACTAAAAATTGGAGAAAAGTCTAAAGAATTAAAGTTGTGGGAATTTAAAAATGCTGCTAAAGATTCTTTTATAAGCGAATCTGATAATTACAAACAAAGACTAGTTTTTGATTTACTGGAGTCCGTAAAAAATAAAAATCAAAATAGATTCTTCTACCTGCTTTTGAGGTCTATTAATAAACCAAAGGAAAATTTCAAAAAATTGTGGGATGAGCTAGAAAAAAACTATGATATTTTGCCAGATGAAGCGTTTATAAATCTTGCTTATTCAATAATTATTGGTATCATGAGTACATATCAAAACAAGGTCAAAGGTAAGGAAAATGAATAAAACAAATGAAAATAAAAAAAGTGATAAAAAGTTTATAGTTCTAGACATCGTTTTCTATGGAAGTTCTCTGAATTACGATTGGGGTGGCGGAACTAACTATCAACCGCTCAAGAAGATAACGAAGTGGGATGGCAGACAATACGCATTAGTGAGCAGATATGCGCTCAGATATAGTATTTTGCACTGGGCAAATCACCTTTTCCCAGAGACATGGAAACTAGCAGGACCTGAGGAACTTGTAGTTAGAGAAGGTGGCGTAGCTGGACTAAACGAAATTAACCAAAACGTTTTTGCTGGTTTTCCTGAATTTGATTTATTTGGTTTTATGATAACAAAAGAAGGACAGGCAGCACTAACAAGAGTTTCCCCCGTAAAGATAAGTCATGCTATCTCACTAACACCTTACAATTTGGATACCCATACAATGGCCAATTTGGACATGATGAAGAGGGCTGGTGGAGAAGGCAGTAATCCTGTCACAATAGAGGAGAAACCAGATTTCTATATTTATAATATTACAATCGATGTTAATAGAGTTGGTAATTTTTTAAAAGATGAGCATGGTAAAGAAGAAATTGGGGATATCAAGGTAGGCGACGAAGTTATTAAGGAAAGGATTATAAAATTTATCGAGACAATTCTAAATCTTAAGAGAGACATTAAAGGTCGAAGAGAAGATTTATCGCCATGGTTAATTGTTTTAGGTCTATATAATAATGGAAAATACGAATCCTATTTGAATAAAATAAGATTAGAAAGAAAGACACAATACAAGATAAAAAGAAAGTACAAAAAAGACGGCGATTTAGAAATTATAGAGAATGAAGTCGAAGATAACATAATACCTTCCTTTAACATAGCGTTAGGAGAGAATGGTGAAAATGTTAGTGTATTTAATAGAAAAGAGTTGTGTAGCGTTTATTCAAAAATAGATACAAAAGAATTAAATGAAAAAAATGTTATTGAGAAAGTTGAGAAATTTTTGGGTTAAATAATCATCAGTATCATCTTTATGGTGGCAGAATGGTAGAAAAAATACTTTTTATTGAATTATTTCAGCCATTTGCTCAATATCGAAACCCCTTTACTTTCTATTACGCACAAACTTATCCATTACCACCAAAATCTACTGTAATTGGAATGCTCCAAAATGCATGTGACGATTGGTATGGCAACGGATTTGGTATTGATAATTGGTGGAAATTAAAAGTTAGCATGCATGGCGGATTTGAAAATGCTTTTTGGAACTATCAAAATTTAATAAAGGGGAAAACAGAGTTACAACAAAAGGATGGGAAACTTGTTCTCGTAAATCAAAATTTGCCATTATATGGGCAAGGTATAACCTCTCAAAGATCACCTGTGCATCAACAGGAACTTTTCAACGGTCGTATATTTCTTTTTATTAGAGGGGAGGAAAAGTTAATTGGCAAAATAAAAGAATCTTTAGAACATCCGAAGAAAGTATTGTCGTTAGGAAGAAGTGAAGATGTTGTTTTCATAGAACATGTGCAAGAAGTAAATGCGGCAGATACCGTTGAAAATATTACAGACGTTAAGATAAAATATCCCACTTACATTAAGGAAAAAGAGTTTCGACTTAAAAAACAGAAATACCCGGTTTATTCCATACCAGTAGAGGTAAGATTTATGAATGGCGACGCTCCGGTTAAATCAAAATCTGAAATAACTAAAAAAACAGAAAGAAAACCAAAATTTGGAACTGTAATTTATACAGGAAATGATTATAGTATTATTTTGAATAGTGAAACAAGAATGGAAGTTTATAACGTCAATGGTGCAGAGTTTAAAATACTTGATAATGGATGGCTTTAGATGACAGAGAAAATACTTGATTGCCTGAGGGCTAAATCAAAAGAAGGCAACAATTTCTTACTAAAAGATCATTTAAAGGAAGTTTTATTGAGAGCTATTCAGTTTCAGGAGTTTGTAAATAAGAACCGAGAGAAAATTTCCTTTAAATTTGACGATGAGTTTTTTAAAAATTTGGCTATTGCTATGAGTCTACACGATATGGGCAAGATAGATTATAGTTTTCAGAAAAAAGTCTTCTGCGACGATGAAAAAAAGAATACATACAAAAATGAATGGGAACAAATAAAAAAATTTTTTGATACAGATGGACAAAAATGGAAAGTAAATGTCAATGATCATGAAGCACTTTCAATAGTTTACTCCCAGCTAATGTTGAGAAATAGCGATTGGGATGCTAAAGTCAGAACAGCGATTTTATTACATCACCACAACAGCTTTTATGTCAACGAGATTCCAAATTTCAGAAATATTCTTGATGTATACCCGGACATAGAAAAATATACTGAATTTTTGCTGAGTAAAAAAGATGCAATTAAATCTCTGCTTAGTAATCTGATTCTTTGTTTAAAAAGCGATAATGAAATAAAGAAAAGCAATTTTGTTTTAGACATCCTAAATAAACTAGAAAATAATGTTGACATGAACAGATTAGATAGTCTCAGTCAGCAAATTAGCAAAGGTTACAATGTTTCACAGTTGATAAAATTCCACGAAATAGACAATGATAAACCAGATCACGAATTTCTTGTTTTTCTCGGTACTCTGAGAAGATGCGATTATTCTGCCAGTGGCAAAGTTCGCATAGAAACCAATAAAACCGTTTCTGAAATATTCGATAAGCTAGAAGAAAATATAATCAACAAAATCAAATTCCAATCCGCAAAATTTAACCTCTGGCAAAAAGATGTACTGAAAAATCTCAATAGACAAAATATTGTTTTAGTGGCTCCGACAGGCTCCGGTAAAACAGAATTTGCGTTAATGTGGGCAAAAGACAATGGAAAGAAACTGTTATACACTTTGCCGTTGAGAGTTGCACTAAATGACCTGTTTGTAAGATTTGCGACAGATGAGAAATTGCCTTATTTTGGCGGTAGAGGTGAAGACGTTGGGATTTTACATTCAACAGCTTTTATGGAATTTTTAAAAGAAGAGAAAGAAGGCGAAGAGCTAAGTGTAGAAAGCAAGTTAAATTCTTCAAAACTCTTTTCTTACCCTATACTTTTATCAACACCTGATCAAATTTTCCTTACCTCTCTCAAATATTACGGTTCCGATAAAGTGATTTCTATTTATCCAGTTTCATCTATAGTCATAGACGAAATACAAGCCTACAATCCTGAAATGGCGGCCATCATTATCAAAACTTTAGAAATAATAAAATCACTCAATGGAAACATCCTTGTCATAACCGCAACATTCCCCCCTTACTTTAAACCCTTTTTTGAAAAACGCAATTTCGGGGAAGATAGTGTTATAGATTTACAAAATGAAAAATGGATAAACTTAAGAAATAGGATAAAGAATTACAATTTCAAGAGACATAAAATTAGATTGAACGATGGCACTTTATTTTCTTATGAGCAATCAAAAGAGAATGGAAATTTTGAGTTGAAAATAAACGAAGATTCTTTCAAAGAGATACATAAAATTTTGAATGAGGGAAGAGACAAGAATGTTCTAATAATTGTCAACAACGTGGGAAAGGCCATTGAACTGTTCAAGCGTATAGAAAGTGACTCACAAAATTTGAGTGTTAATAAAGGTAATCTCCACCTACTTCATTCAAGATTAATTGAAAAAAGAAAAAACAAGACAATAAAAGACGTAAAAGAAAAATTATGCACTTTAAAAAATAAAAGAGAGAATGGAAAGCTCATAACCGAAAGCGATAGACTGGTTCTAGTTTCAACTCAGATTGTAGAAGCATCCGTTGATGTGGATTTTGACATTCTAATCACAGAGGCATCTCCGATTGATAGTCAAATCCAGAGATGGGGGAGGATTTATAGAAACAGAGACAAAGAGGGAGATTATAAAGACGCCGCGCCGAACGTCATTATATTTACGGGAACTGATAAAGGAACAAAGGCCGTATACGACACGAGAGTTATTGAAAAAAGCCTCGAAATATTAAAACGCAACGAAAGTGTAGAATTGCATTATGAAAAAGAGCGAGAGATGATAGAAAAGACATTTGAAGAGAAAATAAATGGAAAATCTCTTAAAGAAATTTATGTGGAAGAAATAGAGAAAAATTTAGAATGGTTAAAATATTTCGCTGCTGAAAAAAGAAGTGAGGCTCAAAAAATTTTTAGAACTATCGCCGGACTTCAGGTAGTTATCCCAGATATTATGTCTAAATCAGAAAATGAGATAGAAAGGGCTTTTGGTGAAGTTATAAACGATAAAAATAACTGGAAACTACCTTGGGAAAGTAAGGATGGCGATTCTCTTATTAATAAAGTGAAAGAAAAAGTTGGCGATAATAATTTAGAAAATAAAGTGAATAAGTGGGAATTATTGAAAATCCTTTATTTGCATTCGTTCAATTTACCAACATTCTCTTATGAAAAACATAGGATGTTAACAGAACGTAAAGACTTCAAGGGGTTTGTTGTTTTAAAAATTGATGGAATTGATTTGAAGAACATCGAAAAGTACGGAATTAATAAAATAAAAGAGATAAACATAGAAGGCGACGAAATCCAATCAAATGTAATTTGAATCTTACGGCGTTATCTGAAAGATTAACTTTTGCGGGCACTCAAGTCAACTACTACTTCGTCTGCAAGCACAAGCTCTGGCTCTTAATCTTTGGTGCGAGCTCGACCAGCCGACGCAAGCATTTAAATATATTCAGTAAGTGAATTATTCAGTAGGTGAATACATGAGATTTATTAATAGGGCGGCCGAACTCAAGACCCTCTCGGAAATCGAGGGGCTCTCAAAGCAGAAATTTTGGCCCACGGCTATATACGGCGCCAGAAGGGTTGGAAAGACAAGGTTGGCGCTGGAATTCATGAAAGACAGGGGGCTGTACTTCTTCGTGAACAGGAACAAGTCGAGCGAAGCTCTTCTCCTAGAGTTTTCGAGGCTCCTGAGGCAGAGGAAAATCATAAGTGAGCTCGAGGTTGTGAATTCCTGGGAGTCGTTCTTTGAAACCTTGGTGAAAAGGTACCGGGGAATCGTCGTGTTTGACGAGTTCCAAAATTTCGCCTTCGTGGACAAATCCGTTTTTGGCACCCTCCAGAAGAACTTCGACCTGAACGAGGATAAGCCGTTAATGATGATCCTGACTGGCTCCACCGTCGGCTTGATGAAAAAGATTTTCCAGGGCCGAAAGGAACCTCTCTACGGCAGGGTCAAGCGCAAAATAGACCTGAAGCCAATGGAGTTCCCAAGCGTCGCTGAGATGTGCAGAGAACTGAAATTCAAAAACATGGATGAGATAGTGACTCTTTATTCCATATTCGGTGGTTTCCCGAGGTACTACGTCGCCATGGAGGATAACGGGTTGCAGGGGAAAGGCATGGAAGAAATCCTGCGTGTTTTCTTCTTCCAAAAGGATGCCGTCTTGGAGGATGAGGTCCAGGTGATCCTCTCCCAAGAGTTCGGCAGGAGGTCCGGGCTGTACTACTCAATCTTGGAAGCGGTCGCGAGCGGCAACAATTCCTTTTCCGATATAGCCAGTTACCTGAGGGCCGAGAAGACCTCGATAACCAGGCAAATGGACGAACTTTTAAACTATTTTGAAATCCTGAGGCTCGACAGGCCCCTGATAAGAGGAAAGAAAAAAGGACTCATCTTCATAAACCATCCGCTTTTGCATTTTTGGTTCAGATTCTTTTACAAAAATTATTCCCTCTACGAACGAAGGGATCCGAGCTTCGAGGGAACCGTCAAGGATCAGTTAAATTCATTCATCGGCGCGCGTTTTGAAAAGCTGTGCAGAGAATTCCTCCTTCAAAAGATGGTGGCCGAGCTGCCGTTCCGATTTACAAAATTCGGGAAGCAATGGGGCAAGATACCGGCAGCGGAAAAGGGAAAAAATGTGTACGACATCGACGTGGTGGCTTTAAACGAGGAGGAAAAGAAAATTTTGTTCGTTGAGACGAAATGGCGAGATTTGAGTTTGAAAGAATCAAAAAATATTTTAGATGAACTCAAGCGGAAAGCGGGGTACGTTCAATGGTTCATCAAAAGAAAGAAGGAGTTCTACGGGCTGATGGCGAGAAAAATCGATGGGAAGGAGAAAATGAGGGATGAAGGCTACTTCCTGTTCGATTTGAGGGATTTGGAGAAAATCCTCAGCTCAACTTCGCCTAAAGCGTGAAATCCATGAAGAAAATCCCTTCCCCAGAACTCACCTACACTGGCACCCAGGTCAACTACTACTTCGTCTGCAAGCGCAAGCTCTGGCTCTTCTCGCACTCCCTAGGGATGGAGCACTCCTCGGACCGGGTGATGCTGGGCAGTTTGTTGCATGAGACGGCATACCCCCGTAAGACAAAGGAGATAGACCTCGGGCCAATCAAGATAGACTTCCTCCAGCACGGAAACGAGGTCCACGACATCAAGCGCTCCCGAAAGATAGAGGCGGCCCACATCGGCCAAATGCTCTACTACCTCTACTGGCTGAAGCGGAGGGGAGTCGCCGCAAAGGGGGTAATCGATTATCCACGCCTCAGGCGAAAAAAGGAGGTCGAGCTGACTGAGGAGGGAGAAAGGGAGGTCGAAGAAACTCTGGAGGAGGTAAAGCAAGTGCTCTCCAGCCCGGAACCGCCAGCAGTGGGGAAGAAGTCTTATTGCAAAAAGTGCAGCTATTATGAGTTGTGTTGGTGTTGAGGTGAAGCGCAACTACTACATCCTGAAAAGCGGGAGGCTGAGGCGGAAGGAAAACACCCTGTACTTGGAGGCAGGGCAGGAGAAAATACCGATGCCCGTGGCGAACGTCGAGGCGATATATGCACTCGGGGAACTGGACGTGAACTCGAAGCTCATGGTCTTCCTCGCCCAGAACCGCATCCCGATGCACTTTTTCAATTACTACGGGTTCTATTCGGGGAGCTACTATCCGCGCGAGTATCTGGTGTCTGGTCTTTTGGTGGTTAAACAGGTCGAAAATTATTTGGGCAAAGAAAGGAGGCTCGAAATCGCCAAGGAAATAATCAGGTCCGCGAGCCACAACATCCTCAAGAACCTCGCCCATTACAAGAAGCACGGCAAGGACGTGGGCGGAATGATGGAAGCGATAGAACAGGAGAGAACTCAGATCGACGGTACAAAAGATGTGCAAGAGCTCATGGGCGTGGAAGGGAGGATCAGGGACCACTATTACCAGAGCTTCAACACAATCTTGCGGGAGGGGTTCGAGTTCGAGCGGCGCGTGCGGAGGCCGCCCGACAACATGATAAACTGCCTGATTTCTTTCGGCAATTCCCTCCTCTACACGAGCACCCTGTCCGAGATCTACCACACCCAGCTCAACCCCACGATAAGCTATCTGCACGAGCCGGGCGAGCGGAGGTTTTCCCTGAGCCTAGATCTGAGCGAGATCTTCAAGCCGATTCTCGTTGATCGCACGATTTTCAAGTTGGTGAACAACCGTATGGTCGGCGAGAAGCATTTTCAGGATGAACTCAATTTTTGTTACCTGAACGAAAAGGGCAGGCGAACCTTCATCTCGGAGTACGACGATAAACTCAGGAAGACTATCAACCATCCAGCGCTCAAGAGAAAAGTTTCATACCAGAGATTGGTAAGGCTTGAATGTTACAAACTCATAAAGCATCTGATTGGCGGCCAAAAATACGAGGGATTTAAGGCTTGGTGGTGAAGATTTACGTTGTAGTTGTTTATGATGTCGCTGTAGAGCGGATAGACGGAGTGAGGCATTTCCTCCGGCAACACCTCAACTGGATCCAGAATTCGGCATTTGAAGGCGAACTGAGCGAGGGTGGGCTAGAACAAGTCAAGGTTGGGCTGCGGAAGCGAATAAAAGAGGATGAGGACTCGATAATCTTCTTCATTGTCTCTAGCCAAAAATGGATGAAGAAAGAAGTCTTGGGCATCGAGAAGGCCGAAGTTTCGAGCATAATTTAGTCAGCGTTTATAAATGGACTGCACGATCGAGGGTTGACTTTTCTGGTGGCGAAAAGCTTTTACAAACGAGGCTCAGAACCAAAAATGAGCGGGAGGTTTGAATCGGACTAGTGTAGTATTGAAATTGGTGTTTCCAGACCCCGACAACGAGTCCAAGATGCGTTTGAATCGGACTAGTGTAGTATTGAAATGAGGACTTGGAGGCTCAAGAACAATAATATTAAACGGTTTGAATCGGACTAGTGTAGTATTGAAATAATAAAAAGCGAAGCGAGGCGCATGAGGGATAAAAAGGTTTGAATCGGACTAGTGTAGTATTGAAATGGAGAAGCGCGACATCGTGAACCACCTGAGCCTCGGGTTTGAATCGGACTAGTGTAGTATTGAAATTGATGAAGGCCGTGTACGTCGAGGGCAAGTAAAGTTGTTTGAATCGGACTAGTGTAGTATTGAAATCGTCACTATCCTGTCCCGAGTGTCCCACGCGTTCACGTTTGAATCGGACTAGTGTAGTATTGAAATTCAGGTTGCGCATGAAACAGCAGGGCTACGGCGGCGTTTGAATCGGACTAGTGTAGTATTGAAATAAAGGCGTGCGCCGGCCCCGGCCCGGCCGTTCTCGGGTTTGAATCGGACTAGTGTAGTATTGAAATACACGTCATATATAGATATGACATGAGAGAGAGAGCGTTTGAATCGGACTAGTGTAGTATTGAAATGAAGGACGACGCCGTTACGTAAAACGACGTGGCCCCGTTTGAATCGGACTAGTGTAGTATTGAAATCACATCAACTCGACTGTACGGTCTGTACGCAATAGCGTTTGAATCGGACTAGTGTAGTATTGAAATCTGGTCATACGTGAGAAGACCTTTTGCATACAGGTCGTTTGAATCGGACTAGTGTAGTATTGAAATGGCATAATACGAGCGCGGGTGTCGCGAGGAAGAGCGTTTGAATCGGACTAGTGTAGTATTGAAATGGCATACTGCGAGCGCGGGTGTCGCGAGGAAGAGCGTTTGAATCGGACTAGTGTAGTATTGAAATATTTATTGGGTGGTAGTTGACTTCTTTAAACCGTAAGTTTGAATCGGACTAGTGTAGTATTGAAATGTTGTAAATGACACCCTGAAAGCAGTGTCGTTCTCGTTTGAATCGGACTAGTGTAGTATTGAAATTATGGATTACGATGTCTGAATCCCTGAGAGGGGTTTGAATCGGACTAGTGTAGTATTGAAATAAGGTCGAGGCGAAGCCCAAGGCGACCAAGCCCGAGTTTGAATCGGACTAGTGTAGTATTGAAATAGAGCTGCAGCCAAGTACGCGGTCAGAACGGAAGTGGTTTGAATCGGACTAGTGTAGTATTGAAATTACTGTCTTCCCTGAGTGCGGTCACAGGAATTCCTCGTTTGAATCGGACTAGTGTAGTATTGAAATCTTTTTTTCATAGGTGCGCCCGACCAAGCTCCGTTTGTTTGAATCGGACTAGTGTAGTATTGAAATCTGTGATATATAGATTGTCAACAGGGGAGAATATCGTTTGAATCGGACTAGTGTAGTATTGAAATTCGTACTTGGCTGAGATGATAGCTGATGCACACAAGTTTGAATCGGACTAGTGTAGTATTGAGGTTAATTATGCAGTAAGACAACTAAAGCAACGCCTTTGCAATCGACTGCACGGCTTTAGCTGGCTCGATCCCCATCGGCGACCCAATCACCGTTCGTGTTATGCCTAGGCGTTTCAACTCCTCGACGCGCGCGGCGAGTTCATCGACCGTGCCGCAGACCGAGAATGCGTCTATCATGCGTTCGGTCACCGTCGAGCGGGCCTTTTTCAGCTCTCCGCCCCTGAGCAGACGGCGTATCGACTCAACTTCCTCGACCTCGATGCCGTGACGCTCGAGCGATGTGCGGGGGGCGGACGAAGCCACGAACGAAACCACCCCACGAACTACCTCCCTCGCTCTCTTCACATCGTTCCCGACTGACACGGCTAGATACGCGACGAAATCGAATGTTCTAGGAGTCCTCCCGCTCGAACGCAGTCCCTTCTCGACGTACTCTATGGATTCCTTGATGTCGTTGGGGTGCGAGGCGTTGATGAGGGCCCCGTCAGCGACCGAACCCGCGAGCTCGAGCATGCGCCGCCGCCTCCCGCCGATGTAGATAGGAATTTTGTTTACTGGCTTGAACCTGAGCCCCGCATTCCTGCACGAGAAGAACTCGCCCTCGAAGCTCAAGCGGTTCCCGGCTAGAAGTTCGCGCGCGATGTGGACGGCCTCTCGCACAGCTATTACTGGCTTTCGTTGTTTTATCCCAACCGTCGCGAGGAAAAACGGGTCACCCGCGGAAATACCCAGCAGTGCCCGCCCGCCTGAAATTTCGTTGAGGGTCGCGACGGCAGCTGCGGTCACGGTCGGGTGAACCAAGTAGGGGTTCGTCACGCCCGGGCCCAGCTTCACCCGGCTTGTCTCGAGCGCGAGTTGGGTGAGCACGGGGTAGATGTAGCGGTTGTGGTAGTGGTCGCAGACCCAAATCTGCTCGAAGCCGGAGCGCTCGACCAATCGGGCCAGCCTGACCAGGGCGTCCAGCGTCAGATAAGGAACGAATTCAACACCGAAATTCATCTCTACACCTTTCGGATTTAAGGTAGCCATGCTATAATACTCCTCGGTGTCTCAGGTGCAGCTCATCGCGCTCAAGGAGTTGCCGCTGGTGAAAAAGGGCGACGAGGTGGGGAAACTCATCGTGGACGCGGCGCAAAAACAAGGGTTGCGTTTGGAGGACGGAGATGTCATCGTCGTCGCGCAGACGATCGTTTCAAAGGCGGAGGGAAATATCGTCGACCTGCGCGGGGTAAAGCCAAGCAAAAAGGCCGAAAAGATAGCGGCACGGCTTGACAAGGACCCCCGCGAGGTCGAGGTAATTTTACGGCAATCCAGTGAAATCGTGAGGCTTGAGCATTTGATAATTTCTCGCACCAAGCACGGCTTCGTCTGCGCGAACGCCGGCGTCGACCGCTCGAATGTCGACCCGGAACATGTCACGACTCTATCAGACGACCCTGATGCGAGCGCTGCCAGAATTCGGGATTTCATCAAACGCGAACTTGGCGCGGAGGTTTCGGTGATTGTATCCGATACTCAGGGGCGGGCCTTCAGAATGGGCTGTGTTGGCGTTGCTATTGGCGTCGCTGGGATGAGTCCGCTTCTCGACCTGCGGGGAAAGCGAGACCTCCACGACAGAGAGCTCCTCGTGACGATAACTTCCCCCGCCGACTCTTTGGCTGCGGCAGCGGTTTCAATCATGGGGGAGGCAAACGAGGGCACTCCAGTGATTGTTGTCAAGGGAGCAATCTACGAGCGAGGGAAAGGAAACGCGAAAGAGCTTGTGATGCCGCCGGAGCGAGATCTCTTTAGGTAACCTTGGCTATTTATTACACTAGCCGATTCAATCTATCTAAGAAATCTAGCGTTCTCCGAGTGGCACTACCTCTCTTTTATAAATAGTGTTTATGAGAATGCCCGCCGAACAGTACCAAGCGGTGAGGGCGCAGAAAATTCCTTCGTACCCCGCGATCGTTTTGATCACCGAGTTGAATTCCCCTGCCGCCAGAAGGAAAAACAAGAGAGTTAAAGTCACGAAGACCGTTGTTATGCCCCAAGAAATTCTCAGGGCGCCTACCGTGGCGTAGGCCGTGAAGATTCCCCATGCGATTAGGAAAACGGCCATGCCCGCGGGCGGAACTTTCGGTATGATCCCTACAGTTTCCAAGAGAATCATCAGCGCCAAACCGATCCAGAATGCGCCGAATGATGTGAAGCAGGTCCCGCCGAAGATGTCTCCTCTTTTGACGTCCCACATCCCCGCGGCAAATTGCGCTAGACCTCCATAGAAAAGTCCCATCGGAAAGACCATTCCCAAGCTTTCTGCGGGGATTATCCCTGCGTTCACCATGTTCAGGATGAAGGTTGTTAAGGCAAAGCCGCCTAGACCCAGAGCCGCCGGGTTAGCCAAGTTTAACTTTTCAGCCATGGTTTCGCCTCTTGGATAAGATTCGGACAAGGAGATAAATATATGCAATTCACTTTTTAATTTTTCTATTTTCCATTTTTCAACATCACGTCTAGTTTTATTTTTAAATCTAAAGACAACATAGAATCCTCCAGGGTTTGGAGGGTTCCGAGCGGGAGTGAAAATTCAATGATAGCTGTGCTTTCAGGCGGCACCGGCACGCCCAAACTTTTGCAAGGGCTGGTTCGACTGGTCGGGCAGGACAAAATATCGGTGATCGTGAACACAGGTGAGGATTTAGAGGTCTCAGGCCTGTGCATCTCCCCGGATTTGGATACGGTCATGTACACGCTGGCTGGCATCGTGAACGAGGAGACATGGTACGGGATTCGCGGGGACACATTCACGTGCCACGAGATGCTGAAACGGCTTGGCGAGCCCGAGCTTCTCAGGATAGGCGACCGGGACCGGGCAGTGAAGCTTCGGCGGACGCTGGCGTTGAGGCAAGAAAGGCCGCTCTCAGAGGTTACCCAAGAGCTCTGCCATCAACTTGGGGTGCGGGTGAGCTTGCTCCCGATGTCGGACGACCGCGTTCAAACGCGCGTCGAGACTGAAGCGGGCCCGATGTCGTTTCACGAGTTCTGGGTCCGAAGGCGCGCTGCCGACATGGTCAAGAATGTGAGATTCGAAGGGGCGGAAGAGGCGAGACCAGCGCCCGGGGTTCTCGAGGCGATTAAAACAGCGGATTTAATTATAATCGGCCCCAGCAACCCCGTGACGAGCATAGGACCAATCTTGGCGATCGAGGATATTCAGGATGAGATCATCAGAAACAGGGAGCGCGTGGTGGCGGTGAGCCCGATCGTGGGCAACGCTGCGGTCAGCGGTCCGGCGGGGGAGCTGATGAGAGGGTTGGGCTACAAGGTGAGCCCTCTCGGCGTGGCTAAAGTGTACCGGGGCATAATAGGCAGTCTGGTTCTCGATTGGAGCGACAGAAAGCGTGCGCGGGCGGTTGAGGAGTTCGGGATTAGCACCGCGCTCGCAGATTTGCTCATGCCGAATGTCGCCACGAGGGTAAGGCTCGCGCGCGAGGTGTTGGAGATCGCTAGAGTTCGTTGACCACGCCGAGCCCCTTTGTCAACACCCTGTAACAGATGCAAACACATTTAAGTTTGAATGAGTTTGGAAAATGAGAATTGGAGGCTGAAAGTTTGGGGGCATGGCGAAGAGCTTGGGCTATTTTACTCTCAGTCCCGCTCGTTTTCATGCTCTTGTTGGCTTCATCGCCTCTAACTTTGGCAGACAACATGCAAAGTGACTATGTCAAGTACGTGATTCAGGTCGAGCGCTCGATGATAATCGATGGGTTCGTCGTCGATAACAACGGCGGAGGGATTGAAAACGCGAGCATTATCGGCTGGGCCCACTCCGATTACATTCCGATTGATGTCAAGACCGATGAAAACGGTTATTTTAAAATCGTGCTCCCCGGTGGAGAGAATCACGAATATTTCTTAATCATCAACGAGGGCCATTCAGGCTACAACAAGAGTCATCCTTGCTGTGGTTTCAACAAACGCACCATCGAGGACAATATCAAATCGGGCGAGCACCACAACCTGCGAATTCCCCTCGATTACGAGCCGTTCGATTTGGAGCTCGGGGAGACTTCCGGTAGCCTGACGCGAGGATGGACGCCTTACTCCTATTCCTACACAGGGGAGAACAGAGCCCTGACTGGTTATACCTACGAGCAGTTCGCGGGGTACAACGCGAGCGTGCCCAATTATCGAACTGAAACCTACGTCTCCGGGTACGCGCAGAAGTGGGTCGAGAGCGGGTACTGGCTGCCCGGCTACGTGGACACCTCCCACTGGGGCGATTGGAAATACGCTGGATACAGCTCGTCAACGGTTTCAAAGAGCTCCTACGACAGCGCACAAACGGGCATTCAATATTACAACTACGACTCGACCCACCACGGGTACAGCGAGAAGCGCAATTACTGGAAGAGTTCGTCTCCGGTATACAGTTGGAATTACAAGTATCACTACTACGAGTACCGCCGCAACTGGAACTGGTTTGGATGGGGTGGCTGGTACTACTACAGTAGCGGCTACAAGTACTTCGATTCCTACAAGGGCTCGAGCTTCACCGAGGGCGGATCGTGGTATGAGGGCTGGAAACGCAGTTACTACTACCGGGACAGCAGCAGTTACGTGTCCGGCTACAGCTATCGCGTGGGCTACTACAAGTACACCCGCTCTTGGGTCACCAGTAGCAGGTGGGAGCCCCAACTCTACTGGTGCGATACCTCTTACTGGGAAGATGACCTCGGCAGACCCATCTACTCGACTCGCACGGTGCGGGACGGATACAAGACCATCCGCGTCCCCGGCTACACGACAGAGTGGCGCATAACCGCCGAGGAATGGGACTATTGGGGGGCGGCGTACAACGGCACGCACGCATTCACGGTCTACACGGAGGCCGAGGCTGCTCAGTACTGGGTCGGAAAGACATACAGCTGGGGTTTGGCTGGGAGCGGTGAGGTCTTGTCGAAGGAGACTTTTTACAACCTGAGCGACGGACAAACGGTGACGGGTCAACCGACCGCGGTCTGGGAGACAAAAACTTCACTGACCGAACCGGCGAGAAGCGACTCGATTCGGAACCTCCGGGTGAACTACAAGGTTACCGCCACCACCTATTCCGTGACCGACTACTCCTTGGAAAACTGGGAATCGAGGCAGACCGCGATAATAGTGACGCCGAAGAACGGCTATCAGGGAGATGTCCAGCTGGCTGCTGATGCGGATGGAGTGCAGGCGACGGTTGGTTCGACTCGTCTTAGCTTCGCGTCACCGGCTCAGACTACGCTCAACATGAAACCTTATTCCAGCACGAGCGGTTCACCGCACCCGGTCACTATTTGCGCTTACGACTCGAACGGAAAGCTAGTGAAGACAGAGGGATATAACCTGAACCTGAGTACTTCACCCAAGCCATTATCAAGTTCATCAATGGATGATATCAATACATACGAAACTGAGTACCTTTGGTCAGGAAGCAATTCGATGAACTCACTTAGTGTTAAGATAGTTGACGGAGGGTTTACCGATAAGGAGAGCCGTCTAGGTATCTTGATTACTTTTCCAGATGGTAGTACCGATTTCCGAGGTTTTGCTCCAAATGAGGTATCATATGGTCCGTCTTTTGAGGAGGTGTGGGATCAACTTAAAAGAGATTATGGAGCGAACTTGCCAACGCCGCAATATCCTTCGTTGCATCATTAGTATAACCACCACCAGCCATATTCGGCATTTTCTGCAGTTCGACTAAAAGTTTCAACCACTTCATAATTCTCACCAACTTTCTTTGAAAGCTGTATCCAAAACAATAAATTAATAGGTTCTCCTGGAGGCGAACTGCCGTAGGGGTAGTAATAGCCCGCAGAACTTCTCCATTCGTTGTCCCCGTAGTTACGAAGTGTTACTCTCTCCGCTTTATCTTGGGGAACTGATACAACATTTGAAACACAGAACACTTCTCTTGTGTAAAGTTTATCTAGCACATAGTTAATTTTCGGCCCATCTATTGTAAAATCCCCTCTAGAGCGGATTTCAGGAGCGGAGGTTCTTGGAAATCTCAGCTCGTAAACCTGGACATTATCTGTTGTGTAGGTCTCACCATTTTCAAGTATTAAAATTGGAGTCTCCACTGTTTGTGGATATAACATATTTTCATTGTCCTGCCAGTAAAGCGTCCGCGTGTACCCGCGCGTATCCATAAACGCCATTACTCCTTCGTTTTCTATATTGGGGCAAGGGAGTGTTATCCCCACGTTCTCGATCGGCAGGTTGTCCTCTGAGCCCAGATAGGCAAAGTTGGCTTGGTACTGAAAGAGCACATTTTCTCCCGCTTCGTCATTTCCCTCACCTAATCTTTCCCATGGCTTCAGCACCATCACAGCGGCAACAACCACCACGACTGCCAGCACCGCGACGATGAGTTTCCAAAGCACACGTCTTTTCCGCTTTGGGAGCAAACGGCGAGATGGCTCAGTTTCATCCTCCGATCTCATCAATTTCATCCTCCACCCCTCTTATTGGGGCCTGATGTTTATAAAAGGAAAAAAATGTTTCCGCTATGCGCTCGAAAAATTGTTGCTTTAATCGGAGTAGGCAAAACGTTTTAAATAGTGGGTAAAAGTTTTAACGGAAGGTGATTCGCTGGAAAAGGTTTATCATTATCAACAGAGGAAACCGTTCGCATTCATATCCCTAGGGATTGCGCTCCTGTTTTTATTTCTGATCTTCTTTGTAATGCGGGAGGCGATGGGCCCCGCTCCCTTGTACACAACATTGGTGATGGACATTTTCACGATAATACTCCCCGTGCTCGCCATAATCTCCTTCATGTACCCCGCCATACTGTACCCGCGCCTTGCCATACGGGAAATCGTTTTCAGCAAGGGCGGCGTCATCCTCAATCGCGGGCACCGGCCAATCACAATTCAAAAAATAACTGATGTGAGCACGCGCAAATTTAGAGGAAATGAAGTTAACATAACTATAACGGGTTTGAGGCCGGATGGGAAAAAAGTCCGTAAGACCCTCGTGAAGAAAAGCGGGGGCGACGTGGAAAAAAGATGGGATGAATTCAAGGAAGACTTGCAGAAAATCAAATCGAAGTGAACGATCAGTATGTGAAACGGAAAAGCTACAAGGGGGTGAACAATGGCCGAGTTCAAAAGGGGCATGACGGCGGGTGCAAAAGCGGGAGTGGTCTTCGGTATAATATTCTCCATTTTGGGTATTGCGTACATTTATGCCACACTCGAACCAGGCTATATAATAGTCACCGAAAGGGCGTTTGTGCTTGTAATAGGGTACGCTATCGCTGGCGCCATAGTCGGATCAATTTTCGGGATGGTATATGCAGCCGCTTACGACCGTCTGCCTGGAGCCAAAAGCATTTTGAAGGGGCTGTCTCTCGGAATCGTATGGTGGATTGTCGTAGGGCTAGGGCTCGCGTATCTATTAGGAACAGTGATCGACATTTACCAAATTGTATCCAGTCTGATATCTGCATTGATCTGGGGGTCTTTAATCGGCTTCTTCTGGGACAGGCACAAAGCTTAGCCTGTTAGAAAAAAGTACCAACGAAAACTCCAACTTGAAGAACTTTTTTATATTCTATTTTTGAATTTCATTGAGGTGTGAATATGGGGATTTTTAAAAAAGGCAAGTGCCCGCCGAGTTTCAGAAAGCTATTGATTTAGTGAACGAGTACTTGAAGAAATTTGATAAAAGTACACCGCCGCTGGGGAATCCTCAGGTCGCCGAAAAATTATCAATCGCCAACACGAAGCTAAACTATCGCGGCATAAACATGGAAGTCGGCGTAGTCCTGCCGGAAGGAAAACCCGCAGACTTGATTCTGAGCGCTGGTGTTCGCCTTCCACCCCCTGGGACCAATCTTCTACCTGTTTACCAACAACTTTTGCTTTGGAACAACTTTCAGACGAGCGAGTCTCATTTTTCCATAAACCAGCAGGGTGTGATTTTCACAGTTATGCGGAGATCCATCGAGGGCTTGGACTACTCAGAATTCGAGCAGGTTGTGATCAAAGTCTCCGAGACGGCGGTGATGGGCATCCTCCTGTTGAAGCAACAGTTCGGCATTTAAAACGAATTTAGCCAAAACACAATATCGAAAAGGGCGGGAGTGCGAATGGGCGAAAAGCTACCCAAAATTCTTCCTCCCCAGTCTGCGTCAGGAAACCTTGGTTAACGCTGGAAAAGCTTCAACTCCCGCGAGGGGGTCTCGAACGTCCCGCACTTCTGGCAGTGTACCTCGGCCCGCCTGCTCTCCAAGTCTATTGCTACCGTATGCGCAGGCCTGCCGCAGTAGGAGCAGCGCACGGGCCCGTGAAGCAGTTCCGCGATTCTCCTGGCATACCGGGCAGACCTAAGACTCATACCCTTCACCTGATTTACCCAATTTTTTGAGTTCTCGTTCGCTCTCGACCGTTTCAAAACGGAGACGAACAGAACTCCCATCCTATCAGCTTCATTCTCCATCGTGCTGATGTTCAATCTGGGAAGTCAATTTTTCACTTTTTAAGAATTGATGTGTCACTTCTTTCTCAAATCGTTCAGTCCAAGATAAGATTTCGTCACAATTTTTTCCATTCTTAGCTTTTCCGCACCACACCCCCGTTACTAGTACAGTTTTTTGTATTTAAGTTTATTTGGATGAACATCGATATTAAAATGAGGTTCATACAGTTTTTTGATAGGGATCTGTTGAGTCTAGAAATTCTAGCGAAGAAGGGGAGCAAGAAAATACTTTACGAACTTGCTGCTTCCAAGACTGGCGTAAATTTTACCGAACTCAAGAAGCTGACAGGGAGCCCAACAACCACATCCCAGCGCCTCCAAGAATTGACGAAGGTAGGAATATTAAAAAGAAGTGTACAGGCCGATCGTTTTCGAAGCGTTAGATACTCGCTTACTGAAAAAGGTATCCGGGTTGTCAGGCTCATGAGAGAACTAGAGAAAGTTTTGACGTAATTTTTTTTCAGAAAATTGTGCGATGGTAGAATTAATTTTCACGCTTTTTCATTTATGATAAAAGTGAGGGGGGAATGAATGGGAAAGACTTACCTTGCTACACGGCTCGAGCGCGAGGACTTTAAATCTAGTGTAAAATCTCACCACGATAACCCTCCCCGTCAGCAAGCTCTCTAACGCGCTCCTTCACCTCTCTCGACATGAACCTCTCGTCCCTCACGTAGCGCGGGTAGATTGGCAATCTCTCTCTCGGCACAAACCCGACCCCCTCGACCGCGGCCCTGAACTCGGCGACGCTCGGCCACGGGCTCTCCGGGTTGATGAAATCTGGCGTCACCGACGAGATGCCTCCCAGGTCGTTCACCCCCGCGAACAGGAACGGGTTCAAATCCCGCACCAGGTTGGGCGGCACCTGGATGCTCATCTCGGGCATGAGTCTGCGCGCGACGGCGACAGTGTCCAGGAGTTCCGCGTCGCTCGGCCTCGGGTGGTCCGCCATCGGTGTGTTGGGTTTAGGCTCGAAGGGCTGGATGATGATCTCCTGGATGTGGTCGTAGCGTTCGTGCAGCTTCCGGATGGCGAGCAGCGAGCGCTTTCGGTCTTCGGGATTCTCGCCCACGCCGATGAGCAGCCCGGTCGTGAACGGGATTCGGAGTTTGCCCGCGGTTTCGATGACTTTGAGGCGGAGCTTCGGTTCCTTGCCCGGGCTGTGCCGATGCACGGGAAGCTCGACGGCGCACTCGAGCATCAGCCCCATGCTGGCGTTGTAGCGTCGCAGGCGGCGTAGCTCCCGCTCCGTGAGCAGGCCGGCGTTGGTGTGGGGAAGCAGACCGAGCTCCAGAATGCGCTTGCAGAGATCCACGAGGTAGTCGACGGTGCTCTCGTAGCCGAATTCCTCGAGCTTTTTCTTTGCCTCGGTGTGGACCTCGGGCCGTTCGCCGAGCGTGAGCAGGGCCTCCGAGCAGCTTTCGGCTTTCGCCCGCCCGACAAGCTCAAAAACTTCATCGGGCGACATGAACCAAGCGCCTTCGCTGGGGTCACGCCTGAAGCCGCAGTAGTCGCAGCGGTTGCGGCACATGTTCGTGATCGGAAGGAAAACGTTTCGGGAGTAGCTGATTTCCTGTCCAAACTGGGGGCTGGAGCTCAAACGAATACCAACATAAAGATGTGCTACACTATAAATTTGTTTGATTTCATGACGACTTGGGCCATCATCCCGGTCAAGCGCCTGAACGAAGCGAAGTCGAGCCTGAGTTCAGCGTTGACTCCAGAGCAACGGCAGCGGCTCGTGCTTTCAATGCTCGCGGACGTGCTCAACGCCGTCCATCAAGCGCCCTCGATATCTGGTGCCATCGTGGTCTCGCCTGACGAGAGGGTGCTGAGTTTCGCCCGCCTTCACAATGCCGAGGGAGTCGCTGAGCCGGGCATGGGGCTGAACGAAGCATTGAATTTTGCGGTTCGCCATTCGATTTCCATAGGCGCTGACTCGGTGCTGATCTTGCCCGCAGACCTGCCGCTCCTGAAAAGCGCCGACGTTGAAAATATTATCGCGATGGCTCCTGCGCCGAAAGATGTCGGGATAGCCCCATCGAAGGTCAAGGGCACCAACGTCCTCTTCCTACGACCGCCCGACCTCATCAATCTCAGGTTCGGCGGGGAGAGTTTTCCTCTGCACTTGAAAGAAGCTTCTCAGGCAGGGGTGAAGCCTAGAATCTATCGCTCACCAACCGTCTCGACGGACATCGACGGAGTAGTCGACCTCCTGAGCATCGAAACTCGGGCTCGGCACGCGAACGCACGAATTCTTGCGCTCGCTCGAATCGCGATCGTAGCTACTTGTACCAGTCCAAGCTTTGCTCGACGTAAGTGATGAATGAGGATAGAAATTCCTTGGTCTCGTCGCTCAAGCTGGTTCTTGCGATAAGCTCCTTTGCTGCCTTGGCGTGCCGCCTTGACTCATCTTTGGCTGCTCCGAGGCCCCCGCTCTTCCGGATTACCTCCCTCGCGGCCTCGAGCTCCTCCCGCGTCAGGCTCTCCTTGCCGAGCACCTTCTTCAGCGCCCCCAGCTCTTTCTCGCCGGCAAGCTTCATCGTATGTACGATGTAGAGCGGCTTCTTCCCGTGCCTCAGATCCCCGCCCGGAGGCCGCCCGTACTGCTCCTCGCCCGCGAAAGTGTCTATGATGTCGTCCTGGATGTCGAATGCGTAGCCGATGTGGGCCGCGGCTTCCTCTAACAGGCGAATGTCTTGCTCGGGCGCGCCTCCTAGGATAGCTCCCGTGAGGATTGTTGTCTTGAAGAGTACGGCCGCCCGCCTCGAGGCCATCGTGCGCCACTCCTCGACATCGGGAGATTTGTATTCGAACAGCATGTCCAGCACCTGACTCTCGTTTACCCCCCGATAGTCGTTCTCGAAAAGCTGCAGGATTTTCGAAGTTTTCTCTTGAGGGAAATTGGCGCTACGGATGGTTTGCAACCCGAGCGCATACATCGCATTGCCGATGAAGATCGCCGCCCCCTCGCTGAATCTGTCGTCGTAGGCCTTGGAGAATAGTTTGTGAAATGCTTTGTCGCCTCTTCGAAGCCCGTCCCGGTCGACCATGTCATCATGGATTAAAATCGAGTGCCTGAACAACTCGACCCCGACGCAGACATCCAAGATTTTGTCGTCCACTTCGCCCGCGTATCCTTTGTAGGTCAGGAGGGTGCCGCAAGACGCGAGCCTCTTCCCCTTTCGAAGCACGTATTTGGCCACTTCGGAGTAGAGGTCTCCGATAAACGGGTGGTAAGACCGCTTCTCCTCGACGAGTTTGGTGAAAAACTCGTTCAACCTTTTGTCTGTGAGTTCGCCATATCGATCAACCAATTTTTCCCAAACCATCGGTCGCCCACCAGCAATTGGGATTATCCGCAACGGGCTTTAAGTTTTTGAAAGAATTTATGACCTAAATGTAAAACCGCTAGTGAAAAACTCACGATTCACCTCATCTCCACCTCTTTCATCTGTGCGTGGCATCTTCTATTGCACTCCAACGATTATTTCAATCCACTCCAAGTCGGTTTCTCCATCATCATCGACAACAGTAAAACAAACATCATAGTTTCCTTCATTTTGAAAAACATGAACTGGGTTTTGTTCGTTACTTGTTGATTCATCGTCGAAATCCCAACGATAAGAGATGATATTTCCATCGCTGTCGGTTCCAGAGCCAAAAAACGACACCTCTAAGGGGGCTTCTCCGACCACGGGGGTAGCAGACGCTGAAGCAACTGGTGATTCGGTAATGGGGAGGATATACATGCTAAATATGTCTGTGTGTAATCCGCTATCTCTTTCCCCCAAATTCCATCCTGGGCAAGTCGTTTCAGCTGGCCAATATTCTACGCCGTTTTTGTCAAGGATGCAACAACTTTGTTTACGTACCCCGCGGCGGACGCCATCGAAGGTCTTTCGCTTAAGCGGACTCCAACCATCATATGTTCGTCCTTTTCCAGGTCAACCAAACTAGCATGATACCCGAGTGCTTCAATAAGTGCCGCATAAAGTATCGACTTCTCGCTACATTTCCCTTTCCCCGCTACGAGAACTTCCAAAGCGTAAGGCCAGTAATAAGAGTTATCTTTTATACCGTACTCATAATACGGAATTGCTTCTTGAACGAATTTCAACACAAAATCAGCCAGTCCGTCCTCGCTCATAGGATACTGACTAAGATAACTTGCTTTTAGGTTCTCTGCAAATGCGTCTATCTTCTCGTCTTCTGCGGTAACAAATTTTTTAGCATCTTCGGAGAGGTAAGCGCCGATGGGGGAAATGTCGTAGATAATATATACGGCATGAGACATTGCTTCGTATTGTTTCACTTCATCGGCTATTTCAAATTCTTGATGCCATCTTATCCCACCGTATGTCCACGTATAAGATACTGGAATCGCAATAGTTTTGGCGCATGTAGCTTGGGCGCCGCCGTTGTCAGTCACCGTGAGCCTGACTTCGTAAGTACCGCAGCTGTCGTATGTATAGGTTGGAGGGTTTTTTTCATTACAGATAGTCCCAGTACCAAATTCCCACTTCCAACCTACAATGGTGCCATCATCTGAGGAGTTATCCACAAAATTGACATTATGTGCCTCTCTAGTATATGTGAAATCTGGAGTTGGTGGGTTATTCACTCGAACCCAATGAGTAATAGTGGTATTTTCAAAGTTCTTCAAAGGACTAAAAATCATGATTTGAATGTTACCCGACGGTGCATTAATCGAGCACTGTATTCCCCATTCAAAATAGCCATTCTCGACGACGACGGATCCCGAAACGTCCAAATTGGGCACTGAAATTTCAAGTTCAGAATTGTTGGGTAAGTTAGTTTCACCAGAAATACTCAACTCAGCCCCTTGTTGCCTACTATCAATCGATAAATAATAGCTCTCTGATTCCAACCCACCTTTAAAAATTAAAAAGTATCCAATAAAAGAAACAAAAACAAGAATTGTAATAATACCCGTTACCTTTACAATGTTTGTGTTTTTTTTTCGATGAGATTTTCCCTTCCATCTCCTTTTCCTCAATTTCTCGCCTCCACTCCCCTCTCTTTCGCGGCTTTTATTAAGTCGAGCGGTTCTGAGTGCTCGTATGCTAGAATTTTGTTGAAGTTTCGATGGTGAAGCTGGGTGTTCACCTCAAAAAAAATCAACCCCGACCCTGCGCATGGAACGAGTTGTTGAGTGCCTGAGCGGAGAGCTTTGCCAGTCGGAAGTGCAACTTTATTATGCGAAAAAAATATAATTTTAAGAAAGTCATTATCAGACGGGGTTTTGATGGCAAGAACGCTTGTAGTGGAAGTCAAAGGCCTTGTTAAGAACTTCGGTCCCATCAAGGCGGTCAACGGCGCGTCCTTCGAAGTGAGCGAGGGCGAGATATTTGGGTTGATAGGCCCGAACGGCGCTGGAAAGACGACCATTTTAAGGATAGTCTCGACCCTCCTGCAGATAAATTCAGGCTCCGTGAAGGTTTTCGGGTACGATGTTTCCGAAGAAGCGGACCGGGTCAGGCGGGTGATAAGCTACCTGCCCGAGGATGCTGGGGCCTACAAAAACCTCACTGGCCGGGCATATCTGAATTTCATCGCCAACTTTTTCGGCAGCGGCAGCAAAAAGAAAAAAATCGTCGAGCGCGGGCTGGAGATAGCGAACCTCGGGGAAAGAATCGACGACAAGGTGGACACTTACAGCAAGGGCATGATTCGGCGCCTTCTGGTGGGAAGGGCCTTGATGACTAAACCAAAGTTGGCCATCTTGGACGAGCCCACCTCCGGACTGGATGTGGCAAACGCCCGGGAAATAAGGGAAGTAATAAAAAAATTTGCAAAAAAGAAAACCACGGTTCTGCTCTCCTCGCACAACATGCTCGAGGTGGAATTTTTGTGCGAGAGTATAGCCCTGATAAACGAGGGTAAGATAGTCGAGGAAGGAAACGCCCCCGAGCTGAAAAGCAAATATCAGGCGGAAAACCTCGAGGAAGTTTTCATGAGGGTTGTTTCATGAGTGACTTGGGCAACATCATAAAGAAAGAAGTGAAGGAACTGCTCACGCCCGCCACCATAATCCCCGTGATAGCTATGGCTATCGTTTTTGGCGGGATGGGACAAATGGTCGGAGGCGTGACTGAGCAGGCTAAGGAAAAACCCATCATTGGCATCATAGACGCGGATAATAGCCCTCTTTCCGAAATAATCACCGGAGTTCTCAACGAGCAGGCCAAAGTCGTTTACCTCTCCACCAACAGCGCCGATATCTCGGAAGGATTGGAAGTGGTGGAGAACGAGGGCGGGGCAGCGTTACTGGTGGTACCTCCGGGCTTCAGCAAAAATATTCACGAAAACCAACCGGGGGTGATACTCATCCATTGGATAATGAAGGGGGCGGGAGTGATGGACACTGTACACTCCCAGACATTAGATGCGTTAATTCAATTTGCAAAGCAGGAGATATCCAAGAAGCTGATCGAAGAAGGCAGCTCAATTGACCCTGACATAGCAGTGAATCCAATCACGAAAAGTGAGACGACAATTTTCAAGGGTAGAGAAATAGAGGGATTGGCCCCTGGAACAATAAGCAGTATACTGTCTTCACAGTCAATAGTTCTCCCGATCATCATGGTGATAATTTTAATGATAACAGGAAACACTGTCATCGCTTCGA
Organism: Hadarchaeota archaeon (SeqCode); assembly: GCA_964514965.1. GTDB lineage: Archaea > Hadarchaeota > Hadarchaeia > Hadarchaeales > Hadarchaeaceae > DG-33. The sequence continues at coordinate 167,694 of CAZETV010000001.1, read as the reverse complement.
TGGGGATGGAGAAAGAAAACAAAACTTTGGAGACCTTGCTCACCCTCCCAGTAAAAAGAAATTATATTGTAATCGGAAAAATTGCGGGAAGCGCCATCGTCGGGCTGGTGATGGCCGCCATTTACATGACCGGGTTTGGATACTACATGCAGTCCTTCCAATCCGCAGAAATAAACTTGGCAAACTTTGGGCTGGCGCTTGGACCGCCGGATTACTTTTTGATCGGGGTATCCGTGTTCGTGGCCCTCCTCGCGGGTTTGTCTCTATGCATGCTTCTTGGAACTTTCGCCAAGGATTTTAAAAGTGCGCAAACCCTTATACTACCGGTAACGTTTCTCGTTCTGGTCCCAATGTTCATAACCATGTTCAAGGACTTCGACACCCTTCCAATCTTTTTTAAAATCGCCCTGTTTGCCATACCATTTTCCCACCCGATGATGGCGATGAGGGCCCTGATGGTTAAAGACTACCTGCTGGTGCTGAGCGGCATCGCGTATGTGGCGATATTTGCTGCCGTTATCATAGCAGTTGTAGTCTGGATTTTCAGGAGCGATAGACTTCTGACGGGGAGTATCAAAAAGAGGAAAGGCAGGCGTGTGAAAGAATCTCTGGGTGGGTAGCTTCACCGGTTTCCTTCAACAAAATTCATTAAATCCATCACGATTATTTAAATGTCAAATTTTGTACAATAAAGCTTTAAGTAGTACGGGATATTTGTTTATGGTCAAATGACCCAAACGAAATTTCTACTCGATGAAGAAGAGATTCCCAAAGCGTGGTACAATATTCAGGCTGATCTCTCAAAGCCTGTCCCGCCTCCGCTGAACCCCGCGACAAAGAAGCCAATAGGTCCCAAGGATTTAGCGCCAATCTTCCCGATGGGACTGATCAAGCAGGAGGTCAGCACCGAAAGATGGATTAAGATACCAGAGGAAGTTCGGGATATTTACAGACTCTGGCGACCTTCCCCTCTTTACCGTGCGGTGCGGCTCGAACGCGCTCTCAAGACCCCCGCCAAGATTTACTACAAGTGGGAAGGCGTTAGCCCGCCTGGCAGTCACAAGCCGAATACGGCGGTCGCTCAAGCTTATTTCAACATGAAAGAAGGGGTGCAGAGACTCACCACCGAAACCGGCGCCGGACAATGGGGGAGCGCGCTGGCTTTTGGCACTCTTCTCTTTGGGATGAAGTGCAGTATCTACATGGTGCACGTGAGCTACAATCAGAAGCCTTACCGCCGCATCCTCATGGAGAGCTGGGGAGCGGAGTGCATCCCGAGTCCGAGCAATCGCACGGAGTACGGAAAGAAAGTACTCAAAGAAGACCCGAATTGCCCGGGGAGCTTGGGGATAGCAATTTCAGAGGCGGTCGAGGATGCCGCGAAGCACGAGGACACGAAATACTCGCTCGGGAGTGTGCTCAACCACGTCCTGCTTCACCAGACCGTTGTTGGCCTCGAGGCGAAAAAACAATTTGAACTCGCTGGTGATTACCCAGACGTTATGTTTGGTTGCGTTGGTGGTGGGAGCAACTTTTCGGGCGCTGTATTCCCGTTCATCGCGGACAAGTTGACTGGGAAAAAGCCAGAGCTAAGGGCTGTGGCGTGTGAGCCAAAGGCGTGCCCGACCCTAACGAAGGGCTTATACATGTACGACCACGGCGACACTGCCAGAATGACCCCTCTAGTCATGATGTACACGCTCGGGCATAGCTTCATGCCGCCACCCATCCATGCTGGCGGACTGCGCTATCATGGCGATGCGCCCCTACTCTGTAAACTGGTAAACGAGAAAGTCGTCGAAGCGGAGTCCTACCACCAGAACGAGGTGTTTAAAGCAGCAATTACCTTCGCCCGAACGGAGGGCATCCTCGTGGCTCCGGAAACTTCACATTGCATTAAAGGGGTGATTGACGAGGCGCTGCGATGCAAGAAGACTGGTGAGGAAAAAGTCATCTTCTTCGCGAACAGCGGGCACGGACACTTCGACCTCGCCGCCTACGATGCCTACCTGCATGGCAAGCTCACGAATTACGAATATCCTTCTAAATTAGTGAAGGAAGCTTTGAAGAAAGTGCCAAAGGTTTGAAGTAAATAAAAGCGACCAGTAGCGTTCGTTCTAATAGACTCGGATATGGGCCCAAAAATGGATTTTAAGTCGCCTCAGTCCGCCCATCATCAAATCATTGCGGAATGCTCAGACGATATGTGACATCATCGGCGTTTGGAATTGAGTTTTATTGGGATAAGAATTTTGTGGAAGATTTAGGTGCAAGATTTCATCTAACGATCAATAGCCGAACATCTTTTCCGGCTTTGGAGCTTCAGGTACCCTGACTATTGGCAGGACTTTCGCGATAGCCCGCTCGAAGTCCTTCCTATCGACCTGTTCCCGCCCCTCACGGATGGCGAACATGCCAGCTTCGGTGCAGATAGCTTTTATATCGGCACCTGTCGCTCGTTCGCTCCGCTTCGCGAGTTCCTTCACGCTCACGTTCTTCGCGAGATTCATCCCCTTCACGTGAATTTTGAAGATGGTAATCCGTGCCTCCGAATCAGGCAGAGGAAAGTAAATAAGTCTATCGAAGCGTCCGGGACGGAGTAGTGCTGGGTCGAGTATGTCCGGACGATTGGTGGCTGCCAAGATCTTGACATCCCCCCGTGGTTCGAACCCATCCACTTCTGCCAACAACTGCATGAGCGTACGGTGGACTTCACGGTCCCCACTCGTCGAGGTGTCGAGACGACGGGCCGCTATCGCGTCAAGCTCATCAATGAAGACGATTGAGGGCGCCTTCTCCTGGGCAAGTTCAAACATCTCGCGCACCATCCGGGCCCCTTCGCCGATGTATTTCTGCACGAGCTCGGAGCCTATCACGCGGATGAACGTCGCGCGGGTTTCGTGGGCTACCGCTCGAGCAAGCAGGGTTTTTCCAGTCCCTGGGGGCCCGTAAAGAAGAACTCCTTTAGGCGGCTCGATCCCTACCTTCTTGAAGAGCTTCGGTTTGAGCATCGGGAGTTCAACGCTTTCTCGAATCTCTTGAATTTGGTTCTCCAGCCCACCTACCTCGCCATAGCTGACATCAGGCGCTTCCTCGATCTCCATCCCCAGCACGAGCGGATCCTTCTTCGAGGGTAGCACCTCCATTATACTGAAGTTACGCTGGTTTAGCGCGACTCGCACTCCAGGCTTGAGCTCTTCAGGCTTGATGAATTGTGAAGTAGCGACAACGAAATGCGGGCCAGCGCTACTTCGCACTACTGCGCGCCCATCTTCGAGCATATCAATCAAGGTTGCGGAAAGAAGTGGCGGCGCACGCATACGGTCTAATTCGGCACGGAGGCTCTGGAGTTCTTGCTCGATCTTTAGATACTGAGTTTCGAACGAACGTTTTTCATGCTCCAAGTCACGGACTCGGCCCTCTAGGTTGTGAATGTAGTCGGTGACGTATGTTTTGTCGAAAGTGTTATCTTTCGGCTCCTTAGGTTTGGTTGTTTCTGACAATTTTCTCTCTCCGTGAGATACTCTGTTAAAGTATAGATTAAAAACTTTAGTGGAAACAATGGTTAAGGATAAGTAGATGTTTTTCAATATCCTCTATCTTTTTTGATTTGTGCACGATATGTTAAATGATGCTATATGCGTGTCGTGCTCACCGAACTTCGCTCACCAGGTGAAAAATCTGGCTTGAGGGAACTGGTAGCTTTGGCGCGAACGCTCAACTATGAAGTCGTCGGCGTGCTAGATCAAGTACGGAAGCCAGACCCTGCTTATTTAATAGGCAAGGGCAAAGCTCAAGAGCTCAAGGATTTAGCCAGATCTAAGAGTGCAAACCGCGTAATTTTTAATAACCAACTCACCCCCTCACAGGCTTACAAGCTCTCGCGGCTTGTGAGACTCGAGGTCATCGACCGCTTCCAGCTTATTCTAGAAATATTCGCGATGCGCGCGGGGTCGCCCGAGGCGAAGCTTCAGGTCGAGTATGCGAGGTTGAGTTATGAGATGCCGAGAATTCGAGAACAGGTGCGAGCGCTCATGTCAGTCGAACAGCCGGGTTTGATGGGTGGGGGTGAGTACGAAGTGGATGTCCGCTACGACATGGTCAAGCGGAAACTTGTGAATCTGAGGCGAAAACTCAAGTCGGTCGCCAGCGTGCGGGAGCAGCGACGGAAGCGCAGGCACAGGAGAGGGTTCAAGCTTGTGGCGCTAGCGGGGTATACCAATGCAGGCAAGTCAACGCTGCTCAACGCGCTCACCACTGCGAACGCCGAGGTGGACGACATGCTTTTTACCACCCTAATGCCCCGCACACGGGCGATGCGTGCGAGTCGAATGATTTTGCTAACTGACACCGTGGGCTTCATCGACGGTCTGCCCCCGTGGCTGGTCGAGGCCTTCAAGGCGACGCTTGAGGAGATTTACTTGGCCGACCTCGCGGTGCTCGTGCTCGATATCTCCGAACCCTTGCCAGAAATTCTCCGAAAGTTTCAGGCATCCCGAGAGGTGCTGGCGGAGTACCCCGTGAAGGTGGTCGCGGCCCTCAACAAGATCGATCTCATCCCGTGCGAGGAACTCGGACACAAGCTCAAGACCCTGAACGACGTAACGATGTTTACTATCCCCATATCGGCGCGTAAGGGCACAAACCTGAATTCGCTCATCGAAACAATAAGGACGAAAGTTTTCGGGAGTGCGGGGTCCGCTTGAAATAGTCAACAAAACACTCGAAACAGACACTTGTGGGAAAAAATGCAAGTTATGAAGTTGACGATTTATTTGGGGTAGCTAAACCAGTCGTTTTCATCAATATACTTTTTAGAAGCTTCGAACTTAGAAAAAAAGGTTTTTTAGTGTATAATTTAAATCAACATTATTTAAAAGGTATAAAAATCAAAAAAAACCGATAAAAAGCCACGAATTTTGCATTTTTCGAACGTTAAGCACGTTAATTATATTTATTAGTTTTTGCAAAATAATAGAAACAATATATCGCTGCATTAGGTGGATAAAATGAGCAAAAAAGTGAGCAAAAAAATTAGCCATAAGAAAGCGAAAAAAGCTAAGAAAGTTGTTAAAAAGCGCGCAGAAGTAAAAAAGAAAGCCCACCCAAAGCCATCGGATGACCCTGTTTTGAAGGAGATTCTCATCCGGATAGCTGGCGACCGCGGGTATAACGTAGCTAAAGAGCTCGTGGAGAAGGAGATCACAGACGATGAGATAGCGAAGCGGTTGGGCATCCGAGTAAATCTTGTGCGGAAAATCCTCTACAGCCTATACGAGAACCGCGTGGTGAGCTATCACAGGGTTCGGGACGAGCACAGCGGATGGTACGTCTATTACTGGCGGATCGAGCCAGAGCGTGCGAATGAGTACTTCAAAAACAACAAGCGCCAACTCATACAAAAGCTCGAGAATCGACTCGATACGGAGCGAGGCACGAGTTTCTTCAGTTGCGGGAACGGAGACCCAAAGTTATCCTTTGAGCTCGCTGTGGAGAACGACTTTAAGTGCCCGCGATGTGGGGAGAAGTTGGAACCTTATGATAACTCAAATGTAATCATGGCGCTCGAACGTCAAATCGAATCGCTCCGACATAATCTTATAGATATTTAGTTACATTTTTCGGCGATTTCAAAGCATCAGTTTTCAGAAATATCCTCTTTGCTGTCTTTATAACGTTAGAATTGACAAAAAAGCTGTGCAACACAAAAAAATAAGTGGTATTGCTTTTCTTAATTAGTGGGGAATCAGTTGCTCGGGCGTGAGGAAGCGCTTCGCGCGCTGCGCGAGGCTGGCTGTTCAAGAGGAGTTATCCAGCACTCGCTTGTCGTCGAGCGGGTTTCTTTAAGGCTCGCTCGGCGAATTCGGGCAAATGGGCATAAAATTGATTTAAAGTCGGTAAGTTTAGGCGCGTTGTTGCACGATATCGGGCGAGCTCAGACGCACGATATCAAACACGGGATCGAGGGAGCCAAAATCCTGCGGGGGCGTGGATTAAGCAAATTTGAGCGGTTCGCCGAGTGCCATTTGGGTGCCGGTATCCCCGCTAAAGAGGCAAAAGAGCTCGGGCTCCCAGCGCGAGATTTCATACCCCGAACGCTCGAGGAGAAGATTATCGCCTATGCGGATAAGCTGGTGATGGGGCACCGCATAGCATCGTACGAGCGAGCTCTCGATTGCTTTAAATCAGAACTCGGGCAAACTCACCCTGCGCTTGATCGCTTCAAGGTACTTCACGAGGAAATTCAAGGTGTCCTGAAAAAGAGTGTGGCGGGCCACCGAGATTTATAGATGGTAGGTCTGGCGCGGCTTTGCTAATAAAGTCGATTCTGCTAATAAAGTCGGTTTATCGTTCTTCTTTCAAATGATTATTCTCTACGTATCTGTCAGCGCCCAGCAAAACAACGCTTATAACAGCAAAAACGATAGCCCCTGCTTTTGTGTATTGCATTATAATTGCTATCAAGGCTGTTATAATTGCTACGTACAGCAATGTGTTTGTTATGTGCCTTTTGTATCTGTACTCCATGTCTTTACCCTCTAATCAATAATATATCCAGTCTGCTAATAAAATCGCCTTATTATCTGACTTATATTATTATAGCAAAGCCGTCTGGCGCTGGAGATCTAGAGCCCTAACAATAAGAATATCCCATAAAAGATGCTGATTACCCCAACGGAAACACCGATAATTCGCTTGGCTTTTTCTGCACCGATTCGTGCCACGGGATAGATCATGAGGCATCCGAACAGCACCATCCCGAGGGCCACACCGAGGCTATAAATCCCGACGTTTAGGAGCAACCCGGGCATCGTGGCAACGCCTAGCGAGACCACGAGCAAGGTGAATAGTTCATCGTTGCTCGCGAGTCCTTGGATGGCCCCCACAGCGAAGAGATGCGGGTGAAAGTGCCTTCGCAGCCCAAAAGCGTGGACGTGGGAGTGGGCGTGCGAGACCTTCCCGTGCTTATGGAAGTGGATGTGAAATTGCCCTGTTTCCAACGCGATGCCGATAATCCCTAGAACGATGAGCATCACTCCGACGCCGAGCTCGAAGTAGCTGAGCGATGAGATGATGACTTCCGAGAAAGCCGCGTAGAGCAACAGGGTAATCGCCCCAGCGGTGAGCAAGTGCCCAAACGCCCAATTCAAGCTCATTGCCGCAGTATTTCGGATGCTCGGGCTTCTGATTAGAAAGTTAGATACCGCAACTAGGTGATCCGCATCGTACGCGTGTTTGAATCCAAGTGCTAATGCGAGAGCCAACAAGAACATTTTAGCGCCCAGTTTGATATTATTTGTCGTTATAAATGTATTACGCAAAGTTCAATTCATTTCAAAGTTAACTTCATTGGAAGCGCATGGTGGTGCGGTCACGTGCATAGGCAATTACTTTTATTTTCGAAGATGTTCATTATGGCGGGGGAGTAACAACGATGAAATTTGAGGGCAAAGTTCTGATGCTGGGTTACGGCGCTGTGGCGAAATGCACTTTACCGTTGCTTCTGAAGCACGTGAAAATATCGTGCCAAAATATGACCATAATCGATTTTGAGGACAAGGGCGAGTCGCTGAAAAAATGGACGGACAAGGAAATAAAGTTCGTACGTAAAAAAATAACGCGACAAAATCTCGAAAGAGTCCTGTCCGAGCACCTTGACGATGGCGGGCTGCTTGTAGACCTGGCGTGGAACATAGGATGCAACGACGTACTAAAGTGGTGCCACGACCATGAAGTCCTGTATGTGAACACATCGGTGGAGCAGTGGAACCCTGAGTTGGACATGGAAAAGAAAACTCCGTTCGAAAAATCCCTTTACTACCGACAAATGCAAATAAGGGAGCTGACCAAGAATTGGGAAAATGCCACGACCGCAGTGCTGGATCATGGAGCAAATCCCGGGTTGATATCGCACTTCACAAAACAGGCGTTGATAGATATCGCAAATAGGCTAATCGCTGATAAGAAGGTCTCAGCAAAAGAAGCCAAAAAACTCAGAGGACTGATAGAGAAGAAAAACTTCGCAGAGCTTTCGATGAATTTGGGGGTAAAAGTGATCCACTGCAGCGAGCGGGACACGCAAATAACCAACAGGCCAAAGGAGGTCAACGAGTTTGTGGGGACGTGGAGCATAGAGGGGCTCAGGGAGGAGGGAACGGCGCCAGCAGAGATGGGATGGGGGACGCACGAAAAGCAACTCCCCAGACTGGCGCATGTGCCGCCTTACGGGCTCAAAAACCAAATTTTCCTCGCGCAGATGGGCATCAACACTTGGGTGAGGTCGTGGATACCGAACGAGGAGATAATCGGAATGGTGATTCGGCACGGGGAGGCGTTCGGGATATCTGATAGATTGACCGTCTGGAAAAACGGCAAAGCGGTGTATCGGCCGACGGTTCATTACGCATACTTTACATGCCACGAGACGCTATCGTCACTGCACGAACTGCGATCGAGAAACTACCGGATGCAGCCAAAAATTAGGATCATGAATGACGAAATAACTGGCGGAGAGGACATACTGGGTGCACTGTTGATGGGACACAAATACAATTCTTGGTGGACGGGGAGCATGCTGAGCATAGACGAGGCGAGAAAACTGGCGCCGGGGGAAAATGCCACGACGCTCCAGGTGGCGGCGGGGGTTGTTTCGGCGGTGTGTTGGATGCTGGAAAACCCGAGAAGGGGAGTTTGCCTGCCGGACGACTTGCCTCATGATTACATTCTGGAAATAGCGAAGCCATACTTGGGCAGAGTCGTATCGAAACCGTACGACTGGACCCCGTTAAAAAACAGGAAAATATTTTTTAAGGAAAACCCGGATGCAAATGCAAATGAGGATTTATGGCAGTTTAAAAATTTCCTATTTATTCCCTAAGTTTAAAAATAATAACCATGGTTGGGACGGCGATTAGGACGAAAACTGAAGAGGATATAGATAAGGAATTGTTACAGCGAATAGCGAGAGAGAATGGTACTCCGGTCTTCATAATCGACCATGAAAAGATACGGCAGAACTACCGCGAATTCAGGGAGCACCTGCCAAACGTTCAGGTATACTACGCCGTAAAAGCAAACCCCAACCCGGAGATTATCAAAACGCTGTACAAGGTCGGTTCGAGTTTTGATGTGGCATCGTTCCCGGAATTCATGCTCGTTTACGATAGAATAAAAGACCTCCCTGGCAAGGAAAGGCAGGATTACATATGGGACAAGATGATTTACGCCAACACAATAAAGCCGGCGGAAACGCTTGAATTGTTGAATCAGTACAAGCCATTGGTAACCTATGACAATATCGATGAAATAAAGAAGATAAAAAAGTACGCCCCTAACGCGGGATTGGCGCTCAGGATAAGAGTGCCGAACACGGGATCGATGGTGGAGCTATCCTCAAAATTCGGGGCGCATCCCGGAGAGGCGGTGGATTTAATCGAGGAGGCGTTCAAGGAGGGGCTTGTAGTGGAAGGGCTGAGCTTCCACGTGGGGAGCCAATGCACGAATTTCGACAACTATGTGCAGGCGCTTAATTTGGCGTCATCTATTCTCAAAGAAGTGGAACTAAGAGGGAGAAAGCTGAAGCTACTGGACATCGGTGGCGGATTCCCCGTAAAGTATAACCCCTCCGTAAAATCATTCAAGACGTTGGCGAGAAAAATCAATTCCGAAGTGAAACGGTTGTTCCCGCCCGACATAGAAGTGCTGGCAGAGCCGGGAAGATTCCTTGTGGCAAACGCGTGCACGTTAGTGGCCAAGGTCATAGGGAAAGCGGTTAGGGACGGGAAACCGTGCTACTATTTGAACGACGGAGTTTATCACAGCTTTTCTGGCAAGGTGTTCGACCACTGTAATTACTCGATAAAGGCGTTCAAAGAGGGCGAGAAAAAGATCAGCGCGACGTTCGGGCCGACATGCGATGCTTTCGACACTATATCGCTGTCCGATGAGTTGCCTGAACTGGAAATAGACGACCTGGTTTACGCCGAGAACATCGGAGCGTACTCTATAGCATCGGCAACATACTTCAACGGTCTCCCGCCGCCAAAAGTAGTGCATATAAATCAATGACCCGACTCGCTGGGAATTTCTAGAAGGACGAGAACACTCACAGATTGCCGGTAGAGTTCTAAATATTGGCGGTCACTCCGACCAATCTATAAATTTCATACTCACGACGCCATTTTTTTGAGTGACCTCAGCCCCCACAGGAATACTATGATTGCAAGCAAGCTGATGACGACGAACCCTTCCATGATTTCGATGTTCTGAAAGTTACCTGCAAACAGTGCACGCGCTGCATTAACCGCGTACGAGAATGGATTGATTTTTGCTAAGTATTGAAGCCAGATGGGGGCAAGCACAAGAGGAAGGATAATGCCTGACAACAGAGAAACAGGTAGCGTTATGATATTTAACGTCGGGGCGAGGGGGTCCTCAATTTTGTAGATAAGAGCGAAACCGTATGATATAGATGCCATAGTAACTCCGATCAGGGCATATAACAACAGAGAGAGCAAAAATCCGCCCAAGTTTACGCTCAACCCGAATGGGATAGCAAACAATGTAATTAAAATACATTGCAACACGAGGATGACCGCATCCCTTAGAACTCTGCCCAAAAGAATTGCCGGACGTTTTACTGGAGTTACAAGGAATCGCTCTATAACTCCTGTCCTGATATCATCGATGAGTGAGAATCCTACGAACGCCGTGCCGAAGAGCGCTTGCAGCACTAAAAGCCCAGGAATGAAAACCTCCACTGCTTTTCCTGAGGGGAGGCCTGGAACTCCGCCGAGACCGTTCAGGAGCGGCATGAACAAAATCAAGTAAAGGAGGGGCTGGAACATGCTCGCCAGTATAAAAACAGGGTACCGGAGCGTGTGCTGCATGTTGCGGATGAACATTAATTTTGTGTCGTGTAACATCTTGATCATTTTCTTTCATCCTCTCTCAGTGAGCGACCTGTATACTTTAGAAAAACGTCATCCAAACTCGGTCTGGAAAACGTGATGGTCTGCACCTTCAGGTTTTTGGCATCTAGTAACCGCAGGAGGCCTGGCATCTTTTTTCCCCCATTCCTTACATACAGATGGATGGAACTTTTTTTGGTTTGGACCCCCTCTACCCCAATCTTCTTGGTTAACAGGGCTTCAGCATTTCGAGCGGTCTTCTTCGATGAAAAAGTAAACTCTATCATGTCACCGCCCACATTGCTCTTCAGCTCTGCTGGCGTTCCGCTCACGATGATTTTTCCGTTATCTATGATGGCTATCGTGTCGCAGAGCTTGTCAGCTTCGTCCATGTATTGAGTGCTTAAAAATATCGTGACACCTTGGGCTTTCAATTTCTTTATCTCCCCCCACAGATACGCCCTACTTTGCGGATCAAGGCCCGTTGTCGGCTCATCGAGGAGAAGTAGTTGCGGGTGATGTATCATCCCAAGTGCAACATCTAAACGGCGCTTTTGGCCACCAGAATAGGACGAGGCCGGTCGCCCAATGAACGAGCTCATCTGGAAATGCTCTATGAACTCCGCCGCGTATTTCTTTGCAGTCAAAATGTCTAAACCGTACAGTTGGGCTTGGAGAACCAAATTCTCGAGACCTGTAGAAACCAGATCTGCTCCACCGGCTTGACTCACGCATCCGATGTTCTGTCTAATCTGTTCCTGTTGTTCCGCCAAGCTGTAACCGAGTATCTTCGCCTCTCCACCGGTGGGGGACAACAATGTGGAAAACATTTTTTGTGTTGTAGACTTACCAGCGCCATTCGGGCCGAGGAAACCAAAAATCTCACCTTTTTCACAGTGAGGTCTATACCCTTGACTGCTTCTACCTCTTTTTTTCTACCTCTACCCTTGGAAGTGAAAGTCTTCTTGAGCCCTTTTGTCTCAATCACATTTTCAACCACAGTACATCACCCATGGATAATGGAACTAATTGTCTGACCTGTTAAGGTCTTCGTAACTGGTAGTGGGCCCGCGGGGATTCGAACCCCGGTAGCCACCGTGTGAGGGTGATGTCTTAACCACTGGACCACGGGCCCGAGTAAAATTTGACGGCTCGATATTAAACTTATTTCTCCAATCGCTCTAGAACTTTCTCTAGTCTCGCCAGCATCTCCCGCTTAAGCCCGATGAACACCCCGCCTGGCTTGCCGCTCACGAAGGTTGCTTCATTGGGTTTGATAATTTCGTTCAATATCGGCGCCTCGATGTCGATGTGAGGTATTTTTGAACGTGTGAGCGGGTCACGCTTGTGGATGTAAACCTTTGCCTTGATCTCAATTTTACTTTCAGCGGGTCCAGTCATTTTATTCGACCTCAACCATAGCTTCGTCCGCATCGACTTTCAACTTATCCCCTGTCTTGATTTTGTCAATGTCAATTCCATCAACGCAAGGAACTCCAGCCAAGATTACTCCCGTCGCCACAATGGTTTCCGTTTCCTTGTTGACTATCGCGGTCGGCGCCACCCCGTTCTTTTTCAGACCATAGATGATGTAGGACCCAACCGTGGAGCCCTTCCCTTGTGGAAACACCAAAATTTTATCCTTCACCGATTTGCCCTCGAGCTCGTGCCCTTTCTCGATGACCACACCAGTTTTCGGGTCTATCCCGCCGTAGAACCCTATCGGCTCCTTCGAAACTATAGCCTCGCCTCGAGCCTTCCCTGGGCTAATCATTCGACCCTTCATGTGGTTCGTCCCTCCAGCAAATCGTCGAGGCTCTTAAACACGACCTGTTGCTTGCAGAAACCGGGGAGATAGTTTGCGGCCTTACCTGAATTGACTCCGGTGGTCTTGTAACCCATTTGCTCGATGGGGGAAACCACGGTGCAGGTGTCGGCCACCACCTTCCCTCCAGATTTTTCTATAATTTCGGTGAAGCCCATGCGCGTTGCTGCCTCCTTTGTGACGCGCGAGGTGCAAATCCAGAGTGGCTTACGGAGACGTTTTCCCTCAAGCTTGCAAGCAAGCGTCGTAATTTCTTTCAGAGAGGCGTGAGGGCAGCCAAGAATTACGATATCCGGATCCTGCCCGGTGTTGAGTGTTTTGTAAGTTTCCTTCAGTTCCTTTTCCCCCACCTCCACAGTTTCAAGTCCCTTCGTGTCTATGAAACCAGCTTCAGGTGTCAACCCCTCCGCATGATATAGAGCGACCGCGCCCGACGCTGCCATCGCGGCCCCTAGCGCCTTCAGCTGGTCAACATCTGCGTCCTTGATTCCCTTGAAATACGGAATCCCTTTCTTGACGAGCTTCCCGACGTGGTAGCCCAACGCGCCAAAATCGGAGTTGTCCTTTAGCCCGGCGTCAACTTTCACAATGACAGTCGGTTTCCGTTTTTCATCCAAGTGCAGCCCGTAATTTGGGGTCACCCCGCAGAGAGCTGCTGCGAGCGCCGAGGGACCTCCTTCCCGATTAGTGCGCGCGCCTATCACCGAGTTAGCAAAGGAAACAGCCGAAGACTCAGACCACGCGATGTGCTCTCCAAAACGTGGCAGGTTGCCGACCAAGTATGGAGTGCAGGTGGCGGTTATCATTATCCCCATCTTCCGAAAAGCATCTATTATCTCCAACTGTTTTTTTGCAAAATCTTCCGGGAAATTCAGCTCTTTCCAATCAACAAGATCCATGCCAGGTGGGTTCAGGGTTGTCGGCACCTGAACTTTGGCTCCCTTCTCCGCGATATCTTCAAGAAACTCCAGCCCAGGGTCGCCGATTGACTTGTAGGAAACACCAGCAACTTGGACAGACCCAACGAGAATCATCCGGTTTGCGCCGTAGATGTCACCTAAGCGCACGAGCAAACGAAACATCCGCTCGATGATTTCTCCCCGCTCTCCAGAGAGCATTTGCTCCTGTTCTTTTGTTAGGTACATGCCATCCGCTAAAAATCACGTTAATTCAATCACTTAAGCATTTTTTCCTCGAAATCTCGCAGATAGTCTACAGACCGCCTGACGTCTATGAAAAGCTGCCTTATCCTTTCGATGTGGGCTTTGGTAACTTTCTTTGATTTCTCGACAGCCGCCACCTCAGACGCCGGGGCCAAAAGTTGAACTGCATACCTGAGCGAGGCCTGACTACCGATATCTGCGAGATATTCCAACGCATCAGGGGTCAGCGTTATTTTTTCCGCTTTTGCCCTTATCTTCAAGATTTCAAAAATCTCATCCCTCGTGTAGGATTTAGTAGCTATGATGAGAAGTCTGTCGAGCAGGTCTAGGGGCATTCCGTGGGGAGACTTGAGGTCTGTTCCTCTAACCGATGTCAGACCCCTGTTTGTAGCAAAAATCACTATTGGGGCCAGCTCTTGCTCCGTCCCCCTACCCAAAAATGAGAAGGTTTCTATGTCGAGCAGGGAGCACTCGTCGATGAACACGACTCCAGGCAAGAATTCTGCTCGTCCTTCCTCGACCCATTTTCTGACCATTTCGTCGACTCCCGCCCTAACCTCGCTTGAAATCTCCTTGCGCTCCTCACCCCCGAAGAAGAGACTGAACATGCTCACTCCTGCACGGGATTGAGCCGCGTCAAGTTCGTGGAGGGTCATGGGATAAATGAACTCCTTGTGCTTTAGCACGGGCCCGCTTGGCACATCAACAGTCTGAACTGCGGTGAGGTCTGCTTTCTCCTTCTCTGCAACTTCTCTAGACCTACCCATCTTTGCAACTCTGCCAGAATCAGCATCAATTTGTACAACATCGCCGGTTTCAACATTTTGTTTGGTCAACGATACGGCAAACGATTGGTCCATCTTCAACTGTTGGGCGGCGTCTTTGGTCGCGAGCTTGATTGTGCCGCCGACTGGAATTTTGGTGTACGGATTGTATGGGTGGGCCTCTTGGTCGATGCGGATTTCTTTCACCTCGCCCTCATAAATCCTGCGCATTTCGTGAACCCTCAACCCTATAGCCTTTCTAAGAGTTTGAGTCAGAAACTCCGTTTTCTTGATCTCGGCCGAATATATCTCTGACGCTGCGAAGGGCATGAAAGGCACATCGCGTCCTAGTTCCTTTGCTATTGCGATGGCAATGGCTGTTTTGCCTGTCCCTGGAGGCCCAGCCAGCAAAATCGACCGCCCAGCGAACTTCCCCTTCTTTATCATGTCGACGATGACACCAGCAGCTTCTCTCGCCTCTTTTTGGCCAACCATGCCTGTGGCGATCGGCCTAGCTTTCAGGCCCTCCAGACCAAGTCCTGTAATATGTGAGTGAGCGGCAACCCGTTCCCATTCTCTTAACGCATGCGGAGCTTCGTGAACTTCTTCCATTACAATCGCCTTTAAAAAAAGTTAAAATAACAAGCTTAAAATTTTTTTGGTGTTTATGGTAGGTAATCTTTAAGCTTTAATTTCATTGGAAGTTCTGGTTTTTTGAAACTCTTCAAATCTTTCCCCACAGGTATCGTCAAGTCAAAACACATCTTGGTCGTCATGCGCGTCTCAAGGTCTGAGGATGGGTCAAGCGACGAGCCCTTCTCCTTTTTTATAACAATATCCCTGTCGCCCTGAAACCGAGTGGCCATGGCCCACTCGACATCATGCGGGTTGTGCACATCAATATCGTCATCCACTACCCAAACATGTTTCAGCGACCTGTGTCCTTTGAACGCTGCCTCGATTGCCTTCCGCCCGTCGTCTGGGGTCTTCTTTTTGATGCTCACAACCGCGTGCAACCAAGAGCATCCCCCGGGAGTCACCGAGACATCTTTGCACTCGCAAACTTTGTTGACCTCCCTGAATATCGTCGGCTCGCGTGGCATGCCCATCAGAATTCTGTGCTCGAGCGCTCCAGGGAGCAGAGCTTGATAGAGCGGGTTCTCTTTCGTGAATATTTTCTTAATCCGCGCCACCCGCTGCTTGCGCACGATATCGGGAGTCTCCGTCAGGTCGAGGAAAGGCCCCTCGTCGTGCGCCTCTCCCGTCATTTCGGCAATCATAATTATCTCAGCCTCAGGAACCTTGTGGCCCGCCAGTTCGATTAAATTAGTTTCCGCTAGTGCATTCGCGATGCTTAGCTCGCTCTTTCCTATTTCTAACGAGACCGCCGAGGCTACCAAAACAGGCATGGAATTCCCTATGCAAATCGCGAATTCTCGAACCCCACGATTTAGGAATTCATCAAAATGTCTCGGCAATATTCTTAACACGACTTTGTCTTTTCCTATGACCATCATTCTCTGATACGAGGCATTGAGGCCGAGCTCTGGATCGTTTGCGATAACTATTCCTGAAGAGATGTAAGGTCCCCCATCGAAAGCGTAGTGAGTCAGGACAGGGAACTTCGTGAGATCTGTCTCGACTTCTTTGTACCCCTCCGCCTTTACAACCTTCGGCTCTTTCGGGTGCTCAATGGCTTCTGACAGCTTATCCATGATTTCGCTCTCCTTGATACCCAACCCCAGCGCAATCAATTCTCTTGACGAGCAGATGTTCGCTATCACAGGCATAGAGAAACCCTTAACCTGCTCGAAAAGAATCGGCTTTCCATCAAGCATCTTCATTAAAGTTGCCATCTCATATTTGATGTCAACGGGCTTCTCAATTTTCATCAAAAGACCTTTCTTGTCCAAAATATTGATAAACTCTCGCAAGTTCACAAAATCACCCTATCCTCGTCCTCAGGGCCTCGAAGCCTTCCTTTTCCATCGCTCGCGCTACCTTCTCCTGCAACTCTTTCCCCGGAGTGAGTGCGACCATGTTCCCCCCAAGGCCTCCCCCGGTCATTTTTGCTCCGAATGCACCTTTGTCCCTCGCCAGATCAACCAAAAAGTCAAGCTCCTTGCACGAAACCTCGATTGCTTGCAGCTGTTTGTGATTCTCATCCATGCATTCCCCAACTGTCTTTAGATCATGACTCTCAAGTGCTTTTCGAGCTCTATATGCCAAGTCCTCCGCCTCTTTAAAGCTCTTGTCATATTTTTCCGGATATTTTTCCTTCCGCTCGCGAACCCCTGTGACCGCCGCTTTAGTGTTGGCGACTAACCCTGTGTTTCCAATCACCACCTCGACGGGCGCCTCTATTTTCATCCGCTCGATCACGTTTGGTTCCCCCTTCACGAACCAAATCAATCCCCCATAGGTCGCCGCGGTATTATCAATTCCCGATGGGGTTCCATGATATCCCTTCTCGCCCTCGTAGGCTAGCTCATTTATTCGCTCATCTGAAAGCCCCAAGTTGAACTCGTCTGAGAGAGCCCGGGCGAGCGCGGTGCATGAGGCGGCGCTGGCCCCTATTCCGCTCGCCGCAACTAAATCTCCGCCGAAGATAATCTTGATTGGATTTTTGGTGGGGTCTATTCCTGCTGCTTTTAATATTCGGTTGATTGATTCCTTCTGTTGCTCGAGCTTCTCCTCTTTGTATCCTGGGGTGGATTGCCTACCATCTTCCAAGGCCCAGCCAAAGCCCTCCCCGCGCTCGACGGTAGCCGCGGCCATCTTGTCGATTGCCGAAACAATCGAGGGCACCTGAAAAACCACAAAATGTTCGTTAAAGAGTATTACTTTTCCGAATCCACGTCCGAAACCCATTTTAAACTCACCTAAAACCTAACAGTTTACTCGAAGGTTTATATTTTATGCATGAATTTATTATTACAAGGCTTATAAGCCGAGCATCTATTTAACTTTCGAGTAAATATTCGATGGGATTCAGATGAAACTCCTAAGTGCAAGTACTAGTAGCTATCCCCGGATAGGTGACCGTCCAGAACAGCAACAGCATCGGCAAGCCTACGCGCAGCATGAGCGCGGGGGAATTTCCGATGAAGAATTCGAGCGAGTACAGGACGAAGTAACACGAGGGGTTATCGAAGAGCAAGTGCGGGCCGGGCTGGATGTGGTAACTGACGGCCAAGTACGGTGGCACGATCCAATTTCTCACTTTGTTAGAAAGTTGGAAGGTTGTGAAATTAACGGTTTACTAAGGTTTTTCGATACGAATTTTTACTTCCGCCAGCCAATCATCAGAGGCAAGCTTGTAAAGCACGAATCTGTTCTGAAACGTGAATTTACTTTCGCGAGAGGAATTTCAAAATCCGTGAAACCCGTGGTGACAGGACCCTACACGCTTGCGAGGCTATCTATCAACCGTCGCGGCGATGGGTTCCAACCGCTCGTGGATGAATTTGCTTCGGTGATCTCTCAAGAGGTTCGAGACCTCGCTGAAGCAGGGGCCGAACTCATCCAGATTGACGAACCCGCTATCTTGAAAAACCCGACCGATTTTCAAGTTTTCGAAAAGATTATCCAAAAAATCGTGGCCGAAAAAGGCGACGCAAGAGTTGCTCTCTACATGTATTTTGGCGACGCGATGCCTCTTTACCAAAAACTCCTCAAACTCCCTGTGGATGTGCTCGGCTTAGACTTCACCTATAGCCCGAAACTGCCTGACGCAATTGCCCGTTTTGGTTGCGATAAGGAACTCGGGGTAGGGCTCATCGATGGGCGGAACACCAGACTCGAACGGGAAAATGAAGTTATGAATGTCTTAAAGTTAATTTTGCCAGCCATCAAAAGTAAGTGTGTTTATCTCAATCCTTCATGTGGGCTGGGCGACTACCTGTCCAGGGAGGTCGCATTCAAGAAAATTCAAAACATGGCGTCGATTGCCGAAAATGCAAGGGAGCTGATATAATGCAGTTGGAACATCTTAACCTGAAGCTGCCCCTCCTGCCAACCACAACTGTCGGGAGTCTTCCTAAGCCACTCTACCTAATCGATGCCAGACGAAAATTCGCTGACCAAAAGTTGACCGCCGAAGAACTCAAAAAACTCGAAGAGCGGGTCACGCGCGAGTGGATTGAGATTCAGGAAAAGGTGGGGTTGGATTTGCTTGTTGACGGGGAGATTTACCGAGGAGATATGGTAACGTACTTCGCGAACAACTTAGATGGCTTCAAAATAAGCGGACTCGTTAGGAGCTATGGCAACCGCTACTACCGAAAACCGATCATCACGAGCGAGGTAAAGTGGCAGAGGCCGATTACAGTGGACTGGTGGCGATTTGCCCAAGAACTCACCAGCAAACCTGTCAAGGGAATGGTCACGGGGCCTTACACAATGATGGACTGGTCGTTCAACGAATACTACCCGAGTCGCCGAGAAGCCTGTCTGGCGCTGGCGAAAGCGTTGCACGAAGAGGTTAAAGCGCTGGCGAAAGCGGGAGCGAAAATAATCCAAATCGACGAGCCTGCAATTTCGGCGAGGCCCGAGGAACTTTCGGAATTCGCTATCGAGGCGATGAAAATCGTGACGGAAGGTGTTGATGCATATTTCATCAACCACATCTGTTACGGAGCTTTCGAGTTCATTTACCCCGAGATGCTGAAGCTCCCAGTTGACAACTTCGACCTCGAGATGTCGAACTCCGAGTTTGACTTGGTAGATCTGTTCCGAGAGCACCCCTTCACCAAGGACCTCTCGTTTGGGGTGGTGGACGTGCATTCGCATGTAGTCGAAAACACGGCAACGGTTGAGCATCGCATTCGGCGTGCCCTTGATGTTTTAAAGCCCGAGCAGCTCTGGATCGACCCCGACTGCGGATTCAAGACGCGAACACAAGAAGAAACGATTGGTAAACTTCAAGTAATTGTGAGTGCGACGAAAAAAGTTAGAGAATATCTAAGTCCAGCAGAACTAAAATAAGTGAGCACATGCTGCGAAATAAAGTTATTTTCGCCGCCATCATTGTAGCCGTCGCTGTTGTAGTTTCTATACTCATCATATTCCTAATACCGCCTGAAGAAGAACAGATATCAGTCGCTGAATTCGAGGAGTTTGACGAGTCGTTCACTTACGTTGACGCAGACGGCAACGCCAGCTGCAGCCTAACAATGCAACTACCGCCGTCTCAGTTCTCCACCTTCATGAAACAGATTGCCGGGTTGATGGGTACAGACGTTATGAAACAATCTTATGTCGAGAGTATTCGGGATGCATTTGCGAGATATGGTCTTGAGGTAGAGAACCCCAACTGCGAGGTGACCGGGCTCAATGGCGGAGAAAATTTTAAAGTTTTCCTTACATGGGAGACGCCTAACCTAGCACGCTGGTCAGATAATGTGTGGACGATAAATTTTAGCTGGGTTGACAATCAAAGCGCAGCCAAGGAAACCATCGCTGGGCAGGAATCAAATTGGATTCTCGTCCGCAGCGTCGCCAAGACACTTGGAATCGATGTTGCCTTTTATCGGTGCTCGTATCAAAGCGTAACAGTTCTTCCAGAGGGCGCTGCAAATGTCTACTCCGCGATGTTTGACTCTCATGAACTCACCGATTACGGGGGAGGGTCTTATGATAAGGACTCTGTGTACCTCGGAGAGTTCGATGGCAGATCAGCTGTTATAGAGAACGGTGTGACTTTAACTGCAGCCGAAAATGAGGTCACCATAACCCCACAGCAACTCCTCGAACAATACCTAATGTACACCATAAGCTACAAAGGTGTCTCTCTCCAGAACCCTTCATTTATCGGTTCTTTGGAGCAACTTCGCCTAGATCTAAAATACGGACGCGAACTCAACGATTACTACTTAATATACAGCGAAGATTCTTGGTATTCTCTCTCTCCTGCTCAGCTGTTATACTACGCCGCTGACGCCATCACTACTATAGCCCAAGATAACCAGTTTTCGATTCAGCAGCCCATTGAAAACATCATTCAACCGGATAGCGAGAGTGGTGAGTGGGGCGCTTGCTGGGAAAATCTATCTAAAACCGAATACGTTAGCCTAGCGCAGGCAGTTCTAGATGATATAAATTTCGATAAGGAGGTGCCAGGAGAAGTAGAATCTCCAATCGGAAGGATGCGATTTAGAGATATCCTGTATACATTCACCAGAATCCTCTCCTCTAACAGAAAGTATGGGGAGCTGCCAGATGAGATCACTTTTGCACCCGTTCCCTCGGGCGAGCTTAGCTGGGGCGGAAACGCAATTCCTGCGAATCACGCGTACTACCTGCTACCCGATTTATATGTAATTACTAACACGACCCGGGTAAAAGATCTACTCGAAAACATCCGCGACAACCTGGATAACCAAGAACTCGCTAAAGAGATATGTAACTGGACCGGTTCTAACATCACCTACGGGCTATCCTTCACTCCGCCCACATCCGAGGAGGTTATAAATTCTCGGGAAGGCCAGTGCAGGGACTATACGAACGTATACCTCGCTATAGCCAGAACCGCCGGAATTCCAGCGAGAAGGGTCAGTGGGTGGGTAGAGTCTGAATGGCAACCACCGACAGGTTGGGAATTTACTGTGACGGAAACACCGGAGGGAAAGACCGTTGCTTCCCATGCGTGGGTTCAAGTTTACTTGCCCGGCGAGGGGTGGGTCTCCTTGGAGCCGCAGTCGAAGAGGCCAAACCTGTTCTTCGGAACCCTTCCCTATGAAGTTTACATACAATCAGAACAGACATGGACGAACGCACTTGCCAGTTACGAGACGGGATACGGCTTGTTGTGAGTGCTGAGAAGATGAAACGAATTTCCCGCATCGACAGGGAGACTTTGGATTTTATCCTAGGGGCCTCTCGCTCTATTCACCCTAATGAATTCGCAGGAGTGTTGCGCGCAGCCGGAGATGTCGTCAAGGAAGTGCTCATACTTCCCGGAACCATCTCATCTGGCAGATCAGCAGTTTTCAAGCTACACATGCTCCCAATAGACCCAAGCGCCTGCGGCACCGTGCACAGTCACCCCTCTACAAACGCTTCGCCTTCCAGAGAGGATCTAGCACTTTTCGCGAAGTTTGGACACATACACATCATCGCCGCTTCCCCATACGATGAGCGCTCTTGGAAAGCTTACAACCACCGAGGGGAAGAAGTCATATTGGAAGTCGTGGGCTGAGGATATGCGCTGGGAAATTTGGAAACCTTGGTACAACCAAATCGTGGAAAAGTTAAAACTTGACCATAGGGCGGATGAGGACGCTGCCAAGCTACTTGACGGGCTCCTGCCCCCGCCAGATATCCAGAAGCTGACTAACATTATTCGTGGGCACGAGTGCGTCGTCTTCGGGGCCGGTCCATCGCTCGACTTAGACCTCAAGAAACTCGAACAGGCGGGCTATTTGAAAAAGGCCTTGATCGCCGCAGATGGTGCGACCTCTGCCGTGTTCAGATATTGCAACCCCGATATCATTGTTACTGACTTGGATTGCTCAGTCGATGACCAGCTTGAGGCCTGGAAGCGAGGCTCTTGGTTGGTCGTGCATGCCCACGGAGACAATGTTGCACAAGTGCGTAAAATCATCCCCCAGTTAAAGGATCGAATCATCGGCACCACACAGGTCGAGCCTTTCGGCAAACTCTTCAATTTCGGAGGATTTACTGACGGCGATCGTGCAGCCTTTATAGCGCATGAGTTGGGGGCGAGCAAGATATACCTAGCTGGAATGGATCTCGGCACGAAAATCGGACGGCACTCAGGCAACAAGGACATCAAGCGAAAACTCATCAAACTCGAGATATGCAACGATTTACTCACGTGGCTGGCCGGGGAATTTAACGCAAATATCGTCAACTTAACCACACACGGAAAACCAATACAGAACGTACCGAACGAGTCGCTGGGAGTTTGAACAAGAGACATAGTAACTGTTTGGATAGATAATAACTGGCGCGGGCATGGCAAAATTTCTGCTATTCTAAGATTAGATACCACTATCTGGCGCACTCAATAAACCGTTCCAGTGAACGATCGTAGGTTCGCTCTACATCTTTTGGGAAAACACAGGCGGGTAGTTCTCGCATCCGCCAGTGATATTGAATACACTCACAACAGATGCCCTTTCGTGGGCAAGGTTCATACGTGCAATTGCATTGCGTTTTATTCTTTTCCAAATTGCAAATTCGTTTAGCTATTGCTTATCCCTTTTCAATTCAATTTTTTCCAAGCATGTATGCTAGACAACCAGACCTGGCGTTTTTCTATTTCTACGATTAGCTACCGTGCTCCGATTCTTCGGTGGGTTTCTGGACGGGAGGTTTAGGCGCTCCCCCTTCCTGTGGTGTCTTTTTCTCATGTTCTCCCTGGGCCAAAGGTTGTTCAGCCGACTTTTCCTGCGCACTTTCTTCAGACTTCGAAAAAAGCTCCAAGTAAAGCCGCTTCAACTCTTCATCCTTTTCCTTTCGTGCCTCTTCAGACGGCTTAGGCATTCCTAAGCTTACTCCAGCCTGCACCAGCTCGCGCTTGTATCTCGCCAGCTTCGCAGCACGTATTTGCTGTCTCATCTTCACGAGCGTTTTTCCAGTTTTCTTGGCCAAGTGTATCCCTCTTTTATCATCACGTTCGTTCTTTTAATGCCTCCGATGTAAGCCAATATTCAGCTTCCTTCCTTATTTCCCTTAGGTACTGATTGAAGCCATCATAACTTAAGTAGTAGCTAGTCTTGCCCCCGACCCTTCTCGTAGAAATCATGCCGGTCTCTCTCAGGGGTCTCATTAGAATGTAAAAGTGCTTGCGGCCAGCCGAGGAATTCTGATCCAACCCCAGCACCTCCATCAACTGTTCGATGCTCATGGTGCCCTGCTCTCTCAATGCTCTCAACACTTTCAACCCCTCTGGTTTCAAGGAAGCGCTTTTCGGGTGGTTGCCGTACGCCAACGCCAAAATTCTATCCGCCACACCCTTATCTTCCATATAATCACCTTTGCAAAGTAATTTTCGCTTTATAATAAGTAATTCTGGTATTTAAACCTTATCCTAAGTAATGTAAAAACTCATCAAAAGTTATGCCGCATCATCACAGCCGATTTTTGATTTTACCACATTACTTTATAAAAGGTAACTGACCCACTCGGGGGGGGTGGAGTTCGCAAGAAATCCGGAGGTAGAAGACCCCTGCTTTCGGATAATTACCCTGCAAGAGGGATTTAGCCCTTTTTTAATAGAGATTTCAACTTGGTGGGTATCCAAGCGCTTCTGCTTCAATCCCTTCCACTTTTTTTAAGAGCTTTTTTGCAAAAAGCAAAACATTTTGGGGCCGTCCATCAGCTAATAGCCTTAAATTGCCTTTATATTTCTCTAATTGTCTAGATATATCCTTTTTGTTCATTTCATCCCTTAAATGTCCTTTAACATCTCGTTCGTAGAGCTGATTAACCTCCGCCTCTACCTCCCCAAGTTTAAGTAGATCAATGAAATTTTCAATGACTTCGGCGGCTTCTTCTCCGAGTTCTGTCAAATTAACCAGTTTAACTCTCCCCCTTTCCTTAAAAATGACTAATTTTAGCTTTTCTAGCTCTGAAAGCACATTTAAAGTGTGCGCATACGTGCAATCGATTTCTTTAGAGATTATAGCCGTGTAAAGCTGTTTACTCTCCCTTTTTAACAAAATTAAGGCTTTTACTGGCTTATCTTGTAAAAAAAAGTTTTCTACGCCCCTATTTACTTTCTTATTCATGTCGCCATCTCCCCCAAATCTATACTATTTTATATCCATTTAAGTTTATCTATACTAAAAAATATATTTTTAGTTGAATATTGATGGAACAAAATGTTTATCAACCCAAAAATAGATTGGCAAAACGCGACGAGGTTGGAAGATGATGCGGGTGGAAAAGATAAAAAAATTTAAGATAATAACGACACTACTGGGGCCGAAAGCGAGAGTGTTCACCGAGCGAGACCCGCGCTCATCGCTATGTCGCGCTGGGAGTAACCGCGCAATTGGGAGGCCAAATCAAGCAAGCAAAAACCACTGGTGAAATCTATGCCCGGAGATTACATAACACCTACCTTCTACGTATTGGGGCTCATTATCGTTGGAGTTATCGCAAGAGTTGTCGCAGGCCGTGTCAAAATTTTAGGGTTGCTCGCTAAGCCAGCATTTCGCTACCTCAATGTAGTCATCCTATGGGTGATGCTGCCAACTGTGGTCTTTGTTTCGATAGCGCGCTACAATATGCGTACTATCTTGGGATTTAGCAGCGCCGCAGTTTTTGGTTTTATAGGTTTAGGCATCTGTTTTGTGCTAGCCGTAGGGTTTTCAGTTTTCAGGCACTACAACAAAAAAACAACCGTCGCAGTCGCCTTGAACTCCGCGTTCATGAACGTCACCCACCTCGGCTTGCCTCTCGTTTATGCCATGGTTGGAATCGTGGGTTTGGGGCCAGCAAGTCTCTACGCAGTGGCGATAGGAATCCCAAACTTGGTTCTGGGTGTGGCGCTCGCATCGTCCTCCAGTAAGCGACGCGTAAATCCGCGCTTCGTGATAGCAAATGTGCTGGTCTTCCCGGCAACCATAGCGCTCATAACAGCAATGCTCTTCGTCGGTTTCAATGCCTACCTTCCTGATTTGGTGAAAGACACGTTCGACATTTACCTCGCCAAGCCGTTTTTCGCTTTGATGCTTATTTTCGTCGGTTACCAAATGCCCATAGTCAATCCCCGCAAGTACTTATCGAAGCTGGCGATCGTGGGTGTGATAAGATTCTTGGTCTGTCCGATCGTGATCTTAGCATTTATCTGGTTGACTGGGTTGAATGTGGCTACTGATATTACACCCAAACCCACGCTTATTCAATCCCTAATGCCGCCCGCCATCTTCAACATCATCCTCGCCTACAATTTCAAGCTAGATCTCAAGCTCTACGGGGCGATGGTGTTCTACCTGACTTTTGTATCTCTCTTCATAGCATTGCCCATCATGATTTACTTGGTTTTTTAACTTTAGCGGTGCGGAATTTATATCGTCTTTTTGCTAATACTGATATCACGCTTGTATGCGTGCTCGTGCCACATCGGTTTTTATATAATTTTAAAAGAATTATTTTACAGGATGGTGACTCGGCAATATGGAAATTATTTCGTATCGAGACCTAAAAAACAAAAGTGATATGTTGCCCCTCATGTGTCTGGCTTTTGGTCGGCCTTTTGGTCATCAAATTGAGGAAATGGCGAGAATCGACCCAAATTTGAAGGACACCCCTATTGGTTTTTGTGCTCTTGAAGGTGACAAAATAGTTGGTTTTGCTGGAGTAATAGACCTAACAACCAAAATCTTGGGCGGTAGAATCGAACATGCCGGAGGAATGTGGGGTGTTGCAGTTCTCCCGAGCCATACCAGGAAGGGAATTTTCACAACTCTAATGAATACAACCCACGAATATTTCAGAGATAAAGGTTACAGATTCTCCTTCTTAATAACATCCCGGTCATATATGGCTTATAACTTCTATCGAAAACGTGGTTATGAAGATGCAACAGATTTTCTAAGTGCTTACAAATTTGTTGAAACGAAAACTCCAAAAAAGAGAGAAAAAGAAATTGACTGGGAGAAAATTTCCAAAATCTATGACGAATTCGCCATGGATAAAACGGGAATTGTTGTAAGAGATGCGAACTATTTTAAGATTCTTTATAAACGCGAGAAAATAACACCTGAAACGATTCTACTCGATAAAAATGGCTATGCCCTATTCAAAAATGAAGAGGGAATACTGCGCATCAAAGAAATTGTTGCAACCAGTACCGAAGAAACAAAGAAGCTAATTCATTCTCTTGAGCATGAAGCCACACAAGTAGTTTATGATACAACAATTCTTGACGGGAAAATACTGAGAAGCTATGAATCTCTGGGGTATATCATCCACAGAAGAAGTTACGGAGTACTAATGGTAAAACAGTTGACAAACAATGCAACCTTCAAGCAAGTTTATGGCGAAAAGTTTTACATGACCAGCCTAGATCGGTTTTGAATGTTAGATAAGATATCGCCTTAATCGAGACCTAACTGCTGTTTCAATAGAATTTGAAGAAGCGAGCTGGTTGGGTTTCTTAGATTAAGAACCCCTAATTAAGTTGATTATTGTATCGGCTAGACTAAGTGTACTGACTCTTACTTGTGAAGTGTCATCACGGTTTCTAATAGTTACAGTGTCATCTTCAAGAGTTTGATAATCAATTGTCACGCAATATGGTGTTCCTATCTCGTCAGCCCGCGCGTATCTTCGACCGATTGACCCAGAATCGTCATATTCAGCCATTAAACCCCCTGCCCTCAAAGCGTCATGAACTTCGCGGGCTTTCTCGGGTATTCCATCGCGGTTAAGCAATGGGAAGACGCCGACCTCGAGGGGCGCAAACTCTTTCTTAAGCCGAAGATACTTGCGTTTCTTCTCCGACACATACGAGTGCTCAAGCATGCAATAAAGTGGGCGATCGATGCCATAAGAGGGTTCCAGCACGTGACAGAGCACTTTCCGCTTTTTATCTGCTGAAAATATCGTTAGGTCTTCCTTGCTAAATTCAGCGTGACGTGAAAGATCGTAATCTGTACGGTTGGCCAGTCCCGCAACCTCGACCCAACCGAATCTTTCAGTTGATATCTCGGCGTCCCATGTCTCGCTGGAGTAATGTGCCCGTTGACCTGGGGTTTGTTCCCTAAATCGAATTGCCTCGTTTGGGATACCCAAATCGAGCAGGAAACGCTTGGTGAGCGCGAGGTAGTACGCCATCAGTTCATTGCACACGAGCTTTTGCTTAACAGCATCTCCAGCCATTACCTCAGTTAGTTTTTCTTTGCCCTGCTGTTGGTCGACCGCCAGCCAAAGTCTGAGCTGTTCGCCTGCCAACTCGGAAAACTTTGGGTGATGAGAATCCTCTGAATCGAAGAAGACCTCGGCTTCTGCCATCGTGAACTCTCGCAACCTTATGATGCCCTGACGCGGGGAAATCTCGTTGCGGTAGCCTTTGCCAATTTGCACTACCCCAAACGGTAGCTTGCCTCGCGCGTGGCGCTGGAGTCGCTTGAAGTCGATGAAAATCCCCTGCGCAGTTTCCGGCCTCAAGTAACCCACTCGCTGACTCCCAGGGCCAACCGCCGTTCGAAACATTGCGTTGAAATCGAAAATTTTCCCCAGTTCTCCGCCGCAGTCCGGGCAGCGCATTCGATGCTCTTTCACGAACTGATTCATCTCCTCTTTGGGCATGCCCTCGATATCCTTACCTGTTTGCTCGCGCGCCAAATCTGCAACTTTGAATGCAGCACCACACTTCTGGCACTCGACCATCGCGTCAACGAAGTGATTAACATGCCCGCTCGCCTTAAGGACCTCCTCAGGCATAACGTTGGGAGAATTTATCTCGAAAAACCCTTCCTTAACAACGTAGTACTCACGCCACTTCTGAATAATCTTGTTCTTCAAAAGTGCTCCGAGCGGCCCGAAATCATAGAAACCTGCAACTCCCCCATAAATCTCAAACGAGGGCCAGACGAACCCGCGTCGCTTAGCAAGCTCCATCAGTTCTTCATGCTTTTGGGGCACCTTATCACTGCAATTGGGAGCGCTCTCAAAGCCTAAAAAATTAAGTGTTTACTCACTAATTTCGAAAAGATGCCAAAATAAAAGTCGGCTTTTGTGAATGGGAGTTTTTTAAAAGTGGTCTTAAAACTTACATGAAAAACAGAGATATAAATAAGGGAAAAGAAATGAAAAGTGGTTATTTGGACAAAAAAATAGTAACATTCGGCGAAATGATGCTCCGGTTATCGACACCAGGTTTCATGAGGTTTTTGCAGTCAAGATCGTTCGATGCGATGTATGCTGGAGCTGGAGGTAATGTTGCCGTAGCTATAGCGAACTTGGGGCTCCCAGTGGATTTCGTAACACGTCTCCCCGATAACGATTTGGGAGACGCCTGTATCAGCCACCTCCGCCAGTTCGGAGTAGGTGTTGATAAGATAATTCGAGGTGGAGATCGCATAGGAATTTATTTTGCCGAAATCGGAGCTGTACACAGGCCCAACAAGGTGATTTACGACAGGGGTAATTCAGCCTTTGCAACGATAGAACCCGGAATGATAGATTGGGATAAAGTTTTTTCTGATGCTCGCTGGTTCCACTGGACTGGAATAACCCCTGCCGTGAGCCGAGGAGCGGCGGAAACTTGTTTCGAAGCAGTCAAGAAAGCAAAGGAAATGGGGGTAACTGTGTCCTGCGATTTGAATTACCGCTCCAAGCTCTGGAAATGGGGAAGAACCCCGGGAGACGTTATGTCAGAACTGATGAAATACGTCGACATCAGTATCTGTAATGAAGAGGATGTGGAGAAGGTGTTTGGAATTAAAGCTCCAGGGACGGATGTAACAAAGGGTAAAGTGGAAGCTGAGAGTTATCGTTTCGTTGCGGAGAAGTTAATGGAGAGATTCCCAAACCTCAGATTAGAAGCAATCACCCTAAGGGGGAGCATAAGCGCGAGCCATAACACTTGGACAGGTGTTTTATACGATGGAAAAAAACTATACAAAACTGCCACATATGATATCACCCACATCGTCGACAGAATCGGGGCCGGCGACTGTTTCTCTGGAGGCATGATCCACAGCCTATTAACCCACGAGGGAGATTATCAGAGAGCTCTAGACTTTGCGGTCGCGGCCTCTTGTCTAAAGCACACGATACCCGGCGATTTCGCGGTAATCAGGATGGATGAAATAGAGAGGTTGATGCGGGGAGTCGTTTCAGGTAGGATAGTGAGATGATAACGTGCCGAAATTCCTAAAACACGAAGTTACAGCCAAACTTCTCGATATCGGATTACTTCCAATTTTCTATCATGCAGATGTTGAGATAGCGAAGAAAATCGTCCGAGCCTGCTACGACGGCGGAGCCACGGTCGTCGAATTTACCAACAGGGGGGACTTCGCATACCAAGTCTTTACCGAGTTAGCGAAATGGTCCAACAAAGAACTTCCAGACCTCATCTTGGGTGTTGGAACGATAATAGACCCCACCACCGCAGTTCTCTACATCGATAGTGGGGCGAACTTCATAGTTGGCCCTCTCTTCAACCCAGAAGTAGCAAAGATTTGTAATCGTCGCAAAGTGACTTATGTTCCAGGTTGCAACAGCCCATCTGAAATTTCTAAAGCTGAGGAGATGGGCGCAGACATCGTAAAGGTGTTCCCAGCAAAAGTGGTGACGCCTTATTTCATAAAAGCCGTGCTCGTACCTTGTCCTTGGTCTAAACTAATGCCTGCAGGCGGGGTAGAAACTACTCACGAAGATATTTTCTCCTGGATTAAAGCAGGTGCGGCAGCCTTGAATATCGGCGGCAAGCTTATCGATAAAGACTTAGTGAAAGCAGGAGATTTCGAAGGTATAAAGGAGAAAGTTAAACAATGCATCAAATGGATAAAAGAAGCGAGGCATGCCTTAAAATGAAGAAATATAAAATTTTAATTACGGAGCCGCTTCCCGAAGTCGAATTTGGGTTAAAGTTGCTCGAGGATATCGCCGAGATAAGATACATCAAAAAATTTTCTGGGGAGGTTTTAGCCAAAGACATCCGCGATGTTGATGCGATCATAGCGGGGGATTCGAAGATATCCAAAAAATCGCTAGAAGGAGTACAGAGACTGAAAGTCATTGGTAGATACGGAGTCGGAGTGGACAGCGTGGATTTGGACGCTTGTACTAAAAAGGGAGTCTTAGTTTTTAACATACCGCAGGTTGAGGGGTCGTCCGTACCAGAACATGTCATTGGGATGATAATAGCTATTTCAAAGAAGTTTATGTCACGAGACAGGTTAGTTAGGAGCGGTAGATGGAGAGAAAGACACCAGCTTATAGGTGATGAACTCTGGAATAAAACCCTCGGAATCATTGGGCTCGGCAACATCGGATATCTTGTAGCGAAGATGGCCGAAGCTTTTAACATGAATGTACTCGCCTATGACCCGTATGTTTCGAATGAAAAGGCGAAAGGGGTCAGCGCCCAAGTGGTTGACCTCAAGACTTTGTTAAAGGAATCAGACTACATCAGCATAAATTGCCCTCTTACGGATGAAACCCGAGGAATGATATGCGAAAAGGAACTCCGGCTGATGAAGAGTAGTGCAGTCTTAGTGAACGCCGCACGAGGGGGAATAGTAAAGGATGACGCGCTTTACAGGGCGCTGAAAGAGGGCTGGATCGCAGGTGCTGGGATAGATGTCTTGGAGAATGAACCAGTGTCCAAGCATCCCTTATTCAATCTTGATAACGTCCTATTGACCCCCCACTCTGCTGCTTGGACGACTGATGGCCTCAGAAGAGTTGCCATAGTAACTTGTGAAAATATTCTTAAAGTCTTGAAAGGGCAACTCCCGAAAAACGTTGTCAACACTGAAGTACTCCAGCATATCCGGTAATTTTTAGAGAAAGTCCTCAGCACGAGCGTATAGTTAAGGAATAACAGGTGAAACTAGCACGGTATTGATCTGAATGAACATCGACATTATCTCCCTTGGGGAACTTCTGATAGATTTCGTTCCAACGAATAGGGGAATTTCCTTTGAGAAGGCGGCTGGAGGGGCCCCAGCGAACGTCGCGGTCGCTTGCTCACGCTTGGGATTGAGGTCCGGGTTCATCGGCAAGGTCGGGGACGATGAGTTCGGCAGGCCCCTGAGAAATATCTTAAAAAAGGAGGGGGTGGACACGAGCAACGTCCGCCTTGAGAGAGGGGCAAACACGACGCGGGCATTCGTTTCGATTGACGATGATGGGGAGCACCATTTCCAGTTCCACAGGGGCGCAGATGCACAGCTGAAGCCGGATGAAATAGATGATGACTATATAGCTGGCGCCCAAGTCTTCCACTTCGGTAGCATCTCCCTAGTAACTGAACCAGCGAGGAGTGCTACCCTGAAGGCTGTGAAGATAGCGGAGAAGAACGGTCTCACAGTCACGTACGACCCTAACCTCAGGCTGAGCCTATGGAAAAACATGAAGAAAGCTCGCAAGTGGATTGGTGTGGGCCTTGAGATGGCGGATGTGGTAAAGTTGAACGAGGAGGAGGTCAAATTTATACTAAGGCTGGACATCGAGGATGCGGCTGAGAGGTTGCTTGAATCCGTGGACAAAGTGTTCATCTCCTTGGGGAATCGCGGGTGCTATTACGCAGACGAAAATTCGAAGGGATATTCCGACCCGTACAAAGTCGAGGTGCGCGACACGATCGGAGCTGGGGACGGCTTCATGGGCGGTGTAATATACGGAACCTTGAAGGGGTGGAGGATAGAGAGGACGGCATCATTCTCGAACGCGGTCGGCGCGCTGACCACCAACGGATTGGGGGGCATACCCTCCCTTCCGACCTTAAACGATGTGTTACGCCTGATTGCGAAATTTTCACCGATGAATCCAGAATAGGCATAGATCATACTTCACTTCTTTTTCAACGGCGCGGATATTTTCCTTCAAACTTTTTCGCGAACTCCGCTGATGTTATTTCAGCAATATTTTTAGGATATATATACCAAACCTAAGTCGGTGATAGAAATTTTGTCCTCAATAGAAATTATCCAGAAGCGCATCACTAAGAAAAGCACCCACGGGTACACGCAGCTGGTCGTGAATAACGGCTTCGCACGTGATACTAAAATGGAGGTATGAAAATGTCCGAAGTTTTCTTCTTCAATTATCGCGGGGCCGCAAAGTCCGTTCATGAAGGCATAGAGGCTCTCTTCGGGAAACTGCCACTAACAGGATTCTTACGCAAAGATGATTTGGTAGCTGTCAAAGCACATATGGGCGAACTTGGAAACGTGACCTATGTTAGACCCGGAATCGTGAAAAAAATAGTGGAACTTGTAAAGACGGCGGGAGGGCGCCCTTTCGTGACAGACACCACTACCCTCTACCCCCAATCGAGATGGACAGCCGTGGGATATCTTCAGACGGCGGCCACGAATGGATTCACGGGCGAATCGATGGGCGCGCCAGTAATAATCGCGGACGGCCTGCTCGGATACGATATCACAAAAAAACCCGTGAGCAGGAAGGTCGATGGCTGTAATTTCGACGATGTTGAAGTTGCCCAATCCATAGCCGAGTCTGATGCGATGGTGGTAGTGTCTCATACAAAGGGACATGAGTTATCGGGCTTCGGCGGCGCGATCAAGAATGTAGGAATGGGGTGCGTGGCTAAACACGGGAAGGCGGCCGTGCACAGGGCCAACTTAGCTGAGATAGATTTGGAGAAGTGCAACGGTTGCGGCAAATGCGTGGAAAGTTGCGCCTACGGGGCGATGCGGGTCGAGGGCGGAAAAGCGCGCAGGGACATGGAGAAGTGCATGAGTTGCAATTCCTGCTATGGGGATTGCCCGAACAAAGCTATGGAAATCCCGGATGGCGCGAACGAGCGCATGCAAATTTACCTAGCCCATGCAGCGGCGGCGGTTTTGGAAAAGTTCAATGGCAAAGTTTGCTTTATCAATGTCATTCAAGATGTTACCCCGCTCTGCGACTGTTACGCCCAACCCGGCAATCCTGTGGTGGCTGATGTGGGCATTCTTGCATCGCTGGACCCGGTCGCGATCGACAAGGCATCGCTCGATCTCATCGACAAAGCCAAAGCGGTGCCCGGCGCGCTGGCCGACGACGGCCCGGACAGGCTCGGGAGAATTAACCGTGTGGACAGCATGATTCAACTGCGCGTAGCGGAAAAACTGGGGATGGGCGAAATCAAGTATAAGATGATTGAGATTTAGCGAAGTAATGTACATGGGATAAACTGAGGGTGAATGGTATGGAAAAGAAAATATTCTATTTCGATAAACCTGGACCAGAGAATACGGATAAGACTATTGAGCTAGCAAAGGAGCGAGCAAGCGAGCTTGGCATAACAGATATTGTGGTTGCCTCGAGTCATGGTGGCACGGGTATGAGGGTGATTAACTCATTCAGGAGGATGGGCGTAAACATCGTCGTCGTGACTATCTGCGAGGGTTTCAAGGAGGAGGGCTGGGTGATGAGCGGCCAAGAACGAAAGAAGCTCGAGGAAGCAAGGGCGAGAGTGCTTACCTGCCCGCACTCCTTGAGCGCTGGTGTTGGAGAAGCGTTCGAAAAATTCGAAGCGGAGGAGATAGTTACCAATACCTTGTACAGGTTCTCCCAAGGGATGAAGGTATGTGTGGAAATAGTTTTAATGGCGGCCGATGCGGGCCTCATAAACGTGGACCGAGATGTGTTGGCCATCGCCGGCACGGACAATGGTGCGGATACCTGTATAGTCCTGAAGCCGTCTTATTCCAGGAAATTTTTGGACCTAAATGTTAGGGAAATAGTAGCGATGCCCCGGTAATGAATTGGAAAAGGATTAATCTATCGCAACCATTGACCAGTTTGTCGGATACATTGCCACTCTGAAAGATTAGCGACCTGAGGGTCTTAGAGCCTTTTTTCTCTGACCCCTCTAAAGAATATCCCCGATGCTACCGCAAATAGCGAAGCAACGGCAAACATAGCCGGCAACCCCCATGCTTCCGAAGTGAATCCACCGATGAGAGGGCCAACTATACCGCCCACGGACCACATCCAGATCGTTAATAAAGTCTGCCCCGTAACCCATTTATCTCGCGGCACGATTTCCGAAACCAAAGTAGACGAACCTGTAATCAAAGGGGCCCACGCTAATGGTGTGAGTAATGAATATACCACTAAGAGTAGAACGGGATCTGAAGTCAACACGACAAGGAAGAAGAGCAGGCCGTACACTGCTGCAGAGAAAATGAGCAAAGGTTTTCTCACGCCAATTTTATCGGATAGCCCTCCCACTCGGAGAAAAACTGGAATCTCCAATAGAGCAGGAAATGTGAAAGTAAGGCCTATAAGCATGGATGAGGCCCCAGAGGACTCCAAATAAATAGGAAAGAATCGCTCGGACGCATTCATCGCCGCAAATAGGGGGAGAGAAGTAAAGAGGAGAATCACCATTTTCTTATTCGTCAAAAGTCCACGTATTGGGGCGAGATAGCCCGCGATAATGCTTGGTCGAACCGAACTACGTGCTGATGTTTTGGAGCCCTCATCAATTTCCCTAGGCTCTGGGACTTGAAGAGAAAAAATAATCGCGACGGTGAACAGTATACCCGCGAAATAAAAAGCCGCCGTTGTCCCAAAAACCCAGACTGCAACACCTGCTAGCGCGGTGGCGGTGGCCCATCCGATGGATCCCCATATTGCAAAACCCGAGTAAGCCGTGGCTCTACTGCGATAATTGGACGTTCTAAACAAACTCGCCACTATCAATCCTTCAGCCATGGGCGTAAACAAAGCCCTAAACACGCCCAGAATGATAAACCCCTCAAACGATGATACCAGCGTGACCGCAAATGTAAACAATGTCATTAGAACAGTCGACTGTATCAGAAAAGGTTTTCTTCTTCCGATAGCGTCGGAAAAGGAACTCCACATGATACTCGTAAAGATCCCGATCACCACAGGGATTGCCATTATTACTCCAACTTGTACAAGAGAAATACCACACTCCACGAGATAAATCGGAAAGAAGATTGAAAAGGAACCCCATCCAGCCGTCTGAAAAAACCGAAACAATTTAATGGATTTATTGTTTCGGCTTTCGTCCGGAACATTTAATCTTGATTTTGTCATTTTAACTGACCTCTTTCCCCACACAAACTTTATGTTATATATCTCTTATTCTAAACTATGAATTCTCTCGCATTCGCGCTTGCACTAGTTGCGGCCCTTTGCTGGGGGGCAGACCAAACGACTGGCAAGTTGGCTTTGAGGAAGTTGGACGTATCGGTCTTCAACGCCATCAGACCAACTTTCGTTGCACCGTTGATCGTTCTATTCGCTTTGTCGACCGATAGTTTGAGCTACCCGGGACTTTTTTTAACCGTGATAGCAAGCATCGTTGGAGTAGTTTCTTGGTTCGTAGCATGTGAGCTGTACTTTTATTTATTGAACAGGGACGCCGCCCACAGGGTTTTACCCATCGGCAACACCCATTCAGTATGGGGCGTTCTTTTTTCAGTTTTGCTTTTGGGAGAGGAAATCACACCATTCATTTTTGTATCGGTTGCATTGGTGGTTCTTGGAGCATACTTTCTGGCACCGAAAGGGGAAAAAGCAGGCGATGGCTGGAAGAGGATGGTTCCTCTAGCTTTGCTGGTGGCAATCATGTGGGGTTCGGCAATTGCCCCCAACAAATTTTGCCTTAATGAAGGGATGACCGCAAACACGCTTCTTGCGATTAGGGTAATCTCCGCAGCGGTGGCCTGCAATATCGCAATGGCTGTCCGCCACATTAGGACCGGCATAAAATTCGACAAAAAGGGGTTGGAGCTGAGCTTACTCTCTGGCACCATCGGTTTTCTCATCGGTCCCCTCTTATTCCTGAGCGCGCTGGGGATGGAAAAAGCAAGCGCGCTGGCACCTGTCGCCGGCGCCGTGATACCTTTCGGCTTCCTGCTCAGCATTCTCCTCGTTGGGGAGCGACCCTCCAGAAGAGCGATTTTGGGGATGGTCATCATATTCACCGGAGTATGCTTAGCGACTGTTTAGCAAGGTTCCGATAAGCGAATTAATTCTCGATTTTTCAAATAGCACCCTTCTCTAACCTAAAATTTGTCAACGTAATAACTCGATAAAACTATTATAGATATTTCTTCTCTAACTCTGGGCCTATCCCATTCTTTTTGACAATTTCACCGTACATGTATGCGCTCTTTCTAGGTATTCTTTTAAGATTACTGTAATCCACCTCCACCAGGCCGAACTTGGGTTCAAATCCCTCGGCCCATTCGAAGTTGTCCATGAAACTCCAATGTAGATAACCTATTACGTCCGCCCCGTTGTCTATGCCTTTCCTAATCTGCTTCAAGTGGCTGCCCAAGAATCTCCTCCTCTGTAGGTCATCCTCTGTCCCTATCCCATTCGAAGTAACCATTATCGGTAGGCCAAACATCTCATGAACTCTTTTTATTGCCTTGTAAATTCCCTCCGGGTATACCCACCACCCCATTGAGTTAACCTCACCCCCTCCCTTTGCCTTGGTCTGGAAAAAGTACCAAGGCGGAGTTGGAGAACTTTCCTCGAAGTAGCACACCCGCCCCAAAAAATAATTAAGACCGAAGAAATCGAGAACCTCGCCGAACTCTTCCCCTGAAAGCGGAGGTAACGGTCTGCCTTCCTTCAGGGATTGCAACAACACACCATTTTCCATGTAATCCCACATGCCTGTTGACCACCTGTCCAACGAAGAACCCGAAGCTGGCTCAAGGATATTCACCGCCTTTGCTAGACTTACCTTGCCCCTAGAATGCTCGTGAATTGTCTCGTAGGACTTGGCGTGAGCCTGCAGGAGATTTGAAGCCACCTTAAAAACCATTTTAAAACTTTTTTCTCGTTGAGGCCAATTATTGTTTACCAAGTAAGCTGGGGGAGTCTTGTCATCCAAACATGAGCTAAAAGCATACACCATAGGCTCGTCTATTGTCAGCCAGTAGTCAAACTCAAACTCATCCACAATTTTCCTCACGAACTCGATGAAATACTCAACGTTCTTTTCTTTGATCCATCCTCCTTCGTTCATGAACCATAAGGGGTTCGTGTAGTGGTGTAGTACGGGTATCGGTTTGATGCCTTTTTCTTTCATGTAATTTATCACGTCTCTGTAGTGCTCGATTTCCTTTTCATCAAATTGTCTTTTTTTGGGCTCTACGCGGCTCCATTCGATGGAAAAACGATATGCGTTGTAGCCCAGCTCCGCCATTAAATCGATATCCTCTCTATATTTGTTGTAGTGATCACAAGCTATTCCTGATTCCTCTAAACCAACTTCTTTTTCCCACTTCCACCACTGATTGTTCCTGTTGTTTCCCTCTACCTGATGGGCAGAGGTACTTGTCCCCCACAAAAAAAATCCTGGAAATTTAAATTGTATAGTGTCACCATTTTAGACTTTTTTTGAATCACAGAAATGTATGTCACGATAACTTACCAATTTTATTTTCCTGTTTTTTATTATCTGTTTAGCCCTTCTGCTGGTCAAAGCCTTGGTGACTGCTGCCCGATGAGCAGCAACTTGTTTAAGCCCACGGGGGTCCACCGTTTTCATCGCCTTCATTTCGGGAGTATTCAATCCTGGATGAGTGCCAATCATCCAGAGGCCAGGGGTGAGTTTCTTAAGAATACTTGTTAAGACATTTTCTTTCTTTTTAGGCGGGACATCATAGATGGGGAACCATTCGCCACGTTTTTCTCCCATATCACCAGAGATGGGTAATTTATACTCTGCGGAAAGTTTCTTCGTAATCATTTTCAGTTTAGGAGTAAATTTTGTCGCGAACATATGGCTAGATAAATGCGAAACATTCAAGCCTTTTTTCAGCGCCAGTTCAATCTGAGCTCTGAGTTCTTTTTCGACTTCAGCCGGTTTCGGTCTAGCCGCCAAGAAGGAACGCTTAGACGAGAAGAAATGACCATCTTTATCAACCAAACTGGGCACCTCAGATGCTGGTAATACTGGCCCCCAGGAGTAGAGCTGCCATTCGCTGGTCAGAACCAAGTGCACTCCGATGTCAAGCTTCGGGTTTTTTCTTGCCATCTCGACTGATTCATTGAACCAAGGAGGCGGAACCATTATCTCAGCCGAAGTCAAAATTCCCTCCTTACAAGTTTTTTCAAAAGCTAAATTGGCACTATGACAAAATCCCATATCGTCGCCTCTGATGATGAGCTTGATCTCATCGCCGAGGCTTCCGGCTTTAACGCCGCAACTGCTATTCAACTGTTATCGCCTCCTCAAACTTGTTACCCAAATGTTAAAAGTCGTTTAATAATACTTATAAGTTTTTCAAATGCTCGATATTTCAGTTGAATATTAAAAATTTTTATTGGAGAAAAAATCGGCAAACTTATATTTGACGATTTCGAAAACTTAAAGGAGTGAACTAATGAACCAAATAAAATTCGGTTTGACCATCCCCCAAGGCTGGAGGTTGGATTTGGCAGAGGATCTTTCTCCCAAAGACCAATTTCAATCTATAGTGCAAACGGCAAAGGATGCTGAACAATTTGGATATGATTCGATATGGCTTTACGATCACTTCCACACGGTGCCAAAGATTGAAAATCGTCCGGTTTTTGAATGCTGGATGACCCTCGCGGCCTTAGCAACAAAAACGGATAAGGTGAAGCTTGGCCAAATCGTGACTTGCAACTCCTACCGGAACCCGTCATTGCTTGCAAAACAGACGTCGGTACTAGATGCCATTTCGGGAGGCAGGCTGATTTTGGGAATAGGCGCCGGGTGGTACGAACACGAGTACCTTGGCTACGGCTACGATTTCCCGAAAGCGGCGAAAAGAATAGGTATGCTCGATGAGGCGGTCGAGATAATCAAACGGATGTGGACCGAGCCCGTAGTTGATTTTGAAGGTAAGTATTACAAGCTTCATGGAGCAATCAACTACCCCAAACCAGTTCAAAAGCCGAGGCCCCCAATCTTGATCGGGGGAGGCGGAGAAAAACTGACTCTACGTGTAGTGGCAAAACATGCAGACATCTACAATCTTGGGGGAGGAATGCCAGAAGACTTCGAAAGAAAAGTCCGCATATTAAGAGAGCATTGCGCCAGTGTTAAAAGGAATCCAAACGAAATCGAGTTGAGCTTTCATGCTGAAGTGATAATAGGCAAAACTGAAACGGAAGTTCAGCAAATCGTGCAGGAACTCATCGAAGATGGTTTTAACAAAGACTATCGAGGGAAAGCGATTTGGGAGCCCATATCTAAGGAACAATTCCTACGAGGCATTATTATGGGGACGCCTGAACAATGCGCTGAGCAGCTCAAAAAATTCGTGAAACTCGGAGTAACCCACTTCATCTTATACTTTGACAAAACCGCCGAGCGAGGAACTCACAAGCTTTTTGCGAAAGAAGTTATTCCGCTGTTTAAATAATGAACTATTCTCCTTGGCCCACCCAATCTGTTATAATTTTTTAAAACAGTGAATGACCCCGAAAGGTGCTTTTGTTTCCGTAAAAGTTTAATTAACGTCAACCTTGATTACAATAGGATCTTATGATGCCAAAAAGAGCGGCACTCCACAAGAATACGAAGCCAGCTAGAGAATCGTATGCGATAGGAGTTGATATCGGCGGCACAAAAATTGCTTCGGCGCTTATGAGTTCAAATGGCAAAATTATTTTCCGTGTCGAAGAGCCGACTACTAAAAAAGGTACAATAGACGCGATGTTTTCCCAAATAGCAAAATTAACTAAAAAAGTAATGAATCAATCAAAAGCAAGTGGGTTAAAAATCAAGGGGATCGGTATCGCGTGTGCAACACTTGTGGAAAAATATGACGATAAAATTGCATGGGCACCGAACATCCCGCAAATACAAGGTTCGACACTAAAGAACTTTCTACAAAAAAATCTCGGTACTTCGCTCCCAATATTCGCAGTGCACGACCACGTTACACCGGTGCTCGGAGAACAATGGGTAGGTGCTGCTCGCGGGGCGAAAAATGCGATTTACATCATTCTGGGGACGGGCATAGGTGGCAGCATACTCGTTGACGAAAAACCGTACGATGGAGTTGGGAAGCTCGCAGGCTCAATAGGGTGGATGTTGCTTGGGCCTAGCTTCATGGACAAAATTTATGGCGAGGGATGTTTTGAAAGTCTCTGCTCTGGCACGGGCATCGCTAGAAGAACTGTTGAAGAAATACGTAAAGGATCTAAAACGATTTTGATGGATATGGTGAATAATAAGATTGACGCCGTAACATCTAAATTGGTATTTGAGGCCGCAAGGAAGAGTGACCCGCTCGCCCTAAAAATTGTCCGAGAAACCGCGACATATATGGGCATTGTTGTGTCAAACCTCATCAGCACCCTAGCCCCGGAAGTGGTCATCATCGGAGGCGGAGTAGGGCAGTCCGCTGACTTACTGATGAACCGCATAAACGAAATTGTGGAGCTTTATTCACAGCCTTACTTAGTCAAGAAAATTAAAGATAAGGAAATAAAGATAGCGCCTTCGTCGCTGGGGCCCAATGCCTCGTTGTATGGGGCAGCAAAACTGGTATTCATATACACGCATAGTTAGATACTTTTCGAAAGTTTGAGCGTTCTTTTTAGAGAAGAATTCATATGTATTGACCCAGCAATTTTTGAGCTAGATGAATGGCATGTTTTTCAGTGAGAAAATCCTGTAATGACCTAACTCCTAGCCAGTGATCGAGGAAGCAATGATATTATGGAATAGTGGTCTGACTCGAAGAATTGCTTCGTTCTCCCTAGTGGGATGAACCCTATTCGTCATAAGGATCGTGATAAGTTTGTTCGCTGGGTCGACCCATAGAGAAACTCCCGGGAAACCAGTATGCCCAAAAGTCAATGGGGACAACAATTCGCCAGCTTGGGGTCCTTTCTCCGACTTTAGAGCCCACCCTAAACCCCTAGGCTCTTCCAGTCCTACTGTGTGGTTCTTGGTCATCAACTCAACGGTCGCGGAGCTGAGGATTCTTTTGTGCCCATACGCTCCCATATTGAGGAATGCTTGGCCGAAGATAGCGAGGTCTTGGGCGGTGGAGAAAAGTCCAGCATTGCCACTTACTCCACCCATGCCAAAAGCGTTTTCGTCGTGAACCTCCCCGATGATAATACGCCCTCGCCAGCTACATCTCTCAGTCGCCGCGATTCTATCCCTCAACTTTTCCGGAGGAGTGAAGAGGGTATCCTTCATGCTCAAGGGTGAAAAAATTTCTCGTCTGGAAAAGGATGCTAGACTCTCACCTGCAACTTTCTCTATGATGAAAGCCAATAAGATAAAACCTAAACAACTGTAAATGACCCTACTACCGGGAGGACATCCTAGCTTCATCCAGCATATTTCTCTTAGAAAATCTTCCCTAGTTTTACACCTCTTAAATAGCTGAATTGGATCGGTGATACCGGCTGTGTGTGTTAACAAATTGCGCAATGTTGTTTTTTCCTTCCCATCTCCAGTGTACTCTGGAATATAGAAGTTTACGGGGTCGTCCAGCAAAACCTTTCCTTTTTCGAGTAGAATCATCAAGGATGTTGCTGTGGCCACCGGTTTAGTCACCGACCCAGTATCGAAAATGGTATCTAACTTCATAGGTTTAGAAAGTTCCGCGGGTATTGATACTGCCTCCCCAAAAGCTTCGTGTGCCACTATCACGCCGTTACGTGCCACCAAGAAAACAGCGCCGGGAAAAGCTTTTTCGGAAATGGCCTTCTTGATGAATGCACTTGCTTCCCTAAGGCGGCTGGGATCCATCCCGACGTCCTCTAGATTACCATGCCTCAGAACACATCCCACAGACATTCTAGAATTTTTAACTTCAGCTTCAGCACCGCCGCCCAAAAATATCACCTCGTTAAACCAAGTGCTAACACCTTCTAATGAAATTTAAGGTTTTTCAATTACTCAAACTAAGTAATTCAGTTGAGTATTAAGAGTCTTTGCTGCAAAACCAACAAACTTATTGTCTAAATCTTCCCAGCTCATGCGGTCTTTCCCTTGGCCCATCCACCCCATTATATTTTGTCAACAATACAGTATTAGAAATAAAATCCGCTGTTATGAACTTAACACACGTTGAAGATAATTCTCAAAACCCTCGTTCTCCAAGATGAAAAAGGTCTCCTCCCAGCTGATGCACTTCTCTTGTCGTAGTGCTTCAAGTACCCTGATTATACACAATGGTACTTCTGGAGTTTGACCAGTTTTTTCTAACTTTCTAACAAAACGCATGGCGCTAAAAAGAATCGCATTAGCATCAGTATATTTAACAGGTTTTGTCTTCCCATATTTGTTTTTCCATTCGTTCCGATTTATTATATCGTTTACATGACTCAAAATCAAGAATGTGGATCGACCAATGAGTTTAAGATTGCTAGGATTAACATTTACCATCGTATTTCCTAACACTCTGCTAAGTTTAGCCATTACCGCTGTGGAATGTGCGTTAAGCACCATTTTAAGAGCGATGTGTCTCCTGAGATTAAGAGGATCATCTTTTCTATTCATCGTGAGCACTATGATGTGGTCATCTTGGTCTAAGTCTCCAATATTTGATCTTAAAAGCACGAGTTCATCACGTTGTTTTTCTGTAATTAAAAGGAGAGCCACGTTAGACCTATTCTTTTTACAGAGCGAGAGGAAACTTCTAAAGGATGAGGAAGGATTTAGTAGCTCATCTATTTCTTCGTCAACACATATCATCACACTTAAATCTCCTTTTCTGGGAGGATGCTTCTCTATGTTATATTTAGAAAATGAAAAATCATAAAGAGCCTCCTGGTTCTGTCCTACTTTGTTTAGACTGTTAAGTGCTGTATGTCGAAGGAATTTATCTCTAACTTTTTTTGAAACATGAGCTTTATAAAATGGAGGATTTAAGCCTTTAAACCGACGCTCTAGCAACACTTTCCATGCTTCCCTGTAGTCGGTTACTGGTGTCCAGACTTGAACCCAACTTTTTCTCGGCACTTTCACAGTATCTAACGGATCAAGTTTAAAAGTCGGGCTCCTTTCAGCTACATCTATAAAAATTGGAAACAAAGCTTTTTTAGCAAGGTAGATTGAAAAATGATGATTTTTGTAAACTTTCGCCTCTAATTCAGTAAATGGGGCGATGTCGTTTATTAGATTAAATATTGTCTTCGGGATATGTACAAAATCTTTCAATCTCTGTGATAGAGTTCTATTTCTGAAGCCAACGAGGGAAAGTTCATCTTTTGTCAAAAAAACCCGCAGAACTTTATATATCGCCTCTTCGATTATTACACCCATTACATAGGTGTCTATCGTAGTGGCCTGCGCTCGAGTTGAACCAGCTATAGCTTGGGATCCTGTGGTAAGATTAATTTTGGTAATGCTTTTATTTTCTAAAACTATTCTGCTACGCTTTATCAATTTGAGAACTTCATTTGGATTGTTGTAGATAAAATAAAGCTTCTTTTTAATTTCATTCTTTTTTTGAGAAGTTATTTTGCCATACAATTTCAATGCCCTTTGTATAAACCCTATAACGGACGAGGTTTCTCCTCCTTCCGTTATCGCAAAGAGAACGTCACCTTTTTTTATTTTATTATCAATAAGTTGAAGATATCCAATCAATTGTAAATCCTCTAGTCCTTCTAAAGCACTTACCAATGCTCTGTCTCCCCCAGTCATTTCCCCAATAAGATGTTCTTCTATATCACTAGGCAGGAAATTTTTTAGTTTCTCCCAGAGCATGCTGCTCTTCAACTGTCTCCAAAAGGGTTTCCAAAGCGCACTTTCTATTTGTTTTGCGAGTCTTCCAGTAGAACCACACCCATAAATGTAAATTTTTTTGCCTTTGACTATTGCTTTTGCAACCGCGTTTACTGCTTGAATAACCAGCTTAGGCTTTTTAGAAAGTACCATTATCTTGTTGGATATTTCCTCGTCCACAGACAGTATTTTTCTTAAACCTTCTAGAGTATCAGATTTTATCTTGAAACTCATGTCCCAAGTTTTTGGATGGCGTTGTTCTGTAAGAAGTCTATGCAACTGGAATTGTTTTTTTCTTCTAACATAGTCTACAGACTGAGCTGAAGGAGATAACTTAAGAAGTTTAAGAATACTACTTCCCACGTTATCTTCCTCATCTCCATGACTTAGCTGTAAAGTAAATATTCTCTCCTCAGTTCTGAAAACTTGATTAGGTCTTCTTGAGAACTTTGAAGTATCTCATCGACTCCAATATTTTTTAGCAGCATCTCCCTCACTTTTGAATTTCCCACGACCATATCAAAGTAATTTTCATGAAAACTAAATCGATCCGGATACATCTCCATTATCGTTTTGATTAAATTTAACGCAAATTCAAAAGGTTTGTACTTAGTTTTATCTGTAACATGTATCTGTACACCGTTACAAAGCCTACCCTTGTATTTTGAAAATGATGGCACAAAATACACTTCTCTGCATTTTACTCCAGGAAACTTGTAAGCATTAATTTTTTTCGACAATTTGAAGCCATCTATCCA
Organism: Hadarchaeota archaeon (SeqCode); assembly: GCA_964514965.1. Classification (GTDB taxonomy): domain Archaea; phylum Hadarchaeota; class Hadarchaeia; order Hadarchaeales; family Hadarchaeaceae; genus DG-33. Next base: position 122,891 of record CAZETV010000001.1, on the reverse strand, counting down.
TGGTGCCCCAGTTATCTCAAATGGTTTAGTAGTCCCTCTGCCTTCAGAGACGTTAGTGCCCTCAAAAAGTACTTGTCCAGGGTAAACTGTAGCACTATCTAAGGTAGGCACATTTGGTGAAGGCATAATCCATGGCAAGGAAGTGTTACTATACCACATTTTCCTCTTCCATCCCTCCATGGGTATAGCTTTTGAGTCCACCTTATTGTCAAGAAATTCTCCATTAAAAAATCTAGCGAGCTCTCCAACCGTCATGCCATGCCTCAAAGGTATAGGATATAATCCAATGAATGAACTATTCTTTGGATAGTTGAGAACAAACCCCTCCATGGTTACGCCATTTATTGGGTTTGGTCTATCCAGAACAATAAAAGAAACACCTTTTTTAGCGCATATTCTCATGCATAACGCCATAGTCCAGATATGTGTGTAAACTCGTGTACCAACATCCTGTATGTCAAAAACTAATACGTCTATAGCCTCCATCATTTTATGTGTAGGTGATTTACCTACACTGTATACATCAAGACGCATGCATTCATCTAGATTTCTAGAAGTTAGTGACAAATATTTTACAGATGATCTATAAAGACTAAAAACCGGAATGTTATACCTCTTATCCACATAAGATTGGAAGCCGATTCCAGCTTGGTGTTCATTGTGTATTCCATGCTCTGGAGCAAAAATAGCTGTCAATTTAATTCTCGGATTATTGTAAAATAAGTCTATAATACTGTTAAAATCGTTGTCAATGCCAGTTTGATTAGTTAATAGACCAACTTTTTTACCTTCAATTAAACTTACGTTACTCTTTAAAAAAACTTCTAAGCCTAATCTAATCATATTTTTGTGTTGCCAAAGTAGTAAGTATTAAACTTTTTGGTAGTGTTGCTGTGTCGCATAAGTTAAAGATAAAAAGATACTTTTCGAAATGGTTCGTTCTTTAATCTACCGACTAAAAATTCGTCTCTTATTTAACAGGGTTTAGAATATTATTCGGGTCAAAGAGCTTCTTTATTCCTTCCATTAGTTGTATTTCTTTTTCAGACAGACAAAGAGCGAGGTCGTCGATTCTAATTTTTCCTATTCCATGCTCACCTGTTATGATTCCCCCTAGATCTACAGCTGCTTTATAAATTTCATTCTTTAACGTTTTAATATTGTCTAGACCTTTTCCCTTTTCTACCATTACATGCGGGTGTAAATTACCATCTCCTGCATGCCCATACGTCGGGACATACGCATTAAATTTCTCAGCAATCTTGTCTATTACATCCATAAGTTTTCCCATGTTGGCAGGCGGCACCGTCACATCTAGGATATCGGCGATTTCGGGTTTCAACGCTGTGTAGATATTACTCCTTATGTCCAGAATCCTATCCTGCTCTTCTCTTGACTCAGCAATTAAAGGCTCTAGGGAGTTGTTCTCTTGACATGTCACCGATATTTTCTCGCTTTCTGAATATACTTCATCTATCTCGACCCCCGCCACTATTATTATAAGAAAAGCATTGCCCCTTTCGCATGGCCATTTTTTGCCCAGATGTTCGGCCGATTTTTCTATCGTGTCTTTTTCCACATACTCGATAGCTAAGGGAATTACCCCTCTCTGGAGGATTTTTGGAACAGTGTTTATCGCATCATGCCGGTTCTCATATGGCACAATTAAGGTTGCAGTAGCCCCAAATTTTGGATATAATCGAAAAATCACTTTGGTTATTATGCCCAAAGTTCCTTCGCTTCCAATCATCAAATGCATCAGATTATACCCCATATTATTTTTTAATAATTTTCCACCCAAATTCACTATCTCACCTGTAGGAAGCACGACTTCGATGCCTTTCACGTAGTTTCTGATAATCCCGTACTTCACTGCTCTCGCTCCACCGGCGTTGCATACCACGAGTCCCCCCACCTGAGCTCCCTCATCTCCAGGGTGCGGTGGGAATAGCATGCCAGCTTCTTCTGTTGTTTTTAATAATTTTTCAAGCGTAGCCCCTGCCTCGACAACTGCCATCATGTTGTCCTTGTCTATCTCAACTTTGTCCATCCTTTCTGTGGAGAGGATTATGCCATCCTTAGTAGGGATAGCCCCTCCCACGAGCCCAGTTCCTCCGCCCCTAGGGAAAACTGGGATCTTTTTCTCGATAGCGAGTTTCAGAATTTTGGATATCTCTTGAGCGTTTGCGGGTTTTACCAAAACAACTTCAGCAGCGGGTTGAGGTCTAACAGAGGCGGCGGTCTCGTCTATCAAATAATTTTCCATCTGTTCCCTTTTAGTTACAACCCAATCTTCTCCCACGATATCCCGTAAGTTCTTTTCAATTTCTTTTATCAATTCAACACCTTGTTTTTATTTTTTCTTATCTCATCAATTAGTTTAGGTATTACATCATACAAATCTCCGACTATACCATAATCGGCCACTTTGAATATCGGGGCTGAGGGGTCAGTGTTTATCGCCACGATGATATCGGAATCCCTCATACCCGCTAAGTGCTGAGGCGCGCCAGATATGCCACATGCAATATAGAGCTTTGGTTTAACAGTGTTTCCGCTGAATCCCACTTGATGTTCTCTTCCTATCCACCCCTCATCAACTATAGGTCTACTCGATCCAACGACTCCGCCTAAAACATCAGCCAATTCACGCAGAAGCTTGAAATCATCCGGTTTTTTTAATCCTCTTCCACCCGAGACGATGATATCTGCTTCCGTTATGTTGATTCCCCCTGCATTTTCTTTCTTTAAAATCTTAGTTCCGCTATTTTCTATACCCTCTGCATTTTTCATTATTATTTCACCTTTTCTGGTTGAATCCCTTTCTCTCGTCTTCATTACTTTATATCTAACTGTAGACATCTGGGGCCTTGTTTTGGTCTTTATGTGGGCGAGAATATTGCCGCTAAATGCGGGGCGAATCTGAATCAAATTCCCCTCTTTATTAACTTTTAAATCAATACAGTCAGCTGTCAATCCAGTTTTTAATGCCGCTGATATCCTCGGTCCCAGAGACCTCCCGAGATGAGTCGCTCCAAGCAAGAATATCTCGGGCTTTTCTTCTTCCACCAAATTCACTATGTTCTGTTTATAACTAATCACGTCGAATTCTTTAAGAGATGGATGGTCGTAAAAAAATATTTTATCCGCCCCATGGTAAATCAGTTCATTAATTTCATTCTTCATTTGAAAGCCTAGTAAAACACAGGAAAGCTCTACACCCAACTTATCTGCAATATCTCTTCCTTTACCCAACAACTCGTATGAAACTGGATGTATTCTCCCATCTTCCTGCTCCGCAAAAATCATTACTCCTTTATATTCGCCCATTGTCATGCCTTCAGTACTTCTTTTAATTCTCCCACAAACTTTTTCGCCACCTCGTCCGGTGTCTCCCTAAAAATTTTTCCTCGCCTAGCCTCTGCAGATGGAATTGTGATCCTGTATACACTAGTTGGTGACCCCATTATCCCAAATTTATTTCTGTCAGCGCCATTTGTGATATTCTCTATACTCCAAATTTCAATTTCAGATTTTCTCGCTTTTAATTTATCCCGTAAAGATGGGAGTCTCGGTTCGTTGATATCCTTTGTGACCGTAATCAATCCACGAGGCTTAAGTTCTATTGAGTAACGATACTTCCCCATCTCTGATACAACGACAAACCCCTCTTTTTCACATTTTTTTATTTCAGAAACATAAGCGACATGGGGAATACCCAGATGTTCAGCTACTTCAGGCCCGACTTGACCCGTATCTCCATCAACGGTTTTTTCTCCACAAATGATTAAGTCAAAATTTCCCAATTTTTTGATGCCACTAGCGAGGGTATACGCGGTAGCTAGAGTGTCAGCACCTCCAAATTTTTTGTCTGTGAGCAAGATGGCTCTATCAGCCCCCCTCGCCAAAGCATCTCTCAACGCTGATTCTGCTTGGGGCGGCCCCATGCTGACTACAGTCACCGTGCCCCCTAATTTCTCCTTAATCTGGACGCCTACCTCCAGAGCGTTTAGATCGAAAGGATTGGGCTCAGCTTTTGCTGAACTTCTATCCAGCGTCCCTTTTTCAGTGTCAAATTTTACTTCCTCGATATCGGGAACTTGCTTGAGAAGTACGATTATGTTGGGTCTTTCATTTGCGGTCTCGCCGGAATTGGTAATCATAGCAATACCTGTCCATTTCGATTTCGTTTGTTTTCATAGGTTTTAAATTATGAGGAATAAAAAGAATATTGCTAGGGCAGATCCCAAAAATTCTTATCGACCATAATTTTGACGAAATGAAGGAAAATTAACCTTAAATTAAATCGTTATAACCCATTTTCTGTAATTTAAAACTCATTAAAACCCGGCAATAAAAAATTCTGCTATAGCAAGGCTATAAGAAAGCACTTTAATTCATATATTAGTAATAATTAATTACCGATATATTTAATAAGTAGGACGAAATTTATAAAAAAGATAAAAATAAAGCTGTATTTAATTATGGAGGACAAAGTAAATGGGTTCTATCTTAAGCCCGCTCGAGGATGGCTGTACTACGCACAAGTATGCAAATACTCGGAGGAAGCTGAAATTAAAGTAGATTATTATTGGTCGTGAAATTTTAAAAAGAAAAATTGGGGGGTGAAAATTTTGGGAAAATTAATAACAACATTGAGAAAGTGGGAACCCATACGTAGAAGGGCAACACAAAACGAAGTTTCCATCGATAAAATAGGTATCGACATATTCGCCTGGGCTGCTAAGTATTTCAGAGGATACAAAGGAGCGGATCTATACTTGAACGACAAAATGAGCTTACTTGGTGTAAAACCAGTCAAGAATGGACAGCGGAGTTTGATTTCAAAAGCAGAGGGGAACGGATTTTTTGTTTCGTGCACCTCACTTATGGAACAAGCCGGTGCAAACGGAAGAAAAAGGGTTCCAGCAGAGTGGAATGAGAAGGACAAAATGCTGGTTATTTACTTGAAAGGTCGTAATGGAGATAAAAGAAATCAAAAAATACCAGTAGCTTGAAAAGCTGATGGATGTTTGGAAAGATAAACCCTACGGGAATAGATCTCCTATCAATGGAGAAATCCTCTAGGGTTCCCATAATTATTTTATGCACGCCACATTTTAAATCCACGCATTTTCATTTTCCAAATATTTAAAAAAGCAGAAAAAAAAGAGAATAGCTTCTCTATATGACGTAACTTATTTATGTGAAGTTGGGGAAAAAAATGAGGGTTGAAACAATATGCCGATTGAAGTTTCCATCAAAAAAGGCTACGATGAGCTCAGCAAGAGGGCGGCGGAAATCATAGCAGATGCCATAAGAAACAAACCGAACGTGGTTCTTGGATTGGCCACCGGAAGTACTCCCGTTGGCTGCTACCGCGAACTCATTCGTATGCACAAAGAGGAAGGACTTGACTTCTCGAAGGTTGTGACCTTCAACCTAGATGAGTATATGGGATTACCGCCAACTCACTCCCAAAGTTACCGACACTTTATGAATGAAAATCTCTTCAACCATATAAACATCAAAATAGAGAATACGCATGTGCCGAACGGTCTATCAAACGACTTTCAAAAAACTTGCAGGGAGTTTGAAGAAGCCATTAAGAAGTCTGGGGGAATCGATCTCCAACTTCTAGGCATAGGGAATAATGGACACATAGCGTTCAATGAGCCTGGTTCACCATTCAACTCTAGAACTAGGGTTGTGAATATCTCAGAACAAACGATAAAAGATAATGCACGATTTTTCAAATCCGTTGATGAAGTTCCCCGCCAAGCCATCTCCATGGGAATTGGCACTATAATGGAAGCGGGAAAAATAGTCCTTTCAGCAAGCGGTGGGGGGAAAGCTGATGCGGTTGCAAAGTCAATTAATGGACCAATAACAGAAGCTGTGCCTGCATCAATTCTCCAGACCCATCCTAACTGCACATTTGTTATTGACGACGCAGCAGCTTCTGAACTTGGAAGTATCTAAAAAAGTATAAAAAATAACTTCAATAATTAAAAGAGGCAAGCATGTTTAGGAGTAATTTAATAATAGGCCAGTCTGGCGGTCCGACCTGCGTAATTAACTCTAGTTTATGTGGTGTAATCCAAGAAGCAAAAAAACATGAAGAAATAGAAGGAATATACGGAATGCGTTTTGGCATTGAAGGGTTCATGCAGAAAAATATTATTGATTTCCGGCGCGAAGATGAAGAAACCATCAAAAGGCTGCGAGACACTCCTTCTTCCGCCTTGGGCTCCTCTCGTCACAAGGTCAAAGAGGATGATCTTCCACGAATTTTGGAGATGCTTAAAAAATTCAATATCGGGTATTTTTTGATGATTGGCGGTAATGACACCATGCATACCGTCCATAAGATTGAAGAATATTGCTCTAAAGAAGGACATAAAATCATTTGTGTTGGAATACCCAAAACTGTAGATAACGACCTTTTTGGCACAGACCACGCTCCCGGCTTTCCAACGGCAGCAAGATTTACAGTCCTTTCAATCAAACAGGAGGGAGTCTTGGCTAGGGATATGCAAAAAGTAGATCAGTTTGTTATCTACCAGTCAATTGGTAGGGATTCCGGCTGGCTTGCTGCCTCAGCGGCGGTCGCTAAGGAAAAAGAATCGGATGCACCCCACCTCATCATTATTCCAGAAAGACCGTTAAATAAAGAAAATTTCCTAAAAGCTGTCAAAGAGTCTTATGATAAATACGGCTTTGTGTCTATAGTGTGTGGCGAAGGAATCGTCTGGGAAGATGGTAGCCCCATTTCGGCATCTGCTATTAAAGATAAATTCGGCAATGTTGAGTTTGGAGCGATGGGCGGAACTTCCGCTGCCATTGTTCTTCACAAGATAATAACTTCTGAATTTGGCTGGCGCGGAGAGTTTCAGATTACCGAGTCGTTACCGATGTGCTGCGCGGATAGGATGGTTGAAGCAGACCGAGAGGAGGCTTATCTAGTCGGCTCACAAGCTGTAAAATTGGCCGTTGAAGGGAAATCTGGCGTGATGGTCACTTTGGAAAGGAAGAGTACCCACCCTTACCTGTGCCAAACTGGAACGATCTCTTTGGAAGAGGTGGCGATAAAAACCAAGCCCATGCCGGACAATTACATTTCTAGCGACGGTTTTTTCGTTACCAGTGAATTTCTTGATTACATCAGACCCTTGGTCGGGGAAATTCCTCATTATGCTGAATTGAAAGCCAAAGCAGTGACAAAGTGAGTAAAAGAGAGGAATAAATGGCAATGTCAAATTATTCTATTGAAATAGGAGACAAATTCGACAAACTGACGAACAAAAAAGAAAATTCTCATGTAATCGTCAAAAGATTGGGGGCCGAAGTAATTAGTTACCGAGTGTGGGACAAAGAAAACAAAAGAACGATTCCTTTACTTTGGAACGACAATAATGATTCTCCTCCACCAGAAGGGGGATGGAAAAATCATGCCACGGTTCTTTTTCCTCACGTTGGAGGACTTAAAAATAATGAGAGTTGGCTTGATGATATAAAAATAACCAGTCGGGGCAATCATGGTTTTGCTCGCCATTCCACTTTTGAAGTAGTCAATTATAGTGATGAAAACTCTGCGCGCATTCAGTACCGCCTTGAGGCAAACGATGAGACAAGAAAATACTATCCGTTCAATTTCAGGCTGGACATCATTTACTCGTTGGTGGGAAATGAACTATCTGCCGAGTTTGATGTCACCAACATGGAAGAGACGAGAGATATTTTTTTCTCTCTAGGTTGGCACCCCGGCTTTAGCACGACTTTTCCCGACTTCGAAAGCAAAAAAGAAGATTTGCAGATAATTTTCAAAAACGGGAGATATCGGCGCTATTTCAATAACGAGAATTGTAGATTAACCGGAGAAACTGAAGATTTCGACATCGATGGCCCTTTCGCATGGACTGAGAAAGAACTTGAAAGTACGATTATGTTGGAAATAGAAAAGAAGGAACTTCGCAATTGTGAATTTTACAATCCGAAAATCAAAAGGGGAGTGGAAATCAATTTTGAGGACTTTCCCTTTTTGACCATCTGGTCGGAAGTTGGCCGCAAATTTATTTGTCTGGAACCCTGCCAAGGGCTCGACGATCACGAAATGCAGGAAAGTTTTGACCAAAAGGTTGGAATCGTAAGAATCGGAGCGTCGGCAAATAGGAAATGGCAAGTGGTTATTAAGCCGGTATATTTTTGAAAACGCGTAAGGTATAACGATAATCACTGCTCTATTTTCAGCATGAGAACCCTTTAAGATTCAAAACCCTATACTTTCTCTTGGGAACCCGAAGACGAATACTTCCGATATTCTATTCGCCCCGTCCCTTCATCATTTTTTCGTAGGCTTCAAAAACTTCTTCATTATGGGTCTTGGGTATTTCTTCGACATTCGGTGAGACAAACACTTTTAGAGGCACGCCTTTATCAACTAGGATTTTTGATATCTCCGCCACCAACGCCATGGCGATGACAACCCCTGTCACCGTTGATCCAGCTGCAAATGGCTCTCGGTGCCCCTCAAGTTTTACCAACGCATCCTCGAAAGGTACACAATTATCAATCGTGATATCCGCTATATCGCATAGTCTTTTCCCGCGATGAGTGTCGGAAATTTTCTTTTGGTTTTCCATCGAAGTAACCGCGACCACGAAGAGACCTGCTTTCTTGGCTCCAAGTGCCATCTCCACAGGCACGGCATTAATGCCACCATGGGAGAAAACCAACATGACATCTTTGTCCTTAAGCTTGTTACGTTTGAGAAGAATGTCCGCATACCCCTTTTGTCGCTCCAGCCAAAGCAACTCTTGAACTCCTCCCGGACCGATTATATTGAACCACATCAACCGCGGATCCAACAGTGGATGAAAACCGGGATAGCTGCCATAACGGGGAAAGATGTCGAGGACTGGTATCACTGAATGCCCGCTACCGAACATGTGGACAACTCCCCCTTGAGCAATAGAATCCGCCATCGCTTGAGCGGCTTTTTTAATATTCTCGGATTGAGTTAAACGAATTTTTTTCAGGACCTCGCCGATAGCCTCGAAGTATTGGTCAGCTGTCATGATTTTTCCCCTGAATTCAAATTCCTCAATAGTTTAATGTCTAAGTTATAAAAAGTTTGTGTATCACGTGATTTTTCGTGCAAAATCAAACTTATTTCAAGATTTTATTTAAAATTCGTGCCCCATAGCTCTAATTGAAAAGCGATTCCGGCAGAAATATTTTTAATAAACAGGGACCAACTGCCAACGAGGATACAAAGATGAAAACAAATTATTCGAACCCCTTGTATGCGAACTCTAACGTGGCCGGTATAAACAGAATGGATGCGGCATGGCAAAACTCATCATGTCTAATTTTGTGGAGATGATCAATTGAGGTCCTTTTCCTTATCTGCCGGCGAGATAATTACCCCTTTTAAAAAAATAAAAAATGGCGTTATCACTGTAGAGAACGGCATAATAACAGAAGTAAGGAAGCGAGGAAATGAAAAAATTTCTTCAGATTTCTCCGAATCAATAATTGTCCCTGGTTTTGTAGATGTGCACACTCACGGGATTGCAGGTGTAGATGTGATGGACGCTACGGTTAAGTCAATTGATAAGATGAAAAAATTATTAGTAAATCATGGTGTAACTGCCTTTTGTCCCACTTTGGATGCAGCTCCTCTTGATCACATAAAGAATGTTTTGAAAATGATTAATGTTAGCAAGAAATCAAACGCTAGATCGCTAGGGGCACACTTGGAGGGACCGTTTCTAAACCCGAAAAAACCCGGCGCAATGATGGCCGAAAATTTACGAAAGCCAAACATAGATGAATTTGATGAACTCTGGAATGCTTCAAAAAAAACCGTTAAGTTGACAACGATAGCCCCAGAAATACCCGGAGCAATTGAACTCATAAAACATGCTTCTTTGCTAGGCATTACAGTATCCATTGGTCATTCAAACGCTACATACAAAGAAGCATTAGCCGGCATAAAGGCAGGAGCAAGTCATGCTACTCATTTGTTTAACGCTATGCGCGCGTACCACCATAGAGAACCCGGGATTTTAGGTGCTGTTTTGGAAAATCCAAAAGTTTCGGTGGAACTTATCATGGACCTTGTTCATGTGCACCTATCAACAACCCGGTTAGTCTGCAAGCTAAAGCCAAAAGATAAAGTTATCATCGTGACAGACGCTATACGCGCTACAGATATGCCCGATGGCGTATACAAGAACAGATATGAATTGCATGTGAAGAATGGCGAAGTTAGGCTTCCCGACGGTACTCTGGCCGGAAGCAATTTAACTTTAGATAAAGCCTTACGCAATTTAGTGTTTAAACTTGGAATATCACTTAAGGACGCCGTAGCCATGATGACAGTAAACCCTGCCAAGGACATAAAAGTCGACGATGAAATCGGGAGTATCGAAGTTGGAAAACGCGCGGACCTTGTTATTTTGGATAAAAAATTAAATGTAATGAAGACGATTGTCGGTGGCGAGATTGCATTTGAGAACTTGAACAAATTTAAATTTTAATTTAAAACAATGAAAAAATAAAACAATAAAAAGAAGGGGGAGATTAAACTCCCCCCACTTCAACCTCCAATTTATAGCCAGTTTGCCATGGTTCCTACCATGCTCCAAGTTAAGCGTTGCGCTGTGTCGTCCCACGCTGCATTTTCGATTGCGCCAGTAATGATGTAACTCGTACCTGCTATATTGCGCTGTTTAAACATCGGGTACACGTTCTCGTAGTCGGTCACCCATCCATCATCGAAGGTGAATGTCACAGTGGCTTTTGGTTGGGTCGAGCCTGACCAGACATCGTAAGCATCTGCCAACGTCAGTATCTGCAGCGCACCTTCATTTTGCTTCTGGACAGCGTAGTCAAGGAAATAAGCGAGCTGCTCCGGGGTGCATCCGTAAATCGTCGGGTTCGCCTTCACATCGTGAGACAATACGACCAACCATGAACCGTCCGCCACGGCCGTATCTATCCAACTTTTCATTGTATTATTTGACGTGTTTTTTTTCAACTGCGCGGCCTGCAAGTGATACCAGTCACTCCAAGGCCAGGTATTATATTCGCCATAGACAACTCTGCCAGTGAGTCTATATTCTGAAGTTACTGCTACGACTCTACCCTTGTGGTCAAGTCTTCCACCCGGATAAGCGGTGTGCTTTGGAATAGCAAGACCGTGTGCTACGAATGCGGCGTTTACCATTTCATACTGTGCACGGATTTCGCTATCGGTTAATCGGTCCAGCCATGGATGGCTTTGCGTGTGGCACTCGAAATCCCAGCTTAGAACCTGTGCAGATATTGGTCCAACAGTCGCTGACACGCCCAGAAATCCTACGGCAAGCACTACAATTAAAACTGATCCAAAAAACTTTTTCATACTTTATCCTCCTCCTTTTTTGTACGTATTTTACTATATTTTAGTGTTTTAAATACTTTTTTTTGCTCAAAAAAAATTAGAAAAAAATTATAATAAATGCGTTTTTATTATTTCTAACTTTTTGAAAGAAAATTAATTAAAAATAATGCTAATTATAAGAAAAAATTGATTGAATTAATGCATAATAAGACTTAAATAGTGAAGAACCAAAATAATTGTGCAAAACCCAAAAGGAGGATGAAAAAATTAATGCATTTAAATTTCTGACTTTCGCAGTAGTAATAGCAACTATTTCCAGCCTAGCAGTTTACTCAGCTGTAGGATCAGCAGGCGTGGCATCCGCTTCAACGGCGACAGTTACAGTAAATGCCACAAATGCCATAAAGGCGGTCGACAGTCGCATCTACGGAGTGAATACCGCCGCGTGGGACGAATTGATTTATCAGAACGGAGTAATTGACGAGAATTACCTACAAACAGTGAAAGATTCTGGGATAAAGTTTATCGTCTACCCTGGCGGTGCTTGGAGCAACGACTTTGTCTGGAATGATCCTGCACTCCCGACTATGCAGAATTTCGATCAATTCATAGCGTTCTGCCAAGCGGTCGGCGCGGAACCCAAAGTAGATGTCAACGTTAAGGGATCGGTTGACTTAGCTACGAGTTGGGTACAGTATTCGAAAGATAAGGGGTACAACGTCACGTACTGGCAGTTGGCCGACGAACCGTGGTACAATGGACTGAGAGGGTCAGCGTATTCTGCCAAAATAAACGAATTCGCTCCAGCTATGAAGGCCGTGGATCCGACCATAAAAATCGTGGCTGACGTTTCCTGCCGTTACAACTCTGAGAGGGGTAATACGAATACGGTAGTTAAGAATTCTTGGCAGAACATCGATGTATATAACCACAACTTATACTTCATAGACCCAAAGTCGTATAGCTACGACCAGAGGCAGGCGTACTACGATGATCTTTTGCACAACACCACTAGTTACGGGGGCAACAACAGTGTTAGAACATGGCTCTCCTTTTTGGAAAACATCGTCAACACGTACAAGGATCCGGCCAAGCCTGTGGAGTACACCACTGGATCGTATAACTCCATATCCTACTACCCAGCGGACTGGCAGATAAACTACCTTCCGCAAGGTCTATGGGAGGCGGATCTACTTGGAACATTGATTGAAGAGAATGTCACCCATGCAGGTTACTGGGCCATGCAGAACCCGTATCCAATCAAGCAATCAAGTTACGGATATGTCTCCCCGGACTTCAGACCCTACGTTGCTTACTATGCTATGCAGCTCTACACGTACTTCTTCGGCGATACCCTAGTCTCGAGCACTTCCAGTACCCAAGACCTAGCCGTATACGCCAGCACGAGTACGAACAAGCTATCTCTAATCCTAATCAACAAGGACCCAGTGAACGACATCACAACCACGTTCAATCTGCAGAACTGGACGCCTCAGTCGACTGCGCGAGCTTGGATTTTGGACGGGCCAACGGAGCCGGACAACTTGCCTGGCAGGGTGCTGGGTTACGGCCTCCGAACTGAGGACATAACTGGCGTCTCCAGCCAGTTCACCTGGACCGTACCATCTTACTCCGCAGTAGCAATCGAGCTTCCAAATGCACAGGGGAGTTTGAGCACAGGGATTCCACCCAACGGTGAGGTAAGAGAGAACACGCCACCTTATACTCCATCGCCCGGTTCGCCCAACCTTGCTCTAGGAAAAACAGCCACCGCTTCAACGACCGCTTTATCAACAATGCCGATTGATTATTCGATTGACGCTTTCAGCCCACAAAAGGCTGTAGACAACGATGACACCTGGACGCGATGGGGCTCGAAGATATGGTGGGAGTCGACAGATTACTCTGACCTGAGCGAATGGTTCCAGCTAGACTTGGGAGCGCCTACAACATTTAACAAAATCGTCATAAAGTGGGGGCTATGGGCAACTTCGTACTCGATATCGGTCTCGAACGACGCACAGAACTGGACTCAAGTCGCTACCAAAAATAACGCTACACAAATCAAGAGCCCACCTTCACCATGGGACCAAATTGACTTGAGCACCCAAAACGCACGATACATCAAGCTGAACATGACCCAACGACCATCAAGCATGCCGTACGGGCAGGAAGGTATGCTTTGCGGCGCGTTTGCAATCTGGGAATTCGAAGTGTACAATACCGGTGGAACGCCGTCGGGAAGTATGCACGTTTCCAGCATTGATATGGCGCTTGCGAGCCAAGGCCCATTCACATATGCACAAGCGACAGTGACCGTTGTCGACGAAGTGAATGCTGCAGTTCCAACCGCCACGGTGTATGGCCATTGGGAGAATGCGACCAGCGATTCCGATTCTGGAGCAACTGGTAGTAACGGTCAGGTAACGTTGCAGTCCGACAAAATAAGGAACCCCCCAAGCGGGACTACATACACTTTCGTGGTAGACGATATCGTCAAAGATGGCTGGACATACGACCCAACTGCGAACGTCGAGAGTAGTGACAGCATAATTGTGCCATAGCGGCATAACAACACGGTAATGGGGGCAAAACGCAACCGCCCCCATCATCTTTTCTTTTTTTAATTCATGAAAAATAATTTTAGACTTATGTTGATGGCGAACGGTTTCAAGCAGGTCATAGATTTGTTGAAAGAGAAAAGAAGATAATGGCCGAAAGCAAACCCAATTTGCTGGCCACGATAGGCTCTCATAGCTTCTCGAATAGGCAACCGACAAAAATGGAAAAGATAACTAATAATCGGTACCACACTGGCTAGCCAACACAGGTATATCGCTTTGGGGTAGTAAGTTTAAGCAATCAATCAAAAACAAGTGGTATTATGAAACGTTTTTGCTACCGATGCGGCGCACTCGAGACAAAACGAGGCCCATTAATCAAAGGCCTGTGTCAACGCTGCTTCGCCGAGGAGAACCGTCTCCTTCGAGCACCGGCAGAGATTGAGGTCACGATCTGCGGAAGATGTGGGACCTACTTGCTCGAAAAGAGATGGCATGAGGCGGAGGAAGGTGACATCATCATTAACGCAATTAGAGCCACCGTTCTCTCGAATCTAAAAGTTGTACGCCTGAGCGACGCGGGGATAAAATTCTTTTATCCACGAGAGGTGCCTGAAACCGAGTTCTGGATTGATCCAAAATTAGCCGAAAAAGTAATCAAAGTTAGAGCAAAAGGAAAAGTTCACGAGCTACAGGTTGAGCCCCAGTTCGACGAAGCACGCATAGCGTTCATGCTCAAGCGGAGTACTTGTGATGTGTGCAGACTCAAGAGTGCCCGCCACTACGAGGCAATTCTGCAAGTGCGAGGAAAGCTCACGGAGGAAAAGAGCTTTAAAATCAAAAAAATACTTCAGCGACTTGCCATGAACGCAAGCAAGCGAGAACGAGATGCATTCATCGCCGATGTCGAGGAGAGGCAAGAGGGTTTCGATCTCTATGTGAATCCGGTGAACTTGGCGAGGCAAATGGCGTCGATGCTTAAATCAGACTTTGGAGCTGAGATTAAAGAGAGTACAAAGCTCATAGGTCAAACTCGAGATGGACGCCGAAAGTTTAGGTTCTCGATTCTAGTCAAACTTCCGAGTGAAAAGAATTAGTTTTAAGCGGAGAAATTCATAGCTTTTAAGGAGTGATTAGATGGTCAAGTTAACAGGTTCGAAAGCGCTGTTCGAGGCGCTGAAGGCAGAGGGTGTGAAGCACATCTTCGGCATTCCGGGCGGGGCGATAATCCCGATTTACGATGCCCTTTACGATTTCCACGAAATCCAACACATTCTAACGCGGCACGAGCAGGGCGCGGCGCACGCGGCCGACGGATACGCCCGAGTGCTTGGGAAGCCAGGAGTTTGCATGACGACCTCTGGGCCCGGGGCGACTAATCTCACAACTGGCATACTGAATGCTTACATGGACAGCTCGCCCGTGATCGCGATAAGTGGGCAAGTTTCAACTCAAGCTTTAGGTACTGACGCTTTTCAAGAGGCAGATATGCTCAGCATAATGTTGCCCATAACCAAGCACAACTTCATCGTCCACCGCGCCGAAGAGTTACCAAGCGTTGTCAAGCTTGCTTTCAAAATCGCAATTACGGGTAGACCTGGCCCCGTGCACATCGACATACCAAAAAGCGTGCAGATGACCAAGACCGACTTTAAAATCCCCGCCAAGGTCAAGTACTTAAGACCCTCAAAACCGGAGCCTGAGACTGGACAAATAAAAAAGGCTGTTGACATGCTCACCAAGGCCGAGCAACCAGTGATTTACGCGGGCGGCGGCGTGACATGGTCGAATGCCTCGGCCGAGCTGGTTAAGCTTGCAGAGTTACTCGGTGCTCCAGTGACGACTTCGCTGCTGGGCAAAGGGTTGATACCTGAAGACCACCCGCTCGCGTTAGGGATGTTGGGGATGCACGGGCGGATGGCTGCAAACCTCGCGGTGACCGAGTCAGATGTGCTATTTGCTGTCGGGACACGCTTCAGCGACCGCTCTACTGGAGATGTTAGCTGCTTTGCCCCAAAGGCTAAAATTATCCACATCGACATCGACCCAGTTGAAATCGGCAAGAACATTCGCGTTGATCTGCCGATAGTCAGCGATGCAAAGCTGGCATTAACTGCGATAATCAAAGGGCTCCGCTCCCACGCAAAACGAGGACGGACAAGCAGATGGATCGAGCGAGTAAAAAAGCTGCGCAGGGACCTTGCTCCCCGAACGGACTACGATGAGGTTCCCATCAAACCACAGCGCGTCATCAAGGAAATAATGAACGTGCTCGATGAGAATGCCATCGTAGTGACTGAGGTAGGACAATGCCAAATGTGGAGCGCACACTTCTATATGACGCGGAAGCCCCGACATTTCATCTCCTCGGGTGGTCTAGGCACGATGGGTTTCGGATTTCCAGCCGCAATGGGCGTAAAGGTTGCGCGTCCTAAGTGTGATGTTGTAAACATCGCGGGGGACGGAAGCTTCCTGATGAATTCCCAAGAGTTAGCAACGGTTGTGGAGAACAATATAAACGTTGTTTCGTGCATCTTCAACAACCACTACTTGGGAATGGTTAAACAGTGGCAAGACCTGTTTTTCCAAAAGCGCCGTTCCGCTACATCCCTCGGTAAGGTACCTAACTTCGTGAAACTCGCCGAAGCATACGACGCTTGGGGCGATCGTGCGACAAGACCGAGCGAGGTGGCACCAAAGCTGCGCGAGGCTCTGCGTTGTGGAAAGCCAGCGGTGCTCGACATCCCGATTGACTCCGACGAGCATGTATTGCCGATGGTTCCAGCGGGGGGGAGAATCGACCAGATGTTAACGTAGGTGTTCAAGATGAAAACTCGAATTTTTTCTGTACTCTGCGAAAACGTCCCTGGCGTAATGATGCGGATATCACGCACTTTCACTCGGCGCCAGATTAATCTAGATTCGATCACAGTAGGAATCGAACCTACCGGATTGGCACGGATTATCCTGATGTTCAAGGAAGACGACCGCATGGCCGAGTTCATGCGTAGAGTGCTAGTCCGCTTAGAGCCCATCGTGGATGTCGAAGTAATCGAGACTGAGCAAAGCATCGTTCGAGAGGTGACGCTGTTAAAGACACGAAAATTAAACAAGAAGCAACTATTGCAGATGATGCAGCAAATCGAGCGAGCTGGTGGTCGGGTGCTTGAATCCAAAAACAGTATGGTGATCGCTGAACTCAGCGGAGAGCATGACGAAATCGAACGTGTTATCAAATCATTGGGGCCAAAAATACTGAAAGAGGTAGCCCGCTCGGGACAAGTTCTTATATCACGTGTAAAATAGTTATGGGATGATAATATGACGAAGATTTATTACGACCAAGACGCCGACCTGAGTGTGCTCAAAGACAAAACCATAACGATCATAGGATACGGCAACCAAGGGCAGGCGCAATCCAACAACCTCCGTGATTCCGGTTGCAAAGTGATTATTGGAAGCATAAAGGACCCAAGTTATGATAAAGCAGTGGCCGATGGGTTTGAGGTCTACGATATTGCCGAAGCTGCACGGCGGGGAGACATCGTCCACATGCTTATCCCCGATGAGTATCAAGCGTCGACCTATCGTGAGCAGATATCTCAACACATGAAAAAAGGCAAAATGCTTTGCTTCAGTCACGGATTTAACATCCACTTCAAACAAATCACCCCACCCAATGATGTTGATGTTATCATGATTGCCCCGAAGGCACCGGGGGCGCTCTTGCGGCGCATGTATCAACAAGGTTCTGGGACACCAGGGTTGCTCGCGGTCGCCCAAGATCCCAGCGGCCAAGCAAAGCAAGTCGCTCTAGCGCTCGCAAAAGGAGTTGGACTGACTCGAATCGGAGTGGTGGAGACAACTTTCAAAGAGGAAGTTGAGACCGACCTCTTTGGGGAACAAGTCGTGTTGTGCGGAGGGGTTTCAGAATTGATAAAAGCGGGATTCGAAACCCTTACCGAAGCGGGATATCAGCCTGAAATCGCGTACTTCGAGTGTTTGAACGAACTAAAGCTCATTGTGGACCTGATTTACGAACATGGGTTAGAGGGCATGTGGACTGCAGTTAGCAACACGGCCGAGTATGGCGGACGGACGCGAGGCCCGATAATCATAGATGGAAAGGTGAGGGAGACAATAAATAAGATATTAAAGGATGTGCAGAGCGGTGATTTCGCGAAGGAATGGGTCGCTGAAAACCAGAAGGGAATCACCAACTTAAAACAGATGCGTGAGGAAGGCAAGGCCCACTTAATAGAAAAAATTGGCAAGGAGCTTCGAAAGTGGGCTGGCATCGAAAAATGATGAACGTATTCTTGTATTAGGAAATTAAATAAAGCTTAACGATGAAGCCTTCTAGGAGGCTAGGTTGATGAAACTTCGCAGCCGAGAGATTGTCTCGGGTCTTGAAGGTTTACCCCGACGTGCACTTCTGAAAGCCGATGGATTAACAGATGCCGACATAGAACGCCCTTTTGTAGCGATAGCAAACTCTTACAACAATATTGTCCCTGGGCACCTGCACCTCCGAGAACTGAGCGAAGCAGCTGCAGCTGGAATTCGTGCAGCTGGGGGGACACCTTTCGAGTTCAATACTATCGGCATATGTGATGGTATAGCGATGGGTACACAAGGTATGTGCTTTTCTCTCCCTTCACGAGAGGTAATATCTAACAGCCTAGAGCTCATGTTGGAAGCTCATCGTTTTGATGCTGTAGTCGCCATTGCAAGCTGCGATAAAATAGTGCCCGGCATGCTCATGGCTCTCGCGCGAGTTAACATTCCTGCGATTATGTGTACGGGAGGTCCGATGATACCTGGGGAGTGGCGAGGGAAACGTTTGGATTTCATAAGTGCATCCGAAGCAGTCGGAGCGGTTAAAGCTGGAACGCTTAGCTGGCACGAAGCGAGGGAGATAGAGGATCGATGCTGTCCTAGCTGTGGCTCCTGTGCTGGTCTATTCACTGCAAATACTATGGCCTGTCTGACTGAAGCGCTTGGGATGTCGCTGCCAGGGGTTGGTACCTCACACGCTATAGACGCAAAAAAGAGGCGCCTCGCGAAACAGAGTGGTAAGCAAGTCGTAGAATTGTTAAAACGCGGGATAACGCCTAGCAGGATTATGACTCGCTCAGCTTTTGAAAATGCGGTCATTGTTGACCTGGCGTTGGGGGGCTCAACTAACACTGTGCTCCATTTACCCGCGATCGCTCATGAGGCCGACATCAAACTTTGTTTGGACGTTTTCGATAGACTCAGCCGTCGCACACCGCAAATATGCAATCTGCGACCAAGCGGCGAGCATTATATGATTGACCTAGAACGGGCGGGTGGGGTGCCAGCACTCATGAAAAGATTATGCAAATTAGTTCGAGGAAGCCCGCTCACGGTCACGGGACGCCGAGTTCGAGATAATTTGAAGTTTATAAAATTTCACGAGTCTAAAGTTATCAAGCCGTTGACAAAGCCGTATCACTCCGAGGGTGGCATAGCAATTCTTTATGGTAATCTTGCTCCCAAAGGTGCAGTTGTAAAGTACGCTGGAGTAAGCTTGCGCATGTTACGCCATCAGGGGGCTGCGCGTATTTTTGATCGCGAAGAGGATGCGACCAGAGCCATCTTGAACAAGCGAATCAAACAAGGTGATATTATTATCATCCGCTACGAGGGGCCAAAGGGTGGTCCGGGGATGCGGGAGATGCTCACCCCAACAGCTTCGGTCATTGGTATGGGGCTGGGTGATTCGGTCGCGATTATCACGGACGGCAGGTTCTCGGGTGGTACACACGGTGCCTGCTTCGGCCATGTATCGCCCGAGGCCGCAGAAGGTGGTCCAATAGCCATCGTGCAAGATGGTGACAAAATATTGATTGATATTAAACGGCGCAAGTTGGAATTACTTTTGCCCGAAGCTGAAATTACGGCTAGACTTGAACGGTTTAAACCTCCGAAACCGCGGGTTAGAAAGGGTTACCTCGCGCTTTATTCGCGCATCGTTAGCTCAGCAGCAGAGGGAGCAATTTTAAAATAGCATGGCAATCCAGATATCTTAACAACCGAAAAAAAATATTTGGTGAAAAGTGATTAAATGGGCATGACCATAACCGAGAAAATTTTGGCTCGAGCTTCGGGCAAAAAAAGCGTTAGTCCAAGTGAAATAGTTGAGGCAAAAATCGACGCGGCGATGATACACGACCTCACCGGACCCCTAGCTATCCACATATTTCGCGAGATAGGCGTGGCTAAAGTTTGGGACCCTAAAAAAATTGTTATAGTATGTGACCATCAAGTTCCAGCGAATTCTATAGATGCGGCGCAAAATCATATCGTGTTAAGGAAATTCGCTTCTGAGCAAAAGATTCAAAACTTTTACGATATATTTGAAGGTATTTGCCATCAAGTTGTTCCTGAAAAAGGGTTTGCACTGCCCGGGTCTTTGATTGTGGGCGCCGATTCACACACGACAACATACGGCGCGCTTGGGTGTGTTTCGGCAGGCGTAGGCGCGACTGACATGGCTGCTGTTTTCGCGACTGGGAAATTGTGGTTCCGTGTCCCAGATAGTATCAAAATTGTGCTGGAAAAAAAATTGTCTAGACGAGTGATGGCAAAGGACGTTATTTTAAAAATAATTGGAGATTTGAGCGCGGAAGGAGTAAATTACCGTTCTGCGGAGTTCACGGGTCCAGGTATACGCAATATCACGATGGACGGCCGCATGACGATGTGCAACATGGGTGTGGAAATGGGGACAAAGAATGCAATCGTGCCACCGGACGATGTAACAGAACAGTATCTTACAGGTCGGGCCAAGCGAAGCTATAGCGCAGTGCATAGTGATACTGATGCTCAATACGCAGAAACACATACATACGATTTGTCTGAGCTTGAACCACAAGTTGCATGTCCCCACAACGTGAATAATATAAAGCCGGTTGCCGAGGTAGAGAAAATTGAGATCGACCAGGCATTTTTAGGCAGTTGCACGAACGGGAGGATTGAAGATTTAGAGGCTGCGGCTGCGGTTCTCAGAGGCAAGAAAGTAAGCAGGCGCGTGAGGTTAATAGTGTCTCCAGCTTCTAGAGATATCTATCGAAAAGCGCTTGATGACGGGCTTATCAAGATATTTGTAGAAGCAGGCGCGTTGGTTGAGGCGCCCTGTTGTGCAGCTTGCATGGGCTGCCATGTCGGAATTCTGGCCCCTGGCGAAGTTTGTATATCTACATCAAATAGAAATTTCCGTGGAAGGCAGGGCAGTCCAGAGTCGAAAGTTTACTTAGCTTCACCAGCGACAGTTGCCGCTTCTGCGATAAAAGGGATAATAACTGACCCGAGGAATGTATGATGACGCGCGTTTGGGTGTTTAACAATAACATAAGTACAGACGATATAATCGCTGGTCGCTACCTGCCCAAGTTTGAGGCAACCCATGATCCAAATTGGCTGGCTTCGCATGTGATGGAAAATATCGATCCAAGTTTCTCATCTAAAGTGGCCAATGGCGATGTTATCATTGCTGGACGGAACTTCGGGTGTGGTTCCAGTAGGGAAGAAGCACCAATCACGTTAAAGGCTGCGGGTATTTCAGCAGTGGTGGCCGAGTCGTTTGCCAGAATTTTTTACCGTAATTCTATCAATCAAGGCTTGAATGTGTTGACATGCCCTGGCGTGCACAATGGTTTCAAGTCGGGCGACACGGCAAAAGTCGACTTTCAAGAGGGCGTGGTGCGTAATCTAAGGACTGGCGAGATATTTAAAGCAGAACCACTGCCTAGTTTCGTTCTTAAAATAATCCAAGCTGGAGGTCTGCTTCCTCATCTGAAGCGGACTCTTAAACGTTGACCAACTAGCTTTAAGATGCCAGACCTGCAGTTACGGAAACAAAATTGTAATGGACGAGAGCCCAGTAAAAATGAAGAAAATTATGGAGGCGGGTACAAGTAAAGCTCGATGCACTTCCCGCGCATTCTCGATTGAGGGTAACATAGCTTTCGAGCACCTAGTCCGCAGTAGAGCGATGGAAGACGCTATCAATAAAAGCCATGCGACAATCGCGAGCACCGCCCCAGCATTCAAATAAAATGACATCACGCCGTAAACAACATAATTTTGAAACACGAATGGGAAAGTCACCAAACCGAAAAACAAGGCTGCTCCAAACCAAAATTTTACCCATAGCGTTACGCCCAGTACCACCCGCCCTTTTCGAATAACATCTCTAAGCACACGTAGCATGTGGATGCGAAAGATGATGATGAACATCAGCGGGCCCCCTAGGTTCCATGATACAGCGTACCAACGCCACTCATCTGGCTGGTTTGGATAGTTTGGAAGATTTGGTAAAATGCTGAACGCGAAGACCAAGATGAAACAGGTGATAAGCACGATGGCCGCGATATACGCGAATGTATTATTTAACTTGAATTGTTGCGTCGAATCCATCACATCGCCTCAAACGTCTAAGTTTAAGTGGGCAGGCGAATAAAAATAATTGCTTCGGCAAGTGGTTGTATGAATTACAAAATTGCGTTAATTCCTGGTGACGGCATAGGCCCCGAGGTAATTCGTGAAGGAGTAAAAGTACTAAACGCGGCAGCCGAGGCGAAATCTGGCCTAAAGCTTGAGTTCGTCGAGTTCCCCTACGGTGCCGAGCACTACCTTAAGACTGGAGAACTCGTGTCGGAGGACGAACTAAAAAAACTTTCAAAAATGGACGCCATATATCTCGGCGCTCTAGGTGACCCCCGCGTGCAAACAGGTGTGCTTGAGCAGGGT
This sequence comes from Hadarchaeota archaeon (SeqCode), assembly GCA_964514965.1. Lineage (GTDB taxonomy): Archaea > Hadarchaeota > Hadarchaeia > Hadarchaeales > Hadarchaeaceae > DG-33. The sequence goes on along the minus strand of CAZETV010000001.1, from coordinate 100,163 downwards.
ATTTTGCTGAAGCTTCGCTTTTACTTCGAACAGTACATCAACCTCCGCCCCATCAAACTTTATCCCGGTGTGCCATGTCCACTCAAGAACAAAGGACCGGAACATGTCAATTTTTATGTGGTGCGCGAGAACACTGAGGATTTTTACGTTGGGATAGGTGGACACGTGAAAGGCAAATCGAAAGATAAGCTTGAGGTGCTTCGCTCAATCTATCAGGTGAAATTTAGCCTAGATATCGATGTTGACAGAGATGAGCTAGCATATCAGATAGGTGTGGTAAGCCACAAAGGGACAGAGCGAGCCATTCGCTATGCATTCGAGCTTGCCCGCAAGAAGGACAAAAAACGTGTAACTTCGGTTGACAAGGCCAACGTTTTAACACACGTCTACAGCCTCTGGCGTGAGGTGTTCGAGCAGGTGGCAAAGGAATATTCTGAAATTGAAACCGAGTTTGCATTTGTTGATGCGGTCACAATGTGGTTCATCAAAAATCCAGAATGGTACCAAGTTGTTGTCACGCCAAATATGTTCGGCGACATAATCACAGACTTGGGGGCCATGATCCAAGGTGGCTTGGGGCTTGCTCCAGGCGGCAACATCAACCCTGAAGGAGTAAGTATGTTCGAGCCCATCCACGGCTCCGCTCCCAAGCACGCTGGGAAAAACGTCGCTAACCCGTTTGCCACAATTTTGGCCGGGCAGATGATGCTTGAACACTTGGGAGAAGAAAAGGTAGCTGATAATATCGAGCAAGCGGTTATTGGTACACTGAAAACAGGCGAAGCTCGAACCTATGACTTGGGCGGCAAATCCAGCACCTCCGAGGTCGGGGACGCCGTTGCCGCCAAAGTGAAGGAAATTGCTTAAAAACTTGCCCCCCTCAAGAGAATACAGTTTGGGGTACCCATGCATCTAATCGTTGCCATCACGGGATCCAGTGGCGCGGTCTACGGCGCGAGGCTGCTTGAAATCTGTCGCCAGCTGGGAATTGAGGTTGACCTTATAATTTCTAAAGCAGCTGAAATTATTGTGAAACTTGAGCTAGGAAAAAGCGTTGAAGAGCTTCGAGAACTGGCGACGCGGGTCTACTCGTGTGAAGATTTAGCAGCCCCTTCTGCCAGCGGCTCCTTTCGCACGGACGGAATGGTAATCGCTCCATGCAGCATGAAGACTCTTGGGGCTATAGCAAGCGGGGTGACAGCTGACCTCATCTCGCGGGCGGCCGATGTCACGCTAAAACAAAACCGCCCTCTAGTGCTCGTGCCGCGGGAGACGCCGCTCAATTTAATCCACCTTGAAAATATGGCCAAGCTTAGGCGCGCTGGAGCGATTATTTTACCCGCCTGCCCCGCATTTTATCACAAACCGGAAAAAATCTCAGACCTAGTAGACTTTATCGTCGGGCGAATTCTAGATGCATTTGGGGTCGAACATCAACTCTATCAACGATGGCAAGGATATAATGAGTAGGGAAACGGAATGAAGAAACTCCCGGTCGCTAAGTTCGAGTGTATCAGCTGCGAATATTCTGATTATCGAATGTCTGTGCGAGAGATAGGTGAACTCGCTCAAAATGAGTGCCCCAAATGCGGCAAAGACTTAAAAGTTGTTGCCAATGAGCCGCCCAAATGGCTGGCAGAACTGCTGGAACTCGTTGCAAAACATTTCGAGATTTCGGACTTCGCCACTTCAAAAGAGCGGGTAGAAGAAGTGATCGCGCGCGACCCCAAACAATCATTTCGCGCATTGCTAGGCGCAGCCAAGCAGGGGGGCTATCTACCCGCGATGCGCAGACATAATGGAGAGCTCAGGTTGTTGATGGTGAAATATCCTAGCGTTGGCAAGAGCAGAATCACTATAAATTTGCTCCTCTTGGGTGTGACCTTCTTAACGACCTTCCTAGCTGGCTATTTCTTGATCTCTGGTTACTTCTTGCTTTTCGACAAAACTCTATATGGTGTTCTGTTCTCCGCCTCGATAATGCTCATGTTGGGGGCGCATGAATTCGGCCACAAAATTGCGGCGTGGCGAAATGGAGTTGAGTCAACATTGCCTTATTTTATCCCGGCGCCACTATTGCTTGGTACTTTAGGCGCGGTCATCCGTATCAAAAGTCCCATCCCGACGAAAGAGGCTTTGGTCGAGATGGGAGCTACTGGGCCGCTGTTGGGTTTCATTGTAGCTCTCCCACTCACCGCCATTGGCCTGATGTTGTCAAAACCCGACGGAGGGCTCTCCCTTTTTTTCACGCCAGCGATATTTGCCGTGCTGCAAGTGCTCGCTTTCGGCTATATGCCCGCTGCTATGAGTATCAACCCACTCGCATTCGCAGGATGGGTGGTGCTTCTGGTGACGATGTTCAACTTGCTTCCTGCTGGGCAGCTTGACGGTGGGCACGTCGCGCGGGGGTTGATGAGCCGAGAGCGACACTACGAGCTCACCCGCATGCTTGGTTTCGGCCTCCTCCTCTTCGGTTTCTTTTTCCCTGAACTCCCTCTCTGGATATTCGGCTTCCTTATCCTTCTTATGTTCAGAGGATACCACATTGGTGCACTTGACGATGTTTCAAGGCTCTCAAAACGCCAGAAATGGCTTGCTGTTGCGACCTTCATCGTTTTCCTGCTGTGCCTGCCCATCCCTTCAGGCTGACCGATAGCTACATAGGTCTACTAATGTTAGGGACTTTAGTGCTAACATGAAAGGAAAGTTTATCTCAATCGAGGGGATCGATGGATGCGGCAAGAGCACTCATGTCAAATTGTTAGCTAGATGGCTCCGCTCCCATGATCACAAGGTAGTCGTTACAGATGAACCGACGAATGGCGCAATCGGAAGAACAATCAAACGCGCATTAATGGGAAAGCTTAATCTTCCAATCGCTGCCGAAGCGCTGTTGTTCGCCGCCGACAGGGCGCAACATATTTCGGATGTTATTCAACCCGCCCTCAGAACTGGGAAGGTGGTGCTGAATGAAAGGTACGTTAGCTCTTCGCTCGCATATCAGTCGGCGAGAGGATTATCGACGAACTGGATAAGTTCAATCAACAAACATGCGCTCATGCCAGACTTGGGTATTCTAATCGATGTGCCCGTTGATGTTGCGTTTGCCCGAATCAAGTCATCACGCAGGCTTGATGAGTTCGAAAGAAACCTGCGACTCCAAGAACTAGTACGTCAAAATTATTTGCGTATCGCCAAGCAGAAGAGACTAAAAATAGTCAATGGAACGTGTTCATACGATGAAGCTCAAGCAGAAATAAGGGAATTAGTTAATGCCGTGCTATGATTTTAGGAGCGGAGATTGTTGAAGGTGATTTTAGATACGAATATTTTCATTGCGGCTTATTTTAATCGAAAAAGTGCTTCAGCAAAAATCATTGAACTTTGCCTCGAGAACAAACACTAATTAATTTTCTCTTCCCAACTTCGTGAAGAAATAGAGCGGATATTGGGAAACGTGAAGGCGAATAGAGAATTCCAGGAAAAAGTGAAAAGTCTTTTTATAAAAGCTTCCCAAGTTGAACCAACTCAAAAAGTTTTCAAAATTAAGCGACCCCGAGGATGACAAATTATTGGAATGTGCTCTCGAAGGTAAAGCGGATTACTTGATTACTTCCGATTATCATTTACTAGAACTTGGAGAGTTCACCCAAACAAAAATTTGCAAACCGACTCAATTTCTCAAACTACAATACACTCAGCATGCTTAATTTTAAATCTATTTTTTAGTTTCGAAAAATGTAAAAAGGTAGTTAACAGATTAACTTTAATGCGAAAAGTATCACTATGCGTAAGCTCTCAAACTCCTCCAGTACGGTTTAAGTTAGATCCTGATGCACTGTTTGAGAAATATGGTGACCTCTCGAAACCGATGCAGCTAAAAATGCTCTTGGAAGGTGAAGACTTCGTTTATACACCGGGCGGAGTTACAGGCATGGTCGCCCCAATGCTTCAATGGATGTACAAGACAAATAAGATTCGGAGACCCCACTGGGTGGCGATTAATCCTCTGAGCCCTGAGATGACATCGTTCGGCGGGATAGTGCTACACCGGATTGAATTAGAATTCCATGAAATGGCTAGCTACGGGCACTTCAAGGAATCAATGTGGAGAAACGTTCACGGTTTAGAACAAACGTGGATTCCCCGCAAGCACTTCGTTGACTATGCCCTCTTCAACTGGTACTACGCGAAGAAGATGATGGACTTGCACGCCGAGATTAATTTTGACATGTTTTACGTGCACGATTTCCAGCTGCTTTTGGTTGGGTCAATGACTGGCCCAGTAACGCGAAAAATTTTCCGATGGCACATTCCTCTCGACATGACGAAGATGACTCCGGGATGGAGTGCCTTTTTACGGAGATATCTAAACGACTACGATGCCGTCATCGTTAGTTGTAAGAAATACAAGCGGAGTTTGTCAAAAGCTGGTTTTAAAGGTCGGATTTATCAGATTTACCCCCACATCGATGAAAGAGCGTACGGTCGAGCGTCGGACAGTAGAGTCAATCAGTTTTGCGAGAGGTTTGGAATCAAAAACGATGACCTGATAATCCTTGTGGTTGCCCGTCTTGATCCAATAAAAAGTCAAGACACTGCAGTTAGAGTTCTGGCGCGAATTATCAAACACTTTCCTACTGCAAAACTTGTGCTAGTCGGAAACGGGAGCTTTTCGAGTGCTCGCACGGGTGGTCTGGGGATCACGAAAGGAGTAAGATGGTTAGATAGGTTAGAACGACTGGCGAACAAGCTTGGTGTCCGCCAAAAAATCATCTTCACCCGATACATAAAAGGTGATGAGCTAAGAGCAGCTTATACGAGAGCCGATGTGTTGGTCCTACCCTCTGTGTTGGAGGGCTTCGGGTTAGCGGTACTTGAGGGGTGGCTATACAAAAAGCCCGTCGTGGTCAGTTCGGGAGCCGGGGTCTCCGAACTCATCACTGATGGAGAAAACGGTTGCATCTTTTCCCCAAACGATCACGAAGAACTCGCAAGCAAGATAACCAGAGTGCTTTCGAAACCCGGAGCTGCAAACGAAATGGGAAAATTGGGATTTGAAACTGCGAAAAGATGTTACATCAAGCAAGGCGCCCAAGCTCTTTTGAATGTTTTCTCCGATGTGCTCGGCGAATAGGCTCCGCATCAATGGCTAGAAGTGTTCCCTTAATTTTCCAGCAAGGGTTTCTGGCATGGTCTCGACAATACTCTCGTGATGAAGTTTCTCCATGAAACCGTCGTCGCTCGTATAAAATTGTCTCGGGCTAGGTCTAGACACCAACTTCGCATTGAGAAGGTAATACTCGCTTAAGTTCTCATCACATGGACCCGAAAATGTCGCCATGTTAAAACTCTGAACTCCAAGAGCATGATAACCCTCCAAAATTCGAGAAAGTCCATCGCAAAAATATCCGAGCCCGCGTTTTTTGAGGTCGGTCATCGCGGAAATTCCTGTGAAGACTGCTACAACCTCGCTGTTTCCTTCGGGAGCAAAACTCGTAATCCAAACCACGGGGCCAGTTTTCTCGATAAACCTCTCTCCTTTCTCTCTCTCCGCCTCCGCTAAGTCTGACCAATAATTACTCCTTTCCCTATCGAAATAGGATTTGCTGCTTGTGATTAATTCTTTGAACCGTGAAGTCGGGTCCGAGTCAGCCGTGAGCTGAACGTGCGGATGGATGATGCTGGCAGCAGCAGGCGGCATGTAGTTCCAGTTTATGTGCCAATACTTGATTTCAGGATGCCTCGCGTGTACTTGCTCGAAATACCTCAAACACCCCTCGAAACAATCCTCAAGTAACTCAGGTGAAAATTGACTAAGACCTAGGTGGTGATCTCCCGAGAAGACCCCAACTGCGTGAAAAGCACCAAACGGAAAGAGATTCGGGAATATACATGCGGTTCCGACCTTTATCCTACCCTCCGGGAAATCCTCTGGGAACATTGGAGTCATTTTCTCCAAATTTTCTGAGCAGAAGAAGCATTTGGCCCGAGAGGCTTCGATGATATTTTCTATGTCGGTTATCTCGGTTGCTTGTTTCGGCCTTTTCGCGCGCTCAAGATTTATTCTGCACCGTCTTCCAGTAAGTGGATCCTTTCTAAGTTCGATTGGTTGGGTAACCAGTTTGAAATCCTGTAGAGGACTTAGTAGCTTAGCTTCTTGAACCCTCTTTTCAAACTTAATCTTTGTCAAATTTATCCCAGAATACTCAAAGCTTTTCGACTTTTACTTTTGGAGCTATCCCCTCTCCCCATATTTTTCAAACACACACATGAAGATGAGATCTATGTCCGATGTGTTGTAAACACGGTGAAACTCGTCAGGCTTTATAGGTAATACATCCTTACTCCTCACGACCCTCCGCTCACCATCTAGCTCAATCTCGCCCTGCCCCTCGACAAAGAAGTAAACCTCATTAACCGAGTGGGAATGCCCAGTCGTGTGTTTACCCGCATGCAAAATTGTGATCGAAAGCACCAAGTTCTCGCCCAAGGGTTTATCACATATAATGTAACGGTCATCGCTCCTCACGAGTCTTGCATCACTAAAGACTTGGAGGTAACTCTTGTGAGATACATCGTGCCACTCACCCCCGAACAAATAGCCCTTGACTTTCACGCCACGTTCCTGCAAATGTTGAATGAAAAATCCGGGAGCATCCTGAGTTCCACTCTTGCAGAACTCGTCTAATATTGGAAAAATTGATTTTGGGTAGAGGTATATGCCAGCACTGACGTAATCGCTAAGTGGCGGTTTAACTTTTTCTTTAAAATCGGTTAGATAAAAGCTCTGCTCCGGCGGCGGAAAACTTTCGCTTCCCTTAAATTTCATCGTCGCCATCTCTTCTGGATTCATGTCTGGGTTTTGACCCGCGTGATAAACGCCGATGAGCGGCTCACCTGTGTAACTGGAGACGAAACTATTGAAATCGGAGGAGAAATAATTGTCGGCACACACTACCAAAAGATCCTCATCAATTTTCAGCTTTTTGATTGCATTATTTATTGCCTGAACTGCCCCAAGTTTTTCTTCCTCCGCCGTCGCTTCTTCGACAAAAACATTTTTATATCTTTCAAAAAAATTCTCAAACTTTTTATTTGTCGAGATTATCGGCTCAATTTTCTCATTTTCGAGCTTCTTAATCAAATGGCCAAGAACTGTGTCCCCTTCGACAACTATCATTGCCTTGGGCATCTGCTCGCCGATAGTACCAAGTCGAGTCGCAAACCCGCCCGCTAGCATCAATGCTTTCATTCACATTCCCCCTAAATATCTGCGCTAAGATTTATTAGTTTTTCAAAAAATGTCTTAACCTCGTCGATATTTTTTACGAAGTATTTTGCGTTCGATTCTATCGGCTCCTCAGAAATCAAGATAGTTATGCCCTTTTCTTTCAAAGCCAAAAAAGCGTCCTCATCTGTTTGGTCATCTCCTACATAAATTGGCTTGAGCTTTCCTTTGGGGTCAACTACACTATATATCCAAAGCACAGCTTTCCCTTTGTCCCACTCAATGTTCGGTCTTATCTCGAAAACTTTCTTACCACGGGTAACTTTTATTACCCCTGAATCTATGTACGGACTAACCACCTTTTCAAAAATGTTTTTTAGATGGCCAAACTCCCCCCCCGCGACTAATCGGTAATGAACGCTTGCCGTCAATCCCTTGTTCTCAACAATCGCTCCCTTGATTTTGCTCAGTTTTTCCTGTAACTCCTTGCAAAATTTGATTAAAGTTGAGCACACACGCTCGGCCTCGGGTTTGACTAATTTCACCCCCGGACCAATTATTTTGAAACCATGGTTTCCCGCATAATATATCCCCTCCAGCCCAACTAGCCTTTTCACATCAGCGAGCGACCTGCCGCTTATTATCCCCAGCGTGTAGTGCTGGGACACACGTTTAAGTAATTCCCCCATATCTGGTGAGAGAGTAGCAAGTTCTGGTCTCTCGACAATGGGAGTGAGGGTGCCATCGTAATCGAGCAACAACAAAGCGCCAGGCGTTAAAGCTCGCTTCACTTCCTCCCAGAAATCAAAAAGATATTTCATTCGAATCACGAGATGAATTTTGCGACCTCGCAAATAAAATCTGACAACCACTTGAAAACATTATTCCTTTTAACATTAGCCCTTAGACTTTTCATCCTTTGGCGCTTCTCTTTCAGCGACATGCCCAAAGTATCTTTAATCGCGTCTGCAAATCCCTCCACATCATAAGGATTGATTATCACGGCACCCTCCAGTTCCTCTGTTGCTCCCGCAAATTTGCTTAACATCAACGCTCCCGTGCAATCTAAATTTGCAGAGATGAATTCCTTCGCCACCAAGTTCATCCCGTCTTGAATCGGGCTCACTAAACAAACATCAGCGGTTCTGTATAATGCGAAAAGTTTATCTGGACCCAACTTTCCCCCAATGTAAATGATAGGTTTCCAATAGCCCCTCATGTATTTCCAATTAATCTTTTCGACAACTTTAGATATCTCCTCGTTCAGTTCCATATACTTTGGAATTCGTGTGCGGCTTGGTGCCCCTGCTTCCACGAACACAAAATTATTCTGGTACTCTGGGTACTTCTCCAAAAACCGATCTATGGCCCTGAACCTCTCAATGATGCCCTTTGTGTAGTCAATCCGATCTACGCCTACACCGATATATTTGTATGGAATGTACTGGAGAGCTCGGACGCGCTTCATCTCCCGCTTTACCCCTGGGCTTCTCACCAGTTTATCAATGGTTTCAAAATCCACGCTTATAGGGAAGGGCCTCACGTGAATGCTGCGTCCTTTATATCTCACGTTAAGTGTCCTGTAATCGGGTTTAATTCCCATCACCTTCTCAACGCTCGTCAAGAAGTTGACACAATAACTATGGAGGTGAAAACCAATGAGGTCGTTCGCGAGCATGCCGTCGAGTATCGCCTCCCCCCACGGTAGAAGGGTGAATGTATCCCATGTGGGCCAAGGAATATGCCAAAAATGAGCAAGCACAAGCTTTTGTTTTTTCGGGGCTCCATTCCTGACCATTCTTGGTGCTAGCCCCAAGTGATAGTCATGAAACCAAATGAAAGCTTTATCTATTCCCTTCATCTCCTGCCTGATAGCTTCCGCGTACAGTGCGTTCGAGTGCTTGTAACCGTTCCAGAACGATTTCTTGAAAACGGGTTCCCGAAACACGTTATGGCAGAGGGGCCAGAGCGTCTGATTCGAAAAACCGAAGTAAAACTTGTCCACCTCGTCCTTTGACATCCAGACCCGTTTAAGCACATATTTCGGGTTACTGGGGGGGACCCGGCACCGATTTTGTTTATTTACGTTTTCCCGATCGGCATCCCCACTACCGCCTGCCACCCACGTTCCGCCGGTAGTCTGCATCAGGGGGTCCAGAGCCGCTGTCAGACCTCCAGCGGGGGTCTTAACCTGCACCCCATCAGGCGTGTGCATATGGATGTAAGGCTCACGGTTAGAAACAATTAGAAATTTGTATCCTTTCAACTTAGATTTCACAAGCACCTGTATATCATTCGCAGAAACCATTAAAACCAAGAAATAGTGGAAGCGATGTTTTAAATATGTTTTTTAGATATGATTATAAAATAACATTGGTGTAAATGATGACCATTGAAGAACTCTGGCAAATACTAACGCCGATTTTAATATTAATCGGGTTCATTGTGGCGGGGTACGCGCTGAGATTTGTGTTAAACATTTACATCAGTAGGCTCACCAGAAAGACGAAAACCAAAATCGACGATATCATTCTCGCTGCTATTAAAGTGCCGATAGTTGCAATATTCTTGATTATGGGGATTAACTTTGCTCTTGAGCGTGCAACGTTTGTCCCTGCTGAGGTTATACGATATATCCCGACCATCAGCTACCTGTTAATACTCTTAATAACAACATGGTGCGCCACGAGGATTATAACTGGAATATTAAAGTACTACGGCACAGTGCGCCCCAGCGTGAAAACACTCGTACCAACGCTCCAGAAAATCATGAAAATTATCATCTTTTTTGTAGCATTCTTACTTATACTAGATGCACTTGGCATTCAAGTGACCGCATTAGTCGCAGCCTTTGGGATAGGGGGCCTCGCAGTTGCGTTCGCCCTTCAAGGAACATTGTCCGAGTTCTTTGCCGGCATTTACATTATGTCCGACCGACCCGTAAGGGTAGGCGATTATATCGAGCTAGACTCCGGTCAAAAAGGCTATGTGGAAGAGATCGGTTGGCGTAGCACAAGAATACGCGAACTTCCAAACAACATAATTGTAGTACCTAACTCAAAAATGGCGGGAGCAATAGTCACCAATTACTACTTACCCGAGCCACAGATGGCCTGCTTGGTCCAGGTTGGAGTGGCCTACGACAGCGACCTTGAGAAAGTGGAAAGAGTGACCATTGATGTAGGTAAAAAAGTTTTGAAAAAAGTGACTGGTGGGGTGCCTGAGTTCGAGCCCTTCATCCGTTATCACACCTTCAGCGACTTTAGTATAAATTTCACCGTCATCCTGAGGGTCAAAGAATTCGTGGACAAGTACTTGATCACTCATGAGTTTGTCAAGGAGCTACACAAACGCTACAAGAAGGAGGGCATCACGATCCCGTTCCCGATTCGCACGATCTTAATGCCCAAGAGAAGAGCTTAGCCTCCTCGTTTATTTAATACAACTTGACAAACGATTATTGAACGTGATACCCTATGGTTCTCGACAGACTTGGTAGGACCCTGCACAGCGCCCTCAGAAAGCTGACACGCGCGCCCCACATTGACGAGCGAGTAATCAAGGAGCTAGTGCGGGATATCCAGCGCGCTCTACTGCAGGCGGACGCCAATGTAGAACTCGTGCTGGAAATGACGAAGCGAATAGAAAAGCGGGCACTCGATGAGAAGCTTCCCCCTGGCATGGCACGCAAGGAACACATCATCAAAATTGTATACGAAGAACTCTCCAAGCTCATGGGGCGCCCAACCCAACTACAGCTCAAGCCCGGAGAATCCACGGTACTATTGATGGTCGGCCTTCAAGGAAGTGGAAAAACGACCTCGGTGGCAAAGCTAGCCGCTCACTTCAAGAAACGGGGCTTCAAGGTTGGCATTGTCTGTGCGGACACCTTTCGCCCAGGTGCGTACGAACAGCTCAGTCAACTTAGTCAACAAGTGGGCACAAGATTTTTCGGTGAACCCCAAGCCAAGAATTCGATTAAGCTCGCAAAGGAGGGCGTCAAGCAGCACAAAAAAGAGCATCTTGAATTAATCATCGTTGACACGGCTGGTAGGCATCGCAAAGAGGAAGCCCTGATGGAAGAAATGCATCAAATCGCCAAAACAATAGAGCCAGACGAAATTATGCTTGTCGTGGATGGGACAATGGGACAACAGGCAAAAGAGCAGGCCACCGCATTCAAAGCTGCAACGAACATAGGCTCGATTTTGATTACCAAATTGGATGGCACGGCAAAAGGTGGTGGAGCTCTCTCGGCGGTTGCGGCAACTGAGGCTCCGATTAAGTTCATAGGTGTCGGTGAACACCTAGATGATCTCGAGCCTTTTGTGCCCGAGCGCTTCGTGGCTCGCTTGCTTGGAATGGGCGATATTGAGACATTACTGAAGAAGATAGAGGAGACCGCAAAAGCCGAAGATATGAAGCCTGCTGATATGAAAGCAATCCTCGCAGGCAAGATAACTTTACAAGACGTTTACAGCCAGCTTGAAATGATGGGAAAAATGGGTCCCCTCAAGAAGCTTATGCAGATGGTCCCTGGACTGGGGGTAGCTATACCGGAAGAAGAGATGCGGGTTGGAGAGGAGAAACTAAAGCGTTTTAAGGTTATCATGCAGTCAATGACTCCTGAGGAACTCGAAAATCCGAAGTTGCTCAACGCCTCACGAATTCACCGAATAGCCCGAGGCTCGGGCACAGGTGAGACAGATGTTAAAGAATTGCTAAAACAATATGAACTCATGAAAAAGTTGATTAAAAAGATGATAAAAGGACGAGGACCGAAATTTGGCCCGTTTGCAAAGCTAATGAAACAATTACCGAAGGAAATATCTCACGATATAGGAAAGGGAGCTAGCAGAAAAAGTTCTTAAGTGAGAACGAGTAGTTTAGAAATGTTAGGAAAACCTATTACTTATGGTGTTATCATGGCTAAAAGATCGAAAGGTCTTCGAAGCAAAAGCAGAAGAAAGCTCACCAAGCATGTTCGTGAACGTGGGCTTTCGCCTGTGAGTCGAGTGATTCAGCCGATTGGGCCTGGCACGAAGGTTACAATTATCCTTGACCCAAGCATCGCGAAGGGGCAGCCCCACCCGCGGTACCATGGCAGAATTGGAGTTGTTCAGGAACGTTGTGGGCGAGCTTACGTGGTCGAAATTAGGGACGGGGGCTCCATCAAAAAGGTTATTTCCCGCCCAGAACACCTTAGAATGGTGGGGGTAAGATGATAGGAAAAGGGGTAACAGGTGAAAAACCCGTATCACTGGCCAAAGTACTTGAAATCCTCGAAAAACAAAAAAAGCAGGGAGAGTTGGAGTACGGACAACGGCTCACCTACGATTACGCGCAAAAATTTGCGAAGTTAGATATCAAAAAAACAGGGGAACTGGTCGGTGAGTTGCTCAAGCTTGAGAAAATAAGGGAACATCAAGCAATTGCACTCGTTGATCTTATGCCCGAGAGAAAAGAGGATGTGGAACTCATTTTCGCAAAAGAACGAACAATGCTTGAAGATGAGGATATCAAAAAAATTTTAGAGCTAATTAACGAGTACAGGAAGTAGTTTCTAGTTAGTTGGAGGCGCGTATTCTTGGTCGACAAAAAGTATGAAGACCGAGGCGTAGTGTTGGATTTCTTGCCTAATGGGAACCCGGGTGACCCTAGGCCAATCCATTTGCGTGAGCCCATAGCTCAAATTCTTGGAGACACGTTTTTCACCCTGCTTGAAATCGTGCCCATAGCAGGAGTGATATTTACCCCTCACGAACGCGTTTTTATAGGCAAAGGCGGGCGAGACAAAGTCGAAAGAATCAAACGCCGTGTGGGTTACGATGAGCTCACAGCTGCGGCAAAAGCAGAGCTGCCAGTCGCAATAGAGGGACTGATCAGCGAGGCCCCAGAACGATTCATAGAATTCTTCAATCGTGCCACGCCTCTGACTACGCGCTTCCACCAACTTGAACTCATCCCAGGAATAGGGAAGAAACTTATGTGGGCGATCATCGAAGAGCGGAAGAAGGGCTTCTTCGCGGACTTTGATAATTTAGATAAAAGAGTAAAGGGATTAACCAACCCGAAAGGCTTGATTGCAAAACGGATAATAATGGAGTTAGAGGGCTCCGACAAATACCGTGTCTTCGTGCGCCCGCCATCTAGAAGGGCTTCTGCCGAGGGCGAGGCACCCTAGCTATCAGGTAGCTAACGAACGCTATCACCGGAATTATCTCAAGGCGTCCTACCAACATTTGAACTGTCAGGCTTATCTTTCCAACTAAGGGCATTGCTGCTGAAGTTATCCCCACAGATAAGCCAACGTTCCCTTGAGCTGAGGCCGACTCAAATACCGAATTAATGGCTGAGTTGCCCATTGCCATCAGCACTATTGCACCGCTTACCAGCACGATAATGTAGAGAAATGCATAAATGGAAGTTTCCATCATCTCCTGTTCGCTGTAAATCCTACCAGATATTTTCATCGGCACAACAGCTCGCTCCGGAAGAAAGCTTCGCTTAATCATCCAGTGGACCGATTTAACGATGACTACGGTCCGGATGAGCTTGATCGCACTCGAGGTTGAACCATACCCTCCACCTATAACCATAAGAATCGTGAGCAGTCCCTTTTGGGGATCTCCCCACGTTGAGAGGTTGGTCGTGGAGAAACCTGTTCCAGTCAGAGCAGAAACGGATTGAAATAGTGCGTTCTGCAATCCCACGCTCCACATAAGCAAAAGTGTGGCCAGCGCTATTAGTACGAGCATCAGCCGAACCTCGATGTTTTGGAAAAGTTCTCGCCAATGCCCGGTCATGACTCTTCGATGGACCGCGAAGCTAATCGCGCCTGCCATCATTATCAAAATCGTAACTATAAGCACGGGAAAGCTATACCCCACAAAACTCGCGTTGCGCACGCTGAATCCGCCAGTGGCAATTCCCGTCATTGAGTGGTTAACTGCTTCAAACAGCGACATGTTGGGTGCACCTGCGAAGTATAATCCAACAATGCCCAGAAGAGTGAGTAACACGTATATCTTCCATAAGGAACGAGCAGTTTCTCGAATACTTGGCTCGATGCGATCAGCTCGCGCCTCAGCAACATATATCTTCCGAGCTGCTTTCCCCGCGCCGATGAGAGCTGCTAAGAAGAGAACGATCACACCCATACCGCCCACCCACTCGGTTAGACTGCGCCAGAAAAGGATGGTTGGTTGAATTGCGTCAACATTAGAAAACATTGTTAATCCTGTAGCCGTGAAACCAGACATGCTCTCAAAATAAGCGTCCTCGACTAGCATGTGGTTGCCGAAGATGTAAGGTATCGAGCCGAATGCCGAGAATATTATCCAACTAATGGCGACAAGCACCATTGCCTTGCCCAAGGTTATATCCACAGGTGGAAAACGCCGCCTTAGGAAAAATCCTAGCACTAAGACGATGACTGCTGGGACTACGAAATATGGGAGCAAATAGGTTTCGTTCGCTATAAATGTCACTGGAGTCGGTACCAACATCACAGCACCTAGAGCGAGCAGAATGAACCCTATGAAATGTAGCATGACGCAACCTCCAACCGTATACCCTCGCCGAAAGTGTATAAAGGATTTGCTAGGCTAAAAACAACTGCAGGTTTGAACTTAAAACCTATAATTAATTGTTATAGGGTGCGAGAAAGCTGACACAATGCACGGAATCCTAAACATCCTTACAATACTTTAAAGAAACTAAGCAGGCACGTCAGACATTTCTCCAGAGAATTCCTGAAGCACCTCAACCAACGCAGTGTAGAATCCCGTTTCATCCTTGGGCCTAAACTTCGATGCGAGCCTCTCCTGCACACTTTTGACAAGTTCTGAAACTTGTTCCTGTTTGTATTCTCCATTCACCACGCGGTTAATCACTGACAGCTCTCCTCCGGCTTCAAGAGCCGCAACCATACCCCGCAGCGCCAGCAGATAACCTTGCCCGAACTCATCGTTGAAATCAACTCTGCTTCTGATTTGCTCAAGCCATTCCTTGGCATTTTTTGTGTCTTTTTTCTTGAGAATCTGGACGAAAGTTTTCAAATCTAATCCCATACAATCACCTAAATTTTAACCAAAAGTTAAGAAACCCCAGAGGCTATAACGGTTTCCAACACAGCCCAAAAGTTCATCGTGGAAAAAACGCGAGTTAATAACCATTAAGCATACACCACACAAAGCATTTCTCGTGGCAGAGGCAGTCGAGAGTATCGCAAGAATGATTTACCTCACTCGCGGATTGTTTCCAAGACGCTGAGGGCACTCCATATCGTCGTTCGAGTGTGGATGGGCATATTGGGGTCATTACTTATTTCGTCAAGTATCATTGTCGCAGAAGAAGCCTTGAGAACTGAATCGCCCTCCTGTTTCAATAGGGCATTCTTAGCTTCGTTAGCAGCTCTTCGAATATTGCGGGGAACTGAAGTATCCTCTGCCACACGCGCCATTATTTCCGCTACTTGCCTTAGTTTGACATCCGAGGACACGGTTATCACCCGTCCGCATATCCAATCCACTTAATTTTAAGGAAGGGGCCTCATAAAGAGTTTGGGGTCAGATGCAAGACGAAAGAATAGCTAAGATGACGGAAATGCTCCTCGGCGGGGGGAAGATGCTTTCGATGCACTGCGGCACCTGCAAGGGGCCTCTATTCGAGTTTAAGGGGAAAGTCGTCTGCCCTGTTTGTGGCGGGAGAACCGAAGCCGCGAAAGCTGAAGCTAAGCCCAAAGCTGCCCTCACCGAGAAAGTTGGAGATGTCCTACGTACTAAACTAAATGCGCTTGCTGCTCAGCTCGAAAAGGAAACTGACCACGCCAAGACCTTGGAGCTGCTCGACCGTATTAAACCTATTCTTGAAGTACTCGAAAAGTTGGAGAAGAGGTGAAAACTTGCGAAAGGATGAAATTCTCAAGGCGTTAAGAGAGGCCGGAGTCGCGCTCACCATCGAAGAGCTTTCTCAGAAAACTGGGATCGACATCACCCAACTACGGGTCGATCTCTTTAGACTGGCTGAGGAAGGAAAAGTCGAGCGCCGACAGCGAGAAAACAAGCCCACATGGACGATAAAGGTAAGTACATCCTTAAATCGGCGCTACGAAAAACTCTCTAAAAAATATGTTCCGTGATTTAGTTGCTCTGGCTCGACCTCGCTAGAATTCTCCTATCCGGCATCGCGCTTGGCCTCGTAGTCGGTAAGCTCGTTGCGTTGAGACCCTCTTACCTCGAGCGAATACGGCCAAACCATTGGTTACCTATAGCGCGTCAAATGCGAATGCGGGAGTCAATTAAACTTATCTTAATTTCACTTGCATTTACCGCTGCGGCACTCGCCATGACGATTATAGTAGGAAATATCCTTCATGGAGCGGGGGTGGAGATGTACTCGACGGAGGAGTATCCCTTCACTGCGCTCCAAGAGCAATATCCGTTGTTGTTGCTCATGATGGTCAACTTGCTGCCTATCTTTGAGGAGTGGATATTCAGGGGTATTTTACTTGAGGAAGTGGCACGGCGGACTCGCTCGAAATGGATGGGGGTGCTGGTCTCAACCATCATCTTCGCTACATTCCACCTCTCAAATCCCGGTACTTACCCTGCGTTTGTGATACCTTTGCTTGGGGCTGGACTTCTGCTAGGAATCTGCTATCTGGTAAGCGGACTGGCTGGAGCGATTATAACCCACAACGCTTACAACTCAATTTTAGTGCTCCTCTGGGCCATGGGTGTATAATTTTTATGACCGTTTTACTGCGATGATTGCCTGCCCGACGGAGATGCCACCATCACCCGGGGGTAGAAACTCGTGTTGGACAAACCTCAATCCAGCTTTCTCGACTTCTCTGTGCACTGCTGTAGTGATAGATTTGTTGTAGAACACCCCACCTGACCCTCCGACAACTCCAATTCCGTTAGATGAAGCTGTATCGATAGCGATTGACGCCAATCCCCGAGCGATAGCTTGTTGAGCCGCAGCCGCGATGTGTTCGCGGGAAACTCGTGCTCGGAGGGCATCGAGTACATCCATAAGCAACCTAGATGTGTTAACGACCACCATCCCGCCGATCTTTTCGATTACTGGTTCTAGTCTCACTTTTCCTGCGTCCCCCCTGTTTGCTACCGCCTCAAGCTTGATTGCCGGCTCGCCCTCGTAGGTTCGTTCGTTGCAAATCCCGAGCAGGCAGGCGATGGCATCGAGTACTCTACCGCAACTACTCGTTCGAAACACGTTCAAATCGCGCTCGAGTTGGCGAAGAACTATCTCTCTCTCTCGCTTTCCGCGTCTGAAGCTACTCGCGCAGAACTCGTCCAGAACCCGCTCAAGCTCCTCACGCTCGATGTGCTGCCAGAGGATGCCTGCAACCATGCGCGCTGGAAATATCGCCGCCAAGTCACCTCCAGGCATGCGCTGGCTCATTAGCCCGCCCACACGTTTAAACGAGTTCAAATCGGCCAACATGACTTCTCCACCCCATATCGTGCCATCTGAACCATACCCAACACCATCTATGGCGATGCCGACGAACTCGCTGAGACTATGTTCTGCCATCAGGGCAACAAGGTGAGCGTGATGATGTTGCGCAGAGAGGGTTCTTGCTCCGAGCTTCTTTGCCATCCGCGGTGCAATCATTGTCGTTGCATAGTTGGGGTGTAAATCGTGAACAACTATGTCAACTGAGTCCAAGTTTAACAAGCACATAAGTCGCTCAGCAGCTGATTGCATGTATTTGAAAGTTTCCACTTTTGTAGTGTCGCCTATATGTTGACTGGGGAAGCACCGGTCGCCAGTCAGAACCGAGCAAGTCACATTGAGTTCAGCACCCAATGCGAGCACTTTTTTATCACTCACAAAATTAAGCTTCACGGGTTCCGGCACGAAACCTCGCGAACGCCTCAAAAATGCTGGCTTTCCATCGACCTCCTTAATCACAGAGTCATCACATCGGTTGACGATTAGCCTATCATGAAATAGAAAGTAATCGACCACTCCTCGCAGCTTTCTGAAAGCTTCAGTATCATCTATTATCATCGGTAACCCAGCGATATTTGCGCTCGTCATAACGTAGGCCGGATCCTTGCCGTAATTCAGAATGAGATGATAAATCCCCGAGTAAGGCAGCATCACGCCAACTGAATCCAAACCGGGTGCCACGAGCTCTGAAAGCATATAATCGCTAGAGCGTTGAAGCACAACTATCGGCCGTCGAAAGGATTTCAGCAACTCAAGTTCGGCTTTACTGACTTCCGCAAAAGTCTGGATTGTCTTAATATCTCTAGACATTACCGCAAATGGCTGCTGAAAGCGGTTGAATGCCCTCCGCATGCGTGCAAGTGCTTCATCCTCGGTTGTTTTCGATGCTATGTGAATTCCTCCTATCCCCTTGATGGCGACCATACTACCACCATCAAGCAGACGCGCTACCTCACGCAGCGGTTCATGCACATCAATGGGATTCCCCTCTGCATCGTGGAGTTTCATTTGAGGACCGCAGACGGAGCAACATGTCGGTTCTGCGTGATATCGTCGGTCAGGGGGATTCTGATATTCGCGGAGACAATCGTCGCAGAGCGGAAAAGTCTTCATTGAAGTTCGAGGTCGGTCGTAGGGGAGCTTCTCGATGATAGTGAAGCGAGGGCCACAGTTGACGCAAGTAATGAATGGATAATTATGACGTCGGTCGTTTGGGTCGAGCATCTCGTGTAAGCAATCGTCGCAGAGCGCGAGATCAGGTGGCACTACCGAAGGAAGTCCCAAGCCGCTCTTTTCACTCGGTACTACCCTAAAAATAGCGAATTCGTTGGTTGGATTCTTCCACACAACCCGAACATTATCTATTCTCGCGAGCGGTGGTTGCTCGGGACACAACAAGCTGACAAATTTTTCAATTGCCCTTTTATCACCCTCGACGACCGCCTGCACTCCCGCGTCGCCCATGTTCCGGACGAAGCCAGTGAGCCCATGATGAGTGGCAAGTCGATAGATGAACGGTCTAAATCCTACTCCCTGCACTATTCCAGTGACCGCTATTTCAGCACGAGCGCGCAAATCCCCACCCAATTTAAAACAGGTCAGGCTTCAGTTTTAAAAATTCATCTAACTGATGCCGAAGCGCTTCCACTGTTCATCTACCGCCCGCTGAATCTCCGCGATTTCATCTTCAGTTAGATGCTTAAATCTCCCCTGCACTTTCAAGTAATCTGCCACCGGCTTTCGCTTAGGCGGCTTAAAAGTGAGCTTAAACACGCCATTATCGATCTCATAGAGATTCCACATTCCTGTCAACACTGCAAGCTTGGCGACTCCAATAGTATTGCCGGAATCGATTCTCCATCCAGGACCGCACGGGCAATGCACATGGATGTATGTTGGTCCTTCGATCGAGGCTGCCTTCTCCACTTTTTTAATGAAATCGAGAGGGTAGCCAACTGAAGCGGTCGCAACGTAAGGAGCACGGTGAGCCGCGATTATTGCCGGCATGTCTTTTTTCGGGAGGTCCTCACCTCGCTTCACCTTGCCTATAGGTGTTGTAGTTGTCCATGCGCTGTAGGGTGTCGCTCCACTTCGCTGAATCCCAGTGTTCATGTAAGCCTCGTTGTCAGTGCAAATGTAAAGCACATTGTGGTTGCGCTCGACCATTCCAGAAAGAGCTTGAAGCCCGATATCTACAGTGCCTCCATCACCACCTATTGCAACGACCTTGACGCCACGTTTACCCAAACTTTTCAGACCAGCCTCAACTCCAGAAGCAACTGCGGCGGCATTCTCAAAAGCCACATGTATCCAAGGCACTCGCCAAGCGGTTTCTGGGTATGGCGTGGTCACGACCTCCATGCAACCAGTTGGAGCACAAACAATGGTGTTTTTACCAAGAGCTTTTAGCGCGTACCGTATCGCAAGGATGCTACCGCACCCTGGGCATGCGCGATGTCCCGGCGCGAGCAATTCTTCTTCGGGCACGGGGCTCATGGTTTTAACCCCACCATAGTTTCTCTCAATCCTAACCAGTGAACAGTTTTTTTGACCTCACCGGTTTTCACTGCTTCCATCGCTGCTTTGGTCGCTTCCCTAATTTGAAGCGATGAAACATCACGTCCACCAAGACCACAAATGAAATTCAACAAGAGCGGAGCATCTTTATAATTTACAAACGCCCCAGAAAGGTTCGAAAAAAGTGCCCCAGTGGAACCGGGCGAGAAATCTTTTTCGAGTACAGCTACGGCCTTGGCGTGACCAAGCGAGTCCATTAACTCTTTTTCTGGAAAGGGTCTGAATGCTCGCACCTTCACGAGCCCAACTCGTTCACCGTGAGCGCGATACTCATCAATCACCTCTTTAACGCTGCCGCTCAACGAGCCCATTGTTAACAAAATCATATCTGCATCATCACTTCGGTAACACTCGATGAGGCTACTTTTCCTTCCAAATTGCTTGCCGAATGCTTGTCCAACTTCAATTATTTTTTCCTTCGATTTGAGTACGGCTTCTTGCAACAGATACCTAAATTCCTCATAATAGTCCGGTACTCCGACCGCACCCATCGTGCTGGGCTTCTCGGGATCGAGGGGATAAGGATACTTGTGGGGCGGCAAGAATTTATCGACTTCAGCTTGCTCAGGAATCTCCACGGGCTCGGCCGTGTGTGAAAGAATATATCCATCAAAACAGACCATCACTGGAAGCAAGGACTCTTCAGCGATGCGGAATGCTTGAAGAGTTGAGTCGAAAATCTCTTGGTTATTCTCGCAATAAAGTTGTATCCAACCGCAATCGCGCACAGCTACTGAGTCTTGTTGGTCGCACCAAATGCTGAGCGGCGCAGAGAGCGAGCGATTTGCGTTCGCCATGACAATGGGCAACCGCATGCCAGAAGCGACGAACAATATCTCGCTCATGAGCATTAGTCCCTGAGAGGAAGTCGCAGTGAATGTCCTTGCCCCTACAGCTGCAGAACCTAAGCAGGCACTTAGTGCACTGTGTTCTGACTCCACTTTAATGTATTCTGCATCCAGCTCACCATTAGCCACGAATTCGGCAAGTCGCTCTACGATTATCGTCTGCGGGGTTATTGGGTAAGCTGAGATGACCTTGACGCGTGCAAGCTTTGCGGCGATAGCAGCGGCGTCGTCACCAGTAACCAGTTGCCTCATTTTTGTCCCTCCTCAACCATCACTATCGCTTTGACTGGACATTCATTGGCACAGATACCACAGCCCTTACAATATCGGTAATCAATAACAACAGGTTTGCCCTTGGTAATTGCTGGCTCAGGGCAATAAAGCCAGCACAGCCCGCATCCATTGCATTTTTCAGCATCGACCACTGGTTTGAGGCTCCGCCAACTGCCAGTTTCATTTTGCTCACTATTCCCCGGTTTAAGGATAATCGTGCTAGGGGGTAATTTCATGTCATCACCTTTGTTTGTTCATACGCTGCTTTTATCGCAGCGATGTTTTTTTCTGCAAGTTTACTTGAAAAGCGTCCTTTGATCACATTTATGAGCGAATCCAACGACAAGAGCTTCGTCGCCTTCGTAAAAGCGCCCAGCATGGCTGTGTTTGTTATCGGCACCCCTAGCATCTCCTTCGCTATCGAAGTAGCATCAACGAAAGCGCTTTTAGCATTGGGAAATTGTGCATTTTTTTTAGAGTTGAGCACTATTAGTCCACCTTGCTTTATGCCAGAAGCGACGTTCACAACTTCCAGCAGTGAAGGGTCTAGCACCACCACATAGTCAGGTTCGTAAATTTGCGTGCGGATGCGGATTGGCCTGCTATCTATTCGCGTGAACGCGAGCACGGGCGCCCCTCTTCTTTCAGCCCCAAAAAATGGGAGAGCTTGGCTATGTTTACCTTCCGCAAAAGCCGCCTCGGCAAGCAACCTAGCCGCGGTCACTGCTCCTTGCCCACCGCGACCGTGAAATCTTATCTCTATCATGCCATTCATGGAGATTTCACTCCGACTCTATAAGGATTTTTTTAATATGATTTAACACTTTCGTAAAAGTTCGTAAGAATCGGGAAATCCTGAATAAATTCCATTAATCGGGCGATCCGCGACCCCGAAAAGGCAAAGTCGAGGGAAGATGGAACAGTCAATGCGAACTTTTAATCACCCAAAATAGTTATAGCCTACAATTCCGAATAATGTGCAGTTGAGAAAATGGGTAAAAAATGGGGTCGCTATCGTGCGGGAGGGCGAAGTCAGCCAGTCCCCTGTGTATATTGCGGGCGAATGGTGCCTAGAATAAAAGCCGTATCAGTGAGGAAAGGCTTCAGGGTTGACCCCAAGATTCCCGGTATCGATCGGAGGCGCGTTTTTACTCCAAGCTTCAAAGGTTACGCTTGCATTTCCTGCGCTAAGCACCGCGGCCTAGTTTAATTGCTTTCACTATTTCACGAATTTTTTTTACCCTATCTTTTGCGCGCTCAACGATGGTCCCAGTTACAATAATATCCGCACCAGCTTTCACGCGCTCGGCAGCCGCTCTCGGTGTTTTTATCCCGCCTCCCACAATGAGCGTCGCTTGCGTTGACTCCCGCACCGCTCGCACCATGCTTGCCGGCACTGGCATAGGCGCCCCTGAACCAGCCTCTAAGTAGACAAACCTCATCCCCAGATATTGCGCCGTAAGCGCGTATGCCGCGGCCAGCTCAGGTTTGGTGCGGGGGAGAAGGTCTGCTTTCCCGACCTTCCCGACCGCCTGACCAGGTTCGACCAATAAATAGGCCATAGGCAAGGTTTCCAACTTTAATTGTTTTATGAGCGGCGCCCCGCACTTTTGAGCACCAGTGATAAAATAGGGGTCACGGGAGTTGAGCATGCTCATGAAAAAGATTGCATCCGCATGCTGGCTTATCCCTGCTTCACTTGCGGGAAAAAGGATAACAGGAAGTTTTATGGCTTTTTTTATCTCCGCTACAGTCCGGTCAAGGAGACTGCCACCCGCGCGAGTAGAGCCACCAACCATAATGCCATCACTTCCTGCAGATGCAGCATCCGACGCTATTTGCGCGGCGACTCTCGGAGCCTGTTTTGCTGGGTCTATAAGCGTTAAGTGAGCTGCACCCTCTCGAGCTATGGTTCGTTTCAATCGCTCTTCCACTTTCATCCTCGTGGCTCCCTCGATTTCGACCTAAGCCCACTGTAGCCGCACTTCCTGCACTTGGTTGCCTTCCAAGGGTTGCGCGCGTTGCACCGCATACATATCTTCACGTTAAATAAGCGCCGCTCAGCAGCTTCAAATTTCGCCATAATATCATCTCCTTCCTCTAACCTCCTTGAAAACTTCGGATAATTTCCCAAGCAAGTCTGATGCTAAGAATTCATTACTCTTTTCCCGAAGGCATATATCCCCCGCCCGCCCGCATACCCAAGCTCCAGAGACCGCAGCTTTGAAAGGTTCTACCCCTTGCGCCAAGAAAGTGCCCACTATTCCTGCGAGTACATCACCTGTGCCTCCCACTGTCATCCCGGAGTTGCCTGTGTAATTGAGTTTAACTTTGCCAGCAGGTGATGCAATAATGTCCACCCACGATTTCAACAACACCGTGCAGCCGAACTGCTTTGCGGCAGCCTTGACCTGTTGGGCTCGTCCGTTTATGTCAGCTGGGAGGTCCACGCCAGTTAGTAATTCGAACTCACGCGCATGGGGTGTCAGAACCCAACGCATTTCCTGAAGTAAATCCCGCTCTGATGCCAGCGCTTTCAACCCATCCGCGTCGAAGAGCGCGGGCAGGTTTGGTTGCGCCTCCTTGAGGGTGCGTGCTATCTCGATTATAGCGTCACGTGTCTTCGCAAGCGTGCCCAATCCCGGCCCCACGACTACGGCTGTTGAGAGTTTAAATTCGTTCCGTAATTCAGAAATTGCGGAGGGCTCAAGGTCGCGACAGGGAAGTTTGATTGTGATAAGGTCTGGTGAGAATGAGTTTATCGTCCAAGCTGCTTTTTCAGGCGCAGCAATGATTGCGAGGTCAACACCGGAATGCAACGCGGCTAGGCCAACGAGCGCTGGAGCCCCAACATAACGCGACCCGCCCCCGACAACGAGTAACCGTCCATAGTCACCTTTGTGTGCTCCATGCTTTCGTTTAGGTAAAACCGCTAACACATCTCTTTTTCCAACACGCATTTTAGGATTTACCACAAGTGCACCTCTGAAGGAAAAGGCGCTGCTAGCTATAAAAAACTTAGTTAGCTTGCTTTGTTACGCCGCTGCAATTATTTAAATAGATATATTTGCGTAAAACTGTAGGGTGAGAGTCTGTCAAAACCAGCATGGATGAAAAGGGGCCCACGGATTGTAAAACCAATTCCAGGCCCTCGAGCAAAAGGGATAGTTGCACGTGATGAGCGTGTAATGTCACCTTCTTACACGCGAGCTGAGCAGATAGTGGCGAAGGAAGGTTGGGGTTGTTATGTGCGGGATGTGGACGGAAACGTCCTGCTCGATCTCACATCGGGCATGTTCGTCCTCAACTTTGGTTATTCTCACCCTCAACTTATCCGCGCCATCGAGCAACAGGCTACGAAGCTCACACACTTCGCCGGAACCGATTTCTACTACGAGGCGCAGGTGAAGCTCGCTGAAAAACTCGTGAGGATTACTCCTGGAAAGTTTGCCAAACGCGTTTACTTCGGAAACAGTGGCGCCGAATCAGTGGAAGCAGCCTTCAAATGCGCTCGCTGGCACACTCGCCGCCCACGCATGATTGCTTTCACAGGGGCATTCCATGGCCGAACTTTCGGAGCGATGAGCCTGTCCTCAGTAAACGTCGTTCATCATCGCTATTTTGCCCCGTTAGTGCCGGGCGTGAGCTTCATGCCCTACCCCTACTGCTACCGATGCCCATTCAGTCAGAGTTACCCAGGGTGCGATTTCACATGTGTTGAGTACATCCGCAAATCAATAAAACAAGTAATCCCACCTGAGGAGGTTGCTGCAGTCATCATCGAGCCGATTCAAGGTAACTCCGGGTACATCATCCCCCCACCTGAATACTACCCAATGTTGAGAGAGTTGTGCGAGAAACACGACTGGCTCTTTATAGCCGACGAGATCCAGACTGGTCTCGGGCGAACTGGAAAGATGTTCGCGATGGAACATTGGAAAATAACGCCCGAAATCTCGTGTGTAGCGAAAGCACTAGCTGGTGGGATGGCCCCAATAGGCGCGACAATAGCCAACGCGAAGGTCATGGATTGGGAACCTGGAGCGCACGCCTCGACCTTCGGAGGCAACCTGATAGCCTGCGCGGCAGCTCTTGAAGGGTTAGATATCTTGGAAAAACAAAAGCTCGTGAAAAGAGCTGGCGAGCTAGGCGAGCTTGCGCTCAAACGGCTACAGGAATTCGCCGATGAATCCCGCTTGATTGGCGAAGTTAGGGGTAAAGGACTGCTGTTAGCGGTGGAATTAGTCAGAGATAGGCGGACAAAGAAGAAAGCAATCAAAGAGCGTAATGCAGTGATACAGGGAGCCTTGAATCGAGGGCTCATCGTCTTTCGGGGAGGAAAATCAACTATTCGAATAGCCCCACCGCTCATCATAAGTCAAAACGAACTCGAACTTGGCCTAGATATCTTCGGGGAAGCCCTCCGCGAGGTTGAGAGAAAATGCTAATGCTGAAACAGCATTTCAGCACCAACCCCAAAGGACATCTCGTGATTGGTGGTGCCGACGCGGTCGAACTCGCCGAGCGATTTGGAACTCCTTTATATGTAGTTGATGAACAGCGTGTGCGCGAGAACTACAGGCGTTTCTATCATGCCTTTGCCGAGAGATGGCCAAACGTGTTTGTCTCCTACGCCCTCAAGGCTAACTCCAACTTGGCGATTTGCAAAATTCTGCAGAGCGAGAATGCGGGTGCGGAGATTAGTTCCGGTAATGAACTCCGAAACGCCCTGAAGGTTGGCGTTCCTGGTGAGAGGGCAATCTTCAACGGCAACCACAAATCACCTCCGGAGCTGGAGTATGCAATAATTAACAACGTTCTGATAAACGTTGACAGTGCGCAGGAACTTAATGTGGTTGAAAAAATCGCCGCAAGGATTGGAAAAAAAGCACGGATAGGGTTTAGAGTGAACCCTGACGTGAAAGCCCCGACTCACCCTTACATAGCCACGGGGCTTCGAGAGAGTAAATTTGGGTTCGATGTTGCGAGTGGGCAGGCACTTGAAGCATACAAGCTCGCATCAAAGATGAAGAACGTCAAGGTCGTTGGCATCCACGCCCATATCGGCTCTCAACTCCTCGACTCCGGGCCCTTCGAGGAAGAGGCTAAGAAACTTATGGCTCTAGTAGTCGAGATTAAAAAAAGGTTTAACATCAACCTCCAATTCGTCGATTTTGGGGGCGGTATCGGAATCCCCTATAAACCCGATGACCCAGAACTCAAACCCGCACAAGTAGCAGAGCGCATAGTGGCTGTGGTCAAACGGGTCGTCGAAGAAAAGAATCTCACAAAACCGACACTTGTCTTTGAACCAGGGCGGTACATAATCGCCGACGCAAGTGTGCTGCTGGCACGTGTCGGCTACACCAAGGAGCGGCCCGGGATGCCAACATGGGTGGCGGTTGACGCGGGGATGAACGCGCTGATTAGGCCAGCTCTTTACGGAGCATACCACCATATCGAACTCGCAAACAAAATCCGAGAAAAAAATGAGATACTCTTCAATATCGCTGGGCCCCTCTGTGAGTCTGGCGATTTCTTGGGCAAAGAACGTAAGTTGCCCGCCACCGAACCCGGAGATCTGGCTGTGATTTTCGATGTTGGGGCTTATGGCTTAGCTGTATCTAACCAACACACCGCTCAGCCCCGCCCGGCAATGGTTTTGGTCAACCGTGGCAAGACCGAAATCATCCGGAAGAGGGAAAGTTACGAAGACCTGACACGCCTCGATCAAATCCCCGGGTGGCTTAAGTGAGGCGAATTGTCGTCAAGTTTGGGGGGACCAGCGTCGCGGACGGCGAACGTATACGTATGGGGGCAAAAGCCGTCTATCGAGAGTATAAAAAAGGCACTGAAGTGGCAGTAGTAGTGTCCGCAATGGGGCACACAACAGATGAACTAATTAAAGCAGCGAAAGCGGGCACTGATGGCAAGGTGAGCGCCCGAGAACTCGACGATGTTATGGCGATGGGAGAGCAAACGAGTGCTCGAGTATTCGCTGCAGCATTGTGTAGCTTTGGGGCGAATGCAAGGTATATAGACCCTAATCAACGTGAATGGCCGGTGGTGACTAACAGCAACTTCGGCTTTGCTAACGTGAACTTGGCCGAGACGAGAATTAGAACCAAAAAATTCATTTCTCCTTTACTGAAAAAGCGTGTAATCCCTGTGATATGCGGTTTTCTGGGCAAAGATAATCAAGGCAATATAACAACGATCGGACGCGGAGGCAGCGATATAACGGGTTTTCTAATGGGAGAATGCTTAGGCGCAGATGAGGTGATTATTGTCACAGATGCCGAAGGGGTTATGACTGTTGATCCCAACAAAATCAAGGAAGCACAGTTAATCAAGCGCATCTCAGTAGAAGAAATGCGTGACCTAGCACGCTTTGGGGCGCAGGTGATGCATCCCCGAGCGATGAGTTATAAGAGCCCCCACATAAACGCCAAGGTTATACACTTCCGATACGGTAATTTATCTGTTCGGGGTACAACTATTGTAGGACCAAAGGAGGTCGAATTTGTGGGTGTTCGAGCGCACGAAAAACCGCTTGCGATGCTGACGATAGTCGGCGAAGAAATGCAGACTACGCCAGGGATACTTGTAAAGTGCGCAACCCCCCTAACCAAAGCGGGCATAAACATATTCGGCATCTCAATCGGCCCAAGGTCTTTCTCGATTTACGTTATGGAGGAGGAGTCCCACCGAGCACTTGAGCTGCTGCACAAAAGCATAATTCTAAACAGAAAGATGAAATCAGTGACGAGTGAGAACAACATTGCATTGCTCATTGCGGAAAGTGAACGATTCATCTACACGCCGGGTGCCATATCCAAATTGTCGGAACCTCTCGCGCGAGCTCGGATAAACATCATTGAAATATTCTCAAGCCGGGCGTCGATTAGCTTCTTCGTCAACTGGGACGATCGTAAGAAAGCCCTGAAGCTGCTCAGGCAGACTATTAAGGAGGTTATATGATGTTCGAAGGCGCCCTAACTGCAATGGTCACGCCCTTTGATAAAGATGGAAAAATCTACGAGGAAGGGCTTCGCGAAAATGTGAAATTTCAAATCAAAAATGGTATCCACGGATTAGTGCCGGTTGGGACAACAGGTGAATGCACAACGCTTTCTTACGAAGAACACAACCGCGTCGTCGAAATCGTTGTCGATGCGGCAAAGGGAAAAGTGCCCGTGCTTGCTGGCACTGGGAGCAACAGCACGTGGGAAGCAATCATGCTCACGAAACACGCAAAGGAAGTGGGCGCGGACGGAGCGCTACTCGTGGTGCCCTATTATAACAGGCCAACTCAAGCGGGCCTTTACCAGCATTACAAGCGGCTCGCGGAGGAGGTCGATATACCTCAAGTTATTTACAATATACCCTCGCGCACGAGCGTCAACATGGAGCCTGAGACCATGGCAAAACTGGCCAAGCTGAAGAACATCGTGGGAGTAAAAGAAGCAAGCGGAAACCTAGAGCAAATCATGCGAATAATTGAACTGACTCGCGGTGAAAATTTCGTTGTGATTTCTGGTAACGATTCGCTGATGCTCGAAATTATGAAAATGGGGGGGGTCGGCATTATCTCGGTTGCAGCAAACATCGTGCCTGATAAAGTGGCTAAGATAGTAGATTCTTTTAGGTCCAGAGATGTCGAAACAGCCAAACGGATTAACGACGAATTAACATCGCTGTTCAAGGTGTTGTTTATAGAAACTAATCCAGGGCCCGTCAAGATGGCCATGAACTGGATGGGGATGTCCGCTGGAGGACCTAGGCTACCATTAGTAGAACTCGAGCCAGAAAACCAAGAAAAATTGCGCAAAGTTCTAGTCGACATGAGATTGGTAAAATGATTCGAGTTGCTGTCTGCGGTGCCTGCGGACGGATGGGCAGGCTAATTGTGCGCCAAGTCGCGAAACAATCGGATATGAAGTTGGTTGCAGCCATCGATGTCCCCGATATCCCAAATGTAGGAAAGGATGCCGGGGAACTAGCTGATGTGGGTGGACTTGGCGTAAAAATTGTTGGTGCAGACAAACTGGCTGAAGTTCTGAAGGAGTCAAAGCCAGATGTCTTAATGGACTTCACCAAAGCAGATGCCACAGTTCAAAACGTCAAAACCGCATCAGAAGTGGGCGTTTCTGTGGTCGTGGGTACCACCGGCTTCACGGCAGAACAGCTGGTTGAAATGGAAGAAGCCGTGAAAAAAGGGAAAATCCGAGCGGTCATTTCACCAAACATGTCTGTCGGCGTAAATGTATTTTTCAAATCAGTCGAGAAAACTGCAAGGATGTTGGGCAGCGATTACAAAGTAGAAATAGTTGAAGCGCACCATGTACACAAGCGCGACGCTCCCAGCGGAACCGCACGCAGAGCTGCGCAAATTATCGCGAAAGAATTCAACTGGAGCGAGGATAAAATAAAAATTAAATCGATTAGAGAAGGCGACATTGTCGGAGAACACACGGTGATATTCTTCACCCCGGGGGAACGGTTCGAGATAATTCATCGTGCGCAGAGTCGAGAGACGTTTGCTGCAGGAGCGATGAAGGCAATCCGCTACATCGTTGAAAACGGCAAGCCAAGCGTTGTGCAAGACATGCAGGATGTCCTAGGTTTATAGTCCGATGAACTTAGTGAAATGGGAGTTACATTGTCTAGTATAATCCATTTTTGTAGGAGAGAAGAGGATTTTTACAACATAGGCGAAATCGCTATAGCATATTCAATCAGAGACATGCTACGCTCCCGTTTGAAACCATTTACCTATACCCCGGGGGAAGTCGAAGAATTAGAAAAACCACAACCCACCGAATTTATCGAGACCATCAACCAGCATGACATTTGTGTAATCGGGGGAGGAGGATTATACTCCAAATTTTTTCTCCCGATGGATGCACAAATTATCAAATCGGTAGAGATACCAATCGTGCTCTATGGAATAGGATACATCAGAAATCTCGGAGACAAGGAACTGACTCAAGAGCAAAAAGAAAGCATTCGATTATTGAACGCGCGCGCCAAACTCACCTCCGTTCGGGACGGATACACCTGTAAATTTTTGAGAGATTTAGGAGTAAACGATGTGCACGTAATAGGTGATCCCGCAATTTTTCTCGCTTCTGAAGAGACTAGTCAAATCGCCCTAGATGAAAGCAAAATAAAGATAGGTGTGAACGTGGCTTGCCACTACTGGGCGCTGTATCCTGAATATTTGTACCGAACAATTGAAGAGTACATCAAAGCTTGCAAATTTTTAATTAAACATCTAAACGCAGAAATCGTCTATTTAGTACACCATCCAGATGAGCACCACGTTGTTGAGATAATGCGAAAGAAAAAATTGCCGCTCAAAGTGGTGGATACAGCCCCCGACCCATACAAAATGAAATTCATTTACAGTAAACTAGATTTAGTCATTGGGATGATGATGCATTCTACAGTGCTAGCATTCGGAAGCGAGGTTCCAATAGTAAATGTTGCTTACGACGCCAAAAATTACAATTTCATGGAGTTCATTGGTCAGAAAGATAAGGTAATAGATGTCAGAAGCGCTAATCTGAAAGAGATCAAGGAAGTTTCATTGCGTGCTCTCGATGATTCTAAAAATATCAAGAGGGACTTCAGGACTCTGAAACGTGAACTGTGGACACAACAAGAAGAATTCCTGACAAAAATTAGCAAACTATCTACTTAATTAATCAAAATGACGATCACTACTTTTTTCTCAGAGATGTTTTTCTTTGCTTATGGAAAGGACAAGGTAACCCCCGCCTACAAAATCTACACTTTTCGGGTTTAGGCGGAGCTGGAAGTGGCCCGACCATGTGCCCATACTTGCGGCGGGGCATCTAAACACCTAAATCTTTTCAACTTGTCAAATTAAATAAATAAGACTTGAGAACACAGTAGAGCAGGTGAATGAATGAAGAAAATACCAGTTGCTGTCTTGGGCGCGACGGGCGAGGTTGGGCAGAAATTTGTACTCAACCTTCAGAAGCACCCGTGGTTTGAGCTCACGGCATTGTATGCCTCGGAAAGGTCCGCTGACAGGACTTATGCAGATGCACTAAATTATGGGATGGAAAATTCAAGATGGTTTTGCAAAGGAGCGTCCAGCAAAAAAATTTTAGACATGATAGTCCGGAATCTTAGCAACGTGCGCCCTGAAGAAAACAGCTTGTTCTTTTCAGCGTTGCCGTCGGAAACGGCGCTAGGGGTCGAGGGAAACATCGCAATGGAAAAGCCGGTAGTCAGCACGGCTTCAGCCTATCGCTACTTCGACGACAGCTTTGTATACCTGCCGAGTGTGAATGAGTCACATGCCGGCATCATAGATGTGCAACAAAAAGGTAGGGGTTGGAAAGGATTTGTCGTGCCTCAGCCCAACTGCACGACTATTGGCCTAGTGATGTCTTTGAAGCCTGTGCACGATGAATTCGGACTTGAGCACGTGACGATGGCTTCGATGCAGGCTGTGTCTGGCGCGGGGTATAGTGCGGTCAGGAGCTGGGCCGAACAGCGAAAGATACAAGGGGCCGACCTTCCGGCTGGACTGGATGAATTTTCCCAAAGTGTCTTCGAGGGCAACGTCATTCCATACATTCACATGGAGGAAGAAAAAGTCAGAAAAGAAACGGTGAAGCTCCTTGGAGAATTCAACGAAGATAAAATAACACCAACGGGATTTAAGATTGCATGCAAATGTAATCGTGTTCCGGTCCTCGACGGTCACACGGAGTCCGTTTTCATCGAGACCACGAAAGAATGTACTATCAATGAGCTGAAAGAAGTTTGGAAAAATTATCGGGGCGAACCACAAAAACTGGAATTACCGACCGCACCTAAACAACCGATAGTAATCATGAATGAGATAGACAGGCCCCAGCCTAAGTTCGATTCAACCTTGGAAGGTGGCATGGTCGCGGTCATCGGCGGAGTAGAAGCAAACGCTTTTGAGAACGGCTTCCAGTACACCGTGCTCTCGCACAACACCGAACTCGGCGCAGCGAAGGGTGCAGTGCTAGCAGCTGAGTACCTTTACAAAATTGGGCTAATCAAATGAAAACGTGAGTCCGAGAACAGACACGGTTTCCTCTGATTCCAACGCAAAGTCATCAACGATCTTTTAAGACTGGATGAAAAATTTTCCGTAATAGTTTACGCTCGCGAACTTTCTTGTATACGAGGAAAGCGAACGTCGCAACAATCAATATTAGGTAAAGTGTCAATGGGCTAGGAAGGGCCCCCACAATTCCAGCAAACACAAAGGTCCAGAAAACGCTTGAAATCACTGCACCGACAGCGATGGATGCGAGGATCGTCTTCTTCTTTATGTTTAGTATGTAAGCACAGAGAGCCGCCCAAGAGACGCCAACCAAAAATGTGAATCCAACCACACCGAGAGCAAAACCGAACTGTCCCGTCCGGCGCTCAAATTTTCGTATGTAACTGTCAATATCTACCCTGAACCTTTTAGATTTAGTCGTTGCGTACCTCATAACACGGGAGATAATACGATTTTTGTAACGCATGCTATACCCAATAAATTCAAAAAAACCCAACCATACTGGCACGAGAGTCGCGTGGATAATGCTTACAGTGATTGCAGTATCAAAAGTCGACATTCCTTGAGCAAACGCGAACGGTATAGCGCCAAATGGGCCCAAGAGCAGAGTAAGCGCAACCAAACCGATAATAGACATAATTAGCCTCTTAACTCACTTAGACAATCAGACTAGATAAGGTAGCGGGGAGTGGAAATCCCGAGAGAGGTTTTACGCCACTCTCTCTTGAACCACTGACCTCCGGGTCTCGCAGGAGCGCCAAACCCACGGCTTGACGCCTTATGAGCTTCGCCCGTGGTTTTCCACGACCGGCGGGCACTCCATGCTGCCGTAGGGGCAGAGTAGTTCGCCTACTGCTGCTCTACCCCGCTGCAGGTAGCTACCCCACTACCGTAAATTCGTCTGATTTTTCGGGATAAATGATTTGTGTTTCTAAAATTAAGCGCATTGCCGAAATTTTGTATCAATACAAAAGAACCTATCACCAACAAACATTCAAACTAAGTACCTTATTCAAGCCGAGCTTATTGGTATATCCAATTTATTTTGATGCTACCCCTATTCACCCACCGAGTTTTCGGGTGGAGTTCTTTACAAACAAAACGCTATTGTTGGGGTTCCTGCCCAGCAGGTTTTAAGAGCTTGCGCAGCAGACCACCCAGCACAGCGCCAATTCCGGCAATGGCCAACAACATAAAAGCATAGATTAACATGTCCCCATACAGCAGAAATAATACTTCCTCATGACTAACCGGACTAACTGAGATATCAGAGACGCCTCGTGTGAATAGGATCAAAATGTTCGCGAGGAGAAGGCTGCAAATGATTAAAGTACCGCTCAACCCACCCGCTCGAAATTGATTCCCCCATTCTCCAACCTCCCGAGCGAGAAAGTATCCAGTAACCGCACCACCTACCAAAAAGCTGAAGATTCCTCCTACAAAAAGTACGTTGACGCCCGCCCAGAAAAAAAAGCCATAAAGTACTGGTCGCAGGTAAAGCCGTCGATCGAGTTTTCGGCCTAACAAGAATAACAAGACCCCCACAAGGGCCATTGCTACAACGCCATAGAGCAATCCAAATGTAAAGTCGTCCATAACTGCACCTTAAATCATGAAGATTAATAAATGTGCCTTGTTGGGAAACTTTTAGGTCGTCCCGAAGAGTATTAAAATGGGGTTGAAAACTTGAAGATGCTAAAGATAGAGAATCTAACTGTAGAAATCGCGGGAAAACGGGTGCTCGAAGGGGTTAACCTAGAGATACCCAAGGGGGAGACCCACGTCTTGCTCGGCCCCAACGGATCAGGAAAGACCTCGCTGATAACGTCAATTTTGGGCTTCCCGAACTGCCGCGTTCTATCGGGCAAGATTCGATTCAACGGCACCGACATCACCACCATGTCAACGGATGAGCGCGTGAAGCTAGGCATTGGAGTGGCCTTTCAAACCCCCCCACAGATAAGAGGTGTCAAACTGGGTGATGTTTTGCGATACCTCACCAAGGGAAAAGTCGATGAAGTAAAGCTAGCAGGCACCACAAACATTCCTATGGATTTTTTCGGCAGAGATTTGAATTTGGGCTTCTCCGGAGGTGAGCTCAAGCGGACGGAGATTTTGCAATTGCTCGCACAACGACCAGATTTTGCGATATTCGACGAGCCTGACTCAGGAGTAGATGTTGAGAATCTAGAGGTTATAGGCAAGGCGATCAACGAGCTCCTCAAAAAGCGATCTGGCCTTTTGATAACCCATCTCGGCCACATCCTGCGCTACTTAAAAGTGGACAAAGCCCATGTGATGTTTTATGGAATGATTGCCTGCTCTGGAAAACCGACCAATATTATCAACCGGGTCATGAAAAGAGGATACAAGTGGTGTGAGCGATGCCCAAAGGTAAAAAGACTACGTTGAGTACAATCAGAAAACCAGCGGCTTTTGGGCCCGACTTAGATGTAGAAACTTTCAAAAGAGAAACTTCACCTTGGCCCTCATGTACTATTTCGACGCTACCAGAAAATATCACCCAAAGAGCCCTAAGCGTTGGCATTACCAGGGAAAAGGAACGAGCAGGCACATATTTTCAAATAGATCATTCTGCGGTTCTTCAAGCAATCCAAAAAACTTTCAGGGGAAAAGCCGAAATAATGAGCACTAAAGAAGCACTCAAAAAATACCGCTGGGCCAAGGAGTATTGGTGGAAAATTGTTGACCCAAGCACCGACAAATTCACCACTTTGGCCAAGTTAAAGTGGGATCAGGGCTATTTCATCCGAATACTTGAGGGGCAAAAAATCACGCTCCCTCTACAAGCATGCATTTTCATCTCAAAAGACAATTTTAACCAAAACGTTCATAACTTGATAATCGCAGAACCCCACTCTGAGGCCCAAATAATAACTGGCTGCACGACCCACCCAAACGTTCAAAGTGGTCTGCATGTGGGCATCTCCGAATTTTATGTGAAGAAAAACGCGAAGCTCACTTTCACCATGATTCATAACTGGGCCCAAAATTTTGACGTCCGACCTCGAACTGCGGCCCTCTTAGACGACGATGCAACGTTTATTAACAATTACCTGTGCATGAAACCGGTGAAAAGTATTCAAATGTACCCAGTTGCTTACTGTAAGGGGTCTAACTCTAGGGTCAGGTTCAACACAATTCTACACGGGAGGCAGAACTCCTATTTGGATGTAGGCTCGAAAGCGGTTCTTCAAGGCAAAGGGAGCAAAGGAGAAGTCATCGCGCGGGCGATAGCCTCGGACAATGCGCAGATAAATGCCCGTGGACTCTTGGTTGGAGAGCACCGAGACAGTAAGGCGCACCTAGAATGCAGGGGTCTCTTGCTCTCTGACGAAGCATTTATACACGCAATTCCAGAGCTGGCGGGGAAAGTGAAGGGGACCGAACTTTCGCATGAAGCCGCCGTAGGGAAGATAGCGGAAGAGCAAGTCCAATACTTGACTGCGAGGGGTTTTTCGGAGTCTGATGCAGAATCACTGATTATTCGGGGATTCATGGATATTGACATTTTTGGACTTCCAGACGCCTTGAAAAGGGATATCAAGCGGATGGTCGATGTAACTCTCGGTGAAGCCTTGTAAGGTGGGGTGAAAAATATAAGAATTAAAATTTTTAAGTACACTAGTGATATTAAAGGTAGATAACATGGTTGAATTTGAACCAAAAATCATCGTCTTTCTTTGCAATTTCTGCTCCTACGCTGCGGCTGACCTCGCTGGAACGAGCCGCATGCATTATCCGCCCAACGTCCGCATCATCAGGCTGATGTGCACTGGGCGGCTAGACCCTGTTTACATTCTAGAAACTTTTAAACGAGGTGCGGACGGGGTTTTGGTCGCTGGATGCCACTTCGGAGACTGTCATTTCGTCTCTGGAAACTACAAAGCTCAGCGAAGAGTTGAACTGCTCAAACGAATACTAGTGCAGTTGGGGATAGAACCGGAGCGGCTCAGGTTCGAGACAGTATCAGCTGGAGAAGCCGAACGATTTGTTAAAATTGTTACGGAAGTTGTTAATGAAATTACAAAGTTGGGGCCTTGTAAAGTATCGGCCCAAATTCCAAAGCCACTAGTTTCGGGTAGTTAAGCAACCTAAAGTTCAAAAGTATCGTACATTATCCATTTCAGGGTAAAACCCTCAACAAAAAACTTGATAAACGCTCGACAGTTTCTTCCAATTCTTTTGTAAAACCTTCTCCAAAACTCGTGTCCTTTGGTTGCACGGCGAGCAGAGCGACCTTAGCACCAGTTGCCTCTGTTAGAAATTCTCGAAATATCTGATGAGTTAGAGCATGAGTCAATACCGCTGGCCACGAAATCTGATTTAGTTCAATCAACCTTGAAGAACCAGGTTTTAAGCCTAGTTGAGCCGCGTTGACAAATAGTACGTGGGTTGGCTTAAAGTGAATAATCGGTTCTAAAAAATTCTCAGGAGACATTCCACACACTATTAAATGAACCGATCGTGAAACTTTCCCCCGTAGTTTTTCTACGACCCCGACCCCTATGAAATCATCTTTTCGAATCGAGCTTCCAATACCTGCGATAACAACCCTTCGGGCATCTAGAAGCCACTTCTTGAGCTTCTCGTTGAAATTATTTTGAATCGCACATTTTTCCATTTGACTTACCCGTTGCGATAGTTTGCTAACTTATGCGACACGAAAAGATATCTCTAAAAGTGTTTAAAGCCAAGAGGTTCTCTCACAACGGTTTTTATCAAACTCCGATTATTATCGTGTATTTTTATTTCAAGGGGCAAATCGCCTATGTGGCAGTGGGAAGCGCATGCGATACATGGGTCATAAGCTCTCAAAGCCATCTCCACCATGTTCAGCAACCCCTCGCTAACTTCTTTACCATGGATGAGCCCCTTCGCTGCATCCCTCACGGACATGCAGATGGATGGATTGTTGTTGGTCGTAGGGACTATCAAATTTACTTTTTCGGTTAGGCCCTCTTTGTTAAGATTGTAATGATGGATCAATGTACCTCTCGCAGCTTCGACTATTCCGATTCCTTCTCCCGGGGTATTTGGCTCGTTTCGAATTTCCTTGCTCGTTATCTCTTCATCTCGACTGAGCTCTAGGCATCTTTCGGCCGCATAAATTATTTCTATCAGTCTAGCCCAGTGAAACGCGAGAGTTGAGTGCACGGGCTTCCCGCCTAGGGTTTCATACATCCTCTCGTACTCTTGCTGGGCTAGGGGAGTCGCCATGCCATCTGCGGCATTTAGTCTGGCCAATGCACCAACTCTGTAAATCCCGCTGCTATGTCCATCCCTCAAGCCTTTCCATCCGATTTTTTTGAGATAAGGTAGTTTTACATAGCTCCATTCCTCAACATGCTCCTCGATGATGTCCAAGTATTCGGATGGGTTAAACTTCACGAACTCTTGACCCCCGGGATTAACCACACGTATTTTGCCATCGTAAAAATTGACCTTGTTGTTTCGGTCCACTAGACCCATGTAATATGTTTTTAAAGTGTAAGCGTCGCTCATAATCAGGTCAACGTATTTCTTATTTTTCAATACAACATCGTCAAATAACTTCAAGCTGAACTTGGCGAATTCAAGCCCGGCCTCCGCCATCTTTTCTATTTCCTTTCTTTCTTCTTCCGTCAGCGGCTTGGATATGCCACCCGGAAGTCCACAAACCGGATGGGTTGCCTTTCCACCTATTATCTCGGTAATTTTTTGGCCGTAAGCCCGATGCTTGATTACTTCCTTGGCCACGTCTAAGCCGACCTTCTTGATCACGCCGAAAATGTTTCTTTCTTGAGGTGGAGCATCAGGCCCCACGACGAAGTCCGGCGCAGCTAGGAAATAAAAATTAAGAATGTGATCGTACATGAAATAGCCGCTGTACATGAGTTCCCGAAGTTTTTTCGCAGCTGAAGGGGGGTCCACACGAAACGCCGCATCCAAAGCTTTCGTGGAAGCGAGATGATGGGCAACGGGACATACTCCGCAAATTCTCGAGAGCAGCTGTGGGAGGTCTTCAGCTTTTCTCCCCTCACAGAATCTCTCAAAGCCCCTGAGTTCAGGGAGTTGTAAATAGGCGTTTTTCACTTCCCCTTTCTCATCTTGAAATATCACTATCTTTGCGTGACCCTCAAGCCTCGTGACGGGCTCTATGCTTATCTCCTTAAATTCGCTCATTTCTGAACCCTCCTTCGGATGAGAGCAGCTGGCAGGGAGTACCGGTAAAAAGTCCCCAAGGGGTCTTTTATTTGGTTGATTAATTTTTCAGCGTCATATGTTTCTCCTTTTTCCTCATCCAACCCGAGAATCGAAGAAATGGCACTTATCATGGACGCCCCTTGCTCGATTTCATTGGGGCATGGACCACCGCACCCCGTACAAGGCATATTCGCATTGATACACCGCGCCTCGCATCCACCACGGGTTGCGGGCCCAATGCACACCACCCCCTGCTCCAAAAAACATTTCTCCGGATCTGGTTTGATTTCGTGCATCCTGTATAATCTGGAGATAACCTTTTCTTTCTTTTCCCTCTGACATTCATCGCAAACCGACTTCTCGGGGGCCAATACCGAACCTTTAGCGGGTAACTCATTTTTGGCTATGGCTTCCACGGCTTTCAATATCAAGTTTGGGTGCGGAGGACAACCTGGGATATAGTAGTCCACTTCCACGGTTTGATCTAGTGTCTTCACAGTATCATAAAACTCTGGCAGAGTTAGTTCCCCGCATTCGACTTTAACAGCAGTTTTAGGTATCGCAGCTTTAGAATTTTTTGTCGATGGAGTTTGAACGTATACCTTCTCGAAAATCTCTTTTTTATTCGAAATGTTCGCAAGACCTGGAATGCCACCTAGCTGAGCACAGGTGCCAAATGCTATCAAAAACTTTGACTTCCGCCTCAGAAGTTTGGCCATGTGTTCTTGCTCCTCTGTCCTGACCGAACCATTAAAGAAACAGACGTCTATGCTCTTGTCCGGCATCGCGTCTACGTCTTTATACTTGATATCCATGGCGACAGGCCAAAAGATTACCTCAGCAATGGCAACCACATCCAGAATCTTCTCGTTTATATCTAGAACAGCAATCTCACAGCCCCCACAACTGCCAGCCCAGTAGAAAGCAAATTTCAACTTTTTTGGTTCTTCACTCTTCATTTTTCTCAACCGGCCACCTCAACCTTTTAGTCAGGACGACTTTTAAACCATGATGGTAATAGATAAAAAGATTAAACCTAGGCCAAATTCACTGCTGGCGTGATTTCATGGGGGATAAGGAAGTGAAAACGGGCGTGTACATTTGCCATTGCGGCTTAAATATAGCGGCTACCGTTGATGTTGAAGAAGTGGTGAAATATGCCAAGTCTTTGCCAAACGTGGTGATTGCTAGGGACTATAAGTACATGTGCTCT
Source organism: Hadarchaeota archaeon (SeqCode) (assembly GCA_964514965.1). Classification (GTDB taxonomy): domain Archaea; phylum Hadarchaeota; class Hadarchaeia; order Hadarchaeales; family Hadarchaeaceae; genus DG-33. The sequence goes on along the minus strand of CAZETV010000001.1, from coordinate 60,252 downwards.
GACCCAGGACAAGAATTAATCAAGAAGGATATAGACGAAGCCGGACTTGATCGTGTAGTCGTGGCGAGCTGTTCTCCAAGAATGCACGAACCCACTTTTAGAAAGGTCGTAGAACACAAGAACCTCAACCCCTACTGCTTCGAGATGGCAAATATAAGAGAACAGTGCTCTTGGGTTCATGAAGATAAAGAAAGAGCCACTGAAAAGGCCAAGAAATTGATTGCAGGCGCTGTGGCACGAGCTACCGAACTTCAGCCGCTAGAGAGGAGAGAAGTAGATGTAATACCGAAAGCTTTGGTGATTGGAGGAGGAATTGCCGGGATTCAAGCGGCGTTGGAGATAGCAGAAAATGGAATATACACGTACCTCGTGGAGCGCTCACCATCCATCGGAGGAAAAATGGCTCAACTCGACAAAACCTTTCCAACCTTAGATTGTTCTGCGTGCATTTTAACCCCCAAGATGGTGGACGTGAACAGACAGCCAAATATAGAACTCTTGAGTTATTCGGAGGTCGAACGAATTGAAGGCTACATCGGAAATTTCAAGGTAAAGGTTAAGAAAAAACCGAGGTATGTCGATGAGGAAAAGTGCATCGGTTGCGGAGAATGCGCCAAAGCTTGCTTACTGAATGGGAAGCTTCCAAATGAATTCGATTTGGGTTTAGGGAAGAGAGGAGCAGCATACATACCATTTCCGCAGGCCGTGCCTATGAAATACTTGATAGACCCTAAGCATTGCCTATACCTTACGAGAGGGGTATGTGGGAAAAGCCCCGCTTGCAAAGCTGCGTGTTCCCGCAACGCTATCGATTTTGAACAACAAGAAAATTCGATTGAACTTGAAGTAGGCTCGATAGTGGTCGCCACAGGCTTTGACTTGTTTGATCCATCTCAGTTGCCTGAGTATGGTTACGGGAAATATCCAGAGGTGATAACTGGGCTTGAGTTCGAGAGGCTTAGTTCGGCTTCCGGCCCGACCAACGGAAAAATTGAAATAAACGGTAAGGAGCCGAAGCGAGTAGCATTCATCTCCTGTGTTGGAAGCAGGAAAAAAGAGACGAACTCATATTGCTCGCGCGTATGCTGCATGTACACGGCCAAGCATGCTCACCTCATTAAGGAAAAAATTCCGGATGCTGAAGTGACTGTATACTACACAGATGTCAGGGCTTTTGGTAAAGGGTACGAGGAGTTCTACGACCGGGTCAAGGACGAAGGAGTGAAGTACAAGCGCAGGGAGCTGGACGACGAGATAAGGGTCAGCAAAAAAAATGACAAACTCGTTGTGGAAGCAAAGCCCCACGAGCCCGAAGAAGTAGACCTCGTTGTGCTGGCGAATGCAATAGTTCCAAACTCCGGAGTCTTAGAACTCGCCAGAATTTTGAACATTACCCGCGGTTCGGATGGCTTCTTCCTCGAGGCCCACCCAAAGCTTAGGCCTGTCGATACCTTTAGCGACGGGATCTTCCTTGCCGGCTGCGCCCAATCGCCCAAAGACATCCCCGACACAGTAGCACAAGCAAGCGGTGCAGGTGCTAAAGCATCTATACCCCTGGCAGCTGGAAAAGTCGCGATAGAGCCGATAGTAGCAATTGTGGATGAGGATCTATGTAGCGGTTGCAGAGTGTGTGAACACCTTTGTGAGTTTAATGCCTTTGAATATAACAGCGAAAAACGCTCAGTAAAACTCAACGAAGTGCTTTGCAAGGGTTGCGGGGTTTGTGTAGCCGCTTGTCCGTCTAAGGCTATCTCTATGAAACATTACACGGACGTTCAACTCTTCGCTCAATTGGCAGGTCTGATATCATGAAAATCGGCGTCTATATCTGTCATTGCGGAACCAACATTGCGAAGACAGTGGATGTCGAAAAAGTCGCGGATACCATAGGAAAGCATCCAAGAGTGAAGGTCTCCAAACACTACGAATACATGTGCTCAGAACCCGGCCAGCAATTAATCAAAGATGATATCCGCAGGGAGAAGTTAGACAGAATAGTAGTAGCATCTTGTTCGCCCAGGATGCATGAGCCTACTTTTCGCAGCGCTGTCGAAGAAGCGGGGCTGAATCCTTACTGCTTCGAGATGGTGAATATAAGAGAGCAATGCTCTTGGGTTCATGAAGAAAAAGAAGAAGCTACGAAAAAAGCGCTGGAACTCGTCTTGGCAGGTGTAAACAGAGCTGTAGAACTCGAAAGCTTGGAAAGAAACGAAATTTCCGTCATACCTCAGGCCGCCGTAATAGGCGGGGGCATAGCCGGGATGCAAGCTGCCCTCGACATCGCGGACAGGGGTTTCAAAGTATACCTCGTGGAGCGCTCACCATCCATCGGAGGGAGGATGGCCCAACTCGACAAGACTTTCCCAACTCTGGATTGCTCTGCGTGCATTCTCACCCCCAAGATGGTAGACGTAAAATGGCATCCAAATATAGAACTCCTGACTTATTCAGAAATTGAAAACATCGAGGGTTATGTAGGTAACTTTAAGTTAAAAGTAAGGAAAAAGCCTAGATACGTGGACCCGGAAAAGTGTACTGGATGTGGAGAATGCACCGAAGTATGCTCTGTGAAACTGCCAAACGAGTTTGACTTTGGGCTCAGCAGCAGAAAATCAATTTACATTCCATTCCCACAAGCGGTTCCGCCCAAATATACTATCGATAAACGGGGATTACAACCATGCAAAGACGCGTGCCCTGCAGGTGTTGGCGCACCTGGTTACGTAATGCTCACCAGTCGCGGTAAATTCTACGAGGCACTCCAAGTTATAAAAGAGAAACTTCCGTTTCCATCTATATGCGGCAGGGTCTGTCACAGGCCTTGCGAAAAAGCATGCACAAGAAAAGATATAGATGAGCCAGTAAGCATAGCACATATTAAACGTTTTGTCGGAGATTTAGAGCTCAAGAGCCCTACTACAGAATCCTCCCCTATAAAAAAGAGAACAGAAACTGTGGCTATAGTCGGAGGAGGGCCTGCTGGCTTAACTGCTGCTCATGACCTTGCTATGAAAGGATACCCTGTAACAATATATGAAAGTGCGCCCGTGCTTGGCGGCATGATGCGATTTGGTGTTCCTACTTTTCGACTGCCGAGAGAAATTCTTGAAAGAGAGATATCTGACATTCTCGCGCTAGGAGTTAAAGTGCATCTGAACTCGGCGATAGGCAAAAATTTGACTATAAAGAACCTATTCGACAGTGGTTATAAAGCGATTTTTTTAGCTGTGGGGGCTCAGAAAGGTAGAAAAATGGATATACTTGGCGAAAAACTTGGAGGTGTATTCCAAGCTACCGAATTCTTGAAAGAGCTGAATTTAGGTAAGACTCCTAAACTAGGCGATAAGATAATTGTCGTTGGTGGAGGCAATGCAGCATTAGACACAGCACGTTCTGCTTTGAGATTAGGTGCTAAGGAAGTTATCATAATGTATCGCAGGTCTCGTGTAGAAATGCCTGCAGAACCAGAATGGGAAATTGACGAAACAGAGCATGAAGGCGTGAAACTAGTCTATCTTACCACACCAACAAAAATTATAGGTGAAAACGAGCATATCAAAGCAATTGAATGCATCAAGATGGAATTGACAGAGCCTGATGAAACTGGTAGAAGAAAAGTTAGACCCATCCCTGGCTCTGAGTTTATGATGGAAGCGGATAGCCTGATATTAGCTATCGGACAGGAAGTGGATTTGAGCTTCTTAACCAAGGATATTAATTTAGAATGTACCCCTTGGGGAACTGTCAAAATTGACCCTATATCGTTAGCAACCAATATAGAAGCCGTTTTTTGCGGCGGCGATGCCGTGTTAGGTGCTGGGACTGTTATAGAAGCAATTGCTGCCGGAAAAGAAGCTGCAATTTCCATTGACAGATACATCAACGAGAAAGACCTGAAAGACGGTCGCGGGATAAAACCAAAAATCGCTGAGGTATCAGTAGAAGATGTTAAAAATGAACGAAAAGTGCCGATGAGATACCTGCCGATCGAAGAGAGGAAAAACAACTTTCGAGAAGTCGAGTTAGGTTATACCGAAGAAGAAGCGATAAAAGAAGCAAAACGATGTTTGCAGTGCGGCGGGTGTTCTGAGTGTCTTGAATGTGAAAAAGCATGCGAGGCCAAAGCCATTGTTCATAATCAAAAAGAGGAATCAATCGAACTCGATGTTGGCGCTATAGTCGTAACCACGGGCTTCGATCAATTCGATCCTTCCAAGCTCCCCGAGTATGGTTACGGGAAATATCCAGAGGTGATAACTGGGCTTGAGTTCGAGAGGCTTAGTTCGGCTTCCGGCCCGACCAACGGAAAAATTGAAATAAACGGTAAGGAGCCGAAGCGAGTAGCATTCATCTCCTGTGTTGGAAGCAGGAAAAAAGAGACGAACTCATATTGCTCGCGCGTATGCTGCATGTACACGGCCAAGCATGCTCACCTCATTAAGGAAAAAATTCCGGATGCTGAAGTGACTGTATACTACACAGATGTCAGGGCTTTTGGTAAAGGGTACGAGGAGTTCTACGACCGGGTCAAGGACGAAGGAGTGAAGTACAAGCGCAGGGAGCTGGACGACGAGATAAGGGTCAGCAAAAAAAATGACAAACTCGTTGTGGAAGCAAAGCCTCACGAGCCCGAAGAAGTAGACCTCGTGGTGTTAGCTAGCGCGATTGTTCCTAGCCATGGTGCCTCCGAGCTAGCCAAAATCCTAAACATTAACCAAGGCTCGGATGGCTTCTTCCTCGAGGCCCATCCAAAGCTTAGACCTGTCGATACCTTTAGCGACGGGATCTTCCTTGCTGGATGCGCCCAATCGCCCAAAGACATCCCCGACACAGTATCACAAGCATCAGCGAGCGCAGCTGAAGTTTGCTCTTTGTTAACAAAAGGTAAGGTGATGGCCGAAGGAATTGTGGCCTCGGTCGATGAGAATTTGTGCACTGGTTGTGGTTTCTGTGCTGAGGTTTGTCCAACAAATGTAATAGAACTCAAGACGGTGGAGAAGAAAGGGGCAATATCAAAATTAGCCAAGGTAAATGAAGCGTTATGTAAAGGTTGCGGCATATGCTCTGCAGCCTGTCCTTCAGGAGCCATTCAACAGCGACACTTTGAAGACAAACAAGTATTGCCCTTAATCGATGTACTGGGTGAGCAAAGTTGAGTTGGGAACCGCGTATAGTAGGCTTCTTATGCAATTGGTGTGCTTATGCGGGAGCCGATTTGGCAGGTACTAGCAGATTGACCTACCCGCCTAACTTGAGAACCATCAGGGTGATGTGCTCGGGCAGGGTGAATCCATTGTGGGTGTTGAGGTGTTTCCAGCAAGGAGCTGACGGCGTGTTCATAGGTGGTTGTCACCCAGGGGAATGCCATTATCGGGAAGGAAACTATTACAATAGAAGAAGACTGAAGCTCCTAAGAAATCTTTTGGAATACATTGGGATAAATCCAAAAAGGCTCCAAGCCGCGTGGGTTTCTGCATCGGAAGGACAGAAGTTTGCTAAAATCGTGGAAGACATGGTGGAAGAAATCCGAGTGCTTGGCCCAATGAAAAAAATCAAGAGGAAGATAGAATGGTAAGCTTAGTAGAAAATCTCCGAAAAGAGGCAAACAGGCTACTGACCGAAGGAAAAGTGAAATATATCATCGGATACGAAATGGTCGAACCCTTGAACGCGAGGCCCTTCTTTGCTAAATCGACCGATGATGTTAACAAACTACACTATTCCTCTCTATGTGCTCACAATTTGGCCGTCTATTTAACTTTAGAAGAAATCAAAGCAGGCGAAAAAATCGGCTTGGTGGTCAAAGGTTGCGATAGCCGTGCAGTGACAAAGTTGATACAGGAAGGGATTGTTGACAGAGAGAAAGTGGTGCTGATAGGAATTCCTTGCCAGGGTATAGTAGACCTTGAAAAACTGCGTGAAGAGCTCGGTAAAAGAAATGTACAGTCCTCTTCAGTCACGGGAATTCTAATCGAAAACGGAACAGTGAAAGTCGAAACAAAAAATGGAGTCATCAAACTCGATCGAAGAGAATTCGTGTTCGACAGTTGCAATCACTGCCAAAATCCCACCCCTGTAATTTATGATATCCTGCTCGGCGAGGAAGTGAAACCCTGGGGCAAAGAGAACTACGACGACGTGAAGGAGATAGAGAGAATGGAGTTAGAGGAGAGATGGGATTACTGGAAGGAAAAGCTAAGTAAATGTGTTAGGTGCTATGCCTGCAGGGAAGTGTGTCCGCTCTGCTATTGCAAAGAATGTCTCGCGGACAAGACGATGCCAACATGGGTTAAAAAATCAGTAGTTGAGTCCGAAAATGCCTTTTTCCATTTGATGAGAGTATTCCACTTGGCCGGGAGGTGCGTTGGCTGCGTTGCGTGCGAACATAGCTGCCCGGAGGGGATACCACTCTCAAAGCTGTTTAGAAAAATGGAAAAAGACATGAAGAATCTTTTTGACTACAGGGCGGGCATAAATATAGAACAGAAACCTCTTCTCGCGAGTTTTAAACTAGAGGATCCTGAGGAGTTCATAAGATGAAAGTCATCAAGAAGAGAGATTTGCAAAAGTTTCTGCGAAATCTGCGCACTGAAAAGTTATATGCACCTGTTAAAGATGAGGAAGGCAAAATCGAGTTTAAGCTTGTAAATGATCCGAAAGAAATAACTTTTGAGTTCACGAACACCCTGAAACCAATCAAGTCTTTATTCATGCCTCAAACGGAAACGATTTTCATGGCGGGCAAAAAGGAGATCTATACACCAAAAGTTTCGAACTTGGGAGTAATATTTGGAGTTAGACCCTGCGATGCGAAAAGCATACAGGTGTTGACCAAGGTTTTCGAAAAAGATCGTGAAGACCCTTACTTTTTACAGAGGAAAAATAATCTCCCCATGATCGGGCTGGCCTGTACATCCCCAGGGGAAAATTGTTTTTGCAGCTCTCTCGGCTTGGGTCCGTTTTCTACAGATGGGCTCGATATGCTGCTCACAGATATGGGTGAGAAATACTATGTGGAAGTGTTGAGCAAGGTCGGGGAAAAATTGGTTGAGAGTAGCAAAGAATTGTTCTCAGAACCAACCAAAGCTGATATAGAGTTAAGGAAAAACACCCAGCAGAACGCGGAAAAAAAGATTGCACGAGAATTAGATGTGAAGCAGGTAACCGCAAAATTAAAACACACTTTCGAAAGCGAAATCTGGGACGAAGTATCCAAAATATGTATTGGCTGTGGGGTATGCGCTTACTTTTGCCCCACCTGTCATTGCTTTGATTTGACTGACGAATTCTTGGACGGCAAAACCTTCAGGGTGAGAACTTGGGATTCTTGCACGTTCCCTTATTTCACCTTGCAATCCTCCGGCCATAACCCAAGACCAACCCGACGAGAGAGGATTCGAAACAGAGTCTACCACAAGTTCCAATACCTGTTGGAAAACATCGATGAAATCGGCTGCGTCGGCTGCGGGAGATGCTTAGATAATTGTCCATCAGGGATAAATTTAATCGAGATATTATCGAAGGTGGGGAAATCTTGACTGAATATATTTACTCTCCAAAACCCGCAGTAATCAAGCAAATCAGGCAAGAAACGCCAGACATAAAGAGCTTTGAGCTGGAGCTAAAAGACAGAGAAGAGAAGCTAAATTTTGTTCCGGGACAGTACTTCGAAATATCAGTGCTAGGGGAAGGTGAGTTTCCGGTCTCTCTTTTTTCGCCACCAGCTGAAGGTAAAATAGAAATCTGCGTGAAAAAGATGGGCAAAGTTACAACGGCGCTGCACAGACTCGAGGTGGGAGAAACCGTTTGGGTAAGAGGACCGTATGGGAACGGTTTTCCAGTTAAAGAGTGGGAAGGAAAAAAATTAATACTAATCGGCGGCGGCATAGGTTTACCCCCACTGAGACCTCTGCTTTACTATACAATGAATAAAGGAAAGTACAGAGAATTGATGTTAATTTACGGAGCAAGGAGTAGGAAAGATTTGATTCGAGAAAAAGAACTCCTTGGCTTAAGGGATAACGGAGTAAAGGTGCATTTATCAATCGACAAGGCCGAGGATGGGTGGGGTGAATTTGTAGGCTTCGTACCCGCCAACTTGCTGAAAATTTCTCCTCCATCCGGAAATTCGATAGCCGTGACTTGCGGTCCCCCAATCATGATAAACTTTGTCATGAAAAACCTCTTGGAGTTAGGATTCAAACCCGATCAAATTTTTATGACGCTTGAGATGAAAATGAAGTGCGGATTGGGCAAATGCGGAAGGTGCAATTTAGGCAGTGTTTATGTATGCCGAGATGGACCTGTCTTTTCGTATGAAAAACTAAAACAACTCCCATCAGAATATTAAAGCGTTGAAACGTGCGAGGCCAAAAAATTAAAAATGATAACCAAACCAGAAGAGAGTATTCTATATAAATTGAGCTTGCTACTCATGAATCCATTGCTCTCCGGTTTCAGTGAACTCTTTCTTCCAGATTAGTACTTCCGTCTTTACCCTGTCCATGATTTTGGGTAGCGCCGAAAAGACCTCTGCTCGATGCTTTCCGGCCACTAATATATAGATGACATCTTCACCCGGTGTAAGATCGTCAATTACATGGTGAATCATCACTTTCAGGATGCCGGGTAGCCTCTCGATGTCAGCTGCTATTCGCTCAAGTCCTTTAATCGATTCTTCCGCACACTCATAGTGAAGATACTTTACTTTCTTTCCATCCTTCGAAGTTTCACGGACGACACCCACGAAGCACCCTACCGCACCCGCCTTCCCCTCGAGTTCACTTTGCAATTTTTCAAGAAGTCTCGGCAAATCAACCTCGCCCTTTTGATGGATGCCAACATCGGGCATTATACAACCCTGCAGATTGTATTCTCTGGAAGTTTAAAAATTCCGTGATAAATCTATCCAGTTGGGTGGAGAATAACTAGTGGGCCATAGACTATTTCCCTTTTTTCTTGGATGCTCTTACTGGAACATCCGACATCTCTGTAACCGTTCCAGCCCTCAGGGCGTTGCTGGCAGAACGACGAACCTTAAGATATCCTTTCATCGCCCCTAAGCAGATGAATCCAAATGCTGCTGTCAAAGCTAAAATGATAATAGCCATCTGGAAATTCGTACGGACAAAGCTCTCATCTAGCATTTGATAGTTCACAGCAGCTAAAAACATCGCTGCTATGGCGAGTATCAAGAGACCGACTCTATACCCAGCAGCCTGTTTACGCAAGAATTCATAGGATGACGCACCCTGCGATTGGGCAGACATAAGGATCACCTGTGACTTACACTTCTCCTTTATTCCATTTGCACTTTGGATTCGGGCAGTACCATTTTCCAAATGCGGAAATGAGGATAGTACCGCAGTATGGACAGGGGACTTTTTGAAGGACATCGGTTGGCTCAAATTTGCCCGGATGCAACCTAGGTTGAGGCAGAGGCCGTGCACCCGGCGGGATTTTTTGTATTGAATCTAGATGCTGAACCATGCTGGCAGGCGCACCGGTTTTTAACTTACCTCTTGTGGGTCGAACCCCCTTACGTGGAAGGGGCAGAATAGCGACTACGATTGCAACAGCTGCAACTATAGCGACGATAAGGGATACACCCGGTGCTACACGATAGATTAATACGGTGAGGTCTGGGAAGACTAGACCTCCTCCATCGCCGTCTCCCCCAATTTTCGTTGCAGTCCACGAGGAGCTGTAAGCCTTACTGCCAAGTGGATCCGATATGGTGCCGGAATGTGTTCCGGATGCTGATGTAGCGCTCGGGAATGATGCGTTCAGTGTCCCAGTACCTGTTCCTGAAATGGTCCCTTGTCCTCCGCTATAAGAAGCACTCACCTGAAAGGTCATCGAGGTACCTGACATCCTACCATTCGTGATATAGATGTTATAGTCGCCAGCACCTGGGGCGGTTCCGACCCAGCCCAAACCTGTAAAGTTTCCGGAACTATCGACTGTGAGCGTTGCCTGCTGCCCTACTTCTATATCCGTTATTATCCAAGTCTGGAAGGCCTGGTCTGCGGTTTCGAGAGTCCACCCATGATCGGAAACTGCACCCACTAATCCAGACAATCCAACGACCACAAAAATCGCCGCAAGCGCGAATCCGAAAAGTTTCGAAGGCGGGCACATGAAGAGAGATTTAGAGATAGTGTTTATAAACCTTTTTTTTTATGAACGCATTCAATTTTTGGCACGCCTAAGTCGGCTTTGAAATAAAAGTATAAAAACAGAGCCGGGGGCCGGATTTGAACCGGCAAAAAGCGGATCTGCAGTCCGCCGCCTTTCCAGATTGGGCCACCCCGGCACATTCTTATTTTTTATTGCAACATTGATAAAAAATCTGTGGTTTAAATAAAAGAGTGAATCGTTTGCTTGGTTTCTGGAAAACACTCTTCTGCCGCGCGCGCCTTTACAACGAAAAAATTAAACATTTTACCAATTCATTTCTACACTTACCCACACACGAGCGAGGAGATGTTTGGGCTTATTATGAACGCATTGAAAAAACAAGTGGCTAAATTTGAGAAAATCTCGAGAGAGTTAGACTTGGCAAACACAGCATACATTTGTTTGCAGCACGCTGCCGAAGCACCTGCGCATGAAAGCCACAGCGGGCGAGACCGATGGACTCTTCAATCAACCCAAGCTTAATGAACTCATCTGGAAAAATTTGAAAAAAACTAAAGCTCGCACTTTTAAAATCTACGCTCACTTTTTGCGAAGCAACTCTAGGGCAATCTCCGCAGCCCTTTTGCCTGAGAGCAGCATGCCACCAAAAACCGCCCCCATTCGAGGCGATCCAAAGACGGTGTTGGCTGCCATGCCTGTCACAATCAGACCCGGATAGACCTCACGTGTGTTGCGCATGATCTCGGCCTCTCCCGCCTCTGCCCACATTGGCTTTTCTCCTATAACTCCGCCTGTACTCGTCGGAAACTTGGCGCCAGGTACCTTCCGTTGTATTATGCGGGCTATCTTCGCATCGTGTCCCGTGGCGTCGATAACGACTTTCGCATTTATTCCAATCGGGTCAACGTGCAGGCTTGCCAGTTCAACCGCTTTCCAATTAATCACGACGCCAGCCACACGATCTCTCTCTCGTATCATCACATCCTCTACCGTTAACCCGACCATTACGCGCGCTCCAGAATCGACCGCAGCTGAAGTAAATTTAGACACGGCTTCCACCGAATCAGCGGTGTAGTAGCCAGCCTCATGTGCCTCGAGCTTGACCCCGACCTCCTCTATAATTCCCTTCGCTTCCTCCTGAATCACAATGCGTGGGAAAAGAATTCCGCCACCCCACATCCCTCCCCCCACATGAAGGTTCCGCTCGAAAACCGCAGCTTTAGCACCCGCCTTGGCCAAGTAGCGAGCGGCGGTTATTCCCGATGGCCCAGCTCCAGCTATCGCTACGTCAAGCTCTGTTATGTCCATTAAATTTCGCATGAATCGCTCTATGATCGCAGCCGTTATTTTGGTGTCCTCAAGCTTCAATCTCGCACCCTTTCTAATACCTCGCATCTTGACTTAAAAAGTGAGGTTTGCCCCGCCTTCACGGTAGCCTCGGGGATCTATCGTCACTTGGGCATATCCGAGCCTCTTCAAAGCTGATTCAATTTTCCCGCTCAACTGAAGCACCCGTTGCAACTCCTCTTTTCCGACTTCGACCCTCGCCAGCTCCCCGTAATCCCTCACCCTAACCACGCAAAAACCCAACGAACGAATGAACTCCTCTCCTTTCGCTATCCGCTCGAGCTTTTCGGGTGTTATTTCCTGGCCGAAAGGAATCCTAGAAGCGAGGCAGGGATTGGCAGGTTTACCCGCATTTGGCAAACCGTACCCGGCCGCCAGCTCCCGAACTTCCTCCTTCGTCAAACCAGCTTCCGCAAGCGGGCTAAGAACCCCAAACTCACGGAGGGCGCGGATACCCGGCCTGTAGTCTGAAAAATCGTCGAGATTCGTTCCATCAAAAATTTTCTCAAATCCCATCTCCTTGCGGACCCAATCCAATTTTCGAAGCAATTCACTTTTACAGTTGTAGCATCTTTCTGGCGGATTTGTGGCGAAATGTGGGTCCTCGAGTTCGTTCGTGATGATGGTCATATGCCTGATACCGATATGCTCGGCAGCTTTCTTGGCCCATTCAACTTCTCCATGCGGGTAAGTCTGAGAAATGGCCGTGACCGCGACGGTTCGCTCACCCAAAACTTCGTGGGCAACCGCGCAGACGAGCGAGGAGTCGACCCCACCCGAAAAAGCGATTACCGCACTGTTGCAGTCTCGGATAATCGATTTGAGATGCTTAAGTTTCTCGTCGAGTGACATAGTTCGTTACCTTTGATGGTGGGCCCGGAGGGATTCGAACCCTCGACCTTCCGGTTTCTGCCAAACTGGCTATCAGCCGAACGCGCTAACCAATCTGCGCCACGGGCCCCCTTAAGCAGTTGCTCACGTTACTTAAATTTCTTCTTAGATAATCTGATCTAATTCGTTTTACTTTCATTACACTTTGCTTGCCGCTAAGGACCCCTAGGGCCTAAACGATTTCAGACGCGGTCGAAGCGCCCTCATGAGCAAGGTGGCGTAGACAGATTCTCCTATTTCGAGAACTCAACTTTACAGGTTTTTCTGTAATTTTCCCTGCTATTTTGTCCCTTTTTAGTTAGCCATTACTTCTTTCTAGTCTGAGAAAGATAGCTATCGCTAACCAAAGAGAACAGCCACCAGAACCTGCTCACCTACCAGCGCGATGGGCCTCTTCTCTCTGATCGGTGCTTCTGAAAGCACTCTCTGCAGTAAACCGGTCGACCTTCTGTTGGTTTGAAGGGAACCTCACATTCCTTGCCACAGTCTGAGCAAGTCGCTTTGTTCATTTCGCGAGGGAAATCCCTTCTGCGTCCACCGAATCTTCCGCCATATGCCATTTTATTAACACTCCTTTTTTTCTTAGACACAACCCGAAGAAACGTCTTAACTGTTTCTTTGAAAAGCTCTTCCTGAGAAAAGCCCATTGTGTCTTAATTTCATTGAACTAAGACACTTAAATAGTGCACGGTTTGCCCTCAGATGGTCATTAGTGCAGCTACTGTTTACCACTAGTATGAATACCAAAATGCGAGTAAGGAAGTGAAAAAAATGAAAAACGAAATTCTAATTATAAAGGAGTGCGGCAATGATACTAGCAGTTCTAGTATCGAAGACGATGAGCACGAGTGACGAGGCTAACGGCGGGGATGGGTGGTTGAATAAAAGTGGTGGACCCAGCGGGACTCGAACCCGCGACCTCCGCCTTTTCCGGCAAATGCATGCGAAGGCGGCGCTCTACCAACTGAGCTATGGGCCCTGTAAGGAGACACCCTTCCAGTTTTAATCCAATCGTTGCATCTCTTAATATTTTTGGAACGCGAAGAACCGATATCAAACATCCATTTGTGACGGTCTGCCGCGCCATTCACCAAAACATTCATCCTACGGATATACGCGAGATAATCCTTTCTTGAAATGCCAACAATTTACTTTCGAAAATCTGAACGAGCAGATTATATCAAAACGTGGATTATGGTTTTAATTAGCTGTAAGTTCAAAATTAATTTGTGAGATAGAACTTGCAGGAGGTGGATAATGCAGGCAATCGCATACATCCGTACTGAACCTGGGAAAGCCTTGACTCCTGGATAAAATCAAAAATTTGCCAGAAGTAAGATTTGCTGCCGCGACCACAGGAAGGTTTGATATCGTCGTCCGGGTTGAAGTGGCAGATCTTAAAGCACTCGGTGAGTCCGTCGTCAGCAAGATTCAGAGCATCTCCGGGGTACGGTACACGGAGACTTCGCTGATAGTGGCGTGAGGTCGATCTCCACCTACAACATGCAGGCAGTTCATCCAGTTAATGGTTAGGACTGTACAAACTCCTAAATTTTGGAAGAGGCAACCCAAAAACCTGAAAGCCTCATCCACGTCAAGTTCTTTTTACCTGGGATAGCCATTCTCTATTAAATCACCACTGGACGCTTTTTGAAAAAGATAATTGGGTTAGACTCAGGAACGCTTGTAGTAACTCTGCAGAAATCCATTCACAGCTTGTTAAGCAGGTTTATTTTTCCTCCCACAAATAAAAATCGGTAGTCTTATGGTCGAACTAGTATTTCTGGGATGCGGTGGAGGCCGTCTTCAAGTTATCGCCCAACATTTCAAGACTGGGGGCTTCCGCTTGCACGCGGGAATCAAAATACACGTCGATCCTGGACCCGGAGCTCTCTTGCTTACCCATCAGCACAATTTAAATCCGCTTGATCTTGACTGCGTCGTGGCTACTCATTGCCATCTCGACCATTACTGTGACGCAGAAGTGCTCATCGAGGCGATGACTCGACACATGACCCGCAGACGAGGCATGTTAATAGGAAGCAAAAGCGTGCTTGAGGGCGTAGGAGAATTTGATCAGGCGGTCTCGCGTTTTCATCAAGGAAAGCCGGAGAAAGTTATTTGCCTTCAAGTCGGCGAAAGTTGCAAGTTAGACGACATAAAACTCGATGCGACACCAACAAAACATAGCGACCCCACGACTTTTGGGTTAAAAATTCACTCACAAAAGGGCATCATAGGCTACACCAATGATACCCAGTACTTTGATGAACTCGCAAAGCACTTCAAAGGCAGTCGAGTCTTAATAGCAAATGTCACGCGCCCGCTGGCGATGCGAATCCCGTGGCACCTCTGCTCTGACGACCTCATCGATCTCCTAAATCAAGTTAAACCAGAACTAGCAGTGATAGTGCATATGGGCATGCTGTTCTTGAAACATTCACCAGAGAAGGAGGCGAAGCGAATCAAGGCTGCAACGGGTGTAGAAACGTTGCCGGGTTACGCCGGGCTACGTGTTAATCTTGACAAAGAAGTGAAATTTAAGCGCCCACCCACGCAGCCTAGTTTGGAAGCTTTTGCGCGAATACCCCCTGAACGCAACGTTGAGGTGGAATAGCCGAATTGATTTATATTGTTTAATTCAGATTTTGATGAGGCTGCCCAGAAAGCCAAAGGAGGATATCAAGTGGAAGTATCAAAAGATTACGAACCGCTCAAAATCGAACCCAAGTGGCAGGAGCGATGGAGAGAGTTAGACATCCACCGCTTTGACCGCGAAGATAAAAAAAAGCCGACTTACGTTATTGATACTCCACCTCCCTACCCGTCCGGAGAGTTTCACATCGGCACGGCGCTTAACTGGACCTACTTCGATATCGCCGCCCGCTACAAAAGAATGCGCGGTTTCAATGTACTGTTCCCGCAAGGCTGGGATTGCCACGGGTTGCCAACTGAAGTTCAAGTCGAAAAGCGCTACGGAATCCGTAAAGGCGACCTCCCTGTTGGAAAATTTCGCGAACTCTGCATCAAGCTAACCGAGGAAAACATCGGCCACATGAGGGAGGAGATGAACTCGCTCGGCTTTTCAATCGATTGGTCTACAGAATACCGGACGATGAACCCGGACTACTACAGGCGAACCCAGTTATCCTTCGTGCAGCTCTACAAGCGTGGTTTGATCTATCGAGGCGAGCATCCTGTCAACTGGTGCCCGAGATGCGAAACCGCGATTGCCGATGCCGAAGTCGAATACGAAGATCGAGAGGCAACATTCAGCTACATCAAGTTCAAGTTTCATGATGAAGAAGAATACCTCACCATAGCCACCACTCGACCCGAGTATCTTCCCGCATGCGTGGTCGTGGCGGTTTACCCTGGAGACGAGCGCTACAGAAAACACGTTGGAAAAAAACTCGAGGTTCCACCATTCGGTCAAGTCGTCGAAATCATCGAGGACCACGAAGTTGACCCCGAGTTCGGCACGGGCGTGGTGATGGTCTGCACTTTTGGCGATAAGACCGATGTACGATGGACGAAACGCTACAAGTTACCCGTAGTCAAACTCATCGATGAAAGAGGGAAGATGAGCGGAGCAGCTGGAAAATACACTGGACTGACGCTCAAGGAGTGCAAGCGTGCAATCATCGATGACCTCCGCAAAGCGGGTCTGATAGTTAAGCAGGAGAAGCTGGCTCAAAGCGTCGGAGTGTGTTGGCGGTGCAAGACTCCGGTTGAAATTCTAGCAAAACCGCAGTGGTTCATGAGAGTGATAGACCTCAAGGACAAGGTGGTCGAAAGCGCCAAGCAAGTCCGTTGGGTTCCCGACCACATGCGACAGAGGTTAATCGACTGGGCAGAGTCGATGGATTGGGATTGGGTGATATCGAGACAGCGCATCTTTGCGACCCCGATTCCAGCTTGGTACTGTACGAGTTGTAAAGAGCCTATTGTCGCTGAGGAAAAACAGCTGCCCGTGAACCCTGTGAAAGATGAACCACTAGTCGAACGATGCCCGAAATGTGGCAACAAAAGCTTCGAGCCTGAAAAAGACGTGCTCGACACATGGATGGACAGTTCGATAACAATCGCCGTTCATGCCGGCTGGCCAGAGCTCGACCGACGCCTCTTTCCAGCAGACCTTCAACCTAACGGGACAGACATCATCCGCACATGGGACTACTACCTTATGGTTCGACACCTAGCGCTGCTGGGCGAGGCGCCTTATCGCACGGTGCTAATCAACGGCATGGTTTTTGGTGAAGACGGTCGAAAGATGTCGAAGTCGCTCGGCAACTATGTCGACACGACAATGGCCCGGAGCAAGTATGGGACCGATGCCCTCCGGCAGTGGGCAGCTATCGGAGCCTCCACGGGTTCCGATATCCCCTTCAACTGGAAGGATGTCGAATTCGGTTATCGTTTCATGCGTAAGTTCTGGAATGCTGCGCGTTTCGCGGGAACCCATCTGAACGCGAAAATTGCTGAGCTCGACCCGGAGAAGCTCAAGTTTAAACCTGTTGACCTCTGGATTCTCAGCCGCCTCAACCGACTTATCAAGCAAACCACGGACTGGCTCGATGACTTCCAATTTAACCACGCACTAGGCGCAATCCAGACTTTCATTTGGCACGAGTTTTGCGATATGTACATTGAAGAAATTAAACACCGCCTCTATGGTGGCGATCCCACTGCCGACGCTGCAAGATATACGCTTTACCATGTGATATTGGCCGCCACTAAACTGCTCGCTCCATTCACACCACACTTCTCCGAGGAGATTTACCAAGCTCACTTCGCCAAGAATTGCCCACATCCAAGCATCCACGTCTCAAGCTGGCCCGAGGTAAATAAGAAGTTTATTAACGAATCAGCCGAGCGAGCCGGCGAGATAGCAAACTTAATCGTGAGTGCTCTTCGACAATTCAAGTCTGCGCACAAGATGGCGCTTAGCAAGGAACTTTCATCGGTCGAAATTTATGCCTCTAACGAGGAGACCGCAGAACATGTGAAGCAGGTGAATGAAGACATCTCCGGCACCATGCGCGTGGAGAAGCTCAAAATCAAAGTCGGCAGACCGAAGCTGGCCGAGCGCGTGCTTGCGGTCGAACCCAAATTAGCAAAGCTAGGGCCGAGCCTACGCGCGGACGTAAAACTTGTCGTGCAAGCTTTGCGTGAGACGAAGCCAGAGGAACTAGCAACACAGCTTGCAAAAGGGAAGCTCACGCTCCAAGCGGGTGACAAACAATTCGAACTCGCGCCCGAAGATGTGAAGGTGATAAAAGAGACCGCAAGTGCGGGGCACAAAGTTGAAGTTATCGATATCCAAGAACCCGCGTTAACCATCCTGATTACATCTTCATGACCTAATGTATTGCAAAACTACAATCATCACGAAAATTGCAACAAAAATCGCTATCATAATTAATCTACTGCGTGACATACGCTTTTGTTGTTTTTTGAAGACATCCTCGCATGAAGGTGAGCAGAAAAATTTATCTTGCTCAATCGCCTTCCCGCAAACAATGCAATGTCGATGGTTCTCTGGCATTTTATCATCCGGATACAATCGTAGTACCACTATGCTCTGCACCCCTTAAAATCTCCGGTAAGCGTTTGATCTCGTGCTTCCCTAACACAAGAGTTCGGATGCCCGTCCGCTGGATGAGCTTCGCACTCACAGGGTCGATTATCATGTTAATTCCCGGTTTCATTTTTTTTACCGACACTAGCTTCATGAGTTCATCACCAGTCATCACCTTGAACTTCTTTGCTTTTGGGTCAATTTTAGGATCGGCTGTGTAAACTCCGTCCACATCTGTCAAGAAAATCAAAAGTTTGGACTTACTCGAACTAGCCAACATCGCGGCGACTGCATCGGTGGTTTGACCTGACATTGTACCGCCCATCACAGGTACTTTATCCCTAAGCATCACTCTAATCGCCGCTTCAAAAGTTGTAATGGGTTCCTGTTCCGCGAGATCGCCGAGGGCAGCAATCAACAGGCGAGCATTCAGGCGTGTGAAATTTATCCCTATGATATCGCAGAAGGTGCTTGAAGCTTTAAACTTTCGTGCAACTTCGATGTACTTGCGCGAAGGCCCTCCTCCACCTGTGACGACGAGGATTTCATGCATCTGCGACTTGAGCGTACGGAGAGTCTGAGCCACCTCTCGAATGCAGCCCACATCCGGCTTATCCGGCGCCAATATTGAGCCACCGAAACAGAATGTCACACGCATATTATCACCAAAAATAAATTCGGCGCCACATTATTAACATTCGCGGTTGAGAAGTATGATGGGGAATACGAATGTCTGTCGATAGCAAGGCGCGTTACCAATTTAAGCGGATGCTCGAAGATTTGGCTAGCAAGCGCGGCCGAGGAACCGAGCTAATCTCGGTCTACATTACCCCCGATTTTGAACTCATCAAAGTTATCCAACAACTCAGGGATGAGCAAGGGACGGCAGCAAATATAAAGTCGAAAACTACCCGAAAGAACGTGGTAAGCGCTCTCGAGCGAATTATCCAGTTCTTGCGCATCTACGCCGACACTCACAAGCGTCCCCCTCCAAATGGGATGGCAATATTTTGTGGAAACGTGGCTGGACGCGATGACATCGCCGACATCAAGCTTTATTGGGTCGAACCCCCCGAGCAGATAACTATCAAGATGTATCGTTGCGACCAAGAGTTCGTGCTTGACCCGCTGCGAGATATGACCCAAGTCAAAGAGACCGTGGGAGTGCTCGTCATGGACCGGCGAGAAGCGACGCTCGCGACCCTACGTGGCAAAAACATAGAGATAGTGAGAAGGTTGACCTCCGGAGTACCCGGAAAACACGGCAAGGGAGGTCAGTCTGCACGACGGTTCGAAAGGTTGATAGAAATCGCTGCTCATGAGTACGCGAAAAGAGTTGCAGAAGCCGCCAACGAGATATTTTCGCATATATCAGATTTGCGGGCGGTTATAGTCGGTGGGCCTGGGCCGACTAAAGAAGAATTCTTGAAAAGTGAATTATTGCAAGATAGGATCAAGAAGAAAATCGCTGGAGTACTCGATACTGGCTACACCGATGAGCAAGGAGTAAAGGAAGTGGTCAACAAATCAGGTGAGATACTCGCCGACCTAGATATTCTGAAGGAAAAATCGCTCGTCCAACGCTTCATGGAAGAACTCGTCGCTGGCAGAGGACTAGCGACATATGGCGAGCGGGAAATCAGGCACTCTCTCGAGCTGGGTGCTGTCGAGCTATTGTTAATTTCAGAGGGTATAAGGAAAAATCGAGTAACTGCAAAATGTCAATCTTGCGGGCATGAACTGCGGGAAACCGTCGAAGATGTCGAAAAATTTGAAAAACAGCTATCTGTGCGAGAATGCCCGAACTGCGGCGAAACTAGGTTGTCGTTAGTCGGGAACAAGGACGTCGTGCAAGAGCTGTTGGAGCTAGCAGAAAAGTTTGGTGCTGGCGCCGAGTTCATCTCAACCGAAACCGAGGAGGGCAAACAACTTCTAATAGCTTTCAAAGGGTTAGCAGCGCTCTTGAGATTTAGACCTGCCGCGTGAAGGTTCGTTAAGGGAGGTTCGTGACGAAAATTTTAATCAAGGAGATTATAAAAAAGTGGGATAACATCTTTTTCAAATCATAGTAAGGAAGTTTCGGCATGAACAGGACAAAAAGTAGAAGGCCTCAGCGGGCAAAGAATGTCAAATGGTGGATTCCTAGGTTAGTCTTTATCGCTACTCTCTGTGGGTTCGTGGCTTGGATTATCTGGGCGTATATTCGTCAAAAGCAACTCTTTTGGATACCCGAGACTACTTTTTGGCACAGGATGAGCATATGTATGGGTGAGGGCGGGTACATTCCTCTGATATTTGGGGTGATTGGCGCCATATCTTTCACATTACTCGAAAAAATAGCGCGGAAAAAATAAAATAATAGCTCTAATAAATTTCCATTTTACATTTTTAAGTGCCCACACGCCAAGATTTTAAATACTCAAATTGCTCCTTAGTTGGCTTTTCAAGTTCCACATCGATCGACTTGAGCTTGATTTCAGCCACCTTGCGATCTATCTCTGCCGGTACCTCATGCACCTTTGGCTCAAGCTCGCCAGCGTGCTTAGCGATATATTCGACACTTAGAGCCTGCAGAGCGAAACTCATGTCCATAATTTCCATCGGGTGTCCGAGCGAACGTTTACCAGCGAGGTTTACCAAGCGCCCCTCCGCGAGCAAGTAAAGCCGCTTACCATCCTTGAGCTGAAACTCCTCAACATCCTCCAACACCTCACAACTCTTCACGGCGAGCTTTCTGAGTGCTGGAATGTCTATCTCAACGTTGAAGTGCCCCGCGTTGCACAAAATCGCGCCATCTTTCATCATGCACATATGCTCCTCACGAATAACCTTTAGGTTACCCGTCGTCGTTACGAATATATCGCCCACACGAGCAGCCTTTTTCATCCCTGCAACTCTGAAACCATCCATCGTCGCCTCAAGCGCCTTGATTGGGTCGGTTTCAACAACGACTACGATTGCCCCCAACCCTTTCGCGCGCGAGGCGATACCTCGGCCAACAAAACCGTAACCAACAACTACGACGTTCTTGCCAGCAATGAGCGTGTTGGTGATTCCCGTGATTGCTTGAAATGCGGACTCTGCTGTGCCGAAGCGGTTGTCAAAAAAGCGTTTCGCCGGGGAGTCGTTGACCGCCATCACTGGAAACTTGAGCGCACCATCCGCTGACATCACCCGCAGCCGATTAACCCCTGTAGTCGTTTCCTCCGATGCACCCAGAATGCGTTTCAAAAGCGCGGTACGCTTTGAATGGACGAGCGAGATAAGATCGGCCCCATCGTCCACTAGCACATCGGGCTTGATATCGAGCACATGATTGAGGTTGGTGTAATATTCTTGAGCGGTTTCTCCCCGCCACGCGTAAACTTCAACGCCCTCCTTCGCTAGAGCTGCGGCAACTTCATCACGTGTTGAAAGCGGATTGCAGCTAGTTATCGCCGTCTTGGCTCCCGCCGCCACGAGAGTTCGGACGAGCACCGCCGTCTTGGCCTCGGTGTGCAGGGCCGCTCCGACCCTCATACCCCTGAGCGGTTTTGTCTTTGAAAGTTCACGACGAATTTCGGCCAGCACAGGCATGTGGCGCTCGGCCCAATCAATCATGCGTTTGCCTTGGGGTGCGAGCTTGATGTTCTTGACTTTGTAAGTCATTTTGCTACTTCCTTCCGCGCGAGTAAATCATCTGCAGCTTTCTGGGCCTCCTTCAAAACCTTATCCTCTTCGAATTTTAGAACCCTTCGCCCCTGCATAATGACCTTACCATCCACGATAACCGTATCAACATCGCTACCAGTTGCACTATAGACCAAATGAGATATGACGTTATTAATGGGTGTAAGGTGTGGCTTCCGTAAATCAACTAGTATTAAATCGGCTTTCTTCCCGACCTCAATCGAGCCGAGACTTCCATCCAACCCAAGTGCTCTCGCGCCATTAATTGTCGCCATTTCGAGCACCGATTGAGCGGGCATGATTGTAGGATTAAATTTATCAACTTTGTTGAGCAGCGCTGCAAATTTCATCTCACTGAACATGTCCAGTGCGTTGTTTGAAGCGGCCCCATCCGTGCCGAGTGCTACGGGTATACCCGCTGCCAGCATTTCTGGTACGGGCGACACGCCACATGCAATTTTCATGTTACTCACCGGGTTATGCACTGGCTTGACCCCTCTATCATGCAAAATCCGAATTTCCTGCCCAGTCAATTGAACACAGTGCGCCGCCAGAACCTCGGGCCCCAGAAAGCCGATTGCATCTAAATGCTCAACTGGGCGCTTACCGTATTTTTTGATTATTTCTCCAACTTCCCATTTAGACTCGGCGATATGAATATGAACTCCAACTTTGTACTTTTTTGCCAACTCCTTTACTTGCACGAGACACTCAGGTGAACATGTGTACGAGGCGTGTGGACCAAACATGGTTAAAATCCGACCATTTGCCTTGCCATGATAATTTTTGACCAACTTTTCACCTGCCTGAATCTCCGATTTCCGCTTCTTGGGGTCGCCTTGTTCTATGATGCCGTAAGAGAGTACGCCACGGATACCAGATTTTTCAACTGCTCGGGCGACATCCTCCATGTGAAGATATTGGTCGGCAAAGCAAGTCGTTCCAGATTTTATCATCTCTAGACAACCGAGTAATGCACCAACGTAACAGTCCTCGGCTCGAAGATGTTTCTCGATTGGCCAAATTTTAGTTTTTAACCAAGAGTCTAGCTCCATGTCGTCGGCAACGCCTCGCAACAAAGTCATCGAGAGGTGAGTGTGGGCGTTGATGAGCCCGGGAAGCACGGCTTTGCCCCGAGCATCAATCACCGTGTCCGCCCGCACTTTGACTTCCTTGCCAACTGAAACTATCCTGCCACCATCAATCACCACAGAACCCCGGTCGAGCACATGGCGTTGAGAATCCATTGTGATGATGTGGCCGCCCTTGATTAAGATATCGACCAAGCCATCGCCCCTAAAGCTCAAGTTCATTTGCAATCGTGCGTCCGAACTCGCGTGCAGCCGCTGGACCGTTCGCAGTTATGATGTTTCCGTCAACTTCGACTGGCTTTCCGGTATAAGTGGCGCCTTTGCCTTCAATTTTTCTAACGTAATCACCGTCGAAGACTGTTGCACGCTTGCCCTCCAACACCCCCGCATTCGCGAGGATAACTGGAGCGATGCAAATGGCACAGATTTTCTTGTCCTTGCTGAATGCCTCGCCAGCTATCGAGATTGCTCGCTTATCGTTGAAATAAACTTCCGCGCCAGAACCGCCCACAAAAACCACACCATCGTAATCATCAACATTTACTTGGTCGAGTTTGATACCAGAATTTACTTTCGCCCCCAGCACGCCCTTAACTTCACCTATTTTCGTGCTCGCGATTGTTGTCTTCACCTCAGCGCTCTCAAGCTCCTCCCTTGTATGCAAAAGTTCCTCGTCTCTAAAGTTCTCAGGCGCAATTATCATCAAAACCCGCTTTCCACCCAATATTACACCCCCACTACTATGAATATTGCATCTAGGTTTAATAAATTTAGGAAAGGTTTATTCAAGACATTTAAATTATCACCACTCAAAGAAAGAGGGGAAAGGTATGGCTAAGTTCTACATCACCACGCCGATATACTACATCAACGCTGTGCCACACATCGGGCACGCCTACACCAACATAGTTGCGGATGTGCTCGCTCGATGGCACCGTCTTTTTGGAGATGATGTCTTCTTCCTAACTGGGCTGGACGAGAACTCCACAAAAACAGTTAAGGCGGCAAGAGAACAGGGGTTCAAAGAAATTCAGGCCTACGCGGACTCGATGGCGAAGGTGTGGGTTGACGCTTGGAAATTGTTTGATATAAGTTATGACGACTTCATCCGCACCACCCAAGAGCGCCACAAGCGGAACGTGCGCGAGTTGTTCAAGCGAATTAATGAGCGCGGTGACATCTACAAGGGAGAGTATGAAGGACTTTACTGCGAGGGTTGCGAGGCCTACGTCGCGGAGGAGGATCTCGTCAATGGAAAATGCCCCCTTCACAAAAGAAAACCCAAGTTGCTCAAAGAGGAGAACTACTTTTTCAAACTTTCAAAATACCAAAATCAAATCCTGGAACATATCCAAAGCAACCCCCAATTCATCCAACCGGAGACGCGGAAGAATGAGGTACTCAGCTTTCTCAAAAGTGGCCTCAAAGACATCAGCGTTTCCCGCCCAGAGCTGGAGTGGGGTATAAAAGTTCCGGGCGACCCCAAGCAAACAATCTGGGTCTGGCTTGACGCTCTCGTAAACTACATGCTGCCGCGCGACTACTGGCCAGCTGACGCCCATATCATCGCGAAAGACATCATACGCTTCCACTGCGTTGTATGGCCCGGGATGCTGCTTTCGGCCGGCTACGAGTTGCCTAAACAAATCTTCGCGCACGGATTCTTGACGGTCGAAGGACAAAAAATCAGCAAATCACTCGGCAACGTCATCGATTCGTCTTACCTCATCGAGAAGTATTCTGCAGACGTTATACGCTATTTCTTGATCCGAGAGATATCATTCGGTCAAGACGGTAATTTCTCTGAGGAAAGCTTGCGCACGAGGTTAAACGACGAACTCGCGGATGTCTTCGGAAATTTTGTCCATCGCGTGCTCACATTCACCCGAGATCGCTTCGAAGGCACTATACCCGCCGGAAAGATCGACAAAAAACTCGAAGCCGAGGTTAGCGAACGAATAGGGAAAGTGGAAAAACTGTTGGAGGAATTGAAGGTGACCCAAGCGCTCGACGAAATACTGGTTATCGCTGGGCGCGGGAACGAATATTTCCAGCTTCATAAACCCTGGAAGACGATAAAGAGCGACCCCCGGAAAGCGGCTGACTGCATCCTCAATTGCGCAAACCTCGTAAAGGCGCTGTGCGTCGCTCTCTCGCCGTTCATGCCCTCAACTTGCGATAGGCTCGCCAAGCAGCTAAATGTTGAGGTGAGCAGTTGGGAACAGGCAAAGAAATTCGATATCGAGCCAGAGCACCGAATCGTAAAGCCGTCAATCCTCTTCACGAAGGTTCAAACCGACAACCCCTCTAAACCCCTTAAACCACAGGTTTCGATCAAGGATTTCGAAAAGCTCGACATCCGAGTCGGTAGGATAACAAAAGCAGAAAAAATTCCCGGCTCGAAAAAACTCCTTAAACTTGAGCTGGAACTCGCTGGAGAACGACGCACGATAGTGGCGGGAATTGCCGAGCACTATCCATCGGAGAAACTAATCGGCAAGCAAGTCGCGATCGTCACCAATCTCGAGCCGGTGAAGCTCATGGGCGTGAAATCTGAAGGAATGCTCTTGGCCGCTGAAGATGAAGAAAAAATTTCCATCTTGACCTCCGACAAACCAGTCAAGCCGGGCGCCAAGGTGAGATAGTTGCTCCGCATCGATCTGCATGTTCACACCTCGCACTCTCCCGATGGAACCTGCTCCGTGGAAGATGCCGCGAAAGCAGCGAAAGCGAAGGGATTGAACGGCATCGCGATCACAGATCACAACACCATCCGTGGACATGTTGAAACAAAGAAATTCTCCAAACACGATTTCATAATCATCCCTGGCGTGGAAATTTCGAGCGCTGACGGCCATATCCTCGGGCTCGGAGTCAGAGAACTCGTGCCGCGAGGGCTATCGGCAAAAGAAACTGTCAAACGAATAAAAGAGCAGAGGGGTATCGCCGTCGCCGCCCACCCATTTGCGCTTGGGCGGAAGCCAAACCTAGTTTACAGGGCGAAGTTTGATGCGATCGAGGCATTCAACTCCCGCGCCCTTTTTTTCAGCAATCCTCTCGCGCGAAGATTCGCCAAACAAAATCGATTTCCCATTACCGCGGGCTCTGATGCCCATCACTGCGACGAGATAGGTCTAGCCAGTACAACTTTAAACTGCAAGCCAAACGTCGATTCAATCTTAGAACAGATTAAAAGGGGAGAGACATCGATTTCGGGACGGACTCTCCCCCTTTCAATTTTCCTATGGAGGGCCTTCCAGAGAATCCCCCACAGGCTTTATGAACGTTAGGCGAGAGCGGCCCCGAAAGGCCGCCCCGCCTGACACCCCTTTGGAGGCTGGACTGAGGAGGTGGGGTGACCGTGAGTTGAGTTCACTTTTTCCCTCTCGAATATTTCATCAGACCTTGAAATCCTCCGATATTGGTCATTACCCAATCGTGGATCATCTTGCGGACGACCTCGCTGCGGTTGCTGCCGTAGCCGGTGCCGATGAGGTCGTCTATAACCTTGAGGTAAATCCCGTCCACAAAAACCCGAACTTCGGCTTTTTTTTGGACCATCATTCAGCCTCCCCTTATAATCCAGTTACAATCCATCTATAATCCAGTTGGTATTTAAGGGTTTCTGTAGTAGGGGCTTTGCCCATAAATTAACCCTTTTGTGAGATCGCCTCCGAATTTATGTGCAGAATCGATAATTTATGTGCAAGATCGGATTTTTAGCAATTTATGTGCAAAGCCAGTAATAATAGCAAAAAAATTATTATATATGGGGGCAAATATCTCCGTGGATGCGTCGGGGGGGAAGGGCGTGCTGGGAAGAAATTATATCGTTTTATGTTCCTTGGTTGCGCTCGTCATAGGGGTCGGCATCGTGACAGGCATCGCGCTGTGCTCCGGTAGCTCGGGATACGAGGCCGAAAACCGGGTCGGGGACTGGATCCTGAGCGTCAGGGTCACATCCGCTCCTCAGGACAACACCGTTGACAACATGGTTCCAATCATAATAGGATTCAGAGGCCTCGGACACTGAGAACGTTGCCGAGGAGGTCATATCCCACGGCGGCAGGATAAAATACACTTTCCAGAATTTTTTGGCGATTGCCGCTTCGGTTCCGTCGCAGGCCGTAAATGATTTACAGGGGAATCCTAGGGTGGCCTACGTTGAACCGGACCGCAAGAGATACCACGCCCAAACACAGACAACCCCTTGGAGTGCTCAAACTATCGTGGTGGACAAAAACATAATCGTGGAGACGACCATAAAATACACGGGGTCCGACAACTACATGGTGACTGCCCCGTACCTGTTCGAGCCGACAATCAACATTATAAGCCCGGATGGAACCCTCTATGATGAAATGAGCCTAGTTACGGTTCAGACAAAAGTCGAGGTATACCCACAACTTTCCAAGAGCCGCCAATTCGTGTTTGGTCCGATCACTGTTTCAGGGATGTACAGGGTCGAGGTTTCCCATTTGGTGTACAACCCCGATAACAGCCAAGTGGACATCACAGTTGGGTTGCTCATAGAGGTGAAACCGTGAGGGGAGGGCAAATATCAGCCGTGGACTCTGGATAGACTTCATGGAGCCAATCACTCTTAACCATTTTTAAATGCGTATTTTAAAACTCCGTCGGCCCAGCTGTAGTAACTTATGTGGGGATTGCCATCGCTATCGAGGGCTGTTGAGGTGCTCCTCCATGCGATGGTTGTTGGATTATCCTCTCCAGAGCCAACCATGTTATCCACTACCTCGATTACCCATTTTTCGTCGTCGTAACTGGCGTATTTCACGCTGGTGCGCCCGAAGTCATTATAACTTAAATGTGGACGACCATCCTCGTCGAGAGCTATCGATGCGCCTCGCCCAACATCTGCAGGATAACCGCCACCGTCATCAACTGTTTGGATCACCCACTCGTCACCATGCAAATGGGCGTACTTCAAAGCGTCTCCCCTGAATGGAGTTACGTCTGCCGCGGGTACATAGCAATAACCTATATGCGGATAACCGTTGCTGTCCAAAACTATCGACACGTCGCCTCCATAGTTATGTTGTTGCCCACCGTGATGTTCGTGGGCGTTACTCTGACACTCAAGACCCAGTCCCCGACCCGGTTTTCGGCCTCTGATTTTTTCCGCTACAAATTTAGTGTTATCGCGCTTGATTCATAAACGACAATAACTTTTAGCATACATTTACCCACAAATTGAAATTTTACATTTACAGTTGCAATATTTTCATCTAATTTTTAGTTTAAAAAATAAAAATTCCATGTTAATATTTTTTGTGTTAGATAGGTAAAAATTTATAATCTTAAACATCCCAATATTAATTCGCTGGATGTGAGGGGCGAGGGGCTTGCGCCGGAGCAGGTTTGAAATTGTTGGAGAGATTCTTTCTCTTGCCACAAATGGTGCGAAGAAAACCTCAATCGTTTATCGTGCAAATTTAAACTTCAACGTTGTCAACAAGTACTTGGATTTACTCATTCAAGAGGGGTTGATAAGTCCCGCCGCAGGCTCATTGGGAGAATTTAAAATCACGAAAAAGGGACTTGAGTTCATGGAAGCGTATAAAAACTTAAAGATCGTGGCGAAGAACTTATAGGCGGCGCTTTCTTTTCTCGACTGGCAATGTGAGAAAATTAGAGCTTGAGTCAGTTATTTACGCACTTTTTGTGATGAGGCCTGGTTGTGTGGGAAAAAATTATCCAGTTTTGTAAATGATTTGTTCCTTCACCACGCCCTTCCTGATCTCATGAAGCCCCTCGCTGGCCAAGCGCGCCGCTAGTTCAGCTGTTCGAGCAGCGCCTACACCTGCCTTGAGATCTACTCCAACCTCACGCTTGACCTCAGAGAAAACAGAAGTCAGCTCACTTAAATTTAGGCCATTTGATGGAACCATGAAATTATCACCCCCTGTGTAAAACACTAATGCATTTCTATGTACCAGCGCCGACATGAGCGAAACGCAAGTTCTTTGGAGAAAGAGGTGAGTATCGTATATAGGCTTGCTGTCTGTGAACAGCGCTGAATGGTTTACATCCATGTGGGCAAGTTGCACCCAATCTTCATCGGGTGAATCCACACAAACGCCAACAAGCGCTCCACTTCGCTCTGCCGACCTGCTGCTGCCAACGTGCTGTAGGGCAATGGTCGCCTGAACCTGCGCCTCGTAGGGCGTGGGGGCTGTACCCACGCTCATGCTCACCGTCACCGGAAATTTTTCGTTCACAACTTTTTGGATGGCGCGATGTTCATCGAGTGAAATTCCATTCGTAATCGCTATCATGTTATCGAGCCTCGTCTGGAACGCTAGACCCTTATGAGAAGCAAACTGCCGTTCAAGCTCCGCAAATAGCTCGGCCTGTAACGTTTGCAACTCTGCCTCTCCGTGGGGCTCTGGCGTAACGGTCCACGGGCCGTAATTGTCAATTTGCACTAGCGTCAGCTGGATTTTTTTCATGAATACCCTCTGATTTTATTGCAAGAAAGTGTAAATAAAAGTTGATGTTATGCGTGTGTACTGTGAAACCTACGGTTGCACGATGAACCGGAGCGACGCAGAACTCATTTTGGGGCAACTCGCTGTCGCTGGGCACGAAATGGTCCAAAATCCAGCTAAAGCTGACGCAATAATTGTCAACACATGCGCCGTGAAGGGGACAACTTATCGAAGAATGCTGCGCCGCTTGAGGGAACTCCAGAACTCGAACGGAAAGCGTGTAGTTGTGGCCGGCTGCCTACCTCTCATTGACTTGGCCTCGATTGAAAAGATTGGAGGTTTTGCTGGCGTAGTTTCATGCAGGTCCATTGGCGAGATGGCCGAAGTCTTCGAACGAATAGCGTGCGAAAAACAAAATATTAAAACACTCGAACAAGCCCCCTGCGAAAAGCCGACCATGCCCAAGCTTCGCTCGAGCAAGGTGAGCGCGATAGTAGCAATCTGCGAAGGCTGCACTTCGAATTGCAGTTACTGTTCGGTTAAATTCGCGCGGGGCAAACTGCGCAGCTTCTATTCTCAACCGATTCTCAGTGAGGTGGAGGCTGCAATTAATGTTGGCTACCGCGAAATCTTACTCACAGCCCAAGACACAGCTGCCTACGGCTTAGACGTTGGAGCAAACCTACCCGAATTGCTCAATTCGATCACATCGCTCGAGGGCAAGTTTAAAATCCGCATCGGGATGATGAACCCGCAAAACGTGAAACCGATTTTACCCGAACTCCTTGATGCCTACGATAACGAAAAAATTTACAAATTCTTGCATTTGCCCGTTCAGAGTGGAGACGATGGTGTGCTAGAATCGATGCGCAGGGGGTACACCGTCGATGATTTTATCAAAATTGTGGACGCTTTTCGGGAGCGCTTCGGAGACCTCTATCTCGCCACCGATGTTATCGTTGGTTTTCCCGGCGAGAACGAACGAGAGTTCATGCACACATGCGAGTTAATCAAGAAAGCGAGACCGGACAAGGTGAACCTCACGCGCTTCTCACCCATGCCCGCTACCGATGCTGCACGAATGCCGCAAATAAACGGGAGAGAGATGGTTAGGAGGTCGAGGTTACTGAGCGCCGAATGTCGTGCAATTGGCCACGAGCAGAACGAACGCTACATCGGGCAAACCTTCGAGGGACTAGTAACTGAACCGGGGAAAAAAGGAGGCTACACGACAAGACTCCCAAACTACAAACCCGCCATAATAAACAACGCCGAGCTCGGTGAATTTGCCAATGTGAAAATAATCGAAGCTCGCCCAACCTACTTGCTGGGGGTGAAAACATGAAAGTGCCATGCGCCCTCACCATTGCGGGTTCGGACTCGGGTGGCGGGGCTGGGGCCCAAGCTGACCTTAAAACATTTGCAGCTTTGGGTATCCATGGGCTCTGCGTCGTGACCGCAATTACAGCGCAAAACACGCTGGGCGTCGACGCTACCTTCGAATTGCCCCCAGATTTCGTAACTCAGCAGCTCGACACCGTCATGCGCGACTTCGAGGTCGAGTGGGCGAAAACGGGAATGCTGAGCAATGCGGATATCATTCGGGCCGTGGAGGCTGGGGCGAAGCGATATAGACTTCGTCTCGTCGTCGATCCAGTAATGGTTTCTACCACCGATGCTCCGCTTCTGCGCGAGGATGCTCTCGAAGCGCTTATCAAGTTACTGGCGCGCGCGGAACTCGTCACTCCAAACGTGCCCGAAGCCGAGAGGCTCGCTGGATTCAAAATTAGGTCAAAAGCAGACATGCGGAAAGCTGCTCACGCAACCTCCAAGCTAGGTCCAAAAGCTGTCCTCGTCAAGGGAGGGCATCTGAAAGGGCGAGAAATCGTTGATGTGCTTTACATCAATGGAAAATTTAGGGAGTTCAAAGATTCACGAGTTACTAGCCAGCTGATACATGGCACGGGTTGCTCGTTAGCATCCGCAATAACGGCGGAACTTTCGAAAGGAGCCAATTTATACGAAGCGACCTCCGACGCAAGAGAATTCATCAAGGGCGCAATTGAAAATAGATTGAAAGTCGGGAAAGGCGTCACGCTGGTCAATCAAATGGCAGCGTTATTAGTGAGCGCGGAAAAGGGCCGTGCGCTGGAAGAAGTGTGGCAAGCCACCCAGCTCCTGGCAGAAGATCCCGAGTTCGTAAAGCTCCTGCCAGAGGTTGGCTCGAACATCGTGATGGCCCTGCCCGGCGCTGAGAAAACCTCGGATGTAGTCGGGCTCGAGGGTAGAATCGTGAAGGTCGGTGACCATGCGCGTCTGACTGGTTTCCCCAAACTCGGTGGCTCTGAACACGTCGCGAACTTTGTACTCACCGCGATGCGTCACGATCGTAGGATTAGAGCTGGTCTGAACGTTCGGTTTTCCGAAGAAATCTTACGCGCATGTAAAAAACTCAGACTAAGCGTGAGCGAATTCGGTCGAAAGAGAGAACCTCGCGACGCCAAGACAATGGTATGGGGAACTGAGCAAGCAATCAAAAAAATTGAAAAAGTACCCCAAGTAATTTTTGACCGAGGCGCCGCCGGGAAGGAAGCAATGATAAGGCTACTGGGGAGTTCTCCTATTGAGGTGGCGAAGCTCGCGCTGCGCGTAGCAAGGGGCGTCAACTAGCTCGAGAAAGCTTTTTTAGACAGGCCGACAAAGCCAAGCGAGCAGGGGAATAACATGGGACGAGTGAGATCAACGTATATCAAGCGCGCTGCAAGAGAATTAATCAAGCGTTACTCCGACAAATTCTCGACCGATTTCAGGCAAAATTGTATTGCGCTTGACGAACTCGCGAACCTAAAGAGCAAGTCCCTCCGCAACCGAATAGCAGGATATATAGGTAACTTACTAAAACAGAAAGAAGAGGTATAAACTTGCCACCAACTGTCGACACTAAAACATGCAAGGGCGTGGCTGCCTGCGTCGAGGTCTGCCCGGTGAATGTTATTGAGATAGTTGATGGGAAAGCTGTGATCGCACGCCCAGACGACTGCATCGAGTGCCGAGCATGCGAGGCTGCCTGTCCTAACAGCGCAATAAGCTTTCCATAAATTTCTAGTTCCAGCAGGCCTTTATTTACTTTTGTAGTGTAAATTGAAACTTTTTGAATTTTAATTTCCATAAAAAAAGTACCATGCATAGGTCTGCGCCCAACACTAACTGGGTACATTAGAACTTTTCAGCTGATATGTACCACCGGGCTGAACACCTCGCCGAAGCTTGGTGCTTACACCCGTGGCCATGCAACGGGATCTTCTAGTCCCAAGCTGTAGGTCATCCAACAACCCATGTCACCACAGGTTGCCGTGACGGAGTCACCGATAACCAAGAGTGCCTATTTTCGAGAGTCGCTTCGGCCTTAGATGCTTTCAGGCCTTATCGACTGGCGCGTGGCTGCCCGGCTATGCTCTGTCGAACAACCGGTAAACTAGCGGCGCCGGCGTCCTGTTCCTCTCGTACTGGGGACACCTTCCCCTCAGGCACCCAACATCCCCGAAAGATAGCATCCGACCTGTCTCACGACGGTCTAAACCCATCTCACGTTCCCCTTTAATGGGCGAACAACCCTACCCTTGGCCGCTGCTGCACGGCCGGGATGGGAAGAAACGACATCGAGGTAGCAAACCGCGGGGTCGATAGGAGCTCTCGCCCGCGACAACTCTGTTATCCCCGGGGTACCTTTTCTGTCATCCCGAGCCCTCACTAATAAGGACATCGAGGTTCGCTAGACCAGGATTTCTCCTCTGCGAGCTTTGGTAGTGAGCTCACAGTCAAGCCGGCTTTTGGTCTTGCCCTCCACGGCGGATTTCTGACCCGCCTGAGCCGACCTTTGGGCGCCCTCGCTATCTTTTCGAGGGCCTGCCGCCCCAGCGAAACTGCCCACCTGTCGCTGTCTCGCTCGCGCGGTTAGAAACGCAGTCACAAGAGGGCGGTGTTACATTGGCGCCTCCACCGGACCCTGAGACCCGGTTTCTGAGGCTCCCGCCTACGCTCTGCGCCCGCAGCCGCATCCCAACGACAGACTGCAGTAAAGGTCCACGGGGTCTTCGTTTCCCTTCGGGGATCCCCTGCATGTTCGCAGGCTAGTGGGTTCACCGGGTTCCAGGCTGGGACAGTGGGGGGCTCGTTGATTCCTTCATGCAAGCCGCCAATTAAGCGGCAAGGTATTACGCTACCTTAAGAGGGTTATAGTTACCCCCGCCGTTTAGCGGCGCTTCTACCCGTTGAACCGGGGTTTCACGTACCGCCACTGGGCAGAATTCACTAACTGTACACATCCTTTCGGACTTGCAGTTAGCTACGTTTTTATTAAACAGTCGACCCCCCCTGGTTACTGCGACCTGCCCCTCGCGGGGCAGGCACCCCTTCTACCAAAGCTACGGGGCCAATTTGCCGAATTCCCTAGCCTGGTGTCTCCCGATACGCCTTAGGCTTCTCACCTAGGGGCACCTGTGTCGGATCTAGGTACGGTCACCCAAGATCCCATTTCCCAGCTCCCTTTTCACGGGCTCCCGAGATCGGCCGAACCCACCTAATGGCAGGCTATTCTCGCCTTCGTCCAGTTCTCTCCATTACGGAACTCTCTGGACTTGAACGATTAAATGAAGCGACAACCTCACTCGACCTACCCAAGAGCGTCAGAAGCTGAGCTTGCGTTACCGCAGGTACTTGGGTGGTTCCGGAATTTTGACCGGATTCCCTTTCGATGGTCTCTGGTTGAGGACCACCTTAGGACCGACTAACCCTCAACTGACGATCATTGTCGAGGAACCCGAGCCCCTTCGGCGGCTGGGATTCTCACCCAGCTATGCTGCTACTACCACCAGGATTCTCATTCCGACGCGGTCCACCCGAGCTCACGCCCGAGCTTCCGCCCACGCCGGACGCCTCCCTACCAGATCAGCCTACTTAACTTCGGCTGCCCCGAGGTATCGGCAGCCGGCTTAGCCCCGTGTATCTTCGGGGCCCCCACCCTCGACGGGTCCGCTGTTACGCGTTGTTTAAAGGATGGCTGCTTCTGAGCCTACCTTCCCGCTGTCTGAGGACGAGGACGCCCTTTAAGGTTAACACTTAGCCGGCATTTAGGGGCCTTAACCCCGGTTTGGGTTTTTCCCCTCTCGGAGCGGGAGCTTACCCCCCGCATCCCGTCTCCAGCGATCTTTGACGCCGACAGCTTTGGAGTTCGACAGACGAGCCGAGGGTTTCCCCCCATATTCCATCAATCGGTGCTCTACACCATCGGCTGCCTCGCGCTGGGCCTGACTGCGGCCAGATTCGGGAGGAACCAGCTATCACCGGGCTTGATTGGTCTTTCGCCACTAGCCCAAGGTTATCCAACCGAATTGCACATCAAGACTGGTTCGGCCCTCCACCAAGCAAAGCTTGGCTTCAGCCTACCCCGGACTAGATCGCCCCGGTTTCGGGTCTCATCGCCGTGACTCCGGGCGCTATTCACACCCCGTCCCTCGCCCTTTCGGGTTGCGGACTTTTTGCTTTCGCTTTGGCTCCGGAGTTGAACTCCTTAACCTCGCCACGACAATGAACTCCCTGGTCCGTGATTCTAGACGGACGGTACGACTCTGATCCTCTTCCCTCGTACCACCGCCTCGCGACGGCTTCCTTCGGGAAGAATCAACTCTTTTAGGCCGTACCTAACAATCGCCATCTGATTTCAGGCTCTTTTCACCCCCCTCTCGGGGTACTTTTCGGCTTTCCCTCGCGGTACTGCTCCGCTATCGGTCTCGAGTCGTGTTTAGGGTTGGGAGTTAATGCCTCCCAGCTTCGGACACCATTTCCAAGGCATCCTATTCAGGATACTTCCCCTCGTACCCTGCGCAGTTACGCCTACGGGGCTTTCACCCTCTAAAGCGCAGCTTTTCAACTGCTTCAGCTTTCCGCGCGAGAGATTGGAGGAAGTCCTACAACTCCACATCCCCAGTGGCTCTCACCACCAGGTTCGGTTTGCCCTATACCGGTTTCGCTCGCCGTTACTTCCGGCATCGCGATTGCTTTCTTCTCCTCCCGGTACTAAGATGTTTCAATTCCCGGGGTTCCCACTCGCTGCCGCGAGCGACGGGGGTTACCCCCCGCCAGGAAGTCCCATTCAGCAATCCCGGGTTCAAGGGCTGCTTGCACCTCGCCCGGGCATTTCGCCGCTTGCCGCGACCTTCCTCGGCGCTCGAGCCGAGCCATTCCCCAGATGGCTTAGCCTAAGTTCCTTTTGCACCCAGCTAGCACTATGGGCGCGACCTATGCATGGCAATCATCACTGACAAGAAAACATATGTCAGCTTTCGCCCTTAACTGACGAGACGTCTTCGCCAGCCGCATCTCAGCATACTATACTTTAGCAGCCTGGTTAAAAACCCTTTGTAATTTTTGAATTTGAACTTACTAATGCTTCTGTGACCAAGAAATTGCTTTCGAGCCATGTAAATAAACGAAAATGGAGTTGCCCGACGTTACAACCCATTCCAAAAATCAATAATTTAACCGTGAACAGTTACCCAACCGATTGTTGCAGGATATCGTCCCAGTTTTCGCATAGTTGTTGTCTGCCGTTGCAGCTTGGTAGAGCTATTATTGACCACGCGATTGCCGTTAGTCTGTCGATGTTAAGCACATTAAGGAATCACTCTAGATGAGTGTCAAATGCTGTTAAGGTCGTTGTTTTACGAATATGCGGAAGTTTTCTGACCTCAACTATCGTTTTATCTATGTCCTGATATTTTCCCTCTAAGACACAAACAACATCGTATTCCCCGTGCACGAAATCAACATTGGTTATGTTTTCCATTTTCTCAAGTTGACGTATGAGACTTGCTTCATTTCCAGGTTCAACTTCTACAAGCAAGTAAGCCCGTTTCTTAAAAGCAGCCAACGCACCAGCCATCCCCTTCACCCAACTTTAACATTATATTGGTATTTTAATATCGTTTTTCTCAAACTGATTTTTGAACTACTACCAGAATATTTCAACACCGCCCAACAGCAAAAAATTATACTTTTGGTGAGAGCAAGATTGCAAGATTTTTCCGTCATAGATTTTCTTAAAATAGCTGGAGTGGACCTGACGGGACTCGAACCCGCGACCTTCGGCTATTTTGGTTAATGCATGCAAAGCCGACGCTCTACCACTGAGCTACAGGCCCTCACGGTTAAAGTCGGTGGGTAGTCCAATAAGATTTGCGGAAGAGAAAAACTACTACAAATCTCATTTACTACATATTTAAATCGGCACACAAACAAAAAAAAGTGGGTGAAAAAATCAAAAGGTTGTTTATTGGCCTTTCGTTGTGTGTGATAGTAGTTCTAATGATATCGACGGCCAGCGTTAAAGCACAACAGCTACCAGAAATACAATCCACCGAGGAAACAGATGGACAGTTACCCGGATTACCATCCTTCGATAACATGGATGTGGATATCTCCCTAGAACTGCTCCCTGATGCACGCTGTCACGTTATGGCCAGCGCTGAGACGCAATTGGAAAATATGGGATTGGGCGAGCTTCCAATAACCAGCGGAAGCTTGGGACTTAATATCTCGTCTCCGAGCTCTGGACGGCTCAAATTAGATGTGGATGCAAGCGCGACACTCTCCGGATCCCTACTAGCTCAGATAACTGATTACATTAACACGGTGAACGCCGAGATGATCAATAGCTTTATCGGATCATATGGGCTTGAAGGACAATCTCTCTCTGAGCTTCTTTCTGGAATAGTACCAACGACTACAGAAGAAAACATAGTAATCGAAGAACTCAGATGTACAAAGTTTTCATGGAACGAACCCACAATAGAAGTGGGTTTGACCACTACTCTTTCCGGAAGCGTGTTCGAATATCAGACGCTGCTCAATGAATTGCCGATAACTGTAGATGCATCAATCAATATATTCGGATCGTTTACAAACATGAGTATAGATGTTAACAGCGAATCTGTCGAAGCCACCATTGAGATAAATCTCACCACTGAAGACACCACGACGACGATGGAGCTGACGCTCGATGGATACTTCAAACTGCCGGTGATCGATGGTCAAGTGCAGTGGGGCCTTGAGTTGCCAGAAATTGTCCAGACAAGCTTTGATGAATCGTTCGGACAATACAACACCAACTTCACTTTGAAGGTTCCAGAAAATGCGTCTGTGAGCGGCTGCCTCAGGGTTACTCTACACCGGACAACAACACTTACACTTGGTCCGGTAGTAACGCGGCTGAAGCGCTCAATACGGTTTTGGCTGGTGAAACGCAGCCTAACATTGTATATGGGTACGAAGCTCCTTCTGAGTTCCCATGGTTAATAGTGGGCATTTTAGTTGTGGTAATCGTTGCTATCGTCGCAGCGATTGTTCTAATACGAAGATAATTCAAATGGGGCCGGGCCCAAAAATTTTGTTTTAATTTATTTTAAAAAAAGAGGTTCGGCACCCAAAATATCAAAGGAGGTGATCGAGCCGCAGGTTCCCCTACGGCTACCTTGTTACGACTTAAGCCCTCTTGCAGAACCCGGATTCGATCAGCCCAACTTGAACTGACCTCATCCAAACCCTACTCGAGTGCTTTGACGGGCGGTGTGTGCAAGGAGCAGGGACGCATTCACCGCGCGGTTTTGGCACGCGATTACTAGGGATTCCAGCTTCACGAGGGTGAGTTACAACCCTCGATCCGAACCGAGCGCAGGTTTAGGGGCTTGGCTTCCCCTCACGGGGTTGCATCCCATTGTCCTGCGCATTGTAACCCGCGTGTAGCCCAGGGGATTCGGGGCGTACTGACCTACCGTCGCCCTCTCCTTCCTCTGGCTTAGCGCCAGCGGTCCCCCTAGAGTGCCCGGCTTCCCACCGATGGCAACTAGGGGCGAGGATCTCGCTCGTTGCCTGACTTAACAGGACGCCTCACGGTACGAGCTGACGATGGCCATGCACCACCTCTCAGCTAGTCTAGCAAAGTCATCAACCTGGCCTTCAATCAACTGTCGCCCCTGGTGAGTTGTCCGGCGTTGAATCCAATTGAACCGCAGGTTCCACCCCTTGTGGTGCTCCCCCGCCAATTTCTTTAAGTTTCAGCCTTGCGGCCGTACTTCCCAGGCGGCGGGCTTAACGGCTTCCCTCCGGCACATAGCGCCCTCGAGGAGCGCTAGACACCTGGCCCGCATGCTTTACAGCTAGGACTACCGGGGTATCTAATCCCGTTCGCTCCCCTAGCCTTCGCCCCTCACCGTCAGATCCGTTCTGGTCGGACGCCTTCGCCACTGGTGGTCCCCCTAGGATTACAGCATTTCACCGCTACCCCAGAAGTACCTCCGACCTCTCCCGGTCTCAAGACCAACAGTATCCTTTGCACGCCGAACCGTTGGGCGGCCCGATTTCACAAAGGACTTGCTGATCCGGCTACGAGCGCTTTAGGCCCAATAATCGCGGCCACCACTTGGGCTGCTGGTGTTACCGCGGCGGCTGGCACCAGCCTTACCCAGCCCTTATTCCGGAAGCGTATTGAACTTCCGAAAAGCCGTCGATCAAAAGACCAACGGCACTTGGGGTTCCCCCGTCACGCTTGCGCGCATTGCGGAGTTTTCGCGCCTGCTGCGCCCCGTAGGGCCTGGGGCCTTGTCTCAGTCCCCATCTCCGGGCTCCGACTCCCATCGCCCGTACCCGTCGTAGGTTTGGTGGTCCGTCACACCACCAACAGCCTGATAGGCCGCAGTCCCATCCTCGGGCGCCGGAGCTTTGAGCGAGGAGGCATCCCAGCGTCCCTCACCTATCGGGGATTATCGCCAGTTTCCCGGCGTTGTCCCCGTCCCAAGGGTAGGTTAACTACGTGTTACTGAGCCGTGTGCGGGGCCACGATCTTGCGACCGCGCCCTCCGCTCGCATGGCTTAGCCGAACCCCAATAGCAGTGACCTCCGGCAGAATCAACCGGAGTTAAATCAGCCACAAAACCTCGAAATTGGCTTAGGTACCGAACCTATCTCGGACCCGAGCTCTCCAGTGACCTGGTTTGTTCGGATCCACATTGCTGAATCCACACCAAGAAGACGATCTCTCATCACGGGACTATACGCACTAGCCCCTTATTCCGATCGACGCCGTTCACACCGCGGTGTGGATTATACTAAATTTGGCCCTGTCCCTACTTAAAACTTACTCAGGCGATTCAATACCGAGATGGAAGTTCCATTTATTAACACGTGTTTTAACCCATCGAAAGGACTAAAAACCTCTGGCGTAAATTAAATGGCGAGGTGCCCAGATGAAAAAATTGTCCGAAATTTACGGTACGCACATTTACAGCGATCGAGCTCACTTTATTGGAACAATTGAAGATGCGATAATTGATGATAAAGAGGGCAAAGTAGTAGGCTTTGTCTTCGGACACAAGGAAGGAAAAACGATTTCTATCCCATACAACAGCGTCATGGCGATTGGCGACATTGTGCTCGTCTATAGCAAGAAGGCCGAGCAAGTGAGCGCATAGATATGATAGTGGAATTTGGCGGAAAACGACCCCGCATCCACAAAACTGCTTTTGTTCACCCTACCGCCACGGTTATCGGCGATGTAACTTTGGGAGAGCACTCAAGCGTGTGGCCGGGAGCTGTCGTGCGGGCTGATTTTGGCCGCATCAGAATCGGTCGATATACTTGCATACAAGACAATGCCGTGGTGCACCTAGCCGACACTTACGGGGAGAAGAAAGCAAGGTATTTACCCGTCAAGATTGGCAGCTATGTCCTCGTCGGACACAACGCACTATTGCATGGGTGTACCATCGAGGATAATTGTATTGTGGGTGCTGGATCTATTGTCTTCAATGGGGCTAAAGTTGGGAAAGGATCACTCGTAGGACTCGGCGCGGTCGTGATTCACGATGTGAAAGTGCCGCCGCGCACAATCATGGTTGGAATTCCTGCTAGACCGCTCCGCGTGCTCACTGATGATGAATTCAAGCGCATTCGCATACAAGCTGAAAATTACGCGAAACTAGCTAAAAAATATAGCTGCTGAGTTTTTTTGTACACTTAACTCCAAAATAATAATATTATCTCTGTTGCCCTTTTTTCAAGATTCCAACATGACGAAATCACAAGATGACGGGCTCAAGTATAAAAGTTTAGGACTCAAGCTTTTTATGCGAGTGCACGGAATTAGCTTGAGGCTGACTTGATGGTCAAGGTAAAAACACAAGTTCAAAATATTGTACTTTCGGTGACTTATAGTGGCGTTGAATTCGACCTCGAAAAATTGGCTAAATCTCTTGAAGGAGCACGTTATGACCCAGAGGTTTTTCCAGGGATAGCTTATAAGTCAGGGGATCCACCCGCATCTTTCTTAATATTCGCGTCCGGCAAGATGAACTGCGTTGGTGCCAAAAGTATGCAAGATGCGAAACTTGCGATAAAGAAGCTGACACAAAAACTCCGAAGGTCCGGCGTCAAAGTGAAATCAGAACCAACAGTCAAAGTTCAAAACATCGTCGCATCCTTCGATTTTGGGCGAGAGTTTGACCTTGAGCGAATTGCACGAACATTCGAAAACACGGAATATGAACCAGAAGTATTCCCTGGGCTTGTATTTAGACTAAACGAACCCCAAGTAGTGGTGCTCCTCTTCGTGTCGGGGAAAGGTGTCTGCGCTGGCGCGAAAAGCATGAATGATATTAAAACGGCAGCTGTAAAAATAACCAAACTTCTTAAATGGCGCTGACGGCGGGAATAGCTGACGACTT
Organism: Hadarchaeota archaeon (SeqCode); assembly: GCA_964514965.1. Lineage (GTDB taxonomy): Archaea > Hadarchaeota > Hadarchaeia > Hadarchaeales > Hadarchaeaceae > DG-33. The sequence goes on along the minus strand of CAZETV010000001.1, from coordinate 19,307 downwards.
TTTTTACTTTTTTAATTACCTCACCTATAGGACTATTCGGTACTATGACGAGAACTATCATCGTACGCTATGGCGAAATAGCGCTAAAGAGCGAACCCGTACGCAGACGGTTCGAACGGCAGTTAATCGAGAATATCAAATTGTCCCTTGAAGGTTTAGATTACGAACTCCAGAGAGAACGAGGTAGAATATTTATCGACACCAGTAGACCAAACGTCGCGACAAAGCGACTAGCCAAGATTCCGGGCATAACTTCCGTTAGTCCATCGTTTAGGACAAACGCGACAATCGATTCGATTATCTCAGTTGTGGTGAGGGAAGCAAAGAAGATACTCTCTCCGGGGATGACCTTTGCCATTCGGACCTCAAGGGTTGGGAAACATCCGTTCTACAGTAGAGATATAAATGTGAATGCTGGTTCTGCCGTCCTAGCCGAAGTGAAGGGCGTCCGTGTGAGCCTCTCGAATCCCAAACACAGGATATCTGTCGAGATTCGCGGAACTGATGCCTACGTTTTCACAAAAATCGTGAATGGAGTTGGCGGACTACCTGTGGGCACCCAAGGCCGCGTGGTCGCACTTTTCTCTGGAAGCCTGAACAGCGCAGTCTCCTCCTACTCCACGATGAAGCGTGGCTGCATACTCTATCCTATATTTTTTGATCCTCAACCTCATGCCGACGGTCAAGCACTAAAACTTACAGTCAGTGCGGCGAGAAGGCTTGCGGATTTTCACCCTAATCTCAAGCTGCGAATCTTCCCTTATGATAAAATTCTCCGTACAATAACCGAAGGAACAGCAAAGAACTTATCAAACTTACTTTGCAAGCGAGCAATGGTTCGGGCAGCCGGGATTATCGCCGGACAAGTGGGCGGAACGGCAATCGTGACAGATGAAGATTTACAACAAATTGCCAAAGAAGGGGTGAAAAACCTCAGCTTAATAGACGATGCTTGTGAGTTACCAATCTTCAGACCCCTTGCGGGAATGCTCAAAAACGACGTCAAAAAAATCGCTCGTCAGAATGAAATTTTTGATCCATCCAAGCACGCGGCAAATATACATCCTTCATCATCCCGACCCACCACCACAAAAATCGAGGAAGTGTGTCAAATCGAAGAAGACCTAAACATCAACGCCCTCATAGAGTCAGTTGTCCCGAAGGTTAAAATCATCAAGCTGAGGCGAAGCGCGTGGACATAATCGTCCGACCAGTAGCAAGGCTCTCTGGTGAAATCGAGCCACAGCCATCTAAACTGCACACTCAATTCGCCAGCGCATTGGCTTTGTTCGCTGGAGGTAAGAGCGTGATCGAGCATCCGCTCCGCGTGAAGGATTCATACGTGATACTGCAAGCCATTGAAGCAATGGGTGCCACGATAAAGCGAACACAAGACCATTGGTCCATCTGGGGAGTCGACGGTAGTTTGAAACCCGCCCAAAATGTCATCGACGCGAAGAACTCGGGAACCGCGCTAAATCTGCTTACATCGATTGCAGCACTAGCCCCCATGATAACAGTGCTTAATGGTGACACTCAACTACGGTCGCGCTCGATGCCAGTGCTGCTAAGGTCACTTCACCGCCTAGGCGCAGATGTCCATTCAACGAAACAAGACAACAGCCCCCCATTCGTCATTTTCGGCGGGAAACTCAAAGGCGGAGCGGTGCAACTCGGCGCGGTAAATGCGCGATATCTGCCTGCCCTTCTTCTGCCCTGCCCATATGCAGAAAAACGGGCAGAACTTTCCTTCAAACAAAGCCCCCAAAATTCCCAGCTTGATTCCATCCTCGAACTGATGAAAAAAGCTGATGTTGAAGTTAGCACAAGGGGAAAGAAGATGATAATACCAAATAGACCTTATCATGCGTTCAACTTTAGAGTACCACAAGAACTAGCAGCGGCAGCAGCTTTCATTGTTGCTACTGCAATGACCGATTCTAAAATCAAACTTTGCGGCGTAAAAAGCGTGGTTGGCCGAGACATTGCATTTTTAGAGGTCTTGAAAACAGCGGGCTTAAGAATGAAAAAATCCAAAAAAAGTTTCGTCGTAGAAGGCACACAAAAACCCCGTGCCGCCAAATTAAATCTTGTCGATGTGCCGGAACTTCTGCCGATAATTGCCGTGCTCGCATGTAAAGCCAAGGGTAAAACGCTGCTGTGGAATGCTGGTGAGGCAAGAACTATGAAATCAGATCGCGTTTCAGCCATATCTCGAGAGCTTCGCCGGATGGGAGCAAAGGTACTCGAACGTCACGACGGCTTACTTATCCAAGGGACAACCAAGCTCAAAGGGTGCGAGGTTGATGGACACGAGGATTACGCAATCGTTGCAGCTTTGGTCGTGGCGGGACTTCTCGCCGAAAGTGAAATAAAGATAAAAAATGGGGACACAGCACTCAGGAACTCGTGCTCTCGCTTCATCTCAACTTTTCAAGGATTAGGGGCAGATATCAGTTACACGGTTTAGCAAGCTACCAGCAAAAAACTGATAACCTTCTACGAATTCCTGACCTACTTTTCTTTGATCCATAAAAAGTAGAATAGGCCTGAAATTGCTCCCAGAAGTGATGTGATAACAAGTACTACAGGCAGGCCCCATATATCCGAAATAATTCCACCCGCGAGCGGACCAATAAGTCCAGCAATGGACCACATCCAAATAGAGAACACTGTTTGCCCTGTGACCCAACTCTCACGCGGCACGACCTCCGAAATCAATGTGGAAGTTCCCGTGAAAAAGGGAGGCCAAGCGAGTGGCTCAATCAATGAATAGACAACGAGAATCAGAAGAGGGCTCGAGATTAAAAAAACAATGAAGAAAAGCAAACTGTATATCGCGCTGGAAAAAATCAACAATGGCTTTCTCGCACCAAGCTTGTCTGAAAGTTTACCCACGCGGAGAAAAACAGGAATCTCCACGAGGGCTGGAAACGCGAAGACGAAACCTATGAGTATGAATGAACCTCCAAGAAAATTTAAGTACACGGAAAAGAACTGCCGAAACGCGTTCAGCGCCAACGCTAGCGGGAAAGAAGTCAAAAGGAGAACCATCATTTTCTTATTTTTCATAGCTTCGTATAATGGGGCAAAATAACTCAAGATTTTGCCTGCAAGCGTCACGCGGTGTTGATTTCTCCTTGGGGAATTTCTCCGAGAATCCACAAGTTCTGGTATTCTAAGAGAAAAAACTGTTGCGAATATGTACAGAATTCCTGCAAAGTACATGGCTGATTTTAGCCCAAAGAAAAAGGCCACCATCCCTGCTAGCGCCGTCGCAATCGCCCAACCAATAGCACCCCAAACCGCAAAACTTGAAAATGAGGTGGCTCTGCCTGGATGAGTAGAGGTTCTAAACCAGCTCGTTATCATCAGCCCTTGGAATAAAGGGGACGCAAGAGCCCTTATCACCCCTAGCAGAAAAAACCATTCAAACGAGGATACTAGGGTGACCGCAAATGTGAACAATACCATGACAAAAGAGGCTAGGACCAGAAATGGTTTTCTCCTCCCGATGATATCCGAGAAAAGGCTCCACATGACGCTCGTAAAAATCCCAATGAACACAGGAACCCCCACTATGACCCCTATCTCTGTGTAGGAAACGCCACACGCCCTAAGGTAAAGCGGGAAGAAAACAGAAAATGTCCCCCACCCCGCCAACTGAACGAACTGAAGCGATTTGAGGGTTTTGATGCCATGCCCCTCACCCGAGGTTTCCGTTCCAGATTCCACCATCTTTGTCACGCCTTCTTCATTGATTTTATGCAAACTTTAGAATCTTCAATTTATACCGCTTTTTCTGGGGCAAAATTTCCCAGCAAAAAAGAGGTGCTGTGCGTCTAGAGTTCGGGAACAATAAACCTCGCAAGCTTCCGGTAGCGAGATCAAACTTGCATCTCGACGAAGAACTTATCACACGAGAACTGTGGAAGCCTATTGCTAGAGCGGGAAAGAAGATCACAAATAGGACACCAGAATTTTAATACAGGATATTTTTACTACTCGCTTTCCCTATTCTTGCATCAACGACAATATGGTCAACTCCGGGCGCATAACGCTTGACGACGCGCTTGTCCAAACTTTCAACCTTTCGCCCAGCCGCTGCGTCGAACACGCGTTTGACCGGCCGCTCGAACCGCAGTTCTGAAGGCACACTTTCATGATAGTGGATGACACCTCCGCTAGGTTTGAGTACCTCGAGCGAAATCGGGAGATACTGATGGGTCACGTGCAGAATGCCAAGCACCACCCGATCCGCGACACCACGAGGAGCTACCACCGAGCAATCGCCCAGCAATGGTTTTACGATATGCCCAACTCGGTTCAGCCTGATATTCTCGCGCAGGTAACCATAGGCGATTGGATTAAGTTCGATTGCGTAAACTTGGCTCGGCCTAGCGTTTTTAGCGATTGGGATGCTGAATTGCCCAACCCCTGCAAACAAATCAACGACGGTCTCACTCGGTTGGACGAGTTTTGGCAGCCGCGCACGTTCGTAAACGTTGCCCAATGAAAACATCACCTGAGCAACATCGAGTTTGAACAGGCAACCATTCTCACTATGCACAGTCTCCGTCACTGGGTCGCCAGCGATTACCTTCAGCTTCGGCCTGCGGTATCTTCCAGAAATCACGCCTTCCCGCAGCGCGACGGCCCGTATCCCTTTAAGTTTAAGCAAAGCCCGCGCAACTTCATCTTGTTTGGGCAGGAGTTGCAGGGGCAAGGAGATAATCGCGATGTGTCCGATGCGATTGAAGCCCGCAGGGAGGAGTTCAATTTCTTTGGGGGTGAGCACACTGCGAAGAGTCTCCCGCAGATATCGCATACGAGCGCCCCTCACCAACCAAACAAAAATTACCGCTTTCTCCTCGACCTGGCGGTTCTCCGCTTGCTCGACTTGGTAATCCCAACCACCTCGAAAAACTTTCTACCCACCTGTCGATCGATTGCGCGCTTAAGAACCCGCTTGCTCGTTGCCTTGATGGATTTAAGGGGAATCATCGCCCCGGCCATGCGCGCGTGCCCCCCAGCCGAGCCGATTTCGCCGAAAGCCTGCCTGAGTGTCTGCCCGAGATGTATGGCTATGTCGTTCGTTCGAGCTGAAACGCAGACTGAGTTATTCCATATCCCGTAGACCAACACAGTCTGCACCCCCTCGCGTTTGAGGAGGAAGTCCGCGGCTTGGGGGAGAGTGTCCCGATCATCAACTTCTCCGACGTTCGTTATCAGATAGCCCCCTTTGAGCTTGCTTCCTTTGATGGCGCGCGCGAGCACGTCGAGAGCCTCGGACGAAATTGCTGGGGACTGGAGCTTCCCGAGCAGCTCAACGTCCGTCAGCTTCATGAGATATTTGAAGGCGTCGAAATCGGTAGGTGTGGTTCCCCTGGTGAAGTTCATTGTGTCAGTCAGGATCCCGATCACAAGCGCATCTGCAGTCGCCCCATCAATCTCCACCGCAGCGTACCTGAGATAATTCGTCAAGAGCGTTGATGTGGATCCGACGATAGTGATGTCTTGATATCTAGCCTGCACTTCGCTTGAGGGCACTGGGTGGTGGTCGATTACAATTGTAGGCAAGATATTTTTTGGGAGGGCGCAGTTAGCGTGGGTTGCAACATCAACGAGCGCAAACGCGGTATAGTCTTTGAAATTGATTTCCTCAGCACGAAGTAGATTCAAATCTAGCAAATTAACGAAGGCGCGGTTCTGCTGGTGGCCTATACTTCCATCGTAAATGATGTCGGCATCTATTCCAAACGCTTTAGCGTAACGCTTCAATGCCACACCACTCGCAATCCCATCTGGATCGGGGTTTGTCTGGAGCACAATCGCTATCCTCCCCCCGAGTCCCCGAAGCAACGCGCGTAGGCGCTTTTCTTTCACCATCCCTTTCAACTCCTCAAACCTACTGAGGGTAAAGTTCGCGAGGATTTGGGACGATGGCAAAGCATCACTGGCACCCAAGCGCTTGACTTCCGTCGTCTCAGCCTCGTCTATAACTCGAGCGACCACTACGGGGTCTATCTTCAGCTCTACTTTCAAGCTGTTAATCGCCCCCAGCGCCTGCTTGGTGGCGCGGAAATCGGGAACCATGATAAGTATAACCTCCGCTCGCGAGATTCCGGCGTCTTTGAGCACATAGGGCAGGCAAAAGTCGCCCACGAAAGCGCTGTAACCCGCCTTCTTGAACCATTCGATTTTTTTGACGTCCTTATCAACCACCACCAGCTCCGCGCCCCGCTTCTTGAGCCTGCTCGCCACCGAAAATCCGACATCACCGCAGCCTAATATGAGGTACACTCGTTCACCGCGCATACTTATTGGGTCAACATATTAAGGGCTAATTGGTGAGATGGTGAAAAGATTTGTGGTAGCCGAACTCTCGGTGGTGCCGATCGGGACTTCGAGCACGAGTTTGAGTGATTATATTGCAACCGCACTACGCGAGGTCAAGCGGTCTGGAGTGAAATACCGTCTCTGCCCGGCCAGCACAGTCTTTGAGGCTGATTTGGAGACCGCGCTGGGAATCACGAAAGCTGCGCACCGGGCCGTCATCGATGCTGGCGCCAAGCGCGTGGTCACGACACTCCGCATAGACGAGCGTTTGGATGAGCTTCGGACGATGAAAGATCGTATCGAGCGGGTTGCAGCCAAGATTAAGTGAAAGCAGTTTCTTCCTTGCCTGTGCCGGCTCTGAGGTAGAGCGGCTTTGTTTAAAAAGTGGTTCGTGTTTAAAAAGTGGGGGTGAAAAATGACTTATTCAACAAAGCCAAGGTAGAGCGATAGGTTTATAAAGGAGTTTTACCCCTAAAAATTCAACCTTGTTGGTGACGCTTATGGAATTTTGCCCAAAGTGTGGAAGTATGCTCTTTCCTACGAAAATTGGACGTTCAAGGCGACTGGCCTGCCCTCGTTGCGGTTATAAAAGCAAGATAAAGCAACGTGCAGCTTACAAAATCAGCGAGAAGGGAAAAGAGCCGAAAGAGGTTCCCGTCATCATCGAGACGAAGAAGAAGAAAAAGCCAGCAGAACGGGAGTACGAGCTCGAGCCCCCAGAGTACTACGAGGAATTTTACGAGGGAGAGAGTTAGACCTACACCACTGCCCCCTCAAGTGCATGACCACATGCACACGAGCGCTTTTTGGGTATTCTAGTGATTGCTTTAAACATCAGCTTTTGAACTCGATCTATGTTCTCTTTCATTAGGCCGGCAACTTCTGTGTGGGTGAGCTTTGTTTTTGAAATGCCTGCCGCGAAGTTTGTTACGACCGCGACTGCCGCATAACAGATTTCGAGTTCTCGCGCTAGCACGCACTCATGCACGTTCGTCATCCCCACGAGATCGCAGCCCAAGTAGCGTAGCGCTTTGATTTCCGCCGCCGTCTCGAAACGCGGGCCCTCAGTGCATCCATAGGTCGCGCGAGGGTGAAGCTTGAGTTTAAGGTCTCTGGCTGTTTTAAACAAGATATTCCTTAGCTCGGAGCAGTAAGGTTCCGTGACATCGACGTGGGCGACGCCTTTTTCCCCCCCTTCATAAAAAGTCTGGGTGCGCCGTTTCGTGAAATCGATAAACTGATATAGCAACGCCAGCTCCCCGGGGCGCATCTTGGGGTTGAGTGAGCCACAGGCGGTTGTCGCTAGTGCCCGCTTCACGCCCAGCTCACGGAGTGCCCAAAGGTTAGCGCGATAGTTAACGAGGTGAGGTGGCACAGTGTGTTTCTTACCGTGCCGGGGTAAGAACGCAACTCGATGTCCGCCCAACTTGCCGATAACAATTTCAAGCGAGTTGCCGTATGGGGTACTCACAACGATGGCGCTCGGGTTCTCAAGTATGCCTATTGAATAAACGCCAGACCCGCCAATTATCGCGATTTCAGCCTTCATGTTCCTAACCTTCGCTCTCGCCCTTGGTAGGTGCGAACAGCACGCAGAAACTCGATCTTGTTGAACTCGGGCCAGTTCGCCTCGCAAAAGTAGAGTTCGCTGTAAGCCGACTGCCAGAGCAGAAAACCGCTCAGCCGCTCCTCCCCGCTGGTGCGAATGACCAAATCTGGGTCGGGCATGCCAGCGGTGTAGAGGTAGTTATTTATGATACTTTCGTTAACATCGCTGGGTTTGAGTTCGCCTCGTTTGATGCGTTCGCATATCTTCCGGACCGCCTCGGCGAGTTCAGCCCTGCCCCCATAGCCAACAGCGATATTTAGGGTATAACCATTGTAACTCTGAGTTATTTTCTGTGCTTCCTCGATTGCTCTCCTTACCTGCTCGGGTAAGTGAGTTATATCACCTATTGCGCGAACGCGTATTTTATACTTATGAACGCGTTCGTCCTTAGCCACTTTTTTGAATTTTTCAGCAAACAAATCCATAAGCGCTTTTACCTCTTCGCTCGATCGGTTAAAGTTCTCGGTCGAAAAAGCGTAAACTGTGATGTATTTAACGCCGAGTTCTTGGCACCAATCCAACACCTCTTCGAGCTTTCTAGCCCCCAAAGCGTGCCCCTGCAGTTTGTTTAACCCTACTTTCTTTGCGAAACGACGGTTACCATCCAAAATTATCGCTATGTGCCGCGGAATGTTTCCCCGCTGCTTTACCTCATCTAACAACTGCTGCTCGTAGTACTTCGCTGCCATGGCCCGCAGCCTAGCCACGCCAGGCAATTTCGCTATAGGAAACTTTTCGATAACCATACAATCCAAAATAACTACTCCGTGCTACTTTAAATTTTTAAGTACAAACTGCGGATTTTGCCGTAATATCACCGTCTTATTATCTCAGGTTTAAAATTTGGAATCTAGAAAACTCAAAAGATGCATAATCCGAAACTATCTAATCTCACCAAATTACCATAGAAATCGTCGAAAATTAAAAAAACGAAAAATTTTTAACCCCAAAAAGAAAATAAAATTAGTTTTGGAGGTTGGAGGAGGACCGGGGGGTGAATAACCTCCCAAGGCGGAAAATGTGTCATACGTAAGCAAGATTGAGCTCCGCGGGTTCAAATCATTTGGAAACACAAAGGTAAGCATCCCCCTCTCGAAAGGTTTGACTGCTATTGTTGGCCCAAACGGTTCGGGCAAAAGCAATGTCGTTGATGCGCTCTGCTTCGTGCTGGGTGGGATGAGCGCGAAACTTATGCGCGCCGAGCGCTTTTCTGATTTCCTCTTTAATGGGGCAAAAAGCCAGCGCCCAGCTCCTTCTGCGGAGGTTTTACTCCATTTCAATAATGAAGACGGTGCGCTGCCCATCAACTCAACGGCTGTGGTAATATCCCGAAAAGTGGACCGCAGCGGCAAATGCGAGTATCGGATAAACCGAAAGCGCGCCTCGCGGCAGGAAATCGTTGACATGCTCTCCAAAACCATGTCCAGTCCAGGGGGTTACAACTTCATCATGCAAGGGGATGTCGACCGCTTCATAAAGATGGACCCAGTCGACCGCCGGACGATCATCGACGACCTTGCGGGGGTCGCGGAGTACGATGAAAAAAAGCAAAAATCGCTTTCGGAACTCCAGCGCGTCAAGACCAATCTCAATTCGATGGACGCTATCCTCGGCGAGATTTCAGTGCAGATGGAAAAACTCCGATCTGAACGGGAGGATGCCATTAGATATAGAGAGTTGAATCAGGAACTTGGGCGTATCCGGGCCGCGCTCCTCAACGTTCGGCGCGCCAATTGCAAGAAAAAACTTTCGCAGTTACAGCAGAAAATAAAAGCGAAGGAAGAAGCGCTGCAAGAACTGCGCGGTAAGCGTCGAAAAATTCTAGACGAAGCTGGGAACTATGATCGAAAAGTTGGGTATATAGAGAAACTCATAGAGGAAAAACAGAATACAGGAATGTTTGCGGAGGCGGGAAAAATACGAGAACGTCTCAAATTGTTCGGAGAAATGCTCAACTCGACGACGGGAGATCGAGCAAGAATAGAGCGAGAAATCGTTGATCTTAGCGTCCGCATCAAAGAAATTGCCCCTCAAGATGAGAGGGATACTTCACTTGAAAAAATACCCTCTCTTTCTTCGAAGTTCGAAAATCTTTACGAAAGATTTAACGCACTAACTCAAACCTTTGAGTCTAGCAGATCAAGCGCTGAAACTGAAAAAGTGCTTCAAGAACTCCATGGGGTCCTGGATGATTTACGTGTTATTTTAGGCGACTTTTCCAAACATTTCGAGCAAGCTTCAGGGCTTCTCAAGAGTGCACCACCGCTTGACAAACCAAATGAGCCCGATACGAGACCACAACTCCAGCACCGTCTAATAAGCTTGGAAGCTATGCGCTCCCAGCTGGATGATAGGCTGAAACAGCTACAACAAAAAGTTCAGGAAACCCAGATTGAGTTCGATAGAGTAACCTCGCTGGAAGAGAAGGAACGGTCATCGGTTGGAACCCTTCGCAAGGAAAGAGAAAAACTTCGGCTCAAAGTTGAAAGCCTCAAGAAGAAAGCAGGCAACATAGAGAATCCAATCGAGCAACTCAGTAACGAACTACAGACATTCAAGGTCGAGGAGGCCTCGCTGCGGCCCCAACTCGAAAATATCGAAGGAGAGCTAAAGCAAACCAAGATAGAGGTTGAGATTACCCTTGATACCGATCCGGTCAAGCTTGAACGAAGGGTCGGAACTCTGGAGACAGAACTCGAGGCGCTCGGTCCTGTGAACTTCCGGGCTATCCAAGATTTCAGAAATGCTGAGCGCCGTTACAACTCCGAAAAAATGAAGCACGACAAGCTGGTCGCAGAGAAACAGGCAATTCTCGATTTCATGCAAGAAATAGATGAAAAGAAAAAAGAAGTGTTCATGCAGACTTTTAACGAGATTTCACAATACTTCAGCAAGATTTTTAGCGAGCTATCGCCAGGAGGTGTAGCGGGGCTGATTTTGGAGAACGAGGAAATCCCATTCGAGGGAGGACTTGAAATTGAGGCTAAACCAGCAGGCAAGGAGGTTACTAGAGTGGGGGCCCTCTCGGGCGGAGAAAAGGCACTAACCGCTCTTGCTTTTATCTTCTCTCTCCAGCGCTTCCGATCCACCACTCTCTATGTGCTCGATGAAATCGACGCCCACCTCGACGACCAGAATCTTCGTCGGGTCGCGGAACTCATCGGCCGATCCTCGCGCGAGTCGCAAGTCATCCTCGTCACACTGCACGATTCGATGATGTCTGTGGCCGATCGTTTGTTCGGTGTCACGATGGGTAAAAGCGGGGTGTCTCGCCTGTTCTCGGTAGAGCTGGCGGGGCTTGCATGAGGTGAAGACATGACGACTATCGCTGATCAACCTTTCCAGATTCTGCTCGGACTGGTGCAGGAGCACAAACTCGACCCGTGGGATATCGACATCGAGAAGATTGCGGGTGTCTACATGCAACGCGTGAAGGAAATGCGGGAGTTCGACCTTCGTGTTTCAGGGCGGACGCTACTTTCGGCCTCGGTGCTTTTGCGGATGAAATCAGATTTTGTGTTCAACGGGCATAAAAATCCGGAAGTAGAGGAGGAACTTAAGGAGATGTTAGATATCGATTTGCCTGAACTCGGACAAATAACGATTATACAGCGCTCACCTCGCAAAATTACACTTCTAGACCTTATGGGCGCGCTACAAGATGCGCTCCAAGATACCCCAACGCGGAAACTCGTCCACAGGAGGAAGTTAGAGAAAATCATGCAGACGCTCAGCGAATACCACACAAACATCGAGCAGTATCTTGAAGAGCTGTACCAACGAGTAAAAAGCCTCACCGCTTCAGGGCAAGAGATCTCTCTCTCGGCACTCGTCCTCGAACGAACTAGGCTCGAGGTGGCCAGAACACTTCTTCTCCTATTGTTCCTAGAAGTTCAAGGCAGGGTCTCGTTGCGGCAACCAGAACCATTTGGTGAAATATTTGCCGCCTTGCCAGTAAAAGAGGGGTAGCATGGGTGTTCAAGAAGATCGCTCGATTATCGAAGCCGCCCTCTACGCGGCTGATCGTCCGTTGACCTTGGACGAACTGCGTAAAATCTTGGGAACCTCTTCTGAGACCTACGCGCGCAAGATTATGGAGGAACTCATAGCTGACTACGGGAAGAAGAATGGCCCCTTGATGCTCGCTGAAACCTCAAAGGGGACCTTTTCGCTCCGCCTCCGCGAGGAGTATATGCCAAAGCTGGAGGGAGTGATGTCTAAAGCAAAGCTCTCGCGGGGAGCTTTGAAGACGCTCGCCATGATTGCCTACAAGCAGCCCGTCTACCAAGCGAGGCTCGCCGATGTACGGGGCAGTCGAGTCTACGATCACATCAAACAACTCACCGCTTTAGGGTTCATCGAATCCAGAAATTTCGAGCGGACACGAGTGCTTCGAACCTCGCGAAGATTCGCAGGTTACTTCGGTTTTGATGACGATATGGACAAGATCCGTGAACGAATCGAGGAACTCATGAGATAAGGACTTTTTATACTCTTATGTTCAAAGATTGCAAGCGGTGTCTAAATGGCTAAGTGGCAGGGTAGATCGTTAAAGAAGCCCAGCGGAGGGCGAATATGGGCCAGCCGGAAGAAGCGTGAGCGGGAGATGGGGAGCGAGTTCGTCGAGACTAAACTCGGTCCAATCAAACAAGTCAACCGATGCACCTTTGGTGGGGGCATAAAAATCAGCTTGCTCGGCACCGATGCCGTCAACGTTGTGGACCCTAAAACCGGGCAGGCCCAAAAATCGAAGATACTCACAGTCGTCGAAAATCCTGCAGACCCTCACTTCGTACGTAGAAATGTCATGACTAAGGGCGCGATAATAGAAACCGAGCTCGGCCGCGCACGCGTGACTAGCCGACCCGGGCAGAGCGGCGGCGTCGATGCCGTGCTGCTTGAGGCCAAACCCGTTGAAGCTGAGAAGTCAGCGGCGCCTGAAGAAAAATCATAGTGTTTGTTGCTTCCCTTTGCCGACGATGTTCAAGACTGCCCATATCCACTTTTTTAACTTATACCATTCGCGGGAGGGATCGCTGCAACTTCTCCGCCACAAACTACGAGTACTTCGAGGTCAGAAAGCGCCAGATATCGACGATTAGTTCTTTATAGAAACGCTTGAGTAGCGCCGCGAAATACTCAAATTTTTTTACCGTAGTCGATTGTTTAATCAAACACCAAGTTTTTAAACCAGTTAAATTAACTCCGTGTGACATGCCCTACATTCAAGTAAGTCTAACTCCAGCCGAATCGAAGCGCTTGATAGCTAAGGCTGTTACCGCTCTCCCTGAGGTCAAGCGAGCCCTCCGCCAAGGAACGATAGTGATTGGGCTTGGCACAACCAACGCTCGCGTAGCCGAAGAGCTGTTAGGAAAAAAAATTGAACGAGAAAAATTCGTGGCAGGCATCGTTTTGCCGAAAGGTACTTGCGTCGTCCCCCCCAAGCAGCGCAGAGGAAATATCATCATCCGTAGGGGCAAGCTCATCGAAAGCAAACTCGACGATATACTTCCCGAACTTACGGCCGACGATGTATTTATCAAAGGTGCCAATGCGCTCGATGCCAGTGGCACGGCGGGAGTTTTATTGGCATCGCGTGGAGGAGGCACCATTGGTAAGGCATTGGGGACTATCATGGCGCAGGGCGTGAACTTCATCATCCCTGTGGGGCTCGAGAAGTTTATTCCTGGTTCTATCCAAAAAGTCTCCAAAACTACTGGAATCTTTCGAGCTAGCTACGCCACAGGTCTTCCTTTGGGAATAATGCCCGCAGCAGGGAAAGTTATCACTGAGCTCGAAGCTTTCAAGATTCTGACGGGCGCGGAAGCCATTGCTATAGGCAAGGGAGGCATCTCAGGCGCCGAGGGTAGTGTCACCCTGTCTGTTCAGGTAACCAATAAACAACTTATCAAAGCCCGAAAGCTGGTGAAGAGGATAAAAGGTGAACCGGGCACGAAAATAGAAACCAACTGTGAAACTTGTAAACAACCCGATTGTTGGTATAGAAGACGCTAGTCGCCACCTTCGCGGGTACGACCTCTAGATGGGCGCTTTATGATATCACCCGTTAAACTGCCTGCGATGACTTCATCGATGCTGTGGACGACTCCGCCCCATTCTTCAATCGCCGAGCGTATTGTGCCATAGTCAAGTTGGCCGTCAATGGTTATCTTGACCGTCTCCGTGTCCTTGTCGATCTCGATGAGCGTAACGTTAACCCCGTCAACGCCAGACATTGAGCTGAGCTTTGTTGCAAACTCTGGCAGCGTGGGGCTGTGGGGCTTAAGCACGTCGAGCACGAGCCTGCGAATCTTTCGAATCTTTCTAGCCATTCGACCATCATCTCTAAATAATCGGTTGCGCTTAAGAATTTTCTCGGGTTTTGGGCAATTTTGGGCAAACTACCGCAAATTTTAAATATATCGAAAAACTTATATACGAGGAGATAAATTGCCTTTTAAACTTTTAGGGGATTAAATGCGCAGACTAGGCAAGGTTATTCACCTCACCAACCGCGGGCTCGTGCTGCGCGCCGAGCAGGTGCCATCCCTCGGCGGAGCTGTATATGCTGTAGGCGGCGCACGCGTGGGGAATGTACTTGACCTGTTCGGACCCGTCGCGGCGCCTTACATAGTGGTAAAACCCACCCGTGGGTTCGCTCAAGCTAGCCTGGGGAAGCTCGTTGGCGAGGATCTATATATGGGGGAGCAGTATGGAAAAACCCGAAAAACAAAAAAAGTGTCCTGAGTGCGGAAGCCCAAAATTCGTGCGTGTGTACGAGCGCGCCGAATTAGTGTGTGCTGCGTGCGGTTTCATCATTCACGACAAGATAATGGACATGGGCCCGGAGTGGAGGGCGTTTGACCAAGAGCAGCGGGAGCGCCGGGGACGGGTCGGAGCGCCCATGACGTTCACTATTCACGATAAAGGATTGTCGACGATGATTGACTGGCGAGATCGCGACTCTCACGGCAAGGACCTCACCCCCAAGCGCCGAGCCCAGATTTACCGCCTTCGAAAGTGGCAACGGCGAATCCGCGTTTCTGATGCCACCGAACGCAACCTAGCCTTCGCGCTCTCGGAAGTCGACCGGATGTCCTCACACTTGGGATTGCCACGGAATGTTCGTGAGGCGGCTGCGGTAATCTACCGGCGTGCGGTCGAGGAAAGGTTGATCCGGGGGCGGTCAATTGAAGGCGTTGCCGCGGCGGCCCTTTACGCGGCCTGCCGGGAATGCAAGGTTCCCAGAACACTCGACGAGATTGCTGATGTTTCGCGAGTTAGCAAGAAGGAAATTGGGCGGAGTTACCGTTTCATTTCACGCGAGTTGCTCATTCACCTGCGCCCGACTAGTCCAGTTGATTATATACCCCGCTTCGGGAGCGAGCTCGGGCTCAGCGGCGAGGTGCAGTCGAAGGCAATCGAGCTGCTCAAAGAGGCGACGAAGAAGGGGCTGACCTCGGGAAGAGGGCCGACGGGTGTGGCGGCCGCGGCTATCTATATTGCTAGCGTGCAGTGCGGAGAGCGGCGGACGCAGCGGGATGTGGCGGATGTGGCGCGGGTTACAGAGGTTACCGTGAGGAATCGCTACAAGGAACTTTGCGAGAAGCTAGGACTAGATGTTGAGCTTTAGAAGTCATATTTTTTCGTTTTTGGCCCCCAATCCTCGAACGCGAAGGTGAGGTGAAGCGCGTTGGAAAATGCAATCGGGCTTGGTTCTGGATCCTTGCGGAAAGCAAAAGTAGCATTGGCCCCAATATTAACCGAGCTACATGCGCGGAACATACGTGTTACTCGTTCATGTCCCCTACGAACTAGTGCTGAGCATTGGTGAGCTCGGCAATCACTCATTTAAGGCTGGCTACTACGCTTACGTCGGCTCGGCACTGGGTGGGCTCGAAAAAAGAGTCGGGCGCCACATGCGCAAGGAGAAAAAAATCCACTGGCACATCGACTACTTGCTCTCTCGCGCCCGTGCGACCGAGGTAATCGTCGCGCAAAGTGAGGAGCGAAAAGAATGTGCTGTCACTGCCGAACTTGCGAAAAACCTCCCGACCATCCAAGGTTTTGGCTCAAGCGATTGTAAGTGTGAAAGTCATCTTTTTTACAATCCAGATTTCCATGAGCTGCTCAGGCATGTTTTGTTGAGCTTTAAAGCTTGCGGGCTCAAGCCAAAGAAAGGTGTCGGGTATGAGTAAACAACGGCGCGAGAGGAAACGGGAGCACTACTACCGTATGGCGAAACGGGCCGGGTACAGGGCACGTTCAGCGTTCAAGCTCAAACAGTTCAATGAACGTTACGACTTGCTTCAACGCGGCAATGTCGTCGTCGACCTAGGCGCTGCTCCTGGTGGGTGGCTTCAAGTTGCGCGCGAGGAAGTCGGTGATGAAGGATTTGTGTTGGGCGTTGACCTCCAAAAAATCACAAAACTCCCTCACAAAAACGTTAAAACCTTAGTGGCAGATATCACCGACTCTTCAACACCAGAGTTAATTCAACAAAATCTTCCGCGCCCTGCCGATGTGGTACTCTCGGACGCGTCGCCCCAAATCTCAGGAGTCTGGAGCGTCGACCATGCCCGCTCGATTGAACTATCAGACGCAGCGTTTACACTCGCTAGCGAGGTTTTGAGCCGAGGAGGGAAGTTTCTAGTAAAGGTTTTCCAAGGGGAGTTCTTCCAAGACTTCGTTCAAAACGTGAGAAAGAAGTTTGATTTCCTGAAAATTTCCAAACCACCCGCCTCGCGGAAAGGTAGCTCAGAGGTCTACGTCATCGCAGAGGGGTTTAAACGAGTTTGAAAATTTTGATGATTTCATCCATTGGCGCATCGGTTCTGAAGCCCGTGCCCGAAAAGTGGGTGCGCGAGGCGAAGTAACCTTGTTTTCGAAACTTTCCAATCAACTCAACAATTTTTGGCGGTGAAACTCCCACGCGTCCAGCGAGCTCATGCATATCGTAGAACATGGAGGGTCCTTCAGTTTCCTCGCGGCAGAGATTGAGCAGCGTTAGCTCCTGCTGCCCGAGCCTGAAATTTCGCTGGGCTATGTCATTAATCATCCCCCCTATGAATTCTTTGTCACCTAACTGCCCGAGCCAAAGTGGCCCTGCATGCTCAAGCTTTTCACCACACTTGCACTTTTGGGGCAACTCGGGCACCAAACCTGAAGTCAGACCCCGATTTCCGCACGCGCGACAATGCGACACATAACCTTGATTTGCCAGTATCTCATTCGTGTCACCTGCCCTCCGTTGTCCCCGAAGGTAAACCCTGAAGTAATGCCTCGTGGCGTGAGCCAACACTGGCGTAAGGGCAAGATCGTATTTCCCTGCCACTCTCTGACAAAAACCTATCAAAATCCGAACCCCAAGCTCACGGCCATACTCTACCTTGAGTGGTTTAGAGCCGTATCTGCGAATGCAAGCCTTAGCGTGGGTTCCCGAAAGCGGGGCGGTGTCAGTGGCGGTCAGGGCCAGCACCCCCCTGCGGAGGAGCGAGGCGCAGGCAGAATCAATGAACGAGGCTGGTGAACCAAAAGGATCGAGGTCGATGAAATGAAAATGTGGCGCGCGCCGCCAAAGCAGTGTGTTGGCGTCCTCGTTGTGTACTTCAACACATCCCAGTTCGTTAAGCTCGATGTTCCGTCGGATGAACTCAACCGCTTCAAACGAACGGTCATTAACGATAACGCGCGCGATGCCTTCAACTTCTTTAGCATAGCGTAACCCCCGCACACCAACACCAGCCAGCGGGTCACACAAACAGAGGGTATCTAGTTCACGGGTTAGAGCCTGAACAGCAGAAACCGATAGGTCGCGGCAGAACTCCATGTACGGATTGTAGAAAACGCGTGTCAGAGAAGGAACATAATCGCCTGCACGAGTGCGGAAGCTCTCAAGCTCAGGTACCTCGAGCTTCGTCTGGCCCTCATTTACTATCTGGATTGACAAGTTCCCCCCTTAATAGCATGTCGGCCATCCTAATTCTATTTATCCTCCCAATTTTGGCTTACTAAAATACATCGTTTAGTAGGATGAATTTTACAAAAATGTCTTTTAAATAAAAAATATTTACCAAATACGTCTTTATTAATCGAAAGAGGGAACTATAAAAAAGGTGTAGCGATGCCAAAAAAACCAAGGAGCGGCAATAAGGGCTACACGAGTCTCCTGTCCGCATTCGAACCCAAACGCAAAAAAGGCATCAATATCAAACACAAACGAGCTAAGGTTATCGGTGTTTTTTCCTGTAAGGGTGGCGTAGGTAAGACGACGACCGTGGCAAACCTGGGCATATGTCTGACCCAATTGATGGGGAACAATGTCTTGGCCGTAGACGCCAACCTCACCTCTCCTAACCTCGGCCTGCACTTCGGAGAGTTCACGCCCCAAGTCACCATCCACGATGTTCTCGCCGACGAGACCCCGATCGAGAAAGCGGTTATGAGATCCCATGGACTTCTTGTAGTCCTCGGCTCAATCACATACGTTGAGGATATCTACTTGGTTGACCTCAGAGGGCATTTGGCACCACTGAAAAGCAAGCATAAGGTGATTCTCATTGACTCCGCACCCGGGATAGGGAGCGAGTCAATTGCTGCAATAAAAGCGTGCGATGAGATAATCATCGTCACCAACCCTCACGTTCCGACCATTGCAAGCACCCTCAAAACGCTTCGTACAGCAGAGCGATATAAAATCCCGATCTTGGGGGTAATCGTGAATAAGGTGGGGGGGAACCCTTTCGACCTTTCGATAAAGGATGTCAAAAAGCTCCTTGGCTGGCCAATCATCGCTACTATACCCGAAGACCCGAAAGTTTACGAGTCCACCGCGGTTGGGGTTCCCGTGGTACGCTACGCGCCCCAATCTCCGGCTGCAAAGGAGTTTAGAAAGCTCGGTAAATTTTTAATTAAAAGTCTAAAGAAAGGCTGATTTAACTACGCCTTTTGTTTTTCGATTTCTTTCTTTTCCCACGCGTTGCTTTTCTCATTCTTCCGCTGGCTGAAACTTGCATGGCATTTTCTATTGCGATGCGCCTCAGCCGCTCGAGGGCCTCCAAGTCAGCCTGTTTGAGCTTAATCCGAGTTGCCGCTTGCTTGTCAACTCGCCTTGGGCGTATAGCACCGACCGCGCGCTTAAGGCGCTGCAGTAAACGCAAGAGTTTTCGGGAGGGGGGGCTCAGGGCTAGGCGTAGCTTGAGCTTGGAAGGTTTATCCCTCACCAAAATTTTTCCCCCTCCATGGGTTCCTAGGTTCGGTGCCCTTTTCGAGGATTTCGGTGAAAGGAGTTGTTTCGACCGCTATCGGCTTTGTTGCAAAAGTCGCCCCTGTTGCAAAAGTCGGGCTTTTCCATCACTGA